>CAVUUF010000013.1:0-187380 GCA_963744575.1 uncultured Actinomycetota bacterium | reverse complement strand
ACGCCTCCAGCGCGGCCGGGAAGTACTCGCGCAGCTGGTGCCGCAGCCGCTGCACCGCGCGAGTGCGGTCCCAGATCAGCGTCTTGTGCGTCCGGGCCACCACCTTGATGGCCTCGGCTTCCGGGGTGTCCCCGGCCGCCGGGCGCAGCTGGTGGGAGTCGGTGCGCACCATGTCCGCCAGCATGTGCGCGTCCCCGCCGTCGCTCTTGGCCCCGGACACGCCGTGCCGTTCCCGGTACCGGGACGCCTGCAGCGGGTTCACCGGGAACACCGTGTACCCGGCCGCGATCAGCGCCGCAACCCACGGGCCCCGGTCGGTCTCGATCCCGGTCACCACCTCCGCGTCATCCGCGTCCTCCGGCAGGAACCGGCCGATCAGCGCATGCAGCTGCGTCATCCCGGCCACCCCCTCGGGCAGCCGCCGCTTCGCCAGCACCTTGCCGGCCTCGTCCATCACCTCGATGTCGTGATGATCCTCGGCCCAGTCATCACCCACGAACAGCCGCACCGGCACTCCCGTCAACGATGTCGAATTCCGTCAGCAGCCAGCGGGAGAACAATCAGCAACCTAATAACACAGTGCTCACGCCACCCGGCGGGCACGACATCCCAGCAGCGATCAACTCTCCCGGCAACCGGCAGGGGCACGATCTTTGCACAGGGCTCGAAGCCCGGGAGCAATCAGTGCTCACCTGCCGGCGGCCACCTTCGACCGAGTTTGCCGGACGGCCGACCCGTTAAGTCTTATTAGGAGCCGAGGCTGCGCTCCGGCCGTGGACACCGGTGTTCACGCACGGCGACCTGCAGGTCGCCCACGTGTTCGTCGACGGTGACGAGATCACCGGCGTGGTCGACTGGTCCGAGGCGGGCCAGGGCGATGCCCTGTACGACCTCGCCAGCTTGACGCTCGGACACCAGGAGCACCTTGGCGACGTCGTCGCCGGCTGACGGTACCGACGTCGACCTCGACGTGATCCGCGCGTGGTGGTCGCTGCGAAGCCTGCGGGCGGTCCGCTGGCTGGTCGAGCACGGCTTCGACCCGTCCTCGCCAGGCTGCGAGGTCGACGTGCTGAGATCCCGGCTGTGAGCCTGCACGAGCCCGGCGGCTACGAGCGCCGTTCTGCCGCATCGAGCGGGCCATCCCCTGAAGCGCGTCGTCTTCCGGACCGGCGAGGTCATGGTCCTCGAAGATCCCGGGCAGCCGGTCAGCGACATCGGAAGCCGGCGCACGACTCGAGTCGAAGATGCGCCTCAGCTTTCGTTGCCTGCCTTCCGCGTGCCAGAACGTTTGGGCTTGCTGAGTGCGGTCTTGGCGTTCCTGCCGACCTCGTTGGCCAGGACACGCTGCCGTTCGGCAGATGAGTGCAGGTAGATCAGCACGGCCCGAGCGCTATCGTGACCCTTGCGGGCCAGCAGCTCGCGAGGGTCCGCGGGTGCGTCGACGGTGAACTGGTCGCGTAGATTCCGCTTGCGACAAATTCCCGGAAACCCGTAGCCAAGGACGCCCGCCGAGACGGCGGGCGTCCTTCGGATCGTCACCGGCGGCTCCGGCTGATCAGGGCGGTCTCGCCTCGCCTGTATCAGCGCAGAGCATCCGGTTGCCCCCCTCCGGGGTCAGGGAATGATGCCGTCGTGGATTTCCTGATCGTCGGCAACGGGATGTTCGGCGCGGCGATTTCCTTTCCGGGACGACCTGACTTACCATCAATGGAATATATCATTGATGGTAAGTACGAGATCGACCTAGAGCTGGAGGTGGAGGCATGGCTGCTCGATCTGCTGTACAGCCACTACCAGCGGGTCATGCGGAACGTCGATGACTTTCTCGCCACCGGCGGTGTGCCGGTTCGAAAGGAACGCATGATGGCCGGGCACAGCCGGTGGAAGACCCTCCAGGCCAGGCGCCTCGCGGAGACCGGTGACGCCGGCGAGCACCCCGAGTACGAGCAGGCAGGCCGGGATCTGCGGCTGGGCGACCAGCTCCGGGCCATCCGCAGGAGTCGGAACCTCACCCAGAAGGAAGTAGCCGAGCGAGCGGGAATCAGCCAGCCCGCCCTCTCGCGCATCGAACTGGGCGGCGGCGTGCCTGACATCGAGACCCTGCGCAGGCTCGGGAACGCCATGGGCGTGCGGTTCCACGTCATCGTCGGCAATGAAGAGGCCGATCACGAAGAGAACCTGTTGGTGAGCTGAGCCGCGACCAGCAGGATCGCGGGCTTCGTGCCACTTCCGGGCCAGATGACCTACCTGTTATGCCGAAAGCCGTGCGGGGCTGCCTGGCCGACTGCATCCGCGAGCTTCCGCTGTCGTTCGGGGTTGCCCGTGGCTGACGGTAAGCGACCGCGGCCGAATTGGCCATCCTGGGCGCGCGCCGGGGGTGATCTTCGGGCTGTCTGATTGGTTGTCCGCCATCGCGCGGGGCCTGGCAGTAGCGCCGTAGCGCAACCCAACGCATTTTGTCGGTGGCATGCGGCACGATGTACGCGTGGCTGACGAAGTGCGCTCGTCGGCGGCCGGGCCGGGGAAGCCGCAGGGCGCCGTTCCGGTGGCGGCGCAGCCTTTCACTCATCTCGGTGTTCCGCACGCCGAACATTACCGACGCTTGCTCCGGGTCTTCGCGCGGGCGAAGGAGCGTTTCATTGTGCACCTGCGCCCGGAGGACGTCGCCGCAGAGCTGCGGGTCGATGCCGATGACCAGCTGACTGAGGCGCTGGAGCAGCTGGTCAAGTGGGGCAACCTGCGGGCTGACGTCGACACCAGCCGCGTCACCACGGTGGAGGACTTTCACCGTAAGCGGTCGCTATACCAGCTCACGGCCGAAGGGCACGCGGCCGAGCAGGCGATCTCGTTCTACGAGGAGGCGATCGGCCGACGGGGCCAGCTCCAGTCGGTCGCCCTGGCCGACATCGCCGGCCAGCTCCAGGCGCTGCTCGTGCTGGCCCGGGAGAGTGATCCCGATCCGGCCAAGATTCACCTGCCGCTGCTATCTGTGGCGGAGCGGTTTTCTTCACTGGCGGATAACGCACAGGCATTCATGTCCGCGTTGCGGCGCGCGATCGACTTCTCCGACGGAGACGTCGACGGCTTCATCGCGTACAAGGAACGGCTGATCGACTACATCAACCGGTTCATCGCCGACCTCGCCAACTCCGGTGCCAAGATCGCGGTCCTGCTAGGTGACCTGGAAGCCGCGGGTCACGAGCGACTGCTGGCGGTCGCCGCCAGGCGTGAGGCCGCCGACGCGGCCCCCGAAGGGGCGGACGCGGCAGCAGCGCTGGCCGACGCGGAAGAGCAGGCACTCGACGCGTGGCGAAATCGGTGGCGCGGCCTGGACGACTGGTTCACCTCGCGGGACACGGGGCATCCATCCCAGGCCAGGCTGCTGCGGCAGGCTGCGGTGACCGCGATCAAGCAGCTCGTTGACACGGTTGGCCTGCTTAACGAGCGGCGTTCAGGCCGGTCGGACAGATCGGCGGACTTCGCTACGCTCGCCCGGTGGTTCGCTGAGGCACCGGACGACGCGGCGGCTCACCGGCTGTGGCGGGCTGCGTTCGGCCTGTCCCCCGCCCGGCACCTGTCCGTGACCGGCGACACCGCGGACGAGTGGGAAAATGTGGCGGCCGGGACGCCGTGGGGCGAGGCCCCGCCGATCCGGATTTCGCCGCAGCTCAGGAAGACCGGGAGCTACGAGCGGCGCGGCAAGCCCACTCAGGTGAAGGACCGCTCCGCGGCCAAGGAACTGCTGCGCTGCCAGGCCGAGCATGAGGCCGCGCAGACCACCGAGGCACGACGGCGGCTGCGCACCAGCGGGCCGGCGCTGCTGTCCGACCTGGACGTGCTCGACCCGAGGGCGTTCCGCCTCTTCCTCAGCTTGCTCGGTGACGCGCTCGCGGCCCGCGCGCCCGGCGACACCGAGGTGAAGACCGTCACTAGCGACGGCAGCCTGGAGGTGCGGCTGCGCCTGGTCCCAGACGGTGGCACGGCCGCGATCAAGACCGAGGACGGGGTGCTCACCGGTCCCGAGCACGTCATCGAGATCACGGACCTGGTGCCGTGATCCCCGCCGAGGAACAGGCGCAGCGCCAGGCCGCCCTCCGCGCCCTGCTCGCCAAGCCGCTGCTTGTCGCCGCCGAGGACGCCGAGTCGCTCATACTGGTCCGGCGGCACCTGCCGGCGCTCAGCGGCTGGCTGCGCAGGGAGACCGGCTGGCGGCTGGCCGCAGACGCGGAGACGGCCCGGCTGTTCAAGACCGCCCCGCTGGCTTCCGACGCTACCCATCCCGCTCGCGGACACAACAGGGAGCCGTTCAGCCGCCGCCGGTACGTCGCTCTCTGCCTGGCCTTGTCCGCGCTCGCCCGCGCCGACGCGCAGACCACGCTCGGCAGCCTCGCCGACGACATGCTCACCGCCGCCGCCGAACCCGGCCTGGCGGCTACCGGGTTCACGCTGACCCTGGACAGCAGAAGCGACCGCGCCGACCTCGTGGCCGTGGTCCGGCTGCTGCTCGCCTGGGGCGTGCTCAGCCGGGTCGCCGGAGACGAGGACGCGTACCTGTCGGCCCGCGCCGACGTGCTGTACGACGTACGCCGGCCGGTACTCGGCCTGCTGCTCACCGGCAGCAGGGGCCCGTCGACCATCAGCGCCCGCGGGTTCGAGGCAACGCTCGCGGAACTGACCGCCGAGCCGGTTGCTGAGACCGACGAACTGCGCAACCAGGCGCTGCGCAGAATGCTCACCCGGCGGCTGCTCGATGACCCGGTCGTTTACTACGACGAGCTGGCCGAAGACGAGCGTGCCTACCTGATCGCCCAGCGGCACAACATCACCGGGCGGATCAGCGAGGCCACCGGGCTGCTGCCGGAACTACGCGCCGAGGGCATCGCCATGGTCGACCCGGACGACGAGCTCACCGACGTGCGGATGCCCGAGCAGCGCACCGACGGACACGTCACACTGCTGGTCGCCGAGTACCTGGCGGGCAGGGCGCGGGCGCCGCGGGCCGAGCTGCTCGCGTTCGTCCGGCAGGCGGCGCAGGCGCACGCGAGCTACTGGCGCAAGGGCGTCACTGATTCCGGCGCGGAGATCGGACTGCTTAAGGTCGCGCTGGACAAGCTCACCGCCCTGCGCCTCATCGAGGTGGACCTCGCGGCCATGCTCGACGGCACCGGCACCGGCACCGGCACCGGCACCGGCACCGTGATCCGTAGCCAGGCCATCGCCCGCTTCGCCCTGGCCGAACCCACCATCCGAGAGCCCGGCAGTCTGGCCGGGGCCAAGACCGGAACGAGCCAGACTAGAAAGGCGACGACCGATGCTGCCGACACCATCTTCTGAGCGGTGGAAGCCCCTGCGGGCAGGCCTGGTCGACATGTTCTACTACGACCAGGAGGAGTTCTGGTTCTACGACGGCCGTCTGCTATTGCGCGGCAACAACGGAACCGGCAAGTCCAAGGTGCTCGCCCTCACGCTGCCGTTCCTGCTCGACGGCGACCTCGCACCGCACCGGGTGGAGCCGGACGGCGACCGGCAGAAGCGGATGGAGTGGAACCTCCTGCTCGGCGGCAAGCACCCCAGCCCCGAGCGCCTCGGCTACACCTGGCTGGAGTTCGGCCGCAGGGGCGCCGACGGCACCGAGGAGTTTCGCACGATCGGCTGCGGGCTGAAGGCGGTCGCCGGGCGTGGAATCGCACGGCACTGGTTCTTCGTCACCAGTCAGCGCCCCGGCGCCGAGCTGCAGCTACTGCCCGACAGCCGTGTCCCGCTCACCAGGGAGAAGCTACGGGAGGAGATCGGCCAGCACGGGTTCGTGTATGACCGGGCGGCCGACTACCGCCGGGCGGTCGACGAACACCTGTTCGGCCTCGGCCCGCACCGCTACGAGGCCCTGGTCAACCTGCTAGTCCAAGTGCGCCAGCCGCAGCTGTCGAAGAAGCCGGACGAGAAGCTGCTGTCCAGGGCGCTCACCGAGGCGCTGCCCCCGCTCAGCCCCAGCCTCGTGACGACCGTTGCCGAGGCGTTCCGCGGTCTGGATGACGAGCGGGACGCCCTGCGCTCCCTCGCCGAGGCTCAGGAGGCGGCGACCGCGTTCCTGGGCCACTACCGCCGGTACGCGAAGGTGGCGGCCAAGCGTAAGGCCGCCGGGCCGAGGCTAACGCAGAGCCGCTACGAAGGGCTCGGCCGGGACCTCGCCACCGCCGAGGAGGCCTTCACCGCCGCTCAGCAGCAGCTGGACGAAGCGCAGCGCGAGCTCACGCAACTGGAGGAACAGCGCACCGAACTGGAAGCGCGCCAAGGCGTGCTTCAGGCCGATCCGGCGATGCGCGACGCCGAGCGGCTCGAGCAGCTCCGCCAGGACGCCGACCGCAAGGAGAAGGCGGTGCGGGACCGGGAGTCCGACCGGAACCGTCAGGCGGGTCAGGTCCAGAAATACAACGGCAAGGCGACCCGAGCCGCTCATCAGGCCAGCGCCGGACGGGACAAACTTGCCCAGGTGCTGCGTGACGCCACGGTCGCCTCGGACGACGCACACTGCGCCCAGCAGCACCGGACGGCTGTGGCGGCGCTCGATGTCGCCAGCGGGGATGCCGCCCCGGCCGACGGCGGTCAGCATCGCAGTGCTGTTTACCTGGATGCCGCCGGGGCACAGGCGGCCGACATACTCACCCGGACCAGGCGCGATGCCCAGACCATCGCCGACCGGCAGGACCAAGCGGCCGCGCAGCTAGGCAAGTTGCTTGATGAGTCCGGTGAACGTGCACGGAAGCTCCATTGGGCGCAGGTTGAAGAAGACAGGCTGTCGGCTGAAGTTCAGGCCGCGGCGGACCGGATCACGGCCGCGGATCAAGCAGTGGCAGAACGGATGCGGCTGCTCCTCGACGCCTACCGCTCCTACCTGAGCAGCCTGGCGGAACTGCGGGTGGCCGACCCCGACGAGCTGACCGCCGCACTGGAGGGCTGGGGGGTGACCGGCGAGGGCGCGAATCCCGCCACCGCGATCATCGACGACGCTGCCCGGGCGGCCGGCGCCGAACTTGGGAACATGTCCGGGAAGCTCAGCGCTCAGCGGACCCAGCGTGTCGCGCGGGCGGGCGAGCTCGGCGAGGAGATCGGCCGGCTGCGCCTGGGAGGCCAGGACGCACCGCCGGTCCCGCACACGCGGGCCTCCGGTGTCCGCGATCGCCGTTCCGGAGCACCGCTGTGGAAGGTGACTGACTTCGCGCCAGGCCTGTCCGATGGCGAACGCGCGGGGCTAGAGGCGGCGCTGGAGGCGGCAGGGATTCTCGACGCGTGGGTAACCCCGGACGGGGATCTCGTTGACGGGGACGTGATCGTGGTTTCCGGGCTTGCCCCGGTGACCGGGGCATCGAGCGCCAGCATGCTCGTGCCTGCGATCGATCCCGACGACCTCCAGGCTGGAGCCTTGCGGGAAGAGTCGGTGGCGTCCGTCCTGAGAGCTATCGGACGTGAGCCCGGAACCGCCGGTACCAGCACGACCTGGGTGACCACGGACGGGCGGTGGTCCAACGGGGTGCTGAGCGGCGCCTGGCACAAGGACCAGGCCAGCTTCATCGGCGAGGGAGCACGCGAGGCCGCGCGGCGGGCGCGGATCCAGTCGCTGGAGCACGAGCTTCACGAGGAGCAGACCGCTATCGAATCAATTGACGCGGACCTGGCGGATATCGAGGCGCGGCAGGAGCTACTTGCTGAGGAGCACCGGACGGTGCCGTCGGATGGCAAAGTTCGCGAGGCTCACACCGGGGCCGCCGTCGAGCGCAGGGCGCTTGCCCGTGCCCGCGACGACCACGCGACGGCTGTCGCCGCGTGTCAGCGGCGGCAAGAGGAGCTGGCGACCGCGCGAGCACGAGTCGCGGAGTTCGCGGAAGATGTCCGGCTGCCTGCGGACCCGGACGAGCTGGCTGGCGTCCGGGCGGGGGTCGGGGCGTACCGGGTAGCGCTGGCCGGGCTATGGCCGGCCGCCGAAGCGGCTCATATAGCGATCCGCGCCGCGGCTGAGGCGGAGTCCGAACTAGCCGATAGCCGGCAGCTGCTACTTGAGGCGAGCGAGCGGGCCGCCGAGGCGCGGGAGACCGCCGGTGTGGCGGCAACGACGCACCAAGAGCTGCTTGCCACCGTCGGCACGGCGGTCGAAGAACTGCAGCAGCGGCTCGCCGCGGTGAGCGCTGCTCTCGGCCAGCTGAAGGTTTCGCAGCGCGATGCCCGCCAGCGGGAACAGGGCGCACTCGAGGCGCGGGGCAAGGCGGACGGGGAACGCGGACGGCTGCGGACGGACGTCGAGGATGCCATGCGGCAGCGGGACGACGCGGTGCGCGAGTTCCAGGCGTTCGCCGCCACCGGGCTGCTGCGGGTCGCGGTAACGTCGCAGGAAATCCCCGACGTCGAGCACCCATGGGCGGCGACGCCGACGGTGGTCCTGGCTCGCGCCGTCAACGCCGAACTCGACTCCGTGGACGACGCGGACGGGCCGTGGGACCGGATCCAGAAGCGGGTGACCGAGGAGCACAAGCTGCTGGCGGACGCGATGGCCAGGCATGGACACTCGGCGGGGCTGACGCTGAGCGAGGGCATCATCGTGATCGACGTGGTCTTCCAGGGCCGTAGCCACGATCTGCCGGGGCTGGCCGAGGCGCTGGCGGCGGAGGTGGAGCAGCGGACCACGCTGTTGTCGGCGCGAGAGCGGGAGATTCTGGAGAATCACCTCCTCAACGAGGTGGCGGGAACGCTGCACGAGCTGATCTCAGGGGCCGAGGCCGAGGTCAGGCAGATGAACGACGAACTGGAATCGCGGCCGACGTCGACCGGCATGAAGCTGCGGCTGATCTGGCAGCAGGCCAGGAACGCGCCCGAGGGACTCGACCGGGTCAGGCTCAAGCTCCGGCAGACGATCGACGCGTGGTCCGCCGCTGACCGGGCGCTCGTGGGGACGTTCCTGCAGCAGCGGATCGCCGCCGAGCACGCGGACAATCCGGCGGCCGGCTGGGCGGAGGCGCTGACCTCGGCGCTTGACTACCGAGGCTGGCATGAGTTCGTGATCCAGCGGTATCAGGACGGGCACTGGCGGCCCGCTACCGGCCCCGCCTCGGGAGGCGAGCGCGCGCTGGTGGTATCGGTTCCGCTGTTCGCGGCGGCTTCGTCGCACTACAAGTCCGCCGGCAACCCGCACGCCCCGAGGCTGATCGCCCTCGACGAGGCATTCGCCGGGGTGGACGACGACTCCCGCGCCAAGTGCCTGGGCCTGCTCGCCACCTTCGACATGGACGTGGTCATGACCAGCGAGCGCGAGTGGGGCTGCTACCCGCAGGTGCCCGGACTTGGCATCTCCCATCTCGCCCGCCAGGACGGTGTTGACGCGGTCCTGGTCACGCCGTGGCGGTGGGACGGCCGGGAACGCCGCAGGGCCGACCGGGCGGCGGTGTGACCGACACCGCGGAGGACGGCACCAGGCTGCACCGCCTGCTCGGCGGCGAGCCCACCGCTTGGCTGGTCCAGCGGGCGCGAGACCGGCTGGAGGCCGGGCGCCCGCTGACCGGGACCGTGACCCTTACCGGGGCCACCGTAGAGCAGCGGCGGGGGGTCGAACGGCTGACTGGCAGGCCGCCCCGTTCTGGCACGTCGCTGTCGGTGTCGCTGCCCGAGGTGGACCGGGTCCTGCGCGAGAGCGGTGCCGCGCCGGGCGGACTGGCCGAGGCCGTAGCGCTTCTGAGCGGTCCGCTCCGGGACCGCAACCGCGACCGGGCGGATACGGCGTCCGCCTGGGCGGCCGCGTTCGCGCCGCTGGACGAGGCCGTGGCGGGCCGCACCGAGCTAGCCGCCTGGCGGGGGTGGCTCGACGCAACCGGCGTCGTGCGGCGCCTGGCCCCGTCCCCTAATGAGGCCCTGGCGCTGCTTGACCAGGTGGCGGCAGTGCTGCGACGACTGCCGTCGCGGGGAATACCGATCGGGCGGCTCGCTGCCGAATGCTGCGGCGACGCGCACGCCCTCGACGACGGCCGCCCGGCCGGGACACTTGCCGTGTCCGCGGTCCGCGCGCTGGCCGGCCTTCCGTTCGCGGCTGACGTGAGCGCGGACTCCCGCCGTACAGTCTGGGCCTGCGTGGGCGTTCACCTTGACGACCTCTCCTCGCTGGTGCTCTGCCTCGGCCTGCCCGGCGACACCCACACCGCTCTTGGCAAGGTGCTGGCACTGCACCAGGAAACCGGACAGCCAGCGGTGCTCACCCTCAGGCAACTGCGCTGCCACGATGAAGCGCTATCAGCGGGACTCGTGCGGATCTGCGAAAATCCCGTGGTGATCGCGGCTGCCGCAGACGAGCTTGGCAGCCGCTGCCCGCCACTGGTCTGCGTCGGCGGCCAGCCATCCGCCGCCGGATGGCAGTTGCTTGACCTCTTGGGGGCGGGCGGCGCAGAGTTCCGCTACCACGGCGATTTCGACTGGGGCGGTATCCGGATCGCCCGCGCGGTTCGTCAGCGAGTGGGCCAGGGACAGTCGCACTGGCAGCCGTGGCGGTACGACAGGGACGCTTATGAGGCCGCGGCAACGGCAGTGTTGTCTCTGCAGGCCGCCACGCGGCTGCCCCGGCTGGCCGGCGAGCCGGTCGCCACCCCCTGGGATCCGGGTCTGGCGGCCGCCATGGCGTGCCACGATGTTCGCATCGAGGAGGAACTTTCCCTCGACACCCTGCTCGCGGACCTGGCTTGACCGGGGTCCGATCAGGTAATGCGAACGCCGGAAATCAAGGGCCCCAGACATTCGAGGCAGGATTGCCATAATCCGTGCTTATTGCTTGTCTTATAGTGGTCGTATGACAGCCACGACCATCAGCTTCCGCGCCAATGAGCAGACGATGGCCGAACTCCGCCAGCTTGCTGGTGACGGGAACCTGTCGGATGCGATTCGCGAGCTCATCCACGCGCAGTACACAGCCCGGCTGTACGCGCAAGCTGCCCGTGACGCCGAACGGCTTCGCAATGACCCGGCCGACCTCGCTGAGATCAAGGCCGTGAACGAGGAGCTAGACGAGATCAGTGCGTGGTGACCTGTTCCGGCTACGCCCCGGCAAGGACTCCGCCGGGCACGAGCAGCGCGGCCCCCGGTACGCAGTTGCGATCCAGAGTGACGGAATCCTGCTCTCCATGCTGGTCGTCGCCCCGACTTCCACCAGCGCGCAGGCGGCGATCTTCCGGCCGGAGATCGAAATGGACGGAACCCGGACCCGCGTACTCGTCGACCAGATGCGCGCGGTCGACGCCAGCCGGCTGGGCGGCTTCGCCGGCCGCCTTGACGCCGCCGAGACAGGAGAGGTCGACCGGGCCGTCCGGCTCATCCTCGGAGTTCTCTGAAACGGTCCGGGGTGCCCGCCCATCTGGCAAGTCTCCGTTCGGCATCAGCGTCGCCATGCCGCAGGACACCTGGATGACCGGTGTCCACGCCGCAGTGCCGGCTGGTTGCCTGGAATCCGTCGCGGCTTGTGCTTCAGAGGCTGACGACGACCTTGCCCCGGGCGTGGCCGTCTCGCATGTACTGGATGGCCTCGGGGGCCTGGCTCAGCGGGTAGGTCCGGTCGATGACCGGCCGCACCTGACCGGACTCGACGAGCTCGGTGAGCGCCTGCAGGTCCTGCGTGTTCTCCGAGCAGATGAGCGTGGTCAGCCTCTGGCGGGTGAACGGGGAGAGCATCAGGGCCCGGAGCTGACGGTCGCTTCCGCCGAGCCATCGTCCGCCGTGCTCAGACCCGACGATGACGAGCGTCCCGCGCGGGGTCAGGGCCCGGCGCAGCTGGCTGAGCGGGCGGTGGCCGCCGGTGTCGAGGATTACGTCGTAGCGGCGGCCGCCGGCCGTGATGTCATCGCGGGTGTAGTCGATGACGTGGTCCGCGCCAAGCGACCGGACCAGATCCGCCTTCGCCGTGCTGCCGACGCCGGTGACCTCGGCGCCGGCCGCCTTGGCGATCTGCACGGCGAACGTCCCCACGCCGCCGGACGCGCCGATGACCAGTACCTTCTGCCCGGCCTGCACGCGCCCGCGGTCGCGGACCGCCTGCAGGGCGGTCAGCGCCGAGACAGGGACGGCCGCGGCCTGGGCGAAGGTGAGGTTCGCGGGCTTGGGCGCCAGCTTGCCCGGCCGGGCGCTGGCGTACTCGGCGAAGGAGCCGTCGGCGATGCCGAACACCTCGTCGCCGACGTGTAGCGCGGTGACGGCCGGCCCGGTCGCCTCGACTCGCCCGGCGACCTCCCGGCCCCGCACCCGGGTCTTGGGGGCGCGGATCCCGTAGCCGGCCAGGCGCACCGGGTAGGGCAGGCCGGTCATCAGGTGCCAGACGCCCCGGTCGACGCCGGCGGCGTGCACGCGCAGCAGCACGTCCTCCTCGCCGATCGCGGGCCGGGCGATCTCCTCGAGCCGCAGCACGTCCTCGGCCTCGCCGTAGCGGTCCTGGGTGATCGCCTGCATCGTGGTCTCGTCGGTGGTCCGCTGGGTAGTGGTCATAATAGAGGTGTTCACGAGGGTTTCCTTTCCTGCCTGTCGTTGATCTCGGAGATCTGAGCCGGGGTCAGGCGTCGCGGTGCGCCACTCGCATGGCGGCCGCGCCCAGGGCGATGGCGGCGTATACGGCCAGGACCACCAGGGCGGTGTCCGGCCGCAGCAACCCGGCTGAGCGGTGGACGGTCACGGCCGCCTGAGTGGCGATGCCGGGCATGTACTGACGCCAGCCGGCCGGGAGGAACTGGCCGACGGTGAGTCCCCCGATGATGATCAGGGACAAGATGGTGGCCGCTCCCGCGGTGTGCCGGATGAGGCCGCCGATACCGACACCGATGACGGCGACGAGGCTCACCGCGACGGCTCCGAAGACCATGGCCCGCAGCACTCCGGGATGTCCGATGGTCACCGCGGCGTGCTGGCCGGCGAATATCCGCTGGCCGAGCTCGAAGCCGGCGACATTGCCCAGCAGGGTCACGGGGAACGCGAACGCGGCCGCGGTGGCGGCCTTGGCCGCCAGCACGAGCCGCCTGGCGGGCATGGCGCTGAAGGTGGACCGGATCATTCCGGTCGAGTACCCCGCGGTGACCGTCCGCACGGCGAGCGCCCCGAGGATCACCGCGGCGATCATGACCCCGCTCATCGAGGCGCTGGTCGGGTCGAATACCTGGCGCTGCTGCGCGGTCATGGTGTGCCACTGGCTGACTTCGGAGAAGGCCACCGCGACGCCGAAGCCGACCCCCAGGGCCAGGGTCAGGGCGACGGTGCGCCAGGTGGAGGGCAGGGTGCGGAGCTTCGTCCACTCCGCCTTGAGGGTCCCGCTGATCACGGTGGCTCGCGCTGGGCGGGCCGGGGTGCTGGTGTAGGTAGTGGCGCTCATGTCAGGCTCCTTGGCTGATGCCGGCCAGCTGGCCGGCGTGGTAGTCGGTTTCGTCTCGGGTCAGCTCGAAGAACGCTTCCTCGAGCGATGCGCCGTGCACGGCGAGCTCGAAGAGGGTGATGTCGTGGGCGGACGCGGCGCCGCCGATGGCGGCGGAGTCCAGGCCGGTGACGATCATGGCGCCGTCGGGACAGCGCTCGACCGCAGCGCCGCGGCGGGTCAGGGCGGCGGCCAGGTCGGCCGGCTGCAGGGCCCGGACCCGGACGCTGGGGGTGGAATTGCGGCTGACGAATTCATCGGTGCTGGCGTCGGCGATGATCCGGCCCCGGGCGATGACGAGCAGGTGGTCGGCGGTCTGGGCCATCTCGCTCATGAGATGGCTGGACAGGAACACCGTGCGGTCCTGAGCGGCCAGCGACTTCATCAGGTTCCTGATCCACAAGATTCCGTCGGGATCCAGGCCGTTGATCGGTTCGTCGAACATCACCGTCGCGGGGTCGCCGAGCAGCGCCCCGGCGATGCCGAGCCGCTGGTTCATGCCGAGCGAGAAGGTGCCGACCCGCTGTCCCGCGACGTCGGTGAGGCCGACGAGTTCGAGCACCTCGGTCACGCGGCGGCGGGCGATGCCATTGCTGTCGGCCAGCCATGCCAGGTGGCTAGCGGCGCTGCGGCCGCCGACGATGGCCTTCGCGTCCAGCAGCGCCCCGACGGACCGGAGCGGGTCGGTCAGCTCGCGGTACGGCTTGCCGTTGACCAGGACGGAGCCGGAGCTCGGCGTGTCCAGGCCCAGGATCATGCGCATGGTGGTCGACTTGCCGGCCCCGTTCGGTCCCAGGAAACCGGTCACCCGGCCGGGCCGGACGGCGAAGGAGGCGTCGTCGACGGCGACCGTCTTCCCGTACCGCTTGGTGAGGTGCTGGGCCTCGATCAGGGTTCGTCCTTCCCTTGATGTGCTGTGGTCTTGGACGCCAGCCTGCGCCGGGGTCCTGAGGCGGTACTGTCGTGGCGCTGAGGCGGGGACCTATGGTGAGGTCATGCAGTTCGAGCACCTCGGGGGCCACGCTGACGGCCGCGAGGAACGCGCGTGCGCTGTCACTTACCTCAGCCTCGGTCAAACGCTGTCATTACCGGGCCGCACCTCCGCCGGCAGTCGGCTCGAACACCGTCAGGACGAAACGCGCCACCTGCGCCGGGCCGAGGTTCACGTATTCGTGGGGCAAGTCACCGGCGAACGACGCCGAATCTCCGGTCGCGAGTACCTCGGCGTGCTGGCCCACTCTGAGCTCAACCTGGCCGTCAAGGATCAGGAGCAGCTCGCGGGTTCCCGCCGCGTGCGCCTCGCTGGAGTGACTCTCACCCGGCCCGAGCGTCCAGTCCCACAGCTCGGTGACGTCCGGCGGCTCCGTTCCGGCGACGAGCACGGCCTGCCCGCCGAGCTTGCCCCGCCACAGCACCGGGGCGGTGCCGGCCCGGCCGACCCGCAGCCTGGGCGTGCAGTCCATATCTACCAGCGCGGGCAGCCCGATGCCGAGCGCGTCGCTGATCAAAAGCAGCGTCGCGATGCTCGGATTAGCCGAGCCCTGCTCGATGCTGATCAGCATCCTGCGGCTGACGCCAGAGCGCTCGGCCAACTGGTCCAGGGTCCATCCCCGGCCGGCCCGTCCCTGCCGGACCCGGCCGCCGATCGCCCGTGCGACGCTATCCGCCCCGACACGAGCCTCCAAATCCGACTGCCTCATACAGGGCATTATACTGCACTACAGAGAGATAGGAGAACTCCATGGCATTTGACCAGCCGGCAGCACCCGCCGACCTTCACCCGGAAACAGCGGTCATATGCGCCGGCCGCCCTAGCCACGCGGCCAGCGAGCCGCTCAACAATCCCATCGTGCTGGCATCGAACTTCCATGCCGGTACCACGGCAGCGCCAGATACCGGGGAGGGCATCCGCTCCTACGCACGCACCGACGCCACGCCGACCTGGGAGGCACTCGAGACAGCCGTGGGCCAGGTGAAGGGCGGCCACGCCGTCGCTTTCTGCTCCGGCATGGCCGCCATCGCCGCCGTGCTCGACCTCCTGCCCGCCGGCGCGCGCATCGTCGCGCCGAAGGACTGCTATTTCGGGGTCGGCGAGCTTCTCGACGACGGCCAGCAGCACGGGCGCTGGGTTATCGACGGCGTTGACCTGACCGACGCCGCCAGCGTCCTGGCCGCCGTGGCCGGCGCGGACCTGCTCTGGCTGGAACTCCCTCCAACCCGCTGCTGGAGGTGGCCGACCTTCCCGCCTTGTGCACCGTCGGCCGCCACGCCGGGGCAATCGTCGGCGTCGACAACACATTCGCGACGCCGCTGCTGCAACAGCCCCTGGCATTCGGCGCGGACGTGGTCGTGCACAGCGTCACCAAATTCATCGGCGGCCACTCCGACCTGCTGTCAGGCATCACCATCGCCCGCGATCAGGCCCTCGCCAGGCGCCTGCGCCACCGCCGCGGCCTCTCGGGCGCAACCCCCGGAGCCCTGGAAGCCTTCCTGGCGCTGCGCGGCCTGCGCACCCTTGCCCTGCGGCTCGACCGCGGCCAGCGCAACGCCAGCGAACTCGCCCGCCGGCTCGACGAGCACCCCGCCGTCAGCCGCGTACGCTACCCCGGCCTTCCCGGCGACCCCGGGCACCAAACCGCCGCCGCGCAGATGACCGGCTTCGGGGCAGTGCTGGCCTTCGAGGTCGCCGACGCCCCCACCGCCGACCGCCTCTGCGACGCCGTGCACGTCATCGTCCACGCCACCAGCCTGGGCGGCGTCGAAAGCACTATCGAGCGGCGCGGCAAGCTCCCCGGACAAGGCCACGTACCCCCCGGGCTCCTGCGCCTAAGCGTCGGCTGCGAACACATCGACGACCTCTGGAACGACCTGAACTCGGCGCTCGAGCACGCACCGCGACCGGAGAACCCTGCATAGAACCGGCAACAGGGAAACGGGTAGGGCCAAGGGATGGGCGTCGATCAGGTGATCACGGGCCGCGGAGAAAACGAGGCCAGGGCCGAGCCCGAGCCATGAACATCCCCGTTTGCATGCAGTAGCGGCAGGCATTGCATCTCACGCCAGAGTCCGGGCAGAGGTCAATGGGCAAGTAGTCAGGACGCTGACCGGATGATCCAATGCTGGCCCGCAGCAGGCGTGATGTCCGACCATCATCTGATCGGTTCCGCTGTCTGCGGCGGGGCGTGGACCGAGACTTCGGGCGGGATGCCCGCGTAGGGTTCGATCTCGACCATGGCGAGCTGGCCGGTCGTGCCCTGGGAGAGCGCGGAGCTGGGCCGGTCGGCGGTGAGTACGTTCGGGTTGCCGTGGCGACAGAAGGACGGGTCGCCGGGGTCGGGGTCGTACCAGGCGCCGGTGGACAGCTGCACCACCCCGGGCCGGACGTCTGCGGTGAGGATGACCCCGGCCAGGCAGCTGCCGCGGTCGTTGAAGATGCGGACGCAGGAGTGGTCGGTGATGCCCCGTACGGCGGCGTCGCCGGGGTGCATCGCGATTGGCTCGCGTCCGCAGATTTTGCCTTCCTGACTGTAGGCGCCGACGTCGAGCTGGCTGTGGAGCCGATGGCGGGGCTGGTTGGCCACCAGCTGGAGCCGGTACCGGCTGGAGTGGCCGCCGAGCCATTCTGCTGGCTCGAGCCAGACCGGATGTCCTGGGCAGTCGGGATAGCAAAAGCTGTCGATGGCCGCTGAGAAGATCTCGATCTTCCCGCTGGGGGTGCTGAGCGTAAACCGATCGGGATCACGCCGGAAGGCCGACAGCAGCACCTGGCGGGGGTCGGGCACCGGGATCTGCAGCGTTCCG
This sequence comes from uncultured Actinomycetota bacterium, assembly GCA_963744575.1. GTDB lineage: Bacteria > Actinomycetota > Actinomycetes > Streptosporangiales > Streptosporangiaceae > Palsa-504. The sequence goes on along the minus strand of CAVUUF010000013.1, from coordinate 170,165 downwards.
CTGGTCCAGAAGCTTTCGAATGGCGGCATCTCATGGCCAGCCGCCTTCAGCCCTGAGCGCCATTGTCCGTACAGGTGACGCAGCCACTGGCCCGCGGTCCGGCCCTCAGTGAAGGCCTCGGCTACCTGCAGCCGGTCCGCCAGGTCAGCGAAGGTGGCATAGTCATCACGCGCCTGCGCGTATGGTTCGGCCAGCTGCGGCATGGCAAACAGGGTGGAGTCGCCGCTGCCGGCACCGATATCGTCGCGTTCCAGCGACATCGTTGAGGGCAGGACGATGTCCGCGTGCCGCGCGGTGGCGGTCCAGAACGGGTCATGTACCACCACGGTCTGCGGCCTGGCGAACGCCTCGCGCAGCCGGGCGAGATCCTGATGGTGGTGGAACGGGTTCCCGCCGGACCAGTAGACGAGCTTGACATCCGGGTAGCGGCGGCGCTGGCCGTCATAGTCGTATGCGGCGCCGGGGTTCAGTAGCATGTCCGCGATCCTGGCCACCGGGATATAGGAGCCGATGCCGTTGGCGCCTTGGGGCAGGCGGGGCGCGGAGAGGCGGCGGGGATTTCCGATGTCGCCGCTTGATCCGTACCCGTGCCCGAATCCCCCGCCCGGCAAGCCGATCTGCCCGAGCATCGCGGCCAGCACCAGGCCCAGCCAGACCGGCTGTTCTCCGTGCTCGGCACGCTGCAGCGACCAGCTGACCGTGACCAGCGTGCGCCCGGCCGCCATCTGGCGGGCCAGCGCGCGGATCCGCTCAGCCGTGACGCCGGTCAGGGCGGCCGCCCACTCAGGCGTCTTCGGCACGCCGTCAGCGTCACCGCGCACATAGGGAGCGAACCGCGGGTAACCCACCGTGTACAGGTCCAGGAAGCCGCGATCGGCGAGCCCCTCGGAGTCCAGGACGTGGCACAGCGCGAGCATCAGCGCGACGTCGGTGCCGGGCACAGGAGCGATCCATTCGGCGCCCAGACTGATGTCGGTATCACCGCGCAATGGGCTGACCGAGACCAGCCGACATCCGCGTGCCACGGCCGACGCCAGCGCCGGACCCATGGTGTGCCGACCGATGCCACCCGAGGCCACCGCGGAGTTCTTCGGGGACAGCCCGCCGAACGCCACGATCAGGTCGGTGTGCTCCGCTATGACCGGCCACGCCGTAGCCCCGGCCATGACCAGGCTCACGTCCCCGATCACATGCGGCAGCAGCACCTGCGAGGTGCCGTAACTGTAGGTGTTCACCGAGCGGACATAGCCGCCCAGGCAGTTCAGGAACCGGTGCAGCTGGCTCTGGGCATGATGAAACCGGCCCGCGCTGGCCCAGCCATACGACCCGCCGAACACGCCGTCCGGGCCATATGCGCCGTACACCCGGCGCAACTCCCCCGCCAGCAAGTCAAGCGCCGTCGCCCAGGACACAGGCACGAACAGGTCGCTCCCACGGGCCGCCGCGCCCGGGCCATGCTCCAGCCATCCCCGGCGGATATAGGGCTGGTCGATCCGCGCCGGATGACGATACGCCCCGGCCAGGTTCTCCAGGATCCGGCTGGGATCCGGATCCTCCCGCCACGGACGCACCGACGTCAGCTGCCGCCCGTCGCTCTCGATCTCCGCTACACCCCAATGCGTGAGGTGAACATGCCTACGCTGCTGCCCGGCCACGATCACCATTCAAGCCGAAAGATCCTTCATCCGCGCCCCGCGCCAGACAGGTCCCGGCAATCCCTGGACCCAAGGACCCAGGCTCGCTTGACCCCGCATAAAGCGACCTTTTGAGCAGTTGATTATGCAGCCGCGCCTATTCGGGCGCGAATAGAGCAACCGAATGCTTCGTCAGAACTGGGCCTTTGAGTTTGTCGATCTCGCGCACCAGCTGCTGGAGCTGGTCGTACGCCGGATGTTCGCGGATGCGGCCCAAGGCCCAACGTAGACGCTCGGCGCGGCTGTTCACGATGCCCGCGGCAATCAGGATGCCCACGGTCGCCAGGTCCACGGGCCCGAGCCGGGTCATGACCGGGGTGGAGTTCTCCGGCACCTCATCCGGCGTCGCCGCCTGCCGTCCGCGGTCCGTGATCCGGTAGGCCAGGCCGTCCGGGCCGGCCGCCCCGGCCGGGCTTTCCGGGCGGAACTCGACCCACCCGATAACGCGGGGCACTTCGGCGCGCAGCATGTCGAGCGCCGCCCCGTTGGCAGTCACGAATGCGTGGACGGTCTTTGGGTCGGCCTTCTTGCCCTCCGATCGGCTTGGCCAGTCGAAGAAGACCCGCATCGCGGTCTGTCCCGGCTCGACCGATGCATCAGGCGGGCCGCCTGATGTTTTCGGGTTACTGCGGCGTGCTGCTGGCCTCCCGCGTGATCTGGGCGAGGTCTTCCCGGTTGTTGACCGCCAGCTTGTCGTAGATGTGGCCTAGGTGAGTGCCGACGGTTTTGGTGCTGACAAACAGCGCTTGGGCGATCTGGCGGTTGGTGAGACCCTGCGCAGCCAGTCTCGCCACGCCAAGCTCGCCAGGGGTGAGGCTCTCGATCCCGGTGAGGCGTTCGCGGCGGGGCCGGGCGCCGACGGCGCGGAGTTCCTCGCGCGCCCTCCGCGTCAGCGGTTGTGCCCCGCACTGGGCCGCCAGGTCCATCGCCTGCTGGAGCGGCTCTCGCGCGCTGACGCGCTGACCGCTGCGAGCCAGCGCGGTGCCGTACTCGGTGAGCGTGCGGGCGAGTTCCAGCGCCGAGGGTGACCGGCTCAGCGTCTCGGCTGCGTCCTGTAGCAGCGGAATGCGCTCATCACGGTCACCGAGCAGCGCACTGGCCCGCAGCGCGATCCCGATACCCCGCGGCTGCCCGGCTTGCCGGGCGCGGGCTAGCTCGGTGCCGGCCAGCGCATGCGCTTCGGCCGGGTCGGGCAGCACTGCGGCGAGGGCCGAGCGCCACGGCATGATGTTCGGGTTGCAGTACCCCATCGCCTCGTAGATCTCCCCGCATTCACGCAGATCGGTTTCGGCGCCGCCGCGGTCTCCGCGGGCCGCCCGCAACCGTCCCCGCACGTACAGCAGCAAGCCGCTGGGACCTGACCCCCGTATCCGCTCCAGGTCAATGCCGTCCACGGCTGCGGCAGCCTGGTCAAGGCGGCCCCGTTCCAGCAGGGCTTCGGCGAGCAGGGCGCGGGCGAATGGCTCGTAGAACTTCAGGTCGTGCTGGACCGAGAGCCCGGTCGCCGTCCGGGCCTCAGCCTCGGCGACGGCAAGTTGCCCGCGGCGCAGGGCCGTGGACGCGGCGCAGACGGCCGCGATCGCGAACGCGACGATTGATCCCTCACGTGCGGCAGCGAGCAGGCTCTGATGAACCCGATCGGCCCGGTCGAGCTCATCGATCCAGCCGAGCAGGCGCATCGCGAAGGGCAGGGGCAGGCCGTCGGTTTCCGTGGCCAGGAACCGCCCGTCGTCGAGTCCGTGGTCGGCGAGGTCAACCACCTCCTTGTGGCTGGCGCCGTCCATCGCGGCGCGGTAAGCCAGCACGATCAGCAGGCCACGGCCAGCCGGGCCGGCCTGCTCGGCCAGCGGGCGCAGCAGCGGTAGCCGCTGCTCCAGGCCGGCCCGGAACTGCCGGCTGAGCACCCCTAGTCCGGAACGCCAGGTTTCCAGCCGTAGCGCAAGGTCATGGTCGCGGTCGCCGAGGCCGCCGATCGCCTCGGTCAGGACCGCCTCGGCCTCGGCGAGCCGCCCCGCGTTGATCAGTGCCTTCCCGAGCAGCAAGGCGATTTCGGCTCGCGGCACCGGCTGCTCGGTGAGAGCCAGCGCATCCTGAACCGCCCGGCCGCGCCCGGCTCGCGTGCCTGCAGCTCGGCCGTGGCAAGTTCACGCGTGAGGGCGGGTAGCTGGGCTAGGCCCGGGGGTTCCCGCAGCGCGCGGCGTAGCCGGGCGCAGGCCGCGCTCGCGGCGCCATGCCGCAGGGCCAGCCCGGCCGCCTCCCGGAGCACATCCACCACCCGGGCATCGCCCGCCGGCGCGGCCTGCAGTAGATGCGCGGCCATGCGTTCATGGTCGGCTATCGGATTGCTGTACAACCAGGCCGCGCGTCCATGATCGAGCGCGCGTTGCGCTGGCGGGATGCTCTCGTACACCACATTCCGCAGCAGCGGGTGGGCGAATTCAAGCCGATGCTGCCGGGAGAGAATGTCCGCTTCTGTCAGCGTGCCGGCCGTCCGCGCGGCGACGGCCAGCTCTATGCCCGCCAGCGCGGCCGCCTCCCGGAGCTCTGCGCTCCCGAGCACCGCCACCGCCCGCGCCAGCGATCCCGCCTCCGGGCCAAGACGGGCCAGCCGGGCCAGCAACCCCCGGGTTACGGTCTTCGGCCGCACGCTGGCCAGCCGCGCCGCATTGGCCGAGCTGGGGACGATCCGCTCTGCTGCCAGCTCATCAAGCAAGGCACCCAGCAGAAACGGGTTACCGCCACTGACCTGGCAGCATTCCCGGCAGAAGTCCGGGCCGGCGTCGGCCGCGAGCTTCCGGCGGACGAACTCGCTGGCGGCCGCCACGCTCAACGGCCCGGGACGCAGCACCCGCGCCTGGCCATCGCTCAACGCGGTCCCCGCCGCCTCGCCTTCAGGCTCGCCGGAACGCACCGCGACCGCCAGTAGCACCGGCAGCTCATCGAGTCGCCGGGCCAGATAGCTCAAGAACCGCGCCGAGCTGGCATCACACCATTGCCCGTCATCAACTGCCAGGAACAACGGCGCGGTGTCGGCGAGGTTACACACCAGCCAGTACAGCCCGTGCGAGACCATGAAGGCCCGCTCTTCGGCGGCGGCCTGCTCGCCCGGCAGGGGCGTGGCCGCGGCCGACGCATCCACGACGGGCGCCGCGGATCGCGCGGCTCCGCTCAGGACGCGGGCGCGCTCTGCGGTACCCAGCGTCGACACCGGCGTTTCCAGCAGCTGGCGGACCACGCCGAACGAGAAGTTCCGTTCCAGCTCGCCGCCGCGTGCTCGCATGACCGACGCGCCCAGCTCGCTGGCGATCCGGGCGGCCGCCTCAAGCAGTGAGGTCTTGCCGATGCCCACAGGACCCTCGATGAGCAGCATGCCGCCCCCGCGTGCCCGCACCGCTGCGGTGATCGCGTCGCGGATCACGGCCAGTTCGGTGTCACGCTCCAGCAGATCGTCCCGGCCCAGAGTGGTCTCCCTTCGCACGACGCTGACACCGCCGATGCTGCCACGCCTCGCCCTGCGTGCCCAGGATAGCTAGGCGCCGGACAGGCATCGGGCGGGAAAAGGTCAGGCGGGGCCACCCGATGCGGCGGCAGGCAGCGCGGCGTGAAGCTGACTGACATGGCAGATCACGTGCATCTCACCCTCGAACTGGGGGCCGACGGCGACGAGCCCGTCGGCTCGCTCGGCCACCTCGGCACCGGTCGCAGCCGGCGCTTCTGGGGCTGGCTCGAGCTCATCGAAGCCGTAGAGGACTGCATCTGCCAGCTTCGCCAGGCCAACCCGGAAGAACAGGAAAAGGGAGGATCACCATCATGACCAGTCAGACAACGGCCAGGGCTCACCCGGCCAGGGCCATCACCGCCGCGGACCGGAACACGTCGGACGCTCCCGCCGCACGGGCCCTGCGTGCCTGCGCCGCCGTCGCCGGGCCGCTGTTCGTGGTCGTGGCGCTGGTTCAGGCGCTGACCCGGCCCGGGTTCAACCTGACCCGCAACGCGCTCAGCCTACTCGACGACGGCAGCTTGGGGTGGGTACAGGCGGCCAACTTCATCGTCACCGGGCTGTTGCTCATTGCCGCCAGCGGCGCCTTGCGCCGCTCGGTCACCGAAGGTCCCGGTAGCCGCTGGGCACCCAGGCTGCTCGTCATCGCCGGAGTCGGCCTGATCGGGGGCGGAATATTTCACCCGGACCCCAGCGGCGGGTTCCCGCCGGGCACCCCACAGGGTGCCAGCGCCATCTCCAGCTGGCACGGTGTGCTGCACGAGGTGAGCGGCAGTGCCGCGTTCCTCGCGCTGATCGTCTTCTGCTTTGTCGCCGCCCGCCGTTACCGGGCCTGCGGGCAGCGGACTACTGCGGTCTGTTCCGTGGCCGCCGGCGTGCTATGCGCGGCGGGAGTCGCCACCGGCGGCGCTCCGCACGGCTCGCTCACCTTGTTCATCGGCGTGTCCACCGCCCTGCTGTGGGCCGCCTTCACCACCGCCCGGCTGACCACCATACGGAGCCTGCCATGAACACCGTGACCTCATCCGACGGAACCCCGATCGCCTACGACCGTACCGGCACCGGCGAGCCGCTGGTCCTGGTCGGCGGCACGTTCAGCTACCGCCGCTACCCCGGCCAGGTCAAGCTGGCTGAGCTGCTGTCCGCCCGCTTCACCGTCTACAGCTACGACCGCCGCGGTCGCGGCGACAGCGGCGACAGCGGCGACAGCCATCCTTACGCCATCGACCGCGAGATCGAGGACCTCGCCGCGGTGATCGCCGCCGCGGGCGGGCACGCCCACGTGTGGGGCCTGTCCTCCGGCGCCGTCCTCGCCCTCGACGCAGCCGCCGCGGGCGTGCCGGTGCTCCGGCTCGCCGTGCAAGAACCGCCCCTGGTGGTCGACCCCGGCGACCGGCGGCCGCCTGCCGACCTGCTCCAGCGAGTCACCGAACTGATCGACGCGGGCCGCCGCGGCGAGGCGGTGCGCTACTTCATGACGGATGGCATGGGCGCGCCCTCCTTCGTCCCCGGACTGCTGCGCCTGATGCCCGGGGTATGGAAGCGGCTCACCGCCGTCGCGCACACCCTGCGCTACGACGCCCGGCTTCTCGACGGCTACCAGGCTGGGCGGCCGCTGCCCGCCGGCCAGTGGGCGTCGGTCACCATGCCGGTACTCGTGATGTGCGGTGCTGAGAAGGAAAGCCCGTCCTTCCTCCGGCACGCCGCGGCAGCCGTCGCCGCCGCCCTGCCCGACGGCCGGCTCATCGAGCGCCGTGGCCTGGGCCACACCAAGAAGCTCGACGCCAAGACCATCGCGGCCACCCTGACCGAGTTCCTCACCGGCCACGACACCGCCCGCGAGCATGAGCAGGAGATAACATGACCGAACGCGTCACCGGCCCCGCGTACTACTTCCCGTCCATCGAGAAGAAGTACGGCTTCCCGTCCATCGAGAAGAAGTACGGCCGGCCAATCAGCTACTGGCTCGACCTCATCGACTCCTCTGACCTGACCAGGCACAAGGCCCTGGTCGACTGGCTCAAGGCCGACCACGGCGTCGGCCACGGGCATGCGAACGCCCTGGTCGGCTACGCCCTCGCCCGGTCCGGCGCACCGGATCGGCGCCGCGGAAAGAACCCGGCATGAGAAAGAAGCCCGCCGCACAGCAACGGGGTCGTCGCGCTCCGTTATGCGCGGGCCGGCTGACCTCAGACCGCAGGCCCGCTGTCACGGAGCAGCCCCCAGACACAGGAGGAGCTTGGATGCAAGGAGTAGCTGGCCCGCGGATCTGGTACCAGAGCTTCACCGACCCGGACGCCGACCGGCCGTACTTTACCCGGCTCGAGAGGTACCTGGGCTCGGTCAGCAGCCCAGGCTGCCAGGTGGAGGTATTCGGCATCCAGCCGGACACCCGGTACCCGCACCCGATCACCGAGTTCCGCTGCGCGGCGCGGGTGATCGCCAATGCGCTCACCGCCCGGCAGCAGGGATATGACGCATTCGTGATCGGCCACTTCCAGGAGCCCGGCCTGGCGGAGGCGCGGTCCGCGGTACGGATCCCATCGGCGGCGCGACGGTGCTCAACGGCCTGCCGGTGGCCGTGGCCGCAGCCGAGACCGCGATCAGGCTCAGCCGGCTGAACGGCACCGGCACCAGCCGCCGTACGGCCTATGCCCTGCCGCCGAGCGAGGCGGTGACGGAGTTCCGCAGCGCCTTCACCGCCGGTCCGCCGGTAGACGAGTCCGCCCAGGCCCAGTGAGCAAGAAACCGGACGCAGCGGGTCCCGGGCGCCGCGACAAGCACTCCGGGGACGTTGCGCCGCAGCCGTCCGGTGGTGACGCCGTCGGCACGGACGAAGAACGCCGGCCAGAGGCTTTGCGGGGCTGAGGAGTTCGGGCAACTGATCGAGACGTGATTGCAGGCCGCGGCGGTGGTCATGGCCGCGGGCATGGTGATGCCCAGGTAGGTATAGGTGGCGGCTGCCTGCCGGTCAGCGCGTGCTAGCAGTGACTCGTGCTGAGGCCGCAGTCATCGCGTTCCGGTTGGCGAGCGCGGATGCGTGGTCTAGCCTGCTGTGACTATGGTCGGTGTGGCTGGTTCAGGTAACCGGACGTGCGGGCACCCCGTGCAGCCTGGCTCTCGGCTCTGCCCGGTCTGCGGGCAGCCGGACACCGGCCGCGCTGCGCCGTCCCGGCCGCCGACGGCGCCGTTGCCAGTGGTCCCCGCCCCGCCGCAGTCCACGTTGCCGCCGTCGGCGTCACTCACGGCCGCTCCGCCGCCGCAGCCAGAGCCCGCGCCCTGGGAATCCTGGTATGCGCCCCGGTGGCCGCCGCCCGGCCCGCAGCCGTGGCCGGCGCCACCGGACGGTGTGCAACCGCCGCCCGCCGACCCGGACGCGACGCGGGTGGATGGCCTGGGTCCGGTGCCGCCTGGCGACCCGCCCACGACGATGCTCGGTAACCTGCGGCTGGCTCCTGCCCCTGGCGGCCCGCGGCGTTCCCGCCGCCCGCTGGGTCCGGTGATCGTGGCCGCCGCCCTCCTGGCGGTCGTGGCCGGGGTCGTCATCTTCCGGGCCCACTCGGGTCGCACTGCCGCAAGCGGCATCACCGGCACCACGCCGTCTGCCTCGTCGCAGGTCGCGCGGCGGCAGGCGGCGGCGCAGCTGTCCGGACTACTGGCGCAGAGCGTCACCGACCGCGCCGCCGTCATCGATGCGGCCGTGGACGCGCGCGGCTGCGGCCCGTCCCTTCGCCAGGACGCGCGGACCTTCGCCCGCGCAGCCAGTTCCCGGCAGCGTCTGCTGTCGCGACTCGGGAGCCTGCCGGGCCGTTCCCTGCTGCCTGCAGCGATGCTGCCGGACCTGACCGGCGCCTGGCAGGCGTCAGCCCAGGTGGACACCGATCTCGCCCGGTGGGCCGACGACAACATCACCCGCGGCTGCTACCGCACCAGCCGATCCGACGCCGGCCTGCGGGCCTCCTACATCCCCGAGGGCCAGGCGAACGCCGGCAAGCAGGCGTTCGTCAGCCTCTGGAACCCGCTCGCCAGACGATACGGCCTCACCACCTACCAGCAGGACCAGCTCTAAACGGCCCGGTACGTTCCCGCGCGGGCGCCCTTGGGTGGCTATGCGGGGTGCAGTTGGTCGGCCATGGCGTCGATCGCGGCGGTGAACTGCTCGCCCATGCTCCCGCCGAAGTGACCGGCGTCGTCGATGACGACCAGACGGCTCGCCGGCCATGCCTGGTGCAGCTCCCACGCAGTGTCCAGCGGCCCGGAGACGTCGTGGAGGCCGTGAATCAGCGTGGCGGGGATGTGCGCGATCCTCGCCATATTGGCGAGCACCTCGTTGTCGGCCAGGAAGCAGCCGTGTCCCCAGTAGTGCGTCACCAGCCGGGCGAAGACCATCTGCCAGGACAGCTCCCGCACACTGAGGTGCGGCTCGTAGCCGGGCGCGAGGGACATGTGGGTGTCCTCCCACTCACACCAGCGCCGGGCAGCCTCCTCACGCACCGCCTGATCCGGGCTAGCCAGAAGCCGGGCGTAGGCGGCAGCAAGGTCGCCGCCGCGTTCGGCCGCGGGCAGCAGTTCCACGAAGCGGTCCCACTGACGGGGGAACACTCGCCCCATGTCCCGCGTGATCCACTGCGTCTCCCTCCACCGCCCTGACGTCACTGCCGCCAGCACCATGCCGAGGACCCGGTCCGGGTGACGTTGCGCGTAGGCCAGGGCGAGCGTTACGCCCCACGAGCCCCCCACCACAACCCATCGGTCGATGCCGAGATGCGAGCGCAGGCGCTCCATGTCAGCGACCAGGTGGTCAGTGGTGTTGGCCGACAGGCCTGCGCCGGCGTCGCTGGCCAGGGGGCGGCTGCGCCCGCACCCCCGCTGGTCGAAGATGACCGCCTGATAGCGGGCGGGATCGAAGTTCCGCCGGCTGGTAGGAGAGGCCGGCGCGCCCGGGCCGCCGTGCAACCAGATCGCCGGGAGACCGTCAGGCGAGCCGACGACCTCCCAGTACACGGCGTGACCGTCGCCCACGTCGAGATGGCCGGAATCGTATGGCTCAATGGACGGGTACATGGCAGCGATCCTTCCAGACAAAGCGGTCTGTCCACCCCCACCGCCCCGGGCAGTGGCCGCACAGAACGCCAGCGGACGACCGGTGCCAGCTCATGAACTTGTGATGCCGGCGCCTGGCTGACGGCACCGGGGCACGGGGATCATGGTGTCAGCCGGTAGAAGCGCAGCATCCCCGCCTCGACCGGGAGGATTTCCAGGCCATGGAAGCCGGCTTCCAGGGCATACCGGCGCAGCGTGGCGGGTCGCATCACGGCTCCGGTCGCGGCGGTATCCGGGTCGCCCATGACCGCAGGCAGGCATGCGACCACGCTCCAGGCGTAGTGATACTGCTCCTCGATGGAAGCGGGGGCGGTGAACTCGTCCTCGACCAGCTCGTCGGCGACAAGGACGCAGCCCGACTCGGTGAGCATCCCGCGTGCCACCCGCAGCGCATCCGCCGGGCGGGACATATCGTGCAGCCCTTCGATGATCGTCACCAGGTCGTACTGGCCGGAGACACCGGGGCCGGCCGCGTCAGCGACGGTGAACGTGACACGGTCCGCCAGGCCGGTTTCCTCCGCATTGGCCCGGGCCGCGGCGATCGCGTCCGCGTCCAGGTCGAAGCCGTCGACGCTGATCAGCGGGTACGCCTGCGCCATGGCGATGCTGGACCAGCCCGTTCCGCAGGCCAGGTCCGCCACCTGTGCGGGCGGCTCGCTGCGCAGCCGCAGGTCCACCTCCGCGATGGCCGGCAGCCATTGCCCGGCCAGCAGGTTGAGGAACACCGCCCGGTTGAACTCCGGCCGGCCCTCTGGCGCCCACGGCAGCGCAGGCGGTGCACCGCCGCTGCGGATCGCCCCGGCCACCTCCGCCATCCAGCGCGCGGCGCGGACTAGCTCGACACCGTTGAACGCCTGGTAGCGGACATCGCCTGTGTCGGCGAGAACAGGCACGTGCCCGGGTGGCAGAAAGTACCGGCGAGCCAGCGGCCCAGCCGCCGGATCATCCACCTCAAGCAGCCCGCTAGCGGCATGGTGCTCCAGCCATTCCCGGATATACCGCTCGGTGGTGCCCGTCCGGCCGGCCAGCTCCGCGGCGGTCGCCGGGCCGCCGGCCTGCAGGGCCTGGTACAGGCCCAGCCGCTCGCCCAGGTACACGGTGAGCAGTTCCAGCGCGCCGGTCATGTCACGGAACAGGCCGGCCAGCGCCGCCGGATCGCCAAGTTCTCCTCGCGCCGCCAGATGCTCCTCAGCTCCCATGCCGCCCAAGCTACCGTCGCTTGGGTGGTGGTCTTGGGTGGGCTCAGCGGACGCCGCGGCGGCGGCGTCCTTGTTCGGGGCGCCGCCGCTGAGCGGGTGGACGAGGTCAGGCCACGTCGCGGCGCAGTACCAGCCAGGACGCCGTGGCCAGCCACCGCACTTCCTCTGACCATGACCATGTGCTGCAAGATCTCAGTGATCGGTTCACCGCGGTGCTTGAAGCAATCGAAGCGACGGACGGATGGGTGACGAACCGGGTGACTCCGGGAAAGATCATCCCCGGCGAACTGGGTGATATCGAGTCTGGGGTCCGCCAGCTGATCCGGAGCAGGCCCCTGGAGGTCGCAGAAGTGTCACTGCCGTCCGGGCAAGTGCTCCGGGTGCCGACGCCAGACGAGACGCTGCGGATCAAGGGTTACCTGATCGTCCGGCGCAACCAGGTACGGGATTACCTTGACCAAAGATGCCGGGCGCAAGCCCCGTCCTTCAGGGCGGGGTTAGCCCGGAAACTGCTTTAACCGGGCGTCTTTGCTGCTCGATGTACTGGCGGATGATACTCAGCGGCGCGCCGCCGCAGGACGCGGCGAAGTAGGACGGCGACCAGAAATGGCCATGCATGATGTGCCGGTTCACGCGTCCGGTGAACTCCGACCGCAGCCGCCGCGCGGAGACGCCCTTGAGACTGTTTACCAGCGTGGAGACGGAGACCTTCGGCGGGTACTCAACCAGCAGGTGCACGTGGTCGTCTTCTCCGTTGAACTCGCGCAGCTCGGCACCGAAGTCGCCGCAGACCTTCCGTACGGTGTCCTCGCAGCAGGCGAGCATGTCCGCGTCGAGCACACCACGCCGGTACTTTGTCACGAAGACCAAATGAACGTGGAGCGCGGAAACCACATGCCTGCCACGGCGGCAATCCTCCGGAAATGTCATAGGCCAACGGTATGGTCAGTGTCATGCAGGTCAGGTACCGGTACCGCATCTACCCGATGCCGGGGCAGCAGCAAGCCCTGGCGCGGGCCCAAGCGGTCTACGCCGAGGACTTGTGCGTGTCCGGCCTGGCCCGGACCCGGCTAGCTAAATCCGTCTACGACGCTGGCTGGTCCCAGTTGCTGCGGCTGGTCGAGGAAAAGGCGGTGCAGTACGGGCGTACGTTCGCCAAGGTCGGCCGGTTCGAGGCCACCAGCCAGGTGTGCTCGGCCTGCGGCGTGAAAGACGGACCGAAGCCACTCAGTGTCCGTCAGTGGACGTGCCCGGCGTGCGGGACTGTCCACGACCGCGACGTGAACGCGGCAAGGAACGTCCTCGCCCTGGGGCGCAGGGAGAGGCTAAACGCCTGTGGAGGCGACGTAAGACCAGGGCATGCCCTGGCTGATGCCGGTGAAGCAGGAACCCACCGGAGCACGGCGTGAGCCGCGCTGGAGGAATCCCCGTCGTTCACGGCGGGGAGGACGTCGAATCGCCTCACTAAGCGGGAGAAGATAGATGATCGTCGCGAGGAGCTCACCGTGAAACTTGGGGCCTACACCGCGTGCCTGCACAACAAGCCCTTGCAGGAGGCGCTCGGCATCTTGGCCGGGCTCGGCCTGGACAGCGCTGAGATCAACTCCGGCGGGTTCCTGCCCCCGGTACACCTGCCAGTCGAGAAGCTAAGGTCGAGCGAAACCGCCCGCAGCGAGTACCTCGCCCTGTTCGACGAGACCGGTGTCGCGCTGACCGCGCTGAACTGCAACGGCAACCCGCTGGACCCCGGCCCGGGGGGAGCCAGGCAGGCGCAGGACATCTACACCTCCATTGAGCTCGCCGCGCTGCTGGGCGTGAAGCGCGTCGTGACGATGTCCGGAGTGCCGGGCTCGGAGCCAGCCTCCAGGCTTCCGGTCTGGAACGTCGTGCCGTGGCACAGCGCCTTCCTGCAGATCCGGGACTACCAGTGGAACGAGGTGGCCATCCCCTTCTGGAAGAAGGTGCAGGCCTTCGCCGCCGGCCATGACGTGAAGGTCTGCCTCGAGATGCACCCGGGCAACGTGGTGTTCAACCCGCGCACTCTCGAGCGGCTGGCCACCGAGATAGGTGCCACCCACGTCGGCGCGGAGATGGACCCGAGCCACCTGTTCTGGCAGGGGATCGACCCCGCCGAGGCGGTGCGGTCCCTGGGCGGCCTGGTCTACAACGCGGCGGCCAAGGACACCCGCATCAACCCGCTGAGCAAGGTCAACGGCAACCTCGACGACAGCTTCACCTGGGTCGCGAAGGACGACCCGAAGTGGCTGAGCCTGGGCGGCCCGCACTCGCTGAGCGGGTGGCCGGCCGAGTCTTCATGGGACTTCGTCGCCGTCGGCCGCGGCCACGACGTCGGCTGGTGGGCCGGCTTCCTCGGCGCGCTGCGGGATGTCGACGCCGGGATGGCGGTCAACATCGAGCACGAGGACCAGGAGCTCGACCAGATGGAGGGCCTGCGGTACGCCGCCGGGACCCTGCTGCAGGCGGCCGGCCGCGGCCCAGGCGGTTCCTCCGAGGCGGACTCATGACCGAAGGAATCGGCGTGGCCGTGATCGGCGCGGGCATGGCGGGCCGCTCACACGCTCACGCCTACCGCACCGCTCAGACGGTGTTCGGCAGCGGCGCCCCCGCGGTCCGGCTGGTCGCGGTAGCGGACCTCAGCAGCGAGTTCGCGACCCACACCGCGCAACGCTATGGCTTCGAGCGCGCCGAGTCGTCCTGGCAGGCCATCGCGGAAGCCGACGACATCGACGCGGTGAGCATCGTGGTGGCCAACCACCTGCACCGCGAGATCGCCGAGGGCCTGCTGGCGGCGGGCAAGCACGTGCTCTGCGAGAAGCCCCTCGCACCTTCCGTGGCAGACGCCCAGGCCATGGTGGCCGCCGCCGAGAAGTCCGGACGGGTGGCCAGCTGCGGGTTTTCCTACCGCAGGTCCCCCGCGGTCGCCGCGGTGGCCGAGCTGATCCGGACCGGAGCGCTGGGTCAGCTGCTGCACTTCAACGGCCGCTACTGGTGCGACTACGCCGCGGACCCCGACGCGCCGAACAGCTGGCGCTACGCCGGACCGCCCGGCTCCGGCGCGCTCGCCGACCTCGGCAGCCACCTGATCGACCTCGCCGAGCAGCTGTGCGGCCCGGTCACCTCGATCCGGGGGGCGACGCTGCCGATCGTGATCAAGGACCGTCCGGTACCGCTCGGAGCCGCGCTCGGACACGCCGCCGGAGTCACGGTCAGCACCGAGCGGGAGCCAGTGACCAACGACGACATAGCCACGTTCGTGGCCGAGTTCGCCAGTGGCGCGGCCGGCACCTTCTCCATCTCCCGGGTGGCCATGGGTCACCCGAACGACCTGGCCTTCGAGCTGTCCGGCAGCAGGGCCGCAGCCCGCTTCGACCTGTCCCGCAATTCCGAGTTCGGCTTCATCGACAGCACGCCGGACCCGGCCACCAACGGCTGGCGGCGCGTGATAACCGGCCCGGAGCACCCCTACATCGCCGTCGCCCAGTCCATGCCCTTCGCCGGTGTCGGGCATGGCGGCCAGGAGTTCTTCACCTATCAGGCCCGGGCGTTCCTGGATGAGATAGCGGGACTCGACCGGCTCCCCCGCCAGGCCACCTTCGCCGACGGCCTGCGCAACCTGCAGGTCCAGCGCGCCGTCATCGAAGCAGCCACGGCCGGCTCCGCGGTCGAGGTGCCCCGGTGACGGCACCGCTGCGCATCGGCGTCCTCGGCGCCGCCCGGATCGCCGACGAGGGCATTATCGCCCCGGCCAGGACACTGGCCCACCAGGTCGTGGCCGTGGCCGCCCGCGACCGTAGCCGCGCCGAGGCGTTCGCCGCCGAGCGCGGCATCGCCTCCGGCTCCGCGAGCTGGTCACCTCCGGAGCGCTCGGCGACATCCGCCGCGCAGACCTTCCCCGCGCCGCTAGCGTGACCGCCATCCACAGCCCGGAAGGGAATCAGTCGGGATTGCGTTGCCGGGACGGTGACGGCGCGGGACCGCCATCGAGGCCATCGGCGCCGTGGTCACCTGGAACGGCCAGGAGGACATCTGATGCAGACCGCGTTCACCGACCCGCGCACGCCGGTCGTCGTCGGAGTCGGCCAGGCATCCGAGCGGCTCGGTGATCCTGGCTACCGGCGCCGCTCGCCTGTGGACCTGGCCGCTGACGCGGCCCGGGAGGCCCTCGCGGACACCGAGGCCGAGCCAGAGGCCGTCGCCGCGGCGATCGACACCGTGGCCGGCGTCCGCCAGTTCGAGAATTCCCACCCGCGGGCACGGGCACCCCTGGGCCGTTCGGATAATTATCCCCGGTCGGTGGCCGGCCGGACCGGCGCCCGGCAGGCCCGCGCGGTCCTGGAAGTCAGCGGCGGTCAGGCGCCGCAGCACCTGGTCAACGAGTTCGCCGCGGTGATCGCCGGCGGCCGGGCCGAGGCGGTGCTGCTGTTCGGGTCGGAGGCCATCTCCACCATCGAGCGGTATGCCAAGGCTGACGACCGGCCGGACTTCGCCGAACACGCCGACGGCTCCCTGGAAGACCGCGGGTACGGGCTGCGCGGCATGATGTCGCTGCACCGGGCTGCGCACGGGCTCACCGACGCCCCCAGCCAGTACGCGCTGGTCGACAACGCCCGCCGCGCCCGCCTCAAGCAGACCCGCGACGAGTACGCCGCCGCCATGGGCGCGCTGTTCGCGCCGTTCACCCGGGTCGCCGCGGCCAACCCGCACGCCGCGGCGCCGGTCGAGCGCAGTGCCGCGGAGCTAGTCACGCCGACCGAGGCGAACCGGCCCATCGCCGACCCGTACACCCGGTACATCGTGGCGAGGGAGAAGGTCAACCAGGGCGCCGCCGTGCTGCTGATGTCCGTGGCCACCGCGCGTCGCCTCGGCGTGCCCGACCATCAGCGGGTGTTCCTGCACGGTCACGCCGACCTGCGGGAGCGGGACCTGCTGGACCGCGCCGACCTGTCGGCGGGCCCGGCGTCGGTGATGGCCGTGCGGCACGCCCTGGAGGTGGCCGGCCTGGGTGCCGGCGAGCTGGCCACCATCGACCTGTACAGCTGTTTCCCGGCACCGGTGTTCAACATCTGCGATGGCCTGAGCCTGGCCGCGGACGATCCGCGCGGGCTGACCCTCACTGGCGGGCTGCCGTTTTTCGGCGGCGCCGGCAACAACTACTCGATGCACGCCATCGCCGAAACGGTGCACCGGGCGCGGCGGGCGCCGGGCTCCTACGGGCTCGTCGGCGCCAACGGCGGAGTCATGAGCAAGTACTCCGCCGGGGTGTACTCCACCACCCCGGCGGGCTGGACGGCGGACCGCAGCGCCGAACTGCAGGCTGAGATCGACGGCTGGGCGGCGCCGGCCGAGGCCCGGCATGCCGACGGGTGGGCGACCATCGAGACCTACACGGTCAAGCACGACCGGGACGGATCCCGTACCGGCATCGTCATCGGCCGGCTCGACGCCGACGGCAGGCGGTTCGCGGCCCGCGGCGACGGCCGTGACATCGAGATCCTCGACCTGCTCACCGCGCCGGAACCGGTCGGCCAGCGGGTTTACGTCCGGTCGTTCGGCTTCGGCAACCGGGTCACCACCAGTGACACCGGGATGCGGGCTATGTTCCCCGCCGTGCCGCCGGGCGGAATGAGCTGGCGGCGGCGAAGGCGGTGAGGAACAGGGCGACGATGAGCCACAAGGCGTTGAGGAGCCCGACGGACTGGGCGAGCAGGCCGATGGCCAGCGGTCCGGCCAGGTTGGCGAAGTAGCCGATGGAGGCGACGACGCTGACCCGTGCGGCCGGGTCGGGTCCGCTCTCCGCTGCCGCGGACATGCCGAGGGGGAAGCCCATCGAGACGCCGACCGCCCACAGCAGCACGCCGGCGAGGATGATCCAGCGGTTGCCGGTCTCGATGAACAGCACCACGCCGATGACGCCGAGGGCGGTGGTCACGCGAATGGTGCGGACGCGTCCGAGGCGATCGACGATGGGCCCGCCGAAGATCCGGGCGAGGGCTTCGCCGACGGCGAATGCGGTGACGAACAGCGCGGCGACCGCGGCGGTCTGTCCGTGGTCGTTCCGCACCGCCAGGGTGAGCCAGTTGCCCGCCGAACCTTCGCCGAGCTCGACGCCGAGCATGACGACCCCGATGAGCAGCAGCCGGCAGTCCAGCCAGCCGCGGAGCCACTGGCGGAGCTTCGCTCCCCGGTCCTGCGGCGGCTGCCCGGCCGGTGCGCGCCTGCCGCGCGGGATCCCCGCCGCGGTCCCGAGGGCGGCCGCCGCGATGAGGACGGCTTCGGCGATGAGCTGCGCCGAAGGCGAGATGCCCAGAGCCGCGCAGGCCGCGCCGATCCCCGCCCCGGTGGCGACCCCGATGGACCAGGCGGCGTGCATCATCGGCATGAGGGTGCGCCCCGCGGCCTGCTCGACAGCGGAGCCCTCCACGTTGATCAGCACGTCGAGAGTGCCGATCCCCAGCCCGACGATCACGAAGGCCACCGCGAGCAGCGGAACTGAACCGCGAATGAGGGCAACGCCCATGACGGTCATCGCGGCGGCGATGAGCAGCAGCGCTCCCGCGACGGCCCGGCGGCTTCCCAGCCAGTGCAGGACCGGAGTCGACGCGAGCAGCCCGAGGATGGCCCCGACGGTCACTCCCGCCAGGAGCAGCCCGATCGTGGCCGTGCCGATGCCGAGGCCCGCCTTGATGGCCGGCAGCCGCGGACCCCACGCCGAGACCGTGATCCCGCCCAGCCCGAACGCAGCGGTGACCGTCCATCGCCAGCGGGCCAGCGTCGAGCGCCCGGGGCCAGATGACGACACGATCGGCCTCCGCTCTAAAAACCTTCCAGTGGAAGATATCACGGGCGGGCAGAGGGTCGAGATGCCGGAGTTAGGCCGTTGCATCCGGGCCCGGGTCCCGCGGGAGCAGCCGCTCCAGGATCGACAACGAGCGGCCTACATCCACGGCGCCGGGATCCAGAAGCCACTGGATCTGCAGACCATCCGACGCGGCGATCACCAGCGCAGCCGCGTCCAGCGGGTCGATGTCCGCCGCGATGCGACCCGCCTGCTGCCCGGACTCGATCCGGGCGGCCAGCGCCTCCCGCAGCAACCGGAACCGGTCACGCACGAACTCCCGGGTGACGGCATGCCGCTCCTGCAGCGCATCGGTGGTGAGCGTCGCGTAGAGCTCCACCAGGCCGGGGATCGAGCGGTTCCGCTCAGCAGCCTCGGCGATCACGCCGACCGCAGACTCATCCGCTGAGGGTGCGCTCTCGACCATAAGCGCCTCGTGTGTCCGGTACACCTCGACCAGCAACTCGTCCCGCGAGGAGAAGTAATGACGCAGCGCAGCGTGGGACACCCCGATCGCCTCACCCACCGTGCGCAAAGATGCCCTGTCCACCCCCCGCTGCGCGAACAGGGCGATCGCGCTCTGCAGGATCTGCTGCCGTCGTCGCACTCCCTTCGGATACGAGCGACGCCCAGGCGGACCTCCGCCAGCCTCCTCGGTCACCCCGCCATCGTAGGAGCCAGCGCCGGTTGCCCGCGGTGACGTTGACTGTTCGGCTAGCGCCGCACCCGGCGGGGCAGGCGGGGTGGCCGGGCGGAATTGCCAGCTCGTTCGGCCCAAATTCTGGTTGTGCCGGGTCCGGCTCGGGAGCCGACCGCAGGCGCGGCACCGGGTCGGAGCGACCTAGGCGGGCCGCGACGTACCGGGTTGGTCCACGGCCGCGCCGCCGGGCTGCCCACGCCAGGGCCGTCGGGGCCTGCCTTCCGCTCAACGGCGTGTCGAGATCGCGATTATTCTGCTTTCGTGGGGACGATGCGCCCTGTTCAGCTGGAGTCCGGCTTGGAGCTGGCTGACGTTGGCCGGCTTGCCAGGCGGCTGCTGCGTCGTGCGGTGGCGGCGGCGCGGACCGAGGATGCGCCGGTTCAGCGGGCGCTGTGGGAGCATCTGGGTCCGCAGGCGGCCGACGTGCCGGTGGTCCGGGCCACGTGGCCCGGGTATGACCGGGTCAATGTCCAGGTCGGCCTGGATGCCTGGCTAGCGCGGCCGGGCCGCCGTCACGAGCTCGCGGGCATCACCGGGTTCCACCCTGGACCCGGTTTGGCCGACCTGGTTCAGGACGAGCAATGGCGTGGCGTGCGGATGGGCAGCCCGGCCACCGATCTGCTGCCTGCCGGGCCGGGCGGGATCACCCTGACGTGCCTGCAGTGCGCCCTGTGCCTGATCGCGGACGGGCAGCGCCGGCTGGCCCTGCTGATCCAGGCCTCCGGCCCGGAGGTCAGCGTGGAGGTGGCATGCGCGGACTCCGGGCGGGCGCGGCAGGTCCTCGACGAGATACGGCGGCTCAGCATCGAGCGGAACGTGTTCCGCGGGCATGTGATCGGCTTCGGCCGTGAGGTGTTCGGCCCGCGCCGCCAGGAGCTGCTGAGTTTCCTGGAACGTCCCGAGGTCGGCCGCGAGCAGGTGATCCTGCCCCCGGACCTGCTCGAGCGGATCGAGCGGCAGGTCGTCGGGGTGGCCCGGCACGTGTCGCGGCTGCGCGCGAGCGGCCAGCACCTCAAGCGCGGCGTCTTGCTGCACGGCCCGCCGGGCACCGGCAAGACCCACACCGTCCGCTACCTGCTCGGCCAGACGCCGGGCGTCACCGTGGTGGTGCTGACCGGCGCGGCGCTTGGTCACATCACCGCGGCCTGCTCGGTCGCCCGGGCATTGCAGCCCTCGATGGTGGTGGTCGAGGACGTGGACCTGATCGCCGAGCAGCGGGACAGCCGGGCCGGCCAGCACCCGCTGCTCTTCCAGCTGCTGAACGAGATGGACGGGCTCGGCGACGACGCCGATGTCACGTTCCTGCTCACCACCAACCGCGCCGACCTGCTCGAGCCCGCCCTGACCCAGCGGCCTGGCCGGGTCGACCACGCGGCCTGGCTCCCCCTCCCCGATGCCGACGCGCGGCGCAGGCTGATCCGGCTCTACCAGCACGACCTCGTACTCGACCTAGCCAGCCCTGAGGCCGTGATCGCCCGGACCGAAGGGGTCGCCGCGTCCTTCCTCAAGGAGCTGCTGCGCCGGGCCGCCATGTATGCCGCCGAAGACGCCGCGGGCCCCGGCTCCGGCGCTGCGGGAGACCGCGGCGATGCCGCGGGCGGGTCACTGACGGTTAGCGACGGGCACATGAACGCCGCCCTCGATGAGCTCTTCGATTCCCGGAACCAGCTCACCCGGGCCCTGCTCGGCGGACACGCGGCCGGGGAACCGGCCGCGGCCCCCAACCCGGGCACGCCGTAACGCGAACCGGCGCCGTCCGCACACCAGTGCGCCGGTGGCCGTCAGGGCCTCCCGCAGCATCTGCGCGCTGCCTTCGTCGACCTTGAACGACCAGTGCTCGTCGGCGCTGGGCACGGTCACCGGGCCCGCCTCATACCAGCCGAACAACTCGGCTACCCCATCGTGCGGGTCGGCGATGAACCTGTCCAGCGACATCGTCATGTGCGAGACGACAATCCGGGCCGTGAAAACAGGGACGGGTGATGCGCGCATCCTTCCCCTGGGAACCCTGCGGGTTATCTTCCTGCGGGGCCCCGGCAGCATCGCTGCCACATCGATGCTGTACAGACCGGCCGGCGTGCGTCTTCGGCTCCGGCATCATGCTCGCCGTCACCGTGCACCTCGCGGGCCAGTGGCAGTGAGGATCAGTAGTCCGGCTGGCCGGCGAGGCGGCCCGCCACAACCTGTACGGCGCGCGCGGTCCAGGCGGAAGGGCGGGGGCGGGCGCCGTCCGCCAGACCATTCCAGTAGATCGACCAGGTGCCCGCGACAACGCGCCGCACGGCCGGGGCGGTGAGCAGGCGGGTAGCCGCCGACGCGGCCCTCGGCCTGCGCAGCAGCGCGCTCTGCAATGCCGACGCGCCTGCCATGTACTGCCCGAACGTCGCCTCGATCGCCTCGGTGTACGCAGCGGCCGCCCGGGCCGGGCCGGCGAGCACGGCCTCGGCGGCCAGCCTGGCGCTGACCATGGCCGGGCCGATGCCCTCGCCCTGCAGGGGGTTTATCAATCCCGCCGCGTCTCCGGCCAGCAGCACGTTACCGGCGGCAGGCGGGGTGCCGGTGCCGCCCATGCGCAGCCATCCGCCCATGACCGGCCCCGGCCGCGCGTCGCCACTCAGGTCACCACGCTGGCCGAGCAGCGCGACCAGCCGGGCCAGATCGCCGCGCAGCGACGCCTGCCCGCGGCCGCGGCCAAGGCCGACCCCGATGCCCACGTTCGCCTGGCCATCCGCACCGGGGAACAGCCAGCCGTACCCCGGGTAGATACACCACGGGCTGGCGTCGAGCAGAACCAGCAGCGGCAGCGGAACCTCCGCCGGGACATACGCACGGATCGCGAAACCCCACAGCGCCGTCGCCGGGTCGAGCATCCCGGCCAGCCGGGCGACCGGGCTCAGCGCCCCGTCCGCGGCGATGATCACCTCCCCCGCCAGGCGCTGCCGGTCGCTGGAGATGACGGCATCCACCCTGCCGTCGGCACCCGCCTCGACCGCGGTGATCCGCGCTCGTACCGGGACCGCGCCGGCCGCCACGGCGGCTTCGCGCAGCGCGTGGTCAAGCGCGAGCCGCGGCACGATGATCCCGTGACCGGGGTAGCTGCGCCCGGTGAAGGCAGGCAGGCGGCTGCGCCGGCCGGAAGGGCCGACCGCGAGCAGGTCAGAGCCCCGCCCGGCGTCGGGGGCGCGGAGCCCCAGATCCGCCAGAACCTGCACCCCGCGAGGCCCCACCAGGTCCCCGCACGCCTTGTCGCGCGGGAAGGCCGCCTTGTCGGCGAGCGCCACCCGCGCACCGGACCGGGCGAGCACCAATGCGGCGATGCTGCCGGCCGGCCCGGCACCGACCACCACCGCATCGAAGCTGTCAACCACGGCGATCCTCCTGGCACGAACCCGGTAGCCCGGCAGTAGGTAAGCATTTCCAGCAGACGAGCACGCATGCCTGCTGCGGCACAACGCCCGCACCGAGGGCGGCGACCCCCTAGGTGGAGGCCCGGCCGGCTAGCGGGGGCGATGGGCGGGAAGGTGGCGGGCCAGGAAGTCCTCGGTGCGCTGCCAGGCGCGGGCCGCGGGCTCGGGCTGGTGGAACATGGGCGCCTTCCTGTTGTGGAAGGCGTGCCCGGCGTCCTCCTCGACGTGGATCTCCGCGTTGTCGCGGCCGCGGGCGGCCTCCTCCACCTGCGCCACCTGATCCCGCGGTATGTAGGAGTCGGAGCCGCCGAAGTGGAACTGGATTGGGGCGCTGATCTGGGCGAGCAGCTCCGTGTGCCCCGGCACCGCCGAGCCGTAGAACGAGACCACGGCGTCGAGGTCGGCGCGGGCGGCGAGGAAGTAGGCGATCGAGCCGCCGAGGCAGAACCCGACGACGCCCAGGCCACCTCGGACTTCCGGCAGCGCCGCGAGGCGGTCCAGCGCGAGCCTCGCGTCGTCCACGCCTCGTTCAGCGTCGAATCGTTGCACCAGGGCCAGCGACTCCGCCGCGCCCGGCTCGTCGTGGGCGGCCTGGTGTCCCGGCTTGATCCGCCAGAACAGGTCGGGCGCCGCGACCACGTAGCCGAGTGCGGTGAGGTCCTCGGCCACGGCGTGGATGTAATCCCCCACGCCGAAGATCTCCTGGATCAGCAGGATGCCGGGACCGTGCCCGGCCTCGGGCCACCAGACCGTCAGGTCGAACGATCCGTCGGGTGTGGCGACTTTCTCGACTCGTGAGGACACGATGAGATGGTAGCGCCCCGCTGCTCAGCTACGACCGCTACTCCCACCGGAAGAAGCGCCGGGCCAGGAAGCCGAACACCGCCCCGTACCCCACCAGCACGAGCAGCGGCGCGAGCGGCGGGAACCCCTGCACCATCGCGTCCTGGATGGCCTGTACCGCCGCGCCGAGCGGGGTGAAGTTGCTGATGTCCTGGAGCACGCTGGGCATGAGCGCCCGCGGCAGCCACAGGCCCGCGAAGAACATCAGCGGGAAGAACGCCCGGTGGGCCGCCGACGAGCTGCGCAGCACCAGCGCCCAGATCGAGTTCCTGCTGCGCCGGACGCTGGCCGAGGCGGGACGGCTGCCCGGCCTGGCCGGCCAGATGCCCAGGCCAGGCCGGCCCCCGGAGCCAGCAAGACCGGGCGGGCTGGTACTACAGTCGGGCGATGAGCGCTACGGAACCGCAGCCAGAGCCGCGGCGCCCGGGGTTCTCGACCGGGCGGCTGGAAGCCTTCAGCGACGGCGTGTTCGCCATCGCCGTCACCTTGCTGGTCCTGGACATCGCCGTCGCGGGCGACGCCGGGAAGCATCTGCTCCGCTCGATCGCCGACCAGGGGCCCTCGTACCTGGCCTACGTGACCAGCTTCTCGACCATCGGCGCGGCCTGGCTCGGGCACAATGCGATCACCGAGTACCTGGACCGCGCCGACGCCGCGTTCGTGCGCCTGAACCTGCTGCTGCTGCTCATCATCTCGTTCCTGCCGTTCCCTACCCGGCTGTTCGCGGAGTACATCGACCACGACAGCGCAGAGCGTGTGGCGGTCACCTTCTACGGCCTCACCCTGCTGCTGGCCTCGCTGATGCTGTGGGTGCTGTGGCGCTATGCGGTCCGGGCCCGCCTGGTGCGGCCCGACCTGGGCGATGAGGAGATCCAGCTGCTGACCCAACGGCTCAGCCCGGGCCTGGCGGGCTACCTGGTCCTGATCGCCGCGGGGCTCTTCCTCCCGGTCATCGCCGTGGCCGGGTACCTGGCCATCGCGCTGTACTACATCATCCCGTTCCGGCGCCTGTCCGCCCGCTTCCTCCCGCATCGCCGGTGGCGGTGGCGATGATCAAGCGGCTGCTGGTGGCCAACCGAGGCGAGATCGCCGTCCGCATCTTGGCCACGGCGTCGGTGCTCGGGGTCGAGACGGTTGCGGTCTACCCGGCCGACGACGCCGGCTGCGGCCACGTCCGCCGGGCCGGCACCGCGGTCGAGCTGCCGGGAACCGGAGCCGCGGCCTACCTCGACATCGACGCGGTGGTGACCGCGGCCACCACCGCGGGCTGCGACATGCTGCATCCCGGGTACGGCTTCGGCTCCGAGCAGCCGCGGCTGGCCGCGCGCTGCGCCGAGGCCGGGGTGCGCTTCGCCGGGCCGGGACCTGAGACGCTCGCGCTGTTCGGCGACAAGGCCGCGACCCGGGCCCGGGCGTGCGAGCTCGGGGTGCCCGTGCTGCCTGCGACCGGCGTCGACCCGCCGCCGGAGCAGGCGCGGGCCCTGCTGCGCGAGCACGGCGCGGTCATGGTCAAGGCGGTGGCCGGCGGTGGCGGCCGCGGCCTGCGACCGGTGACCCGCGAGGCCGAACTCATCGGGGCCATGCGCCGCTGTGCATCCGAGGCGCAGGCGGCCTTCGGCGACGGCCGGGTGTACGTCGAGCGGCTACTGACCCGGGCCCGGCACGTCGAGGTGCAGGTCATCGGCGACGGCACCGGCGCGGTGGCGGTGCTCGGCGACCGCGACTGCAGCCTGCAGCGACGGCGGCAGAAGCTGGTCGAGATCGCCCCCGCCGCGGTCGGCGAGCCGGTCCGCACGCGGCTGGCCGAGGCCGCGCGGGCACTGGCCGGCTCGGTCCGGTACGCCGGGCTGGCCACCGTGGAGTTCCTGGTCGAGGACGAGATGGTGATCGCGCTGCTCGAGGTCAACCCCCGGCTGCAGGTCGAGCATACGGTCACCGAACAGGTCACCGGGCTTGACCTGGTGGAGCTCGGGCTGCGGGTGGCCGACGGGGCGGCCCTCGGGGCCCTGGGGCTCGACGCTGCCCTGGCCGCGGCGCCGCGCGGCGCCGCGATCCAGGCCCGGGTCAACGCCGAGACGCTGCAGCCGGACGGCACGGTCCGGCCCGGCGGTGGCACGCTGAGCCGGTTCCAGCCGCCGGCCGGCCGCGGCGTGCGCGTGGACACGGCAGGCTACCCCGGCTACACCGTCAGCCCGCGCTACGACTCGCTGCTGGCCAAGGTGACGGCCTGGTGCTGGGCACCGGGACGGTCGACGGCCGGCCGGTCGCGGTGATGTCCTACGACTACGGCGTGCTGGCCGGCACCCAGGGCTACATGAACCACCGCAAGACCGACCGGCTGCTCGAGCTGGCGGGCCGCGAGCGGCTGCCGGTGGTCATGTTCGCCGAGGGCGGCGGCGGCCGCCCCGGCGACACCGACACCACCTCAGTGGCCGGCCTGGACGTGCCCACGTTCCGGCTGACCGCCGGGCTATCCGGCCGGGTGCCGCTGGTGGCCGTGGTGTCGGGTTACTGCTTCGCGGGCAACGCGGCGCTGGCCGGCGCCTGCGACGTGATCATCGCGACACAAGAGGCCAGCCTGGGCATGGGCGGGCCGGCGATGATCGAGGGCGGCGGGCTCGGCGTCGTCGCGCCGGACGAGGTTGGACCGATGTCGATCCAGGTGCCGAACGGAGTGGTGGACTTGCTCGTTCCGGACGAGGCAGCGGCGAGTTCGGCGGCATGGGCCTGGAGGGCGCGGTGCGGCTCGGCTACCGCTCCGAACTCGAGGCGATCGCGGACCCCGCGGCCCGCCAGGCGCGGTACGAGGAACTGGTGGCCGAGCAGTACGCCCGGGGCAAGGCGCTCAGCGCCGCGATGGCACTGGAGATCGACGACGTGGTCGACCCGGCCGACACCCGCGCCGTCCTGGTCGGCGTGCTTACCCGGGCGGGCGGGTTAGCCAGGGCTTCTCGTCGTAGATTGACATGGAGGTCCCTAGGGGCTGGCGGGCGGGTCGCCGGCGCGCAGCGGCTTGGCGTGATAACGGCCCTCGTGGGCCAGCACGGGCCGCTGGTCGCCGCGCAGTTCGGGGTACTTCTCCTCGAGCTTCTGCCGGGCGCTCCACTGCTGGCGCAGCTGGCCGAGGTACTCGGGGTTCCCCTGGTGGGTGCCCCGCCAGGTCTGCGGCATCTGCTCCTTCGACGGACCGGGGCCGGCGTGGCCGCCCAGCGTTATCCGGGACGGGATCTTCTCGCCAGTTTCGCCGCAGGCCGGGCAGGGCTGCCGGGCCCGGTCGGCGATCGTGGCCATCTGCTCGAACACGTGCCCCTGCGGGCAGCAGTAGTCGTACAGCGGCATCGTCCCTTCAACCCCTCCAAAGTTCACCAGTTCTCTATGGACCTGGCGAAGATCCCCGCGATGTCCTCCTCGTCGACCGGGCGGGGGCAGGTGGCCAGCAGGCGCTGCTGCTTCATCGTGCCGGGGACCAGGTTGGGGATGTCCGCCTCGGTGTAGCCGACGGCCCCGATGCCGTTCGGGATCTCGATGTCGCGCATCAGGTCGACCACGACGGACGAAAGCTGCTCGCCCGGGTCGTTCAGCTTGTCCTGGTCCGGCGCCAGCATGGCGGCGGCCTTCAGGTGCCGTTCGGGCGCGCTGGGGAAGCTGAACCGGAACGCCTCCGGGGCGGTCAGCGACACCGACATCCCGTGCGGGACCATCGGCTCGGACTGCGGGTAGTTCGGGGGCCGGTAGTCCTTGACCATGCCCGCGATCGGGTAGGCGTTGGCGTGCGGGATGTGCACGCCGGAGTTGCCGAATCCCATGCCCGCGAACGTCGCCGCCAGCATCATGTTGCTGCGCGCCTGGAGGTTGTCTCCGGCGCGGAACGCGGTCCGGAACGACTCGGCCAGCAGCGAGAGCGCCTTCTCGCACCACAGGTCGGAGACCGGGTTGGAGCCGCAGTAGGTGACCCGCTGCTCTGGCTGCTTGCGGTCGAACGTGGTGTACCAGCGGGCGGTGTAGGACTCCAGCGCGTGGCACACGATGTCCATCCCGGCCGAGGCGGTGACCTCGGGCGGGATGGTCAGCGCCAGCAGCGGGTCGATCACGGCCAGGGTGGGGCGCAGCCGCCAGTGGCTGATGCCGGTCTTGACCCGCATCGACAGCACGTCGAGCACGCACATCGCGGTGCTCTCCGAGCCGGTCCCGGCCGTGGTCGGGACCGCGATCAGCGGCTTGAGCTGGCGGGTGGGGGCGCGGCCGCCGCCGATCGGCTTGTTGATGTAGTCCATCAGCGAGCCCTCGTCGGTGGTCAGCAGGTTCACCGCCTTGGCCGTGTCGATGGACGAGCCGCCGCCCACCGCCACGAAGCCGTCCCACGGGCCCTGCTCGCGGGCGTAGCCGGCCGCCTTGTCCATGCTGTCGTCGGTGGGCTCGACGTGCACGCCGTCGAAGATCTCCGAGGTGATGCCGTGCTTGCTCAGCGACTCCGCGATGCGGGCCGGGATGCCGAGCTCGTTGATCCGCGGGTCGGTCAGGATCAGCACCCGCTTAGCCCCGAACTGGGCC
Organism: uncultured Actinomycetota bacterium; assembly: GCA_963744575.1. GTDB lineage: Bacteria > Actinomycetota > Actinomycetes > Streptosporangiales > Streptosporangiaceae > Palsa-504. The sequence goes on along the minus strand of CAVUUF010000013.1, from coordinate 142,313 downwards.
ATCTCGAAGCCGATCTCGTCGACCGCCCCGGCACCGAACTTCAGCGGCGGCGCGCCCCAGGTGAAGATGGTCTCTTCGGTGAGGTCTGGCTGGGTCATCAGCGATAGCTCCCGTTCGGAGCGGTACGCAACTGCTTGATCTGGTCCGGGTCGTGCCCGAACACCATGGTCGCGTCGGCCTTGGTCGCGATGCCGCGCAGCTTCTCCACGCTCGAGTAGAACTGCTCCAGGTTGTTGACGATCGCGGCCGGCACCACGGGCGGGCCGTAGCTGGCGCCCATGTAGACCGCGTTGGCGGTAAAGATCATCGTGCCGGTCTCGGGCAGGTCGACCCGCATCGACATGCTGCCGGGCGTGTGCCCGGGGGTCTGGATGAAGCTGACCCCGGGCAGGAACTCCGCGTCCCCGTCGACGGTCTCGAAGTCAAGCCCCTCGTAGTCGGCCTTGAGGTGGGCGCCGTTGAACGGGCCGTCGAAGCCGAAGGCCCATTCCTTCTCCTTGGCGCTGCAGACCAGGCGCGCGTTCGTCTCCTTGAACAGCTGGACGTTGCCGGCGTGGTCGAAGTGCAGGTGGGACAGGACGACGTAGTCGAGGTCGCCGGGGGCCAGGCCGAGTTGTTTGAGCCGCGAGTCCAGGTACTCGTCGTCGGACACCTTCTCGTACGGGAAGAAGTCCTGCAGGCCGGTGGGGGCCCAGCGCTGCTCCCAGTCTCTGGGGCAGCTGGTGTCCCACAGCAGCTTGCCCTCGGGGGTGTCCACCAGCACGGCGTGGGTGGGCACGTCGACCCATTCGGCTGGCAGGTTCTTGTTGTGCCGGTTGCGTATCGCCCGGTTGGGCGCCAGCAGGAGCCAGGTGAGGTCGGCGGTCATCGCCCCGCACGGAAGGATGCTGACAGTCGTACCTGCGGCCATGGGGGACCTCCGCGGTCAGTTGACGGTCAGATGCACAGTTGCCAGCCTCCGTCGCACTGGTACCAGTGTCAAGATCGCAAGCCTCAGTTCAGGCCGGAGGCTTGCCGGAACGCACGGGCGATGACCTGGTAGCCCGCCTGGTTCGCGTGCTGGTTGGGGCCGCGGGGCGGGGCGGCGCAGGCCCAGGTCCACTGGCACAGCACGGCGACGTTGCGCGGGTCGCCTCCACTCGGCGCGGCGAAGTCGGAGGTCTCGAAGGCGCCGAACACGTTCGCCACCCGGGCGCCGGACTTGGTGTAGACCCGGTCCAGCATCCGGTTGTAGGTGGCGGCCAGCTTTTCCGCGGTCCAGGCGACCAGGTGCCCCGGCAGGCCGTCGCGCCATTCGGCCAGCGCGGGCAGGTAGTAGTTCATCCCGACGATGCGCACGCCGGGCCCCGCGGCGGCGGTCAGCCGCGTCATGATCGTGCCGAGGTGGACGACGGCCGCCGGGATGCCGGTGACCGCGCACCTGGCCAGCTGGGTGAGGCCCGGCTGGCCGCCGCACACCTCCGGGTCGTTGGCGCCGATGTCGAGGGTGACCAGGAGCACCCGGCCGCGGTGGGCCCGCAGGAACGCGGTCGCCGCGGCCAGCTGCGACCCGCCCTGGTAATGGCATATCCCGCCGTCGATCATCGTGCTGGTGGTCTCACCCGGACAGCCCAGCTTGACCAGCTCGAGGCCGGGATGAGTTCGGTGCAGCATCGCGTAGACCTGATCGGGGTAGCCGTCGCCGGTCTCCACGCTGACGCCGGCCGCGTCGGGCTGGACGCCCTGGGACAGCGAGTCGCCCAGCGCCAGGTAGTAGGTGGCCGGGACCTGGTGCGGCGGCCCCGGCGGGTGCGGGACGGTCTCAGATCCCGAGCAGGCGGTGAGGATCGCGGCGACCGCGATGGCCAGGTAGAGGCACAGGATGCGAGCGGTGCGCATCGTCACCTCCCTGCGACGGCGGCCGCGCATTCGGCACATCCAGCCTAAGCGGGCGCGTGGTCCACCGGATCGTTCCGCATGGGCGAAGCCGGGACCTACACTGGAAAGTAACATCGGGGGACTCTGGGGGTTGGAGGCATCGATGGCGGCTGGCAACGGCTATCCAGCGACCAGTGGCGCACGGGGGAAGATGCGGGCCGCCGACGCGGACCGCGATCGCGTGGTGGGGCTCCTCAACACGTCCTACGGCGAAGGCCGGTTGTCCAGGGACGAGCATGACGCGCGCCTGGAGAGCGCCTTGTCCGCGCGCACCTATGCCGACCTGGACGAACTCGTGGCCGATCTGCCTGCCGCGGATGCGGCCATGGTGCCCCAGCGGCCAGGACCACCGGTGGTGACCCAGATGGCCAGGACCAACGGGCTCGCGATTGCCAGCCTGGTCTGCGGGCTGGCGCAGTTCGTATTCGGGCCGCTGGCGACCATCCCGGCGATCGTACTCGGCCATATGGCTCGGTCCCAGGTCAAACGCACCGGAGAGCAGGGAGCCGGCCTGGCGCTGGTCGGCTTGATACTCGGCTGGGCGGCTGTGATCCTGGGCGTCCTCGTCATCGTCATCGGCCTGGCCGTATCCGCCAAGGTGGGCGGCCCGGCAAACGTGCACTGAGCAGCCACGCGATCGCTGGGCCCCGCCGGGCGAGGTCCAGCGATCGGGTACGCTTCGTGACACTCTTGTAATGGCTCCGGTCGCAGGTCACGCCGCCGGGTGCTGGGCGTAGTACCGGCGAAAATAGCCGACCCAGTCGCTGAGCTCGCTGACTCCCGTGCCGGGCCGGAACGGCTCCGGTTGCTCTGGCTGGTTCCGGCGTTCAGACTCGTCTCGCCGCCCGGACTGGTCTGGCTGGTCGTGCCGCTTTGGCTGTTCCTGGCGTTGCTGCTGGTTACGGGCGTTGGCCAGGCAGACGTACAGGGCGTGATCCAGGTCCAGCCGTTCGCCGTACCACAGCGGGATGATCGTGCCTTCGGTGATGTCGGCGTCGTGATGGTCTTTAATGCTGCCCGCGGGTTCCGGGAGCGGCGGGCTGGGCGGGAGGGCGGTGCCGTCGGGGCGCCAGAACGCGAATATGCCGTCACGGGCCGCGGCGATCAGGTAGCCGCGCTCGTGCACCAGCATGTGATGGTAACGGCACAAGCTGATCAGGTTGTCCAGGTCGGTGCGGCCACCATGACTCCAGTACCGGATGTGATGCAGGTCCACCCGGCGCGACTCACACCCCGGGAACCGGCACCGGCACGTGTCCCGCTCCCGCGCCGCCCGGCGAAGCGCCGCGTTCGGCCGCCGCCGACGCCGACCCAGGCGGAGTACCGACCCGTCGCGGTCGTGCGCCATCCAGGACAGCGCCGCGGTGCAGGCCAGCATCTGCGCGGTGGACACGCTGATGGCCGGGCCGTCTTCCACATGACAGCGGGCTGGATCGGCCGGATTCCCCGGCACCGGCAAGGCAGCTGGGACGGGCGGAGCCGTTTCCGCTGAAACCACGCCCGGCTGCTGGCCGATCACGGCATCGGCGCCTGAGCCGGCCGCGGCATCGGCGCCTGGCCGGCCTCAGGCAGGGCGTCGGCACCAACGTGCACAAGGACCTGGTACACCTCTGCGTCATCGGCCCCGGCCACCTTCCCGGCCAGGAACGCCTCCGCGATGACCAGCAGGCTGTCGGCCAGGCTCGAGGACGTCGCGACCACCGGCTCACCGGCCGCGGGCGTTTCCGCGGAAACGCCCGCGGCCCGGTCACGGTCCTCCTGATCGTGCGGATGCTCCAGGTCCCCGGCCGCGGCGCGCAGCGCCTTGAGCAGCACCGCGCCTTGCAGGGGTGGGAGCCGGAACGTCCCGGCCAGCGACCCGTCCTCCTCCATCCGCCACGCCAGCCGCCGCCGCACCCGCGCCGCCGCGTCGTCGGCCCCGCCCACCTGCCGGTGCACCCGGGCGAAACGCTCCAGCTGATTTCCTGTCATCGGCCCGGCGATCTCCGCCAGCCCAGCCTCCGTCGCCACGGTCGCGATCCGGGTTAGCGCCCGCACCTTGGCATATGACAGCCGCCCCGCCCCGAACTCTCCCCGGATCACCGGCAGGTCCCGCAGCGCCCGGGCCACCCGGACATGCTCCCGCGCCGTCCCCGCAGTCATCTGGCACTTCCACGACAGCCACGCCGCGCAGCTGCCCATATCCCAGCTCGCCCAGCCCCGGCGGGCATCGAAGTCCCCGAGCAGCACTAGAAACCGGCAGGTGGCCGCGGTTAGATGCCCGGCCAGCTCGCAGATCTGTGCCTCCAGCCGCTCCAGCGGCACCGGGGATGCGCCGTCGGTCGCATGATCACCGGGTACGGGGCTGTCAGGAACGAAGCTTGACGCGTCTGTGTCGAACATGTATTTGATAATAGTGCCAGGGTCTGACAATCCTGGTCATTGGCAGGGGGTCGGTGATCTCGCGCAGGCGGACGGGGGCGCTGCGATGCTGGACCGTGGCCTGCTGTGGCGACGCGCGGGAATGGCGGGGCGGGTGAGGTGGCGGGTCAGTTGGGGACGGCGGGGGGTAGGGAGTAGCGGCCCCGGATCCGGTCGCCGGCCGGGTCGAAGGGGGGGCGCAGGGACACGGTCGCGGGGCAGAGGCGGCCGCCGACGTTGACCTGGTATTTCCCCGCGGTTACGGCGTCGCGGGTGAGCACGGCGCCGTCCCGGTGGCGGACGTAGGCCAGGCCGACGCAGGCACCGAGGGTCTCGCCCCAGGCGCCCGAGGTCACCTGGCCGACGGCGACGCCGTCACACAGCACCAGCTCACCGCCCCAGATCATGGTGTCCGGGTCCGCGCCGTTCAGCACAAGCGAGACCAGGCGGCGCCGAGGGCCGGCCGCCCGGGCCCGCTCGACCGCCTCCCGGCCAAGGAACGGGATGTCCGTGCCGAGCTTGCAGGCGAACAGCAGGCCGGCCTCGACCGGGTTGTAGTCCGGGGTCAGCTCCCGGCCGAAGGCCCGGTACGCCTTCTCCAGCCGGAGCGACTCGATCGCGTAGTAGCCGGCGTTGGCCAGGCCGAGGCCGGCGCCGGCCGCCACCAGGTCCTCGTACGCGCCGACGGCGAACTCGGCCGGCACGTACAGCTCCCAGCCGAGCTCGCCCACGTAGGTGATCCGGGTGGCGCTGACCGTAGCGTAGCCGAGGTCCACCTCACGACTTGAGCCGAGCGGGAAGGCTTCATCGCTCAGGTCACTGCGGGACAGCCTCGCGAGCAGGTCGCGCGACCGAGGGCCCATGACGCCGTAGACGGCGAACATGGACGTGACGTCGACCAGCGCCGCGTGCAGCCCGGCGGGCATCCGCCTGCGCAGGTGGTCCAGGTCGCGTTCGGTACTGGCCGCGCTGCTGACCAGCAGGAACTCCTCGGCCGAGAGCCGGGTCACGGTGATGTCGGCCTCGTAGCTGCCGCGCGTGTTGAGCATCCCCGTGTAGACGGTCCGGCCCGGAGCGACCGCGACGTCGGCGGTGCACAGCCACTGCAGCGCCTGTTCGGCGTCCCGGCCGGTGACCAGGTACTTGGAGAAGCTGGTCTGGTCGAACAGCGCGACGCCGGTCCGGGTGGCGCGCTGCTCGGCGGAGGACCAGGGCTGCCAGTTCTGCGGGCCCCAGCCGTACTGGACCTCCTGGTTCTCGCCCGGGGGGGCGAAGAAGTTCGCCCGCTCCCAGCCCATCTTGCTGCCGAAGCTCGCGCCGGCCTGCGCCAGCAGGTGGTAGGCCGGGGACCGGCGGAAAGGACGGGCGGTGGTCACCTCGCGGTTCGGCCAGCCGATGGCGTAGTGCAAGCCCAGGACCTCGCCGACCCGGTCGTGCAGCCACTGAGTGTTGCCGTTGAACCGGGCGAAGCGCCTGATGTCGACCGCGGACAGGTCCAGGCCCGGCTCCCCCGCGGTGATCCATTCGGCCAGCGCCCGGCCGGCCCCGCCGGCCGAGGCGATGCCGAAGGAGTTGAACCCGGCGGCTACGAAGAAGTTCCGCAGCTCCGCTGCCTCGCCGAGGATGAACTGGCCGTCCGGGGTGAAGCTCTCCGGACCGTTGTAGAACTTCTTGATCCCGGTCTCGGCGAGCGCCGGGATCCGGGTGACCGCGTTCTCCATCAGCACCGAGAAGTGCTCCCAGTCCTCCTCGAGCAGCTGGAACTCGAACGGGCAGGGCAGCGCGTCCGGCGAGACCCAGGGCTTGGCCACCGGCTCGAACCCGCCGACGAGCAGGCCGCCCACCTCTTCCTTGACGTAGATGTAGCCGTCCTGGTCGCGCAGCACGGGGAAGTCCCGGTTTACCCCGTCGACCTGGTCGGTGACCACGTAGAAGTGCTCGGCCGAGTGCAGCGGCACGGTCACCCCGCACATGGCGCCGACCGCCTTGGCCCATTGGCCGGCGCAGTTGACGACGATCTCGGCCTCGACGTACTCTCCCTCGGAGGTCCGGACCCCGCGGACGGTCTTGCGGTCGCGCAGGATGGCGGTGACCCGGGCCCGCTCGCGGATCGTGACGCCCTTGTCCCGGGCGCCGCGGGCCAGCGCGAAGGTCAGGTCGGCCGGGTTGGCCCGGCCGTCGCCTGGCAGCCAGATCCCGCCTACCAGGTCGTCGTGGCGCAGCACCGGGTAGAGCTCGCGGACGCGCTGCGGGCTGATCAGCTCGCATTCCAGCTGGAAGGCCTCGGCGCTGGCGGCCGTCCGGCGCAGCTGGGTCATCCGGTCCGCGGTGCGGGCGACGGTGACGCCGCCGCAGCGCCGGAAGCCGGTGCCCAGGCCGGTTTCTTCCTCCAGCCGGGTGTAGAGCTCGGTGGAGTACTGGACCAGGCGGGTCCCGTTCTCGGTGGAGCGCAGCTGGCCGACCAGGCCGGCCGCATGCCAGGTGGTGCCGCAGGACAGCTGCCCCTGCTCGAGCAGCAGCACGTCGGTCCAGCCCAGCTGGGCCAGGTGGTAGGCGACGCTGGCGCCGATCACGCCGCCGCCGACGATCACCACCCGGGAACGGGAGGGCAGGTCGTCAGTCATCGAGCTGGACCTCCTCGAGCAGGATGGTGAAGCCGGGTGCGGTGAAGCCGCGGGCGGCGCCCTCGAACCGCTCCATCGCCCAGCTCCAGAAGTCGAAGTCGATCGGGCTGGCGCCGTGCGGGATCGCGCCCCATAGCGTCCACCCGTACATGCCGGCCAGGCCGAGCAGCCGGGCCCGGGCGATCCGGCTCCGTCGCGGCCGGCCGTAGTAGGCGGTGACCAGCTCGGCCAGGGCGTCGCCGGACAGCCCGGCCTCGGCCGCGATGTTGCCGAGCTCGAAGCAGGCGTCGTTGTTGCCGGACAGCTCGTAGTCGATCAGCCAGATCCTCATCCCGTCGTCGATGAAGTTGGCGGGCAGCAGGTCGTTGTGGCACGGCACGGTGCCCTCGGCGCGCACCGCCAGCGCTTTCTCCGCCGCGGTGAACTGAGGCGCCAGGTCGTCGTAGCCGGCCGGGATCCCGAAACCCCTGGAGCGGGCCACCGCCAGGTAGCGCCGCTGGATGTCGAACATGTCGAAGTCGTTGCCGAACCGCTCGCCGGCGTGCAGCCGCCGGCACGCCGCGGCGATGCGCGGCAGGGTCCCGGCGGCGGCCACGCCGGCCGCGCCGAGGGTCCGGCCCTCGAGGTAGCCGAGGACCAGCAGCCGGTCACGCGGGCGGTACTCGACGACTGGCGGGCCGGCTCCGGCGGCGGCCGCGGTCACCGAGTTCCGGTACTCGACATCCCGGTCGATGGCCAGCAGTTCGCTGCCGTCGATCGAGATCCGGGCCACGAAGGCGCCGTCCGGCGTGGTCACCTGGTAGTTGCGGTTGGTCAGGCCGCCGGGCAGCGCGCGGACCGTGCGCGGCCTGCCGGCCAGGCTTTCTGTGTGGTCGAACAGGGCGTCGAGTTCGGCGGACATCCCTTCCCCATCACTAAGGTCTAGACCCTATGGGACACCGTAGGCCACCTGGGCAGAAAGGATCTAGACAGTTAGCGGTGGCGGCCTTACATTTAGCGCTCAACGGCGGTCTCGCCTGTATCCCAAGGCCGGTATCCCAAGGCCGGTATCCCAAGGCCGGTATCCCAAGGGAGGCCCCTATGAGCAGCGGCACCCAGGCATCCAGCGGGCAGGAGCGGGATTCCGCCGACCTGGCCCGGTTCGGCTACTCGCAGGAACTCAAGCGCTCGCTCGGGCTGTTCAGCTCGTTCGCCGTCGCGTTCAGCTACATCTCGCCGTCGACCGGTATCTTCACCCTGTTCGCGCTGGGCCTGACCACCATCGGCGGGGTATTCATCTGGACCTGGCCGGTGGTGGCGCTCGGCCAGTTCATCGTGGCGCTGAACTTCGCCGAGGTGTCCAGCCACTACCCGGTGGCAGGTTCGGTCTTCCAGTGGACGAAGTACCTGGCCAGCCGGAGCTACTCCTGGTTCACCGGGTGGATCTACCTGTTCGCCGGTATGCTGACCGTGACCGCGGTGGTGGCGACGCTGCCGCTGGCGCTGATCCCGGCGCTGAACGGCCTCGGCTGGCATTCGCTGAACGCGGCCAGCCTGAACACCCAGCTGGTGGTCGCGCTGATCACGCTGGTCGTGATCACCGTCCTGAACATCTATGGCGTCAAGCTGGTCTCGATCATCAACAACACCGGCGTGGTGTTCGAGATCCTCGGCATGTTCGTGTTCGCGCTCGTACTGATGGCGTTCCACATGATCATCAACTTCGCCTGGCCGCGGGCGGCCAGTAACCCCAAGCCCAGCCAGACCAACGGGCTGCTCAAGCTGGGCTTCCTGGACGGCATCCCGATCCTGTGGATCGTGGTGGTCTTCATCGTGCTGATCGGGGCGATCTACTACCTGGCCGTCGGGCGGACCAAGGCGTTCGCGCCGGTGATCGCGCCGGCCGGGGACGACGCGCCGCTGGCCGGAGCCGCGCCGCCCGCATGACCGCGCCGCGGACCGGCTCCAGGCAGCCGCCGCGGATCGTGCGCGAGCCGGGCAGCACGGTGCACGGGCAGATCGAGGACTGGCTGGCCGGGCAGATCGTCACCCGCGCGCTGGCGCCAGGCGACCGGCTGCCGGCCGAGCAGGACCTGGCCGCGTGGTTCGGGGTCAGCCGGATGACGCTGCGGCACGCGCTGGCCGAACTGGCCCGGCGCGGCCTGGTGACCAAGGCGGTGGGACGCCGGGGCGGGACCTTCGTCGCCGCGGCCAAGCTGGAGCAGGATCTCACCACCCTGGCCGGGTTCTCCGAGCAGCTGCGGCGGCACGGGATGGTGGCCGGCGCCCGGGTGCTGTCCGCGCGGTCACGCCCGGCCGGTCCGGCCGCGGCCGCGGCGCTGCGGACCGGCGAGGACGACCAGGTGTATGAGGTCCGGCGGATCCGCCTGGCCGACGAGCGGCCGATCGCCCTGGAGCGCTCGCTGTTCCCGGCCGCCCGGTTCCCCGGCATGCTGGAATTCCGGCTGGACGGCTCGCTCTACGAACTGCTCGAGGCCAGGTACGGGCTGCCGCCGCACCGGGCCAGGGAGAGCCTGGAGCCGGTGACGGCCGGGGTGCGCGAGGCCGAGGCGCTGGACGTGGCCGAGGGCGCGCCGCTGATGCAAGTCGAGCGGACCGCCTACGCCCGCTCCGGCGAGCCGCTCGAGTTTGCCCGGGACCTTTTCCGCGGCGACCGCACCCGCGTTATCGTCTGGACCTCAGAGCTTGGCTGAGGAAGCGATCAGTCGCACTATGGAGGTATGGCGTTCGGTGCGAGTGGTGAAAGGGTAGCCGGGGCGGATAAGCCGGTCCGTTCGGGATCAAAGATCCCGCCGCCGCCAACTACGGCGCTGTCGTGTTCCGCGATCCCCCCGCCACCGCCGACCACCTTGGGCTCGTGCTCGGCCATCCCGCCGCCGCCGAAGACCGCGCTGGCCTCGCGCTCGGCCATCCCGCCGCCGCCCCGCACGACGCTGGCCTCCACCTCGGCCGTGCCGCCGCCGCCGAAGACCGCGCTGTCGTCCTGCTCGGCTGTGCCGCCGCCGCCGAAGACCGCGCTGGCCTCGTGCTCGGCCATCCCGCCGCCGCCCCGCACGACGCTGGCCTCCACCTCGGCGATCCCGCCGCCGCCCAGCACCGCGCACCACGACGGGTAGCCGGGCCGGCCCCCGTGGTCAGCCCGGCGATTCTCCCCGTGTCAGGCGGGTCAACGGTCCCAGCGTGACCGGGACCGGCCGACGGCTCCCGTCGCGACCAGCACGACCGCCACCAGGAAGCCGATCCACAGCAGCGGGAAGACCACGTGGCCGGCGGCGATGGCGATCAGCACGATCAGCGCGACGAGCAGGACCGGGTGACGGTGCCGACGCCGCGGCTGGCCGGTGGTTGCTGCTGCCGGAGCCCCTGTTCCCGGCAGGTCATCGAACAGGCCATCGAGGTCGGCGCGCGTCTTGGCGCCCATGGCCCGTCCGACTCGCTCGTCGAACTCGGCCTGGTCGAGGCGGCCGGCGCTGAAGTGCTCGGCCAGGCGGTCGGCGACCGCCTGCCGCTCGGCGTCGGATACCCGCATGTGCTGGTCGGAGTAGGGGGTGTACCAGGGCCCGAAACCGCGGGACCAGGACTGGCTGTAGTGCGAGGACATGACTTACTCCAGATGATTAACGTGAGCGGTTCTGCAGGGACTCGATGATGGACCCGGCGATGGACTGATCGCTGCCCTCCTCGGGGATCAGCAGCAGGCCGGCCAGGTAGAGCGGGATGCCCGCGCCGCCGACGATGGTCAGGACCACGAAGGCGATCCGGACGATCGTCACATCGACGCCGAAGTAGCGGGCCAGGCCCGCGGCGACGCCGCCCAGCATCCGGTCGGTGTAGGGCCGGAACAGAGCCTGGCCCTGCGGGGCCGGCCGCTCCGGGCGGTAGCCGAACGGCGGGGTGTCGGACGGCTCGGTGGTGGGTGCTTCCGGGTTCACGGTGTTGGTGTCCATGGCTCTAGATTGGCTCCGCGGGCCAGGTCAGCGCATCGGTGAGCGACCCCGATATGGCCCTGATCCCACCCCCGGCGCATCGGGGTCGCATCAGGGATGTCCCCGATGGCCGTCATGGGGTGACCGGGGCCATGATGGAACGGTGGAAGATCCTGCGCCCTGGCAGCGCGACCCGTCCGGGCCGCACGGCCCGCCCTGGATGCGGCACCGGGGCGGCCGCGGCGGCCCGCCCGCGATGCGGCCGCGGGGCGGTCATGGCGGCCCGCTGCGCCGGGACCCGGCTGATCGCCTGGCTGGCGGCGTGGCCGCGGGGATAGCTGCGTGGCGGGGCTTCGGCGCCACGACTGTTCGGATCGTGTTCGTGCTTGTCGCCCTGGTATCCGCCGGCTGGGGGGTGCCGCTGTACGTCATAGGCTGGCTGTTCATCCCGGCTGACGGCGCCGAAGCCAACATCTTCAGCAAGGCCAGGGACGACCGGGCGGGCATCCGGCTCGCGGTCGGCCTCGCGTCGCTGCTCGTCCTGGCGCTGCTCGTGGCCGGCGCGCTGGGCGACGCCCGGCTCATCAGCTGGGCCTGGCCGCAGGTGTTCAGCGTGGCCGGGCTGACGCTGATCTGGCGGAACGCCCCGGAGGAGGAGCAGGCCATGCTGCGGCACCTGCTCGAGCCGCTGGGCGCGGCGGCCGACGGCGTGGCGCCGGGCCGCCGGACGGCGCTGCGCCTGGTCGTCGCGGCCGCGCTGCTCGCCGGCGGCCTGGGCTGGCTGTTCTCCGCGCACGAGAGCCTGGCGCTGCTGCAACCGCTCGGCGGCGTGCTGCTGGTGATCGCGGCCATCGTGCTGGCCCTGGGCCCGTGGTGGCTGCGGATCGCCCGGGACCTGGCGCTTGAGCGCCAGGCCAAGGCGCGGGCCGAGGAGCGGGTCGACATCGCGGCCCGGGTGCACGACTCGGTGCTGCAGACGCTGGCGCTGATCCAGCGGCGCGCGGACGACCCGCAGAAGGTCATCCAGCTGGCCCGGCTGCAGGAACGCGAGCTGCGCTCGTGGCTGTTCGAGGGCCGGGGGCCGGACGAGGGTCTGGCTGAGGCCACCGTGGCGGCGGGGGTGCGGCAGATCCAGCAGGACATCGAGTCCAGATACGGTGTCCCGGTGGAGGCGGTGACGGTCGGCGACTGCGAGCTGGACGACAACCTGAAGGCGCTGGTCGCGGCGGCCCGGGAGGCGACGGTCAACGCGGCCAAATGGTCCGGCGCCAGCGTCATCTCGCTGTTCGCCGAGGTCGAGCCCGGCGAGGTGTCGATCGTGGTGCGGGACCGGGGGAAGGGCTTCGATCCTTCGGCGGTCCCGGCGGATCGCAAGGGCCTGGCCGAATCGGTGCATGGCCGGATGACCCGCCGCGGCGGCACGGCCACCGTGACCAGCACGCCGGGCGAGGGGACCAAGGTTTCGCTGAAGATGCCGCGCACGGTGACAGCGGGGCGGACATGAACGCGCCGCGGGTGGTGCTGGTCGACGACCACGGGCTGTTCCGGTCCGGGGTCCGGGCCGAGCTCGGCCGCCAGGTCGAGGTGGTGGGCGAGGCGGACGACGTGCAGCCCGCCATCGACCTGATCTCTTCGGTCCTTCCGGATGTGGTGCTCCTCGACGTGCACCTGCCCGGCGGCGGCGGCCAGGCGGTGGTCCAGGCGATCAAGGCCTCGCATCCCGAGGTCCGCTTTCTCGCGCTGTCCGCGTCTGACGCGCCCGAGGACGTGATCGCGGTAATCAGGGCGGGCGCCCGGGGCTACGTGACCAAGACCATCTCCACCGACGAGCTGGCCGACGCCGTCCGCCGGGTGGCGGCGGGCGACGCGGTATTCTCGCATCGGCTGGCCGGGTTCGTGCTGGATGCGTTCGCCGCCGCGCCGTCTGCCGACGTGCGGCCTTCGTTCGACCCCGAACTCGAGCAGCTGACCGGCCGGGAACGGGAGGTGCTGCGGCTGATCGCCCAGGGCTACACCTATAAGGAGGTCGCCCGCGAGCTGTTCATCTCGGTCAAGACGGTGGAGAGCCACGTGTCCTCGGTGCTGCGCAAGCTGCAGCTCTCCACCCGGCACCAGCTGACCAGATGGGCCGCCGAGCGACGACTGGCCTGATCGCTGGGCTTGCCGATTGCTGACGGCTGACCATGGGGATGCCCCGGAGGGGTCATGTCGGCTGTCAACTGTATACTGTGACTGGTGTTACTAAGATAAGGCAAAGTTGCTCTTGAGGCTTGGTGCATGCAGTTTAGCATCCTGCGAACGATTTAGTCCATTTTGGGAAATTCAGTCGCATGTGCCCTATAAGCTCCCCGGATGTCAGGCGCTCGGAGGACAGCACGCCCATTGTGCGGTCTTCCCGGTGAGCGCGCCCTGTTCGGGAAGGAGCCCTTTGGGCAGCCATAGGAAACCCTCGCGTCTCCGGACGCATCTGCTACCCGCCGCCGCGGCGCCCGCGCTGGCCGCCACGGCGGCGGCGGTCTGCCTGGCGCCGCAAGCCATGGCCGACCCGGCGCCGGCACACGCCGCCGCGGCGCCCGCCGTGGTCGCGGACACGGTCAGCACGACGGCCCTGCCGGCCGATCTGATCCTGGCGAAGCAGCACGCGGTCGCTCGCGCGGCGAGCCAGGCTCAGCCGGTCACGTACACCGTCCTGGCGGGTGACTCGCTCTCCGGTATCGCCGGGCGGGTCTACCACCAGCAGAGCGCGTGGCCGGTCCTGTACTGGGCCAACCACAGCCAGATCCGCTGGGCGAACGTCATCAGCGTCGGGCAGGTGCTGAAGGTCCCGGCCAAGCCGGCCAGGATGCCGGGCGCGCCCGGGGAACTCACCCCGGCCCCGGCCCCGGCGCCGGTGCTGTCCGCGGCCCCGGCCGAAGCGGGCCCGGCCGAAGCGGGCCCGGCCGCGGCGCCCGCCGCGGCCTCCGCCTACGAGCCCGCGCAGACCACGGCCGCGGCGCCGAGCACGTACTCGGGCGGCACGCCCGGCGGCTCGTTCGGCGCGTGCGTGGTGGCTCGCGAGTCCGGCGGCAACGCCCAGGTCATGAACTCGAGCGGGCATTACGGCCTGTACCAGTTCAGCGCCTCGACCTGGGCGGCGTACGGCGGCTCGGCCGCCGACTTCGGTCACGCCAGCGCGGCCGAGCAGAACCAGGTGTTCGCCAGCGCCGTGGCGCAGGGCGGGCAGTCCAACTGGTCTGCTTACGACGGCTGCTGAGGCAGCCAGGAAAAGCACGCAACCGCACGCGGCGACCGCGGAAGCCGCCGCGTAGCCTGAGCGTGTTGTACCCGGGCGCGTTCGAGTGACCGGAATCACCCCATCGGCCGGGTCCCGCGGCATCGACGCTGCGGGACCCCGGCCGGATGTGTGCCGGGGCGGGCGCGATTGCGGGCCGGCGCCTAGTTCGTGTCGTGCTTGGCCACGAGCTCGTCCAGGACGCCCGCGAGGTCGTGCAGGCGGTCCAGGTGGGCGCGGGTCAGCTTGCGCAGGACGCGGTCGCCCTCGCCGGTCAGCCGGACCCGGACCACCCGGCCGTCGGCCCCGTCGGGGGTCCGCTCGACCAGGCCGGCGGCTTCGGCCCGGTCCACGAGCTCGACCGTGCTGTGCGGACGCAGGAGCAGGTAGCCGGCCAGGTCACCCATGGTGGGCGGCAGGTTCCCGTGGTGTCCCTTGATCGCCACCAGCAGCTGGTGCTGGACGTGGGTCAGGCCCGCGGCCTGAGCCTGGTCCTCGCTCCAGTGCTGGAAACGGCGCAGCTCGACCCGGAACTCCAGCAGCCTCTCGAAGTCCTGTTGGGTCAGCCGGGGCATTATCACCTTCCGCGTCTTGAACGGTTTCCGCCGACACTATATCGCGCCGCGAAGCGCCATTATGGCGCGTGACCAGCCCGGCGGGCAGGCACGGGCGCGGGGGTGGTCAGGCGGCGTGGGCGGCGAGCAGGTCGTCGGACAGGCGGGGCCAGGCCTGCCTGGCCCAGTCGCCGAAGTCGCGGTCGGCCAGGCCCGCGCAGGCCATCCCGGCGTCCGGGTCCACCCACAGGAAGCTGCCGGAGCGGCCGAAGTGGCCGAACGTCCGGGGGGAGTTCGCGGATCCGGTCCAGTGCGGCGCCTTGCTGTCCTTGATCTCGAAGCCCAGACCCCAGTCGCAGTGCGGCTGGCGGCCGAAGCCGGGCAGCACGCCGGACAGGCCGGGGAACGCTGTCCGGGTGGCCTCGGCCAGCAGGTTCTCGTCGATCAGCGACGGCGTGGCCAGCTCGACGGCCAGGTTCATCAGGTCGGTGAGCGGGCCGGCGGCGCCCCAGGCCGGGGAGCCAGCCAGCCGGGTGCCCGCCATCCCGAGCGGCAGGCAGATCTCCTCGGCCAGCAGCCGCTCGAACGGCTGGCCGGACCGGGCGGCGAGCAGGTCGGCGACGATCTCGATGCCGCGGTTGGAGTAGATCCGGCGGGCGCCCGGCCGGGCCTGGACCTTGTCGCTGTCGAAGGCGAGACCCGAGGCGTGCGACAGCAGGTGCCGGACCGTCGCGCCGGGCGGCCCGGCCGGCTCGTCCAGGTCGAGCAGGCCGCGCTGCACGGCGTCGAGCGCGGCCAGCGCGGTGAGTAGCTTGGTCACAGACGCCCAGCGGAAGGGCTTACCGGCCGGACCGGCCGATTCCAGCACGCCCGCCGCCGACGCGACGCCGGCCGCGGCGGTGGCCGGCCAGGACGCCACCTGATCCAGGGGATTTGCCATCGCCCCAGGGTAGTGCCTTGCCTGGCGGTGCCAGTGGGACGGATGCTTGGAACACCGACGAGAGGGCAAGGGACACGCTGATGCTGGAAGATCTTGACCCGGCCGAGACGCGCGAGTGGATCGACGCGCTCGATTCGGTGCTGGCCTTCGAGGGCGCGGACCGTGCCTTCCACCTGCTGGACGAGGTGGTGACTGAGGCGCGCCGGAAGGGCGCGCCGGTCCCGTACAGCGCCACCACGCCGTACCTGAACACGATCCCGCCGGAGAAAGAGGACCGGCCGAGCCCGCGCGAGCTCGCCCTGGATCACCGGATCCGATCGCTGATCCGGTGGAACGCGCTGGCCATGGTGCTGCGGGCCAACGCGGAGTCCTCCGAGCTCGGCGGGCACATCGCCAGCTTCCAGTCCGCGGCGACCCTGTACGACGTGGGCTTCCAGCACTTCTTCCGGGCCCCGTCACAGGCACACGGCGGCGACCTGCTGTTCATCCAGGGGCATTCGTCGCCGGGTATCTACGCCCGGTCGTTCCTGGAGGGACGGCTCACCGAGGAGCAGCTGACCAACTTCCGCCAGGAAACCGGCGGCTTCGGCCTGTCCTCCTACCCGCACCCATGGCTGATGCCCGACTACTGGCAGATGCCGACGGTGTCCATGGGCCTGGGCCCGATTATGGCGATCTACCAGGCACGGTTCCTGAAGTACCTGGCCAGCCGCGGGCTGGCGAACCCTGTGCTGGCTGGCTCCGCGGACCGCAAGGTCTGGGCGTTCCTGGGCGACGGGGAGACCGACGAGCCGGAGTCGCTCGGCGCCATCGCCATGGCCAGCCGGGAGAAGCTCGACAACCTGATCTTCGTGATCAACTGCAACCTGCAGCGACTTGACGGCCCGGTCCGCGGGAACGGAAAGATCATCCAGGAACTCGAGGGCATCTTCCGCGGCGCGGGCTGGAACGTGATCAAGACGATCTGGGGCAGCAACTGGGACCCGCTGATCGCCCGGGACTCCACCGGGCTGCTGCTCAAGCGGATGGAGGAGTGCGTCGACGGCGAGTACCAGGACTTCAAGTCCAAGAACGGCGCGTACGTCCGGGAGAAGTTCTTCGGCGCCTACCCCGAGCTGCTCGAGATGGTCGCGGGCATGACCGACGACGAGATCTGGGCGCTGAACCGCGGCGGCCACGACCCGGTGAAGGTCTACGCGGCGTACTCGGCCGCGGTGCGGCACACCGGCCAGCCGACGGTGATCCTGGCCAAGACCATCAAGGGCTACGGCATGGGGGAATCGGGCGAGGGCCAGAACATCACCCACCAGCAGAAGCACATGGCCGACGCGTCCCTGGTGCGGTTCCGGGACCGGTTCGGCCTGCCGCTGACCGACGAGCAGCTGGCCGGGCTGGCGTTCCTGCGGCCGGACTCCGGCAGCGAGGAGATGACGTACCTGCGGGAGCGGCGTACCGCGCTCGGCGGGTACCTGCCGTCCCGGCGGCGGCGGTCCACCGAGACGCTGCCGGTGCCCGACCTGTCCGCGTTCGGCGGCCAGCTCGGCGGCACGCCGGGGCGGCAGATCTCCACCACGATGGCGTTCGTCCGGATCCTGAACACGCTGCTGCGGGACAAGGCCATCGGGCCGCGGGTGGTGCCGATCGTGCCGGATGAGTCCCGGACGTTCGGGATGGAGGGGATGTTCCGCCAGTTCGGCATCTTCAGCCAGGCCGGGCAGCTCTACCAGCCCGAAGACGCCAACCAGCTGATGTACTACCGCGAGGCGCCGGACGGCCAGATGCTGCAGGAGGGCATCAACGAGGCCGGCGCGATGGCGTCCTGGATCGCCGCCGCGACCTCCTACAGCACCAGCGACCTGCCGATGATCCCGTTCTACATCTTCTACTCGATGTTCGGCTTCCAGCGGGTGATGGACCTGATCTGGGCGGCCGGGGACTCGCGGGCGCGCGGCTTCCTGCTCGGCGGGACGGCCGGGCGGACGACTTTGAACGGCGAGGGCCTGCAGCACGAGGACGGCCACAGCCACGTGCTGTCCTCGGTCGTGCCCAACTGCGTGTCCTACGACCCGGCCTACTCCTACGAGGTCGCGGTGATCATCGCCGGCGGGCTGCGGCGGATGTTCGCCGAGCAGGAGGACGTGTTCTTCTACCTCACGCTGATGAACGAGAACTACGAGCATCCCGCGCTGCCCGAAGGGGCCGAGGCGGGGATCCTGCGCGGCATGTACCTGCTGCGGCCCGCGGACAGCGGGGGTCCGCGCGTGCAGTTGCTGGGCAGCGGGACCATCCTGCGCGAGGTGCTGGCCGGGGCGGACCTGCTGGCGGCGGACTACGGGGTGGCGGCCGACGTGTGGAGCGCGACCAGCTTCACCGAGCTGCGGCGGGACGGGCTGGCCGCCGACCGGTGGAACATGCTGCACCCGGACGCGCCGCCGCGGCGCTCGTACGTGGCGGAGTGCCTGGCCGGACGGCCGCCCGGCCCGGCGATCGCGGCGACCGATTACGTCAAGGCGTTCGCCGACCAGATCCGCGCCTTCGTGCCGGGGCGGTACCGGGTGCTGGGGACGGACGGCTACGGGCGTTCGGACTACCGGCGCAACCTGCGCCGCTTCTTCGAGGTCGACCGGCACTACGTGGCCGTGGCCGCGCTTTCCTCGCTGGCCTCCGAGGGAGCGGTGCCGGCGGCTACGGTGGCCGACGCGATCGCGCGGTACGACATCGATCCCGGCAAGCCGGACCCGGCGCTGGCCTGACCGCTCTATCCGAGAGGGTTTGACATGGCCGCTGTGACTGAGGTGAGCGTTCCCGACCTCGGCGACTTCGCCGACGTGCCGGTCATCGAGATCCACGTGGCGCCCGGCGACGTGGTCAGCCACGAGGACCCGCTGATCACCCTGGAGTCGGACAAGGCCACCATGGACGTTCCCTCCCCGGCCGCGGGCACGGTCCGCGACGTCAAGGTCAAGCTGGGCGACCTGGTCAGCCGGGGGTCGCCGATCCTGGCGCTGGACACCGGCGGGACCGAGGTCGAGCCGCCGCCGCTGACCGATCAGCAGGAGCCACCCGCGCTGGACCAGGGCGACCTGGCGGCGGCGGAAGAACCGGCCCGCCGGTCCGCCGCGGCGGTCCCGGCGACGGACTTGCCGGCTCCGGCCGGCGGGCCGCCGGTGACCGCGGTCGAAGCCACCGCGGACTTCGACGGGGTGCACGCCAGCCCGGGCGTGCGGCGGCTGGCCCGCGAGCTCGGACTCGACCTGACCAGGCTGTCCGGGACCGGGCCGAAGGGGCGCATCACCAAGGAGGACGTGGTCGCCGGCGTCCGCGGGCCCGCGGCCGGCGCGGGGCCGGCGGCGGCTGCGGGCCCGGCGGCTACCGGGACGGCCGGGATCCCGGAGGTCCCGGCGCAGGACTTCTCGAAGTTCGGGCCGGTGGAGGTGCGGCCGCTGTCCCGCATCCAGCGGCTGTCCGGGCCCGCGCTGCACCGGTCCTGGCTCAACGTCCCGCACGTCACCCACGACGACGAGGCCGACATCACCGACCTGGACGCCTACCGCCGGGAACTCGACACCGCCGCCAAGGCCGACGGCTACCGGGTCACGCTGCTGGCCTTCCTGATGAAAGCCGGCGTCTCGGCGCTGCGCGAGTTCCCCAGGTTCAACAGCTCGCTGACGGCGGAGAAGGACGCGCTGATCTACAAGAGCTACTACCACCTCGGCATCGCCGTGGACACGCCCGAGGGCCTGGTGGTGCCGGTGATCCGCGACGTCGACCGCAAGGGCGTCACCGAACTCAGCCGGGAGCTCGGCACCGTCTCGGCCCGGGCCCGGGAGGGCAAGCTCACCCCGGCCGACCTGGCCGGCGCCTGCTTCACCATCTCCAGCCTGGGCGGCATCGGCGGGACCGGCTTCACCCCCATCGTCAACGCCCCCGAGGTGGCGATCCTCGGCGTGGTCCGGTCCAAGATGGCGCCGGTGTGGGATGGTTCGGCGTTCGTGCCGCGGCTGATGCTGCCGATCTCGCTGTCCTACGACCACCGGGTCATCGACGGGGCGCTGGCCGCGCGGTTCGCCCGGTACCTGTGCCACCTGCTCGAGGACGTCCGCCGCCTGGTGCTGTAACTGTGGAGGCCGGTATGGAGAACCAGACCGCTGAAGTGCTCGTCCTGGGCGCCGGGCCGGGCGGGTACACGGCCGCGTTCCGGGCCGCCGACCTGGGCAAGCAGGTCGTGCTCGTGGATGCCGGGGCCACGCTTGGCGGGGTCTGCCTGAACGTCGGCTGCATCCCCTCCAAGGCCCTGCTGCACGCCGCCAAGGTCATCGCCGAAGCCCGTGAGATGAGCGAGAACGGCATCTCGTTCGGCCCTCCGCTTATCGACCTGGACCGGCTGCGGGCCTGGAAGGAAGGCGTGGTCGCCCGGCTCACCGGCGGGCTGGCCGGGCTGGCCAGGCAGCGCAAGGTCACCACCATCCGCGGCTACGGCCGGTTCGCCTCGCCGCATTCGATTTCGGCGGAACTGGCCGACGGCGGCACGGTCTCGGTCGAGTTCGAGCAGGCCATCATCGCGGCCGGCTCGGAGGCGCTGACGCTGCCGTTCATCCCCGCCGCCGACCCGCGGGTCATGGACTCCACCGGGGCGCTGGAGATCCGGGAGATGCCGGAACGGCTGCTGGTCATCGGCGGCGGGATCATCGGGCTGGAGATAGCCACCGTCTATCACGAGCTCGGCGCCCGGATAACCGTCGTCGAACTGCTCGACCAGCTCATCCCTGGCACCGACCGGGACGTGATCACCCCGCTGGCCAAGCGGGTCGGGCGGCAGTACGAGAACGTCTTCCTGAAGACGAAGGTGACCGACGTGCAGGCCGGGCCGTCGGGGCTGACGGTGTCCTTCGACGGGGCCAAGGCCCCGGCGACCGACACCTTCGACCAGATCCTGGTGGCCGTCGGCCGCCGTCCCAACGGGGCACTCATCGATGCCGAACGGGCGGGCGTCACCGTGGATCCGCACGGCTTTATCGCGGTGAACAAGCAGATGCGGACCAACGTGCCGCACATTTACGCCATCGGCAACATCGTCGGCCCGCCGATGCTGGCGCACAAGGCGATGCACGAGGCGAAGGTCGCGGCCGAGGTGATCGCGGGCAAGCACGGCTTCTTCGACGTCCGCGCCATCCCCTCGGTCGCCTACACCGACCCCGAGGTGGCCTGGGCCGGGGTCACCGAGAACGAGGCCAGGGCGGCGGGCGTGGCCTACGGCAAGGGCGTGTTCCCGTGGGCCGCCAGCGGCCGCTCGCTGACCCTCGGCCGGTCCGAGGGGCTGACCAAGGTGCTGTTCGACCAGACGACCGGCCGTGCCATCGGCTGCGGCATCGTCGGGCCCTCGGCGGGCGACCTGATCTCCGAGGCGGTGCTGGCCATCGAGATGGGCGCCGACGCGGCCGACATCGGCCTGACCATCCACCCGCACCCCACCCTGTCCGAGACGGTGGCCATGGCGGCCGAAGCGTTCGAGGGCACGATCACCGACCTGTACCTGCCCCGGCGGTTCGTGAGCCCCGGTCACCAGGTGAGCGTGGGGTCCGGGTCGGGGCACTTCGGCAGCTGCGTGCAGATGAAAGCCAGGATGGACACGTTGCCCGAGGCGGGCTGACCGCGGACCGGCGGCTCGGGTCCCGTGCCGGACGGGGCTGGCGGCGGCTGGATCGGGTCGACCGGAAGGGCCTTGAAGGCGCCGAGATTGATCCGGCCGAAAGTCACCGGTGAGATCGCCAGGCGCCTCGGCCAGGACCGGTGACCGGGCGATGGTTGCGGTTGGGCACTCCCCCCCGGCCGGCGCCCCGTACGCGGCAGCTCCCCGGTGCGCGAGGCTTGGGTTTCTCTCCAACGAAGACTCCGACCCTGCTTGGCCAGGAAAACCGCCAGGGATTGCCGCTCCTGGCGCCATGGGACACATCCGCCTGACCGGCCGGCGATCGCGGTAGCCGGGCCGCCCGCAGGTGAGCGGAATTGCGCAGTCATGTTGGTTTAGAGCGATCGGTACTGAGCATACGAAAGGGCGGTGGTCCGTACCGGCTCGGGCGGAGGTGCCCATGCGTCGCTTGCCAGTGGTTTCTGCCGTGTCCGCGCTGGCCGTGGTCCTGCTGGCGCTGCCAGCCGGGGCCCACGCCACCGCCGGGCAGGCTCCGCCGGGCCCGGTGAAGGAACCGGTCGCGATCGGCACCGGGGGCGCGGTCGCGTCCATGGACACCGATGCCAGCCAGGCGGGCATCGACGCGCTGAAGCACGGCGGCAACGCCATCGACGCCGCCGTGGCGACGGCCAGCGCGCTGGGCGTGACCATCCCGTTCGTCGCCGGTCCGGGCGGCGGCGGCTTCATGGTGATCTACCTGGCCAAGACCCACCAGGTGGTGACCATTGACGGCCGCGAGAACTGCCCGGCCGCGTGCACGGCGACGATGTTCACCGACCCGAAGACCGGGCAGCCGCTCGGCTACGACTACGCGTCGGACCAGCCGCTGGCCACCGGCGTCCCCGCTATGGTGGCCACCTGGGCCAAGGCGGTCAGCCTGTATGGCCGCCAGAGCCTGGCCGCGGACCTGCAGCCGGCGATCGGGGTGGCGGAACGCGGTTTTCGGGTCAACCCGGATTTCGTCCAGCTCACCCAGTCTGACCTGCCCGAACTGCAGGCCTATCCGGCCAGCCGGGCCCTGCTGCTGACCCCGTCGGGCGACCCGCTGCCCGTTGGTTACCTGCTGCGCAACCCCGACCTGGCCAGGACCTACCGGCTGCTGGCCCGGTACGGGCCGTCGTATCTCTACGACGGGCCCCTCGGCCAGGCCATCGTCCAGGCCGACGATCACCCGGTCCTGACCCCCGGGCAGACCGTCGTCGCCCTGCCCGGCATCATGACCACGAGCGACCTGGCCGCCTATCGGGCCCGGGTTCAGGCGCCGACCCACGTGCGCTACCGCGGCCTGGACATCTACAGCATGGCGCCGCCGTCGAGCAGCGGGTCCACCGTCGGCGAGGCGCTGAACATCCTGAACGGATACAACCTGGCCGCCGAGCCCAGGGCGACGGCGCTGTTCCACTACCTGGAGGCATCCCGGCTGTCCTACGCCGACCGCAACGCCTACGTCGGCGACCCCCGGTACGTGAACGTGCCGCTGTCCGGGCTGCTGGACCCGAACGTACGCCGCGACCCGGCGCTGCCTGATCCACAACCAGGCGCTGACCTCCCCGGTGGCGCCCGGCAACCCGTACCCGCCCTACGGCGGCTGCCCCAGCCAGAGCGCCCAGCAGCCGGCCGCGGAAGGCGGCCACACCAACAACATCGTCACCGTGGACAAGTGGGGCAACATCGTCGCCTACACCAACACCATCAACTTCTTCGGCGGCAGCGGCGAGGTCGTTCCCGGTTACGGCTTCCTGCTCAACAACGAGATGACCGACTTCGACTTCGCCCCGCCCGCTTCCGGCGTCCGCGACCCGAACCTGCCCGCTGGCGGCAAGCAGCCGCGGTCCAGCATGGGACCGGTCATCGCGTTCTCCCGCGGGATACCGGTCTTCAGCGTGGGCGCGGCCGGCGGATCCACGATCATCACCACCATCCTGCAGATCATCGTGAACCACGTGGACTTCGGCATGTCCCTGCCGGCGGCGCTGGCGGCCCCGAGGGTGAGCCAGACGAACTCGGCCACCTCGCTGGCCGAACCCGACTTCTACAACAGCGCGCTGGCCAATCAGCTGACCAGCCAGTTCGGTGAGAAGTTCACGCTGGCCACCGGGCCGATACTCCCGCTGGACAACTACCCGGGTGACGCGACCGCGCTGCAGATCATCGGCCAGAACCGGTTCGAGGCCATCGCCGAGCCGGTTCGCCTCGGCGGCGGCAGCGCCCTGGTCGTGCATCCTTCGCCGTTACCGGACTGCGCTCTGCGTTCCGCTCCGAGGCCCGCCGCCGGGCATAGGGTGAGAATTCGTGTCCAACCGTGAGCTGGTGGTTCTCGGCACGGCGAGCCAGGCGCCCACCCGCAGCCGCAATCACAGCGGCTACTTCCTGCGCTGGGACGACGAGGGCCTGCTGTTCGACTCGGGCGAAGGGACGCAGCGGCAGATGCTGTTCGCCGGCGTCACGGCCAGCCAGGTCACCCGGATCTGCATCACCCACTCCACGGGGACCACTGCCTCGGCCTGCCGGGCCTTCGCCCTGGCCGACCGGGCAGACATGCTGGTCTGCGAGTCCACCTTCGCCAACGCCGAAGCCGGGCTGGCCGCCGACTACGGGCACCTGACCGCGGGGCAGGCGGGCCAGATCGCGGCGCAGTCCGGGACGCGGCTGCTCGTCCTCACCCACTTCTCCCAGCGCTACGATTTCGCGGCCGATGGGGACAAGCGGCTGGCTGGCGAGGCGGCGGAGGCGTTCGGCGGCGAGGTCATGCTGGCTCGCGACCTGGATCGCATACCCGTCCCGCCCCGGTGTCCGGCGCCGGCCAGGTAGCGATGGCCGTGCCGGAGGCAGAGGTCCGGTTCGGGGCCGAACTGCGGATGTTCCTGGCCCCGCGGTACCGCGGCGGGAGGGTGCGGGTCCGCTGCGACGGGGTGTCTTCGCTGGGACACGTGGTCGAGTCGTTCGGCGTGCCGCTGCCCGAGGTCGGCGCCCTGCTGGTCAACGGTAGGCCGGCTGCGCCCGGGTACCGGCTCGGCGCCGCGGACGTGGCCGAGGCCCGGGCGGTGCACCGGCCGCAGCGGGTGCCGGCGGCACGGTTCATCCTCGATGTCCACCTGGGCACGCTGGCGCGTCGGCTGCGACTGGTGGGCGTGGACACGGCCTACGCCAATGACCTCGACGACGATGTGCTGATCGAGCGCGCGAACGCGGACCACCGGGTGCTGCTGACCCAGGATCGCGGTCTGCTGCGCCGGCGCCGCCTGTGGCTGGGTGCCTACGTGCGCGGCGCGCAGCCGGACGACCAGTTGCGCGATGTCCTGGACCGTTTCGCCCCGCCGCTGGCGCCCTGGACCCGGTGCACCGCGTGCAACGGGCCGCTGACACCTGTCCGCAAGGCCGACGTCGAGCCGCTGCTCACGCCCGGCACCCAGCGCACCTACCAGGCCTTCTCCCGCTGCGCCGACTGCGGCAAGGTGTACTGGCGCGGCGCGCACAGCAGGCGGCTCGAGGAGATGGTGGCCGCGGCGATCCGGGCCGTCGGTGGCTAGCCGCGTCCTCGGCGGCTCGCCACGTCCTCGGCGGCTAGTTGCCCTTGCCCTTGTCCGGGCGGTCGATGAGGTCGTCGACGACCAGGCCGAGCCCGATGCCCATCATCCACACGTCCTTGGCCAGCGCCGTGCCCTGCTGGGTCGGGCGGGGGCTTTTCTCCATGTGCATGCCCGGTGTCCTGGCGTACAAGCCGAGCAGGCCGCCGGAGAACGCGGCCAGCCCCGCGCCGGCCACGGCGGACGGGATGACCGGGATCAGCAGGGCCGATCCGAGCGTTATCTCGCTCACCGCCAGCAGCCGGACGAAGTCCCTGGGCTTCAGCTTGGCGAGGAACGGGTAGGCGCCGGAAGCGAAGCCGTGCAACTGGGCCGCCGCGTCCTCGTCGGCGGACAGCTTGCCGATGCCGGAGTTGAGGATGAATGCGCCCGCCGCGATGCGGGACGGCAGGTGACTGGCCTTACTGGGGATCCGCATGCCTTTCTCCTAACTAATTACCGGAAGCCTTATTACAGCCATCGTCCGGCCACATCATTCATCTGGCCACCGTCCCTCCGTGCGGGACGCTACCGGCGGGCAGAAGCTGGCCGATGAGGTCATGCAGCGATCCGGCGACCAGGCCGGGATCGGTCAGCAGCGCGAGGTGATGGCTGGACCGTTCGGTCACGGGCCAGCCGAGTTCACCGGCCCGGGCGGCCTGGTCCTGGTAGGCCTCGCTCAGCAGCAGGTAGGCGGCGGGGGCGTCGGGCCAGCGTGGCGCGGGCGGCTGGACCTCTTCGAACATGGCCAGCGGCAGCCGGGGACAGCCGGCCGCGAACCGCCGCCGCACGGCCGGATCTGGGATGAGGCCGGCCAGTACCTCCTCGCCCCACCATTGCGGCCAGGGCGGGAGCCAGCCCTGCTCATCGGCCATCTCGCTGAGCTGAGCGGCCAGGTCGGACGGCGCGGTGTCCATCCAGGACTGCCCCGGAGCCGACAACCCGGCGTCGACGAAGACGTAGCCCTGGACCTGACCGAGGAGGGCGCCCGCCGGCGCCAGCAGCGGTCCCGCCCCGCTGTGACCGACGAGGATCGCGGGCCGGCCGACGCCGCTGCGGGCGATCGCCTCGGCCTGACGCGCGCAGTACGGCGGCCCGTCCGCCACGGTGCCGGTCAGGTCCGGGAGGCTCACCTGATAGCCGCGCCCGGCCAGGTCGGCGGCGACCAGATCCCAGCACGCCGCCCCGACCAGGGGGCTGTGGACCAGGAGCAGCCGGGCGGTCATGCCCCTATTCGTATCAGGCGCCCCCCGTTCGCTCCGCCCTGGTGCTGCCGAAACCCAGGTGCGTCGGCCCGGGCTGGCTGCTACCGTCAGGGTCATGCAGCGTGCTGGCAGGACGAGGACGCCGGAGCCGGTCCCGGTGCGCTGAATGCGGTATTGACCGAACAAGATTGACTAACACGCCCCGGGGCGAGTGTGCCCGGGGCTTTTGCGTGGCCGCTCGCTCGGGTTACCTGACCGTGGAGGCCATCATGCACGATCACCGCAAGCTCGGCCGGGAGCTCGAGCTTTTCGGCACCGACCCGCTGATCGGGACCGGGCTGCCGTACTGGCTGCCCGCCGGCGCCGCGGTCCGGCACGCGCTGGAGGAGTACCTGCGCGAGCTGGAGCGGCGGGCCGGCTACCAGCACGTCTACTCCCCCGTGCTGGGCAAGCGCGAGCTGTACGAGATATCCGGGCACTGGTCGCACTACCGCGACGGCATGTACCCGCCGATGGATCTGGGCGGGGAGCAGGTCGTACTGCGGCCCAGCCTGTGCCCGCACCACGCGCTGCTCTACCGGTCCGGCGGGCGGAGCTACCGCGAATTGCCGCTCCGGCTGGCCGAACTGGGCGGCCAGTACCGGGCCGAGCTGTCCGGGGTGCTCGGCGGGCTGACCCGGGTGCGGGCGATGCAGCTGAACGACGCGCACGTCTTCTGCACCCTGGACCAGGCCGCTGACGAGGCGGCCGCCGCGCTGGCGATGATCCGGCAGGCCTACGCCGCGCTGGGCGTCGAGCCGGTGCGGTACCGGCTGTCGCTGCCCGGCCCGGGCAGCAAGTACGTCGGCGACCCGCGCATCTGGGAGCAAGCGGCCGCGCTGCTGGCCGGGATACTCGACGGCGCGGGCCTGCCCTGGGAGGCGGGCGAGGGAGAGGCCGCCTTCTACGGGCCCAAGATCGACGTGCAGGTGGCCGATTCGGCCGAACGGGAGGCGACCTTGTCTACCGTCCAGGTCGACTTCTACCAGCCGGAACAGTTCGGTCTGCAATACACCGGCGCGGACGGGGCCAGGCATCGCCCGGTCATGGTGCACCGCAGCATCGTCGGCACCATGGAACGCGCGGTTGCGCACCTGATTGAGCGGCACGGCGGCGCCTTTCCCGACTGGCTCGCGCCGGAGCAGCTCGTGGTGCTGCCGGTCACGGGCGCGCAGAACCCGGCGGCCGCGTCGGTCGTCCGGCACGCCGCCGGGCTCGGGCTGCGCGCCTGCGTCGCCGAGCCGGAATCCGGCACCCTGAACCGCCGGATCAGGTCGTCGAGGCTGGTGCCCTACCAGGCGATCGTCGGTGAGCGGGAAGCCGCCGCCGGGCAGGTCGCCATCCGGCTGCGGGACGGGCGGCGGCTGCCTCCGCTGCCCGCGGCCGCGGCGCTGGCCGGCATCGCGGCTCACGCTGCCGCGCATCGCACCGACCTGTGGGAGCCTCGGGCCGGGGAGCTTTAGCAGCATCGATGTGGCATCGTTGCTGCTGGGACGACATCGGTGTGACATCGATGCTGTTCACGGGGCTGGCGCGGCGCCTCAGTGGCCCTTGGCGACTAGGTAGCGGACGTAGGCGCCGTAGATGGCCAGGGCAGCGAGCACGACGAGCACGATCCGCACCGCCCATCTGATGTCCAGGGTCCGGTCCGGCACCGGCTGGTTGCTGGCCATGATCCAGGCGGCCCGCTCCCTGATCACCGGGGGCCAGGGCCAGCGGGGCAGGTGCTGGTTCGGGTTCTCCTCCCCGGCCGCGATCGCGTCCCTGGTCCGGTCCACCGACCGGCCGATGAAGTAGAGCTGGATCGTATTGCCAGCCGGGGCGTAGACGCGGTGCACGACCAGGCCGGCCAGGATACCGATCACCACCGGCTGCCACGGGAAGCCGGCCAGGTAGGTGCCCAGCCAGTCCAGCCGTGGCGGCGTGTGCACCGGGTTGCGCAGCGCGTGGTGCGCGAAGATCGCGTGCCAGAGGTACGGCAGCGCGTAGTCGATCAGCCAGATGCCCGCGGCCACGATCGGGAACGCCACCACCACGATCAGGACCGGCGAGAGCACCACGTACCAGGCCGGGGCCCGCCAGACGCCCTTGCGCCAGTTGGCCAGCAGCGACTTGACGAACAAGGTGGCCAGCACCGCCTCGTACACGTCGCGCACGTCGTGCCGGTCAGCGGCCCAGCCGCGGAAACCGAACAGGTGGTCCCAGTCCGGCTTGAGGTACAGGTAGGTGTGGCTGCCGATGTGCCACCTCAGCTCGACGAACAGGTAATACAAGGCGGAGATGATCAGCGCGCCGACGTTCGCCGCCAGGAACGACCAGATGACCTGCTGCAGCCAGCGGAGCCTGATCGGCCTGCCGTTGACCGGGATGCGCTTCGGCGGCGCCAGTTCCCCGGTGGCGGTCGCGACCGTGCCCCCGCGCGGCTCGTCGTCGCTCACCCCTCGATCATCCCCGGATTCCGGGGCGCCGGCCAGCGCTCAGCTCAGATCGGCCTCGCACACCGACTCCAGGTGCGGGTCCACCGTCCGGAGCACGCTGGGCGGGAACGGCGAACCGGCGACACCCTCGATCGTACTCAGTCGCTGGATGGTCTCGGCCGCGAGCCGCGCGCCCTCGGCGGCGGTCTGGTCCGCCGGGACCGCGCGCAGCCTGCGGTACACGTCGTCGGGCGCCCGCCGGGACCTGACCGCGCCGACGCCGGCCAGGATAGCGCACCGCTCGGGCAGGCCCAGGTCACGGACCTGCGTCATCCACCGTTCGAAGGCCGCGACGTCAAAGACGAACTGGGTCTGCACGAACTGCGCGCCGGCCGCGACCTTCTTGCCGAGCCGGTCGGCCCGGAATTCGGCCGGCGGCGCGAACGGGTTCTCCACCGCGCCGAGAAAGCAGTCAGGCCGCGGGTCCAGCGGGCGGCCGGACAGCAGCGCGCCCTGGTCCCGCAGCGTCCACAGCAACTGGACGCTGTCCAGGTCGAACACCGGCTTGGCTTCCGGATGGTCGCCGGACTTCGGGTGGTCGCCGGTCATCACCAGGACGTTGCGGATACCCAGCGCCGACGCCCCGAGCAGGTCGGACTGGAGCGCGATGCGGTTGCGGTCCCGGCAGGTCATCTGCATCACCGGTTCGAGCCCGGCGGCCATCGCGGCCAGGCTGCCCGCCCAGCTGGCCAGCCGCGCGTTGGAGCCCTGGTTGTCGGTGACGTTGACGGCGTTGACCCAGTCCCGCAGCAGCGCGGCGGTTTCCGTGATCGGGCCGGTGCCCGCGCCGCGGGGCGGGCTGATCTCCGCGGTGACCGCGAAGCCGTCCGAGGCCAGCCGTTCGCGCAGGCTCATGAGGGGTCCACGACACCAGTATCGCCCGGGGCGTGGGCGGCCCCGGAGACTGGTTGATGCATGGTGGATACCTGATTTCCAGGGAGAGGTCCCTAGCCCCAGATCTCGCGGGCGGTTTCCACGATGAGGTCGAGCTTGGCCATCTGGTCGTCATAGGTCAGGGCGTTGCCTTCGAAGGTGGAGGAGAAGCCGCACTGGCCGGACAGGCACAGCTGGTCCAGCGGGACGTACCTGGCGGCCTCGTTGATCCGGCGCTTGAGGTCGTCTTTGGACTCCAGCCCGGGGCGCTTGGTGGTGACCAGGCCCAGGACCACCATCTTGCCCGCGGGCACGAACCGCAGCGGCTCGAAGCCGCCGGAGCGCTCGTCGTCGTACTCCAGGAAGAAGCCGTCCACGTCCAGCTCGGAGAACAGCGCCTCGGCCACGAAGTCATAGCCGCCGGAGGCGACCCAGGAGGAGCGGAAGTTCCCCCGGCACATGTGCGTGGTGATGGCCATCCCGGCGGGCTTGCCCGTGACCGCCGCGTTGATCTGCCGGATGTAGCGCAGGTGCATGTGCTCGGCGTCCTCGCCGCGCCCGGCGATCTCGGCGCGCTGCGCCGGGTCGTTCAGGTAGGCCAGGCTGGTGTCGTCGAACTGCAGGTAGGTGCAGCCCAGCGCGCCGAGCCTGGCCACCTCGCCGGCGTAGGCCGCGGCCAGGTCGGCCCAGAACTCCTCTATGTCCGGGTACACCGACTGGTCGATCGAGGCCGGGCCGCCGCGGTAGTGCACCATGTTCGGCGACGGGATCGTCAGCTTCGGCACCGCCGTGGTCACGTGCGACTTCAGGAACGCGAACGCCTCGCCGAAGATCGTCTCGTCGATCTCGAGCTTGCCGTCGACGCGGATCGACGCCGGGGTCCACTCGATGTCCCCGGCCGCGTTGTGAAACTTCACCGCCAGGTGGCCGGGCGCCCTGGAGATCCCGCCGAGGGCGTAGATGAAGTCCATGTGCCAGGAGGCCCGGCGGAACTCGCCGTCGGTGGCGGACTGCAGGCCCACCTCCTCCTGCATCCGGACCGCGCGCGTGATCTCGTCGTCTTCGATGGCGCGCAGGTCCGCCGCCGGGATCCGCCCGGCCGCGAAGTCATCGCGCGCCTGCAGCAGCCGCTTCGGGCGCAGCAGGCTGCCGACGTGATCGGCGCGGAACGGAGGACTGGTCCTGCGGGCCATGGCTATTTCTCCTTCGGCGGGGTCGACGGATAGGTGAGGCCGGTCGGGGTCACGGGTACGCCGAGCGTCTGGCCGAGGATACCGCGCATCAGATCGCCGGGCTGCAGGCAGTCGGCGCACGTTCCGGCGGTGGCGGTGATGGTGACGCGGACCCGGTCACCGGCCCGGCGATCTCCGGGAGATAGCTGACGAGATCAGGGAGGATCCGGGCTGGCGGGCAGGTCTGGGCTTCTGCCGCGGCGCCTGACCAGCCGCAAGTCCTCCGCAGCGGCGCGAGGCAGACGTGCGCCTGCGCGCCGCAGCTGGGCGAGCTGACTTCGTCGTATCCCGTCGGCGAGCGCACCGACCTCCCGGTCGAGGCTCGTTCCGGCCAGGACGAAGGCTTCACGATCGGTCAAGGGCCGCAGACTCGGAGGCAGATCGCTGCTGGCCGGCATGGTCGCTCCGTCGACCAGGACCGGGACGACGGCTACTTCCGGGCGTGCCAGACCCTTCTCGATTTCCAGCCGAACCCAGTCTTCGGGATTGTCGAGCCGCCGCGAGCCCGTTACGGCGTCCCGCACCTCGAGCCAGTACGGGCCGATGATGACGAGCAGGGCGCTGCAGCCCAGTATCGCTTCCTGGATCTTCCGCGGCCACTCCTGACCCGGATCGATGGTCGTCTCGTCCATGAACACGCTCTTGTCGCCGAAGAGCGCCTCCAGGGCCGACTGCAGACTTCGGGCCACGAAGTTGCCCTGGCCTCGCCGGTAGGACAAGAAAAAGGCATTGTCGCCCGGCCGCAGGAAGGGCTCGAGGAACTCGTGCAAGGCCCGATGCTTCCGCCGCTCGATGAGGTTCTCCACGGCGATGACCCCGCCGGCGGCCAGGCCCAGGCTGACGACCGCCCCGGGCACCGGCAGGATGAGCCCGTGAGCGAAGGCGAGCTCGGCTACGCCGAGGAATAGGACAACGAGCGCGATGGCCGACAATCCGACAAGCAGGGAGCTCACCCGCGGACTCAGCAAGACGGGCGCGAGCGCGAGAGCGATGATCAGCGCCACGCCCAGGATCGGGCTGGACGATCGCAGCGGGAAGCCACGCAGCACCGTTTCGATCGAGTTTGCCTGAACCTCGACGCCTGACATCGGCTTGGAGGAGGCGGACGTGGTGAACACGTCTTTGCCGATTGGCGCGATGACGCCGACAAGGACGATCTTGCCGGCGAACGCGGAGGCAGGCACCGTACCGTCGAGCACGTCCGCCATCGAGTAGGTCCGATAGGTTCCCGGCGGCCCGTCATAGTCGATCCACGCGTGGTTGTCAGGTACCTGGGCTGCTGGTATCGGCCGGCCCTGCACCATCTCGGCGGCTCGTATCGCGAACGTCCGCAGGTGCACCTGAACGTACATCAGCTGCCTGAGGACTCCGTCGCTTCCGGTATCCACGGCGCCGCTGGCCGGCACCGCTCCCCGGGGATTGCTCACTCCGGCGATAACGGGAGCTCCGGTCCCGGCGTCCGAGACAGAGACAAGCACGGGCCCGTCGCGGGAAAAGGCGCTGAGCAATGCCCGGTCCTGCCGCGGGTCCGCGCTGGTGCCAATGAACTGGAGGTCAAGGCCGATAAGCCTGGGGCCGTCGCGGTGCAAAACATCGAGCAAGCGCGCATAGTAGGAACGCGGGATAGGCAGCTGGGAGTCGATGCGCTGCAAGGTGGAGTTGTCGACCGCGACAATGACGATTCCGGCCGGGGCGGGATGGGCGCCTTGCAACGTGAAACCCTCGTCAATCGCCGCGTTCTGCAGTGGCTGCAGCGCACCCAGCGCGTAGATGACGATGCCCGCCAGCGACGCGATCAGCGCCACCCCGATCAGGAGCCATTTCCGCGAGCGCTCAGGAGAAGAGGATGTAGAACTCGACGAGGGCATTCGTCCCACCTTGGCAGGTGACCGGCATTTGACCGGTGCACTGCATCGTGTATGCCTGACTCGTGACCGGGCTCACCGCCGTTACGGTGGTGGTTCCGGTACCCGGGGAGTTCGAGTTCGAGTACGCCTGCTCGACGTTCTGCGCGAACGGGCAGCTCGTGTCCGCCCCGGCGAACACGGCCTGGCCGCAACTCGTGGTGGCTCCGGCCGGGAAGGTCGGCGGATCGGTCGACGTCAGGCTGAAACTGCCTCCATTCGACTGGCTGTCATACACAATTCCGTAGTCGAGCATGTCGATAACCACCCACGGACTGATTCCGCCGGTTTCCGAGGCCAGCTGCTTACCAACCGTAGTGAGCGCCGCCGCCACGTCGCTGGAGGTTCCCGCGGGAACAACGAAGTCCGATCCGGCGATGCGACCACTCGCATCAACCTGCGATCCGCCTTGGCAAAAACCGGCGCCCGGCAGGCAGAGGAGGAATGCCCCGCGGCAGGCAGCCGAAAGATTGCAGCTCAGCGGGACCGTTATCATGCCATTGGTGGCCGTGGCGCCGCTGCTCCCCAGCGAGACACAACCCTGGGGCGGACATTGCAGGCAGCCGTCCTGAGCACACGGATATCCCTGGGGTGAACTGCCCGCGCTCTCGCCGGCTTGCTGGCAGTAAACGCCGCAACCCGGCGCGGACAGCGGAGTGGCCGACGCCTGGGAGGTCGCCGCTTGGGAGGTCGCCGGGCCTGCCTGCGACTGCGCCGCGGAACTGACAGCCGATATCGAGCTCGACACCGGCGAATTCCCGCACGCCGAGACCAGGCATATACATACGGCCGCGAGAAATATCCTTCTGGCCAACGTAACCCCCCTTGGCCGTCATACCGGAGGAAGAACCGAGACATAAGCGCGGAGACGGCCCGAACCTCTGATGTTATTCAACCCTTCTGATCACAATGATCCCATGCCGACGGCCGCGCCACGCTAAAAGCGCACTGAATACTTCCAGATATACCCCCTGACGGTAATTTGTCCAGCATTCGTCACGCTGCCCCCCAAGATGCGAGCAGGACTCTTGGGGCCGGACACAGTGACCGCCGGGGCACCGGTGGCGGATGATGGCGACGAGATCTACGGCCCGGTCGTGACGTTGATCCCGTACGACGACGAGTCCGAGGCGGTGGCCATCGCCAACGACTCAAGTTAGGGCTGGCGGGCAGCGTGTGGACCGATGATCCTGAACGAGGCTTGACGATCGCTCGCCGCGCTCGGGTGGGGACGTTCGGCGTGAACCTGTGCGTGCCCGATATCGGGGCGCCCTGGGGCGGCCGCAAGGCCAGCGGCATGGGCGGCGTGTACGGACCGGAGGGGCTGCACACGTACCTGGCCACCAAGTGCGTGTTCCTGCCCGGATAAGTGTTCCGGCCCGGATAGCCGGGAGGGCCCGGCGGTGGCGGGGCCCGCGGTCCCGCGTCAGTGGGCAGCGGCGCCCATAACCTCCTCTTCCTGGTTGGCGTCCTTTTGGGCCTCCTCGGCGTTCGCCTGGATCCGCTGCGGGCCCAGGCGGCTGTTCACGCCGTAATAGAACACGATCAGGGCGAAGACGGCGATGGCACCGATGTCCCACCAGAACGGCAGGTGGTGGTGGATCTTGATGCCTAGGAACGTCGCGTAGCCGCCGGTCGCGGCGTTGCTGATGCCGCCGATGTAGCTGCCGCCGAAGATGGAGAAGATCGTCAGGCCGATGATCCACGGGATCGCGAACGAGCCGGCCCGGAAGTCCAGCGGTGCCTGGTTCGGGTCGACCCGGCGGGCGATGACGTAGAGGATCAGGAAGAAGATCACGGCCAGGTCGAGCTTGATCACGTTCGCGGTGCCGCTCCAGTAGATGATGAGGCCGGAGACCACGAAGCTGAACGGGGCGATGATGTGCAGGATCGGCGCCTTGTACGGCCTGATCCGGTCCGGGTCGCTCTTGCGCAGCGACACCGCGGCGACGGGCGCGAAGCTGTACATGAACGAGGAGGCCGCGGTGATGGCCCCGACCAGCGCCGCCCAGCTGCCGAACGGCAGGAACAGGATGCAGCCGAAGACGCCGCCGAAGATGATGCTGAACCAGGGCACGCCGCGCCGGTCGATGGCGGCGAACACCGGCGGCACGTACCGGGTCTTGGCCAGCGAGTAGGACAGCCGCGAGGCCGAGCTAATGTAGACCAGGCCGGTGCCGGCGGGCGAGATCACCGCGTCGATGACCAAGATGACCCCGAGCCAGCCCAGGCCGGCCGCGGTGGCCAGGGTGTAGTACGGGCCGAACGTGCCGGCGTTGCCGAACGGGTTGGCCCAGCCGTGGGCGATGTCGGCCGGGTTGACCGCGCCGGTGAAGGTAACCTGGAGCAGCATGTAGATGGCCGCACCCATGAGCATGGAGCCGACCACCGCGATCGGCACGTCCCGCCTGGGGTTGCGCGCCTCGCCGGCCAGCTGGGCGGCCTGCTCGAAGCCCTCCAGGGCGAAGAGGACACCGAGCGGGAGCGCGATGAACACGCCCTTGACGCCGTACTGGAAGAAACCGCCGGTGGTGAAGTTCGAGGTGTGGAAGACCTTGGTGGCGATGAAGATGATGGTGACGATGGGCACCGCGATCTTCCACCACGTCATGACCGTGTTGGTCCTGGCCATCCACCTGATGCCGATCAGGTTGACCGCGGTGAAGAAGAACATGAAGAGGATGGCGACGAGCAGGCCCTTCCCGGTGAGCAGGCCCTGCGCATTCACCAGGCCGTGCCAGACCTTGGCGTCGAGGTACCCGAGCGTGGCCTCGACCTCGATCGGCGCGACGGCCATCGCCTGCAGGTAGGAGTAGGTCCCGGCGAAGAAGCCGCCCAGGGTCCCGGCGTGGATCCAGGTGAACCGCGCGGTGCTGCCGGAGATGGGGTAGGTGGAGCCGAGCTCGGAGTAGATCAGCGCGATGCCGATCAGCAGGATCACGCAGATGATCCACGAGATGATGGCCGCGGCTCCGGCGACCTTGGACGCGTTCAAGGTGCCGAGCAGCCAGCCGGATCCGATGACCGAGCCGGCCGAGACCATGAACAGCGGCAGCAGCCCCACGTCACGGCGGAGTACGGCCCCCGATCGGTCTGCGGTACTCATCCCCATGCCCTCCTGATTGAGCGATCGCTGGCGGATCCGGTACCCGGCCCCCACCATCTGGAGTATGCAGAATCGTTACATATCGCCTGGTCACTGCTTTATTGGCGATCTTCCAGACCACGCGTGGCAGCACCCTAGCACCGCTCGCGCGGAAAGTCGCCTATTGACAAAAACGTATTTCTGGGCATGTTTCCCGCCGCTTAACCCAAAGCAATATTGCTTCCTCAGGAAAACGCGGGGGCGCTGCAGCCGACCGCCGGGCGGCGTCGGCGCGAGCTTTCGACGGCGCCGGAATCGGTGCCGCTCCGTGGTGCGCGAGATGCTCCCCGCAACGCTATTTAGAATTCTCGTTCGTCGGCTTTCCCTGGCGGCCCGCTATCGCAAGGCCGAGCCATTCCCACATAATGGGTCAGCGTCCTGTTACCAGGTGATGTCGAGGGCGGGCCGGTGCAGCGCGAGGACATGCTCGTGGGTCTCCCGCTCGGCCACCAGCCGCGCCTGCCCGTCCCGGCAGAAGACGATCGGCGGCCGCAGCGCGCCGTTGTAGTTGTTGGCCAGCGTGTAGGTGTACGCCCCGGTGACCGGCATCGCGATCAGGTCGCCGACCTGCGGCGCGGGCAGCGGCAGGTTCCCGGCCAGCAGGTCACCGGACTCGCACTGGCGGCCGACCAGCTGCACGGTCTCGTCGGCGGGGGCTCGCATCCGGGTGGCCACCGCCGCCTCGAAGCCCTGGCCGGTGAGGGCCGCGTCGAGGTTGTCGGCCAGGCCGCCGTCCACCGCGACGAACGTGCGGCCGGTGTGCTTGACCGTGCTCACCCGGTACAGCGTGATGCACGAGCGGGCGACCAGGGACCGGCCGGGCTCGATCACCAGCTTGGCGCCTGGCGGGAGGTAGCTGCGGGCGGCTTCGGCGATGGTGTCCAGGTACTGCTCCACGCTGGGCGCCTTGTCCTCGAGCGTGTACCTGACGCCCAGGCCGCCGCCGACGTCGTAGACACCGAACTCGCCGAGCACGGCGACCGCCTCGACGGCCCGGGCGAACGGCTCGGTGTCCAGGATCTGCGAGCCGATGTGCAGGTGCAGCCCGTCTAGCTGCAGGTACTGGCTGGCCCGGATGCGGGCGATCGCGTCGGCGGCCTGGTCAAGGGGCAGACCGAACTTGGAGTCCTCGCCACCGGTGGACTGCGACTCGTGGGTCGGCGGCGCGACCCCGGGGATGATCCGGACCAGCACCCGCTGCTTCTGTGCCGCCAGCTGCTCCAGCCGGTCGATGTCGTCGAAGTTGTCCACCACCACGGTGGCCACGCCCGCGTCCAGTGCCATGGTCAGCTCGGCGGTGGTCTTGGCGTTGCCGTGCAGGTACATCCGCTCCGGCCGGACCCCGGCGGCCAGCGCCATG
Source organism: uncultured Actinomycetota bacterium (assembly GCA_963744575.1). Lineage (GTDB taxonomy): Bacteria > Actinomycetota > Actinomycetes > Streptosporangiales > Streptosporangiaceae > Palsa-504. Next base: position 105,191 of record CAVUUF010000013.1, on the reverse strand, counting down.
ACCAGCTCGCCGGCCCCGGCGACGTCGATGCTCAGCCCTTCCGCGGCGAACAGCTTGTACGCCGCCAGGCAGGGAAACGACTTGGAGGCGAACACCACCTCCGAGTCCGGGTGGCGGCCGGCCAGCCCGTCCTTGAAGCGGCGGGCCTGGTCGCGCAGGCCCGCCTCGTCCACGACGTAGGCGGGCGTCCCGAAGCGTTCGGCCAGGTCGCAGGCGGTCACGCCGCCGATGGCCAGCTCTCCGCCGGGCGCGATCGAACTGTGTTCGGGGAAGAGCGGGAGCAGGTCGCGGTGCGATTCGGCCGTCATGACCGGCACCTTAGCCGTCATCGCTGGTCGCGGGGAAGCCGGGGCCAGGTCGTGGTACCGGGACCTGCCCTGCCGCGGCGGGGACCGCTGGGAAATGGCGGCTTGGAAATGGCGGGGCGATGGGCCCGCAGCGGCTGGCGTGGTACGCGACGGGTGGCGGACATCGCGAAGTCATCAAGTGTTCATCCGGCAGACGTGCTCGCTACGCAGGTCAGAGCGTCGTTACGCGTAACATGGTGCACGTGACCGACACCAGGAACTGCGAGCAGTGCGGCGCGTCCTTCACGCCGCGCCGCGAGCATGCGCGTTTCTGCTCCGCCCGGTGCCGGGTCGCGTGGAACCGGCTGAACGCCAGCCAGCCCCCGGCCGAGGGGGGCGCGCTCGACTGGACCATCACCGCTATGCGGGAAACGATCGACCGGCTGCTGCGCGCGCGGGGCTGGGACCAGCCGCACGCGTTCACGGTGATCAGCGAGGCCGTGTGGTGGGTCACCATGGTCGACGCCACCCTGGTGCGCTACCACCCCGACGCCTACGACGGGGTCCTGGCGAGTCACGACGCGGCGGAACGCCAGGCGATCGAGGGGACGTTCGGCGGCCTGCGGTTCGTGCGGAACGAGATGGGCTACTACCTGGATCACGCCGACTTCATCCAGCCGGGCCGGGGCGGTCTCATCGCGGCCTGGACCTGGCGGTCGCTGCCCGAGCCGGGGCTCGATTCGCTGCCGGCCCGCGGACAGGAATGGGAGATGACGCGGTACCGCGAGTACCAGGCCCGGCTGGCCCGCCAGCCGGTCGGCGACACGTTCCGGCGCGCCGCCGCCTTCCTCCGCCGGGCCTCGGAGAGCTGCCTGGCCCGCGGCTAGCCCTGGGCGTGTCACGCATCTGGCCTGTTCAGGCCCGGGTCTTGGCCGTCGGGCGGCGGGTGACCGGGGCGAGGCGGTTCAGGAGCAGCTCGGCGGCGACGACGATCAGGGCCAGCACGGTGATCGCGGGGCCGAGGGCGGCCAGGCTGGTGATGCCGATGAGCAGCCCGATGACCGCCGAGAGGCCCGCTCCGCCGGCGGCGGCCGCGCCCACCTGCCAGGAGATGACGTTGTGCGCCCGCTGCTCGCCGAGGCGGACCGGGGTCAGCGCGATCAGCGCGGGGAAGACGCCGGCCAGCGCACCGCCGAGCACGACGAAGCCGATCACGGCCACCGCGACGTCCGGCCGCCACCAGATGGCGGCCGCGGCGAGCACGGCGATGCCGCTGCCCCAGCGGACCACCGCCTGCGGCGGCACCGGGCGGGGCAGCAGGGCCAGGCCGATCCGGACGGCGGTCAGCGCGCCCCAGTAGCCGAACGCGGCCAGGCCGGTCGCGCCAGGCGACAGGTGCAGCTGCCCGCGGCAGAAGCTGGCCTCCCACTGCCCGGCGCCGACCTCCAGGCCGGTGTAGACGAAGAACACGCTCATGCCCGCGACCACCACCCCGCCGTACCGGCGCCGGGACCAGGCCGCGGCCGGGTGCGGCTCGCCCGCCGCGGTCCGCGCCGCCGCGGCGGCCCCGGCGGGCGCACGGTCGCGGCGGCGGTGCCGCAGCCACAAGATGGCCAGGACCAGGTTGAGGATGAGCTGCAGCACGTAGGCGGGCCGCCACGAGCCGACCAGGATCGCGACGGTGACGACCAGCGGGCCGATCGCGGTCCCGACGCCGTAGGCGCCGTGCAGCAGGTTGAGCAGCCGCTGCCGCCCGGTCAGGGCCACGGCCGTGTTGAGCCCGCCGTCCATCATGCCGGCCGAGACGCCAAGCAGGACGGACACGCCGAGCACCAGCCACAGACCCGGGGCGGCCGCGTACCCGGTGTACCCGAGCGCGGCCAGCGACCCGGCCACGGCGAGCAGGGTCGGCCCGCCCAGGCGCCGGATCAGCGGGCCCACGAACCCGGTGACCAGCACAGATCCGGCGGTGGCGATGAGCAGGATCAGGCCCAGGTCACCGACCGGCGCCCCGAACGTGGCGCGCATGGACGGCCACGCGGTGCCGAGCATCCCGTCGGGCAGCCCGAGGACCACGAAGCTGCCGAGGCTGAGCACATCGGAACCGCGGACCGAAGCCATCCGACGTCGCTCACCCATTAGCCCATGTATACGCAACGATCCGCGGGCGGCGCGAATCGGGACGGGGGCGCACCAGCCCGCCAGGTCCCTACGGGCTGGTGCGTGACGGCGAGGATGAGGGCGCCGTCAGCTTCTGAGACGAACGGGAAGACGCAGAGGTTCCTGGGGTTCAGTCCCGCAATGCGGGAGGAGCCTGGTGGCGCCTTCACCTGCGGGGATGTTCGGGTCACAATGATCTCATCTGGGGATGCCGTCCCCGGCCTGGAGACGGAGGCGACGAGCCATGGCGATGCCGACCGCGGATACTGACGAACTGGCCAAGTTCGGTTACAAGCAGGAGCTGGACCGCTCGCTCGGCCTGTTCTCCTCGTTCGCCGCGGGGTTCAGCTACATCTCGATCATGACCGGGGTGTTCGAGCTGTTCTTCTTCGGCTACCTCTCCGGCGGGCCGGCGTTCATCTGGACCTGGCCCGCGGTGTTCGTCGGCCAGTTCCTGGTGGCGCTCTGCTTCGCCGAGATGGCCGGGCAGTACCCGCTGGCCGGCTCGGTCTACCAGTGGTCCAAGCAGATCGCCAGGCCGTTCACCTCCTTTTTCGGCGGCTGGATCCTGAGCGTGGGGGCGGTGGTCACGCTGGCCGCGGTGGCGGTCGCCTACCAGGTCGTCGCGCCGCAGATCTGGTCGGGGTTCCAGATCATCGGCGGCAAGTCAGACATCGGCCAGGTGGCCACCCCGGGCGGCGCCAAGAACGCGCTGCTGCTGGCCGCGGCCCTGGTGGTGTTCACCACCATCATCAACATGGTCGGGGTCAAGACCATGGCCCGGATCAACAACTTCGGCGTGGCCGCCGAACTGGTCGGCGTCACGCTGCTGATCATCCTGCTGGCCGCGCACATCCGCCGCAGCCCGGCCGTCATCTTCCAGACGTTCGGGACCGGGGCCACGTATCCGTGGGGTTACTTCGGCGCCTTCCTGGTGGCCGGGCTGATGAGCGCGTACGTGATGTACGGGTTCGACACGGCCGGGTCGCTGGCCGAAGAGACGCACGACCCGCGGAAGAACGCCCCGCCCGCGATCCTCCGCGCGCTGGCCGCGGCAGGCCTGGCCGGGCTGCTCGTCATCTTGTTCGCTGAGATGTCCGTGCCGGACATCCACGCCAAGGAGCTCGGCACCAACGGGCTGCCGTACCTGGTCAAGGCGACGCTCGGCAGCACGATCGGCGACTTGTTCCTGATTATCTCGCTGATCGCGATCACCGTGTGCAGCCTGGCCGTGCACGCCGGCGGGATCCGGATGATCTTCACCATGGGCCGGGACAACCGGCTGCCGTACGCCTCGGCCATCGCCAGGGTGCACGGAAAGTCCAAGACGCCGCTGGTCCCCTCGATCGTCATCGGCGTGCTCACCATCTTGCTGCTGGTCCTGAACGTGGGCAACCAGCGCGCGTTCTTCGTGCTCACCTCGGTCGCGATCATCATGTTCTACCTCGCCTACCTGTGCGTCACCGGGCCGCTGCTGATCGCGCGGCTGCGCGGGAAGTGGCCCGCGGCCGAGCACGGCCCGTACTTCAACCTGGGCCGCTGGGGCCTGGTGGTGAACCTGCTGGCCGTGATCTTCCAGATCGTCGTCCTGGTCAACCTGGCCTGGCCGCGGCCGGCGGTCTACGGCGCCGACCACTGGTACTTCCAGTGGGGCGCGTTCGTGTTCGTCGGCTTGCTCGGCGGCGTCGGCGTCATCTACTACCTGGCCAGGCTGCGCGGCCGCCCCGCGGCGGCGCTGGCCGAGCACCGGGCCGGGACGGTGGCCAGCGTGGCCGCCGTCGGCGACGAGCCCGCCGGAGCCTGACCTCGGTGGAGGACGTCGCGGACTTCCTCGGATCCCGGCCGCCCTTCGACGCGGTCGGCGCCGGAGACCTGGCCCGCGTGGCGGCGGTGACCGAGACCGAGGCCGTCCCGCGCGGGAAGATGATCTTCCCGCAGGGCGCCGAGCCGGTCGAGCACCTGTGGGTGGTGCGCAGCGGCGCGGTCGAGGTCGTCCACGACGGGCGGGTCCTGGACCTGCTCGACCCAGGCGAGCTGTTCGGGCAGGCGTCGATGATCTCCGGGCTGCCGACCGGCTTCGAGGCCCGGGCCGCCGAGGACACCGTGTGCTACCGCATCCCCGCCGACGTGGTGCGCCCGCTGCTGGCCCGCCCGGACGTGCTCCGGTTCGTCGCGCAGTCGATCGTGGCCCGGCCGACCGTGGGCGGCACCGTGGCCGTCGCGGCGGAACCGGCAGCTCCGGGGGTCTTCGGGGCTGATCCGGTGCAGAGCCGGGTCGGCACGCTGATCAGGACGCCGCCGCTGCTGTGCCCGGGTGATGAGCGCGTCCGTGACGCGGCCAGGCGGATGACCGAGCAGGGCGTGAGCGCGGCACTAGTGCCCCTGGGCGAGTCGTTCGGCATCATTACCGACCGTGACCTGCGGACCCGGGTGGTGGCGTCCGGCCTCAGCCCGGATGCGCCGGTCTCCGCGGTCATGACCGAGCCGGCCTACACTGTGACCGCGGACCGGCTGGGTGGCGACGTGCTGCTCGACATGCTCGAGCGCAACATCCACCACATCCCGGTGCTGTCCGCGGCGGGCCAGGTCCTGGGGGTGGTCGACGACGGCGACCTGGTCGCGGCCGAGGCTCGCAAGCCGCTGGTGCTGCGGCGTGCCATCGCCCTGGCGCAGAACCCCGGCGACCTGGTGACCGCGGCCGCCGGGCTCGATCCGATGACCATCGCCATGCGGGACGCGCGGGTGGCGGCGGAACACGTGACGGCGGTCCGTTCGGTCGTCCTCGACGCGCTGACCCGGCGGCTGCTCGAGCTCGCCGTCCGGGAGGCCGGGCCGCCGCCGGCGCCGTTCACCTGGTTCGCGCTCGGCAGCCTGGCCCGGCGGGAAGCGGTGCCGTCCTCGGACGTGGACAGCGCGCTGGCCTGGGACGGTGAGGTTCCGACCGGGGCGGCGCCTGACGTGGCCGACTACCTGGGGCGGGTGACCCGGGCGGTGGACGACGGGCTGCGGGCGTGCGGGATGCCGCCCGACGCGCACGGCGCGAGCGCCGCCAACCCGATCTTCGCCCGGTCACTGGCCTCGTGGCACCGGGCGGCGCGGAGCCTGTCCGAGGACCCGACCCAGGAGAAGGCGCTGATCCTGGTGTCGGTGCTGGCCGACAGCCGCCCGGTGTGGAGTCCTGGGCCCTGGGCCGGGCAGGCGCTGTGGCAGGAGCGGGTCTACCCCGACCATCCCGGGCTGCTGCGGCTGCTGGCCCGGTTCGCGCTGTCGTTCCGGCCGCCCACCGGGTTCCTGCGCGAGTTCGTGGTCGAGCACTCGGGCGAGCGCCGCGGGCAGCTTGACATCAAGCACGGCGGGCTGATCCCGATCGTCGACCTGGCCCGCTGGGCCGGGATGGCGGCCGGCCTGGCGAGCGCCCCCACGCTGGACCGGCTGCGCGCGGCCGAGGCGGCCGGGACCATGGAACGCGCGGAGGCGCACACGCTGATCGAGGCGTTCGGCTTCATCTTCTCGCTGCGCCTGGACCATCAGGTCGAGCAGCTTCGGCGCGGCCAGCCGCCGGACGACTTCATCGACCCCAAGACGCTGAACCCGCTGGCGCGGTCCTACCTGCGGGAGGCGTTCCGGGCCGTGGCGTCGGTGCAGGCCGGCCTGTCCGCCGAGCTGTCTCTCGGGGTCCGCTGGGCCTGACCCAGGGGTCAAGGGCGCTGCTCCGGCGGGGGTTACTTGACGTGGAAGGCGGCTAGGCCCTCGGGGGGTTCGGGGTGGACGGCGACGTTCTCGACGACGGCCAGGCGGGGGCCGCCATGCGCCCAGTCGACTAGGCGGCCGACATCCTCGGCCGGCCCTTCGAAGACGGCTTCGACCCGGCCGTCGGGCAGGTTGCGCACCCAGCCGGCCACGCCGTGATGCTCGGCCAGGTGGCGGCAGGTATCGCGAAAGAAGACGCCCTGCACCCGGCCGGAGATCAGGAGCCGATAACGCACCACAAGCAACGAGGGTACGCGGGCAAACCGGGGCGGAGGGCGCCGGGCGAGGCGGGAGCGGAGGCTAGGCGGGGGCGGCCGAGGAGGCGGCGACGAGGCGGGCGGTGTCGCGGGCGATCATCAGTTCCTCGTCGGTGGGCACGACGAGGGCCTGGACCGGGCCCGGGCGGCTGATCCGGCCCCCGGTGGACCGCCCGTGCCCGGCGTTGGCCTCGGGGTCCTCGGCCAGGCCGAGGAAGCCCAGGCGGCCGAGGGCCAGGCGGCGGACGACCGCACTGTTCTCCCCGATGCCGCCGGTGAACACCAGCGCGTCGAGCCGCTCCAGGCTGGCGACCAGCCCGGCGATGGCCTTGGCCAGCCGGTGCACGAACACGCCGAGGGCGAGCCGGGCCCGCTCATCCCCCCGCGCCGCGGCCGTCTCGATGGCGCGCATATCGTTGCTCGCGCCGGACAGCCCGAACAAGCCGCTGCGCGTGTTCAGCACCTCGGTCAGTTCGGCGGCAGTCTGCCCGGTCCGCCCGGCCAGGTAACCGAACACGCCGGGATCGACGTCACCGGAGCGGGTCCCCATGACCAGCCCCTCCAGCGGGGTCAGCCCCATGGTGGTGTCCACCGACGCGCCGTCGCGGATGGCCGCGGCGCTGCAGCCGTTGCCCAGGTGGGCGGTGACCAGGCGCAGCTCGCCGAGAGACCGTCCGAGCAGGACCGCCGCCCGCTCGCTGACGAACCGGTGGCTGGTGCCGTGGAACCCGTAACGCCGCACGCCGTACCGGGTGTACCACTCCTCCGGTACCGCGTAGCGGAAGGCATGGGCCGGCATCGTCTGGTGGAATGCGGTGTCGAACACGGCCACCTGCGGGAGTTCGGGGCGGGCGGCGCGGATGACCTCGATGCCGGCCAGATCGGCCGGGTCCTGCAACGGCGCCAGCGGGGCGAACGCCCGGATCGCGGCGATGACCTCGTCGTCGATCAGCACCGAGGCGGTGAACCGCTCGCCGCCATGCACCACCCGGTGGCCGGCGCTGGCCAGGTCCGCGTGGCCGATGCCGGCCAGGCGATCCAGGATGCCAGCGATGACGGCGCGGCGGCTGCCGTCCGCGAGACGTTCATCGACGGCGTTGCCGCCGTCCCGGCGGATCCGGAGCACGGCCTCCGGGGTGCCGACCTTGTTGGCCAGGCCGCCCAGCACGCGCTCGCCGGTTTCCGGGTGGACCAGCGCGAACTTCACCGACGAGCTACCGGAATTGAGGACCAGGACCATGCCGCCGGAGTCCGTCATGCCTCGGATGCTACCGGTCCCGGAATTTCCGGTCCGGCCAGGCCGGGCGATGTTGTTTCGGGGCGCGGCCCCGGTCCGTTCGGGAAAAAATGATCCCGAACGGGCAGAGGTCCTGTGGTCCTGGCCGGTGCGGTGCGGAGGCCGGCCGGCGCGGCGGCCGGTTGACGGCTCAGACCGGCAGGGGCAGGGCCACGATGGGCTTGGTGGTGGGCCGGGCCGAACCCGGCGCCGGCTCGACGGTCAGACCGAGCGTGTCGCCCTTCTTGACCCCGGTGGCCAGCAGCGGCGAGGTCTGCCCAGCCTTGGCTGGGGGCAGCAGGCCCGCCGAGGTGGTCTTCGTCTTGCCGATCAGCCAGAGCTGGTACACACGCCCGGCGGGCAGCGCGGGCAGCCCGCTGGTGACCACGGCCATCTCGTGCCGCTCCGCGGCCAGGACCACCGTGGCCACGCCGCCCTTGGTCGTGACCTGGCTGAGCACCCTGACCCCCGGCGCGGACAGGAGCAGGCTGAGCGCCTGGTTCTGGGTCCGGACCTGATTGAGCTCGGCCTGGGTGTGGGCCTGGGCCAAGCCGAAGAAGACCGCAACCGCGATCGAGGCCAGCGCGACCGCCCCGGACAGCCACGGCACCCAGGGCGCGTGGAAGCCGCGCGTGCGCCGGGGCCGGGCGTGGGTCCTGACCTCGGGCGGCACCTGGCGGGTGTGCGCGGCGGCGGTCAGCACCCGGTCGCGCAGGCCGGCGGGCGCCTCGGCGGTGGCGGCGAAGGCCAGGGCGGTCGCCACCTCGCGGAACCCGCGCACCTCGCTGGCGCAGGACGGGCAGCGGCTCAGGTGCCGGACGAACCGGTCGCGTTCGGCCCCCGGCTCGAGGGCGTCGAGCGCGTAGGCGCCGGACAGCGCGTGCAGGTCGGTGCGGAAGAGCCGCATTCAGCTCACCCCCAGGCAGTCGCGCATCCGGATGAGCCCGTCCCGGATCCTGGTCTTGATCGCGCCCAGCGTCACCTTGAGCAGGTCGGCCACCTGGCGGTAGCTGTACCCGCCGTAGTAGGCCAGGGTGATCGACTCGCGCTGCACCTCGGTGAGCCCGTCCAGGCAGCGCCGAACCCGCTCCCGGTCCAGGCTCGCCTCCACCGCCTCAGCCACCTCGTCATGGGGGGTGTGGACCTCGGCGGTCCGGTGCTCGCGGTCCGCCGCGGCCGTGCTGGAACGCACGCGGTCGATGGCGCGGCGGTGGGCGATGATCATCACCCACGTGGCCGCGCCGCCTACGCCCGGGTCGAACCGCGCGGCGGTCCGCCACACTTCGAGGAGAACCTCCTGGACTACCTCCTCGGACTGGGACGGATCCCGCAGAACCCGGCGGATCACGCCGTACACCGGTCCGACCAGCCGGTCGTACAGCGCCTCGAACGCCTCGGTGTCGCCCCGCGCCACGTGGACAAGCAGGTCATCGAGGTCCCGCTCTCCCCTCCTATCCGTAGTCGCGGACTTGAACCGGGACGCGTCCGAATCGTTCGGGTTCATATGTCACCTTCGGAGCAGACGCGGAATCGGATGGGCAGGGCATGGCGGAATCTTAAATAACCTGAGGCCGTATAGCCGGCATATCGGGAGAGCCGCGCCTGGTCCTGGGGTCGGCGGGGTCGATTACCTCGGCGATCCGAAGCTCACCTGTCACTAGAGTTCGGCGCGGGCTGCTTCGGCGCGGGCTGCTTCGGCGCGGGGTCATCTGGCGCGGGGTCATCTGGCGCGGGGTCATCCGGCGCGGGCTGGGCCGGGCGGGTCAGCAGGGTGGAGACGGCCGCGCGCATGGCATTGAGGCCGCCGCCGCGGGGGACCTTGAGCGAGACGTAGGCGGCCGCGCCGGCCGGGATGGGCAGCCAGAAGTTGACCAGCCGCCAGGCGAGCACGCCCAGCGTCGCCACGCTCCTGGTCAGGCCGAAGCCGACCAGCAGCAGCGGCGCGACCGAATCCACCACGCCAAGCCCCGCGGGGGTCACCGGCAGTACCCCGGCCACGTTGGCGATCCCGTAGGCGGCGAACAGCTCGACCGGGTTGAGGAGCCGGCCGAACGCCGCCACGAAGCACCACAGCGACGCGGCGTCAAGCAGCCAGTTAAGAGAGGCCCAGGTCAGCGAGATGACCAGGGTGCGCCGGTCACGGGCGAGCGCGGACAGGGAGTTCCCGGCATCGCGGATGGCCCGCTCCAGCCGATCGCCGGTCAGGCCGGGCATCCGGTCCCCCACGGCGCGCAGGATCCGGGAGGCGCGCTCACTGCGCCTGGTGATGCCGAAGACCAGGATCCCGATCGCGAGCAGCAACACGGCGCCGATGATGGCCACGGTCACGTAGATCGGGTGGAAGCCGGCCAGCGGGATGGAAACGACCAGGGACAGCCACAGCAGGACGTTCAGCACCACGGTGGAGCCCAGGCCCTTGGTCGCCATCATCACCGCGGCGTCGCGGCCCTTGATGTTCTCGGCGGTGAACAGGCGGTAACCGATCCCGGCGCTGCCCAGCGTCCCGGCCGGTATGACGTGGGCGACCGCCGCCGCGGCCAGGTCGATGCGGAACAGCCGGGACAGGCCGGGATTGTGCGCATCCGGCGGCAGCACGGCCTGGGTCAGCAGGCCGTAGCAGAACAGCGACAGCCCCTCGAGGATCACGCCCGCGGCCAGCCAGAGGGCGTTCACCCGGCCGAGCAGGGACAGGTCCTTGCTGGCCCCGACGAGTTCGGGCACCACCAGGTACTCGATGATCAGCAGCAGGGCGAACAGAAGGATGCCGCGCCGCAACGGCTTGACCAGGAACGGAAGCCAACTGCGCCAGCGCCGCCAACCAGCCGGGTGCTGCCGCTCGCCTGGCTGGTCTTGCCGCTCGCCTGGGGGAATCTGCTGCTCGCCGTGTCGCCCGCTGTCTGCGCCGATATCATCACCGCGCTCCCGGCCGCCTTTCACCGGCTCGGCCCGCATAACACCCCTATTAGCTGGCTTCCGTGAAGAACGCCGCCACATGTGTAACAGATCGTCCCGGGTTATCCTGCCCTGGAATCCGCCGATAATCCCCAGAGGAGTGCAGTCGTGGCTGACGCGGCGTCAACGGCCAGGTCGATGTGGACCCTGTTCGAGCCCATCCACGCGATGACCTACTTCGCGCCTGAGGCCCGTTCGGCCTACGAGCAGGCGGGGTTGCGCGGGTTCTGGCGCGGCTACTTCGCCGGCCGGGCGGCGCCGCTCGGCGCCGCGAGCGCGACCGTGGTCACGGCCTCGTTCTTCAACTTCGCGCCCGCCTTCGTCGCGCGCGCGATCCCCGGTGTCTGGGACCTGATCGCGCCCGAGGACGCGCTGCGGGTCCGGGCGGCGGGCGCCACCGAGGCCCTGGGCCGCCTGCTCGCCGGGCGGGAAGCCGACGCGGACACGGCCGCCGACCTGCTCTGGCAAGCGATCGGGGAACTCGACTTCTCCGGCCGGGTGCTGGCGGCGGCCAACGCCGCGCTACCGGTTCCCGGGGAGGAGACTCCGGGGTCCGCGGCTCTGGCCCGGCTCTGGCAGGCGGCCACCGTGCTACGCGAGCACCGGGGCGACGGGCATTTCGCGGCCCTCGCGGCGGCGGACATCGACGGCTGCGAGGCCGTGGCCCTGCGGTGCTGCCTGGACCTGCGGCGCGAGGACCTGCAGCCGGTCCGGGGGTGGACCGACGAGGCGTGGGACGACGCGCTCTCCCGGCTGGCCGAACGCGGCTGGGCCGGCGCGGACGGCGAACTGACCAGCGCGGGCCGGGAGGCGCACGCCGCCGTGGAGCACGCCACCGACTGGGCCGCGGGCCGGCCGTGGACCAGGCTCGGCCCGGCGACCACGGCGCAGCTCGTGACCGTCCTCACCCCGCTCGCGCAGGCGTGCGCCAGCGTGCTGCCCTACCCCAGCCCCATCGGCGTGCCCGCCCCCCGGGGCCCGGGCTGGGAGGAACGGTGGCTGGGCGTGAACCGGGACCGTTAGGTGTCTGGATGAGGTTCGTGCATCTGGGCCTCGTACTCGGCGAACGGACCCAAGCCGACGGCGGCGCGGCGTTCGTCCAGGTGCCCGGGGTCCTCGATGGGCTCGGGCATGAGCGCACCCTGATCGTACGTGAACTGGGTGCCGTACAGCTGGGGCAGGCCGGAGCTGACCAGGACCCGGTCCTCCAAGTAGGCCAGGTTGCTGGCGGAGGCCTCGCCCGCCTCGACCGCGGCCCGGATCAGCCGGAGGAACCTGCGCTGGTCGCCGAGGTCGCAGTGCTGGGCCAGCAGCCAGGCCGCGTGCGCGCCGTCCTCGCCGACCAGGGACCGGCCGGGCCAGCCGATGCGATCGGTCAGTTCGGTCAGCCACAGCGAGTTGGCCGCATCGATGCGGAGCATCTCGGTGCGCAGCTCCCTGGGCAGATCCGGGCCGAACCCGGCCTTCGCCGCCTCGTTCCGGATCCGCTGGTCCTCGTCGCGCCGGGCCAGGAGCTCGGTGCGCAGCTTCTCGTCCACGGGCCCGAGTCAGGGAATTCTGAGGTCGTGGTGGGCCAGCGCGAACTGGCGCTCCTCCTCGGTCAGGCTCACGTCCCGGACCGGGACCACCAGGCTCCAGTGCTTGCCGACCGGGCAGCGCTGCACCCGGGCCACCACCAAGTCGAGCTCCTTGAGCTTGATGCCGGGGATCCACACGGTGCTGAACAGGTGACCCTGCCGGCACCGCACGATGGTATTGGTGCCCAGGTTGTAGCCGAGACGCCGGGCGATCAGGGTGCCCCCCGCGATCAGGCCGGCGACGATCAGGACGGTTCTCACGACTCGCCGCGACATCCCGTCATTATCGCACCCGCTCGTCGTACGGGTGAGCGGGCAGCACCAGCTCGAACGTCGAGCCCTGGCCGCTGGCGCTGTGCACCCGGACTGAGCCGTGGTGCGCCTCGGCGATGGCCTGCACGATGGACAGGCCGAGCCCGAACCCGCCGGCCTCCCGGCTGCGGTATGGCTCGGCCCGGGCGAAACGGCCGAAGATGCGGTCCAGGTCCGACGGCGGGATGCCGCAGCCGGAGTCGGCCACCGCGATGACCGCGTGCCCGGCGTCGAGGCGGACGCTGACCTCGATGCGGCCGCCGGGCTCGGTGTGCGCGACGGCGTTCTCCAGCAGCGCATCCAACGCCACCACGAGCCGGTCGGCGTCGCCGAGCACGGTGGCCTCGGCCACCTCGCCGAGCCGCCAGTGCCGCGGCACGTGCGCCCAGCGCTCTAGCGCGTCGAGGACCAGGTGATCGGTGGTCACCGGCGCCATCTGCAGGAAGCCGGGGCTCCCCGCCGAGGCCAGCAGCAGCAGCCGGTTGGTCAGCCGGCGCAGCCGCGCCAGCTCGCCGGCCACCACCCGGGCGTCCCCGGCCACGGCCTGGTCGGTCACCGTCTGCTCGATGAGTTCGGCGTGGCCGAGGGCGACGGTAATCGGGGTGCCGAGCTCGTGCGAGGCGTCCTGGAGGAACTGGCGCTGCTGCTCGAGCAGGCGCAGGTTCTCCTGTGAGATCCGCTGGACCTGCTCCATCGCGGTCAGCCGTTCCTGGGTGGCGGCCAGCCGCCTGCGCCCGAACAGGACCATGATCAGGAACATCAGTGCGATGAGCGGGACCTCGGCCAGGTAATCGGCGTCCTGCTGACCCTTGAGCACCTGCACGCCGATGATGCCGCCGGTGGCCAGCGTCACCGCCGCGATGGTCAGGATGGTCGGCTGCAGGCGCCACAGCCGGTATCCGTAGATCACCGTCAGGCTCACCCAGATGGCGAGGAACGGCACCGTCTGCCACGCCGGGAGCAGCCGCATGGCCGCCAGGTTGAGGCCCGCGAAGACCGCCCAGGCGATGTCTGGCGCCACCGGCCGGAGCCGTCGCAGGCCACGGCGCGGCGACGAACCGGAATGGGCCGGACGGGCCTGGTTCGTGCCGGGCTGGACCGCAGCGGGCCTGGCCGGCCCGGACGGGGCCGACGGGGTATCAGCGTTACCGCCGTCCGGAGCCGGCCTGGCCGGGTGGCGGCGGCGGACAAGATCCTGCGTCCGCACGGTCCCTCTCCTGATCTGCGACGGAGCGCAGCTACTCGGACGGGTGGCACATCGGGTGAAAAGCATTCCAAGCTTGCCCCGGCGTCGGGGCCAGGTCAACTCGGGGAACGGATCCCCGGGGGTAGGGATGCGCGCATCACCGTCTCTATTTTCACAGCCCGGGTTATCGTGGACCGTAGCCTGCGCTTTTCGCAGGTTTTAGTCCACGATGACGTGATCGTGCGCGGGAGCGGGCCGAGGCGAGGCGGGCAGCAAGTCCGCGAGTTAATAACCTGCGTCTCCTCAGCTCTCGCTGATCATGGAGGGTACGTACGCGTCGGCCCAGGCGCTTACGCCACGGGACCGGCCAGGCACGCGCGCACCGTCGCCGAGTCGCTTCTCGGCGTCAGCTGATGGCACACATCCGTGACGAGCCGCGCGGTGGACGGCTTGGCGGGCCCGGGCAGCCGGCCGTGCCCGTGAGCCGGCGCGGCCACGACCATCATCATGAACGCCACTACGAGCAGCAGCGCCCCGGCGGCACCGGTCAGGCAGGTCGCCCTCGCGCGCTCTCGGCTTACCACGGCCGTCATCTCAGCTACCCCGTTTCTCCGGTCAACCCCCGTTGCCCTGCACCTATACGGTAGGAATTCAGCGGCAAAAAATACGACGGTGCGCGCCCCCGGATGTCATCGGGGGTTATCCCCCGGGCAGAGTGCGAGGAGGACAGAGTTTGAGGAGGACAGAGCCATGCCGCAGGCCATTCCGCTGATCGATCTGGAAGCCGCCGAGGCCGCCGACCACGCGCAGCGTGAGGCGGCGCGGACCGCCGCCGAGGAGTTCGGCGCCGTTCAGGTGTTCAACCACGGCGTGCCGCAGGACCTGGTCGCGGACCTGAACACCAGAATGGCCCGGCTGCTCAGGCTGTCTCTGGCGGAGAAGGCCAGGCTGGCCAGCCCGCATCCGTACCGCGGCTGGCGGCAGTGGCCGGACGACTTCGGGCGGCTCGAACTCGAGCGGTTCAAACGTGGCCCAGTTCGACGACGCCGGCCAGGCCCGCGCGGCGGGCCTGGCCGAGGAGTACCTCGGCCTGTTCGCGCACGCCAACCTGTGGCCGGCCGATGATCCGGGGCTGCGGGACGCGGCGTTCGGGTACATCGAGGCGGCCCGGCGGCTGGCGGGGCGGATGCTGCGGCTGTACGCCGCCGTCGAAGGGCTGCCCGCGGACGCGTTCGGCCTGGGCAGGCTGCCGCACCTGCGGCTGACCGTGAACGACTACCCGACCTGGACGTATCCCGAGACGGCTTCCGACGAGGAGAAGCTGCTGCTGCTCGAGCACGCGGACGACTCGGCGGTCACCGTGCTGGCGCAGCAGGGCGACTACCCGGGACTGCAGGTCCAGGGGCCCGGAGGCGACTGGATCGCCGTGCCGGTCATCGCCGGCGTGCTGCAGGTGTTCTCCGGGTCGCTGCTGGCCAGGTGGACCGGCGGGCGGCTGCGCCCGGGCCGGCACCGGGTGGTGGCGGGCGGCACGGTGACCCGGCGCTCGACTGCGGTTTTCGTCTACCCGGCGCTGGAGACGGTGGTCGGGCCGCTTCCGCCATTCGCGGCCGGCTCCGCCGACGAGCCGGTGCTGGTGTGGGACCACGTCAAGGACCGGGTGGCGGATTACCTAGCCGACTACGGCCGGCCCGATCAGATCGCCGCGTGGCGCGACGGCACGCCCTACGTGGCCGGCCTGGCCGAGAACTCGACGGGACGTTAGGGCCGCAGTCCCGGAGTCGGGCCGCAGTCCCGCATCGAGGGACTTAACGGGGAGTATCCGGCCTATGGGGAGGATCTGGGACCCCCCAGGGGCCCGGATCCTCCCGGTAAGCCAGATCCTCCCCGTTAAATGTGAGCGGCGTGAAGCGGGTGAGCTGCGGGGCGGGTGGTGGCGGGGTACGGGCGGTCCGGTGAGCTATGGGAGACAGCCTGGCCACGGTGCGCGCCAGCCGGGGCAGGATGGGGCGCGAGAGGGTAAACCCACTCCGTTCGGTATAAGGAAGGAGATGGGTGCTACGGGTCGGCGACGGCCGGGAGCCGGCCGGTGGCGGCGCGGCGCAGGACGTGCCTGCGGAACAGGTCGGTGGCGGGCAGCGGGCGGCGTTCGGCCGACCAGGTCAGGAAAATCTCCCGGACCGCACCGGAGTCCAGGATCTCCAGGTAGGCCACCGGGCCCGGCACCGCCTCCGGTGACCCGATGCGGGGCGCCGAGACGACGGCCACGCCCAGGCCGGCCGCGACGAAGCCGTGCACGTTGGACAGGTCGTCGCCGTCGAAGATCACGGTCGGCCGGAACCCGGCCTGCTCGCACAGGTGGTCGGTCAGCCACCGCAGCGCCGAGGCGGACTGCAGGCCGATGAACGGCTCGCCCGCCACCTCGGCCAGCCGGACGCGCCGCTGGCCGGCCAGCTGGTGCTCGTCCGGCAGGGCCAGCCGGTGCTCGTCCGGCAGGGCCAGCCGGTGCTCGTCCGGCAGGGCCAGCCGGTGCTCGTCCGGCAGGGCCAGCCGGTGCTCGTCCGGCAGGGCCAGCCGCAGCGGCTCGAGCGCGATCAGCCGGGTGTGCGTCTGCGCCTCGGGAGGGCGCCGCGAGCCGAGTTCGAGGTCGGCCTTACCGCCGTGGAGGGCCGCGGAGTTCGGCTCGTCGCGCACCTGGGTGAGCCGGAAGCGGACCCCTGGACGCGCGGCTGGGTGGGTGCGGCCGGGCTAGGCTCGGCCGCCGCGGTCCGGGTCGCGCAGGTAGGCCAGGACCGCGACGACGCGGCGGCTGATCTTGCGTTCCTCGGACAGGCCGAGCTTGGCGAAGATGGCGTTGACGTATTTCTCGATCGCCGATTCGGACAGGTGCAGGCTCTCTCCGATGGCGGCGTTGGTCTTGCCCTCGGCCATCTCCTTGAGCACCTCGAGCTCGCGCGGCGCCAGCCGGCCCAGCGGCGACTCGGCCTGGCGGATGCGCTGCTCGACGAGCAGTTCGACCACCCGGGCGTCCACCACGGAGCGGCCCGAGGTCACCTCGCGCAGCGCGTGCAGCAGGTCGTCGAGTTCGCCGATGCTGGCCTTGAGCAGGTAGCCGAGGCCATCGGTGCCGTTGCGGAACAGCTGCACGGCGTAGCTGGCGTCGGAGTACTGGGACAGGATCACCACGCCGGTCTGCGGGTAGCGCTGCCTGATGGCATGGGCCGCTTCGATGCCCTCGGTCTGGTGGCCGGGAGGCATCCGGATGTCGGTGAGCACGGCGTCCGGCCGCAGCTGCCGGACCGCGGTCAGCAGCTCGTCGCCGTTGCCGACGCCGGCCAGCACGTCGATTTCGCCAGAGTCCTCGAGCAGCCGCCGGGTGCCCTCGCGGACCAGGTAGTTGTCCTCGGCGATCACGATACGCAGCCGGTCAGCCATGGGCTGGCTCCCCGGCCTGGTCCGGCTTCCCGGCCTGGTCTGGCTCCCCGGCCGGCAGCCACGCGCTGACGGTGGTGCCCCGCCCGGCGGTGCTGGCGATCTCCACCCGGCCGCCGAGCGCCTCGATGCGGTCGCGCAGCCCGCGCAGCCCGGACTGGGCGGCCGTGTGCACCGCGAAGCCCTGCCCGTCGTCGCGTACCGCCACGTTCAGCTGGCCCGGCGCGGACCGCAGGCACACCACCGCCCGGCTGGCGCGGGCGTGCTTGAGCACGTTCCCGAGCGCCTCGCAGATGAAGAAGTAGGCCGCGCCCTCAATGTCCGGCCCGAACCTCGTGTCGGGCGGCAGTCCGTCGCTGCTGACCTCCGCCGGGATGGGCAGCCTGGCCGCGCGTTCCCGGACCGCGTCGAGCAGCCCGCGGTCGGTCAGCACCGGCGGATGGATGCCGCGGACCAGCTCCTGCAGGCTCTCCAGGGCCCGGCGGCCGTCCGCGAGCACGTCCTTCAGCGTGGTCTCGGCCAGGTCCTTGTCCCGGCGGAGCTGGTTGCGGGCCAGGCCGAGCCGGGCCAGCACCGCGACGAGTTCCTGCTGCACGCCGTCGTGGATGTCGCGTTCCAGCCGACGGCGCCCGGCCGCCTCGGCGTGCACCAGCCGGGTCCGTGACTCGGTTAGCTCGTCGAACCGCCGCGACAGTTCGGTGCTGAGCTGGGAGTTGCGGATGGCCAGGGCGGCCTGCCGGCCCAGCGTGGCCAGGAGCTCCTGATCGCTGGCCGAGTACCGGCCCTCGGCCTTGGCGCCACAGGCGATGGCGCCCACCACGTCGGGGCCGTGGACCAGCGGCACGAGCAGGACCGGGTCGTCCGGGGCGGTCAGGTCGATGCCGGCCGCGGCCACCGGCCGCTCGCCGCGGCGGCCCAGGCTGACCCGGACCCAGCGCGCTCCCAGGCCGTCCCGGACGGCGGCGGCGACGGTGCCGGCCACGTCCCCGGGTTCCGGCGATACGGCCAGCCGGGCGCCGAGCTGGCTGATCAGCTCGTAACCGGACAGCCGCCGGCCGAACACCAGCCGGTCGGCGAGCCGTTCCAGCCGGCGCCGCAGCGGCGCCGCCACCAGGGTGACGACGATGGTGAGCACGATGGCCAGGTCCAGCGGCATCCGGCGGCCGGCCGCGACCCCGAGCGCCGCGGCCACGCCGACGTAGGCCGCGGTGATGAGCAGCCACAGCAGGCCGTAGACCACCGACCGGCGCACCACCAGCCGGATGTCGAGCAGCCGGTACCGGAGGACGCCGATGACCAGCCCGGCCGGGATGAACATCACGACCGGAAGGTACAGGACGTATCGCAGCCAGCCGGGAAGCCCGTGCACGCCGGACTGGGCGACGCCGAGCACCGTGATCGCGCACGCGGTCAGCGCCAGCCCGTACAGCGGCCAGCCGATCTGCTGCCGCTCAGCCGGCCCGAACCGGCGGTACCGCGCGATCAGCACCACGACGCCGAGCAGCAGCGCCACGATCCCGGCCTGGATGGCCACGGCCGCCACCGCGCCCAGGCCGCCCAGGGCCGGCACCGCGACCGGGTTGCGCGCCGAGACGCCATTCGACCAGATATACGAACTCGTGTACTTCAGCCGGGCCGACCCGGCGAGCAGCGCCGCGATCAGCACCGGCACGGCCGCGCCCAGGGTGACGGCCATCCGCCGCTCGTATGAGCGCTGGTATTTCCCGTCGGGGAAAACCGCGCAGACCATGAACAGCACGACGAACGAGGCGAAGTCGAGCCCCAGCAGGGCCAGGATGACCAGCCATCCCCAGGCGGGCGTGGCTTCCTGCACCAGGTAGGCTGAGTACACGGTGCCGATGAGATATCCGGCCGCTTCCAGCGCCGCGAAGGCGAACAGGCGCCGGGCGACCGGATTGAGCGGTCGCATCGCGAACAGCACCGTGCCGGTCAGCAGGTAGGCGGCGACCTGCGGAGTACCGCGTGCCGCCTCGGTCAGGTGACCCGCGAGCGCCCCGATCACGGGCGTGGCCAGCCAGGCCAGCCAGCCCGCCGATATCAGGGCCCAGCCGGGCCAGCGCGCGGTCACGAGCACATTATGCGGCGGTGGCGGGCCGGCCGTCAGGGGGGCGGACCGCAACGCCGAATGCGGAAAACCTCCCCGCATACCCCCGCGGACAGTGGCGTGCGCTGGATATCGGCGCGGCCGGCCGCGGGCCTAGCGTCGGCACCGTTCGCCATCCGGCACGACGACAACCTAGGAGGACATCGTGCTCAAGATCTCAGATGCCGCTCATTTCCGCCGGACCGTGGCCGGACTGTGCCTGCTGCTCGCGCCGGTGCTGTTCGCGGCCGCGGAGATCCTCACCCCGCAGCCGTCGGGCAGCGCCGCCGCCCAGCTCGCCAGCTTCGCGCAGCACCGTAACCAGCTGCTGGCCGGCGTGCTGTGCGGCCTCGCGTGTTCCATGCTGTTCTTTCCGGCCCTGTTCGGCCTGCTGCAGCAGATCCGCAGCCGCGGCGTGGTGTGGGCGCACGTAGCGGCCGCCCTGATTGTCTACGGCCTGGTCACCGACACCGCGCTGACCGGAGTCAACGTGATGTTCTGGGTGATGACGAAGCCCGGGATGAACCACGGTGCCATGGTGGCGCTGCTCAACAGCCTCGAGCACGGGACCGCGGCGCTGGGGGGGCCGCTGATGGCCGGTCACTACCTGTTCGCCGTCGGCATCCTGCTGCTGGGCGTCGCGGTGTGGCGGGCCCGGCTGGCACCGCGCTGGGCCGGGATCCTGCTCGCCCTGTTCCCCGTGTCGGACGTCGTGCTCAGCCAGGCCGGTGACCTGGCCTCCCTGGTCAGTGACGCGATCGGGATCGTCGGGTTCGGCGTCCTCGGCTGGCGCACGCTCACCGCGCCGGACGCCTCGTGGGACGAGGTGCCCGAGGTGGCCGACCGGGATGTTCCCGTCGCCCAAGTGGGTTAGCTCGTCGCTGGTGAACCGGGTGGCCGTCGGTGGCCGCCCGGTTCATGCGCTGCCGAGATGGCCGGTGAGCTCGGCCAGGAAGCGCTCTGGCTGGTCCAGGTGCGGGCCGTGGCCCGCGTCCTCGATGACCACCTCACGGTACCGGCCGCCGGCCACCGCGTAGCCGTTCAGCACGGCCCGGGTCTGCGCCACCATGGGTTGCGGCGGCCAGGTCTGCTCGCCGGGCCAGCCGGGAAACGCGCCGATGGAGCCCAGGTAGGCCAGGTCGTACAGGGACGTGTCGGAGACGATGAGGTCGTCGGCACCGCGCAGCCAGAGCACCGGCGGCTTGGGCTCCACCCCGGACAGGTCGGCGATCCGGAAGTGGGTGGGGGCCATGGTGTTGAGCACGCCGTGCTCCCCGGGCGCGAAGCCCGGCCAGCCCTCCGCCGGGCGCGAGTCGCCCGGGTAGTTGAACTCGCCGATCCGGGTGGACAGCATCGACTCCACGAAGATATCCAGGTGCTCGGGCACGTGCGGCGGCTTGACGTAGTGCGCGAGCAGCACCTGCCGCGGGGACAGCGGGCTGAAGTCCGTCCGGTCGCCGCCGGCCAGCCGCTCCACGAACTCCGGGTTGGCGGCGCCGCCGCCGGATCCGGCGCCCCGCGGGTCGCACAGCATGCCGTCCACGCCCCTGGTCCCGCCGAACCCGAACGGCGAGACCGGATCCACCAGCGTCAGCGACGCGGCCCGGTGCGCGCCCGGCCGGTCCACCAGGTACTGCAGCACCACTCCGCCGCCCATGCTCCAGCCGACCAGGTGGACCTGGTCGAGTCGCAGCGTGTCGATGGCGGCGGCCAGGTCGTCGGAGAAGTCGCGCAGCCCGCGGGTGGCGTTCACCGGCATGTCGTCGGTATCGCCGAAGCCGCGCAGGTCGACGGCCAGCGGCCGGTACGGTTCGGGCAGCGCGAGCATCATCGGCTGCCAGAACAGCGAAGACGACACGTTGCCGTGCACGAACAGCACCGGCGGGCCGGTGCGTCCGGGCACCGTAAGCACGTTGACGGTGAGACTGCTGGTCGGCATCCGTTCGGCGGAAATTCCCGGTAGCAGCGTGTCCATGAGTGGTCAGGGTACTAGGGGAGGATCTTGGCCAGGGCCTCGAGTTGGTCGGCGGTGCCCTGCTCGCGCCAGGCCGGCTCCTCCCGGCCGTCGAGGAACGCGCCCTGCTCGGTGAGGACCAGACGGGTGCCGCCGTCCTCGGCGGCCGCGAACTCCACGCTGGTGAGGGAGACCGTCGCGAGTTCGCCCCCGGCCGACAGGGTGCTGCATGACCGCGGGCAGCGACATGGGACGGCCTAGCGGAACGCCGCGGCCAGGGCCACCGCGGCGACGGCCACGATCGTCGCGGTGACCAGCCTGAGGCGGCCGGGACGATGGTGAGCCAGGCGGCCGAGCTCCCAGATCACCGGGACGGTGGCCATGACGATCAGCCCGGCGACGATATCCCGCTTCAGCAGGACCGCGCCGACGGCGGCGAACGAGAGCGCCGTCCGGGTCCAGGCCAGCGAGGTCCGCGCCCGGGCCAGGCCGGGGTCGGCGTCCTCGTAATCGTCCTGGACGCTGGTCATCGCCGGGCCTTCACCGCCGGGCCTTCACCGCAGGGCCGAGACCAGCACCACGACGGCGGCGATGACCGCGATCGCGGTGATGACGACGGCGAGCAGCCGCGGCATGACCGACCGGGGCAGCGGCTGGCCCAGCCGCATCGCCCGCTGGCTCTTGACCCATTCGCCGTACGCGACCACCGCCACCACCGCGCCGAACACGATCAGCGGCACGCCCAGCACGTGCCGCCCCCACGGCACACCGGGGAACGGCGGCAGCAACTGGACGACGCCCAGGCCCGCTACTACCAGGGCCAGAGCCGTGCGGCTCCAGGCCAGGAAGGTGCGCTCGTTGGCGAAGGTGAACCGGGGATCGGGTTCGGTGCCTTCGTCGGCTGCATCCCGGGATTCCGCGTCCGTCACCTGCTCCTCCAAAGATCTCCGGAGAAATCCTTTCAAAAAGCGTTGGCGATGGCCGGGTATCGGGCTCTAACTTCCGGGAGCTGGCCTGGGGGCGTCAGCATGGGAGCGCCGGGACCTGCCCACCAGGTCCCGGCGCTCCCGGTTCCCGCGGGACGCACCGCCGGCCCGCCCGCCGCAAGGGCGGGCCGGCGGCTCGGAGGCTCATCTACCTGACGAACGCCCCGGGAAACACGGGCGACGTGGGCCCTGCGGGGCGACACGAGCCTCACCCGCCCGTTTTGTTCGGATTAATGCCCTTTCACCCAGTTTCTGTCCGCCACAGGACCGCGGCGGTCACGGTGACCGCCGGTCGTTCGGTCATCTTCATCCGCAGGCGGGACAGGCCGGTCCGGGCGGGCCGGCAGCCCGACGGCCGTCAGCAGCTCGCCGGGCGTTGGGACGGCCTGGTACGGCCGTTCGGCAAGCCGCTGGGCGATGCTGATATCTCCTGGATCGTCGGATTCGGTGTTGCATCGCTACTATACCTAGCTGGGGCGAAGCGTTCCGTGACGGCCGGGAGGGACCTGCCTGCGGCCGAGCCGGCTGGTTCGGTTTCGTAGATTAATGTGGCGGAGGGGTGAGCTAGGTGACGGTGGCGTTCGACAACCTGACGCTGTCGCAGCGGGTGTACGAGCACTTGCGCGACGAGATCCTGGCTGATCACCTCCTGCCCGGCACCGAACTGTCCGAGGTGGCGCTGTCCAAGGAGCTCGCGATAAGCCGCGGCCCCATCAGGGAAGCCATGGGCCGCCTGGCGGCCGAAGGGCTGATCACGATGCGGCCGCGGCGCCGGGCCGAGGTCCGGTCGCTGACTCCCCAGGAGCTGATCGACGCCTACCAGGTCCGGGAGGCGCTCGAGGTGATGGCCGTCCGGCTCGCGATCCCGCGAGTGACCGAGGCGGACCTGGCCCGGCTGGAGGAGCTCATCGACCAGATGGCGGGTCATGTCGCCGCGGGCGCGGTGCGCGAGTTCTTCGCCGCCAACGTCTCCTTCCACGAGCTGCTGTGCGAGCTGAGCGGCAACCCGAAGCTGCAGGAGGTGCACCACCGGCTCGAGGGCGAGATCGGCCGGTTCCAGAACCGCACGCTGGCGCTGCGCGGCAGCATGGACGACTCGCTCACCGAGCACCGCGCGATCCTGGCGGCGGTCAGGCTGCGCGATGCCGACCGCGCCGCGGCGTTGACGGCGGACCACATCAGGGTGCCCGCGCAGCGGCTCCAGGCGGCGCTGCGGGAGGACGCCCCGGAGCCGGTCACCGCCGCGCTGCCAGGCTGACGCTGGGGAAAAAGCGGGCGGGGCGGTAGGGGGTTAGCTCGGCGGGCGGGGTGCCGGTGGTGAGTTCGGCGGTGATGAGGCGGGACAGGTGGGCGGCCAGGGTCACGCCGCTGTGGGTGACCGCGACGTAGAGGTGCCCGGCACCGGGCAGGCGGCCCACGATGGAGTGGCCGTCGGCGGGCAGCGGGCGGACGCAGACCTTCGCCTCGACCACGCTTGCGTCGTCCAGCCCACGGACCGTGCGCCGGGCGCGGCGGAGGAACTCGTCCGCCCAGCGGTCCAGTTCGGCCCGCGGGGTGTGCAGGTCGACGGCGGCGTCCGGCGCCTCCAGGTGGACGAGGCCGCCGGCGTGCGGGCGCAGGCTGAGCTCAGGGGTATGCAGTAGCCGGACCGGGCCGGGCGGGGCGACCGGGCCGACCCGCACCACCAGCGCGGGCGCGGCCGAGCCCCGGGTGTCCCAGGGGATCAGCGGCACCGCGGCGAGGGCGGGAGTCCAGCGGCCGGCGCAGCACACCACCTCGTCTGCCTCGAGCACGGTGCCGTCGGCCGTGCGGACCCGCGGCGCGGCGCCCGGGCCGGTTTCCAGGGCCGTCACGCGGCCGGGGTCGCCGGTGCGTAGCTCCGCGCCGTGGCTCTGGGCGTGCGCGACCAGGCGGGTGATGAGGGGTTCGGTCAGCAGATAGCCCTCGCCGGGGAACAAGGCGCCCGGCGCCGGGCGGCGCAGCGCGGGCTCCAGCCGGGCGGCCTCGGCCGGGCCGACGAGGCGGGCCGGGTAGTCCCACCCGGTCAGGCGGCGCACCCGGGCTTCGAGTTCGGCGGGCGTGGGGTCGGCGGTGGCGGGGCCGGCGGTGGCGGCGGTCGCCAGTTCGAGGTGGCCGACGGTGCGGTACCAGGCGGCGCCGTCGAGGTCGGGCACGAGTTCGGCCCACGCCTTGATCCCGGCGTGGTTGAGGTCGTGGTAGGCCCGCGGCGCCTTGTCGTTGGAGTTCAGCCAGGCGAGACTCCACCGGCTGGTGCCTCGGCCCGGCTGATCCCCGTCCAGCAGCGTCACCCGGAGGCCGGCCGTGGCCAGCCGGGCCGCCACCGACGCGCCGAGTATGCCCGCGCCGATCACCACGCAGCGGCGAGAAGCCATGAGAGCATTATCGCACAGGACCGCGGGCGCTTCCCGCGCCCGGGATACAGCATCGATGTGGCAGCGATGCTGCCGGGGCGACATCGCTGTGGCAGCGATATCGTTTGCCGGGCGGGTGCCGGGTCCAGGCCAGAGCCGGGGCGGGAAGCATGAGGTGCACGGGGCGCCTGGTGCGTAAGATGCGAAGCTGCGTGTGAGACAACCGTAGTCTGCCCCGGGCACTGGATTACGGCTTGACGAGCCCGGACGAGAAGCGCAGTATGCAGCATAACCATTTCGCCGGGTCGGTGGATTTACCGTGGGGTGGGGCACGGTGGATAGCCAAACTGATCGGTGGCCTGCGCTCCAGGCATATCAGGCCGCGATCGTTGAAGCCGAGTCCGATTTCAAGGACGAGCGGCTCCGCGGTCTCCGCGTTGAGCGGATCCGGGATCTTGGGGTGCCCTTCGCCCGGCCGGGCAACTTCGGCGTCGTGTACAAGGTCGAAGGCAAGGACGCCGCCTACGCCCTGTAGGTCTTTTCCGTGCCGCAGCAAGAGCGCCGGTCACGCTACAAGCTGATCGACGAGTATCTGCGGAGCATCCCGATGCCGCGCCGGCTCGTATCGTTCGCCTACGCGGAAGGGGATCCGCGTCGGCGGGCGGGATTACCCAACGCTCCGGAGAATGGGCCAACGGCGACCCGCTCGACATCTACCTGGATGAGCAGTTCAGTTCCACGGCGTCGATCGACAACGCGATGTTCTGCGCCGAATGGGTGGCCACCCTGCAGGAGCTGAAGCTCTCCGGGATGGCGCATGGCGACCTGCAGCACGGAAATATCCTGGTGCAGCCCGACAAAACTTCCGGCTGGTCGACTACGACGGGATGTTCGTACCGGGTATGGCCGGCCTGAGCGCTGCGAGGCCGGCCTCTCCGCTTATCAGCACCCGGAGCGCAACGAAAAGATAAGCCGATTCGACGAGAGCGTAGATGACTTCAGCGCGCTCGTCATCCTGCTGACATTGGCCTGCGTGGATGCTGACCTGTGGGAGCGGTATCACGAGGAAGGCCGCCTGCTCCTCAGCGAGGAGGACATAGCCAAGCCAGGTGAGTCCGCACTGCTCATCGAACTGGCTGGCCGGAAAGGCAAGGTCGGCACGCTGGCCAAGCTGGTCCGCACCGCGGCCGAGCAGGACATCGACCAGGTGCCGTCATTCGGCAGCGTGGTCCGTGAACTCGGGATGGAGTGGCGGGCAGGACCGGAGGAAGAGGCAGGCGCCGGCTGACCCGGCGACCGGCGCGTCATGGCGGGCGTGCCGCATGACCTACACGCAGCGGCAGGTGGCGGGGTTGCGGGCCGCCGGGAAGACCGTGGAGGAGATCGCGTCGGCGCTCGGGCTGTTCCCGGCCACGGTGCAGGCGTACGTCAGGCTCCTGGAGCACGAGCCGGGACGGGAAGGCGCGGCGACACCGCGGCCGCCGTGAGCACGCCGGCGCGGCGTCACCGCCGACGGCCCGGGTACCCCGGCCGCAGCGTGCGCTGTCTCCCGGCAGCGGCGGTGTCGAACTGCTCCGCGCGGGGGCGCGCCCGGAGCAGATCGCCACCCGGTTGAACCTGCAGCTGTCCACCGTGAACCGCCATCTCTCGTCGATACGGGCCGCGGTCGGCGACGCTGAGGTCCGCAAGCTACTCAATCAGGCCGCGGCCAGGCCGGCCGCGCCACCGCCGGTGAGGACGGTACGGCCGCGCGCCGCGGGCCGTCTCCAACCGGCGGCGAAACCCCGGCAGACGACACGAAGCCAGCCGGGACGCGCCCGCAACCGGCGCGCCCGGTGACCCCGGCGCCCCCGGCGGCGCCCTCGTCCCGGATTACGCCCGCACCCAGGCGAAGCAGCGCGGGAAGTGTCGTCGCCGCCACCGCCTCCATGGTGATCGTCCTGATCACCATCATCATCTTCCTGGTCCTGATAGGGCATTGACCGCCCACCGCCACACCGCGCGCAGGCCCCGCACCAGGGCGCGGACGACCGGCGCAGGGCTCTCAGCACCGTGGTCCACGGCGACGGAGGAGGAGCCGGGCGGCCGAAGTCACCGGCTAGATGCCTCGAGCACCTGCCGCGCGAACGGGAGTGGCGCCCGCGCGCTTTCCGGCGGCACGGAACACCCAGGACGAGGGTCAGGTCATCTCTTCCAGCCGACGTGGTGCGGCACCGCCGGCGATGCGGCCGGACAGGCCCTCGCCGGCCTGCCGTGCATCCCGGTCCGGGCCACCGCCGTCCCCCAGGATGTCGAGCAGCACCCGGAACAGCGACGGACGGTCAGCCGCCTCGACACCTTCGAGCATCCATTTGGCCACCGCATCGGTACACCCGATGACCACGTCACCCGGCCCGAGGGTGGCATCCCAGCGCTCGTACGGCAGGCCCGGCTGCGGCTTCGTGCTGACCAGCCGCGGGCTGAGACCGAAATCGGCGGATTTTCCCACCGGGAAGGCGGCGGTGGAACCGTCGCGCCGGAACAGGAGCAGCGAACTGTCCCCGACCGCCACCGCGCGGCAGCTGATCTCACCGCGGCCCGGAATCCGCCGGAACGACGCCACCAGCAAGGTGGCCTGGCTTCCCTCCCGGGCGATCTTGTGCGACATGTACCAGGGCAGATCCGGCGAAAGGGTGAGCTGGAACCGCTCCCGTACCTGGTCCAGCGTCGCCGTGAGCGTGTCGTCGTCCAGGTCCGTCCAGTCCGGCTCCGCGGTGGCGGCGAGCGCCTGCGCCCACTGCCTGGCGTATACCGTGGAGCTGGCGCCGTCACAGACGGCGAGCAGCACGCTGCCGCCTGCCGCGTCAGGGACCAGGCGGATCTCGAACGCGTCCTGGTTCTCGTCGTCAGTATGCCCGGGCTTGGCTTCGGACCAGCCGCGACAGTACATGAAGGTTTCCGCGTCCATCTGGTGCACCCGCCCGCTCAGACCGCCATCGCCCGCGTGCCGCCGATGTCCAGGAAGTCGATGAGGCTCGCGGCATCGGCGTTGAGGACGTACCCCCGCGCCTCTGGCTCGATGTCGTACCCCAGCTCACGCGCGCGCTTCCGCATCAGATCGGGCAGGACACTCGACATCTCGTACAACTGGCGCACGCGCTTCTCGAAGCCCGCGGCCCGGGTGGGCCCGGGGTAGGTGACGACCTGCCCCGCGGATTCCGAGATGTGACAGTTGAAGGTGAGCGCGTTCCCGGCTCGCGTGCACAACTCCTGGATTTCGTAGACCAGCGGAGTCGGATCCTTTCCGACGAAGCCGCCGTCGGTGATATTGATGACGATCGGCGGGAATGAGGCCTGATGGTCGCGGGTCCACGTCGTGGCGGCCGCCAGCGCACGCTCAAATGCCGCGTACATCAGCGTCTTCCCCTTGGCGACCGGGTCGAACCAGACCGGCACCTCGACCGTTTGCCGAAGCTCGCCGCCACGGCCATCCGGCCGGACGACGACCTTCTTCTCCGGTGGCCTGGCCATCGTGACGATCTCGTCGATCGGGGCGAGATCCTTCCCGAAAGCGCTCTGCACGCCTTGATCGCCAATGCCATAGCCAAGGACGCCGATGTCGAAACGGTGCCGTACGCCGTTACCCGCGGTTGCGCAATACGGCCTCGTAAAGCAGGCTGTTGACCGCGTCGGCCACCGCCTGCCGTTTGGGAATCATCGTCCCGGCGATCTTGTAGTTCATCGAACCAGACTGATCGACCAGCAAGATGAAGCAGCCGGGGCGCTGGCTGTTCATGCGCAGGCGTACTGCCCGGCCTGTTCCGTCGACGGCTTCGCCGCCGGGTCACGGCTACGTGGAGGCTGTCGCGATCGACCGCCTCCTCGTTCCTCCGCCCGAGCGGTGAGCACGCCCTCGGCTCGTGGATGCCGTGGCCGCCCCGGGACCGATCCCGGCCAGGAGGATCTTGACCGTGTCGGTCAGATCGTCGTAACGCCGGTCGTCGGGCCGCTCGAAAATGTCATACCGGTGCTTTGCGTTCAGGTAATACTGCAGGGTGGGCTTGAGCTGGAGGCTCTCGATCCGTACCGGCAGGATCGGTGTGCCATGCTCGGCGGCGTAGGCGACTTCCCTTTCGACATGCGGCGACTTGTTGGCCTCCGTGGAGAGCAGGACGAGCACGAGCCGGGTCGATCCGAGAGCCGTCATAATGGCGTCGACCCGCCCGTCCCGCCCACGATGTCGCGGGACGCCACCCAGCACTTGACGCGACTGGCCTCGAACCGTTCGGCCAGCCGGAGCGCGAGTGAATTCTGTGCCGCCGCGTAACTGATGAATACATCATGAGCCATGGCGAACCCCCTCCAGGGGAATCGTATTCCCCCGGGAAGGGCACGGCCATGGATGCGTTCGGGTTCGCCGGATGGCGACAACTCTTATCAGGGAACCGGCTGTTCCGGGTGACGCTAGACTGAACGGTGTTTGGGTTCGACTGGCCGGGTGAGGGTTCAGGAGTCCCTGCTTGACGTCTGCGAGGAGCCTCGGCTGCAGCCCCTGGGCGGCTCGGTGCGGCGGACGCCGCTGGCCCGCGGCGCCTGGGTGGACCTGCGCCGCGGCTGGCTGGCGGGCTCCGGGGCGGTGTTCGCGCGGCTGGCCGAGACCGTGCCGTGGCGGGCCGAGAAACGGCACATGTACGACAAGGTGGTCGCGGTCCCCCGGCTGCTCTGCTTCTACGGCGAGGACGCGCCGCTGCCCGATCCGGCGCTGACCGCGGCGCGGCAGGCGCTGGACGCGCACTACGGACCCGAGCTCGGCGAGCCGTTCCGGACCGCGGGCCTGTGCCTGTACCGGGACGGGCGGGACAGCGTGGCCTGGCACGGCGACACCACCGGGCGCGGCCGGACCGAGGACACCATGGTGGCCATCGTGTCGCTGGGCACGCCGCGGCCGCTGCTCCTGCGGCCTCGGGGGGCTCGGGGGAGTCGTCCCCCCCGGAATCGGCAGAGCGGCCTCGGGGCGGCGCGCGGCCGCTGCGGTTCGAGGTGGGCCACGGCGACCTGCTGGTCATGGGCGGCAGCTGCCAGCGAACCTGGGAGCATGCCGTGCCGAAGACCGCCCAGCCGGTCGGGCCGCGGATCAGCGTGCAGTTCCGGCCGCGCGGCGTGCGCTGACCGGAGATCCCGGAATCAGCGGAAGTCGCGGCGGGCGACACCGCCCTTGGCGGCAGCCGCCACCCGGAGCGGGCGCAGCGCCGTGGCGACCAGGTTGACGGCGCCGCCGGAGCCGGGCACGCCGGCTCCGGCGGCGCCGGTTCGCTCGATGCGGCCCTGGACAAGCAGGGCGGGCGCGACCGTGGCCACCTGGCGGTGGCGCTCCCACACCTGGGGCGGGCAGATGACGTTCACCATGCCGGTCTCGTCCTCCAGGCTGAGGAACACCACGCCGCGCGCGGTGGGCGGCCGCTGCCGGTGGGTGACCAGGCCGGCCACGGCCACCTGCGCGCCGTCGCGCGCCGCCGACCTGGCCGCTTCCGCGGTCAGCACCTGCCGCGCGCGCAGCGCGGCCCGGATGTGCGCCACCGGGTGGGTGCCGTATGTGCTGGTGGCCCACAGGTCGGCCAGGGTCTCCTCGGCCGGCGTCATGGCCGGCAGCGGCGGCGCGGTCAGCCCGGTGGCGGTGCCGGGCAGCTGCCCCTCGCGCAGCGAGGCGGCGGCCCCGGCCGCCCACAGCGCGGCGCGCCTGCCGAGCCCGAAGCAGCCGAACGCGCCCGCGGTGGCCAGCGCCTCAAGCGCGGCGGCCGGCAGGCGCGTCCGGGCGGCGAAATCCTCCAGGTCACGGTACGGGCGGCCGGCCGCCACCCGTTCGGCCGCCTGAGTGCTGAGGTTGCGCACGGCGGACAGGCCGAGCCTGATGGCCGGCCCGGTCTGGCCAGCAGGGCCGAAGCCTTCGAGGGTGGCCAGCGCGTCGCTGGCGTTCACGTCCACGCCGCGGACCTCGACCCCGTGCCGCCGCGCGTCGTTGATCAGGCTGTGCGGGGCGTAGAAGCCCATCGGCTGGTTGCGCAGCAGCGCGGTGGTGAACGCGGCCGGGAAGTACCGTTTCAGCCAGGCGCTGGCGTAAACCAGGTAGGCGAAGCTGATCGCGTGCGACTCGGGGAACCCGTAGCTGGAGAAGGCGAGGATCTTGGTGTAGATGTCTTGCGCGGTGGCCGGGGCGATGCCGTGTCCGGCCATCCCGTCCAGCAGCCGCTGGCGGAGTCCGGCGATGCGTTCCGGAGCCCGTTTGGCACTCATCGCCTGACGCAGCCGGTCGGCCTCGTCCGGGGTGAACCCCGCGCAGTCGATGGCCAGCTGCATCATCTGCTCCTGGAACAACGGCACGCCCAGCGTCTTGCCCAGGGCCGGGCGCATCGACTCGTGCGGCATATCCGCGTCCTCGAGCCCGTCGTGACGGCGCAGGTAGGGATGGACCGAACCACCCTGGATCGGGCCCGGCCTGATCAGCGCCACCTCGATGACCAGGTCGTAGAACTGCTGCGGCCGCAGCCGCGGCAGGGTGGCCATCTGGGCCCGGGACTCCACCTGGAACACGCCCACCGTGTCCGCCTCGGCCAGCATCTGGTAGACGGCCGGGTCCTCCTGCGGGATCGTGGCCATCGTCCAGTGCTCGCCGTGGTGCTTGGTCACCAGGTTGAGGCAGTCGTGCAGGGCGGCCAGCATGCCCAGGCCGAGCAGGTCGAACTTGACCAGGCCCGCGTAGGCGCAGTCGTCCTTGTCCCACTGCAGCACGGTGCGGCCGGGCATCCGGGCCCACTCGACCGGGCACACCTCCCCCACCGGCCGGTCGCAGATCACCATGCCGCCCGAGTGGATACCCAGGTGCCGCGGCAGCCGCTGCATCTGCCTGGCCAGGTCTTTTACGGCCTCGGGGATGTCGTCCGGCAGTGATTCCCCATCGGTGGCCGCCCCCGGACCGATCTCGCGGGTCCAGGCGTCCGCCTCCGCCGGGGTGAACCCGAGCGCGCGCCCGGCGTCCCGCAGCGCCAGCCGCGGCCGGTACGAGATCACGTTGGCGACCTGGGCGGCCCGGTCCCGGCCGTAGGTGTCGTAGACGTACTGGATGACCTCCTCGCGGCGGCGGTGCTCGATGTCCAGGTCGATGTCCGGCGGGCCGTCCCGGCCCTCGGACAGGAACCGCTCGAACAGCAGGTGGTGCGAGACCGGGTTGACGTTGGTGATGCCGATCGCGTAGCAGACCGCCGAATTCGCCGCCGACCCGCGGCCCTGGCACAAGATGTCCTTGTCCTCGCAGAACTCCACGATGTCGTGCACGATCAGGAAGTAACCGGCGAACCCGAGCCGGTCGATCACCTCGAGCTCGCGGGCGATCTGGGCGTACGCGCCCGGCACCCGTTCGGCCTCCGGCGCCCCGTACCGGGCCGGGGCATTCTGCCCGGTCAGCGCGCGCAGCCAGGAGATTTCGGTATGGCCATGCGGGACCGGGCAGGCCGGCAGCCGGGGCGCGATCACCGTGAAGTCGAACGCGCACTGGCGGCCGAGTTCCACGGTGCGCGCGAGCACCCCAGGGTACCGGCGCAGCCGCGCGGTCATCTCCCGGCCCGAGCGCAGGTAGGCGGTGCCCGCCGCGGGCAGCCAGCCGTCCATGTCGGCCAGGCTGCGCCGGGCCCGGATCGCGGCCAGCGCCTGGGCGAGCCGGGCCTGCGCGGGCGCGGCGAAGTGGACGTTGCCGGTCGCCACCACGCCGAGGCCGGCGAGCGCCGCCAGCCGGGCCAGCGTGTCGTTGCGCTCGTCGTCGCCGGGATCGTGCTGGCAGGTCAGCTCCACCAGCACGTTCTCGGGCCCGAACATCCCGGTCAGTTTCGTTAGCTCCCGCCAGGCCGCCTCCGGGCCGCCCGCCGCGAGTGCGGCCGGCACCGGCCCCTTGCGGCACCCGGTCAGCACCACCCAGTGGCCGCCATGCGCGTCGGCCAGCTGGCCGACGTCGTAGCGCGGGCGGCCCTTCTCGCCGCCCGCCAGCTGGGCGGCGCTGATCACGGCGCACAGCCGCCGGTAGCCTTCCGGGTCCCGGGCCAGCACCAGCAGGTGACGCCCCGCTGGATCGGGTGTCCCGTGCTGGCTGGCTTCCAGGCCGAGGCTGAGCTCGGCGCCGAACACCGTGCCCAGGCTGATCCCCCGGTCGCGGAGCCGTGCGGCGGCCTGCGCGAACTGCGGGACCCCGTACATGCCGTCGTGGTCGGTGAGGGCGAGCACCTCGAGCCCGAGCCGGGCCGCCTCGGCGACCAGCTCCTCCGGGGCGGCCGCCCCGTCCAGGAAGCTGAACGAGGAGTGGCAGTGCAGTTCGGCCCACGGTGTGCCCCAGGACATGCGGCGCTGCAGCTCCCGCCAGGGAACCACCGGGTTATCCCAGCCCACTGGTTATCCCCCGCCTCACCAGTAAGCTGCCTCGACCAGCCAGCGGCCGTCCTGGACCACCGCCAGCCACGCCCGCCCGTCATCGGTGGCCAGCTGGAACCGGGCGCGCCTGCGTGCGGCGGCCGGGTCCCACCAGCGCTCGGACAGCGGCCAGGGCCCGGCCCAGCCGATGACACGCCGCGGCGGCTCACCGGGCATGGCCAGCCGGGCGGGCGCGGCCGAGAGCGTGCAGCGACCGCTGACGGTGACGGCCTGCCCGGCGTGGTCGGCCACCTCCGCCGCGTGGCCGGCCGGGAAGACCAGGCCGGGCGCCGGACCGATGACCCGCCCGGGCCAGGGCGGGTCCGCGGCCAGGCCAGGCTCTCTTTTTTCCCCGAACGGAATGGGTGTCACCTGGTCAGAGGCGTTCCTGCCGCCGCCGAGGACCGGGCGCAGCACCGCCTCGTGCCCGAGCATCGCCTGCACCCGCATGGCGGCATGGGCCACCCGGTCGGTGACCATGCTCATTTCCGGCGCCTCCCCCCACAGCGCGAGCTGCTGGCCGACAGCGCGGACGACCTGATCCGGGATGAGCCGCAGCGCGCTGATGCCTCCCGGGGTGTTCTCGTCGTCCGCGGTGTGGCCGGCCGGGCCGGCTGCCAGCCGTCGAGCTGCCAGCGGACCAGGCCGGCCACCTCGGTCGCGGACAGCAGCCCGTCGTGCCGCCACAACCGGCTGCTGCACTGCCCGTCCGCCCAGGTGGCCAAGACCTGCACGCGGACGCAGGTCAGCCCGCGGGCGGCCAGGCCGGCGTGCAGCCGCTCGGCAAGCGCCCTGGCCGCGAACACCAGCGGTTCGGCCCGCGGTTCCGGCGGGTCGAACTCCCGGGTCACGGACAGGTCCGCGGGCGGCGGGCGCACGGCCAGCGACCGGGAGTCCAGGCCGCGGGCCAGCCGGTGCGCGCGCTCCCCCGTGTCGCCGAACCTGCTGGCCACATCGCGAGCGGGCAGCGCGGCGAAGTCCCCCAGCGTGGCCAGGCCGAGCCGGTTCAGCAGAGTAGCCAGGTCTTGGCCGGCCAGGACGAGCACCGGCTGCGCGGCCAGGAAGCCCGGAGTCTGGCCCCCGGGGACCAGCAGGACCGGGTTGGCGCGGCGGGCGGCGAGGAGCGCGGCGAACAGCCCGTCGGCGACGCCGACCCGGGCCGGCCCGCCGAAGTCCGCCAGCGCGGCGATGATCTTCGCGGCCAGCGTCGTCTCGCCGCCGTAGTAGCGGGCCGGCCCGCGGGCGGCGAACGCGCATACGCCCGGCTCCACCACCTCCACCTCGGGACAGAACCCGGTCACGGTGGCGATCATCCGGTCGAGCAGCCGCGCCGCCTGCGGACCCGGTTCCCCGGCGGTGAGCTCCGGGCAGCTCACGACCATGATCCGCGGCGGCGGGGGGCTCACTCGCTCACCGCCCGCAGGGCGGGTACGGTCTCCGGCCGGTCCCCCGGGAGGCCGAACGGGATGTCCGCCGGATCGGCCACGGCGACGTCACCGTCTTCGGCGGGCAGCCAGAGCCAGCGCGAGCGGGTCATGGCCGCCTCGCCGCGACCGTCCGCCACCACCTCGGCGCAGCACGCCCGCAGCCGCCCGTGCCCGTGCCCGAGGCCGGTCCACCGCTGGGCGGCGACCCGCAGCCGCACCTGGGCCCCGGGCCAGTCCCCGGCCACCAGCAGGACGCCCCGGCCCCGCCGCAGCGTCGCCTCCAGGCGCTGCCTGACCTGGGCAGGCGGTCGTGCGGGCGGTCGCAGCAGGACGAGCTCGCAGCCGTCGAGCAGCGACGCCACCACCTGCGCCCAGCCCGGGCCGGGCTCCGGGACCAGCAGCGTCCGCTCGGCGTCCAGGCCGAGCGCCGCGGCCGCGAGCACTCCCGCCTCAGGTATGCCCGCGATCCCGCACCACGCCCCGTCTGCCGACGCGCCGGCCACCAGCGCCAGGCACAGCAGGCCGAACTCCGCCACGGCCAGCACCGACCCGCGGCTCAGGCCGCCTCGCGGCAGCAGTTCGCGCAGCGCCGGGAGCACCGGCAGCACCGGCGTTACTGGCGGGGTCCGCGGCTCCCCGGATGTCCCGAACGCCGCAGATGATCCTGGCTGCCCCGTCGGCATCCACCTGGTTTCCGCAGGCGCGCTCCCCACCTCGCTGATTATCGAACAGAAATTCGGTCAGTGTCAAGGCGCAGGTCAGGCGGCTACTTGAACGCGACATGAACACCGGACAAAGTGCACGTATCAGGGACAGACGGGGCCACTCTGTGTCAGATAAGCGCGTCCTGAGCGGCTGGCGGGGGCCGGCGGCCGGGGTTGATATCGCGCACGGGGACGAGGAAAGGCTTCCGATGAACGGGAGATACGTCGGCTACGTCGACGGCGGCGATCCGCTGCACGGGTTCTTGAGCCGGATCGTGCGCGATCTGATGGGGGTACGCGAGGCCCAGCCCGCGTTCCGCGCGTTCCGGCTGTCCGGCAGCAACGTGGTCTACGCCTATCAGGAGAAGTCCAGCGGCGTGCGGATCATCTGCAAGTTCTACGGGCCCCGGTTCGGCCCGGACCTGGACAAGGCCGAGTGGAAGGCGCGCCAGGAGTACGAAGGGCTCGAGACGCTGCGCCGGTACAACCTGATCGGGTCACCGCACCACGTGATCCGCCCGCTCGGGTTCAGCCGCGACATCAACGGCGTGCTGGCCGTGGAGTACTACGCCGGCGAGGAGTTCAGTCACGCGATCGCGCGCGCCACCCAGCACCGGGACGACGGGCACCTGTACCGGCGGCTGACGGCGCTGGCCTACTTCCTCGCCACCCAGCACGACCGGACGGCCAACGGGGACGGCATCGACTTCGGCGCCGACTGCCGCTACTTCGACACGGTGGCGGGCCGGCTGGCCAAGGCTCACCGCATCGGCGCGGACGACGCCGGCACGCTGGCCGGGCTGAGCGACCGCTGGCGGGTCCAGCCCCGGATGTGGCAGGACCAGCAGGTCTGGCTGCACGGCGACGCGACGCCGGCGAACTTCCTGTTCGGGGACGGCCTGGACGTCGCGGCGATCGACCTGGAGCGGATGAAGCGCGGAGACCGGATGTTCGACGTCGGCCGGGTGGCGGGCGAGCTGCAGCACGCGTTCATGCGCGACTCGGGCGACCGGCCCGGTGGTAGGCACAGGGCCGACCCGTTCATCGGGCACTTCCTGTGGGAGTACAGCTGCCACTTCCCGGACCGCCAGTGGATGTTCGAGTCGGTCAAGGCCCGCGCGCCCTACTACATGGCGCTGAACTTGCTGCGGATCGCCAGGAACGGCTACATCGACCAGCACTACAGCGGACGACTGGTCCGCCAGGCAAAGCGCCTGCTGAAGGCGGCGGCCTGAGCGTAACTGCACGCACCACGCGCCACTGCCGTCACAGTTCTACTCATCGCGGCCCGCGGCGCGCGGCTAGCGGCCCGGGCCTACCGGACGGGCGCTGGCTGGGGTTCGGGCAAGATGCAGGCATGGACATCCGAGCGGTCGCGTTCGACGCCAACGGCACCCTGGTCAGGATCCTGACTGAGGACGGGATGGAGGAGATCTTCCGGGCCGCCGCGCACTTCCTCACCTACCAGGGCATCGACCTGTGCCGGAACCAGGTCAGGGACCTCTACTTCCAGATCATGGCGGAGCAGCAGCAGGCCAGCCCGGAGGAGCATCCCGAGTTCGACGCCGCGGGCATCTGGCGCCGGATCATCACCGAGCACCAGACGGACTTCACCCGCGCCCTGCCCGCCGCCAAGCTCGAGCAGATGCCGCTGTTCCTGGCCGAGATGTGCCGCGGCATCTCGCGCCGCCGGCTGGGGCTGTACCCGCATGCCCGCGAGGTGCTCGACATCTTGCGCGGGCACTACCCGCTGGCGCTGGTCACCGACGCGCAGAGCGCCTATGCGCACGCCGAACTGCACCGGGTCGGCCTGCTCGGCTACTTCGACCCGATCGTGGTCTCCGGCGATCACGGCTACCGCAAGCCGGACCGGCGGCTGTTCCAGGCCGCGCTGGACGGGATGCACGTGGCCGCCGGGAACGCGATGTATGTCGGCAACGACATGCACCGCGACATCTTCGGCGCGCGGGAGGCCGGGCTGATCACGGTAATGTTCGACTCCGACCAGGGCAAGAAGGCTTACCGGGACTGCGTGCCCGACTACACGATCACCGACCTCAGGGACTTGCTGACGATTCTCGGAGGGCAAGAGTGACGGGTGAGATGGCGGCGCGGCCGGGCGAAATCCTCCTGGATATTGTTACTGGGGAGTAATAATTTCCGGCGCCACGCCGTCGGGGCGGCAAAAATAATCGTTTGACAGGTGTATCAGATGCACCCTTGCGCTCTCTGAGTTAGAAACAGATGATTATCACCCCGACCGAGGTGTTGATCATGGTGGAAAACGAGCTGACCGGAACCGGTCATGCGTGACGACCCGCACGTCGTCGCGCTCGTCACTCGCGCGTCCGGAGGTGACCAGGACGCGTGGCACGAGCTTGTCGACCGCTATGCGCCACTGGTGTATACAATCTGCACCCGGTACCGGCTGAGCAATCATGACATCGAGGACGTGGGGCAGAATGTCTGGCTCTTGCTGGTGGAACAGCTCGGCAAGCTCCGTGAGCCCGCCGCGCTGCCCGGATGGCTGGCGACGACCACCGCACGAGAATGCCTGCGCGTCGTGACGGCCGCGCATAAATCCGAGCGGGTGGGTACAGGACTTGACGACTCGGTGATGTTCGTGGACGACACGCCGATCGACGAGGAGATCCTGATGGCTGAGCGAAACGCGGCGCTGCGCGCGGCCTTCGCCGAGCTGCCAGCCCGCTGCCAGCAACTGCTGTCGATGCTCATCAGCGATCCGCCGCACCCCTACGCCGAGATCCACGCGAAGCTCGGCATC
This sequence comes from uncultured Actinomycetota bacterium, assembly GCA_963744575.1. Lineage (GTDB taxonomy): Bacteria > Actinomycetota > Actinomycetes > Streptosporangiales > Streptosporangiaceae > Palsa-504. Next base: position 67,240 of record CAVUUF010000013.1, on the reverse strand, counting down.
CCGGTCGGCAGCATCGGCCCGCAGCGGTCCCGCTGCCTGGACCGGCTGCGCCGGTCCAGGACCTTCTCCGACCTCGGTGCTGGAGCAAAGATCGACATACGGGGAGGCGAGCCAGATGCGTGAAAGCTGGGACGATGAGCAGCTCCTGACAGCCCTGGGCGAGGCGATGAAGGCCCGCCTGGCCGTTCCCGCCTGGTTCGTCGAGACGGGCAAGAACGCCTTCGCCTGGCACAACATCGACGCCGAACTGGCGCAGCTCACCTACGACTCCAACGTGGACCAGCGCGAGGCCGCCGTGATGCGATCCGAGACGGCCTCGATCCGGTCTCTCACCTTCACCTCGGACCACCTCAGCGTGGAACTCGAGGTCACCGGGCAGTCGCTGCTCGGCCAGATCATCCCCCCACGCAGCGGGGCAATCGAGATTCATACCAGGGCAGCGGAAATTAGTTCGGTCGAGGTGGACGAGATCGGCTGCTTCGCGGTCGATCACATCCCGGATAGCCCGTTCCGGCTGCGCTGCCAGGCGACCGACGGCACCGACGTGATGACCGGGTGGATCACGATCTGAGCTGGCCCGAAACTAATGTCACGGCTGGTGTATTAAACCGGGCGGGCGGCCCTCCGGATAAGCGTCCGAGTCCGCGGGGGGCCGGGGGGACCCCGCGGGCTCGGAGGGGGGCCGCCTCCCGCGGCGATTTCGCCGACGGTACCGGGTATTTGCAGCGCCCGGTACCGCCAGGCGATCCCACCAGGAGGCCGCGGTGTCCTGACGCCCCGAGACTGGCTAGCCCGCGCGCTTGGCCGCTTGTTCCAGGGCCGGCGGGGGGAGCCAGCCGTCGTGTGACCAGATGATCTTGCCGGAGGCGGAGACCAGGGCGAACCAGGGCTGGTCCTGGACCCCGTAGCCATCGGCCACGCGCCCGGTGCTGTCCAGAGCGACCGGATAGTCCAGCGGGGTGCCGAGGTCGTGCAGGTAGGAGCGCACAGCCGCGGCGGAGGACTCGACCACGGTTTCGTCCACCGCCACCAGTTGCGGCAGGCCGTCCCGGCGTGCCGCCATCACGTAGGCGTTGGCGCCGGCGAGTTCGGCCTTCAGCTCGGAGACCTCGGACAGCCAGGTGGCGAAGAACATGACCAGGCGCGGCCGCCCAGGGCCGAGGGTGACGGTGCTCCCCGGGCCGGCGGACGCCGCTGCCGCGGACGGCAGCGTGAGGTGGACCGAGGGGGCCGGCACGGCGACGGACGCGAGCGACTCCTGGCTGGCTACCTTGGGATGGCCGGGCAGCAGGCTGGAGAGCTCGTCCGCGAGCACTTCGGCGGACTGGCCGATGCTGGAGTAGGCCATCTGGGTCAGGTACAGCTTGCGCTCGCGGCCCTGCTGGTCGATCACGAACAGGGCGGGGGTATGGTCGATCTGCCCCTGCTCGATCTGGACGGCGATGTCGTAGCGGGCCCAGATCGCCTTCAGCTGGGGCAGCGACCCGGTCAGGAAGTCCCACTGGTTGACCAGGCCGTGCGCGCGCGAGTAGGCGAGCACGTCGGCGACGCTGGTGGCGTCGGGGTTCGCGTCGATGCCGAGCAGCTGGACCTTGTCCCCCGGCGCGCCGAGCAGCTGCTTGGCCAGCAGCATGCTCTGCGTGGTCAGCGGGCAGACCGTGGTGCACTGGGAGTCCTCGAACCCCAGCATGACGACCTGGCCGCGGAACTGGCTCAGCGACATGGGCTGGCCGAACTGGTTCCGCAGCCGGAAGCCGGGCGCCGGGCGGTTGCCGAGCGGGGAACCGAGGTCCAGGTTCGGGTTCTTCATGGCGGCGCTCGATGCCGCCGACCGCGGGCTGGCGGAACTGGCCGGGGAACCGGTGCTGCATCCGGCCAGGGCGGAAAGCCCGCCGAGGACACCGAGCAGGGACACGGCTGACAACGCGACGCGCGCGCGGGACCTGACCATCGCGATTACAGCCTACTGCGCGCCATCCGTCTACTACTACAGTCTGTAGGAAATGGCCTGGCTGGCTACTCCTCGTCTGGCGGCCGTCGCGGGTTGTCCGGCTCGTCCCCGACGATCACGGCTCCGCCGTGGCCCCAGAAGACGTACCGGTAGGCCAGGTTGATCAGCGTGGATACCCGGTTGCGCCCGCCGAGCAGATAGACCAGGTGCAGGGCGAACCACGCGAGCCAGGCGAGGGTGCCGCGCAGCCGCGGCCCGCGGGCCAGCTGGACCACGGCGGAGCGGCGCCCGATCGTGGCCATGGTGCCCTTGTCGTGGTACTTGAACGTCTCGGTGGGCGCCTTGGCCTCCAGCCGGCGGATCTGCGCGGCGGCGTGGCGTCCCATCTGCAGGGCCGGCTGGGCGAGCTGCGGCGTGGGGTCGTCCGGGTTCAGCGCGATGTCGCCCACCGCGAAGATCCGGTCCTGGCCGTGGACCCGCAGGTCCGGCCCGACCAGGAGGCGGCCGTTCTTGCCCTGGGGCAGCCCCCAGCCGGCCACGGCCGGGTCGGCCGCCACCCCGGCCGCCCACACGGTGATGTCGCTGGGCACGTCGTCGCCGCCGGCCAGCCGCACGTGGTCCGGGGTGACCTCGCTGATCTTGCTGTCCAGCCGGACGTCGACGTTCCGGGCCAGCAGCTGGACCCTGGCGTACTCGCGCAGCTTCTGGTGGAACGGGCCGAGCAGCGACGGCGCCATCTCCACCAGGCGCACGTGCACCCGGGACGGGTCGACGTCGGGGAAGGTGGCGCTGAGCACGGTGCCGCGCAGTTCGGCCAGCGTGCCGGCCAGCTCCACGCCGGTGGCCCCGCCGCCGACCACGGTGACGGACAGGTCGCCGCTGTCCACGCTTAGCCGCTCGAAGCCCGCCATCAGGTGATCGCGGAGCACCACGGCGTCGGTGCTGGTGTACAGGCCGAACGTGTTCTGTTCCGCCCCCTCGGTGCCGTAGAACGCGGTCGTCACGCCAGTGGCCAGGATGAGGTAGTCGTAGCCGAGCTCCAGGCCGCTGCCGAGCTTGATCCGGCGGGCCGCCGGGTCGATGGCGACCAGCTCGCCGCGCCGGTAGATCGCCCCGTGGCGGCGGGCGAAGCCGCCCGCCGGGTAGGTCACGTCGCCGGGGTTGAGCCCGGCCGTGGCGACCTGGTAGAGCAGCGGCTGGAAGGTGCTGTACAGGTGGCCGTCGACCAGGGTCACCCGCAGGCCCGCGTGGGTCAGCCGGGAGATGGCGGCCACCCCGCCGAATCCCGCGCCGCAGATGACTGCGTGCGGCGCGTCCGGGTCAGCCTGTCGTCTTCTCGCGATCGTTCTCACCTCCGACCCCCACCACGATGTCGTCTCCCTCGACGCGCTGCTGGGCCTGCGCGTAGAGCCGGAACGCGCGCCGGTCCTGCTCGGTGTACGGCGGTGGCGCCATGCTGCGCGGCCACAGCCGGTACCTCCGTACCACGCTAATCTGCACCGCGTACAGGGTGAGCTGCGCCACCAGGTACAGCCACGCGATCAGGCCGATCACGATGGCGAAGGTGCCGTAGATCGGCGAGGCGTGGGCCAGCTGGTGCGAGATGAAGTAGCCGGCGACGGCCTGCAGGATCTGCCAGATGACGCCGGCAATGACCGCGCCGGGCCACTGCCGCCGCCAGCCGATCTCCCGGGCCGTGCCGATCCTGAAGGCCACCCAGAACAGCCCGATGCTCGCCGCGAGCGACACCACGAAGGCGGCCACGGTGGCCACGTCGCTATTGAACACCCCCCCGGCCCGGCTCGCCGTCGTGGACAGGATCGTGGTCCCGATCAGGCCGAGGCCGATCACCAGGATCAGCCCGATGCTGCGCAGCCACGACCACGGGAAACCGGGCCGGTGCGCGATCGGGATCTCCCACACCGCGTTGAGCGCGTTCTGCATCGCGTTGGCCACGCCCAGCGCGCCGAGGAACGTGCCGACCAGGCCGACCGCGAGCGGCAGGCCGGACTGGTGCATCGGGCCGATGTTGTCGAGCTGCTGCCCGATCAGGGGGTAGCCGTGCAGCGCGGACTTCACCAGCCGGCGCTGCAGCTCCGGGTTGTTCTTGAGCACCAGGTCCAGCACGGTGACCAGCACCAGCATCAGCGGGAAGATGCTCACGAAGGCGAACCAGGCGACCAGCATGGCCAGGTTGCCCGCCTGGTCGTCGCCGAACTTCTTCCGCACCGCGAGCGGGAAGCCGAGCCAGGCGTGCCGCTGCTGCAGCTCGTCCAGGACCCGGATGACTCTTTTTACCGTGTTCATCGCCAGGAAGACCTACCCGGACGCAGCGGCGTCCATCCGTCCGGGCGCAGTCGGTGTCGCCGCAGGCCGCAGGGCACCACAGGCCATGTGCTACAGCAAGGTGCTACAAATCGAGCGCGACGAGCTCGGGATGCAGGCAGGCTGGCACGCTCCCGGCGGAGGGCGAGGGGCTGGCGCCTGGACTGGGGGTGGAAGGGGTGGACGAGGTGGAGGCGGGCGTCCCGGACACGGGTGGCGCGGAGGACGGCGGGATCGAGCCGGACGGCGGGATCGAGCCGGACGGCGCGGAGGTGCTCGGCTGGGCCGGCGGCCTCGGCGCCAGCTGCGCGCAGGCCGCGATGACCACCAGGTCGCCGCCCGGGTCGGCGCTGCCGCCCAGGCCGCCGAGGTCGACGAAGTAGTGCGGCCAGGGCAGCCCGGAGGCGGCCAGCGTGACCCGCTGCGCCGCGATGTCATAACCCCAGGCGTCTCCGTTCCCGCCCTGGTCGAGACCGAGCGCCACGCCGTCCCTGACCACGTACACGCCGGCTGAGCCGCTGACCGCGGAGCCCGAGGCGGTCGCCTTGACCCGGCCGGCCTGCGGGTCGACGCCGACCAGGTTGGAACCCTCGGTGAGGTAGATCCGGGGCGGGGTGCGGTCGGTGCCCTCGGGCACGGCCCCGCGGGCGGACCACAGCCAGGCTCCGGTGGCGCCGCTGTACGCAGTCACCCCGGTCGCCGAGGAGAACAGCACTACGCCGTCGAAGGCGGCGCTGAGCGATCCGTCGAAGGTCAGGCCCTCGAGCGGGGGGACGACAAGCTCGCTCCCGGTGGTCAGGTCGATCCGGCGCAGCGCGGTGACCGGAGCCGAGCCGACGAACCCGGCGGCGGATTCGGCCACGTAGAGCCAGTTGCCGTCGGTCCGCCAGGCCGGTGCGACCGGGCCGGCGGGCCGCCGCCAGCGGACGCGCCCGGTCGCGTTGTCATAGCTGGTTACCGACGTGGTGCCGACGATGACGGTGTACGTCGCGCTGCCCGCGACGGCCCCGCCGAACGTGGCCGCCGGGTACCGGCCGGCCTCGGCGCCGGCCGCGTCGGAGATGACCACCTCGGCCCGCCGGGTGGCGCCGGTAGCGCCCGCGGGGCGGTAGGAGACGCCCGCGGTCACCTCGCCCGGCCAGGCGCGGACGGACACGATGGCGGCGCCGGCCGGGAACCCGGTCAGCGTCTGCCGCCACTGCAGCGCGCCGGTCCTGGCCGAGTACCCGGACACGGTCAGCCCGGCGCCGACCGCGGCGACGCCGCCGCCGACGGCCGCGTAGGCCAGGCCCGAAGCCGGTGCCGTGCCGGTCAGCCCGGAGCCCACGTCCCACGACCCGGACAGCGCGGTGGTCCACCTGATCATGCTGGGCACCGAACCGGGCCGGCAGCCGGCCCGGCAGGCGGGAGGCGGCGCGCCCACCGCGCCCTGGGTCGGGTAAGGCGCCAGGGCAATGCCGAGCAGGACCGCGGCCAGCGCCCAGCGCCGCCACCGCGGTGAGGTGCCCGCCGTGCCCAGGCGGATCCGGCCGAGGAAGCCGCGCGCGGCCTGGCGGCGCATCCGGCGCAGCAACCGCCGCCTGGCCCGGCGGCGCGTCCGCCCGGAGATCCTGCGACCCGGCTGCTGCCTCACACCCACCACGGTAGGAGAACTCCGAGGGTGACATGCCGCCGATCACTGCAAACGTGACCGGGCGGTACCGGCCCCGCGAACCAGCCGCCGGGCTTACCGATAAGTTGGGATCCGACCGAATAAGTTGGGATCCGGCCGAACGAGGAACCGAGTCCGCCTCGCCGAGGAGGTTGAGCCATGTCTGACCGTCCGCCACTCCCCTACGACTTCCATCCGGAGGTCCCGCCGTTCGAGGTGCACAGTGACGACGTTGCCGACGGCCAGATGATGTCGGAGAACCAGGTCTTCGACGGGTTCGGCATGACCGGCAGGAACCTCTCCCCGTCGCTGCGCTGGTCCGGTTTCCCGGCCGAGACCAAGAGCTTCGCGGTCACCTGCTTCGACCCGGACGCGCCGACCGGTTCGGGTTTCTGGCACTGGGTCGTGCTCGGCATTCCCGCCTCGGTGACCGAACTCGAGACGAACGCGGCCGGCACGGACGGCTCCGGCCTGCCCAAGGGGGCGTTCCACGTGCGCAACGACTACGGGGCCAAGGACTTCGGCGGCGCGGCCCCGCCGCCCGGGGACCCGCCGCACCGCTACGTGTTCGCGGTGCACGCGCTGGACGTGGACTCGCTGGATGTCAACGACCAGATCTCGCCGGCCGTGGCGGGCTTCAACCTGCGCTTCCACACCATCGCCCGGGCCGTGATGATCCCGGTGTACGGGCACGGATAAAACGGTCACCGAAGCGCGCTCGCCGCAGCGGGCGGCGTCGTAGCCGGGCAGGCTGGCCAGCTGGGCCAGCAGCCACGGCGAGGCCAGCACCTTCAGCAGGCCCTGGACCTCGCGGGACGCGGCGTGCTTGGCCGGCAGGACCAGGTCGAACCGTTCGGCGGCCAGCGGGACGAAGCCAAGCCCGTAGGCCAGCGCGGCGGGCTCACTCGACACGCCCGCGTCGGCGAGGCCGCCGACGATGGCCGCCGCGACCTGCAAGTGGCCGGCCGCCCGGCTGTCGTAGCCGGGGAGCTCGGCCGGATCCAGGCCGAGCCGCAGGCGTTCCCGGTCGAGCAGCGTGCGCGCCTGCGCGCCCGGCTCGCGGTTGACCAGCCGCAGCCCCTGCCAGGCCACGTCGCCGAGCCCGCGGACCTCGGCTCCGGGCCGGACCACCAGGCCCTCACGCCAGGAGGCGAACCCGACCACGTTGGCGCCGCCGGGGATGTCGGTCTCGGTCTCGGTGCCCGCCGCGCTCTGTCCATTCCCGGGCCCATTCCCGGGCCCATCTCCGGGCCCGTCCCCGGCCAGGTCACCATGGTGCACGCCGGCGGCGTGCACCAGGCCGGCGGCGGCCAGGCGCAGCGCCTCGCCGCTGCCGCACGGCCACCAGGCGAACGCCAGCGGCGGGTCGAGCAGGGCGAGCGGCGTCTCGAGCAGCGGCAGCGCCGGATCGCAGCCGGCCACCACCACGGTGGGCCGCGGCGGGCCGATGGGCCGCACCGGCACCAGGTGTCCCGGCTCCGGCTGGCGGGCGGGTGTACCCGGCGGACCCGCCACCACCCCGCCGGCCACTGCCCCGCCGGCCACTGCCCCGCCGGCCACTGCCCCGCCGGCCACCAGGCCGCCCGCGGCGCTGAAGCCGAGCCGGGCGGCCGTGGCGGCGTGCAGCGGCAGCGCGACGAACGTGTCGCCGACGGTGGCCAGCGCGACCCGGGAACCCGGCCCGCTGATCTCTGCCGCCGGCCGCGCCAGCACCGGGTCGCCGGGATCGCCCGGGCCGAACAGGTCCTCGACCGTCATGCCGAGCGCCCGGGCCAGGCCGAGGGCGACCCGCAGCGAAGGGTCAGAATGGCCGGCCTCGACGGCGGACACGGCCTGCCTGGTGATGCCGGCCACGCCGGCCAGCTGCTGCTGGGACAGGCCGCGAGCCTGCCTGGCCAGCCGCAGCCGCGTCCCGGCCGGCTGGGAGTTCTCCGTCATGCCACCTCCCCGTGTTATCTGCTCCATACCCTAAGGCAGTTACTGCTTGACCGGCGCTCTAGGATCCGGGGCATGAAGACGCAGATCATCGAGGTCCGTACCGGGGGCAGGGAAATGGTCAGGGACGTCACCGGCGAATGCGCGGAGTTCGTGGCCGCCGCGGCCGGCCGGGGCGACGGCCTGCTGCACGTCTTCGTGCCGCACGCCACCGCGGGGGTCGCGCTGATCGAACTCGGCGCGCGTAGCGACGACGACCTGCTGGCCACCCTCGACGGCCTGCTGCCCGCCGACGGGCGCTGGCGGCACGCGCACGGATCGCGCGGGCACGGCCGGTCGCACGTGCTCCCGGCCTTCGTGCCGCCCTACGCCACCGTCCCGGTGATCGGCGGCCGCCTGGCCCTCGGCACCTGGCAGTCCATCGCCCTGGTCGACCTCAACGTGGACAACCCCGACCGCCGGGTCCGCCTTTCGTTCCTCGGCTGATGGAGGTCCTGGTCGAGGGTTCGGGGGGACAGGCGGGCTGGCCGCAGCCGGGCTGCCGGTGCGCCTCCTGCCTGTGCCAGGCCAGGGCCGGGATCACGCGAATACGGTCGAGTATAGTCATTGATGGTCGACTGCGGCTGGGGGCGGGGGCGGGAAGCGCGGGGGCGGGGTACCGGGTGCGGCGGGTGGGGGACGGGTGGGATGTCACGGGGCCCGACGGGGGGCGGCTGCTCTATCCGGCCGCACCGGGGGCGGTGCCGGTACCGCCAGAGGGCACGGCTCCCTACGACATCGCGTTCCTCGACCTGCTGGGCGACCCGGCCCAGCTGGGGTGGCTGCGGGCCCGGGGGCTGGTCACGGCGGACACCGTCACGGTGGTGGCGTTCGCGGACCACCGGGTCCCTTCGGAGCGGGAACTCGAGCGGCGCTGCGGCTTCTGGCGGGTACGGCTGGCCGGGGACGGGGAGGCGGTGTTTCCGCCCGCCCGTTCGGCTCAAAAAAGGGGTCGTGACGGCGGCACGGGGGTCCGGCGGGTGCTGGTGCTCGGCGGGGCCCGGTCGGGCAAGTCGGAGCGGGCCGAGCTGCGGGTCGCGGGCGAGCCGGACGTGACCTACGTGGCCACGGCACCGGGCGGGGCCGGTGATCCGGAGTGGGCGGCGCGGCTGGCGGCGCACCGGGCGCGGCGGCCGGCCTGGTGGCGGACGGCCGAGACCACCGACCTGGCCGGGTTGCTGGCCAGCGCGGGCGGGGCGGTGCTGATCGACGGGATCGGCACCTGGCTGGCCGCGGTCATGGACGAGTGCGGCGCCTGGGACGGCGGTGCGCCGGGCCGGGAAAATCTGGCGGCCAGGATCGCCGGGCTGACCGGCGCGTGGCGGCAGGCCCGCGGCTACGTGGTCGCGGTCAGCGACGAGACCGGGCTCGGCGTGGTGCCGGCGACCCAAGCCGGGCGGCAGTTCCGGGACGAGCTCGGGCGGCTCAACCAGGCACTGGCCGCCGAGTCCGAGGAGGCCGAACTGGTCCTGGCCGGGCGGGTACTGCCGCTGGAAGCGTACTGACGGGGCGGTTCGCGAACCGCGCTGGATAACAGTCCGGTGACAATCTTCACCTGCCTTGCGTGTTACACAGGCATCGGGAAGTGATGTCTACTCGCACGCTGGCCAGTTATGCATAATCGCCGCTAACGTGGTAACACCTGCGGGCGGGACGATGAGGTGATGACGACTATGGCGCGCGTGGTGGTAATCGGCGACCTGATGACCGACGCGGTCGCCCACGCTGCGCTGCCCCTCGCCCGCGGCAGCGACACGCCCGCGAGCGTGACCATGCACGGCGGCGGTTCCGGCGCCAACATCGCCGCCTGGATGGCGGCGGACGGCGGGGACGTGGCGTTCGTGGGACGGCGGGGGGCGGACATCGCGGGGCGCAACCGCGACATGGAGCTGATGGGCTACGGCGTCGACGCCCGGCTGGTGATGGACCCGGAGCGGCCCACCGGTACCTGCGTGGTGATGGTCACCCACAAAGGCGAGCGGACCATGCTCTCCGACCCGGGCGCGAACGCGGCGCTTTCCCCCGACGACCTGCCGCACGACCTGTTCGTGCCGGGCGCGCACCTGCATGTTTCGGGCTACACGCTGCTGTCGGAGGGAGCCCGGGCGGCCGGCCTGGCGGCCATCGACTACGCGCGCCGGACGAACATGACCGCGTCGGTGGACGCGGCGTCGGCCGCCCCGCTGGAGCGGGTGGGCGCCGAGCCGTTCCTTGAGCTTTCCGCCGGGGCCGTGCTGCTGTTCGTCAACGCCGCGCAGGCCAGGGTGCTGACCGGCCGGGAGGACCCGGAGCAGGCGGCCCGGGTGCTGACCGCCTGGTACCCGCACGTCGTGGTCAAGCTCGGCGCCGACGGCGCGCTGTTCTACGCCAACGGGCGGCCGCCGGTGCGGGCGCCCGCCCCGCCCATCGACCGGGTAATGGACGGCACCGGCGCCGGGGACGCGTTCACCGCCGGCTTCCTGCCCGCGTGGCTGGACAAGAAGCCGCCGGGCGAGGCGCTGGCCGGCGGCAGCCGGCTGGCCGCGCACGCGCTGGGCCTCATCGGCGCGCGCCCGGTGTTGTAAAGGCGCTGCGTGACGGGTTCTCTCGAGGACCTCTACGTTACCGGGCAGACGCTGTACGTGGACGGCGGCTTCTCGGTCACGTAACCGCGCCGTTGGCTCCGGATGTCGGCGGGAGGGGGCAGAATGTTCGTATGGCAGGACGACGAGGCGGTTCGACCGCGCCCCCGGAGGATTTCGAAGAAAATATCGTCGACATCGACGTCACCGAGGAGATGCGCGGCAGCTACCTCGAATACGCCTACAGCGTCATCTACTCCCGGGCGCTGCCGGACGCGCGGGACGGCCTTAAGCCGGTGCAGCGCCGGATCCTGTACCAGATGAACGAGATGGGCCTGCGCCCGGACCGTCCGCACGTGAAGTGCGCCCGCGTCGTCGGCGAGGTGATGGGCCGGCTGCACCCGCACGGCGACTCGGCCATCTACGACGCGCTGGCCCGGATGGCCCAGCCGTGGGCGATGCGGCTGCCGCTGGTGGACGGGCACGGGAACTTCGGCAGCCTGGGCGGGGACGACGATCCCGCGGCGATGCGCTACACCGAGGCGCGGCTGACCGCGGCCGCGATGGAGATGGTCGCCTCCATCGACGAGGAGACGGTCGACTTCATCCCGAACTACGACGGCAGCGAGCAGCAGCCGGACGTGCTGCCCGCCGGCATCCCGAACCTGCTGGTCAACGGGGCCTCCGGGATCGCGGTCGGAATGGCCACCAACATGGCGCCGCACAACCTGGGCGAGGTGGCGGCGGCGGTGCGGCATCTTCTGCGGCACCCCGACGCGTCCCTGGATGCCCTGATGCGCTTCGTTCCAGGCCCTGACCTGCCGACCGGGGGCCGGATCGTGGGGCTCGAGGGGATCAGGGAGGCGTACGAGACCGGCCGCGGCATCTTCCGCACCCGGGCGACGGCGGTGGTGGAGCAGCTGACCCCCCGCCGCACCGGCATCGTGGTTACCGAGCTGCCGTACGGCGTCGGCCCGGAGAAGGTCATGGCCCGGATCAAGGACCTGGTCCAGGCCAAGAAGCTGAACGGCATCGCCGACCTGAAAGACCTCACCGACCGGAACCGGGGCCTGCACCTGGTGATCGAGACCCGCAGCGGCTTCAACCCGGACGCGGTGCTGGCCGAACTGTACCGGCTGACGCCGATGGAGGAGACGTTCGGCATCAACAACGTCGCCCTGGTCGACGGGCAGCCGCGGGTGCTCGGGCTGCGCGAGCTGCTGGAGATCTTCGTCGCGCACCGGCTCGAGGTGACCAGGCGGCGGACCCAGTACCGGCGGCGCAAGCGCTCCGAGCGGCTGCACCTGGTGGAGGGCCTGATGGTGGCCCTGCTCAACATCGACGAGGTCATCGCCGTCATCCGGTCCTCCGACGACACGGCGTCGGCCCGGGAGCGGCTGATGACGGTGTTCGACCTGTCCGAGATCCAGGCGCAGTACATCCTGGACACGCCGCTGCGCCGGCTGACCCGTTACGACCGGCTCGAGCTCGAGCGCGAGCAGGACGAGCTGCGGTCCGAGATCGCGGCTTTGACGTCTATTCTCGAGTCGGACGCCCGGCTGCGCGAGGTCGTCAACGGGGAGCTGGCCGAGGTGGCCAAGAGGTTCGGCACGCCGCGGCGCACGGTGCTGCTGGAGGGCTCCGCTGCTGTGGCCGCGGTCCCGCTCGAGGTGGCCGACGAGCCGTGCGTACTGCTGATGTCCGGGTCCGGCCTGGTGGCCAGGGCTCCTGCGGGGAATTCGGCCGAACGGGTGCTGGTCCCGCCCCCGCCGGAGGCTTCCCGCGCGGCCCACGATGTCGTGGTCTCCGCGGTGCGCGCCACCACCCGGGGGACGGTGGGGCTGGTGACGTCGGCGGGGCGGCTGGTCAAGCTCAACGTGCTCGAGCTGCCCGCGCTCTGCTTGCCGAGTTTGGCGCCCGGCGCGGGCGCCGTGTCGCTGGCGGGCGGGACGCCGGTCAGCGAGTTTGCTTCGTTCTCGCCCGGTGAGACGGTGGTGGGGCTGTGCTCGGTTGATGGTTTTCTTGGTGCTGGTGTGGTCCTGGCGACCGCGGAGGGCGTGGTCAAGCGGGTGCTGCCGGACTACCCGCAGAACCGGGACGAGTTCGAGCTGATCTCGTTGCGGGGCGGTGACCGGGTGGTCGGCGCGGTGCAGCTCTCCGCCGAGTCCGATGAGCTGGTGTTCATCACCTCGGACGCTCAGCTGCTGCGGTTCGCGGCCGCGTCGGTCCGCCCGCAGGGCCGGGCGGCCGGCGGGATGGCCGGCGTCCGGCTGTCTTCGGGCGCGTCCGTGGTGTGGTTCGGCGCGGCATCCGCGTCGGCGGCTTCGGGGACCCCGTTGGGGCCGCCGGGGACCTACTCCCCCGCGGTCGTGGTCACCGTGGCGGGCAGCGCGGGCGCCCTGCCCGGCGCACGGGCCGGCAGCGTGAAGGTCACCCCGCTGCACGAGTTCCCCGGCAAGGGCCGGGCCACCGGCGGCGTGCGCTGCCACCGGTTCCTCAAGGGCGAGGACATGCTGGTCATGGCGTGGGCCGGGCCGGGCTCCGGCGGTGGGTGCCAGCGATTCGGGCGCGCCGGTCGGGCTACCCGACCCGGTGGGGAAGCGGGACGGCTCGGGCGTGGCGCTATCGCGGCAACTGGCCGTCCTGGGAGGTTCGGTGCGGGTGGCCTAAAAGTGTCGGCGTTCCTCAGGTGTCGATGCGGGAGGGGTCGAGCTCGGCGGCGCCGCTGGCGATGAAGTCGCGGCGCGGGGCCACCTCGGTCCCCATCAGCAGGTTGAATATGTCCGCCGCGGTGGCCGCGTCCTCGATCCTGATCCGGCGCAAAGTACGGTGCCTGGGGTCCATGGTGGTCTCGGCGAGCTGCGACGCGTCCATCTCGCCCAGTCCCTTGTACCGCTGGATGGGCTCCTTCCACCGCTGACCCCGCCGCTCGAGCTCGAGCAGCGTCCGGTTCAGCTCCGCGTCGGAGTACGTATACCGGTACTTGTCCTGGCCCTTGCGCGTGCTCGTCAGCTCGATCCGGTGCAGCGGCGGGACCCCGGTGAAGACCCGGCCGGCCTTGAGCATGGGCCGCAGGTACCGGTGGAACAACGTGAGCAGCAGAGTGCGGATGTGAGCGCCGTCCACATCGGCGTCAGCAAGGAAAATGACCCGCTGATATCGGGCGGAGTCCAGGTCAAACGAGTTGCCCGAGCCCGCGCCGATCACCTGGATGACCGCGGCGCACTCGGCGTTCTTGAGCATGTCCGCCAGCGACGCCTTCTGCACGTTGAGGATCTTCCCGCGGATCGGCAGCAGCGCCTGGAACTCCGAGTCCCTGGCCAGCTTCGCGGTGCCGAGCGCGGAGTCCCCCTCGACGATGAACAGCTCGCTGCGGTCGTCGGTGGACCGGCAGTCGACCAGCTTGGCCGGCAGCGACGAGCTGGCCAGCGCCGACTTGCGCCGCTGGTTGTCGCGGTGCTCGCGGGCGGCGATGCGCGCCTTGGCCGCCGAGACCACCTTCTCCAGTGCCGCGCGGGCCTGCTGCTTGGCGCCGCGGGGCGGGGTCTCGAAGTAGGCGCCGAGCTGAGAGGTGATGACCTGCGCGACGATCTTGGCGGCGGCCGGGGTGCCGAGCACCTCCTTGGTCTGTCCTTCGAACTGGGGTTCGGGCAGCCGCACCGACACGATCGCGACCAGGCCCTCGAGCACGTCTTCCTTGGTCACCGGCTCGTCGCCGTTCTTCAGCAGCCGGGCCGCCCTGAGCTGATCGTTCAGCGTGCGGACCATGGCCCGCTCGAAGCCGGCGACGTGGGTGCCGCCGTGCGGGGTGGCGATGACGTTCACGAACGAGCGGACCACGCCGTCGTAGCCGCTCCCCCACTGCAGCGCCACGTCGACCTGGAGTTCGCGCTCGACGTCGGTCGGGGTCATGTGCCCCCGGTCATCGAGCACCGGGACGGTCTCGGTGAAGTGGCCCGAACCGGTCAGCCGCAGCACCTCGGTGACCGGTTCGCCGGAGCCGAGATGGGCGCAGAACTCGCTGATGCCGCCGTCGAAGCGGAACGCCGCCTGCTTGACCCGCTCCGGCTCGGCCTGGTCGCCGTCGGCGTTCGCCGGGGGCTCCTCGCGGATGCTGATGGTCAGGCCGGGCACCAGGTAGGCGGTCTGCCTGGCCCGCTCGGTGAGCGCGTCGAAACTGAACCCGGCGTCCTTGGTGAACACCTGCCGGTCCGGCCAGAACCTGATCCGGGTCCCGGTGACCCGCCGGGTGATCTTGCTGAGCTGGCGCAGCCCTGATTTCCTGGCGAAGTCCGCGTCCGGCCCCGGCCCGGCGAACTCGCCGGTGACGCCGCGGCGGAAGCTGGCCGCCCAGGTGTGCCCCTCCCGGTCCACCTCGATGTCCAGCCGCGCGGCCAGCGCGTTGACGACCGAGGCGCCGACGCCGTGCAGCCCGCCGGAGGCGGTGTACGAGCCGCCGCCGAACTTGCCGCCCGCGTGCAGCCTGGTCATCACCAGTTCCACGCCGGTGAGCCTGGTCTTGCGCTCCACGTCGACCGGGATGCCGCGGCCGTTGTCCCTGACCTCGGCCGAACCGTCCGCGTGCAGCGTCACCTCGATCCCGGTGCAGTGCCCGGCCAGCGCCTCGTCCACGGCGTTGTCGAAGATCTCGCCCAGGCAGTGCTGCAGCCCGCGGCTGTCGGTCGACCCGATGTACATGCCGGGGCGCTTGCGGACCGCCTCCAGGCCCTCCAGGACCGACAGGTGCCTGGCGGTGTAGGCGTCAGCGGCGGCCGGGGCCGCCGTCGATCGAGTCCGGGGAGCAGCGGTGAGGGTGGGCACGAGCGGCCGGCCTCCTTCCCTGGCCCGCACGGGCCTCATCGAACATAGTAGCGTTCCCGGCCGGCTATCCGTGGCAAGCCACGCGGCAGGCCGGCCGGTAATCGCGGACTGACCATGATGAAGGCATCAACCGACGGGAATCTGGGTACATCTCCGGCCGGAAACACACGGTGCCTGTGTGCCGCCGCTAGGCGGTTCACAGGCACCGCGGCAACTGGCGGCAGTTGCGACCACGCTCGGCCTGCGGTGGTTTCGCTTGTGGCGTACACCACCCGGCGTGGGGAACGCTGACGCCTGGGTATGTGTTGTGCTGAGCTGTAAGGGCAGGAAACAGAAGCCATCCGGATACGGATGCCGGAGGCACGACGCGAAGGAAGGCGACGTTGACTGGAGCACTAGCCCCCACCAAGCCGCTGACCGCGCTGGACGTCTGCGATCGTTGCGGCGCCCAGGCGTATGTTCGCGTGCTGCTCGCTAACTCAGGAGAGCTGCTTTTCTGCGCGCACCACGGCCGCGAGCACGCCGCGGCTCTGGCCAAGGTCGCCGTCGACATACAGGACGAGAGCAACCGCCTGTCTGAGCCGCCGCCGCAGTAATTCAGCGGGAACAGCCAGACCGGCAAGGACGCCGGCGCCAGTTCGGTCATTGGCGTCGGCCTTTTTTATGCCCGGAAACGGCGCAGCGGGGTACGGCGAGTCCCGCCCGGGCGGGGTACGGCCGGGCCCGCCCGGGCGGCTTCGCCTAGCGAGGCTGGTCCGTGAATATAGCTACGGGCGGGACTCGTGTGGTAGATGTGAGGCAATTTACCCTTTACCGCAGCGTCCCCGGGCCGTCGGTGACTGCCACGTGGCCCTGGATGGCCGCGGCGAACAGCATCGATGTGGCAGCGATGCTGCCGGGGCGACATCAATGTGACAACGATGCTGTTCGCCGGCGGGCGCGGAGCCGGGACCGAGCCCGCGGGACGGGGCTCGTCCAGGTATACGGGACGGAGCTAGTCCAGGTAGTCGCGAAGGACCTGGGAACGGGACGGGTGGCGCAGCTTGGACATGGTCTTGGACTCGATCTGGCGGATCCGCTCGCGGGTCACGCCGTAGACCTTGCCGATCTCGTCCAGGGTCTTCGGCTGGCCATCGGTGAGGCCGAACCGCATGGAGACCACGCCAGCCTCGCGTTCGGACAGCGTGTCGAGCACCGAGTGCAGCTGCTCCTGCAGCAGGGTGAACGACACCGCCTCGCCAGGCTGGATCGCCTCGGAGTCCTCGATCAGGTCGCCGAACTCGCTGTCGCCGTCCTCACCGAGCGGGGTGTGCAGCGAGATCGGCTCGCGGCCGTACTTCTGCACCTCGATGACCTTCTCCGGGGTCATGTCCAGCTCGATGGCCAGTTCCTCCGGGGTGGGCTCGCGGCCCAGGTCCTGCAGCATCTGGCGCTGCACCCGGGCCAGCTTGTTGATCACCTCGACCATGTGCACCGGGATGCGGATGGTGCGGGCCTGGTCGGCCATCGCCCGGGTGATCGCCTGCCGGATCCACCAGGTGGCGTAGGTGGAGAACTTGTAGCCCTTGGTGTAGTCGAACTTCTCCACCGCCCGGATCAGGCCCAGGTTGCCCTCCTGGATCAGGTCCAGGAACAGCATGCCGCGCCCGGTGTACCGCTTGGCCAGCGACACCACCAGCCGCAGGTTGGCCTCGAGCAGGTGATTCTTGGCCCGGGTGCCGTCCTCGGCGATCCACTCCAGGTCGATGCGCCGGTCGGTGGACAGGCTCTGCCGCCCCTCGGCGAGCTTCTCCTCGGCGAACAGGCCCGCCTCGATGCGCTTGGCCAGCTCGACCTCTTGCTCGGCGTTGAGCAGCGGCACCTTGCCGATCTGCTTCAGGTAGTCCTTGACCGGGTCCGCGGTGGCGCCCGCCACCGCGACCTGGGCGGCCGGAAGATCGTCGTCGTCGTCGCCGAAGACCAGGATTTCCTCGTCCTCGCCGGGGCTGCCGTCCGTGGAGATCTTGACGACCAGGGCGCCCGCCGCGATGGCGGCTTCGGTCCCGGTGCCCGCCGCCGCGGCCGGCTGGCCGGGCTCAGCTCCTTCGGGCCCTTCGAGCTCGTCCGCGTCCTCGGAGCCTTCGGGCTCCCCGGCCCCTTCTTCCTCGTCGGCCAGGCCCTCGCCGACGACGTTGCCGATGTCGTCGGCGTCCTCGAGGTCCTCGTCGGCGAGCGCGGCCTGGAGGTCCGCGTCGTCGGGCAGGTCCGCGTCGTCGGCGTCGAGATCGTCGAAGCTCTCGAGATCCTCGTCGCCCTCGAGATCAACCGCGGTCAGGCCATTGGAGTCTGCGGAGCTCTCCGGGGTTTGAGGGGTCTCCAGGGTCTGAGGGTCGAGGTCCGCATCGGCGCGCAGCGCGGAACCGTCCGGACCAACACCGCGTGGCCGCGGCGCCGCCTGATCCTCGACGGCCCGGGGCTCTGCCGGTTCCGGGTGGGACGACTCCCCTGAGCCCCGCCGGGGCCCTTGGTCCGACGTCCTGAGGCGCTTCCGCGCTGCGGAGTTAGCAGCGCTCACGACCACGGTCACCCCTTCCTTCGCAAGGTAGATGCCACTAGGGACTGATTCAACCCGCCTGCCTCCCACTCATCACCATAGGCTGCGGCCGGGAGTGACTTGTACGCGTCCGCCCGGGCCATCCTCATCGCGGACCGCCCGCCGGCACGTGCATGACCAGCACCGTGACGTCGTCGTCCTGCTCGTGACCAGCGAGCATACGTTCCACGAGGTACTCGAGCAGCCGTTCCGGACGAGCCAGCAGCTCCCCATCGGCCCGTGCCGCCACGGCGGCCAGTTCCTCCAGACCCGTGTCCAGACCACGATTCCTGTTCTCTACCAGGCCGTCAGAATAAAAAACCGCGGTGCTACCGGGGCGCAGGTTGAACGCGTGCTGTTTCCTCGGGCTGGCCCAGCCCAGCGGCGTTCCCGCCTCCACCTGATCGAACCGCGGCGCGCAACCTGCCTCAAGGACAAGGGCCGGCAGGTGGCCCGCATTCCCGAGCACGCCGTCCCCCGTCGCCGGGTCGATCACCAGGTAGGCCACCGTGGTGACCTGTTCCTCCTCTTCGGTCGCGGTGAACAGGCGGTCCAGGCCGCCGAGCACCGCCGCCGGGCGCGGGTCGGTCAGCGCCAGCGCGCGCAGCGCGTTGCGGACCCGGCCCATGCCGGCCGCCGCGGTCAGCCCCTTGCCCATCACGTCGCCGACCGCCACCGCGAGCCGCTGGTCGGCCAGCCGGAACGCGTCGTACCAGTCGCCGCCGATCTCCATGTTCTTGGTCACCGGCCGGTACATGGCCCCCAGGATCAGCCCGGGCACGCTGGGCAGCCGGTCCGGCAGCAGGCTGCGCTGCAGCGTCTCGGCCGTGGTGTGCTCTCGCTCGTACAGGCCGGCCCGCTCGACCGCGAGCGAGCACTGGCCGGCCAGCGCCTCCAGGAAGACCCGCTCCTCCTCGGTGATCTTCCGCGGCCGGGTGAACGAGAACCGCAGCGCGCCCAGCGGCGCGCCCGCGGTCAGCAGCGCCAGGCCGACCCAGGAGCGCTCATCCGAGGCGGCGACCCGCTCCGGGTCGATCTCCAGCTCGCCCTCGAATTGCCTGCGCAGGTCCTCCGGGTCCTCGATCAGCACCGGACGCCGGGTGGCGATGGCCTTGGTCATCACGCTCGGGGACGCCAGCGTCAGCTCGCCGCCCGCCGAGTCCGGGGCGTTGCGCAGGTCGTCGTTGACCACCCGCAGCCGCGCGCCGTCACCCTCGAGCAGCGCGACCGCCGAACGCAGCGCGCCGATCGCGGTCCGGCCCACCTCGGTGATGACCTGGACCACCTCCTCTACGGTGAGCGCCTCGGCCAGCATGGAGGTGGCCTGCTGCAGCCGCGCGGTGCGCAGCGCCGCCGCGGACAGCTGCTCGGTCAGCCGGCCGCGCATCTCTTCGGCCTCGCGCTGGTTGGTCACGTCGGTGCTGGCCCCGACCCACTCGACGATCTTGCCGTCCCGTTCGATCGGCACCGCGCGCACGTCGTAGTGCCGGTAGGACCCGGCCTTGGTGCGGATCCGGTAGCGGTCGTCGAAGATCTTGCCGGTCCGGACGCACTCGCGCCAGTCGCGCTCGACCCGCTCCCGGTCCTCCGGGTGGACCGACTCCAGCCAGCCGGACCCGGTGAACTGCTCCGCCGCCTGCCCGGTGATCCAGCGCCACTCCGGCGAGTCTTCCTTCATCTCGCCGTCAGGACCGGTCACCCAGACCACCTGGGCGCCGCCCTGGACCAGCGACCGGTAGCGCTCCTCGCTGCGCCTGAGCTCGGCCGCGGCGGCCTCCACGGCCTCGGCCGACGGGCCGGTCACGTCGAGCATGATCAGGCCGACGCCGAAGACCTGCCCGGTTGCGTCGTGCACCGGGAACCAGGAGGCGGACGCGGAGGAGCCGGCGGCGGGCCCGTCGGCAGCCGGGCCGGCATCCGGGCCGTCGCCCGCGATCGCGGGATAGCCGGACTCGGTAAGCCGCGTGCCGTCGGCCAGCACCGCGCGCAACGCGGCCTCGGCCCGGGACGCGAGCGGCTCGGGCCAGGCCTCGGACGGCAGCAGGCCCTGGTAGCCGGACGGGGCGTCTGCGGCATCGCCGAAACGCGCCAGGGCAGCATTCACCCAGCGGAAACGCAGGTCGGGCCCGAACAGGGCCAGGCCGACCGGCGCCTCCAGCATCAGCATGTCCACCAGAGCGGCATCTGCGGCGTCTCGCTGCCTTGGCACAGAGGTATCCATGCTCACAACGAACACCCGTAGACCGCGCCGGGGGCTGCCATGGGCGGCTCCTTCCCCGGGATCGTCGTTCCCCCGGACAGCCAACACTGCCAACCAATTAAGGGTGCCACAGTCCGGCAATTGGTGCGGCCAGGTGTGCGGATTCGCGGACCGCAAACGGCGGATTATGCCAGCACGTCAATCCCGCCGGCGTGGCGCGAGCGGTCTGGGAGGCGGAATCACACCGGGCATGACAACGTAGCATAGCGTCCGCATGTCCAGATCTGAGAGGCTATCAGGGTGAGCCCGCAGCGCCGACGAAGCCAGTCCCCCGGCGGATCAGCGAGCGGCCAGCGACCAGGCGCCGCTGGGCCGCCGCCGAACGCGCTGTTCGCCGAACTGCTGCGCGCGGCGCGTGAGCTGCTGGCCGTGCGCAGCCCGCTCGACGCGGAGCTCATGGTCAGCGAGCTGCTCGGCACCTGGTGGGGTCAGCGCGGCGGCGGCAGGCGGGCCGCCACCGTCGAGCAGCTGGTCGGCGAGGGCCTGGTGGACTACGCGGGCGAGCAGCGCAGCCCGGCGGCGCTGGCGCTGCTATCCGGCATCGCCTGCCTGGGCACCCCGCGGCAGGCGGCCAAGGCCGAGCGCGCGGCCCTGGAGCTGATCGAGGCGGGCGTGCCGTGCCCCGGCTGGGCCGAGCACCTGGGCGCGGTCACCGCGGCCGAGTGCTACGTCAACCCGGACGAGCTCGGTGACGCCGACGAGGTCATCTGCACCTTCAGCTACGCCGGCCAGGAGCCGCACGCGCTGGTCACCGTGGTGGACTACAACTCCGGCGGGATGATCAAGGACGGCTGGGTGACCTCCCGGGTCAGCAAGCTGCTCGACCACTGCCGCGAGGCGAGCAGCCAGCGCGGGGCCGCGGCCAAGTATGCGTTCCACCAGGTCGACGCCGGCCAGGCCCGGCACATGCTGGAGACCGCGCTGACCGTGACCGATGCCGCGCACGAGCCGGTGGTCAGCGACTCGTTCCCCTCCTACCACGCGTTCATCCGGGCCCGGATCAGGGCGCTGCCGCCGTACCGCGGCCGGTCGCTGTCCGCCACCGCCCCGCTGAACACGACCGGGCGGCGGCAGGCCTGGAGCAAGGACCGGCGGGCCATGCTGGCCGCCGAGTTCCTCGCCTCGGACGAGGCGGAGGACCTGTCCGACCGCGGTTCGGCCAGCCACTGCGCGGACCGCATCATCGACTACGGCTGCGACAAGGACTTCGGGCGGCCGCTGCGGATGAGCCCGACCAAGGTGGAGACGTTCCTGCTCGGCTGGCTGCCGCGTAAGGTCATGCTGTCGTTCGCCGAACAGGACGCGATGCCGCACGTGCTGGCCGCGTGGGTGCGCTGGGCGGGCCGACGGCGCGGCCTGCCCGAGGCCACCGTCAACGACTCGCTCGAGGCAGTGTTCAACTCGATCAGCCGGTTCGCCCAGGCGTACCGGGATCCGGCCGAGTTCGGCCTGGACTACGCGCTGGTCCGGCGGCTGCTGCCGGACGCCGACCTGGAGGCGCTGCCCCGGCGGGCGTTCGCCTTCCCGGTGCTCGAGGGCTGGCACTCCGGCACCGACCTGTCCATTATGGACCCGGCCGACCCGCGGGACCGGCGCGCGCTGATCGCCGCCGACCACGCTACCCCCGCCCCTGGCGGGGTCGGCCGGCACATCGAACGGCACCTGGTGCTGGCCGACCGGCTCTGGCGCGGCGACCCGCCGGAGCTGTGGGAGGCCGCGCAGCGGCTGCTCGACGCCGGCCAGGACCGCCACCTGGTGCTGCACGCGCTGATGTCGGTGCTCGACCACACCAGCGGCGACGAGGCCGCGCTGATCGCCGTGCTGCGCGAACTCGAGGCGGACGAGCCCTAAAGGTGCTTGCGGGGGCTCGGGGGGTCGGCCCCCCGGAGCTAGCAGGGTGCTTGCGGGGGGCTCGGGGGGTCGGCCCCCCGGAGCTAGCAGGGTGCTTGCGCGGGCTCGGGGGGTCGCCCCCGGAGCTAGCAGGGCGCCCCGTAGCCGCCGCCCCCGGGGGTCTCGATGACGAAAACATCGCCCGTTCGGACATCGACGGAGTCGCAGCCCGCCATGGCTGTCACCGTGCCGTCCGGGTGCTCGACCCAGTGCCGGCCCAGTGCGCCCGGCTCGCCGCCGGCCATCCCGAACGCCGGGATCCGCCGGTGCCCGGTCAGCGTGGTCACGGTCATCGGCTGGGTGAAGCGCAGCCGCCGCACCCCGCCGTGGCCGCCGCGCCAGCGGCCCCGGCCGCCGCTGCCCGGCCTGATCCGGTACGACTCGAGCAGCACCGGGTAGCGCCACTCGAGCACCTCGGGGTCGGTGAGCCGGGAGTTGGTCATCTTGGTCTGCACCACGTCGGTGCCGTCGAAGCCGTCGCCGGCGCCCGAGCCGCTGGCCACCGTCTCGTAGTACTGGTACCGCTCGTTGCCGAACGTCACGTTGTTCATCGTCCCCGAACCCTCGGCCATCACGCCCAGCGCCGCATACAGCGCCCCGGTGACGACCTGGGAGGTCTCCACGTTGCCCGCGGCCACCGCGGCCGGGTACTGCGGGGACAGCATGGTGGCCGGCGGGATGATCACGCTCAGCGGGTGCAGGCAGCCGGAGTTGAGCGGGATGTCGTCGTCGACCAGGGTGCGGAACACGTACAGCACGGCCGCCATGGCCACGCTGGACGGCGCGTTGAAGTTGTCGGCCAACTGGGGCGAGGTGCCGGTGAAGTCGATCTCGGCGGTCCGGTCCTCGCGGTTCACCGTGACCCTGACCTTGACTCTAGCCCCGTTGTCCAGCTCGTATTCGTAGCCGCCGTCGTGCAGCGCGGTGATCACCCGCCGGACCGCGTTGGCGGCGTTGCGCTGCACGTGGCCCATGTACGCCTGCACCACGTCCAGGCCGAAGTGCTCGACCATCTTGCGCAGCTCGGCGATGCCCTCGGAGTTGGCGGCGATCTGGGCGCGCAGGTCGGCGACGTTGGTGGCCGGGTCCCGGGACGGGTACTCGGCGGTTCCCAGGAGGTTTACGGTTTCGCGTTCCCTCAGCCGGCCATCCTCGACCAGCAGCCAGTTGTCGATCAGCACCCCCTCCTCCTCGACCCGCGTGCTGGCGGCCGGCATCGACCCCGGCGACACTCCCCCGATCTCGGCGTGGTGGCCGCGGCTGGCCACGTAGAACCAGATGTCGTCACCGTCGGCGGCGAAGACCGGGGTGACCACGGTGATGTCGGGGAGGTGGGTGCCGCCGTGGTAGGGGTCGTTGAGGACGTAGACCTGGCCGCGGCGGATGTCCGGGTTGCGGGCGATCACCATCTTGATCGACTCGCCCATCGAGCCGAGGTGCACCGGCATGTGCGGTGCGTTGGCGATCAGCCCGCCTTCGGCGTCGAAGATCGCGCAGGAGAAGTCGAGGCGCTCCTTGATGTTGACCGAGTGCGCGGTGGCCTGCAGGCGCACCCCCATCTGTTCGGCCACCGACATGAACAGGTTGTTGAAGATCTCGAGCATGACGGGGTTGGCGGTGGTGTCGACGCCCGTCCGCGCCGGGCGGGCCGCGACGCGGGACAGCATCAGGTCGCCGCGGTCGGTCACGACGGCCTGCCAGCCCGGCTCGACCACCGTGGTGGCGAGTTCCTCGGTGATAATGGCCGGGCCGCTGATGGCGTGCCCGGGCCGCAGCCCGGACCGTTCGAACAGGTCCACCTCGGCCCACGTCCCGCCGGTGAACATCCGGACCCGCTCGGGGTTTTTTTCATCCGAACGGAGTAGGTTCTCCGCCTCCTCGTACCGTTCCTGCGCTCCGGTGACCTCGACGGAGACCGCCTCCACCAGCACCGGCTTGTCCGGCATGAGGAAGGAGAAGCGGCGGGCGTATTCGGCCTCGAACGCCGCGGTCATCTCCTCCAGCGAGGCGACCGGGACGATGACCGCGGTGTCGGTGCCCTGGTAGCGCAGGTGCGCCCGGTGCGCCGCGGCGATCCGCTCCGGCGGCACGCCCTCGGCCCGCACCTCGGCGCGGGCGTCCTGGTCCAGGGGATTGATGGTGTCGCGGAGGGTTTCCAGGCTGTCCCGGGTGAGCGGGTCCTCGACGGCCTGCTCGCGCATGGCGATGATGTCGGCCAGCCCGATCCCGTAGGCGGACAGCACCCCGGCCAGCGGGTGGATGAGCACCCGGGTCATGCCGAGCGCGTCGGCGACCGCGCAGGCGTGCTGGCCGCCCGCCCCGCCGAACACGTTCAGCACGTACTCGGTGACGTCGTAGCCGCGCTGCACCGAGATCTTCTTGATCGCGTTGGCCATGTTCGCCACGGCGATCTCGACGAAGCCCGCGGCCACCTGCTCGGGGCCGCGGGTGTCCCCGGTGGCCTCGGTGATCTGCCGGCTGAGCTGTTGGAACTTCTTCCTGGTGGTCTCGGCGTCGAGCGGCTGGTCGCCGTGT
This sequence comes from uncultured Actinomycetota bacterium, assembly GCA_963744575.1. Taxonomy (GTDB): domain Bacteria; phylum Actinomycetota; class Actinomycetes; order Streptosporangiales; family Streptosporangiaceae; genus Palsa-504. The sequence continues at coordinate 42,700 of CAVUUF010000013.1, read as the reverse complement.
TCGCCGAAGACCCGCGGGAAGTGGTCTGGCTGGATGCGGCCGAGCAGCACGTTGGCGTCGGTGACGGTGAGCGGGCCGTTCCTGCGGTAGCAGGCGGGCCCGGGGTCGGCGCCGGCCGAATCCGGGCCGGCCCGGTACCGGCTGCCGTCGAAGTGCAGCACCGAGCCGCCGCCCGCGGCCACGGTGTGGATGGACAGCATCGGCGCCCGTATCCGCACCCCGGCGGCCTGCGTCTCGTACTCGCGCTCGAACTCGCCCGCGAAGTGCGACACGTCGGTGGAGGTGCCGCCCATGTCGAAGCCGATGACCTGGTCATAGCCGGCGTTTTCCGCGGTCCGGGCCATGCCGACGATGCCGCCGGCCGGGCCGGACAAGATGGAGTCCTTGCCGCGGAAGCCAGCCGCGTCGGTCAGCCCGCCGTTGGACTGCATGAACAGCAGCCTTGTGCCTTGGAGCTCGTGCGCCACCTCGGTGACGTAGCGCTGCAGGATGGGCGACAGGTAGGCGTCCACCACCGTGGTGTCGCCCCGGGAGACCAGCTTCATCAGCGGGCTGGTCCGGTGCGACTCGGACACCTGGGTGAAGCCGGCCGCCCGGGCCAGGTCGCCGATGCGCTGCTCGTGCTCGGGATACCGGTAGCCGTGCATGCAGACCACGGCGGCGGCCCGGAATCCTTCGCTGAAGGCGTCTTCGAGCTCGGCGGCGAGCGTGCCCTCGTCCAGCGGGGTGAGGACCTCGCCGTCCGCGGTCACCCGCTCGTCCGCCTCGATCACCCGCTGGTAGAGCACCTCGGGCAGCAGGATCCGGCGGTCGAAGATCCGCGGCCGGTTCTGGTAGGCGATGCGCAGCGCGTCGGCGAAGCCGCGGGTGATGACCAGGACGGTGGGCTCGCCCGTCCGCTCCAGCAGGGCGTTGGTGGCCACCGTGGTGCCGAGCCGGACCGAGCCGATCTGCTCCGCGGGGATCTTCTCGCCGGGTTTCAGCCCGAGCAGCTGGCGGATCCCGGCCACCGCGGCGTCCTTATATGCTTCCGGGCGGTCGGAGAGCAGCTTGCGGGCCACCAGGCGGCCGTCCGGGCGCCGGGCGACGACGTTGGTGAACGTGCCGCCCCGGTCGATCCAGAATTCCCAGCGTCCGTCCACGTGGCTGCGTGTGCCCGGCGCTTAGCCCTGCTCGGGCACGGGGATCGGGTGCCGGGGGGAATCCGGGCCCTCCGGGACCAGTTCCCGGTAGGCGGAGCGGACGTCCGCGGCGGTGACCGTGGTCAGGTCCGCCGCGGTCGCCTGCTCGCCCAGCCGGACCACCCGGACGTCCCGGCAGGCGCAGGCCCGCTCGAACAGGGACCGGGCGAACCGGCCGTTGCCCAGCTCGTCGACGCGGCCCGAGCCGAAGGCCTCGGCGAAGATCACGCCGAGCACCTCTTCGGCCGCCGGGTCGAACACGTCCCCGGCCTGGCTGGCGAGCTGCTTGGCGATCTCGGTCAGTTCGGCCGGGGAGTAGCTGGGGAAGGTGACGCGGGTGCTGAACCGGGAGGCCAGGCCCGGGTTGCTGCGCACGAACCTGTCCATGTCATCCGGGTACCCGGCGAGCACGATCACCAGCCGGTCGCGGTCGTCCTCGGCCCGCTTGAGCAGCGTCTGCACCGCCTCGGCGCCGAACGCGTCGCCGCCGGAGTAGCCCTCGTTGTGCAGCGAGTACGCCTCGTCGATGAACAGCACGCCGCCGATGGCCGAGTCGACGAGCTTGTTGGTCTTGATCGCGGTCGAGCCGAGGTGCTCGCCGACCAGGTTGGCCCGGTGCGCCTCGATGACCTCGGGCCTGACCAGCAGCCCGTGCGCGGCGAAGATGCGGCTGATGATGCGCGCCACCGTGGTCTTGCCGGTGCCCGGCGGTCCGGTGAACACGAAGTGCCGGGCCGGCGGCTGGCTGGCCAGGCCGTGGAAGTCCCGCATCTTGGCCACGCGCAGCTGCGCGGCGATCGCCCGCACCTGCTGCTTCACCGGCTCCAGCCCGACCAGCACGTTGAGCTCGGCGATGGCGCCCTCCACCGTGGGCGTGTCCTCGTAGCCGCGCAGCCTGCTGGTGAGCTCGGCGTAGGCCTGCTCCAGGTCGCCGCCGCGGATGGTCACCAGGTCCCGGGGCACGGGCTCAGTCGTGCCGGTCATCACCCGCACGTCGCGGGCCTGGCCGGCCTTCTCAAGCAGGCTGCGGACGAACCGGCCGTTGCCCAGCTCGTCGGCGATCCGGCGGCGGCCGACCTCCTCCAGCGTGCGCCACAGCACCGGGCGCGCGTCCGGGTCGAGCATCTCGCCGCGCCGGTCGAGCGCGGCCTCGGCCAGCGCCATCATCTCCGCCGGGGAGTAGCTCGGGAACTTCAGCCGGGTGGCGAACCGGGAGGCCAGGCCGGGGTTGGAGGACAGGAACGACTCCGTTTGCTTCTCGTAGCCGGCCAGGATGATGATGAGGTTGTCCCGGTTGTCCTCGGCCCGCTTGAGCAGCGTCTGCACCGCCTCCTGGCCGAACCGGTCGGCCTGCCCGTCGCCCTCGTTGACCAGGCCGTACGCCTCGTCGATGAACAGCACCCCGCCCAGCGCGGAATCGACGAGCTCGTTGGTCTTGATCGCGGTCGCGCCGAGGAACTCGCCCACCAGGTCGGCCCGGTGCGCCTCGATGACCTCGGGCGCCTGCAGCAGGCCGAACGCGTAGAAGATCTTGGCCAGCACCCGGGCCACCGTGGTCTTGCCGGTGCCGGGCGGCCCGAGGAACACGAAGTGCCGCATCGGCCGCTCGGTGGTGATGCCGGCCACGGTGCGCCGCCGCGCCGCCTCGATGGACGCGGCGATCGAGCGGACCTGCTCCTTGACCGAGGACAGCCCGATCATCGCGTCGAGTTCGGCCATAGCGTCCTCGACCGAGATCTGCGGCCGCGGGCGGGGGGCGCCGCCGTGGCGGTCGCGGGTGGCGTACTCGGCGTACGGCAGCGCCGCGGCCTGGGCGCGGACGCCGGGAGCGCCCGGATGCCCCTGCTGGCCCTGGGGGCCCTGGTTGCCCGGGGGCCGCGCACCGGGATGGGCTGCCGGGCGGCCGGCCGGTCCCGGCGAGCCCGCCGGGCCGTACATGCGGCCCTCCTGGATGCCCTTGGCCACTCGCCAGCCGAGCACGGCCGCGGCCAGCAGCCACGCGGCGACGGTGCCGATGAACGGCGCCTGCTGCGCCGCCTTCAGGGCGATGACCCCGGCGGGCACGGACCAGGCCAGGACCCAGGCGACCGTGCGGCACGGCACGAACCAGCGGGCCAGCGGCCTGGTGTGGGCGGCCAGGGCGACCGCCACGGGCAGCAGGATCACGGAGTACAGCCAGGTGTGGTTGCCCTTGCCCGCAAAGGAGAACACGACCACGCCCCACAGCGCGACCGAAGCGGACGCGCCCACGGTGCGCCGTCCCTGGGTGACCGCGACGATACCGTAGACCATGACGACGAGGATGATCGGTGCCGCCAGGAAGACGGCCGCGATGACCACGACGACCTTGAGCAATACCGGAAGCTGCCGATAGGTACGCATGAGCCGGGCGCCCAGGGTCGGCCGGTCTGGCGCGGCGGGCTGGGCCCTATCGTCTGGCAGCATCACGCTTCCTCGCCCCTATGTCCCTGCCTCCTAGAGCCCGCCTCGGAGCCGCGTCCGGCTGGCCATTCCCGCACCCGGTTGCCGGACAGTCGTATGTCCCTGTATAGCGCATGACCCGCGCGCACGACAGCGCACACGTCGATACTGTCGGTGAAAAACTGCGGCGGAGCCGTCCCGGCCTGGAGCCTCCCTGGAGAACGCGGCCGATCATCCATGATGGACCGCGGGGGCGGTGACCAGTCAAGATAAACACCATCACATCCGCGGCCCCAGTCCGTCCAGAACCCTCACAGGAGAACAAATGCACCGAATAGCGGCAGAACTGGTCATACCCGGACACGATGCCCCTATTCGCGACGACGTGGTCATCTGGGGTCTGGACCGGCGGGCGCCAGGTCAAGGGCGCTCCTGCGCAGACGACAGGGTGAGATTGCTTAGACGCGCAGGGTGAGATCGATCTCGTCGTGCAGCGGGATGCCGTAGTGGCCGGTGCGCGGGATCTGCGGCTTCTGCTGCCGGGACCGGTCGACCGCGCCCGGCCGCAGCTCGGCGAGCCGGAACCCGCGGCGCTGGTAGAAGCGGAGCGCGTCGACGTTGTCGTTGGTGGTGGTGAGCCGGATCTCGCGGCGGCCGAAGCGCCGGGCCGCGTCGGCGGCGGCCTCGATCAGCATGGTCCCGATGCCGGCCCGGCGCTCGATGGCGTTGAGCGTGACGATCTCGAGCATGTCCCCCACCAGCTGGTAGGTGAGCAGGCCGACCACGCGGCCGGACCGTTCGGCGATGAACCCGGGCATCTCGGCGGGCCGCAGCACCGTGTCGTGCACGGCGACGAGTTCGGATCCCCAGAGCTCGGCGACGAGCCAGGCGAGCATGGGGCGGTCGCCCTCGTCGACGAGTCTGATCCGGATCTCCGGGTCGGTCACGACGCCAATTATGGAGCCATGATCACCCTCGCCAGGTTATAACGGCGGCCCGGAGGGCAGCAGGAGGTGATGACTGTAGTAAGAGCTCTCGCCCGGCCTATGATGGCCGCCATCTTCGTCATCCAGGGTTACGACACCTTCCGGCGCCCCGAGCGGGTGGCGCCGAGGGCCGAGCCGGTGGTGCGCCTGCTGGCCGAACGGGTCCCGGCCGTGCCGGCCAAGACCGAGCAGGCGGTGCGGATCAACGGCGCCGTCCAGATGGCGGCGGGCGCGCTGCTGGCGCTGGGCCGGTTCCCCCGGCTTTCCGCGCTCGCGCTGGCCGCGACGCTGGTGCCGACCACCGCGGCCGGGCACCGCTTCTGGGAGGACGAGGAGGAGGCGGACCAGGCGCAGCAGCGCATCCACTTCCTGAAGAACCTCTCGATGCTCGGCGGCCTGCTCGTCGCGTCGGCCGACACCGCGGGGAACCCGTCGCTCGCCTGGCGCGTTCGCCACGCGGCCAGGCACACCCGCCAGGCGGGCCGGAGGGCGCGCCGGGAGGCGTCGATGGTCGCCCGGACGGCGAAGGCCTCGGGCAAGGCCTCGGCCAAGGCCGGACGACGCGTAGGCCGGGTTTCCCGCTAGCCGGCCTCGGGCGCACTCCCTTGGACCACCCCGGGCTGCGCCGCAAGCTCACCGCCTGATGACCCGGAGCATCCACTCCGTCAGCCTTGATTTGCGGCGCGGAGTGTGATGTCATCCTGGTTCCAACCCGGCGCGACATCTCAGCTCGTGCGCCCGCACGCCCGAGCCCCTACAGGCCCGGGCGTGCGGCGTTTCAACGATCAGATGCCCAACCACTCTTGCGGCACTTGTTGCATCTAATGCAATACCGCTCACTTCTAGCTGCAGCCGCTGGTGGAGCCGCAGCCTTCGCAGACGTAGCAGCTGCCGGCCGGGCGCATCTTGGTGCCGCAGGTGAGGCAGAGCGGGGCGTCGGCGGTCCGGCCCTGCTGCGACTCGATCAGTTCGGCCGTGCTGTGCGGTGCGGCCGGAAAGGGGGCGTTCGCCTGCGGGGCTTGAGCCGGGGCCGGGGCGGGTACCGCAGCCCGTTCGGCATGATGAGGCTGTTCTACGGCGGCCGACTGGGCAAGTTCGGTGGGGTCGACCTCCTCGGCCAGCCCGGCCTGTCCGTGGCCCGCCACCTCGGCGGCCCGTTCGGCCGCGGACAGGATGCCGAGCTCGGCGCGGTCCTCGTAGGGCAGGTGGTCCAGCGCGAGGCGGCGGAAGATGTAGTCCATCACCGAACTGGCGATCCTGATGTCCGGGTCGTCGGTCAGGCCGGCCGGCTCGAACCGCATGTTGGTGAACTTGGCCACGTACGAATCCAGCGGGATACCGTACTGCAGGCCGACCGAGATGGCCATGGAGAAGGCGTCCATCACGCCGGCCAGCGTCGAGCCCTGCTTGCCGAGCTTGAGGAACACCTCGCCCACGCCGTCGTCCGGGTAGCTGGAGACGGTCATGTAGCCTTCGGCGCCCGCGACGGAGAACCTGGTCACGGTGGCCGGCCGCTGCCTGGGCAGGCGACGGCGGACCGGGCGGTGCTGCTCGTGCGCCGGGGCGGCGGCCGGAACCTCGGCCTGCGCCTGGGCCGCCGGGACGGTTTGGGCGGCAGCCTCGGCGGGCTTCTTCCTGGCGTCGGACAGCGGCTGGCCGACCTTGCAGTTGTCGCGGTAAACGGCCAGCGCCTTGAGGCCGAGCTTCCAGCCCTCGAAGTTGATCCGCTCAATGTCCTCAACGGTGGCGCTTTCCGGAAGGTTCACGGTTTTCGAAATGGACCCGCTCAGCAGGGGCTGGACCGCGGCCATCATTCGGACATGGCCCATCGGGCTGATCGCGCGCTCGCCCATGGCGCAGTCGAACACCTCGTAGTGCTCGGGCCGCAGGCCGGGGGCGTTCACCACGTGGCCGTGCTCGGCGATGTACTCGGTGATCGCCTCGACCTGCTCGTGCGGGTAGCCGAGGTTCTTCAGCGCCCGCGGCACGGTCTGGTTGACGATCTGCATGGAGCCGCCACCGACTAGCTTCTTGAGCTTGACCAAGGCCAGGTCGGGCTCGACGCCCGTGGTGTCACAGTCCATCATGAGGCCTATTGTCCCGGTAGGCGCCAATAGCGAGGATTGGGCGTTTCTGTACCCATTTGCCTCGCCGAGGTCGATGCACTCTTGCCAGGTCTGGCTGGCCAGGTCGAGGATCTCGCGCTCCATGGTGCCGACCGGGCGGATGCCCTCGCTGGCGTCCGCGTGCTTGCGGATGACGCGCTTGTGCGGCCTGGCGTTGCGCTCGTAACCGTCATAAGGGCCGACAGCCCCGGCTAGTTCGGCCGAGGTCTTGTAGGCGGTGCCGGTCATCAGCGAGGTGATCGCGGCCGCGATCGCCCGGCCGCCCTCGGAGTCGTAGGCGTGGCCGGTGGCCATCAGCAGCGCGCCCAGGTTGGCGTAGCCGATGCCGAGTTGCCGGTAGGCCCGGGTGACCTCGGCGATCTTCGGCGTAGGGAAGTCGGCGAACGTGATGGAGATGTCCATCGCGGTGATGATCAGCTCGGTCATCCTCGCGAAACGCTCGGCATCGAAGGTGTTGTCGTCCCGGATGAACTTGAGCAGGTTGATGCTGGCGAGATTGCAGGAGGAGTTGTCCAGGCTGAGGTATTCCGAGCAGGGATTGCTTGCGGTGATCCGCCCGGATTCGGGGTTTGTGTGCCAGTCGTTGATCGTGCCGTCGTACTGGATGCCGGGGTCGGCGCACTCCCATGCGGCTCGGGCCATGTCGCGCATCAGCTTGCGTGCGTCGATCCGCTCGACCACCTCGCCGGTGCGGCGGGCCAGCAGGTCGAAATCCTTTCCCTCCTCCACCGCGCGCATGAACTCGTCGGACACGCGGACGGAGTTGTTGGCGTTCTGGTACTGGACGCTGACGATGTCCGTGCCGCCCAGGTCCATATCGAACCCGGCGTCGCGGAGCGCGCGGATCTTTTCCTCTTCGCGGGCCTTGGTCTGGATGAAGTCGGCCACGTCGGGGTGGTCGACGTCGAGTACGACCATCTTGGCCGCGCGGCGGGTGGCGCCGCCCGACTTGATCGTGCCCGCCGAGGCGTCGGCACCGCGCATGAAGGAGACCGGGCCGCTGGCGGTGCCGCCGGAGGACAGCAGTTCCTTGCTGGAGCGGATCCTGGACAGGTTGACGCCGGCGCCGGACCCGCCCTTGAAGATCAGGCCTTCCTCCCGGTACCACTCCAGGATGGAGTCCATGGTGTCGTCCACGGCGAGGATAAAGCACGCCGATACCTGCGCCGGGGAGGCGGTGCCGACGTTGAACCAGACCGGGGAGTTGAAGCTGAAAATCTGGTGGATCAGGGCGTATTTGAGCTCGTGATCGAAGATCTGGGTGTCCTCTTCGGTGCCGAAATAGCCGTGCTTACGGCCGGTTTCGGTGTAGACGCCGACGACGCGGTTGACGAGCTGCTTGAGGCTCCACTCGCGCTGCGGCGAGCCGACCGCGCCGCGGAAGTACTTGGTGGTCACGATGTTGGCCGCGTTCACCGACCAGGAGTCGGGGAACTCCACGCCGTGCTGCTCGAAGTTGACTGAGCCGTCCCGCCAGTTCGTCATCACGACGTCGCGGCGCTCCCAGGTGACCTGGTCGTAGGGGTGCACGCCCGGAGTGGTGTGGATGCGCTCGATCGTGAGCCGGTTGCGCCGGGACTGAGCCGCCTGGTCCGGCTGGGAACCCTTTCCCTTGCGGGCCGCCGCGCCGCTCACCGTCTCCGTCATTTCATCCCCATTCCGGGATCCGCTCGGATCCCTGCCAGGCCTGTGTGGCCGTTTGCTGGTACGTGCTGCCCTCTAGTCCTGCTGGCGCCCTCGGGACGCCTGGTTCTGCTGGCCCCCTTGGGACGCCGGGTCCGTGGCCGCGGCGCCCTCGATCGCGGCGTCATCGCGGCCCTGGCGCAGGGCGGTGATCTCATCCTCGAAGTCGGCGAGCGACTCGAACCCCCGGTAGACCGAGGCGAACCTCAGGTAGGCCACCTCGTCCAGGTCACGCAGCGGGCCCAGGATGGCCAGGCCCACCTGGTGCGAGGGGACCTCGCCCAGCCCTCGCGCCCTGATCGTCTCCTCCACCTGCTGAGCCAGGATCGCCAGCTTGTCCTCGCTCACCGGCCGTCCCTGGCACGCGCGCTGCACACCACGGATGATCTTGTCCCGGGTGAACGGCTCGGTGACACCGCTGCGTTTGGCCACCATCAAGATGACCGTCTCCTGAGTGGTGAACCGCCGGCCGCATTCCGGACACGACCTCCGGCGGCGGATTGCGGTACCGTCCTCGGCGGTCCTGCTGTCGATGACCCGGCTGTCCGGGTACCGGCAGAAGGGGCAGTGCACGAGATCACCTCCCTGGCCACCGTGCGTGTTCACTAATCATTCTACCTGTGAACACAACTTGTGGAAAAAACACAAGGGTGTAAGTACTAGATGTTGTGGTTACGGTAGACCACGAGGACGGCCGGAGGCAAGCGGGCGCGAGCGGGAAATCGGGAAAAGCCCGGCCTTCGTGCCGTTGCGGCGGCCCGGGGCGGCGTGTCGCGGCCGGGCTCAGCCGCGCGGCACCCAGAGTTGCTGGCCGGCGAATACCACGTCGCTGCTCAGCCCGTTGAGGTCGACGATCTGCTGGACGACGGCGCGGGTGTCCTGGTCCGGGTCGGCGCTCTCGGCCACCAACCACAGGCTCTGGCCGGGACGCACGATCACCTGGACGAGGCTCTGCCGCGCCGGGTGCGCCGATGGGGCGTGGTTCGTCGCCTGTACCGCCTCGGCCGTGAACAGCGATACCGCGGTCGCGAGCAGCGCGGCCGCGACCGCGACCACCACCCGGCCCCGCCTGGTCAGCCGCAGCGGGGCGGCGGCCGGCGTGTCGCGGCCGGGGCGCCGGGCCGGCGTGTCGCGGCGGCGCGGGGAGGGCGGGTCCGGGGCGGCCGGGCGGGGGGCGCGGAGCGAGCGGATCTCGGCGTCGTCATGACGGTCAGTCTCCGCGCGGGGCGGGCATGCATCGGAATCGCAGGTCAGCGCCTCTGCTGGCATCGCATTCATGGCGATCTCCTAATCAAACCTTAATTCGAGCCTCGTCGCATTCGATCGTACACCCATTCGATCGGATTACTGTTCGATCGAACGGGGTATGCAGTCGTTACTCTCGTTCTACTCAATGGGTCCGACATTTTGGCGACACGTCGAACAGATGTTTGGGATCTCGGATAAGAACCGTTAGTCTCTACTCAGCACGCCAGAACTCGGACACGGAAGGTCATCTGATGGAGGAAACCGCCACGGGAGGCGCCGCAACCAGCGTTTCCCGCACCGATCCAGGCACAGCCAGACCCAAGGGGAGGCCAGGACGCAAGCCGAAGGGAAGCGTGCCGGTCGTCACGCTGGAGACCCCGGACAAGCCCGATCCCGATCACGTGCTGACCTGGCGACAGCGCAAGGTGCTCCAGGTCATCCGCGAATCGGTGCAGAAGCGGGGTTACCCGCCGTCGATGCGCGAGATCGGCGAGGCCGTCGGGCTGACCAGCACCTCCAGCGTCTCGTACCAGCTCAGCACGCTGCAGAAGAAGGGATACCTGCACCGGGACGTGGGACGGCCGCGGACGGTCGAGGTGCGGCTGCCTGGCCACCCGGCCGTGCGGCCCGAACCGAGCCGGGAGCCCAGCCGGGAGGGGGAGGAGGAGGCCGGCGAGATCGCGGGCATCGACATCCCCTCGCAGGAAGCCGCCTACGTGCCGCTGGTCGGGCGGATCGCCGCTGGTGGCCCGATCCTGGCCGAGCAGGCAATCGAAGACGTGTTCCCGCTGCCCAGGCAACTGGTCGGCGAGGGCACGCTGTTCCTGCTCAAGGTGGCCGGCGATTCGATGATGAACGCCGCCATCACCGACGGGGACTGGGTCGTGGTCCGCCAGCAGGAGGACGCGGAGAACGGCGAGATCGTAGCCGCGATGCTGGACGGCGAGGCGACGGTGAAGACGTTCAAGCGGAGCGACGGGCATGTCTGGCTGATTCCGCACAACCCGGCCTACACGCCGATCCTCGGCGACGAAGCCGCCATCCTCGGCAAGGTCGTGGCCGTACTGCGCCGCGTCTGAGCTGAGCTGTCGGGTCCGGGCGGCGACGCCGCCCGGGCGGCACTATGCCGCGACGATGCTGACTAGCTTCGGCGGCCGTACGATGACCCGGTTCACCTGCTGGTCCCCTAGCGTGCGGACGACCCCGGGGGCCACCAGCGCGAGCTCGCGGAGTTCGGCCTCACCGATCTCCGGGGGGACTTCGAGCTTGTCGCGGACCTTGCCGTTGACCTGCACCACGCAGGTCACCTTCTCCTGGGCCAGCAGGGCCTGGTCGGCTACCGGCCAGGTGGCGCGGGCCACCGACGGCTTGTGCCCGAGTAGCTGCCAGGCCTCCTCGGCGGTGTACGGGGCGAACAGCGACACCAGCACCGCCAGTACGTCCGCCGCCTCGCGGACCGCCCGGTCGGCCGCTCCCGGCCCGGAGTCGATGGCCTTCCTGGTGGCGCTGACCAGCTCCATCAGCCGGGCCACGGCCACGTTCAGCCGGTACGCCCCGACCTGGCGGGTGGTCTCGTCAATGGTCCGGTGGGTGACCCGGCGCAGCTCGGTGTCGCCCGTACCCGCGTCCTGACCGGCGGCGCCCAGGGCCGCGTCGGCCACGTCGGCGGCGATCCGCCACACCCGGCCGAGGAACTTGACCATAGCCTCCGGGTGCATGTCAGCCCAGTCGATGTCGTCCTCGGGCGGGCTGGCGAAGATCATGGTCAGCCTGATCGCGTCCACGCCGAATCGCTGGATCTGCTCGCCCAGGTCGACGCCGTTGCCGAGCGACTTGGACATGGCCTTGCCGCGGTTGATCACCTGACCCTGGTTGATCAGCCGGGTAAACGGCTCGGTGAAGTCGACCAGGCCCATGTCATAGAGGATCTTGGTGAAGAACCTGCTGTAGAGCAGGTGCAAGATGGCGTGCTCGACGCCGCCCACGTACATGTCCACCGGCGCCCAGCGGCGGACTTCAGCCGGGTCGAACGGACCGTCGGTGTACTCCGGCGAGCAGTACCTGAACATGTACCAGGAGGAGTCCACGAACGTGTCCATGGTGTCCGTGTCCCGCCTGGCGGGCTCGCCGCAGGCCGGGCAGGGCACGTTCACCCAGTCCTCCGCCGCGGCGAGCGGGGAGACGCCGCGGGGCACCAGGTCCTGGCCGCGCAAGTCGGGCAGCACCACCGGGAGCTGGTCGTCGGGCACCGGGACCTCGCCGCAGGACGGACAGTGCACGATCGGGATGGGGGTGCCCCAGAAGCGCTGCCTGGACACCAGCCAGTCCCGCAGGCGGTAGTTGACCGCCGCCCGGCCCTGGCCCTGCTCCTCCAGGATGGCGGTGATCGCGGCGATCGCCTCCGCCTTGCCCAGCCCGTTGATCGGCCCGGAGTTCACCAGCGCGCCGTCGCCGGGGGTGGCGATCCAGGACTGCGCCGGGTCCGGCAGCCCGGTCTCCACCACGACCCGGACGTCGAGCCCGTAGGCCCGGGCGAAGTCCAGGTCACGCTGGTCGTGCGCGGGCACCGCCATGATCGCCCCGGTGCCGTAGTCCGGCAGCACGTAGTCGGCGGCCCACACCGGGATCGGCTGGCCGTTCACCGGGTTGATCGCGTGCCGGCCCAGGAAGACGCCGGTCTTCTCGCGTTCGGTCGACTGGCGCTCGATATCGGTCAGCTTCCTGACCTGCTCCACGTAGGCGCGCAGCTCGGGCAGGCGATCGGGGGCGCAGATCTGCTCGGCCAGCGGCGAGTCGGCCGCGACCACGAAGAACGTGGCCCCGTACAGGGTGTCGGGCCTGGTGGTGAACACCGTGACCGGCTCATCGCGGCCTTCCACGGTGAAGCGGACCTCGGCGCCCTCGGACCGGCCGATCCAGTTGCGCTGCATCAGCAGCACGCGGTCCGGCCAGCAGCCCTCGAGCTGCTTGGCGTCCTCCAGCAGCCGGTCCGCGTATTCGGTGATCTTGAAGTACCACTGGTTCAGCATCCGCCGTACCACGTCGGCGCCGCAGCGCTCGCACTTGCCGGCGATGACCTGCTCGTTGGCCAGGACGGTCTGGTCCACCGGGCACCAGTTCACGTAGCCGTCCCGGCGGTAGGCCAGGCCACGCTCGTAGAACCGCAGGAACAACCACTGGTTCCAGCGGTAGTAGGCGGGATCGCAGGTCTGCAGCCGCCGGCTCCAGTCGAACGAGGTCGCGTACCGCCGGAACGACGCGGCCTGCGTCTCGATGTTGGCGTAGGTCCAGTCCGCCGGGTGTGAGTTGTTCCTGATGGCGGCGTTCTCCGCGGGCAGGCCGAAGGCGTCCCAGCCGATCGGGTGCAGCACGTTCTCGCCGCGCAGGAAGTGATAGCGGGCGAGGGCATCGCCGATGGCGTACGCCTCGGCGTGGCCCATGTGCAGGTCACCCGACGGATACGGGAACATGTCCACCAGGTAGAAGTGCTCCCGGGGGTCGGCGGCGTCCTCGCTGGCCCGGAACGGATCTAGCTCCGCCCAGCGCGCCTGCCACTTCTCCTGGACATCACGGGGATCATAGCGCTGCGCCAGGTCTGCGCTCTCGGCCGCTGTCATCGTTTCCTCACCATTGAATCGGTCCGGGCCTGCAATGAAAACGCCCCTCGAGACGAGGGGCAGCCGCGCCAACGACGGTAAGTCGGCGCGGCTAGGTAAGGAGCAGCCGGACGGCACGCATGCGCAAAGGATAGCGCACCTGCCGCGGATCGGAACTGTCGGCCAGGGCGCCCCCCATCGGGGCTGGTAGTGGTGCTGGGCGAGGAGCCCAGGCCGTTCGGTAGATTAGCCGGCGAGGACCCGGGGCAGCTCCCAGTCGGGCCGCAGCGGCATGCCGGACGTCCCGTCCGCCGCCAGCCGCACGCCCAGCACCTGGTGCAGTTCGATGTGGTTACGATCGAACCCCAGCCGCGACCCGGCCATGTACAGCCGCCAAACCCGGGCGGTACCCCGGCCGACCTCCTCGACCGCCTCTCTCCAGTGCGCGTCCAGGTTGGCGCACCAGGCGGCTAGGGTCTTGGCGTAGTGCTCGCGCAGGTTCTCCTCGTGCCGCACCTCGAAGCCAGCGTCGTGCATATGCGAGATCAGGTAGCCGGGTCCCTCAAGCTCGCCGTCGGGGAATACGTACCGGTTGATGAACCCGCGCATGCGGACGGCCGGCTCAGTATTGTCCGGCCGCGTGATGCAGTGATTCAGCAGCCGCCCGCCGACCCTCAGCTTCCCGTACAGGAAAGAGAAGTAGGACGGCAGGTTCGCCTTGCCGATGTGCTCGGTCAGCCCGATCGAGCTGACCGCGTTGAAGCCGGTCTCCGGCACGTCGCGGTAGTCCAGGTGCCGCACCTCGGCGAGCTTGGACAGCCCCTCCCGCACGATCGCGGCCTGGGCCCACGCGGCCTGCTGGGCGGACAGGGTCACGCCGAGCGCCTTGACGCCGTATTCCCGGGCGGCATGCATCACCATGCCGCCCCAGCCGCAGCCGACGTCGAGCAGCCGCATGCCGTCGGTGAGGCCGAGCTTACGGGCGACCAGGTCGAACTTGTAGGCCTGTGCCTCTTCCAGGGTCGCGTCCTCGTGCGGGTAGCAGGCACAGGTGTACGCCATCGACGGCCCGAGCACCCACTCGTAGAACCGGTTGGACACGTCGTAGTGGTGGGAGATCGCGTTGGCGTCGCGGCCCTTGGAGTGCCGCCGGCCGACCAGCCAGCGGCGGTTCACCTTGACCTCCTGCGGCGGCGGAGGCATCCGGTGCAGCAGGAGCTTCGGGCCGCCGAGGGCCTGCAGCAGGCGCAGCTTCTCCGTGACGTCCAGGCTGATGGACTGGGCCTTCGTCATCCTGCTCAGAGTCTCGTACATGTCCCCCTCGACGTCCAGGTGCCCGGCCACGTAGGCGCGGGCCAGCCCGAGCGCCCCGGGGGCCTGCGCCAGGTACGCCGCGGCTACCGGCGAGCGGACCGTGATCTTCACCGGAGATCCGGGCGCCCCGACGTGACTGCCGTCGTAGGCCGTGAACTCCACCGGGCCGTCCGGCCCCGCGAATGCCTCGAAGGCCTCAGCAAGTGCCATGGATGGTGCGATCCTTTCGGTCAGCGTCCCCTGACGCACTTCTCGTACAGGCCGAGCAGGCGGCCCTCGCCGTCGTAGGCGCGCTTGAGCGCACGGTACGCCTCACCGTTGTAACACCGGTAGAACTCGTCCTCGGCGTAGAACGACGTGGAGTACAGCGACTTGTGCCCGTTCAGCTTGGCCACCTCGTCCTCGACGAGGCGGTTGTAATAGCCCTCTGTCTGGCCCGCAGGCAGCGGCACGGTCCCCCAGAACCCGAAGTTCACGTACACCTCGCCAGGCTGGAGCGGGTAGAGGGGCCAGGCGCGCTCGCCGCGCAGCTGCAGCGGGCATAGCCATACCGGACTCATCCCCACATTTGCCGCAAAATATCGCAGGAACTCGGCACCGCGTTCGACCGGGATCTCCACGTCCTGGATGACCGGTTCGCGTTGCGGCCGGTTACGCCTGGTGTTCAGGCGACTGGTCAGGCGGTAGCGGCGGTCGAGGGCGACCAGCTTGCGGTACACGTCCGAACGCCGGTAGCGGCGCGGCCACAGCTTTCTGACCAGTGGTTTCTGCGCCCCGAAGGCTTGCGAGCACCAGAACCAGTCGGTGTCCCAGCGCCACAGGTAGTCGTGGGTGGTGAGGAAGTCTTCCCTGTCCCGCCGGACCGACTGGTAGTAGATCTGCTGGCCGGTGTAGTCGCTGCGCCACGGCGCCACGTCACTGAACGCGCCCACGGTGAGGTAGAGCTCGCCGGGCCCGAACACCGTCCCGTCCAGGAAATCCGCCTTATGACCGCGGTAGCTGCCCTCCGCGGCGATCTGGGCGATGGCGTCCATGCAGGCTTCGGCGCTGTCGAACGGGAAGTGGCGGATGTGCACGAACGGCCGGACCGGCTGGAGCTCGATGGTGAGCGACAGCGAGTAGCCGAGCGTCCCGTAGGAGTTCGGGAAGCCGCGGAACAGGTTCGCGTGCTCATTGTCGGCGGTGGCCCGGACGACGCGCCCGTCGCCGGTCAGGATCTCCATCTCGGTGACGGACTCATGCGGCAAGCCGTTGCGGAACGAGGTGGACTCGATGCCGAGCCCGGTGACCGCGCCGCCGAGGGTGATCGTCTTGAGCTGCGGCACCACCAGCGGCATCAGCTGATGCGGGAGCGTCGCCGCGCAGAGATCCTCGTAGGTGGTCATGCCCCCGACCCGGGCCGTCCTGGCGGCGGGGTCGACGCGCAGCACGTGACCGAACGCGGAGGCGTCCAGGCCGCCCCGCGGAGAAGCGGCCTGACCCTGGTCGCGGAACCGGAACAGGTTGGAGGTCCGCTTGGCCAGCCGCACCGGGACCCCGGGTGGCAGGGCGGCGTAGGCCTCGCGCAGCCGGGCCACCTCGATCTCGTGCGCGTCTTCGGCGTCACGCGCCTGCTCGACGTCGTGCGTGCGGGTATCCGACACGGGCATCCTTCCGTTAGGGCTGTCATCCATTATGGAAACGGCCGCGGACGGACAAACGGGCGAGATCCGCACTGAGCCGGACGAACATCTCAGGCAGTGTATCCCCCAAACACGCGCCTCTCTCTCCGGCGTGGCCCTGACCTCATTGTTCGCCCAGCGGGTCCGGGTGGTGGACATCGGCGTCCGGGTCGTGGTCGTAGGCCTCCAGGTCGGCTTCGCCCGGGTCGGTCTCGTCCGGGTCGGCTTCGTCGTAGCTGGCGGCCACCTCCTCCGGGGTCATCGGCAGCCTGGCCAGCGCCGGCGGCGCGCCGGCGGTGATTACCTGCCGGAGCAGCGAGGCCATCGAGTATCCGGGCTCGTCGGCCAGGGCCCGGTCGAGCGCCACGTTGGCCAGCGCCCCGTCGCCGGACTGCCAGGCCACAAAGGCGAGCAAGGAGGCGGGGGCGGCTACGTAACCAGGCTGCGCCCGGCGGGTCATGTCCGTCCACAGCCGCCGGTGCGCGTCCCGGTAGGCCGGGTCCATCCGGGCCCACGCGTCGTCCCTGATCCGCAGGTCGCGCAGCGCCACCATGATCCACGCGAGCTGGTAATCCGCGGGGCAGCTGCCGCCCTCGCGGTAGGTGGCGATCATGCTGCCCACTGCCTTCAGGCCCTCGGCGGCGATCATGCGCCGGGCGGCGCCGAGGCGGGCGGACTTACGGACCTTGGCGAGCAGCTGGCTGACGTGCCGTTCGGCTCGGCGGGTCGCCTGGCGCATAGACTCCGCGGCGCTGCCGCCGAGCGGCGCGACCTGGGCCGCGACCGCGGCCCGGTCGGCCAGCACCACGTGGCCGGTGCCGGCCATGGCGTCCGCCGCGGCGTGCGCGCCGGGATCGAAGGGCGTGCCCGCGGCCGGGCAGCATTCCTCGCTGGAGCACAGGTAAGACCAATAGCGTCCGTCCTCCGCGCGCAGGATGTCGGTCACCTCGATCCCGGCGGCCCCGGCCGCGGCGCCCAGCGCGCCCGCTACCGAGTCGACCAGCATCGAGGGGCCGTAGCCGACCGCCACCAGCGCGGGCAGCCGCTGCGACTCGAGCACGCCGACGGCGTGCGCGGCGAGGTCGGCCGCCACCCCGGTGCCGGGCGGATCGGGCAGGTCGTAGCGGAGGGTGACCTTGATCAGGTGGTTCGGCGGCTCGGTGCCGATCACGACCAGGCTGGCCCGCGGGACGAAGCCGAGCAGGTACGGCACGAGCGCGAGCAGTGCCTCCGGCGAGCCGGCCCGGATCCGGATCGCCTCCGGGAGCTGCGGGTGGTCCGGGTCGTGCCGGGTGTGCGGGTCGTGCCGGGTGTCCGGAGATTGCGGGAAGTGCGGGGAGTCGTCACCCGCGGTGAGTGTTTGTATCATTCCGCCAGCCTGCGGCGGGCCGGGCGGTGTCCCGGCATCTGCGCCCTGTGGATAACTCGGAAAATTTATCCACAGGGCGCGGGCAATGATTTGACAGGCGGCCGTTTTTGCGCCTGTCTGCCCTGGGGCCCGGCCTTTGCGCCGTGTTTCCCACCGGGGTACGGCTAGAGGCGGACGCCCAGGAGGGCGTCGACGGTGGCCTGGACCAGGCGGGCGCCGGCCAGGTCGGCGGCGGTGATGCGGGTCGGGGGTTCGGCCCCCAGGGCACTGGCCCACCGGTCCACGATGGCGAGCGCGCCGGGGGCGTCGAGGTCGTCACGCAGGCGGGCGCGCACCCCCGCCAGCACCATTTCACCCGGGCCGGGGCCCGGGGAGCCGGGCTGGGGGGTGCTGGCTTCGGGGGTGCCGGCTTCGGGGGTGCCGGCTTCGGGGTGGGCGGCCTCGGCGCGGGCCAGCGCGGCGCGCCAGCGGGCCAGGCGGGCCTGCGCGTCGCCGAGGACAGCGTTGGTCCATTCCCAGTCCGAACGGTAGTGGTGCGCGAGCAGCGCCATCCGGATGGCCATCGGATCCACGCCGCCAGCCAGCAGCCGGTTCACGAAGACCAGGTTGCCCAGCGACTTGGACATCTTCTCGCCGTGGTAGCTGACCATCCCGGCGTGGACGTACACCCGGGCGAACACGCCCCTGACCCCCCCGGAGGCTAGCGCCACCCGGGTATGGGATGCGCTCATCTCATGGTGCGGGAACACCAGGTCCGAGCCGCCGGCCTGGACGTCGAAGGAGCTGCCCAGGTATTCGGTGGCGATCGCCGCGCACTCGACATGCCAGCCGGGCCTGCCGCGCCCGAACCGCGAGTCCCAGGCGGGCTCGCCGGGCCGCTCGGCCCGCCAGACCAGGACGTCGAGCGGGTCCTTCTTGCCCGGACGGTCCGGGTCGCCGCCGCGCTGCGCGGAGAGTTCGGCCATCTGGGACAGGTCGTAGCCGCAGGCGGTGCCTGGTCCGGACAGCGAGCCGAACCAGGGGTCGGCGGATCTGGCGAAGTAGACCTCCTCGTCCACGTTGTACAGGGCGCCCCGGTCGGCCATCCGCGCCGAGAACCGCTCGATGATGGGCAGCGCCTCGACCGCCCCGATCAGGTGGGTGGGCGGCAGGACGCGCAGCGCCTCCATGTCCTCGCGATACCGCTGGATCTCCCGGCCGGCCAGTTCGCGCCAGTTCTCGCCGTCCCGGTTGGCCCGCTCGAGCAGCGGGTCGTCGACATCGGTGACGTTCTGCACGTAGATGACGGCGTACCGCGCCGGGGCCGCTGGGCTCCCTGAGCTTTCCGGGATTTGCGGAGTGGCGTCCAGCCAGGCCCGGACGAGCAGGTCCCAGGCGGCATAGGTGGCGGCATGGCCCATGTGCGTCGCGTCGTAGGGGGTGATGCCGCAGGCGTACAGCGTGGCCACCGGCCCCGCCGCGGCCAGGACCAGCTCGCCGGTGGCGGTGTCGTGCAGCCGCGGCGCCGGACCGCTCCCCGGTAGCACCGGGACATCCACTGGGCGCCATGACTCCATGCTCGTCAGGTTATCGTGCGGCCGTGGCCAGGCCGTCCCCGCCCGCGACAACTCTTGGGGCCAGTGTGACGCAAGGGACGATCACGGGACGTTCGCTACCCGGCGGGCGGGGGGGTGGCGCGCGGGTGGAGTGGGTTAGCGGATGCTGGGGGCTAGGGAGGGGGGTGGCGGGGCTGGGTGGCCTGCTCGAGGGCGTAGGCCAGGGCGATCAGCCGGGGCTCGGTCCAGCGCGGGCCGAAGAACGACACGCCGACCGGGAGGCCGGACACGGACCCGGCCGGGACCGTGACCGACGGGCAGCCGGCCACGGCGGCCGGGCCCGAGGTGTGGAACACGTCGTGGTCGCCGAGCACGTAGTCGGTCAGGCAGGCCGGGTTGGCGGTCAGCGCCACGATGGCGTCGAGCCCGTGGTCGGCCAGCGGCGTGGAGACGGCGGTGCGGGCCAGCCGGGTGGCGTCCCGCCGCGCGGACACGTAGCCGGGGTCGGACAGGTCGCCGCTGGTCGCTTCGGCCTGCTCGAAGATCTCCTGGCCGAACCGGGAGAGCACCAGGTCCGCGTTTCGCTTGTTGAAGTCGATCAGCTCGGCCAGCGTGCCGGGCAGCGACGCGCCCGCGCTGAATTCCGCGACGTAGGCCAGGTAGGCGTTGATCCCGTACTTGAACTCGTGGCGCAGCGCGGCGAACTCCGGCTCGGTGATCTTCTCCGCCTCGGGCAGCGACAGCGGGTCGGTGACGATGGCGCCGTGCGAGCGCAGCCGGGCCACCGTCTCGTCCAGCACCGCGGTGGTGGCGGCCCCGGCCGCGGCCGAGGCGTCCCGCCAGATGCCCAGCCGGGCGCCCTCCAGCGCGGCGACAGCCAGGCCGGGCAGGTACGAGGCGCCGGAAGAGTCGAGCCCGGCTCGTTCGGCCAATTCAGTCTCGGCCGCCGAGACGGGGTCCTCGGCGTCGGCGGCGGCCAGCACGGCCAGCAGCGCCGCCGCGTCCGCGACGCAGGCCGCCATCGGCCCGGCGGTGTCCTGGACCGGCGAGATCGGCACGATGCCGCGCCGGCTGACCAGGCCGCTGGTGGGCTTGATGCCGACGATCCCGCAGGCGCTGGCCGGGCAGACGATCGAGCCGTCGGTCTCGGTGCCGACCGCGACCGGCGCCAGCCCGGCGGCCACCCCGGCGGCCGAGCCAGAACTCGACCCGGACGGGTTGCGGTCCAGCGCGTACGGGTTGGCGGTCTGGCCGCCGAGCGTGGACCAGCCGCTGGTGGAGTGGGTGGAACGGAAGTTGGCCCACTCGGACAGGTTCGCCTTGCCGATGATCACCGCGCCGGCCGCGCGCAGCCGGGTGACGAGGAAGGCGTCGTCCGGTTCGGCGGACAGCAGCGCGGGCGAGCCCGCCGTGGTCGGCATGCCGGTGACCTGGATGTTGTCCTTGATCAGCACGGGGACGCCGTCGAGCGGCCCGCGCGGGCCGCCCGCGGCGGCGCGGGCCGCGTCGCTGGCCGCCGCCTCCGCGACGGCGCCGGAGTTGACCGTGATGACCGCGTGCAGGGCCGGGTTCAGCCGGTCGATGCGCTGTAGGTAATAGCTGGTCAGCGCGGTGGAGGTGAGTGTGCCCGCGGCCATCGCGGCCTGCAGCCCGGTCAGCGACGGCTGACTGACGCTGACCTGGGTGCCCGGGATCGCGTCGCGGATTTCCGGCATGCGGGAAGGTTACCGCCGGGCGGCACGCAGGCGGTCTTCGACGGCGCGGGCCGCCGCCCTGACCTGGCTCAGCAGCAGTACCCGCTGTTCCGCGGGGACCGCCCGGACCATCGGGCACGGCACGGTGAGCGCGGCCATCATCCGCTTGCCCTGCGTCACCTGCGCGGCGACGGCGAACACGCCCTGGTGGATCTCTTCCTCGCTGATGGCGTAGCCCTGCTGGCCGGCCAGCAGGATCTTCTTCTCCAGCAGGGTGGTGGCTTCGGGGTCCCGTTCGGCCGGCGGGGCCAGGTATTCCCGGCGGACGTCCGGCGGCAGGCTGGACAGCAGCAGCCGGGAGCTGGCGCCGCGGTCGAGCGGGAGCGGCTGGCCCACCTCGAACGAGATACGCAGCCGCTGGCCCGACTCGACCCGGTGGACGCACACCGCCGAGCGGCCGATGAGCCGGACCAGGATGACGGTCTCCCCCGTCCGTTCGGCCAGGTCACGCATAATGGGGTCGGCCACGTCGATAATGCTCTCCGCGGCCTGCGCCGCCGCGGCCAGGCCGATGAGCCGGGCCGAGAGCCGGTAGCTGCCGCGCTCGTCACCGGCCAGCAGCCCGGTCTCGCGCAGCAGCGTGATATAGCGGTACACGCTGGGCAGCGCGATTCCGGTACGCTCGGCGAGCTGACGGGCGGTGAGGGTGTTCTCGTCGGCGGAGAACGTGAGCATCAGGGCGAGTACGCGGCGTGCGCCCTCACACCCGTGCGCGGCGTTCGCCTCCGGAGGCATCTTGACCGCGGAAGCCCTGGCCATCGACTCTTCTCGGGTAGTCAGAACGTTACTATCGGCTGATGATAACGATGTCAGTCGTATACCGTCAACGAGATTCAGGATTCGTGCGAAACAATCGCGAACTAAGCCCTGACTGGCTCAGGCGTGCGGGCCGGGGGCGGACGGCGGGCTCAGGCGTGCGGGCCGGGGTACCAGCCCGGCGGCATGAGCAGGCCCACGCCGGCGATCAGCGCGGCGAACGCGACCAGGACGAAGAGCGTGATCCAGAAGCCGGCCGGGGCGCCGGTCAGCCGGGCGAGCTGGTCGGCGTCGGAGCCGCGCGCCCACCGCCGACGGCGGCCCCGGGCCAGCTCGAGCACCGGGCGGACCCCGCCGAACAGCAGGAACCACGCGGCCAGGTAGGCGAAGCCGGCCTGCACGGCGGGCGCGGCGTAGTAGCTGACCACGAATACGGCGGCCGCAGTGAACAGCACCGCGACCGCGCCGAACAGGTTCCTGACCGCCAGGAACGTCGCGGCGAGCAGCACCAGGGCCAGCCAGAGCATGGCGGTCAGGTGCCGCGCCGCCAGCAGCCCGGCGGCACCCGCGCCGAGCAGCGACGGCATCACGTAACCGGCCGCCGCGGTGAGCACCAGGCCGGGGCCGGCCCGCTTGCCGCGGGAGTAGGTTACCCCGGAGCTGTCCGTGTGCAGCCTGATGCCGTCGAGCCGCCGCCCGGACAGCACGGACACCAGCGCGTGGCCGCCCTCGTGCGCGATCGTGATGACCTTCCCGGCCACCCGCCACGACCGCGAGTCCAGCACCACCGCGAGGGCCAGGAGTCCGGTCAGCCCGATCACCCAGGCCGGCGGCAGGGGCTGGCTGCCCGACATCCGGTCCCAGAGCCGGGCGAGCACGGTCATGGACGGGGCAGCCAGGACACGTGGCCGGCCAGGACCGCGTAGCCGACGAAGGCCACCGAGTCGATCAGGAAATGCGCGATGATCATGGGCGTCACCCGGCGCCAGCGGCGGAACAGGATGCCGAAAATCGTGCCCATCACCGCGTTGCCGATGAACCCGCCGACGCCCTGGTACAGGTGGTAGGAGCCGCGGATCACCGCGCTGATCGCGATCGCCCACCGCGGCCGGACGCCGAGCCGCTCCAGCCGGGTCAGCAGGTACCCGAGGACGACGACCTCTTCCAGGGTGGCGTTCTGGAACGCGGACAGCAGCAGCACCGGGATGCGCCACCAGACGTCGGGCAGGTTCTCCGCCACGACATTCAGCTCCACGCCGGCGTGGTAGGCGATCAGGTACAGGCCCAGGCCGCTGCCACCGATGACGGCGGCGAGGCCGGCCCCCCTGGCCAGGTCCCGGCCCGGCTGCCGGGTGTCGACGCCGATCGCGGACGGTCCCTCCCCGGCCCGGGCCAGCAGGTAGAAGACGAGCAGCACCGGCGCGAGCGACAGCGTGACGTTCATCAGCTGCAGGGTCAGGTCGAGCAGCGGGCGGCCGGGAGCCAACGAGCCGTTCAGCACCGTGGTCTGCTTACTCAGCGACTGCTTCGCCGTCAGCGAGCCGATCAGGTTGACCAGGGCGTACAGGCCGCTGGCGCCCAGCGAGACGGCGAAGACCGCGACGATCTCCCAGATCTGCAGCCTTGTCTCACGCCCGGCCGGCGGCGCGGGGGCGGCCGGGGTCTGCTGGCCGTCCGGTGTCGCGGGGCGCGTCCTGGTCTCGTCCGTCATCGCCCTTCAGTATCACCGAACTCCAGGAGCGAATAGCCCGTCCCGGGCCGAGCAACTAAGCTCAAATAGGTCAGCGGGACGCAATTCGTTCGGCATCGTCACCAAGCAGAGGTCGCTATGTACCAGCCCTACCCGTTGAGCAACAAGCCGGTTGAGCCGGAGCCGGAGCGACCTGCCGCGCCGCCGGCGGTGCAGAACGCGGTCAAGCTCATGTATGTCGGCGCCGCCGTCACCACGGTTCAACTGGTCATCTTCCTGGTCAGCATCGGCACCATCAGGGACGCGAACAAGAAGGCGCATTCGAGCCTCACCGCCGCCCAGCTCAATAACTTCATCGTCTCCAACATCGTGTACGCCGTGATCAGCGTCGCGCTGTGGCTCTGGATGGCCCGGGCGAACAGCCAGGGCCGGAACTGGGCCCGGATCGTGTCCAGCGCGCTGTTCGGGCTGTCCACCCTAGAGCTGTACGCCGCCCTCAACCTGCCGAAGACCGTGGTCGGCCTGGTGTTCCTGCTGCTGACCTGGCTGGCTGGGCTGGGCGCGGTCATCCTGTTGTGGCGGAAGGGATCGTCGGAGTTCTTCAAGCCGCAGCACCCGGCATGACCCCGGCCCCGGTCATATTCTCCGCCGTCCCGACGCTGTTCTCAGCCGACGGCGAGGTGGATGCCGGCGCCAACCGCGCACTGTACAAGCTGGTGGCCGGCCTGGTGGAGGGGCTGTTCGTGGCGGGCACCACCGGCGAGTTCCCCGCCCTGGAGGACGCCGAACGGCTGTCCCTGTTCGAGCTGGCGCTGGCCGAGGCGGGTCCCGACCGGGTGATCGCGCACATCGGCGCGCCGGATGCCAGGCACGCCGGGCGGCTGGCCCAGGCGGCGGCCGCGCTCGGCGCCACGCGCATCGCCGCGATCACGCCCTACTACCTGCCCGCGCGCCCCGATGAGCTGGTCGCGCACTACCGGCACATCCGCGACGCCGCACCCGGCCCCGAGCTCTACGCCTATATTTTCCCCGAACGGACCGGGTTGCACGTCTCCCCGCCGCTGTTCGCCGAGATGGCGGAGGCAGCACGCCTGGCCGGTGCCAAGACCAGCGGGTCGGCCTCGGCCGACGTGGCCGGCTACGCCGCCGCGGCGCCCGGCCTGCGGATCTACTCCGGCAATGACGCCGACCCGTGGGCCGTGATGCGGGCCGGCGGCGCGGGCGTGATCTCCGGGCGCAGTTCGGCCTACCCGGAGCTCTACGCCGCGCTTGCCAAGGATCCGGCTGAGCAGGGGCATCTTGACCAGATCGTCGCCCTGGGCGCGAGCATCGGCAGGCTCAAGCACGCGCTGCAGGTCCGCGGCCTGATCTCCGGGTCCAGCCCGGCCGCGCGGATGACCGTCGACCCCCCGGACGCCGGGACGGCCACCGCGATCGCGGCCCAGGTGGCCAGCTTGATCGGTTCGTTATCTGATCGCGCGTGAACCTGGCGCCGCGGTAGCGCGTCCTTCTCTTAGAGGTCCGGCGTAAGCGGGGCGCCGGGCCTCTGCAAGCTCGGCAGGCGGAGCCGAGCGGCAGGGCCCGGCGAGAGCGGGGCGCCGGGCTCTGGCCCGGCGTGAGCGGGGCGCCGGCGTCTGCCGGGGGTCTCCGCCGCCGGGCTCGTGACGTGCACGCCGGCTTGCCTCCTATCTGGCGTCCGCATCCAGCACGTCGTGCGCGCGGGCGACCAGCGCCGGGACGGCCAGGCCCTCCCGCTCGAAACCCTCCCCCACCGTCTGGTGCTGCAAGTAGCGCGCGTAGATGCCCTCGAGCACACCGCCCCGGAGCACGAGGCCCCTGTCCCCGCCGCGGGCTGACACGGTAAGCCGGTAGGTCAGGTTCGACCGGCCGCCCGCGATGAGCCGGACGTCGGTCAGCTCGACAGGCTCGCCGCCGAGGCTGTCGCCGATCCAGCCGGCCAGGCGGGACGGGCTGGGGATTCCCGGAGGAGCGCTGGTCACGGTCATGATCTACCGAATCGTTGCACGGACGGAACGCAAAATCTTAACGCCGCGGCTATGGACTATTCAGGAATGCTGACGTAAGCAGGTTAAGGGAGCTAGAAGGTCTAGACCGATGGATACCGGGAGGGAACCCTTTGGCCGACGCGTGGATGCCGGGCGCCAGATGCATCCGAGCCCAGACCGACGGGGGACAACTCAAGGGGGGAGCACCACGGGTGGTGTGGCTGACGCTGGGCGCTGACCCGCGCGTCGTTTCTGTCTGGTCGGCCGCGCAGCGGCTCAACCAGGAGAACCGGCCGACGCACCTGGTGTGGGACCCGCTGACCGGTGACATCGCGCAACTGCTGCCGATCGTCCGGGCCGGCTGCGCGCTCGGCTCACCGGAGTACCTGGACTACGCGCCGGACCAGCTGCCGGACCAGGTGGCCAGCGTGAACCGCGAAGGCCGCCGGTGCGTGCAGATCGGCGTGCTCGGCACGCCCCGGGAGCCGTTCACCAGCTTCCAGATGATCGGCCTGGCCGCCATCCTCGGCTGGCTCGACTCATGGCAGATCCCGCGCCGCTGGCCGGCCGGGCAGCCGGCCCCGTTCCGGCAGCTGAACCGGCCCCGCAGCCGGGCGCTATGGGCCCGCGGCGGTCACTACGGCGCCTCCCAGGTGCCGGAGTGCGACAACATCGGCCCGGGCGGCATCGACATCGACCACCTCACCCGGCTGGACGTCAGCATCACCGGCGAACTGCCCGAACCCGCCGCGGTCAGCGGGTCCCCCATCCGGCTGGGCCCGCGCACCGCGCGCGAACTCCCGGACCTGAGCGCCGCGGCGGTCTGACCGCTTCCGCGCTGCCGGGCAGCTGGCCGCCGGGCGACGATGCGAGGAGGGCAGGCGGCGCCTGCCCGGGCGCCCCGGGGACGGTCGGGAGACGTCGAGCCGACTCGTTCGGCCAAAAAGGGTTTCCCTGCTGGCAGGAGACGGCAGCCGAGGCCATACTCTTTGAGACATGGAAGACCGGCTGGTGTGGATCGACTGCGAGATGACGGGGCTCGACATCCAACGAGACGCCCTCATCGAGATCGCCTGCCTGGTGACCGACGCCGAGCTCAACCTGCTCGACGAGGGGGTCGACCTGATCATCAAGCCGCCGGCCGAGGCCCTCGAGTCGATGCAGGACGTGGTGCGCGAGATGCACACCGCCTCCGGGCTGCTCGCCGAACTGCCCGGCGGGATCGCGGTCACCGAGGCGCAGGAGATCATGCTCGGCTACGTGCGCGGGCACGTCGCCGAGGCCAGGAGGGTGCCGCTGTGCGGCAACTCGATCGCCACCGACCGCTGGTTCATCGCCCGTGACATGCCCGAACTCGACGCCTACCTGCACTACCGGATGGTCGACGTGTCCAGCATCAAGGAACTGGCGCGGCGCTGGTACCCGCGGGCCTACTTCGCCTCCCCGGTCAAGCTCGGCGGGCACCGGGCGCTGGCCGACATCAGGGAAAGCGTGCAGGAACTCAGGTACTACCGGGAGGCGCTGTTCGTGCCGCAGCCCGGACCTGACTCGGCGACCGCGCGGGAGATCGCGGCGCGGTACGCCGGGCCTGATTCGGCGGGCACCCCGGCCATGTGACGCACGCGGGCCCGGGGACGCTATACTCGTGTAAGCCGCGCGATGCCCCCCGTGGGCAGCGCGCGTTCTGCTGTCGCCCGGCCGTATGGCCAGGCCGACGATGGTGGGCGTAGCTCAGTTGGTCAGAGCGCCAGGTTGTGGTCCTGGATGTCGCGGGTTCGACTCCCGTCGCTCACCCCAACGCAAATGCAGGTCAACGGCTCGAAGATAGAATCTGGCCACCCCGGGCTAGCTTCCCGTGTCCGGTTTCGGGAGCGAGACGGGAGCCGATCTTGATCCGTGATGCCTGCGGGAACCCACGAAGGGTGAGGAGGGCAGAGCGAGGTGGAGATCGCGAACGTCGAGGCAGCGCTTGAGAAGGTGCGAGGCTTCATCACTCTCCTTGAGCAACACCATCGCGTCTGGAACGCCACCGGCAGCACCCTCGACAATCCTCAGTTGAGGCAACTCGATAGCCAGGTTTAGGAGCAGTTTCCGCTCATCCTGCGGATCGCGGAGCGTGCTGACCTGGAGCTCGCGGAAAAGCTAAAGAAGGACAGCTACGGTTGGCCTTACCACCGGGTCATGGAGGCGTCTCAGCAACTTGCGGGACTGTTGGGCTCCATCGAGGAAGCAGAGCAAATTCTAGGGCCGGTCGGGCCGAAGCTGGCCGCAGCGAGCCTGCATCCGTGGATCTGGAACGCGGCAGTCAGCCTATGGGATGACGGTCACCTCCGGGAGGCGGTCCAGGCCGCAGCGCAAGCCTTGTTCGAACAGCACCTCCCGGCCAAGCTGGGGGTACCCGCGGCCCAGTCCGCGAAAGACCTCGTAGCCCGGGCTTTCTCGACCGACCCCCCGGTAGTAGGAAACCCGCGGCTAAGGCTGACCGACTACCAAGACCTATCGCCGAACTGGACGAGCCAGCACGAGGGGCGCACGGTTCTTCGGCATGGGCTGCGCCCAGTTGATCCGCAACCTGGTCACTCACGGCGCCCAACCGGACGAACAGACCGCGCTCGAGCGACTCGCCTCACTGAGCTTGTTCGCGAGACTGATCGACCGAGCGCAGAAAGTGACTGTCTAGGTAGCGCCCAGTGCCGGACAAAGGCACCGAGAGCCCCGGCCTACAGGACCGGCCGTCAAGGAGCGATCTAGGGGCGGCCGCCATCGTCAACGACGTTCCCGCAGGCCAACAGGCCGTCCAGCACGGGGATCGCAGAGCGCTCGGAGAGCAACGCTCGCTCATGTAACGATGCTTCCCATAGTCCTTGGAGGCCATCTCGGAGTTCGGCGCGCATGCGGGGCGTGATGTGGCTGTAGACGCCACGCATGCCGGGCACCTCGTGGCCCATTCGTTCGGACTGGAGGACGTAGCGGACGCCCAGGTCGTCAAGCCAGGTCTGGTGACCGTGGCGCAGGCCGTGAGGGATCAGGCCGGGACGCAGCGGGAGCCAGCTCGCGATGGAGACGAGCTCAGCGGGCGGTCCCTCCGAGCCGGTGCAGCGTTCTGGGCCGATCTTGTGTCGGATGAGCGTGCCGTCCTGCCGGAGCTGGATTGTGCGGGTGCAGACGGGGCAACGGCCGCTGCCGTCCTTACCGGCCAGCCGAGGTATCCCCCGCCCGACCGGCGGCGCGTATGGTTCGCCGGGAATTGCTGGCGGCCAGGGCGACAGCGGTACGCCTGGCCATGGCGCGCTTGAATCTACCAGGACGGGCGCGGCAGGGCGCCCGTAGCGTCCTTGCCGTTCCGGGTACCAGCCGTCAGCAGCGGGCCGCACGATCCGTGGTCCGTAGTTCGACCGGCGATGGTGCCCGTTCCGCTGGCCAAGGAACACGTACTCGCCGCCGGGGCACCACGGCGGCTCAGTGTTACGGCAGGTGCATTTCCGCCGCGGGTTGGTGTCGAGGTGCCAGGTCAAGAGTTCGGCCAGGAACGGTGGAAGGTCGGCAGGCCGGATCGACCCGTCCTTGGGGCGGCCCCGGTAGAACCGGCTGTTCAGTTCGTAGAGCTTCCAGTTGATATCGATCATGGCCTTGTGCACGCATCGGGGCGACAGGCCCATAACTTCGCTCCATCGCATGCCCGTGTAGGCCATAGTGATGGCTAGGCGGCTGCGGGGCTGGCCGACGCCGAGGTCGAGGCAGCGGCCGTCGGCGAGGATCCGGCTGCGGCCGGGGCAGACGGGGACGCCTGGTTGCCGCCGCCTGCCGCGGTGGCGATCGACCCGATGATGATCAGCGCGACCAGGCCGCCAAGCACCGTCAGGACCTTGTGGCGCCGCGGCCACGAGTTACGCGCAGGCCGCTCGTAATATCCGGAAGGCGGTCCGGGCTCCTGGCGTGTGACTGCGCCTGCGGCGAAGGGTGCTGTCCGTACGGTGTCCCCAGATACTGCGGGGGCAGAATGAGGGCACATCCCTGCGGGAAGATCAGCCAGGTGGGCAGGTAGCGGGTGCGCGTGGCACTGTCTACGGGTCAGCACGCTCGGTTGCCGGAACATCCGTTGTCGATCAAGGCGGCACCCGCTCGCAGGCGATTGCGGCGCCTGCGGGGAGGATGGCCACGGGCCCGCACTCGGCACAGGGACAGGCGGACGATCGAGCGACGTGACCGGACCAGATGTTGGCACGCCAATCAGCGACCCCCAGGACGCAGTCCTTCTCCGACGTCTCCTCCGTTACCCAGTTCTCGCAGGTCACAGCCATAGCACTTGTCAGTGTTAGCCCAACCACACGCCTATGTGGTGTAACTCACACTGGAAAGTTGAATGTCTAGGCCTTAGGTGTGGAAGGATCCGCGTAACGAGGTGACTCCGTGTCTAAGTTGCTGTTGGCTCCCGAGGACCAAGACGATCTTGAACGGATCGGGCATCCAATCAGGTACCCCTACGGCAGCGTACTGTTCGGTGAAAACGAAGGAACAGACTTTGCACTAATGATCAGGAAGGGGTTCGTAAAGATTACTATTGGATCAAAGGAGCGTATCGTCAGCATCCGTGGTCCGGGAGAGATAGTGGGCGAGCTAGCAGCGATCGAATCGCAACCCAGATCGGCAAGCGCGTATGCAATGACAGACGTCGAAGCCCTCTACGTATCCGGGACTGCATGGAACGATTTCCTAAATAATCATCCTGCTGTCATGCGCAGCTTGATCCTTCTACTAGCACACCGACTGCGAGAATCTACGCGAAAACAAGTGGAGACTGGTTCCCTCGCGCTGGAACGCCGCGTAGCCAAGAATCTGCTCGAACTCGCCTCTATGATGGGGGATGACGACATCAACGGAACTGTCATAAGCATTTCCCAGGCCGAACTTGCAGGCTTGGTGGGAACTTCCCGGGAGACAGTATCCCAAGTCATGCGGCAGCTTAGAGAGCACCGAATTACCCAAACCGGGCGCCAGAGAATTACCATTTGTGACCAGATCCGATTGGAACAGGTAGCCAATGGCGAGGTGATACTATCTTATTAGTCTACACTCTGCGACCGAAGCTAAAAGACAATGGATGTCCGATCTTGGAGACCCGATAGAATGCCTTCTGCTGTACACAAATACCTGGACGAAGAGAATACCTTCTGGTCAGGTGAATCCCGTGGATTCTATGGGGCAGCGTTGTTCGTAGATGTGCGTCGATCATCAGAAATCGTCCGGCACCTCGAACGGCACAACGGTCCCGACGGCCCTGGCAGAGCCGCAGATTTCTTTATGGAATACCTAACCGGGTGTATGGCAGCTATAGCCAATGAAACAGACGCAAAGTGTCAGCCGAGCGGAGACGCGGTACTTGCCGTATTTGAGGGTCATAATCGAGTAAGAGACGCCATCAAATCGGCGATGGCAGCCATCCGGTTCATTGAGGAAACATTCGAACCGGAAAATAAAGGTCTGCTTTCATGCAATGGAAATTGTCACGGCCGACATGGCAACAATAGAGGCCGCCGAAACGACTGCGATCCTATACATTTCGAGGTTGGCGTCGGTATTGACGTCGGCTATATTACGGAATCGCCCCTATCTAGCAATTACGGCGACTCGCGCGAACTGGTCGGCAGCTGCGTTAGCTTCGCCGCGAAGCTAAGCGGCTGGGCGCAGTCATCGAATTCTGTCGCAGTGACGCGTCGGACCTATCGTAACGCCAAACTTGACCAGCTAACCGCCTACCGTTGGCGTCGTCATAAACTAAAACTGGGAGGACGAAGCGTGAAAACTATGGTCGCTCGTCCCTCCCAACAGTAAAAAGGGTCATTCAAGCCACCGCCATAGGGATTACAGCTCCCGGCCAGCGTGGTGGATGGACGGCTCTTTCCCATTTACTCCCCGTTTGGTCGGTGGTCAGAGAACAATGGAGGCAACAATGCAACCCCCCAAAGAAGCCCGCGAAGGGCCATCACCCGGGGCGTGCATCTGCCGCTGTCCCCCACCCTATGGCATCACATCGGGCTGGCTGCCGCATCACCCAACATCACATCTCGGCCTTACGTGGGCCTTTAAAGGCCTACCCCCCGCTCGGAGGGCTTCGATGCCCGTCGACTTTACTACACGCCAAGCCCGGTCGTCATTCAATGACTGCCGAGACGATGGCCCCTACCGACCCAACGTACAGTACTGCACTGTCCGTGGGACCGCCGGTAATTTCAATAACAAGCGCCACGGGCCTAACCAGCTAGTGTCCACGTCGGCTCGACTGGTCATGCAACTGCCCGGATGCAACGGTCACAACAGTCACCTGATTGACACACGATGTGATGGTGTGGTGCCGTTTGTTCCTGATAGGGAGTCAGGGTTCGGTCAGAATCCTGTAGATAAACCTTATTTGATAGGCTGTGGGGGACCTCAGTGGTGGGGGTGAGCTGGCCGCAAGCTCTTCTGATCATGCACGCCGCCTCGACAAAGAGCTGGGTGCCGACCTGGGTGCATTGGCGGCAGGTTTTGGGCACGCTGCTGGCCGCTGTCGCCGCGAGCTGGGTGTGCCTCTGCCTCCGATACCTGCACAAGGGACGGCCATTTGGGACGCTGAAGGTGGCCGTGCGCGCGGTGACAGTTATTACCGTGACGGCAGTCCTCGCCACAGCGATTAGCGTGCTGTTGCCGCGCTTGCCACCTGTCTCCGTTGGGCTCCTGATACCGGCGCTGCTCTGCGTGCAGCGGCTGCCCAAAGGAGAGCGAGAGCCTGTCACCGAGCAGCCGCCGTGGTGGGGGCTCATAACAGGAGGTGTGAGCTTGCTGCTCAACTGGCTCGAAGACCAAACGGCAGCGGACTGCCTCAGATGGGCTGAGCGCAAGGTGGCCGAGGAGGTTCGAACCCTGGGTGATCTCATGATGGCTGCCGAGCATGTGCAGTCCACGCTGTGCACGCGGACCCGCTACCACCCCGGGAGCGGTCGCCTAAAGCACGAGCTGAAAGCCGATTACGACGGCGTCCAGACAGCACTCGCCAAGGCCAGGGAAGCCAGGAAACCCGAGGAAGCCGCGAAAGCGGCATACTCGGCGAAGTGCGCGCTAACCACAATGCTGGGACGCGCCTACGCTTGGAGATGCACCGATATAAAGGTGATGCCTAGCCACCAGCTGGTGTGACGGCGGCGCACCGCGGTTCGGCAACCGTGATTTGGCCGACAGTATTCGCGCTCACCTTCTACCGCTCAGCGCGCCCTCTGGATGACGGTCTTTTCTGCCGCCGGAGTCTGACGGGCTGACGTCCTGGTCAGCTAGGTCACGGCGACCGTCGTGATCGATCAGCGTTGTGTCCAGGTGCGCTCCTAGCGCCACACACACGACTGCCACGGTGTGCAGAGTCAGGTTCTCGTCGCCGGACAGGATCTGTGAGACTCTCCCGGGGGTCACTCCCAACCGCCGCGCAAGCTCACTTCTGGTCACCCGGCTGGGCTTCTTGTTGTCCATATACCACGCGATGGCCGTCGCCAGCTCTCGCCGGAGCCGCGCCGCCTCGTAGTCCACCGCAGCCTGACTGATCGCCCGGCTTCGTCTCCACATTGAGCTTTCCTCCCCCCAGCCGCCCGGGTACCTTTGGACAACAGGCTCACAGGTGCCCTAGCACCTACCGACTATAGATACACCTAAACGTTGAGGCAAGGCTAAAGTCCTGCTTCTTTGGGGGGCCAAGGTCGCTGACCTTCCCGTATACGCTGCCATAGCCGATCAGATTTCCGATATATCCAGTTACGCAAGACCCTTCCAGGAAGTCTAGCGGGGCCGTCGGACAGGTGATCGCCATCGGGATGATCTTGGTGCGAGACGCCTGGCGGACAGACATCGGCGCAGATCACAGCCCCGTAGCATGACCCTCCTCTCACCTCCTTGAAAACCCGCTAGCTGTGTCCGTGACGTGCCCGATCGGGCAGCCCACACCGTACCGGTGGCGCATTCTGGCCACACAACACCGTGAAAGACCGGCAGACGACGCAAGACAACGAGCGATCTTCGCAGGCCAGGTGGCATGTGCCCGGTAGCAGGCAGGCGTGACACACTCTACGGATCTGTGAGTCGACTCGATTTGGTCGGGCGAGCCACGGACGGGCGCATGCCACGTAAGCTGAGGAACACGTACGGTGACGCCCAGTCGACCTAGCCCGCATGGCTCTAGTGGTAGCTTCCCTAGTCGACTGGCAGTGATCCAACCGAGGCAGTTGACACTGAGAAGCCCCAGGACGTTATGCGAGTCGGCAGCCCTGATCCGACTCCCCGCCTCAGAGCGGAAGGTCAGGTCGTTGAATCCATCTCTGCCAGAGGCCACCTGCTAACACGGTGCTAACAACGGTTGTGGACGTGAGGGGTCTATGCTGGACACCGAGGTACTCTAAATGCATCGTTTGGCCTGTTCAGGCGGCCTGTGGTGGACTCGTGTGGACTGGCGCATTCTCCTGATTAGCGGAAGCTCGACAGAATCGAACTGTCGAACTTCCGCTCTCAGGAACTGAGGTTTCTCGTTTGCGGCTGGCTACATGACATCGTGCTCGGCGAGCCACTCCTTGCCCTTGGCCGTGATGTAGCGCCGGTCGCCGTCGCGGGTGATCCAGCCGTGCATTGCCCAGGAGCCCGAACTTCGGGGGTCGAGCCCGTTCTCGCGGAATGCAGCCGACGCATCCTCGCGGGTCAGGCCTTGTCCAGGCGGCACGTCAAAGCGCCGCATGGCCGCCACCCAGCGGGCCATCAGGTCAGGAGGTAGGGCGTCGTCTTCACGCTTACGCCGGTCGTCCCTGGCGAGCAGAGCGAGATACTGACCGAAATGCTCGGTGACGGAGGCGAAGCCTTGCTCCTTCGGACCGACGTAGTGGCCGTTGATCTCGACGCCGTTCTCCCGCGCAACGACCTTGAACACGAAGCCCAGGTCACCGTTGGGCTGACTGGTGAAGTTCTTGCGGATCTCGTCTGGCGATGACATCATGAACAACCTCCTTCGATTCCATGCTATTGCTAGCAACTGAAGCTATCTGTAGCTAATCATACGATTTGCTGTTCTCAAAGGCAAGTCGTCGCCGTCACGGAGTGGTAATGGGCTCGGCTACCGCCGAGGCCAACGCCAGCGAATCGAGCGTGACGGCTTCGCTAGCAGAAGCCGCATCCACGTCGTTCGTCAACGTGTCCGATTCTGGGAGCAGGATGGGAGCGACCACAGACGCGCAGGTGCGCCGAAATGCGGTGATCGTAGCCACATGAAGTTCTGTGACCAGGCAAGACGTCTTCCACGTGACCACCTGTTAGCAGGTGCCCTCTGTTGTGGTCCTGGATGTCGCGGGTTCGACTCCCGTCGCTCATCGCTCACCACATGGTAAGCGCAGGTCAGCAGCCATGCCCGGGCGCCGCGGTCATCGCGGCCCGAAATTCCAGATTTCTGGATGGCGTTCCGGGTCTGGAGTTGACTTAGCAGCGTCATGTCGTCACCTAGCATCGACTCCGTGCCTACACAGGAGTGGTCCGTCCCGACGGTTTCGGCCTGGGGGTTGTGATGAGCAATGACTGGCCGCGCGGATGGTATAGCGACGAGCCTGACCGGCCAGGCGCCGCTGGCCAGCGGCCTGAGCCGGGCTATACACCTGGCTCGCAGGGGCCGGGCGCGCCGGGCCGGGGCTGGTACGCCGCGGACCGCGGCGGCTCCCGGGACGCCGCGGGGGCCAGCCGGACCGCATGGCCCGCTCAGCCGCCGCCGCTTTCCCGGACGGGCGGCCCGGGCGGCTCCGGGTTCCCGCCCCGCCGCGGGCGGCGGTGGCTGCCGCCCCGGCGCGTCCTGGCCATCCTGGCGGCCCTGGTCGTGCTCGTCGTGCTGGCCGGGGTGGTCGAGTACTTCACCGTGAGCTCCAAGCTGACCAAGGTCAACGTGCTCGTGCCGGCGTCGCTCACCTCGGCCGGGACGAACTGGCTGATCACGGGCTCGGACAGCCGCGCAGGGTTGACCCGGCAGGAGGAAAACCAGCTGGCCCTGGGGCACGACATCCCCGGCAGCCGGTCCGACACGATCATGCTGCTGCACCTGCCGGCCAACGGGACCCGTCCCATGCTGGTCAGCCTGCCGCGGGACTCCTACGTCCCGATTCCGGGATACGGATGGAACAAGCTCAACGCGGCGTATGCGTTCGGCGGGCCGAAGCTGCTGATCAAGACCGTGCAGAACGTCACCGGGCTGCCGATCGGCCATTACATGGGCATCGGCTTCGGCGGGCTGGTCAACGTGGTCAACGACGTCGGCGGCGTGCAGATGTGCCTGAAGGCGCCGATGAAGGACCCCAAGGCGGGCCTGAATCTCAAGGCCGGCTGCCAGGTCCTCGACGGCGACCAGGCGCTTGGCTTCGTGCGGACCCGCGCGTTCGCCGAGGGTGACCTGCAGCGGGAGCAGGACCAGCGGGTCCTGATCAAGGGCATCCTGTCCAAGATGACCTCGGCCGGGACGCTGGCTAACCCGTTCGCGATCATCCCCGCGGCCAACGGCGCGGCATCCGCGATCACGGTGGACCAGGGCACCGGCCTTTCGTCGCTGATGTCGGTGGCGTTCGCGCTGCGCAACCCGGTCACTACCAGGGTCCCGGTCGCCGGTTTCCCGAACACCAGCGTCGGGTCGGTGGTGGAGTGGAACAGCACGGAGGCCAGGCAGCTCTTCAGCGACCTCGGCCATGACCAGCCGCTGCCGGCCAGCCTCATCACCGGTTCCTCGGTCCAGGGCACGGCCTAGCGTTGGCCTGTCACATGTATGCAGGTGGGGATGCTGGGTACAGGTACTACTAAGTCGTCCTACATCGGCTCAGGTGAACCTTCGTGGGATCGACGCAGTACCCAACGTGTTCGGCAGGTTCGCTGCGGCACGGCGCGCCCTGGGCCGCCGCCCGCAGCCGGAGGTCAGATGGACGATCGGAAGGTCCCTCGGCCGGACCGAGGCGAGGGGCCCGTTCTCAACGGTGGCGGGGAGCCGCAGCGGCTGTCCGCGCGCGAGGTGGAGGTCATGTCGCTGATCGCGGACGGACAGACCAACGGAGAGATCGCCGCCCGCCTGTTCCTGGCCGAGAAGACCGTGAAGAACCACGTCAGGCGGATCTACTCCAAGCTCGGCGTCGGCTCACGGCCCGCCGCCATCGCCTACTGGCGCGAGGGCGCCGACCCGGCGCACCGGTAACCGCCCGGGGTCTGTCCGGTTGGGGTTCTTGCGGACAGCCCGCGCCGCGAACGCAGGCCATCTCCAGCGGGCCTTCAGGTTATCCTCAGCGTGGCGGGTGACAATACGGAGATGGAAACGCTGACCGATGCGCGCCAGCGACCGGATGCCAGGCTGCTCGTTGTCGAGGACGAGCCGAACATCCTCGAGTTGCTGTCCGCAAGCCTGCGCTACGCCGGTTTCGACGTCGTCACGGCGGCAGCCGGAACCGAGGCGGTACAGGCCGCTCAGCGTCACCGGCCTGACCTGATCGTGCTCGACGTGATGCTGCCCGACATGGACGGATTCGACGTCATCCGGCGGCTGCGCGGCGGCGGCGCGCGCATCCCGGTCGTCTTCCTGACCGCCAGGGACGCCACCGAGGACAAGATCCGCGGCCTGACCCTGGGCGGCGACGACTACGTCACCAAGCCGTTCAGCCTGGAAGAGGTGATCGCCCGGATCCGTGCGGTGCTCCGCCGGACCCGCGGCGACGGCGTCGAGCCCACGCCCAGGCTGACCTTCGCCGACCTCGAACTCGACGAGGAGAGCCACGAGGTGTGGCGGGGCGGGGAACAGATCCAGCTCTCCCCCACCGAGTTCAAGCTGCTCAGGTACTTCATGAGCAACGCCAACCGGGTGCTGTCCAAGATGCAGATCCTCGACCATGTCTGGGACTACGACTTCCGCGGCGACACCGGCATCGTGGAATCGTACGTGTCCGTGCTGCGGCGCAAGGTGGACACCAAGGAGCCCCGGCTGATCCACACCCTGCGCGGCGTGGGATACGTGCTGCGGCTGCCTTCTTCTTGAGTTCTGGGTTTCCGGTATGACGACGGCGGAAGCGGAAGCGGACGGCCGGGGCGGCCGCTGGGCGGCGCGGCCCTGGCGGGCGCTGCAGCGGCTGTCCGACCGGACCCCGCTGCGGACCAAGCTGATCGCGTCGCTGCTAGCCCTGGTGATCGCGGCGCTGGTCGCCATAGGCAGCGCCGGCATCTTCATCTTGCGCGGGTACCTGCTCGGGCCGTTCGACAGCGAGCTGCAGAGCGCGCTCAGCACGCAGTCCGTCGTGTCGTGCGTCGAGGGTTATCTCAGTAACATGCCCCAGTGCCGGGCCAACAGCGGCCTCGACATCTACTGGCTCACCTCGAGCGGCCAACTCCAAGCGGTCTGGACGCCGCAGCCCGGCGTCTACTTCGGCTACCAGGCCGCCCAGGGCGCGGCGTGGCTCCCCGACCTGTCTGGCGCCGCCAGCTGGCTGGCGAACCATCCCCAGGTGCCGACCACCGTGCAGGCGCAGTCCGGCGGCGAGCGGTGGCGTGTCATGGCTCTCTCGGTGCCGGTCACCAACCTCCAGACCGGCGCGCAGAGCTCCGGCACCATCATCGTCGCCACCGACGTGACCAGCGTCTACAGTACGCTCCAGCGGCTGATCTGGGTGGACGTGATCGTCAGCGTGGCGATCGTGTGCGTGCTGGCCGCGGTGGGGTACGGCGTGGTGCAGGCGAACCTGCGGCCGCTGGTCGACATCGAGGAGACCGCCGGGGAGATCGCCGAAGGGCACCTGAACCGGCGCGTGCCCGAGCGTGATCCGCGCACCGAGATCGGCAGCCTCGGCCGGTCGCTGAACACCATGCTGAGCCAGATCGAGGCCGCGTTCCACGCCCGGGAGCAGTCCGAGGCGGCGGCGCACCAGTCCGAGGAGCGGATGCGGCGCTTCATCGCCGACGCCAGCCATGAGCTGCGCACGCCGCTGACGGCCATCCGCGGCTTCGCCGAGTACTACCGCCAGCGCGGCGGGCTGGTCGCGCACTGGGACAAGGACGAAGCGCCGGCCGGCGGCGGGCTCACACCCGACGACCTGGACCGCATCATGCAGCGGGTGGAGAAGGAAGCGGCCCGGATGGGGCTGCTCGTCGAGGACCTGCTGCTGCTGGCCCGGCTCGACCAGCAGCGGCCGCTGGCCAGGCAGCCCATCGACCTGCTCTCGCTGGCGGCCGACGCGGTGCACGACGCCAGGCTGCTCGCCCCGGCCAGGACCATCGACCTGTCGGTCCAGCCCGGTGCCGCGTTCCTTGTCACCGGCGACGAACCGCGGCTGCGCCAGGTTATCGGGAACCTGATGAGCAACGCGCTCACCCACACGCCGGACGGGTCGGCGATCGAGGTGGTGATCGGATCAGGCGCGCTCGACCCGAGGGTGCCCGATTCGCCCCCGGCCGTGACGCTGGACGTGACCGACCACGGGCCGGGCATGACCCCGGAGCAGGCTCATCGCGTGTTCGAGCGGTTCTACCGCGCGGATCAGGCCAGGACGCGGGCCACCGGCGGCAGCGGGCTCGGCCTCGCGATCGTGCGGGCGCTGGTCATCGCGCACGGCGGCGTCGCCTCGGTGCGGACCACGCCGGGCCAGGGCGCCACGTTCCGGATCGCGCTGCCGCTCGCCCCCGAGGCGCAGGGCGGCATGGCCGCGGACGACGACCCCGACCTGACCGAGGCTCAGGCGCCGACGGAAGTCTAGGCGGACAGGGCGGACCGGGCCGCCGCGCGGACCTCTTCCCGATAGGACGCGCCGAACAGGCACGCGTGCACCAGCAGCGGGTGCAGCTGGTGCAGCGGGATCCTGGACCGCCAGCCCGCCGCCAGCGGCGCAGCGTCGTTGTAGCCGGCCAGGATCCGGTCCAGGCTCGGCGCGCCGAACAGGGCCAGCATGGCCAGGTCGGTCTCGCGGTGCCCGCCGTGGGCGGCCGGGTCGATGAGCCAGCCACGGTCGCCTGACCAGAGCACGTTCCCGGCCCAGCAGTCGCCGTGGATGCGGCTCGGCGGCTCGGCTGGGCCGGCCAGCGACTCGATCCGGCCCAGCACCGCCTCGACCAGGTGCCCGTCCTCCGGGCGCAGCCCGCCGGAATCCACCGCCATCCGCAGGTAGGGCTGCAGCCTGCGGGTGGCATACCACTGCGCCCAGCCCGAAGGCGCGGGCATGTTGTCGAGCGGCAGGCTGGCGATGAACCCCCGCCACGGGGCGCCGAACGCCTCGGCCCCGGCAGCGTGCAGCCGGGCGAGCTCGGTGCCGAACCGGAACGCGGCCGACGGGGTGGCGCGCCCCGCCGGGATCATCGAGATGACCAGCGCGGTCTCGGTTACGGCCAGCACTTCGGGTACCGGGACCGCGTCCGCCTCGGCCAGCCAGCGCAGGCCGCTAGCCTCGGCCGCGAACGCGGTCGATGTCTCGGCCGGGGCGGACTCGCCCGCCACCTTGGCGAACGCGCGGCGCCCGCCGGCCAGGGTGAGCATGAGGTGCTGGTAGCCGTGCTGGGCGCCGGCCACGCGGGCCTCGCGGACGGGCAGGCCGGTCTGCCGGGCGATCCGGCGCGCCGCCCCGGTGAACGTCACCGCGGCTGGAGCAGCCGGGCCAGCCGGCCGGCGATGACCGGCGCGGCCGCGCCGAGCAGGTCGAGTACATAGCCGAACTCATCCGGGCCGCCGCCCCAGGGATCGGGGATGTCGCCGCCG
This sequence comes from uncultured Actinomycetota bacterium, assembly GCA_963744575.1. Taxonomy (GTDB): domain Bacteria; phylum Actinomycetota; class Actinomycetes; order Streptosporangiales; family Streptosporangiaceae; genus Palsa-504. Next base: position 2,625 of record CAVUUF010000013.1, on the reverse strand, counting down.
CGGGCTCCGGCGGTGTCGCTCCGCAGGCCGCCCACCTCGCCGAACAGCCTGATCCGTTCGTGCTCCCCGGCCGGTGCCATCCGCCGCAGGTCGGCCAGGTTCCGCGCGTCCATGGCGAGGACCAGGTCATACCGGGCCAGCCACGAGGCGTCGAACTGCCGGGCCCGGTGGGCTGAGCCGTCATAACCGAGGCGGGCCAGCGCGGCCCGGGCGCCCGGATCCATCCGGTCGCCAACGTGCCAGTCCCCGGTGCCCGCGCTGTCCACGACGACCGTGCCGTCGAGTCCGGCCCGGGCCAGTTCGGCGCGCAGCACGGTCTCGGCCATCGGCGACCGGCAGATGTTTCCCAGGCAGACCAGGCAGACCCGGTACGGCCCGCCGGGCTCGCGGGGAGGCGGCAGCTCAGGCGCCGAGGATGAGAGCATGAATCCAGCATGCAGTATCCGGACGGCCTCTTGGACCCGCGCCGGCTACTCGGTGGCCGGGTGACCGTGGCCTGCCATGGCCGGTCCGCCACCAGCGCGATCAGCCGCAGGGTGGCTACGTTGTTGGTAAAGAAGGCCTGCGGCAGCACGCCGCCGACGGCGGCCGCGGCGGCAGCGAAGCCCAGCGCGTACCAGCTGCTGCGCTTGTGCACCCAGGCGATGAACATGGCGGTCAGCCGCAGGTAGAGCAGCACGCGGTCTTCGGGTACCACGGGTACCATAGGCCGTTCGGCATAATGGCTGTTTCGATCTTTTCTTCCGAACGTCCTAGGTGACTCACACCTTTCCCTCGAGCCCGGCGGGCGGCGCGGCGCGATTGGCAATGGGCGGCCGATTGCTGCTACGATCACAGCGTTCTGAATGCGCCGCTAGCTCAACTGGCAGAGCAGCGGACTCTTAATCCGCGGGTTCGGGGTTCGAGTCCCTGGCGGCGCACCCGTTCTGACCTGGCATTATGCTAGTTTTGAATGGTCCCGAGACAGCCGTTTCGGGGCCATGTTTGCTCCACGTTTGCTCGTGAGTTCGGACCTAGTCGTCTGCGGCTTGTCACGTTTGGCCGTACACGGGGTCGGTACCGCCTGATTGGTCTATACCTCTACATAGCTGGTCTATGCCTTCGCCGGAGCCGGGTCCAGAGAGGCCCTGCCGATGTTGTCACGCAGCGTGAAACATACTGGTAATCCGGACTCGCGAGCTGATATGCCCGTGCGGCGCCGGGAAAGGCACGCTAGGAATCTGGTGCAGTTGCACATGCAGTAGCGGAGTGTCCCCGGCAGCGGTGCCGGGATCAGCTCCGGCCGAACGGGAAGTCCGCTGGGCACCGCCTGGCCGCGGTCGCGGGCTGGAGTGCCAGCGCCGCCGCATATCGCCGTGCCCGTGGGGCCAGGCATGTCAGAGACCACGGCGATGCGCTGAAGGTCCACAAGGGTCGGCCGCACGCGGGCCGACGGCCCGGAATGGCCGTACTTTGTGACCGATTCGATCCACTGGCGGATCCAGCCGATCGGGCCGTGCCGGGGTGGCTCGGCGTGGCGGTCCGGGCGGATGACCTGCAGCCGGCAGCCGCGCGTGAGCAGCTCCTCGAAGTCCCGGCCGGCGAACCTGTACCGCTCCAAAAATGTCGCGACCGGTATGACCTGAGGGTTTCGGTGAGTCGCTTACGCGGCGCGGTGGTACTCGTTGTTAGTGGGGGTCGTGCGGCGTCGCTGACGTACGTTCCGGTTCGGATACAGCCCGGTCGTGATCATGGTTTGGGTGGGTTTGCCTGAATTCGGCCGGTGGATCGAGGTTTAGACTGCTGTATAGCCGCCATCAATGACGATTGTTTGTGCAGTGAGATAGCTAGATACGTCTGAAGCAAGGAAGCTAACCAGTCCCGAGAGGTCAGCCGGTGTGGCAATGCGTCCTTGAGGAATGCGGGCGATCCACTCGTCGCGGAGCGACGGCTGCTGATCGATGATGCGTTCCGTCAGGTCGGAGAGAACGTACCCGGGAGCGATCGAGTTCACTCTGATGCCCGCCGGCGCCCACTCCACCGCTAGGGACTTTCCGAGGTGGACGACCGCTGCCTTCGATGCATTATATGACGCTGCCCATTGAGGTACGTTCACGATGAACCCCGACATTGACGAGATTAGGATGGCGCTTCCGGCCAGGCCAGCCTGGAGTAGCGCGCTGCCGAATGCCTGAGCTGCGAAAAAAGTTCCGGTCAAGTTCACGTCGATGACTTTGCGCCATTCGTCGGCCGTTACGTTTACCGAATCATTGTTTATCTCAATGCCCGCTGCGGTCACAAGCACCTGCGGAACGCCGAGCCGCCTATCGACCGCATTGAAGGCGGCGATGGTCGCGTCCCGGTCGGTGACGTCGAGTTGTTGACCCAGTGACTCTACGCCGCACTCGTCAGCAATCTGCTTCGCAGCGTCCGCGACGTTGTCGAGCAAATCAAGCAGGGCGATCTTCGCGCCGTCCGCCGCCAGTGACCGGGCTACGGTCAGCCCAATCCCGCGTGCTCCCCCCGTGATGACAGCGGTCCGTCCGTTGAGGTCGGTTTTCACTCGTGTTTCTCCTTCGTGTTGCGATCCGGTTCTGACTGTTGCGGATGAACGGCTTCGGTTACCGCTGATGGAGGCTGTCCCAG
>CAVUUF010000012.1:0-296118 GCA_963744575.1 uncultured Actinomycetota bacterium | reverse complement strand
CGGCGAGTCAGCGTCAGCCATAGCGGCTTTCACCGATGGTGCATGCTCCGGCTTTGGGCACCCGGCTCGCGGGGCATCACACGCTGGCACGGCACGCTAGCGTAGCGTGTCCGGCTGGCCGTCGATCCGGACGAAGCCATCTGTCCTGACCGCGCACGTGATCACGAATCCGAACGGCAGCAGCGGCCATGGCAGCTCCGCGGTCGGCCGCTTCGAAGCTGTCCCATGCGGCAGGTAGACCACCACGCGATCCACTAGGCCGGAATCGAGGAACGGCCTGGCCGCGTCGGGGCCGCCGTCCAGGAGCAATCGGCGGATTCCGCCGTCGTACAGGGCTCTGGCAGCCCCTGCAGCACTGGAGCCGGATGTCTGGAACTTCAGGCTGAGGACACCTTTCCCGTGGCTGTCTGGGACGGCCTCCCGGACCATGCCGTCCGCCCCGAGCACCGCATCAGCGTTAAGGCGCAGCAACCGCGCCTCGCTGGTATCTGCGGGCAGCGCCTCGATTCCCTGACTGGTGATCAGGTACGGCCAGGTGATAACGGGTCGGCGGTTCCGGAGGCCGACGAGCCAGTCCCCAAGGACAGTCCGCGCCTCGCCGACCAGCACCCCGGTTCCACGTCGACGCCGGCCCGGCGGAGTTCCACGACGCCGCCCTCGCCGCGTGAAGTGGGGTCGAGGATGGCGATGACCGCCCGCCGGACGTCGGCGTCGATGAGGACCTGCCTGCATGGCGGGGTACGGCCCTGGTGGTTGCAGGGCTCCAGGGTGACGACAGCGGTCGCGCCAGCCGCGAGCGGCCCGGCCGCGGCGAGGGCTAGGGTTTCGGCGTGTGCTTCGCCTTTGCGCTCGTGGTATCCCTCACCCACGATCCGGCCCCGGGGATCGATCAGGACGCAGCCGACTGGCGGATTCGGGCTCGTCGTGCCGAGCCCAGCGGCGGACAGGGCGATGGCGCGCCGCATGGCGGCGATTTCAGCAGCTGAGGCCATCAGGCGCCGACAATTTCGGCGAGGGCCTCATGGAGCCGGGCGACCACTTCGATGCCGCGGTACCGCCAAAGCGCGGTTCCGACCGGGATCACCATGCTGACGATTCTTTCTGATCCGGCGTCACGCGCCACACAGAGGGCCTGCGTCGCCGCGACCGCCGCCTCGGCGGGCTCACCAGTAGCGGCAAATGCGGCGGCCAGGGCGCTGAGAGCGACACCGCGATCTCGTCGGTACACGGGCGGCAAAGATCGCATCGCGCTCTCTAGAGCGGCCCGCGCTTTCGTCGGCTGTCTGAGCCGCAGCCAGCACCGGCCGCGTTGCATCTCCACGTAGGCGGGCGTGCAAAACGAGCCGTGTCCGTTCGATGCGTCGCCGGGATCATCTGGCGAGGCCGCCCGCTCGTGAGCTTGGTCCAAGGCGGCTTGGCAGGCGGCTTCGTCACCCTCAAGGGCATAAGCGCAGGCCTCCTGCTGGAGGATGGCAGCCAGCATCGGAGCCGGAAGTTCTCTCCCTTCGCGGCGTGCCGCGGCGGCCAGGCCAGCGACCGCGGCGGAGTCCCCGTCAGCGGCGGCGTGCTCGCCGCGGCGGAACAGGACCCACGACATCATCCGCCGGTCGTCGGCTTCCAGCGCCCATTCCATGGACCGCCCGGTCCAGTAGCGGGCGCCGTGCATGTCCCCGGAGTCCTCGTGCAGCCACGCAGCTGATTCGGCGTATTTCGCGCCGAGCTGCAGGATCCAGTGCCGGGCTGGCGGCCGGACGCCACGGAGCAGGGCATCGATCACGCCGAGCTGGTCACGCACTCCGCGCAGAGCGTGGCGCGGCCCGAGGAGGTTATCGGTCCGCACCAGCGCGTGCCACTGATCGTCAAGCAGGCCGATTAGCTCTTCGAGCTGCCCGGCGGAAAGCGCCTCCAGGCGGAAACGTGACACCGCGCCACGCCCCTCGAGAAGTGCCCCGCTGGGTGCCGCATCGTCAGAGCGGGTCGCGTGATCGGGGTCAAAGCCCAGCGACCGCAATAGCAGCTCGTACCGTTCGGAGACCTCGTGGTCACCGCGTTCCCACGCGTAGATCATCCGGACGAGGCCATCATGGGCGGCAACCTGGCCACGGGCAGCGTGGCGGAGCTGACGTGCCAGTTCCGGCACGTCCCACCCGCGGGACCGCCGCCATTCGCGGAGCGTGCCGCTAACCACCCGGGTCATCGCGCATACCTTCGCATTGCCATCGCCTCGGGGAGCAAATACGTACTCCGGGATGCTCGCTCGTGCTCCCAAGTGTCACTATCGCACGACCGTCCGCTACCGGTGAACTGAGTTGATCAGCTTGGTATGCGATGGTGAGGAGACATCCGCCATGGAAGCTATGTCGGAATTCAGCGCTGGTCCAGGCAGTCAGCTGTGAGGTTCCGCGAGGACAAGCCCAGGAACCTGATCAGGGCACGGGAGGAGGACCGGTGAACAGCTGCCGGGCGCTACGGCTGGTTACCGGCGAGCCGGATCAGGTGTCACGGCTGCTGGCGTTCCGCGCCGCGCATCCCGAGGTGGTTATCGGGGACGGCGGGTTCGGCACCTGGCAGGCCCGCATCCCCGAGCCGGACGGTGAGACCGTCACCACCCGGTACACGCTGCGCGAACTGCTGGATAAGCTCGATGAGCTGTTCTCTAACCGCCAGGGCAAGCCGCGTCGCGGCCCAGGCTAAGCTCACCGGGGCTGGCTGCCGTGGATTCAGGGCACGAACCTACTCCGTTCGGGACATTGGTCCTTGGCCGTCAATTTCCCCAGCCCGGCACCGGCCTATCGGTAGTTTGTTGACCCTGGAACATGTTCGCGGTATGCCGGAGAGTAGTGGCGTGACATGCCAGGGGGTGTGTGATGACTGGACGTCTCCGGTGTCCTGCAGCGCCGGGCCCGCTGGAGGGGTATGCGGCCCGGTTCGATGACCTGTTCGGTTCTTTGGCGCAGCGGCGGGGGTTCCGGGAGTACCTGGCCGGGCTGCTGGCGCCGCGGGACCGGAACAAGACGCTGACGGCGCTGGCCGGGGCCGAGCCGGTGACCGGGGCGCAGCACCGGTCGGTGCAGCGGCTGCAGTTCTTCCTCTCTGAATCCCGGTGGGATCCAGAGAGGGTTAACGCCCGCCGGCTGGAACTGCTGCTGGCGGACCCGGCGACCGCGCCGCATGATCCGGGAGTGCTGGTGATCGACGACAGCGGGGACCGCAAGGACGGCACCAAGACCGCGCATGTGGGCCGGCAGTATCTGGGCCGGTACGGCAAGACGGACAACGGGGTGGTCACCGTCACCACGGTGCGGGCCGATGAGCGGGTCTGCTATCCGGTGCATGCGGTGCCGTATACCCCGGCTAGGCACTTCGCGAAGGGGAAGAACGATCCGGCGTTCCGGACCAAGCTGGCGATCGGCGCGGATCTCGCGATCAAGGCCCGGGCGGCGGGCTTCGTGTTCCGCGCGGTGGCCGCGGACAGCGCTTACGGGGACCAGGACGGGTTCCGCGGCGAGCTCGCGGAGGCCGGGCTGCCGTTCGTGATGGCCCTCAAGCCGCGCCGCGGGACCTGGGCCTACGGCGCAGACGGCACACCCCGGTGGACGCGGCCCGCGCGCTGGCCTGGGGCGGCCCGGAGGATCCCGGGGACTGGCGGCCGGTGGTGCGCACGTTCCGCGACGGGCACGCCGAGACCTGGTGGGCCGCCGACGCGACCCTGGGCTGGTGGGGACCGGACGGCGCCCGGCGCCTAGTGGCGGCCACCGCCGACCCGGGCACCTTGCCGGGCAAGGCCACCTGGTACCTGGTCACCAACCTGCCGCGGCCGGGCGGCCCGCGCCAGGCCGAAAGCGTCCACCCGGCGGCGGACCTGGCCGAGATCGTGCGGATCTACGCGATCCGGAACTGGATCGGGCAAAGCTGCACGCAGGTCAAGGACGAGCTGGGCTGGGCCGACTTCCAGGTCCGATCCGATGTCGCGATCCGCCGCCACCAGGTACTGGTCAACTGCGCGTTCTGCTTCTGCTGGGCCGCCTGGTTCGCTGATCACCCGCCGCAGGAGACTGCGCCACCGCGGCCGGAGCCCGGCCGCGGAGAGAGGGCGGCCGCGCGCCGCCGTCCCGCCGCCGGCACCGTCCTGGCCGCGGGCGCTGCGGGCGGTACGTGCCTGGCTTTCCCCCTGGATCGTGCTGCCGCGCTGGTGGACCGCATGGTCGAAGGCGCCCCCGCCGCCGCACCTGCAAGCCCTGATCAACTCGGTCGCGGCAGGCTGCGGCCTGCACCTCTACATCCGTAATTAACAAACTACCGCTAGAGTGACACCACAGTGCGTCCTGGAAGCTGGTCTAGGCCTGCGGGTGGAAGTCCCGTCCGGGTAGGCACCGGAGTGCCCGGTAGCAGGCCCCGGTTCGTCTCTGAGGCGGCAGGCTGAGCGGAGTGTCGAAAGCCTCTTTGGACGGGCGCAAACCGCACCTACGGATTGAAAGGGGGATGGGGAAACGGGCCGCTTGCAGCACCGCGGCCCCTGACTACCAATGATCAGGTCGGCGACCATCGATGACGCGGCGGGGCTGACCGGCCTGTGGCGGTCGGCGGGCCTGCGCTTCCACCCGGACCTGGTGGAACGCGAGCTGGCCTCGGCCGGATCCCGCGACCTGGTGCTGGTCGACGAGGAGGCCGGAGAGCTCACCGGGACCGTGTTCGGCAGCTACGACTGGACCCGCGGCTGGGTCCACCGCCTGGCCACCCGGCCGGACCGTCGCGGCCGCGGCATCGCCTCGGCCCTGCTCGCCGAGCTGGAGCGCCGCCTGCACGCGGTCGGCTGCCCCAAGGTCGACCTGCTCATCGAGCCGGACCACGCCTCCGTGGCCGGCTTCTACGCGCGGCGGGGCTACCGGCCGGACGAATTGCTGTTCATGGAAAAATGGCTGGTCCCCGAGCCGGAGGATCTTTATCCCGAATGACCTGGGCGATCCCGCTCCCGCCTCGCCTCGCTGGCGGGACATCCGGCCCGACCTCTCGGCCGAACCGTATGGCTTCGCCGTCGGCGAGGCGCCGTTCGGCGTCTCACCGTTCGCGGTCATCCGCGAAGACGAGGGCACCACCCTGATCCTGACCAGGGCCGACGCCGACCGGGCCGGGCTGGCCTACGACTATGTCGCGGCCAGGATCACGCTACGCGTGGACTCCGCGCTCACCGACGTCGGCTTGACCGCGTTGTTCAGCCGGACCCTGGCCGACGCCGGGATCGGCTGCAACGTTATCGCCGGGCTGGCCCACGACCACCTGTTCGTCGCCTGGGCGCAGCGCGCCCGCGCGCTGGCCCGGCTGCGCGCGCTGTGAAGCGGGCGGCGGCTTACGGGAGGAGCGGGGTGCCGGTGACAGGGCGCGGCACCCCGCTCCTATGAGGCAGGCGTCTACGGGGGAAACGCCGCACCCGTGCACCTGCCCTATGGCCCGTTCTGGTACAACGATGACTTAATGCCCAAATCGGGTCAACTCGTTTTCCTGCAGGTCCTGCGGCTCATCAGCGACGATCGACCGGCAGGACTCCCTGCTCCCTGCTCCCGGCCCAGGTGCTGAAGACGGCGAAGGCCTGGAGCGCGGCCTGCCGGGCGAACTGCCGGTCGTGCCTGGTGACGTAACGGTCGGCCAGCCTGCCAAGGTCGCGCCACATCCGCTGGGTGCGATCGCCGCGCCCGTCGAGGAACCTGGCCGGCACCGGGCCGAGGCGGGCCTCGATGCGCCGCCGCAGCACCCGGCCACCCAGCGTCGCCCGCTTGGTGACGTACAGCGTTCCCCACCCCTCGCCGGGACCGGCCAGCACGGGCAGCCCGGTAGCCTCGGGCAGCGACGGGCCAGCCACGCCCAGATCGGCCACGTCCGCGGCCAGCGCACCCAGCCGCTGCCGGGTCGGCCAGCCGACTGCCGACGGCAGCTTCTGGCGGCCAAGCAGCCGTTCCAGCGGCGCCTGGAAGCCCCACAGCACGCACAGCAGCTCCGCGTACCGGGGTGCGGCTGTCCGGCTGCGCCAGCGGCGCCAGGCTCGCCTCGGCCCGCGCGTGCGCGGCCCTGGTGGACTCCCGTAGCTGCGCCCAGAGGACCCCCTGCCGTGGTCCCTGCGTCATCGCACCAGCGTAACCGGCACGTTCACGTTCGGCATCAGCTGGACTAACCTGGGCCTGGGAACGTCTGCGCGCTTTGGGCTGAGGGAGAGTGGCGGTGCGGGAGGCGGCATGACGGAAGAAGAGCAGTACAGGCTGTCGGCGCGTGAGGTGGCCGCCGAACATGCCACCGATACCGTCTTCGACCTCACCGAGTGCGCGCGCGAGCCGATCCATTTGCTGGGCTCGGTGCAATCCCACGGTGCGCTGCTCGCGCTGGCCGAACCGGACCTGACGGTCGCGGTAGCCAGCTCGAATACCGCCGCGGTGCTGGGGGTGCCGCCAGAGGCGCTGCTCGGCCTGCCGGTGGCGGCCATCCTCGGTGCCGAACAGGCGCGGCAGCTCGGCGCGGAGGCCTCAGACGATGACCGGGTGGCCGCGATAGTGCCGGTGCGGCTGGAGGAGGGCGCGGCGGCCTACCAGCTCGAGGTCAGCGTGCACCGAGGTGACGGCCTGGTGATCTGCGAGTTCGAGCCGTCGGGCGACGAGCCGTTCCGGTTCTCTTCGTTCTATCCGGGGGTGCGCCGCGCCTTGCTCCGGCTGGAGGGCACGCGGACGGTGACGGAACTCTGCCAGGCTGCCGTCCAGCAGATGCGGGCTTTCGCCGGCTATGACCGGGTGGTGGCCTATCGTCTCGACGCTGCTGGAATACTCCTGGCTCGGCCAGGCTGACTCGCAGATGACGCTGGTATCGCTGGACGAGGTACTCGACGAGATCGAGGAGATGCTCGCCGTGGGCTTCGCCGAGGCCGGCGTGCAGCTACGCCTGCCCATGCGGCTGGGCGTCGTCTCCGGCGACCGCATCCGGCTGGAGGAAGTGCTGATCAACCTGATCGGCAACGCGCTCACCTACGCTGCGCCCGAACCGCCCCGCTGGGTGGAGGTGGGCGGTGAGGACGCTGTGCCGCCCGACGGCGCCCCGCCGGTACGCGCCTTCTACGTCCGCGACAACGGCATCGCCACCTGGGCTGGGCCGGGAGAGAGCACCGGCGCTAGACCGGCACCTGCAGCTCGGCCGTCAGCGCGGCGCACGCGCGCAGCGTGTCCAGCAGGTAGGCGGTGTTCTGCGGATCCGGCCAGGACGACAGCTTGACTACCACGGTCCGCGCCGCGCGGTCGGCGTAGACCAGCTGGCCGTGGATGCCGAGGCAGACCAGCACCGGCTCGGCGGGCCCCGGGATGACCCAGAACTGGTTCCGGTACCAGCCGCCCGGCAGGACGACCTCGTTGTCGGTGGCGGCGAAGGCCTCGCGGACGCCGGGCTCGGGCGCGCGGGTGGCGGCCAGCCAGGCCCGCGGCACCACCGGATAGCCCTGGGCCACGCCGTCGTCGACCAGCATCTGCCCGAACCTGGCCAGGTCGCGCGCCGTCGCGGAGACGCCGCCGTCGTGAATGGCGGTGCCGAGCGGATCGCAGCTGATCTCCCCAGCCCGTTCGGCCCCTATCGGCTGCCAGACCAGGGTGGAGATGAGGTCGGCCATCCGGGTACCGCTGGCCCGCTCGCACGCCCAGCCGAGCATGTCGCTGTCCGCCGAACGGTAGCTGAACTCGCCGCCGTGCGGGCCGGCCCGGCCCAGCGTGAGCAGGTACGGGTAGGCGCCCTGCGGGTCGCCGGGCCGGGCCGGACGCCAGCCCATGGAACGTTCCATCACGCGGACTTCGGCGTCCAGCGCGGTATAGGTCTCGCGGAACGCGACCCCGGTCCGCATGTCGAGCAGGTTGCGGATGGTGGCGCCGGCATAGCCCGAGGACCCGGCCTCCGGCACGTAGGCCGTCACCGGCGCGTCCGGATCGAGCAGCCCCCGGTCGGCCAGCGCCCCGGTCACGCAGCCGACCAGCGACTTCGACACCGACATGAGCAGGTGCGGGGTCGCGGCGGTCATGCCCGGCCTCGTACCGTTCCGCCACCAGCCGCCCGTCGTGCAGCACGACCAGCGCGTCGGTGTAGGTTCCGGCGAACACCTCGGCCGCGGTCGCCGTGCTGCCGTCGAGCCGCCAGACCGGCGGGTCGGGCAGCGGCCCGGGCGCGGCGGGCAGCGGCGCGGCGCCGCCGGCTCCGGCGGCGATCGGCTGGCTGGGGATGAGCTCGCGCATGTGCCTGAAGGCCCACCGGTTGAACGGCGGATCCTGCCAGTTATCCAGGGTGACCTGCGATTCCGGGGCCGGGGGGAAGCCGGTCATGAGGGTCATGAACCGCAACACTAACCCAACCCGGCACCGCGGCCGGTCAAATATGATGCGGCTATGCCGCCGGAGCCGGGTCCAGAGGTCCATGGCGTGCCGGTCACGGCGCGCAACTGGCAGGACCCGCCCGTCAACCGCTGGGCGTTCTGGCACGTCGACGACATCCTGCCCACCTACCGGGTGTCCCGCGGCCACGGCCCGGCCCGCCCCCTGCCGGACTCCGCCGCCGACGGGGACAGCCTGCTCGCCCTCCCGGTGACCCGCGCGGACCAGTCGGCCGGCACCGTGGCCGACGTGATGTCGGACACCTTCACCGACGCCTACCTGGTGCTGCAGGACGGCGAGCTCGTCACCGAGTGGTACGGTCCGCTGGGCGCCCCGGACCAGCCGCACGCGCTGATGTCGGTGTCCAAGTCCGTGGTGGGCTGCGTGGCCGCCGTCCTGATCGACCGCGGCCTGCTCGACCCCGACCGCGAGGTCACCAGCTACGTGCCCGAACTGGCCGTCAGCGGCTACGCCGGCGCGCTGGTCCGGCAGGTCTACGACATGCGCAGCGGGGTCAGGTTCCTGGAGGAGTACGCCAACCCGCAATCGGACATCAGGCGCCTGGACGAGTGGGTCGGCTGCCGGGAATCGACAGGGCCCGGCGACGGCCAGGGTGAGTCCCGCGGCCTGTACCAGTTCCTGGCCACGCTGCCCGCCGAGGCGCCGCACGGGGAGAGGTTCCTGTACCGCTCGGCAGAATCGGACGTGCTCGGCTGGGTGTGCGAGCGCGCGGCCGGCCGGCCCATGGCCGGGCTCATCTCCGAGCTGATCTGGGCGCCGATGGGGGCCGGGCGCGACGCTCTCCTGCTGCACGACGGCCTGGGCACGGCCGTCCACGACGGAGGACTCTGCGCCACCGCCCGCGACGTGGCCCGGTTCGGCCAGATGCTGCTGGACGGCGGGCTCATCCCGGACGGGGCCGGCGGGACCCGCCGGGTGGTGCCGCCGCAGTGGCTCCGCCGGGCCTGGGCCGTCGACGCCGACGCGCGGAGCGTGTTCGCCGCCTCGCCCGCCGAGTGGGCGCTTCCCGGCGGCTGGTACCGGCACCAGTTCTGGTTCCGCCCGGGCGACTACGGCGACGTGCTGCTCGGCCTGGGCATCCACGGCCAGATGCTGCACGTCAGCCGGCGCACCAACACGGTCTGCGTGAAGTTCTCCAGCTGGCCGGGCGCGCAGAACCCGGCCCACCTCGAGGACACCCTGCGCGCCTTCGACGCCGTCGGCGGGTTCCTGGCCGGCCGCGAGCCCCGGGGGCCCGGCGGGCGCCGGCTGGCCGGCGTGGTCTCCGGCCTGAGCCGGCGCGGCGACACGGTCCCGCCGGCCCGGCCTACTGTGGTCTGAGCCTCGACGGCAGGCTGGTGGCACTCTAACCTGGCGGTATGCCAGGTTCAGCGAGCTCCGCCGGATCGCGCCGCCAGCTCGACGGCATCGCCGAGATCCGCACGTTCTTCCGGACCAACTCCGAGCCGATCTACTTCATCGGCCCGACCGCGTTCAACCTGCTCGGCATCGACCGGTGGGTGCGCAACTTCCAGTACATCGCCTACTACGACTCCTGGGACGGCCAGCATCCCCGGGTGTTCACCCCGGAGAACCGCCCGTACGTCGAGTTCGAGTCGAGCGAGCAGATCAACAACTACCTGCTGCGCGACCCCGAGGTCCGGGAGTACCTGCGCCGGCGCGGCGGCACGCCGATGGTCGCCATGGTGTTCTTCGACTCCGAGACGGAGGAGATCTGCCGGGAGCAGGGCTACATGCTGATCCTGCCGCCGGATTCGCTGCGCCGCCGGCTGGACTCCAAGATCGTCACCACCCAGCTGGGTAACGAGGCGGGCGCCCCCTCAGTGCCGAACGTGCTCGGCCACGCGGACAGCTACGCCGCGCTGCAGATCCTGGCGGCCCGCGCCGGCTTGGGTGACGACCTGGTCGTGCAGACGCCGTACGGCGATTCGGGCAAGACGACGTTCTTCATCAAGTCCGAACGGGCCTGGGATGCCTGCGCCGCGGACATCGACGACCAGCAGCTCAAGGTGATGAAGCGTATCAACAACCAGGCCGCGGCGGTGGAGGCGTGCATCACCAGGCACGGCACCATCGTCGGCCCGTTCATGACCGACCTGACCGGCTACCCCGAGCTCACCCCGTACAAGGGCGGCTGGTGCGGCAACGACGTGTTCCCCGAGGCGCTATCGGAGGCCGACCGCACCATCGCCATCAGCCACGTCCGCAAGCTGGGCGACCGGCTCGCCCGGGAGGGCTACCGGGGGTTCTTCGAGGTCGACGTGCTCATCGACCTGGACTCCGAGGCGGTCTACCTGGGCGAGCTGAACCCGCGGATATCGGGTGCCTCGTCGATGACGAACGTGACCGCCGGCGCCTACGCCGACGTGCCGCTGTTCCTGTTCCACCTGCTCGAGTTCATGGACGTGGACTACACCGTGGACGTGGAGGAGATCAACGACCGCTGGCGCGCGCTGGCGTCCGTCGACGTCTGGTCGCAGCTGATCATGAAGGATCCCGGCGACGACGTGGAGCGCATCCTGGCCGCGCCCCGCACCGGCACCTGGCGGCTGTCCGACGGCGGCGCGCTCACCTTCGAGCACGTCACCAACGACTGGCACGAGATCACCACCGAGGATGAGGCCTTCTTCATGCGCGTGTACGCCCCCGGCGACTTCAAGTTCCACGGCGCCGACCTCGGCATCCTGGTCACCAAGGGCCGCATGCAGACCTCCGAGGGCCTCACCGAGCGCTGCCGCCGCTACATCGAGGGCATCCGCGCCCAGTACAAGTCCGAACCCCTCCCGCAGGCGCCCCCCATCATTCCCATCGCCTACGTCAAATAACTCCTGCCCCACCACTCCCACCCGGCGAGCCCCGATCCGCCCCGCCGCCCGGTCTGCGAGCCCGGGCCACGTCAGCCCACTCCGCCGATCCCGGCTGCCCGCCATGCACGCGGACGGAGTGAACCCGGTTTGCGCTTCCCGCAACGGAAACGCAAACCGGGACAACTTTCCTCGTGTGCTCTTGTTCACCAGCACCCGGTGAGAGCATCGTGACAGATAGGGATGCCCAGGAGCATTGCGGAGGTGGTTACCGTGCCGAACGCGGCGGCGTACAACAGCCTGTGGCAGGTCAGGACTGACACCTGGTCTAGCCTGGAAGAATCAGCGATCCAGCTGGTGCTGGCCGGCGCCCAGCAACGTCCGGTCGAGCAGCTGGGGGACGCCGTCCACGGCCTGCTCGACGTGCTCGGCCCCATCGAGCGGTTCTGGGCGTTCCCGGGCATACAGAGCTTCCAGAAGGTCCGGCGGCTGTTCACGGCCGGCAAGTACGACCGGTTCGCGGCCCTGGTCACCGACATCAACCACGCCCTGGCCACCGAGTCCCTCCACGGCGGCCAGAACGTGGACACGAGCGAGGAGGAAGACGCCTTCGACCGGGTGGCTCATCCGATGGAGCAGGCCCGGACCGACCGGCCCTACTTCGAGGTCCTCCTGGTCGAGGACATGAGCGATCAGCAGGAGCGTGAGCTGCGCGAGGAGATGCGCCGCTGGCGCCGTCCGGACGACCCGTTCAGCTACGAGATCGTCGTGGTCCCCAGCCTGGAGGACGCGCTCATGGCCGCCCGGCTGAACTTCCAGCTGCAGGCCTGCGTGGTCCGCCGCCGGTTCACCCACCGGTCCCGCTACGACTCCTCGTCGCTGCACCAGTTCGCGGACATGGTCGTGGCCGACGACGTGATGGATTACTCGCCCGATGAGCGCGCCCAGATCCTGGCCCGGGCGCTGGCCAGGATCAGGCCGGAACTCGACCTGTACCTGATGACGGAGATCGGGGTCGAGGATCTGGCCGCCCGGCTCAGCCACCACTTCCGGCGCATCTTCCACACCCGCGAGGGCGCGCTGGAGCTGCACCTGTCCATCCTGGAGGGAGTGGGAGCCCGGTACCGCGCGCCGTTCTTCAGCGCGCTGCGTAACTACAGCCACCGGCCGACCGGGGTGTTCCACGCGCTGCCTATCTCGCACGGCAAGTCGATCGTGGAGTCGCGCTGGATCAGGGACATGGTGGACTTCTACGGCCTGGACATCTTCCTGGCCGAAACCTCCGCGACCTGCGGCGGCCTCGACTCGCTGCTCGAGCCCACCGGGCCGCTGCGCGAGGCGCAGCAGCTGGCGGCCAAGACGTTCGGCTCCCGGCAGACCTTCTTCGTTACCAACGGCACCTCGACCGCCAACAAGATCGTGGTCCAGGCCCTGGTCCAGCCCGGCGACATCGTCCTGGTCGACCGGAACTGCCACCAGTCGCACCACTACGGGCTGATGCTGGCCGGCGCCATGGTGACCTACCTGGAGGCGTACCCGCTGAACCAGTATTCGATGTACGGCGCCGTCCCGCTGAAGGAGATCAAGCGCCAGCTGCTGGCGCTTCGCCGGGCGGGCAAGCTGGACCAGGTCAAGATGCTGCTGCTGACCAACTGCACGTTCGACGGGATCGTCTACGACGTCGAGCGGGTGATGCAGGAGTGCCTGGCCATCAAGCCCGACCTGGTCTTCCTGTGGGACGAGGCGTGGTTCGCGTTCGCCCGGTTCCACCCGGTGTACCGGCCGCGCACCGCCATGCGGGCCGCCCGAACGCTCATCGAGGAGCTACGGCTGCCTGAGTACCGGGCGAGCTACGACGCCCAGGCCGAGGAGATCGGGGCGATCGACGCCGCTGCCGACCAGGTGCTGCTGGACCGGCGGCTGATCCCGGACCCGGCCCGGGCCCGGGTCCGGGTGTACTCCACCCAGTCCACCCACAAGACGCTGACCTCGCTGCGGCAGGGCTCCATGATCCACATCACCGACCAGGACTTCGCCCAGAAGGTCGAGGAGACCTTCCACGAGGCTTACATGACGCACACCTCGACCTCGCCGAACTACCAGATCCTGGCCTCCCTGGACCTGGGCCGTCGGCAGGCCGCCCTGGAGGGGTTCGAGCTGGTGCAGAAGCAGATCGAGAACGCGATGCGGCTGCGCGACGCGGTGGACCATCACCCGCTGCTGAGCAAGTACATGCGCTGCCTGATGACCAAGGACCTGATCCCGGCCGAGTACCGGCAGTCGGGCATCGACCAGCCGCTGCGCTCCGGCCTGCCTAACATGGTCAAGGCGTGGGAGGCCGACGAGTTCGTGCTGGATCCGTCCCGGGTCACCATCTACATCGGCGCCACCGGCATCGACGGTGACGCGTTCAAGCGCAGCCAGCTGATGGACCGCTACGGCGTCCAGATCAACAAGACCTCGCGGAACACCGTGCTGTTCATGACCACGATCGGCACCACCCGCAGCTCGGTGGCCTACCTGATCGAGGTGCTCGTGACCATCGCCCGCGAGCTCGAGGCCCAGCTGGGCGACATGAGCCCGACCGAACGGGCCGCGCACGAGCGCGCGGTACTCAAGCTGACCGCCCCGTCGGCGCCGCTGCCCGACTTCAGTGGCTTCCACTCCAGCTTCCAGGACGTCGGCGGCGAACCTACCCCGGAGGGCGACGTACGTCGCGCCTTCTACCTGTCCTACAACGACAGCTACTGCGAGTACCTCAAGCCGGGGGAGGTCGAGCAGCGGATGGAGAACGGCGATCAGGTGGTCTCGACCACCTACGTGACGCCCTACCCGCCCGGCTACCCGGTGCTGGTGCCCGGTCAGGTGTTCAGCCCGGAGATCCTGGCCTTCATGCGCAGCCTGGACACGCCCGAGGTGCACGGCTACCGGCCCGACCTGGGGTATCGCGTCTACCTGGATAAGGCTCTGGAGATCGCGGCTACCAGCCGGATCAGCCGTCCGGCGGCGGAGCCGGAGGCGGTCCGCACCGCCACCACCGCGCAGGCGGAAACCAGCAGCGCGTAGGGTAATGCTGATCACCGCTCGTTCGGTCCCATTAAATGCAGCCGAGCTCGACGCTGCCGAGCCGGTCGGCGGTCGCCGTCACCGCCTTCGCCACCTGGGCCCACGGCTACGACCCCGGCGAGCCGTGCAACACCGAGGAGGTGGTGGTGCGGATCCGCCGCGGCGGCGGGACCGCGCTGGTCGCCTACCGCAACCGGGTGACCGAGGTGAACGTCCCCCCGCCGGACGACATGCCCACGTGGGAGGATTAGCCATGCAGCGCAGCAGCGAACGCATCCTGACCACCCACGTCGGCAGCCTGGCCCGGCCGCCGGCCCTGCTCGAGGTCATGCGCGAGAAGGAACACGGCCGGCCCTGGGACCCGGTCGCCTTCACCGGGCTCGTCCGCGACGCGGTGAGCGACGTGGTGCGCAAGCAGGCCGCCGCGGGCCTGGACGTGGTCACCGACGGCGAGCAGGGCAAGGTCTCCTTCCTCACCTACGTCAAGGAGCGGCTGGCCGGCTTCGACCAGGTGGAGGGCGAGACGCTGCTCCCGCCGTCGTGGCAGAAGGAGATCGACGACTTCCCCGAGTACTACCACTCCTACATGTCGAAATACTCCTCGGCGGTGGCGCCGATGCGGGTGATGGTCTGCACCGGCCCGGTGGCCTACGTCGGCCGGGACGCGGTGCAGACCGACATCGCGAACCTCCGCGCCGCGCTGGCCGGCCTCGCCGGAGATGGGCAGGGCCCGGTTGAGGCGTTCCTGCCGTCGACCAGCCCCAGCGGCTTCGGCCGCAACGACTACTACGCCTCCGAACGGGACTACCTGGCCGCGGTGGCCGAGGCCATGCGGGAGGAGTACCTCGCGATCGTGGAGGCCGGCTTCCTGCTGCAGGTGGACGACCCGTGGCTGATCGAGATCCTGGCCGACGACGGGCGCAGCGACCCGGCCGAGCGCCGCCGCCGGGCGCAGGAGCACGTGGAGGTGCTCAACCACGCGCTGCGCGGCATCCCGGCCGAACGGATCAGGCTGCACACCTGCTATGGACTCAACCACGGGCCGCGGCTGAACGACATCCCGCTGGCCGAGGTGGCGCCGGTGATGCTGCGGATCAGCGCGGGCGCCTACTCCTTCGAGGTGGCTAACCCGCGGCACCAGCATGAATGGCGGATCTGGGCCGACCTGGAGCTGCCGGAAGGCAAGATCCTGCTGCCCGGGCTGCTCGGGCACGCGACCAACTACGTCGAGCACCCCGAGCTCATCGCCGACGGCATCTGCCAGTACGCCAGCCTGGTCGGCCGCGAGAACGTGATCGCCAGCGCCGACTGCGGGTTCTCCTCCCGGGCCTCGTTCGCCCCCGAGGTGCACCCCACCGTGGTCTGGGCCAAGTTCGCCGCGCTCGCCGAGGGCGCCGCGATCGCCACCAAGCGCCTGTGGGAAGGGCCTGACGGCTCGTAACTCACGCCCGCATCCGGGGTATTTAGCGGCCATTTAACCATGATTGTCCGAATTCGATTGCGGGTCGGCGCCCGCCGCGCCGCAGGCGTCTTTACGATTCGGCGTCTTTGCTTTTGCCGACCCTTGACTGGATGCGCGGTTTGGGTCTATGAGGAATACAGCGGCAGCCGGGCTCTCGCAGTAAGCGCGTCGTGGTCCTGGCCGGAGGGGAGCAGCATGCTGAGTTCAGGGATCATTGACCTAGCCATAGGAATAATCTTCGTCTTCGGCGTCACGGCTGCGATTGCCTCAGTGGCTACCGAGGCAATCTCCCGTTTCCTCGGACTGCGCGGCGCTTACCTGCTCCTCGGCCTGCGTGAGCTCGTGGACGACAAGAACACGGTCGTCAACCTCGACACCGCCACAAAGGACTTCGGCAAAGCGCGATCTCTAATAACCGGCACGCCCCCTCCGCCGGACGACGCCGCGAAGCCTGCTGCCGCCGGCCCGCCCCAGAACGCAAATGCCTCGACCTCCGATGAGCAGGAGTCGCCTGAGCCGTCGTCGGCGACCAGCGCGCTGCTGGGCAGTCCCATCCTGGGAAATCAGGGAATGCCAGGCCAGATCTCTAGCCGGCGGCTGATGATAGGGAAGACCGCAGACAATACGAATAAGCATGCTCCGCTGCCGAAAAGCACGGATGGAGGGACCCTGAAGCTACGCAGGAGCCTGCCGTCCTACATCCCGGCCCGGTCCTTCGCCGAGGCGGTCATGGACTTGGTGCTGCCCGACGCGGCCGGGCAAACCGGCATGAATACCATTCAGGGCTCCATCAGCAAGCTGCCTGATTCGATGAGTACGCTGCGTACCTCGCTGGCGGCCCTGGCCGCGAGCGCCAACGGCGACGTCACCCGGTTCCGATCCTCGGTCGAGAACTGGTACGACGACCACATGGCCCGGGTGTCCGGCTGGTACAAGCGGCGTGTCGCCATCATCACTCTGGTGGTGGGAGCGATTCTCGTCGTGTTGCTCAACATCAACACGATCACCATCGGCCGTGCGCTGTACAGCGACAGCACCATCCGCTCGGCGGTCAGCGCGGTGGCGGTCAAGGGGGCCAACTGCCCCCAGGACCAGCCGAGCTGCCTGGGGAACCTGGAGGACCAGCTGACGGCCGCGGCCCAGGCCGGCCTGCCGATCGGCTGGGGTACCGTCGCGGAATGCGCCGGGCCGAACGCGAAATGCAACTGGTGGGAGCAGCGCGGGATCATCGGCCTCCACGGCAACCCGGTCTGGGCGGTCATCCTCGCCCTGCTCGGCTTCCTCATCACGATCGCCGCGATCGCTCCGGGGGCGCAGTTCTGGTTCGGCCTCCTGGTTAAAGTCAACGCCTTGCGCGCCAGCGGGACCCCGCCCGCCACGTCCGCAAGCTGACCCGCGGCGAACGCGCTGCCCGCCGGTCCGGCCGTGGTGAGGCGCCGGGTTTCTGCTGGCTGAGCATTGTCCGCCTCCGGGGCAACCCGTAACGTGCAGTACACCGGCGACGCCCATCAGCCCTACCTAGGAGCCGCAATGGCCACGGTCATTCCCGTCGACGAGTTCGTCACCGATGAGTGGTATCCCGGATTCAAGCCCGGCTACACCCATGCGCCCTGGTACGCAGAGCCGGTTCAGACGTTCCGCAAGGAGGACGAGGAGAGCTTCTGGTTCCTCGACTTCCACTGGCCGCGTGGCCTGACTCCGATGGGGCTGATCTGGAACGAGGACGGCTACAACTGGGCCCAGCAGCTGGCCGCCGATCAGATGCCGCTGCCGTCCGGCCGGGGGATCACCTGCCGGCTCGGCGGCACGCACACCTACGGCTCGCCGCTGCCGGTGACCGATGTGCGGGAGATCGGCCAGCGCGCCCGGCGGCTCGGCCGCGCCCTGCCGCCGTTCCTGCGGAACTTCGACGAGATCTGGGGCCAGATGCGCGAGGAGGTGGACGAGAGCTGGGACTACTTCCGCGCCGTGGACCTGTCCGCCCTGTCCCTGGCGGACCTGAGGGAGAACCTCATCCAGGCCCGCCGGTACCACAAGCGCGCCTTCGAGATCCACTTCCAGGTGATGTACCCGTTGCTGGCGAACTACGTCAGCTTCTACAGCATGTGCACCGAGCTCGGCCTGGATCCGGGGCAGATCGGCAAGTTCCTGCAGGGCTACGACACCAAGATCATGGAGGCCGACCGGGAGCTGGGGAAGCTGACCAGCGCGGCCCGCGCGGCCGGCCTCGAGTCCGCCTTCGCCGCCCACGACGCCGGGCGGATCCGGGCCGCACTCGCCGCCCACGGCGGCCCGGCCGGCCCCTGGCTGACCAAGTTCGACGACTTCCTCCAGGTCTACGGCTGGCGCACCGAAGGCGCCTGCGACATCGCGCTGCCGAGCTGGATCGAGGACCCGACCCCGGCCCTCGGGATGATCAAGACGTTCCTGCTGAAGGACACCGACCATGACTTCGAGGCGGCCAGGAACGCGGCCGTGGAGGAGCGCGAGGCGGCCGTCGACGCGGCCAGGTCCAGCCTCACGCTGGAGGAGCAGAAGCTCTTCGACAGCGGCCTGGCCTCCTGCCGGGCGGCGAACTTCCCGTGGTGGCAGGACGACCACAACTACTACATCGACATGCGCATCTCCCTGCCCATGCGGTGGGCCTGCCAGGCCATCGCGGACCGGGTCGGGCCGGCCACTCCGGCGACACGCTCTACCTGTTCTGGGAAGAGATCATGGACGTGTCCGGCGGTCGCAGGCCCTACGACGCCGGGCTGCGCAGCCTGGTGGAGCAGCGCAAGCAGTACTTCGACTACTGGCTGCAGCGACGGCCGTCCCTGCCCAGGGTGGTCGGCACCATCCCGGAATCGGTCAACGACCCGATCCTGATCGAGATCTTCGGGCTGAACAGCCACTTCCTGCGGGCGGTGGAGGCGGCCAGCTCCGGCGGCCAGGTCAAGACGCTGACCGGCGTGCCCGGCGCCAAGGGCACTGGCCGCGGGATCGCCCGCGTGCTGCACAACGCCGACGAACTGCACCGGCTCAGCCCGGGCGAGGTGCTGGTGTGCGAGTCCACGTCGCCGAACTGGACCCCGGCGTTCGCCAAGATCGCCGCGTGCGTGTGCGACGGCGGCGGCATGCTGTCGCACGCCGCCATCGTCGGCCGCGAGTACGGCGTGCCCACGGTGACCGCGGTCGGCCTGGCCACGATGATCATCTCGGACGGGGATGAGGTGGAGGTCAACGGCACCACCGGAGAGGTAACCGTCGTCAAGCCGACACCGAACGGGCAGGGCTGACAGCCCATGCCGGACGCCATTGCCTGGGTGGACGAGGTCGCCCCGGAACAGGCCGTCGGTTCCTGCGGTGCCAAGATGGGCCGCCTGGCCGAACTGCTCCAGGCCGGCGTGTGCCTGCCCAAGGGTTTCACCGTCACGGTGTCGGCGTTCCGGCGGCACTGGGCCCAGGCAGGCCTGGACGAGGTAGTCGACGCCGCGCTCGGCGGGCTCAGGGCCGGCTCCGGGCCGGCGCCGGGCCCGCCGAGGTGGACGCGGCTGCCGCCGCGGTGCGGGCCGAGATCGCCCGCCGGGAACTCGGCGCGGACCTGGCCGCGCTGATCGGCGACGCCTACGAGGAGCTGAGCTCGCGCTGCTTCGAGATCAACGTGCCGACCGCGGTGCGCAGCTCGGCCATCGGCGAGGACTCCGGCACGAACAGCTTCGCCGGGATCTTCGACACCTACCTCGGAGTGTCCGGCCCGGCCAGGGTGCTCGCCGCGGTCCGGCAGTGCTGGGCCAGCCTGTTCAACGCGCGCGCGGTGGCCTACCGGCTGCGGGCCGGCCTGGACCATCGCGACATGCCGATGGCGGTCGGCGTCATCGAGCTCATCCACGCCCGGGCCTCCGGAGTGGCGTTCTCCGTCCACCCGGTCACCGGCAAGACCGACCGCATGGTCATCGAGACCAGCTGGGGCTGGGGCGAGGCGGTGGTCCAGGGGCTGGTCACGCCGGACCACATCGAGGTCGGCAAGGCCGACGGCCGGGTGCTGAAGTATCGGGTGGCGGCCAAGAACGTGGTGTCCGCGTTCGACTACGCCGTCGGCCGGGTGGTCGAGACGGCCATGCCGGCCCGCCTGGCCGACCGGCGGGTGCTCGACGACGAGCAGATCGCCGCGGTGGCCGGCGCGGTCCTGGCCGTCGAACGCCACTACGGCTACCCGGTCGACGTGGAATGGGTCCTGGACCGGCACCGCCGCGAAGGCGAGCCCGTCTGCGTGGTCCAGGCCCGCCCGGTCACGGTCACCGCCCCGGCCGCCGAGGCCATCCCCACCGACTGGAACCCCGCCGCCATGGCGGCAAAATATGTCTTCAAGACGTAGCGCTCAGGCCCGGTCGGCGGGTACCAGCCCGTCCGCGTCGCCAGCTATTTCTTCCGCGGGCTGGAATCCCTCGACGTCACCTGGTTACGCTCGAGGCACCAGAAGTTACCCGCGACGCACCGAATTACCCGCGCCGCACCCAAGCCCTGGAGGGGATTACCGGGGAGAGTTTGGGCTTCCGGGAGACTTTTGTCAACTATAGTATCCCAAAGTCTCCCGGTAACCCGGATACTCCCCGATCTTTGTGCGAGTAACGCGTTTGGCCGTGCTTTACTCCGCCGCCTCGTGCCCGACTACCCGCGCGGCCAGCACGATATCGCCGGACCAGCCGCAGGCCCCGCAGAAGCAGGCGAAGACGCGATCCTGGCCGGTCCAGTACTCGGTGACCAGCCCCTGCCCGCCATGCGTCAGCGACAGCGCCGCCGCTCATCGCCACGGCGGCCCGGCCGTAGCCCCGCTCGAGCCGGTAGGCGATGCCGCGGTCGGTGAACAGGCTGGCCCAGCAGCGCAGCCATCTCGGCATCGTGTCGGTGGGCGCGCCGATCCGGGGCCGGGACGGCCGGGTCATGGCGGCGGTCAGCGTCGTCGGCGACAGCGCCCGGATGCGCGCGATGATGCGCCGCGCCACCGCGCTGGTGGTCGAGTCGGCCCAGGTCGTCTCCCGCCGGCTGGGCTACGGCCGCCGCTCCCGCCCGGTTAGGGATCTTTGGTACCTAAGAGCCCGAGCAGCTTCCTGGCGGTATCGATGGCGGGCCCGGGGTCGTCCCACGGCACCCGGACGGCGGTCATCCCAGCCTGGCGGGCGCCCTCGACGTTCCACGGCATGTCGTCGAGGAACACGATCTGCTCCGGCGGCAGGCCGAGCGCCTCGGCCCCGCCGCGGAACGCGCGCGGGTCGGGCTTCATCACCCCGGTGAGGCTGGCGTCGACGATGACGTCGAACAGCTTCAGGTGCTCCTGCCGGGCCACCCACTCCGGCCCGTGGAACACGGTCATGTCGTTGGTCAGCGCGCCGAGCCGCAGCCCGGCCGCCTTGGTGTCCGTCATCAGCTCGACGGTCGCGGCGCACAGCCACTCCTGTTCGGGCAGCTCGTAAAACCGCCGCATCATCGCCCGGGTATCCCAGGTCTCACCCACCGCGGCCCCGAACTCGGCCGCCCGCTGCGCCCAGTAGTCCCGCTCGCTCACCTGGCGTCGCAGCATCCGCTGCCACAGCTCATCCCGGTCGCTCGCGATCCCGCCGATCTGCTCGAGCACCGGCCGCATCGCGGGCTCGCGCTCGGCCAGCCGCCCGGCCAGCCGGACGCCGGTGTTGTGCACCACGCCGCCGATGTCCAGCAGCAGTCCCGGCTCAGCTGGCGGCATAACCACGCTCGGCGGCCCGGTCCTGCTCGGCTGTCACAACTCCGAGCATAAGAGCCCGCGGGCCTGGCTACCCGCCGCCAGCGCGCCGCGGCCGTCGCCGGCAAGCCTCAGCGGCCACCGCGTTCGCGCATAGCCCGGACATCCTCGGCGATCCGGAACCTGACCACGAAGGACTCCAGCACCAGCCGCCAGAACGCCATCACGATGATGATGAACAGCGGGTCCGCGATGACCAGCGTCAGCAGGCCGGTCAGCGCGCTATACCGGAACGCCGAGATCGTGACAATCAGCGCGCACAGCAAGACCAGGATCAGGATCAGGACGTAGAGGACCTTGATGATCCGGGTGGTCACGAACGACGTGAAGCTGAAGTCGAACAGCGCGCTCAGGAAGTTCTTCGTGTCGGCGGCCTGCGACATCGCCCTCGGCGGGCTGCCGTAATCCGGGCTGCCGTAGTCCGGGCTGCTGTAACCCGGGCTGCTGTAACCCGGATCGCTGTAACCAGGACTGGTCTGGCCCGGTGCGCTCTGGGCCGCACTTCCCGGCCCGGGCGTGGCCTGCCAGATCGGCGCGGTCGGCATGCCCTGGCCCGCGGCACCCGGGCCCGCGCTGCCGGGTCCCGTCGCGCCCTGCCCCGGCATCCCTGGGCTGGGCCTCGCCGCTCCCGCGCCGCCCGAGCCGGACCCGCCCGAGCCGGACCCGCCGTAGCCCGAGCCGGACCCGCCGTAGCCGGACCCGCCCGAGCCGGACCCGCCGTAGCCGGACCCGCCCGAGCCGGACCCGCCGTAGCCCGAGCTGGACCCGCCGTAACCCGGTCCGCCCGAGCCCGGTCGGGAGGACCCCGACGCACCGTGGTACTGCTCGCCGAAGTACTGCTCGTCCGGGAACTGCTCGTCGGAGTATTGCTCGCCGGGAACGTAGCCTCCGCGGCTCCGATCGTCGGGCCGCCCCTGGCTTGGTGATTGATCTGTCATCGTCCATCCACAGGGATCTCTGTCATGTCTGCGCAACCCTACCCGCCCCGCCGCTGCGCCGCGCCGCGCACGGACATCGCCGCTGCCAAACCGGCCGAACTT
Source organism: uncultured Actinomycetota bacterium (assembly GCA_963744575.1). GTDB lineage: Bacteria > Actinomycetota > Actinomycetes > Streptosporangiales > Streptosporangiaceae > Palsa-504. The sequence goes on along the minus strand of CAVUUF010000012.1, from coordinate 273,580 downwards.
ACCCGGCCCGAAGCCGCAGACCGCGCGGCGTAGGCCGGAAACCGGCCGCCTCCAGGGCCTGTGTCAGCGGCGAGTCGCCGCCGGCCCGTTCTCCGTCGGCGCGCTCGACGGTCAGCCGCCCGAGCGCGCCGTCCCGGACCGCGGCGGCCAGTGCGACCGCGCACGGCGCCAGCCGTTCTGGGTCGTCGGTCCAGGACAGCAGGGTCCGGCCGCCGCGCTCGACGTACAGGATCAGGGATCCGTCCAGGAGCACGGTCAGCGCGCCGGCCTTGCGGCCCGGCCGGTGCGAGGAAGGCGTCTCGCCGGGGCGCTCCGGCCACGGTAGCGCCGCCCCGTAGGGCTGAGCCGGGTCGGCCGCGGCGAGAACCACCGCCCGTTCGGGGGACTTATCCGGCTTGGAGTCGGCGAGAGCTCGCATCCGGTCCACCGCTCCGGGCAGCGCGAACTGCGCCCCGCCGAGACCCTCGACGAAGTAGCCGCGGCGGCACTGGCCGGTCTCCTCCATCGCCCGCAGCACCGGGTACACCGCGCCGAAACCGCCCGCGACCCGTTCGGCGGCCACCGCGCCCCTGGTCAGCACGCCGTGCCGGTCGAGCAGGGTCAGCGCGAGGGCGTGTGCCCGCACGGTGGGGTCGGCGTCTTCCCGGGGTGGCAGTAGCGACCACCGGCCGCTGACCGTGGGCGGTCCGGTGCGGGTCGGCATGGACGGCCGGCCGAAACCGTATCGTCGTCCCGGGACCCCGCCGGGCCGTGGCCGCGGCACCGCACGGGCGGGCGCGGCCGCCCGGCGCTGCGGCCCGCCGCCGAGCAGCACCCGGAGCGGGCCGAGCGTGTCGTTGGTGAGCAGCCCCGCCCAGACCAGGTCCCAGATCGCGTCGGCGACCTCCGCGTCGGCGGGCAGCGGGCCGTCGAGCAGCGCGCCGGCCCGGTCGCTGAGCATCCGGAAGAACAAGGCCCCGCCCCCGCCGAGCGCCTCGAGTATCGCCGAATGCAGCGGGGTTATGCTCACCTCGGCCGGCTCGGGCAGCAGCAGCGGCGCGCCGTCGGCGGGCGCGAGCACCAGCCAGCCGTCGCCGCCGGGCAGTGCCCCGGCGCCGGCCCAGACGATCTCGCCCGCCGAGGTCAGCTCGTCGAGCAGGGCGGGGGAGTAGCCGGGCACCCGGCCGGGCAGCACCAGCGTCTCCAGCGCGGAGGCCGGCACCGGCGCCCCGCCCAGCCGCTCGATCACCTCGAGCACCACGCCCGCGTCAGGCCGGCGCCTCCCGGAGCCCCCGATCCCGTGCCACGCGGGCAGGAACCTGGCCAGCACCTCGGGCGGCACCGGCTCGGCCTCCTTGCGCAGCCGGGCCAGGCAACGCCGCCGCAGCAGCCGGAGCACCTCGGCGTCGCACCACTCGGTGCCCCGCGCCGCGGCCAGCTGGTCCCCGGCCTGCCGGGCAGGCAGGAACTCACCTTCCACCACCCGGCCGGCCGCCGCGAGCCGCCGCAAGGCCAGCGTCACCACCGCCACGCCGAGCCCGTACCGCCCGGCCACCGCGTCGGCGGTGAACGGGCCGTGCGTCCGCCCGTACCTGGCGAGCAGGTCGCCGAGCGGGTCGGCGACCGGCTCGGTGAACGCCTCGGGCACGCCCATCGGCAGCGGCACGCCAAGGGCGTCCCGCAGCCGGCCCGCGTCCTCGATCGCGGCCCACATCGGCTGTCCCGCGATCCGCACCGGGATAATGCGGCGGGCCACCGACAATTCCCCGAGCCAGTCGGCCGCGGCCCCGGGCTCCGCGCACCGCTGTGCCACCTCGTCCGCGCTCAGCGGGCCGGCCGTGCGCAGCAGGTCGGCGACGCCCTCCAGGTCCCGGCACCGGCGCGACTCGGACAGGCGCTGCAGGTCACGTTCGGCCTCGGCGAGGACGGCCGGGTCGAGCAGCTCGCGCAGCCCGTCGGTGCCGAGCAGCTCGGCCAGCAGCGCGGGGTCGAGCGACAGGGCCTGGGCGCGACGTTCGGCCAGCGGTGCGTCACCTTCGTACATGAACGCGCCGACATACCGGAAGAGCAGGGATTTACCGAACGGGCTCGGTGTCTGCGTCTCCACCTCCACCACCCTTATCCGGCGGGAGGCGATGTCGCGCAGCAGCGCGGTCAGCGCGGGCACGTCGAAGACGTCCCGCAGGCACTCCCGGACCGTCTCGAGCACGATCGGGAACGCCGGGTAGCGGCTGGCCACCTCGAGCAGCTGCGCGGAGCGCTGCCGCTGCTGCCACAGCGGCGTGCGGCGGTCCGGCTGACGGCGCGGCAGCAGCAGCGCCCGGCTGGCGCACTCGCGGAACCGGGACGCGAACAGCGCGCTGGCACCGACCTCCTGGGTGATCAGGTCACCCACCTCGTCCGGGTCGAGCAGCGCGATCCCGGTCGGCGGCGGCTCGTCGGAATCGGGCACCCGGATGAGGATCCCGTCGTCGGTGTGCAGCGCCTGCACGTCCATGCCGCCGTACCGTTCGCGCAGCCGGGCCGCGATGGCCAGCGCCCACGGCGCGTGCACCCGGTCCCCGTACGGGCTGTGCAGCACCACCCGCCAGTCGCCGAGCTCATCCCGGAACCGCTCCACCACCAGGGTGCGGTCGTCGGGCAGGTAGCCGGTGGCCGCACGCTGCTCGGCCAGGTACCTGATCAGGTTCCGGGCCGCCAGCTCGTCCAGGCCGGCCCGCTCCAGCTTGGCGGTGGCCTCCGGCTCGGCGGCCGCGGACAGCTCCCGGCAGGCCGCCCCGATGGCCCGGCCGAGCTCGGCGGGCCGCCCCGGCGTATCACCGTGCCAGAACGGCAGCTTGCCCGGCTGGCCGGGCGCGGGCGTGACCAGCACCCGGTCCGGCGTGATGTCCTCGATCCGCCACGAGCTGGCGCCGAGCACGAACACGTCGCCGACCCGCGACTCGTACACCATCTCCTCGTCGAGTTCGCCGACCCGGCGGGGCTGTTGGGGGTGGGTACGTGGGGGATAAGCAGAGCTGTCCGACGCCAGGAACACCCCGAACAGGCCGCGGTCGGGGATGGTGCCGCCGCTGGTCACAGCGAGCCGCTGCGCCCCAGGGCGGGCCCGGACCGTGCCCGCCACCCGGTCCCAGACGATGCGCGGCCGCAGCCCGGCGAAGTCCTCGCTCGGGTAGCGCCCGGCCAGCATGTCCAGCACCGCCTCGAGGATGGGCCTGGTCAGCCCGCCGAACGGCGCGGCCCTGCGGACCGTCTGCTCGAGCTCGTCCACCGGCCAGTCGTCGACCGCGGTCATCGCGACGATCTGCTGAGCCAGCACGTCCAGCGGGTTGTGCGGGATCTTCAGCTCCTCGATCTCGCCCCCCCGCATCCGCTCGGCGACCACGGCCGACTGGACCAGGTCGCCCTGGTACTTGGGGAAGATGATGCCGCGGGAGACGTCGCCGACGTTGTGCCCGGCCCGGCCGACCCGCTGCAGGCCGCTGGCCACCGAGGGCGGCGCCTCGACCTGGACCACCAGGTCCACCGCGCCCATGTCGATGCCGAGTTCCAGGCTGGACGTGGCCACCACGGCGGGCAGCCTGCCCGCCTTGAGCGCCTCCTCGATCTCCGCCCGTTCCTGCCGCGACACCGAGCCGTGGTGCGCCCTGGCCACCTCCGCGGGCGCGCCCGCCCCGGCCGTGTACCCGGTGCCGGCCTGGGCCATGATCTCCGCGGGTGGCTTCGCGCCGGGCGCTCCCGTCTCCCGCGGGCGGCTCAGCTCTGCTTCCCCGGCCGCTTCGGCCCGCTCGGCGGCGAGCTCGTTCAGCCGCCCGCACAGCCGCTCGGCCAGCCGCCGCGAGTTCGCGAACACGATCGTGGACTTGTGCTGCTCGATCAGGTCGAGCACCCGCTCCTCGACGTGCGGCCAGATCGAGCGCTTGGGCGCCGGGTCCTGCTCGTCCCCGCCGCCGCGGCCCGGCGTGGTGTCCAGCTCGGTCATGTCCTCGACCGGGACGACGACCTTCAGCTCGATCCGCTTGGGGCTGGGCGGCTGCACCACGGTGACCGCGCGGGTGCCGCCGAGGAACGTGGCCACCTCCTCGACCGGCCGCACCGTCGCGGACAGGCCGACCCGCTGCGCGGACTGCGCCTCTGTACCGCTCCCGCGCAGCGCGTCCAGGCGCTCCAGGGACACGGCCAGGTGGGCGCCGCGCTTGTTGCCCGCGACCGCGTGCACCTCGTCCACGATGACCGTCTCCACCCCGCGCAGAGTCTCCCTGGCCTGCGAGGTGAGCAGCAGGAACAGCGACTCCGGGGTGGTGATGAGGATGTCAGGCGGCTTGCTGATCAGCTTCCGGCGTTCCTCGGCGGCCGTGTCGCCGGTGCGCACCGCGACCCTGATATCCGGTTCCTCCAGGCCCAGCCGGTGCGCGGCGTGCCGTATCCCGGTCAGCGGGGCGCGCAGGTTCCGCTCGATGTCCACCGCCAGCGCCTTGAGCGGGGAGACATAGAGCACCCGGGTGCGTCGTTTCGGGTTGGCTGGCGGTGGCAGCGCCGCCAGCTTGTCGACCGCCCAGAGGAACGCGGCCAGCGTCTTGCCCGAACCGGTCGGCGCGACGACCAGCGTGTCCTCACCCTTGCCGATCGCCCGCCACGCCCCCGCCTGGGCCTGCGTCGGCTCGGCGAAGGCCCCGTCGAACCACGCCCGGGTGGCCGGCGAGAACCCGTCAAGGGCACCGGTGTCTTTCATGTACCGCTGGTCTTTCCTGTATGGCTGGCACGATCTTTCGCTGGGGCTCGCCGCCGACGCGTGGTCGCCGTCTTCGCATCTCCCAGCTAACCACGGGGCACCGACATTCCGGGGCGCCGCCCGGGTTCACGGTGGGCGGAAGCCAGCCGGCCTGTTCCCGGTGCAGTAGTCTCGGGCTGCACTCGGAACGGCAACACGGACGTGGCGGAGTGGCGGCATGAGGTTGTGCAGGCGGGCGCCGCTGACGGCGCCGCTGCTGGCCGCCGCGGTCCTGCTGGCGGGGTGCGGCGCCGGTTCGTCCAGTTCACCGGCCCGGCCGCCGGCGACGGCCCAGGCCAGCGCCGCCCGCCCCGAGTCGCCGTCCGCGCCGACGCCGGGAATGAGCAGGGCCAGCGCCACCCCCCGGGCCAGCGCGAGCGCGTCCCCGGCCGCCCCGCCGGTGGCGCCCGGCGCGGGGGCCCTGCCGCAGACCCGCGCCTTTCCCAGCACGCACTCGGTCGCCTTCCGCAACGCGATGGCCGACCTGTGGCTGGCCGTGACCGCGGGCAACCCGCGCTTGGCCCTGCCCGCCTTCTTCCCCGAGGCCGCCTACGAGAAGCTCAAGGCCATCCCGTATCCCGCGCCGGACTGGCAGGACCGGCTGTGGTACGACTTCGGCCTCGACGTCCGCGCGGCGCACCGCCTGCTGGCTCCGGGCGCGCGGCTGGTCCGGGTGATCGTGCCGTCCGCCGAGGCCGTCTGGGTCTACCCGGGTGGCTGCTACAACTCGGTCGGCTACTGGCACGTCGGCGGCGCCCGGGTCGTCTACCTGCAGCGCGGTCAGCAGCGGTCGTTCGGCATCGCGTCGCTGATTTCCTGGCGTGGCGTGTGGTACGTGGTGCACTTCGGCGAGGTGCTGCGGCCCGTGGTGACCGGGGTCGTCGACCAGCCCGCCGCCGGACCGGGCGTCCCCGGGCCGCCCGGTGGGTGCTGACCCGGCTGACCCGCCGGCCCCGGTAGCGGGCGACCCGGGTAACGCGCATAAACTGCGCACAATCGCGCAGATGATCCGCGCGTTTCCGAGGAAGGCGTGCCGCGTGTCCAGGTACCAGCGCTGGAATGCCCTGCTCGACCTGCTTCCCGACGACGAACAGCTCACCGTGGCCGAAGCCGCCCAGGTGCTCGGCGTGTCCGAGGCCACCATCCGCCGTGACCTGGACCAGCTGGCCAAGCAGCAGCTTGTGACCAGGACCCACGGCGGCGCCACGGCCGGCCATGTCAGCTACGACCTGCCGCTGCGGTACAAGACCGCCCGGCACGCCCCGGAGAAGCAGCGCATCGGGCGTGCCGCCGCCGCGCTCGTCGCCCCCGGCTCGGCGGTGGCGCTGAACGGCGGGACCACCACCAGCGAGGTCGCCCGGGCCCTGGCCACCCGCCCGGACCTGCAAGACGGCAGCGGCGCCCCGGCCATCACGGTGGTGACGAACGCGATGAACATCGCCAGCGAACTCGCGGTCCGTCAGCACATCAAGATCGTGGTGACCGGCGGGGTGACGCGGGGCCAGTCCTACGAGCTGATCGGTCCGTTCGCCGCCCTGGTGCTGGCCCAGCTGACCCTGGACTGGGCCATCCTCGGCGTCGACGCGCTGGACCTGCGGAACGGGGCGGCCGCCCACCACGAGGGCGAGGCCAGCATCAATAACCTGATGGCCACCCGCGCCGAGCGGGTGATGATCGTGACCGACGGCTCCAAGCTCGGCGAGCGCGCGTTCGCCCTGGTATGCGCCGCGGACGAGATCGACGTCATCGTCACCGACCGCGACGCCAGCCCGGACATCCTGGCCGGGTTCACCGAACGCGGCATCCGCGTCGTCACCGCCTAAGCGAGAATCCCCGCGCGCACCACAGCCCGCTGGCCCGGCTGCGCATGGATGTGACACTCTGCGCACCCTATTGCGCAGGTTGTCACAACCACGACGATCTCGCAGCGGGTCACCGACGCGCGCTACGTCACCCAGGTCACCCGCGGCGCAGGGCTGCACCGCCGCCCTCTCGGGCCGGCTCTCGCCTTCGTGCGCACAAGCCCTGATCTATAATGCTTGTATTAACATATATCGATCAAAAACGCGCGCAGCTCCTGATCGGCGGGATCGGTGATGAGCTACCTGACGGACGAAATCGCCAGCCAGCCCGAATGCTGGTCCAAGGCGATCGAGATGGCGGATGCGGCGGCATCCGGCCTGCCCCGGCAGGGTGAGCGGGTCGCCGCGATCGGCTGCGGTTCGTCGCTCAACGTCGCCTGCTGTTACGCGGCCCTGCGCGAGGCGGCGGGCCACGGCGAGACCGACGCCTTCCCGGCCTCGGAGGTGCCCGCCACCCGGCGCTACGACCGGCTGCTGTACATCTCCCGCACCGGCACCACGACCGAGGTGCTCGACGCTCTCCGCCGGGCCCCGCGCGATGTGCCGGCGACCGCGCTGACCGCCGACCCGGACACGCCGCTCACCCGTGAGAGCCGGCACGTGGTCCTGCTCGACTTCGCCGCCGAGCGCTCGGTGGTGTCCAGCCGGTTCATCACCAGCTCGATCGTGCTGCTGCGGGCGCATCTCGGCACCGGTCCCCCCGGCCCTGCGGGCGCGGACGTCGCCGCGCTGCCGGGGCTGGCCGCGCGCGAACTCGTCCGCCCGCTCCTGCCCGGGCTGGCCGAACGCGCCGAGTTCACCTTCCTCGGCCGTGGCTGGGCCGCTGCGGTGGCCGCCGAGGCGGCGCTGAAGCTCCGCGAGGCGTCGCGCACGTGGGCGGAGTCGTACCCGGCCATGGAGTACCGGCACGGTCCGATCAGTGTCAGCGACGAGAACACGGTGATCTGGGCCCTCGGCCCGGTGCCGGCCGACCTGCTGGCGGACGCCCGCCGCACCGGGGCCACCGTGATCGCCTCGGACACCGACCCGCTGGCCGGACTGATCGGGGCGCAGCGGCTGGCCGCCGCGCTCGCCGAGCGGAAGGGCATCGACCCGGACCAGCCGCGAGCCCTGTCGCGTTCTGTCATTCTTGTCTGATGCCGCTGGTACCGGCCGCCGTCCGGGCCCTGCCCGCTGGTCACCTGCTGACCGGCGGCCGCGTGGTCACGCCCGGGCGGGTGCTCAACCCGGGCTGGATCCGGCTGGCCGGCCCCCTGATCGACGCGGTGGGGCCCGGTGCGGCGGGCCAGCTGCCGCCCGGGCTCCCGGTCACCGATCTGCGCGGGCACTGGGTGCTGCCGGGATTCGTCGACATGCACGTGCACGGGGGCGGCGGCACGTCGTTCACCGAAGGGCCGGCCGACGACGCCAGGCGCGCAGCGGGGTTCCACCGCCGGCACGGCAGCACGACCATCGTGGCCAGCCTGGTCACCGCGCCGCTCGCCGAACTCCAGGCCCGGGCCGCGATGCTGGCCCGGCTGGCCGGCGAGGACGTCATCGCCGGGATCCACCTGGAAGGGCCGTTTCTGTCCGCGGCCAGGTGCGGTGCCCAGGATCCGCGGCACATGGCCGCTCCGGACGTGGCCGCCTTCGAGCGCCTGCACGCGGCGGCCGCGGGCCAGCTGCGCGTCATCACCGTCGCACCCGAGCTTCCCGGGGCGGCCGACCTGATCAAGGCGGCGGCGCGGGCGGGCGTGACCGCGGCGGTCGGCCACACCGACGCCACCGCGGACGTCACCTCGGCGGCTGTCGACGCCGGCGCGACCCACGCGACCCACCTGTTCAACGGCATGCGGCCGCTGCATCACCGCGAGCCCGGCCCGGCCGGGGCGCTGCTTGACCGGGACGAGGTCACGTGCGAGGTGATCGCCGACGGCGTGCACCTGCACGACACCGTGCTCCGCCTGGCGGCCCGGGCGGCGGGTCCGGGTCGCCTGGTCCTGATCACCGACGCGATGGCCGCCGCCGGCATGCCGGACGGCAGCTACCGGCTCGGGTCGGTGCGCGTCGAGGTGGCCGGGGGAGTGGCGCGGCTGGCCGGAAGCCGCGGAATCAGCGGAATCGGCGGAAGCGCCGAAAGCGCCGGAAGTGGCGCGCCCGGCACGCCGGGCGCGATCGCCGGCTCCACCGCCACCATGGCCGCCGTTGTCCGGCATGCCGTCGCCGCGGGCCTGCCGGTGACCGAGGTGGCCGCCGCGGCGAGCACCACCCCGGCCCGCGTGCTCGGCCTCGGCGACCGTACCGGCGCCCTGCGCCCGGGGCTGCGCGCGGACCTGGTCGTGTGCGATGAGGATTTCCGGCTTCACGCCGTGATGCGGCACGGTGAGTGGCTGGGCGAGAGCCGCTGACCCCGGCCCGGCATCAGCTCTTCGCGCGAACCGATCCCGTGAGCGGCCCGCTGGCCGCACGGACCTCGCAGACCACGGTGTGCTCGCCGGCCTGCCAGGCGGCCTGGTTCGGGTACACGTACTCCTGGGCCAGGTCGGCGGTCGCGAGCTGCGGGTTCAGGTAGCCGCTTAGCCGGCTCTCGCAGCCGTTGCTCGCGTCTAGCTGCGCCACCGAGGCGCCCGGCCAGCCCGTCTCCGGCAGGCTGTACGTGGCGAACACCTCGGCGTCATGCGGAGTCGAGCAGGACACCACCGTGACGTCCAGGGCGGTCGCCCCCACGTTGACGCACTCGCCCGGCCGCAGCCCGAACACGGCCGCGGGCCGGTACGTGATCACGGTCTTGGGCCGGAACCCGTGGGTGACCTTGTCCAGCACGCCCGCCGCCACCCCGACCAGGGCGAGGATCACGATGATGATGCCCGCCACCGCGAGCGGGCTGACATTCCGGCCCTCCGCGGCGGCGTCCCCGGCCGCGCCGTCCCTGGCCAGCTCGTCTTCCACTCGCTCGTCCGCGGCGGCGTCCCCGGCCGCGCCCTCTGCCCCGTCCCCGGCCAGCTCGTCTTCCGCCGCCTCGTCCGCCGCGGGCTCCGCTCCCGCGAGTTCCTCATCGGGAGCCGCCGTCGCCAGTTCATCCTCCACGGGCTCGGCCGGCGCAGGCACAATTTCGGCGGGCTGGGCCCGCGGGGGCGCCATTTCCGCAGGCTCCGCCCCGGCTGCGGGCGTCCCCGCCAATCCGGCGCCCGCCGCTCCAGCCTTCGCCGGATCCTGAGGAATGCCCTCGTTGACCCCCGCCGGCGCGACCATCCGCCCTCCATCGTGCGCAATGCTCGCCACGGCCGGCTACGCCGGCTCTGTGATCGGACGGCGCACGGCCATGACCATGATCATGAGGTACGCCTTATTTCCTCTACTTCCCACGTATTTAAAAACGACACATCGGGCAAAAGGTCTTCTGGGTCACTTAGGCCGCACCCGTGCCGGCGAGCGCCGATCGGCCCGCGGCGCAGGTCCGGTCGCGGGCGGCAGTACCCTGGGCGGCGTGCGGCTGACGGAATTCTGGTCCCGGATGGATGCGCAGTTCGGCGAGGCGTACGCGCAGAGCGTGGCCAAGGACTTCGTGTTCGGCCAACTCGGCGGGCGCACGGTCGAGCGCGCGTTCGCGGACGGGGTGGACGCCAAGGTCGTGTGGCGCGCGGTCTGCGACACCTTCAAGGTGCCGGAAAACCTGCGCTGACCCCGCCGTCTGCTCAGTCCAGCCCGGACCACAGGTACTGGGCCGCGATGGCGATGGCGAGGATGCCGACGATGCGGCGGATCAGGGTGTCGGGGAGCCGCGACTGCATCCGGGCCCCGGTGTAGCCGCCCAGGATGCCGCCGATGCCCAGCGCGATGCCGGTGGGCCAGTCCGGAGCGACCGAGCCCGCGCTGGCGGACAAGATGGTGAACGTGGCCACGCCGCCGAGCGAGGTCACGAAGGTCGAGGCGAGGGTGGCCGGGGCGACTTCGGAAGCCGGGCGGCCGGATCCGATCAGCAGCGGAGACAAGAGCGCGCCGCCGCCGATCCCGTAGATGCCGCCGGCACAGCCGGTCAGGCAGGCCAGGAAGATAAGGACAGGGGTCGGAATCTGGCGGGCCGGCCGGTCGCGGACACGGTCCGGACCAACCGCGGCGAGCCACGCGCCGAGCGGCAGCAGCAGGGCGGAGACCATCAGGTCGAAGACGCGGGGCCCGGGAACCAGTTCGACCCGGATGACGGATCCGGCGATTACACCGGGCAGGGTCCCGGCGATCAGGATCAGCGCCAGCCGCCCGCCGGTCTGATGCTGCCGCCGGTACCGGTACAGCGCGCCGGGAGTCGAGACCACGTTGTAGAGCAGGTTGGTGGGGGTGACGGCGGGGCTGGGCGTGCCCAGGACGCTGACCTGGAACGGGAGCAGCAGGACCGCCCCGGAAATACCCGCCGGGGTAGCCACAGCCGAGACGGCGAACGCCGCCGCCAGGGCCACGGCCTCGGTCCACCCAGCGCCGAACACCCGGCCACAGTAACCGGCTCCGGGCCGTCCGCACACCCGATGACCGGCAAGTTTGCGCAGGTCAACCGCTGTTAGCCGGTCCGGGGCCGCTCAGCCGCCACCGAGCCGGCCCCGCCGCTGCCACTGCCGGTGCAAGGTCCCGGCCGCCGCCGTGGGCCAGGTCCGTAGCACCACGGTCCGTTCGGGATCATCCAAACCTGATTTCCGAACGGGCTGGGGGTGTCCCGCCTCCAGTCGCCTGCCTGCGGCCATGGGCCGGCGCCCGACCATGTTAAAGGCAAACCCCTTTTAGCGAGTAGCAACAAACCACGGCAAGAGCCGGACGGCTAATGGTCGTGCAAGCCGTCACAATTCGCTTGCCTGTGTGACAGTCCGTCAATGAGTGACACGTAATTCGTGCAGAAAGCTACTCGTACCCAGAGTGGCCGGCAACACCGCTCCGGGCGGCGCGGGCTGCAAGGACTGAGAACCCGTCGCTGTTTCAGGCGGTGTCTGGTGCCGCGGGGAAGATGCGAACGCTGCCGGGGGGAACCGTTAGCGTGATCGGGTCGCCGGGCTGCGGGCGGAGCGATTGGAGGTCTCGGTGCAGCAGCAGGGCGGTCAGGGGCGGGTCGGTGGCGAGGGTGATGCGGGCGAGGGGCGGGTGGGGAGGATCTGCGCGGCCGGGGCGGTGAGGCTGGCGGCTTCGTGCGGGCCGGCCGGCGGCGTGCCGAGGAGCAGGTCTTCGGGGCGGTAGAAGATGCGCACCGGGCCGTGGGTGCCGGGGGGCGCGGCGCCGGGGAGGTGGAGCCGGCCGGTGGTGACGGTTCCGTGGGCGGCGGTGCCGGGTCCGAGTTCGGTCCAGCCGAGCAGGCGGGCGGTATCGGGGTCGGCGGGGGCGGCGGTGACCTGGCCGGCCGGGCCGGCCTGGCGGAGCTGGCCGCCGGTGAGGATAGCGAGGTCGTTGCTGATGGATAGTGCTTCGTCGCGGTCGTGGGTGACGTGCACGGCGGGGATGTCCAGGGCGGCCAGGAGTTCTGAGAGCAGCGCGCGGAGGTCTTCGCGGGTGGGCTGGTCGAGCGCGGACAGGGGTTCATCGAGCAGCAGCAGGCCGGGCTGGATGGCCAGCGCCCGGGCCAGGGCAACCCGTTGCCGTTCGCCGCCGGACCGCGATCGCGGGGAGCGGGCGGCCAGGGGCGTGATGCCGAGGCGGCGAAGCAGCGGATCGGCGCCGGGGGCGGGGGGCTGGCGGCGGGCCTTGGGCCCGAACCGGATGTTCCCGGCCACGGACAGGTGCGGGAACAGGGCGGCGTCCTGGAAGACCAGGCCGATGCGGCGCTGTTCGGGGGGCAGGGCGGTGATGTCGGTCCCGGCCAGGGTGATGCGGCCGGAGCGGTGCGGGCGGAGCCCGGCGATGGTTTCCAGGAGCATGGTCTTGCCGGCCCCGGACGGGCCGAGTACCGCCAGGACCTGGCCGGCTGCGATGGCCAGGCTGACCGGGCCGAGGCGGAAGGATCCGGCCTGGCCGGCCAGGCCGCTGACGGCCAGGCCGCGGTCAGGCGTAGGCACGGTTGATCCGGGTCAGCAGGCGGCCCGAGGCCAGGGTGCGGAAGACCAGGAAGGTGGACATCGTGACGATCAGCAGGACGACGGCGGCCGCGGCGGACTGGGTGAGCCCGGATTGCAGGAACAGGTTGTAGATCTGGACCGGGGCGGTGGCCGGGTAGTAGGCGATGATGACGACCGCGCCGAACTCGCTGATCGAGCGGGCGTACACCAGGACGGCGCCGGTCAGTACGCCGCGCAGTCCCAGCGGCAGGGTGATGCGGCGGAACGTGTGCCAGGGGGTGGCGCCGAGGCTGCGGGCGGCCTGCTCGAGCCGGGGGTCGATGGCCTCGAACGCGACGCGGGCGCTGTTGACCGCGAACGGCGCGCTGACGAACAGCATCGCGGCGATGATGCCTAGCTGGGTTCCGTAAAACGAGATTCCCAGGCCAGGCCGGGCCGCCGACCCAGCCGGTGCGGCCGAGCAGGAACAGCAGCGCGATCCCGGCCACGGTGTGCGGCACCACCAGGGGCAGGTCGACCACGGCCTGGATCAGGCCGCGGCCGCGGAAGGTGCCGCGGGCTAGCGCCAAGTGCCGCCGACCCAGGCTCATGCGGGGTTTCGGGTCGGGAGCCCGGGGACCTGCATTTTCTGGATTTCTGGGCTCGCTTTCGGCGTGTCGCTCATGCTCGAATACACGTTCGTTCTATAGTAGTGGAGTGATGGCGATCGCTAGCTTCGGAGGCCGGGGAAAACGGCCGCGAAAATCCCCTTGGACCTGGAACCCCGCGGTGCCAGGCGGAAATGTCGGTGGCGCCGCGTAGCGTGTCCAGCGATAACCGCCGGGGGATGTCCGGCGGGACCGAAACTCAGACGACCTGGGCGGTGCGGGAGGTGCCCGCAAGCCCCTAACCCGGCAGGGAGTCCCCATGGCAGCAAACAGCAGGCCGAGCGTCGAGCGCGCGGGCGACAGGGAGAAGTCCCTCGAGGCCGCGCTGCTCCAGATCGAGCGGCAGTTCGGCAAGGGCTCGGTCATGCGCCTCGGCGATGAGACGCGCGTGCCGGTCGAGGTGATCCCGACCGGTTCCATCGCGCTGGACGTGGCGCTAGGCCTCGGCGGCCTGCCGCGCGGCCGCATCATCGAGATATACGGGCCAGAGAGCAGTGGCAAGTCGACCTTGGCGCTGCACGCCGTGGCGAATGCTCAGAAGGCGGGCGGCATCGCCGCGTATATTGACGCCGAGCACGCGCTTGACCCGGACTACGCCAAGAAACTCGGTGTGGATACCGACGGACTGCTGGTATCCCAGCCGGATACCGGCGAGCAGGCGCTGGAGATCGCGGACATGCTCATCCGCTCCGGGGCCATCGACGTCGTCGTCATCGACTCGGTCGCCGCGCTCGTGCCGAAGGCTGAGATCGAGGGCGAGATGGGAGACAGCCACGTCGGGCTTCAGGCCCGGCTCATGTCCCAGGCCCTGCGCAAGATCACCGGCGCGCTGAACCAGACCAAGACCACCGCGATCTTCATCAACCAACTGCGGGAAAAGGTAGGCGTCCTCTTCGGCTCGCCCGAGACCACCACGGGCGGTAAGGCGCTCAAGTTCTACGCTTCCGTCCGCCTCGACATGCGGCGGATCGAGACGCTGAAGGACGGTACCGAACCCGTCGGCAACCGCACCCGCGTCAAGGTGGTGAAGAACAAGTGCCTCGCCGAGGGGACAAAGGTCTTCGACCCAGCGACCGGGCTGACTCACCGGATCGAGGAGATCGTCGACGGGCGGCTCCCGGTTCACGTGGTGTCCGCCGACAAGAACGGCGAGCTGAGCGTGCGCGAGGTCTTGTCCTGGTTCGACCAGGGCGAACAGGAGGTCATCGGACTCAGGCTGCGTGACAGCACCGAGTTGTGGGTCACGCCAGATCATAAGATCCTGACCGAGCGAGGCTGGCGCCCAGCGGGTGAACTCGCCCGTGGCGACCGGGTGGCGCGACCGCGGAGCTTCCTGGGCTTCGGCTCAGCCGAGCCGGTAGCACCCGACCACGCCAGGCTGCTCGGCTACCTCATTGGCGACGGCTATGTCGGCGGGAAAACGCCGATTAATTTTATCAACGTGGCGGAGTCCCTGCAGCAGGATGTGGCGAAGATCGCGGCCACGCTTGGTTGCGAGACGAAACCGGCTGGAGCCATTGCCGTAGCCCTTTCACATCGCCCGGGAGAAAAGAACGGTGCGCTAGAGCTCTGCCGCTGGGCCAGGATCTACGGGTGCCTGGCGCCCACGAAGAAAATACCGCCGGAGTTCTTCGCCCCCGAAGTCTCGGCAGAAGTCGTAGGCAACCTCCTTTTCGGTTACTTCGAAACCGACGGCTATGTCTCCCGGGAACAGACAGGCGGAATCCGGATCGGTTTCGCGACGACTTCGGAGCAACTAGCCTGGCAGGTTCACTGGCTCCTGCTGCGGTGGGGTATCGGCAGCTGTGTACAGCGGCGTGATCCACACGCGCAGCGGGGGGGCCTGGTAAATGGCCACCGTATAGTAGGCAAGCTTCCCGCATGGGAGGTCCGTGTCTCCGGCGTGGAGAACGTCGCGGCATTCGCCGGCGCAATCCCGATGTGGGGGCCGCGTGGCCGGGTAGTGATACGGGAACTCGCCGCCCTTGACGGTCGGCATCGTGGATCGCAGCGGATCTACCTACCAGCAGAGGCGGCCGGGCCCGTTTTCAGCCACCTGGAACGCCGCGGAGTAACTGCGTCGTTGGCGGCACGGCTGATCGGTAAGAGCGCAGGAAACCCTCGGGGCGGCATGAAGGTAGTTCTCGGCAGCCCACGTATGCGTCGGGATCGGCTGCAACGGCTGGCCGACGCGCTCGATGACCCGTTCCTCTACCAGATCTTGGCCGACCAGCTGTGGTTCTCCCGGATCCGCGAGGTCCTGCCCGCGCGCCGTACCCGCACCTTCGACGTGGAAGCAGCTGACCTGCACACCCTGGTCGCGGAGGATGTCATCGTCCACAACTGCGCTCCCCCCTTCAGAAGCGCGGAATTCGATATTCTTTACGGTGTCGGGATCAGCCGGGAAGGCAGCCTGATCGACCTGGGCGTGGAGCAGGGGATCGTGCGCAAGTCCGGGGCCTGGTACACCTACGAGGGCGACCAGCTCGGCCAGGGCAAGGAGAATGCCCGTAACTTCCTGCGGGACAACCCCGACCTGGCCTACCAGATCGAGAAGCGGATCAAGGAGAAGCTCGGCATAGGCCCGCGTCTCGATGCCGACCCCAGCGCCAGCAACGGCAACGCCGACGGCGGCAGCGCTAGCGTCACCGGCCGCGCTGGCGTCACTGGTCGGCCGCCCGTCACCGGCCGCCCGCCCGCCACCGGCCGTCCAGGCGGCAACGGCGCCACTTCGCCCGCACCCTCCCGAGGCGCCGTCACCGTCCCGGGTGTCTCGGTCTAGCTCATGCCCCGCAACGGCCGGGCTTCAGGGTTCGGGGAAGCAGCGGCGTCCGGAGCCGCGGTCCGCGACGTCCAGGATCCTGAAGCCCGTGCCAGGCAGATCTGCCTGCGCCTGTTGACAGCCGCGCCCCGGACCCGGTCGCAGCTGGCCGAGGCGATGCGCCGCAACGGTGTTCCGGCCGAAGCCGCCGAGGCTATCCTGGTCCGTTTCACCGATGCGGGCCTGATCGACGACGCCGCCTTCGCCCGGGCCTGGGTCGAGTCCAGGCACCACAGCCGCGGGCTGTCCAAGCGGTCCCTCTCCGCCGAGCTGAGGCGGAACGGCGTCCAGAATGAGGAGATCCGCGCGGCGGTCGACGCGCTCGACCCCGAACAGGAAGCCGCTACCGCCCGGCGGCTGGTCGAGCGGAAGCTGGCGAGTAGCCGGGGCCGGCCGCCAGAAACCCGCGCCAGGCAGGCCGCAGGCCTGCTCGCCCGGAAGGGTTACCCGCCCGGCCTGGTCTTCAGGCTGATCAGGGAAGTCATGGAACAGGAAGACCCGGGCGAGCCGATCGGATACGAGCCGGACGCGGACCAGTACATAGATCCAGATCCGGACGAGCCTGCCAGCTACGAAAATTGACGCGCCAGACGCCGTGTGCTGCCGGGCACGGGCGGCGCCCAGTCCGGATTGGCTCGCGCCGTTAGCAGCAAGTCGCGTCGCGGGAATCAGCAGCTTCCCTCGGATGACTGGTGCCGCAGCACAGCGCGGTCTCTGCCGGAGCGGGCTGGCCCGAGTCGAGCGCCGCCTCGACCGCTGCCCAGCTTTGGCCGCCGTCCTGGCCCCAGAAGGTGGGGCTGTCCTCGAGGACCGTGTAGATTTCCCACCGCTCGCCGTTGGGGGCGTTCTGCACCCAGAATTTGTCCTGCCGCGCGTAGCAGCAGGTGGTGTCGCGCTCGTCGATCGAAGCCAGGCCGACCCCTGCCAGGCGGGTCTGCTCGGCGTCGACCGCGTCGATGCCGGACACCTCGACGCCGAGGTGGTTGAGGCTGCCGCCCTGGCCGCGGTTCTCCATCAGGATGAGCTTGAGCGGCGGATCGGAGATGACGAAGTTGGCGTAGCCGGGCCGCACCTTGGCGGCCTCGGTGCCGAACAGCTTGCTGTAGAAGGCGATCGACTCGTCCAGGTCGTTGACGTTGAGGGCGAGCTGCACGCGGCCAGTCATGGAAACCTCCATGATATCGATGAGCGTCTATATCTTGCCTGCTGCAAAGTTTGCCATAAACATCTATATCTGTCAATATAGATGCATGCCGAAGTCTTTGGTCGTACTGGATCCCGCGGACACCGCAATGTGCTGCCCGCCGCTGTCGGTTCAGCCACTGTCCCAGGCGCAGGCCGAGCAGGTCGCTCCGCTGCTGAAGGCGCTCGCTGACCCGGTGCGGCTGCGGCTGATGTCCCTAGTGGCCTCTCACCCCGGCGGCGAGGCCTGCGTCTGTGACCTCAACGAAGCGTTCGACCTGTCCCAGCCCACGATCAGCCACCACCTGAAGGTCCTGCACGATGCCGGGCTACTGGACCGCGACAAGCGCGGCGTCTGGGTCTACTACCGCGCCCGGCCCGAAGCGCTGGCCAGCCTCGGCACGCTCATCGGCAGCCCCGATGCGACTGCCACGGCCTGATCGGGCTTGCCGATCCGGAGTAGATATACCGGAGGGGGTATAAGTGCCGTTAGGTCCGGGTCCAGGCCTGGGCGGCCATCTGGACGGCGTCCCAGGGGCTGCCCAGCGGCGGGGTGTAGGACAGGTCCAGGTCGCTGACCGCGTCGACGGTCATGCCGTGGTGGATGGCGGTGGCGGCGATGTCGATGCGCTTGGCGATCTCGGCGTTCTTGTGGCCGAACAGCTGCAGGCCGAGCAGCCGGCCGGTGGCGCGGTCGCCGGTGACGCGGATGGCGATGCGGTGGCTGCCGGGGTAGTAGGCCTTGTGGTCATCGGCCTGGGAGCCGATGGTGACCGGATCGAACCCGACTGCGGCGGCTTCGAGGTCGCGCAGCCCGGTGCGGGCGGCGGCCTGGTCGAAGATTTTGACGACCTGGGTGCCCAGGCTGCCGGCGAACTGCCGGTTCCCGCCGAGCGCGTTCTCCCCGGCGACCCGGCCCTGCTTGTGCGCGGTGGTGCCCAGCGGCAGGTACGTCACCCCGAGCAGCCGGTGGTGGGTGACGACGCAGTCCCCGGCCGCGAACACATCGGGCAGGTTCGTCCGCATCCCAGGGTCCACGGCGATGGCGCTGCGGGCGCCGAGCGTGGCCCCGGCCTCGGCGGCCAGGGTGGTCTCGGGCCGCACCCCGACGACGACCAGGACCATGTCGGCTACCCGGGTCACCGTCGAGCCGTCGGCCGCAGTGGCCGCCACCTCCAGCCGTCCGGGCTGGCCGGGCGCGGCGCGGGTGATGGCCTGAACGGTGGTGCTGGTAAGGACTTCGATCCCATGCCCACCCAGTTCGGCGTGCACCAGCGCGCCCAGCTCCGGGTCAACGGTGGGCAGCATCTCGGGCAGCTGCTCCATCTGCGTCACCCGCAGCCCGCGGACGGTCAGCGCGTCGGCCATTTCCAGGCCGATGTACCCGGCGCCGACGATGACCGCGCTGGCCGGGGCGGCCCGTTCCAGTGTGTGCATGACGGCGAAGGTGTCGCCCATCGAGTGCAGCAGATGCACGCCCTCATCCGCGCCGAGGGCGCCGGGCGCGGACAGACCGCGGATCGGGGGGCGGACCGAGACGGCGCCGGTGCCGACGACGAGCTTGTCGTAGCTGAGCAGTTCCTCGTCGCCGTCGGCGGAGGTGACCAGGAGCTTACGGCCGGACACGTCGATCCGCCGGGCGGTGGTGTCCAGCCGCAGCCGTATCCCGGCGGCTTGCAGATCGGCGATGCTGCGGTGGGCCAGGTTGCGCCAGTGGGTGACCTCGCCGGAGACGTAGTAGGGGATGCCGCAGATGGAGAAGTTCGGGTAGGCGTCCTCGAGGACCACCGTGACCTTCGCGCCCGGATCCAGCTCGCGGGCCCGCAGCGCGGCGCTGATCCCCGCGTCGCTGCCGCCGATCATGACCACGTGCATGGCAGGCTCCTCTCTGGCTGGCTGATCAACGGGTCCGGGACGGGCCGGACGGCCGGTCCGCCGACGGCGACGCCCCGTCCTGTCGGGCAGCGGCGGCCGCCCGCCCCACGTCGTCGGAGTGGGGGACGATGATGCCGGCGGCGTCGGCCGGGGTGATGGCGGGATACAGCGCCCTGATGATCCCGATCGCCACGACGCCGCCGATGATCTGCGCGCCGATGAAGCTGGGCACCGACGACGGGGCGATGCCGGCGAAAGTGGCCGAGAACATCCGGCCGATGGTGATGGCCGGGTTGGCGAAGCTGGTGGAGGACGTAAACCAGTACGCCGCGCCGATATAGGCCCCCACCGCCGCCGGAGCGGACCCGCTGCGCCCGGACCGGGCCAGCGCGAAGATCACCAGCATGAGCCCCAGGGTGGCGATGATCTCGGACAGGAAATGGGCCGCCGAGGCCCGGGGCTTGGCCGAGATGCTGACCGCGAACAGCGCGAACATCAGGTTCGCCGCCACCGCCCCGCCGATGCACCCGGCCACTTGCGCCGGCAGGTACGCCGCGGCATCCCGCCAGGACAGCCCGCCGAACGCGGCGTCTACAAAGGACACCACCGGGTTGAAGTGACCGCCGGAGACCGGGCCGAACATCAAGATGATCGCGAACAGCCCGGCCGCGGTCGCCGCCGCGTTCTCCAGCAACTGCAGACCCGTCTGGCCCGGGGACAGCCGCTGCGCGGCGATTCCGGACCCGATTACCACCGCGGCCAGGAACGCGCTGCCCAGGAACTCGGCGGTCAGCCGCCGCCACAGCAGGACGGGTGCACTGCTCACGCGGCCATCTTGACAGAGCGGTATAACTCAGTCAACATTGAGTCAATGAAAGTTGAGCCGACTTCGGACCTGGCCCGGCGCGCCGCCATCCACGCGGCGCTGGCCGACCCGGCCCGGCTGGCGGTCACCGACACGCTGCTGGCCGGAGATGCGTCCCCCTCCGAGCTGGCCGCCATGCTGGCCATGCCGTCGAACCTCCTGGCCCACCACCTGCAGGTGCTGGAACAGGCCGGGGTCATCACCCGCCGCCGGTCCGAAGGCGACCGCCGCCGCACCTACCTGAGGCTGATCCCCGGCCCCCTGGACGCGCTGGCCGCCCCGCCGGCCCATGCCGCGCGGCGGGTGCTGTTCGTGTGCACCGCCAACTCCGCCCGCTCGCACCTGGCCGCCGCGCTGTGGCGGCGGGCCAGCACCGTCCCGGCGGCATCGGCCGGCACCCATCCGGCCACGGCGATCGATCCCGGCGCGATCGCCGCCGCCCGGCGCCATCGCCTGCCGCTGCCCCGGCTGCGACCGCGCCACATCGACGACGTCCAGCGGGACGACGACCTCATCATCACCGTGTGCGATCTGGCCCATGAAGAACTGGACCGCCGGACGGCAGCGCACTGGTCCGTCCCGGATCCGGTGCCAGCCGGGGACCCGGGCAGCTTCGACGCGGCACTAGCCGAACTCAGCCACCGCATCGGGCGCTTCGCGCCGCGCCTGGCGGCCGGCTCCTGACCGGTAGGGATCCCGCCGCTCGGACGCGGCCAGGCCTGTTCCTGAACCGGAAGCCGGGCGTAATCTCATCCCGGCGACCCGGCCCGTCGCAACCCAGCAAAACCAGCAAAACCAGCAATCCCGGCAAACCGAGGGCAACTCTCGGCCCGCCGCCAGCGGAGTTCCGGCCAGAGGGAAACCGGCACCGAACCCGTTAGGTCCGACACCACAAATTAACCTTCCGGCCTTCATTTGTACTCTTCGCGTTTGCCCGCGGGTACCGGCGGCGCGGCCAGACTGTACTGGCACACCGCGGTTTACTGGCTGACCGGTCATCCGAGGCTGCGCTCGTGGGGCCGGAAAATAATGAGGAGTACTGAATATGCAGCTTCGATGCAGAAAGCGGGTCGCGACGGCCGGGGTCGCCGGCGTTGCGATGGCGCTCACCCTCGCCGCATGCTCCTCGTCGAGCAGCACGTCCTCGGCGAGCGGCGGCGGCAGCAGTTCTTCGCCGGCCGCCGGCTCCTCGAGCAGCGGCGCCGCCCTCAGCGGCACGCTGAACGCGAGCGGATCGACGCTGCAGCTCGTTTACGAGCAGGCGGCCATCTCGGCCTTCAAGTCGGTCCAGTCCGGCATGACGGTCAATTACGGCGGCGGCGGCTCGGGAAAGGGGCGCACCGACCTGGCCTCAGGCACCGTCAACTTCGCGGGTTCGGACTCGCCGATCCCTGCCAAGGAGGCGGCGAACTTCAAGGGCAAGACGGTGCTCTACTACCCCATACTGATCGCCCCGATCACGGTTTCCTATAACCTGTCCGGCCTCAGCAAGCCGCTTCAGCTGTCGACACCGGTCATCGCGGGCATCTTCGAGGGCAAGATCACCAAGTGGAACGACTCGGCGATCGCGGCGGACAACCCCGGTGTCAGCCTGCCCAGCGGCTCCATCACCATCGCGGTCCGTTCCGACTCCTCGGGTACTACGCAGAACTTCTCCCAGTTCCTCGTCGAGGGCGCGGGTAGTGCGTGGACGCTCGGCAGCAGTTCGATCATCAAGTGGCCCGCCACGGCCCGGGCCGGCAGCGGCAACGGCGGGGTTGCGCAGATCATCAAGTCCACCCCCGGAGCCATCGGGTACGTGGACTACGCCACCGCTAAGGCCTCCTCACTGACCGTCGCCTCGATCAAGAACAAGGACGGGAGTTACATCACGCCGTCGGTGCAATCGGCCACCACCGCCGCCGATAACGCCACCATCAAGCCCAACCTGACGTTCAGCGCGATCTGGGCTCCCGGCGCGAGCTCCTACCCCATTACCGCCCAGTCGTGGGTTCTGGTCTACCAAACCCAGCCGAACGCGAACAACGCGAAGATGCTGCAGGCATACATCGGCTACCTGGTCGGAGCCGGTCAGCAGCTGCTTCCCAGCCTGGGCTACGCTCCACTGCCGTCCGGCGTCGACGGAAAGGCCAAGGCGCAGCTGGACAAAATCGGCATGTGATGGTGAGTAGCTTGACGCACGCAGATAACTCAGGCTGGTCGTGAGCGCGGTGACGCAGGTGGATCCGGCCGGGCCTGCCGGATCCGCCGGCGCCTTGACGAAGCAGCGCCACCTCGGCGACCGCGGCTTCCAGATCCTCGCGCTCGCGTCCGGGCTGCTGGTGCTGGTGATCCTGGTCCTGATCGCCTTCTCGACCAGCCAGCAGGCCTCGTCGTGGTTCAGCACCGAGGGCCTGAAGATCTTCACCAACAACTGGAACCCCGCAGCTAACGATTTCGGCGCGCTGGCCTTCATCTACGGCACGGCCATCACCGCGGTGATCGCGGTCATCATCGCCGTCCCGCTCAGCGTGGGCATGGCCCTGCTGCTGACCGAGGTCGTGCCGTACCGGTGGTCGCGCCCGATCGTGTACGTGATCGACCTGCTGGCCGTGGTTCCCTCGGTGGTCTGGGGCCTGTGGGGGATCCTGGTCCTGGCCCCCTGGATCCAGCACATCTATACCTCGATCGCCTCGGGCGTGACCGGCGTCCCGGTGCTCGACTCCCTGTTCGGGCAGCCGGTGAGCGGCGCCTCGTTCTTCACCGCCGGCATCATCCTGGCCGTCATGATCGTCCCGATCGTGACCTCGCTGTCCCGGGAGGTCATCGCGACGGTGCCGGCCATCGACAGGGAGGGCGCTTACGCGCTGGGCGCCACCCGGCTGGAGATGATCACCGGCGCCGTCTGGCCGCACAGCCAGGGCGGCATCGTCGGGGCGATCCTGCTCGGCCTGGGGCGGGCGATGGGCGAGACGATCGCGGCGGCGCTGGTGATCGGGTCTTCGCCCGTGATCACCTCGCACCTGTTCGCCCCCGGTTACAACATGCCCGCGGTCATCGCGAACCAGTTCGGCGAGGCTTCCGGCGTGTTCCGCGCCGCGCTGATGGGGCTCGGCGTGCTCCTGTTCATCCTGACCATCATCATCAACATCCTCGCCCGCGGCGTCGTGGAGCGCTCCGCCCGACGCAAGAGGGGGGCCTGATGGCTGTCGCCGCCGGAACGCGGAAGGTAGACCTGCGCGCGCCGAAAGGCTGGCGCAGCACCAAGGACCGCATCGCGACCGTGCTGATGTGGCTCGCGTTCGCGATCGTGATCATCCCGCTGGGATTCGTGCTGTTCACGGTGATCCAGAAGGGCGCCTCGGTCATCAGCTGGTCCTTCCTGACCAGCGGCCCGATCCCGCCGAACGTGGTGCCCCTGGGCATCGGCGGAATGGGGCCCGCCATCCTCGGCACGATCGAGATCACCGCGCTGGCCACGGTCATGGCCGTGCCGCTCGGCGTGCTGGGCGCGATTTACATCAACGAGTACGGCGGCCGGGGCCCGCTGGCGCAGGTCGTGCGGTTCATGGCCGACGTGATGACGGGCGTGCCGTCGATCGTGATGGGGCTGTTCATCTTCTCCATCTGGGTGCTGCACTTCGGCTATTCGGGCCTGGCCGGCGCCTTGGCCCTGGCCTGCCTGATGCTCCCGGTCGTCATCCGGTCCAGTGAGGAGATGCTCAAGCTGGTGCCGAACGCCCTGCGCGAAGGCAGCTACGCCCTCGGTGCCACCAAGTCCCGGGTGACCTTGACCGTGGTGCTGCCCGCGGCCATCGGCGGTATCGTCAGCGGTTCGCTGCTCGCCGTCGCCCGGGCGGCCGGCGAGACGGCACCGCTGATCTTCACCATCCTCACCGTCACCGCGGCGAACCCGAACGTGTTCAGCGGCGCCAACACCGCCCTGCCCGCGCAGATCTTCGTGAACGCGTCCCAGCCGTACGCCGGCGCGCAGGGCCGGGCCTGGGGTGCGGCCCTGACGCTCATCGTGATCGCGTTTATCCTCATGATCGCTGCCCGTATCGTCACCGCCCGGTTCACCAGGTACTCGCGCTAGGAACGTCATGGACCAGTCTGAGCAGAACGCCGTCAGCAACATTCAGCTGCCCGAGCCGACCGTCCAGCAGCAGCAGGTATCGCATGGGCTAGGCACGCCCGTCTTCGAGGTGAAGAACGTCTCCATCTACTACGGCTCGTTCCGGGCCGTCGCGAACGTCTCGCTGACCATCTACGAGAACGAGATCACGGCGTTCATCGGCCCGTCCGGGTGCGGCAAGACCACGGTGCTGCGCACGCTGAACCGGCTGAACGACCTGATCGTGGGCGCCCGCGTCGAGGGTGAGGTGCGCTACCGCGGGGAGTCGCTGTACGCCAGGGACGTCTCGCCGACCGCCGTGCGCCGCCGCATCGGCATGGTCTTCCAGAAGCCGAACCCGTTCCCCAAGTCGATCTACGACAACGTGGCCTACGGCCCGCGCATCAACGGCATCCGCAACAAGGCCAGGCTGGACGAGATCGTCGAGCGCTCGCTGCGCCAGGCCGCGCTGTGGGACGAGGTGAAGAACCGGATGAAGAACTCGGGCCTGGGCCTGTCCGGCGGCCAGGCGCAGCGGCTGTGCATCGCCCGGACGCTGGCCGTCGAGCCGGACGTGGTCCTGATGGACGAGCCGGCCTCGGCCCTCGACCCGATCGCGACCGCCGCCATCGAGGACCTGATGAAGGACATCAGGTCGCAGTACACCATCGTGATCGTCACCCACAACATGCAGCAGGCCACCCGGGTCAGCGACCGCACCGCGTTCTACTCGGTGCTCGTCGACTCAGAGAACGACACCCGCACCGG
Organism: uncultured Actinomycetota bacterium; assembly: GCA_963744575.1. Classification (GTDB taxonomy): domain Bacteria; phylum Actinomycetota; class Actinomycetes; order Streptosporangiales; family Streptosporangiaceae; genus Palsa-504. The sequence continues at coordinate 248,709 of CAVUUF010000012.1, read as the reverse complement.
CACGCTGGTCGAGTACGAGCCGACCGCCGACTTGTTCGGGAACCCGCGCGACGAACGGACCAAGGCCTACGTCACCGGCCGGATGGGCTGAGCCGCAGCCAACGACAAACCCAGAGGACAGGGGCGACCGCCACCATGGTCGAGCACCGGCAGGACTTCGAGCGCGAGCTCGAGGGCATCGAAGGCAAGGTCATCGAGCTGTTCGCCATGGTCGCCGAGGACCTGCCCGCGGCGACCGGGGCCCTGCTGAACGGCGACACCAGCATCGTGGCCCTGCTGGCCGAACGCCAGCAGCGCATCACCGCCCTGTATACGGAGCTCGAGGAACTGGTCAACCGGGAGATCCTGCTACAGGCGCCCGTCGCCTCGGACCTGCGGTTCCTGCTTTCCGTGCTGCGCATCGTGCCGGAGATCGAGCGCTCGCACAGCCTGGTCGTGCTGATCGCCGCCCGGGCCAGCCACATCCTCAGCCAGGACCTGTCGCCGCGCTGCCAGGGGCTGGCCCAGCGGATGGGGATCGTCGCCTCCGAGATGTGGCAGCAGGCCGCGGATTCCTGGTACCAGCGCGACCGTTCCGCCGCGAACGCGCTACGCGAGCGCGACAACGAGATGGACGAGCTGCACGCCAGCCTGATCGCCGAACTCGCCTCGGGCAACATGTCGCTCCCGGTCACGATGGAGATGACGCTGGTGGCGCGCTTCTACGAGCGTCTCGGCGATCACGCCGTCAACATCGCCCGCCGGATCATCTACCTGGCCGGGAACGCCCCCGCCCAGCCCGGGCCCGAGCCCGGCCAGCCCGGACCCGTCTTCGAATAGCCCGGACCCGTCTTCGAATAGCCCGCTGCGACCGAAGGCCTCCGGCGTGCCGCTTCGTGACGCGATTGCGATTACGCGTCGTTTATCCGGGTAATGCGCTGTTCACGGCGGTCCGTGATGCTTTTGCTTGATAAAAAGGTTATCAAGCTTTAACCTCACGGCAGCGAGGTGTTGTCCCATCCGGCCCAGAAATCATACGGAGGAGAAGCAGGCGGATACGGTACGTAGCCGAGGCTGGCCGGGACAAACGCCGGGCAGCGGCGGCGTGGAATCGCCCGTACCAGGGCATAACCCTGGGATGGCGCCGCAGGCAGCGCCGCGGCAGCAGCGCCACAACATAAAGGTGCCCCGAGGGCCATGGACGGAAAGGGGTGACCGTGAGCAGCGGATTGTCGCTCGCGTTCATGGTGATCGGGTTGCTCGCGGTGGTATTCGCGCTGGTGGTCGTGTGGCGCCGGACTCCCGGCTCGCCGAAGGCGCCGATTGCGGCGGACAAAACCCAGCTGGACAGCGTCACGCGGGAAGCCGGGCACATCCGCGCCCGCGCCCAGGCCGAGGCCACCGGGATCCTGGCCCGGGCCCGCGAGGAGGCCGAGCAGGCCGCGCAGGGCCGCCGCGAGGTCGAGGAGGAGATCCGCGCGGTCAAGGACGAGGTGCGCGAACTCCGCGCTGACCTCGAGCGCCGGGAGATCCGCCTCGCCGACCGCGAGCAACGGCTCGACCAGGAGCTCAAGCGCATCGAAGACCGCGCCCAGGCCCTCGACCAGCGCAAGCAGGACCTCAGCCGGCGCGCCGCCGAACTGGACAAGCTGGAGGCCGACCGTAACTCCGAACTCGCGCGCGTCGCCGGGCTGACCAGCGAGAAGGCCAAGGCCGAACTCGTCGCCACCATCGAGAACCAGGCCAAGCGGGAAGCGGCGCTCATCGTCCGGGACATCGAGCGCGAGGCCAGGTCAGAAGGCGAGAAGCGGGCCCGCAAGATCGTCACGCTGGCCATCCAGCGGGTCGCCGCCGAGCAGACCAGCGAGTCCGTGGTCTCGGTCCTGCACCTGCCCGGGGACGAGATGAAGGGCCGCATCATCGGCCGCGAGGGCCGCAACATCCGGGCCTTCGAGTCGGTGACCGGCGTCAACCTCATCATCGACGACACGCCCGAGGCCGTGCTGCTGTCCTGCTTCGACCCGGTCCGCCGCGAGATCGCCCGGCTCACGCTGGAACGGCTCATCATGGACGGCCGCATCCACCCGCAGCGGATCGAGGACGCCTACGAGCGCGGCAAGGCCGAGATCGAGCAGCTGTGCAAGCGGGCCGGCGAGGACGCCCTGGTCGAGCTGGGCATCACCGACATGCACTCCGAACTGGTCGGTCTGCTCGGCCGCCTGCGGTACCGCACGTCCTACGGGCAGAACGTGCTGCGGCACCTGGTCGAGTCGGCGCACATCGCCGGCATGATGGCCAGCGAGCTGCGGATCGATCCGCTGCTGCTCAAGCGCTGCACGGTGCTGCACGACATCGGCAAGGCGCTCACCCACGAGGTCGAGGGCAGCCACGCGCTGATCGGAGCGGAGATCGCCCGCCGGTACGGCGAGCCGGAGGACGTGGTGCACGCGATCGAAGCGCACCATAACGAGGTCGAGGTCCGGACCGTCGAGGCCGTGCTCACCCAGGCCGCGGACGCGATCAGCGGCGGCCGCCCCGGTGCCCGCCGCGAGTCGCTGGAGCTCTACGTGAAGCGGCTCGAGCGGCTGGAGCAGATAGCGGCCGGGCGCGACGGCGTGGAGAAGGTCTTCGCCATGCAGGCCGGCCGGGAGATCCGGGTCATGGTCAAGCCTGACCGGATCGACGACATCCAGGCCCAGGTGATCGCCCGCGACATCGCCAAGCAGGTGGAGGAAGAGCTCACCTACCCCGGCCAGATCCGGATCACCGTGGTCCGCGAGTCCCGCGCCACGGAGTTCGCCCGCTAGCAGGCTTTTTATCCCGAACGGGCTGCGCTGCGTGCCCGTCAGCCGCCGGCCAGCGGCACCGGCCGGACGCCGGGCGGGATGAACCCCATGATCTGGCCGTAGAAGGAAAGCTCGGCCTCCAGGCTGGCCACGATGTTCTCCGCCTTGCGGAAACCGTGCGCCTCGCCCTCGAAGGCGATGTACGCGTACGGGATGCCGTGCGCGGCCAGGTCTGCCGCGATCGACTCGGCCTGGGCCGGCGGGACCACCGGGTCGTCCAGACCCTGCAGCAGCAGCACCGGGCAGGTGGCGGCGTTCACGTGCCCGACCGGCGCCCGCTCGGCGTACAGCGCGGCGGCCTCCGGCAGCGGCCCGATCAGCCCGTCCAGGTACCGTGACTCGAAGTCGTGCGTCTGGTCCGCGAACGATCGCAGGTCGGCCACCCCGAAATAGGACGCCACCGCCGCGAACACGCCGCCGTCCGGCGTCGCGTCCGGACCGGCGGGTCCGGTAGCTCCCGCGGAGCTCCCGGCCAGCCCGACGCCGGAGGTCGCGGCGGCCAGCGCGGTCCAGCCGCCCGCGGACCCGCCGCGGATGCCCAGCCGCTTGCCGTCCGCCTCGCCCGCCTCGGCCAGGGCCAGCGCGGCCGTCATGGCGTCGGCCACGTCCACGATGCCCCACTGGCCGCGCAGCCGCTCGCGGTAGGCGCGGCCGTACCCGCTCGACCCGCCGTAGTTCACGTCGATGATCCCGATGCCCCGGCTGGTGAAGAAGGCCTTCTCCAGGTCAAGCCGGGGGACCACATGGGAGGTGGGGCCGCCGTGCACCCAGACGATGTAGGGCGGCCGCTCGCCCTCGGGACCGCGCGCCCCGGGGTTGGCCGGCGGGTAGACGAGTGCGTACACGACCGAGCCGGACGGCCCGGTCAGCCGGGCCGCCCGGGGTACCGGCAGGTACGCGGTGTCCGGCAGCGCGTCGGTGCTGCGGCTCAGCTCGCGGGCCACTGGGACGTGGACGCTCCCTCCCCGGGCGGGAACGTCGACGCGCAGCACCGCCATCGGCACGGTGGGCGCGCCCGCGACGGCGGCGACGGTCTGGCCGGCTACGGACAGCCCGGAGGCGAACACCCGGTACGGCAGGTCCAGATCGGTCAGCCCGCCGGTGTCCGGGTCGAGCACCGCCAGCCGGGTTTCCCCGGTGCCGTGCGCGACGGCGATGCGCCCGTCCGCGAGCACCGCGTACGGGCTCATGCCGAGCTGCCACAGCGGCCCGGCGAACTCCTCCTCGCGCGGGCACAGCGCCGTGGGCCCTGCTGGCCTGGCCTTCGGCGGGGCCAGCAGGTCGGCCAGGTACAGGTTCCACCACCCGGACCGGTCGGAGATCGCGTACAGGCTGCGGTCGTCGCGCCAGACCGGGGCCAGCACCGACTCGGCGGCACCGCCCATGATCAGCTGCTGCTGGTGCTTGCCGCTGACCGGCCCGGCGTCCAGCGCCGCGACCCGCAGTTCGGTGCCGTCCCAGGGCATCCGGGGGTGATCCCAGCAGATCCAGGCCAGCCGGGTGCCGTCCGGCGACGGAGCCGGGTAGGCGTAGAAGTCCGAACCGCTGACCAGTACCCGGATCGCGGCCGAGCCGTCCAGCGGCACCGCCACGATCGCGCGGGTGATCCGGCCTGCCTCGTGCCGCTCGCGTACGCACCACACCTCGTCCGCGCCGGGGGAGAGCACCAGGTCGGCGAACCGGTCGGCGGCCTGCGGCCCGGGCGCCGGCGTCAGCGGCTCAGTCACCCCCGACCCCCCGCACCGGTACAGCCGCTGATCGGCGAGGTTCGCGAAGACGAACCCGTCCGGCAGCGGCAGGTACGACTTGCCGCCGTACTCGTGTACCCGGGTCCTGGCGTTCCACGGCAGCGGGAGCAGGTCGCGGCTGACCCCGTCCGGCCCCTGGCGGACGACCACCACCCGCCCGCCCTCCTCCGGGCGCGACTCCTGCCACCACACCCCCGCGTCGTCGATGACCGGAAAGGCCAGGCCAACCTGCTTGCTCGCCACGTCGGCGGCCCCGATCGGGGAGGGCCACTCGCCGTAGCGGTACGTTTCTGTAGCCGTTCGCATACAGATATCATGCCGGATCGGGCCAGTAAGATCACCAGGCACTCCGCTATCGGATTTCCGTGCCCGGCGGCCGCCCCTATCCTGGTCGTGTGACAGCAGGCGGCAGGACCTACCAGATCCGCACCTACGGGTGCCAGATGAACACGCACGATTCCGAGCGCCTGGCCGGCCTGCTGGACGAGGCGGGCTACCAGGCCGCCGCCGGCGGCGAGACCCCGGACGTGGTGGTGTTCAACACCTGCGCGGTCCGGGAGAACGCAGCCGACCGGCTGTACGGCAACCTCGGTCACCTGCTGCCGCAGAAGAAGAACGGCATGCAGATCGCGGTGGGCGGCTGCCTGGCCCAGCTGGAACGCACCCGGATCACCCAGCGCGCGCCCTGGGTCGACGTGGTGTACGGCACCCACAACATGGGCTCGCTGCCCGCGCTGCTCGAGCGGGCCCGGGTCAGGAACCAGGCGCAGGCCGAGTTCGCCGAGACGCTGGAGACGTTCCCCTCGCTGCTGCCGGCCCGGCGCGAGTCGGTCTACTCGGCCTGGGTCGCGATCTCGGTGGGCTGCAACAACACCTGCACGTTCTGTATCGTGCCGAGCCTGCGCGGCAAGGAGAAGGACCGCCGCCCGGGCGACATCCTGGCCGAGATCCGCGCGCTGGTCGCGGACGGAGTGCTCGAGGTCACCCTGCTCGGCCAGAATGTCAACTCGTACGGGGCGGAATTCGGGGACCGCAGCGCGTTCGGCAAACTGCTGCGCGGGTGCGGTGAGATCGAGGGCCTGGAGCGCGTCCGCTTCACCTCCCCGCACCCCAGGGACTTCACCGACGACGTCATCGAAGCCATGGCGCAGACCCCGAACGTCATGCCCAGCCTGCACATGCCGCTGCAGTCCGGCTCCGACCGCATCCTGAAGGCCATGCGCCGGGCCTACCGCCGGGACCGCTACCTGGCTATCCTGGACCGGGTCCGGGCCAGCATCCCCGACGCCGCCATCACCACCGACATCATCGTGGGCTTCCCCGGCGAGACCGAGCAGGACTTCACCGACACCCTGGACCTGGTGCGCCAGGCCCGGTTCGCCGGCGCGTTCACCTTCCGCTATTCCATCCGCCCCGGCACCCCGGCCGCCGCCATGGACGACCAGGTGCCCGCTGGTGTCGTGCAGGAACGCTACGAGCGGCTCACCGCGCTGGTCGAGGAGACGACCTACGCGGAGAACCAGAAGCTGACCGGGGCGACCGTGGAGGTCCTGGCGGCCGAGGGCGAGGGCCGCAAGGACGCCGCCACCCGCCGGATGTCCGGCCGCGCCCGTGACAACCGCCTGGTGCACTTCACCCCGCAGCGCGGCGCCCCCCGGCCCGGCCACGCTGCGCCGGCCGGCCCGGCCGCGCCGCGCCCCGGCGACGTCGTCACCGTGACCGTCACCCGCGGCGCCCCGCACTACCTGCTGTCCGACGCCGCCCCGCTGTCCGTCCGCCGCACCCGGGCCGGCGACGCCTGGGAAGCCGCCGCGGCCGCCGCGCGGCCTCCCGCCGCCTCCGCCACCGCGCCGCCTCCCGCCTCCGCCACCGCGCCGCCTCCCGCCTCCGCCACCGCGCCGCCCCCCGCCTCCGCCACCGCACCTGCCGCCGGAGCCCCGCTCCTGCTCGGCATGCCCGCCCGTCGCCAGCCGGACTGAGCCCCGGCCGGCCCGCGGCCCGCCATCCCGGTCCCTTTACAACGGACGCCAGACGGTCAATGCTCATCATCAGGACGCGTTGGGAGGAGATCTCGCGCGAGGCCGCGCCAGGCGCGGCACGAGGGGGTGGAGCTACGTTGACGAGCACGGCCACCGAGGCACCGGGGGCACCCCCGGCGCCAGACGTCAAATTGCGCAAGAGCGTCGCCACGCTCACCGACGCGGATCTGGGCAGCCTGCGAGCGGCCCTGACTGCCATGCAGGGAATCTCGGACGACCGCGGATACCAGCACTGGGCCGGTATTCACGGCCTGCCGCTGCCGGGCTACTGCGTCCATAACGACGCCGCCGGGGTCTTCGGCAACCTTCCCGTCGGCCCGCTGTTCCTCCCGTGGCACCGGGCATACCTGTATTTCTTCGAGTTGGCCCTCCAGGACCAGGACCCGTCCCACGCGGTGACACTTCCGTGGTGGGACTGGACCACAGACCCATCCCAGCCGTCCGAGATTCCTGCCGCCTACGCCGCGGAAACCAGCAACGGCCAGCCGAACGCGCTGTTCAGCGGGCCGATCGCCGCGATCCCCGACTCCCAGTGGGAAGGTGATTCCGGGGCGCGGCAGAGCATACTCCAGCAGACTGGCACCGATCCCGGCCCGCTGCCGGCCACCACGTTCCGCCAGCCGGGCGCCCTGCCCGGAGGCCCACCCGGGCTGCCGGCGCCGCAGGACGTGCAGAACGCCCTGGCGTCGTCCAACTTCGCCGATTTCAGCAATCAGGTCGAGCAGATTCACAATGGCGTGCACGTCTGGGTGGGCGGCACCATGAGCGAGATCCCCGTCGCTTCCTATGATCCGCTCTTCTACGCTCATCACGCGATGATCGACCGGCTGTGGTGGCTCTGGCAGCTGCAGCACCCGGGCGCCGACCCGCCCGCACGGTATCTCAACTCGCCGCTGCCGCCATTCCCGAGCCTGACGGTGAGCGGGACGCTGGATATCAATCACCTCGGCTACGAATACGCCCTCGCCGAGGTCCCGCTGGAACCTTCCGCACCGGAACAGGCCTGAGCCATGCGACCATTCATCTCGAAATCCACCGGCCTGACACCCGCCGATGTCGGCGCCGCCTACCGCCGGGCTGACCTGGTCTTCGACGGCGTCGATCATTCCGGCCACTCGTACGCGCTGCGGGTCTTCTTTAACAACCCGGACGCCACCGCGGACACCAGCCTTTCCGCCGAGAACGGCTACGCGGGATCGGTCTACGTGTTCGGCCACGGGGGCTGTTTCGGTGATGAGGGGCACTGCGAGGTCCCGGCCGGCCGGCGCCCCTTCGACCTGCGGCCTCCTCATCAGCTCACCCCGGCGAAGATGTGGATCGAGGTCACCGCCGCCGTGCGCCAGGCCGCGCAGCGCGAGGACGGGCTGGTCATCAGCGTCGTCCCCGTGCTGCCGGGCGCAGCCGCCGCGGATATGCCGCTGCCGTTCCAGCGGGTTTCCCTGGTCACCTACGCCTGACGGCCAGGCACCATATCCCGCAGATCCCGGACAGCCTGGAGCCGGGCCAGGCGGTCACCCGCCTGGCCCGGCCGGCGCCTGCGCTGCTACCGCGCCCCGGCGTCGCCTACCGCGCCCGGCCGTTGCCGGGGGCCGTTACCGCGCCCCGGTCACCGCGAGGCCGCCTTCGCGCGAGCCCTCCGAGCCGGCGATCCCGCTCGCAGCCGGCGCCGCCGGACCGGCCGTCGCCGTCAGCCCGGGCGGCGCCGGGATCCGCAGCAGCCGCGCCAGCGAGGACGGCAGCCACCAGTTGGCCCGGCCGAACAGGGCGACCAGCGCCGGGACGAGCAGGCAGCGGACCACCACCGCGTCGATGAGGATGCCCGCGCCCAGCCCGGTGGCCAGGATCTTCAGGTCGGTCTGCGGACCGGTGGACATGGACAGGAAGCTCAGCATCAAGATCGCGGCCGCGCTGGTGACCAGGCGTCCGGTCCGGCCCAGGCCCTCGGTGACCGCGTGCCTGGCGTCCCCGCTGGTGTCGTAGGCCTCCCGGATCCGGGTCAGGATGAACACCTCGTAGTCCATCGACAGCCCGAACAGGAAGGCGAAGACCATCAGCGGCACCCACATCGTGATCGCGCCGGTGGCCGGGACGCCCCACAGCGCGTGCGAGCCGTGCCCGTCCTGCCAGACCCAGGTCAGCACGCCGTAGGCGGCGGCCAGCGAGATCAGGTTGAACACCACGGCCTTGGCCGCCAGCAGCACCGACCGGAAGGCCCGGGTCAGCAGCAAGAAGGTGGCCACGCCGATGAGGGCCAGCATGAGCGGGAAGTCGCCGTAGACCGCGTGGTCGAAGTCGATCAGCGACGCGCCGTCGCCGCCGACGCCGATCACGTGCGGGCGTCCGAGCAGCGCGTGCTCGAGCCCGCTGACGGTCGTCTGGCCCGCGGGCACGCTGCTCTCGGCCGAGGGGATCACGGTGAGGATCGCCGTGCCGCCTCGCTGGTAGTCCGGCGTGGCCGGCGCCACCACGGCGTACACGCCCGCCACCCGCGCGGCCTGCGCTGCGATGGCGCCCGTAGCCCCGGGGGCGGCGGAGGTCAGGACCTCGGCCGGGGTGAGTACACCGGACGGGACGCCGCCGTCGGTCAGCGTGACCAGCGCGCTGTGCGCGGGCCCGCCGGTGGCCTGCGCGGAGCTGCCAGGCTCGCCCAGGTGCAGGGACAGCGCGGGCAGCATCAGTGCCGCCAGGATGCCCAGCCCGGCCAGCGCGGCCAGCCAGCGGTGGGCGTAGACGCCCCGCGCCCAGGCCGAGAACACCCGGCTGGCACGGCGCTCGGTCCGCAGCCGCGGCCAGTCCAGGCGCGGGCCGACGGTGGCCAGGATGACCGGGAGCAGGGTGATGGAGACGACCACCGACACCAGCGGCACCAGCACGCCGCCGTAGCCGACGCTGCGCAGCATGGGCACCGGCAGCACGATCATCGACAGCAGCCCGATGGCCACGGTGAGGCCGGAGAACACCACGGCCCGGCCCGCGTGGTTCATCGCCTCGGTCACGGCGGCCAGGTTGTCCCGGCCCGCCGCCCGCTCCTCGCGCCAGCGGCTGACCACCAGCAGCGAGTAGTCGATGGCCACGCCCAGCCCGATCAGCGCGATCAGGAACTCGACGATCTGGCTGACCCCAGTCACCTCGGTGAGGCCGCCGACGACCAAGAAGGTGGCCAGCACCGAGACGCCGCCGATGACCAGCGGCAGCAGGGCCAGGAAGCTAGCGAACACCAGCGCCAGGATGACCAGCGCGCCGACCGCCCCGATCATCGCCTCGGTCATGATCCCGGTGCCCTTGCCGGAGTTCGGGCTGCCGTTGGCCAGCAGGTCCGAGCCGGTGACCCCGACATCCCAGTTAGCGGGAACAGCCGCGGTCACGGTACGGTCGATCACCGGGCCGAGGCTGGGACCGCCGAAGCCGGTCGCCGGGGCGGTGTACACCAGCGCGAAGGTGGACCGGCCGTCGCGGGTGACGAACGCCGGGTCGTGCGTGGTCGCGTAGTCCGCGATCCGCACGTGGGGAATCGCCCGGGCCAGGGCGGCGAACGCCCGCCCGGTGGCGGCCGCCACCTCGGGGTCGGTGACCTTCTGCCCGGCCGACACGGTGATCACCGGTAGGTACGGGGCCTGGGAGCCGCCGTTGCCGTACTGCCGGGCGATCTGGTTGTCGACCTTGAACGCCTGGCCCGGCATGGAGAAGTTGTTCGTCATGCGATGGGTGGTGCCACTGATCGTCATGACGCCGACGGCCGCCACGGCGACCCAGAACAGGGCCACGAGCGCCTTGTGGCGGAGGACGAAGCGGGTGAGCGCGGTCATCGTGACCTCCGAGTCAGGGAGTCGAGGGTGCCGGCGGCCGTTCCGCCAGCTGCAGCTCAAGAGTGCCGCCCGCACCCCCGGCCGGTCGTCCCGCGACGGATGGCACTTGGCCGTACCGCGGCGGGATTAACCGCGCCCCGCGTACTCCCTGGGGAGTAGCCAGACGATCAACCGGGGGAGGGCGACTCGGGTGCGCCGGGTGCTTACGCTTGCTGCATGGAACATGCCGGGGTCCTCCGGCGGTGGTGGCGCGACCCAGCCGCCCGGGACAAGGTCATCGCGCTTGGAGTGGCCGCCGTGCTGCTCTACGGCGCGTACGGCGAGGCCCATCCCAGCACGACCGCCTACTTCACCCACGGCGAGCACCTGCCGCACACCCCCACACCTGCGCTCATTCTCGTCGCCGTCGCCTGCCTGGCGCTCGGCTGGCGGCACCGATGGCCGGTCCCGGTGCTCGCCGTCTGTGTCGCGGCCGCGACGATCTACACCCTGCTCGGCTACGTGAACGGCGCGGTGCTTGTGGCCCCGATGATCGCCCTGTACACGGTGGCCGCCGAGTCCGGCGTCCGCCGGGCGCTGGCCTACGGACTGGGCACCCTGGCCGTGCTCGGCCTGGCCAGCATCGCGGTCAACCCGCTCGGGCGGTTCGGCGGCGGCGTGGACATTCTCCCCTTCATGATCGCGGTGGTGGTGGTCGCCGGGATCGCGGTGGCGAACCGGCGCGCGTACGTGGCGTCCATCCGCGAACGGGCCGAACAGGACGCGCGCCGCCGCCTCGACGAGGAACGCCTGCGCATCGCGCGCGAACTGCACGACGTGGTGGCGCACACCATGGCCACCATCAACGTGCAGGCCGGGGTGGCCGCCCACGTGCTGTCCACCCAGCCGGAGGTCGTGGCCGAATCGCTGCAGGCGATCAAGACCGCGAGCAAGCAGGGGCTCAGGGAGCTGCGTGCCATCCTGAACGTGCTGCGCCAGGCGGACGACGCCGACCCCACCCAGCCGGCTCCGGGCACGGCCCAGCTCGAGGCGCTCATCGACGGGGCCCGCCGGGCCGGGCTGGAGACCACGCTCACCGTGACCGGGGACCCGGTCCCGCTCCCGGCCACGGTGGACCTGGCCGCCTACCGCATCGTCCAGGAGTCGCTGACCAACGTCATCCGGCACGCCGGCCCGGCCACCGCCGCGGTCTGGCTCGGCTACCACCCGGATGAATTGCGGATCGACGTGACCGACACCGGCCGCGGCCAGCCCGTCGGCCCGGCGGGAGCGGCCCCGGCCGGAGCGGAGGGCCAGGGCGGGGGCCACGGCCTGCCCGGCATGCGCGAGCGCGCCGCCGCCGTCGGCGGCACCGTCGAGGCCGGCCCCGGATCCAGCGGCGGCTTCCGGGTCACGGCCCGGCTACCCCTCAACGGCCGGCTCGCCAACCAGCCGCCCGGCCCCTTTTCAGTACCCGATCCCGGTCCCAGCCCCGCTCCCGCGCCCGGTCCCAGCCCCGCTCCCGATCCCGGTTCCAGCCCCGCTCCCGCGCCCGGTCCCAGCCCCGCTCCCGCGCCTGTCGCCGCGCCCGGTCCGGCCGCGACCGCCCGAGAAGGGGCGCGGCCGTGATCCGGGTCCTCCTAGCCGACGACCAGGCGCTGATCCGCGCCGGGTTCCACGTGCTCATCGACGCCGCCGACGACCTCCAGGTAGTGGGTGAGGCGACCGATGGGGCCCAGGCGGTCGGCCTGGCCCGCAGTGCGCGGGCCGATGTGGTACTGATGGACATCCGGATGCCCGGGGTCGACGGGCTTGAAGCCACCCGGCGCATCTCCGCCGACGAGGACCTGGCCGGCGTCAAGGTGATCATCTTGACTACCTTCGAATCCGACGAGTACGTCTACCAGGCCATCCGCGCGGGGGCCAGCGGCTTCCTGGTCAAGGACACCGAGCCGGCCGACCTCCTCCAGGCGGTGCGGGTGGTGGCCCGAGGTGATGCGCTGCTGTCGCCGAGCGTGACCCGGCGCCTCATTACCGACCTGGCCACCCGTCCCGAGCGGCCGCCGCCCAGCGACCGCGCCCTGGCCGGGCTGACCGAACGGGAGCGTGAGGTGCTAGGGCTGGTCGCCGAGGGCCTGTCCAACGATGAGATCGCCGCCCGCCTGTTCCTCAGCCCGCTGACCGCCAAGACTCACGTCAGCCGCATCATGACCAAGCTGGACGCCCGCGACCGCGCTCAGCTCGTCGTCATCGCCTACGAAAGCGGCCTGGTCACCCCCGGCCGCCGCGAGCCCCGCTAGATACAGACGAGGCCTACGCGGCCGATGTGAGCCATTCCGCACCGTCGGGCGAACCTCGGTGCGTGACCGGGGCCGCCAGCCGCGCCGGTGACGGCACACTAGGGGGCATGGACACGCACGTCATCGCCGTGGTGGGCGCGACCGCCACCGGGAAGTCCCGACTGGCCGTCGAGCTGGCCCGCGTCCTGGGCGGCGAGGTCGTGAACGCCGACTCGATGCAGCTCTACCTGGGCATGGACATCGGCACCGCCAAGGAGCCCGAAGCCGCCTGGCAGGGCGTCCCGCACCACCTGCTCGACATCTGGCCGGTGACGCAGACCGCGAACGTGGCCTACTACGCCAAGCTCGCCCGGGCAGCGATCGACGAGATCACCGCCCGCGGCCGGGTGCCCGTCCTGGCCGGCGGCTCCGGCCTGTACGTCCGGGCCGCCCTCGACGACCTGGATTTCCCCGGCACCGACGCGGCCACCCGCGCCCGGCTGGAAGACGAACTCGCCCGGCTGGGCCCGGCCGCCCTGCACGCCAGGCTGGCCCGGCTCGACCCGGCCGCGGCCGCCGCGATCCTGCCCGGCAACGGGCGTCGGATCGTCCGCGCCCTGGAGGTGATCGAGATATCGGGCCGCCCGTTCACCGCCACCATGCCGGCCTACCAGCAGAACGGCCCCGCCGTCCAGGTCGGCCTGGCGCTGCCCCGGCCCGAACTCGACCAGCGGATCGCCGCCCGGGTCGACCGGATGTGGCTGGCGGGCCTGGAGGCCGAGGTGCGAGCCCTGGTCGCCCAGGGCCTGCGCGACGGCAAGACCGCCAGCCGCGCGCTGGGCTACCAGCAGCTGCTCCGCCACCTGGACGGCGAGTGCACCCTGGACGAGGCCCGGCTGGAGACGATCAGGGCCACCAGGCGGTTCGCGCGGCGCCAGGAATCCTGGTTCCGCCGCGACCCCCGGGTCCGCTGGCTCGACGCCGCCAGCGAGACCCTCCTCGCCGACGCCCGCGCGATGATCCCCGCCTAGGCGGTGCGGCGGCGGGCCAGTTCCCGCAAATCCCGCGGGAGCGCGTCGGCGGCGAGCAGCCGCGGCAACAACTCGGGCTCGACGGTCAGCGCCCGGAACGACAGGCCCACGGTGACGTCGTGCTCCGGCCGGTGCACGATCTCGATCCGGTCGCCGGCCCGGATCTCGCCCGGCTCGATCACCCGGAAGTACGACCCCGGCCGGACGGCCAGCGTGAACCGCCTGATCCAGCCCCGCTCGGCCAGCCAGCCCTGGAACGTGCCGCACGGGATCCGCGGGCGGGACGCCTCCAGGACCACGTCCGGCCCGATCCGCCAGCGCTCGCCGATCAGGGCGCCGTTGACGTCGGCGCCCTCGGTTGTCAGGTTCTCGCCGAACACCCCGTCGGGCAGCGGGCGGCCGAGTTCGGCCGCCCAGAAGTCGAGGTCTTCCCGGGCGTAGGCGTAGACCGCCTGGTCGGGCCCGCCGTGGTTGCGCACGTCGTAGACCCGGTCGTCGGCCAGCCCGACCATGCCGAGTCCCCTGGCCCGCGGCGGCGTGACCATGACGGGACCTTCGACGGGCCGCTTGTCGATGCCGGTCAGCTTGATCGTTTTCCACGGGTTCAGACGCGGCTGGCCGACGTTGACCGAAAGCAGCTTCACGTATCTATTACATCCGACGGTCCAGCCGGTATGCACGTTTGGCGTTGTCGGCGCCGAACATGCGGGTGAGGCGGACCGCCACTCGTTCGGGGTAAAGATCGTGCTCGAGACCGGCGCGGAGGAACTCGGACAGGGCGGACCGGAACAGCGCCGCGCCCAGGTAGTACAGCTCGGGCAGCCCGAACGCGTCCGAGGAGTACAGGAACTTCCCGAACGGCGCGAGCTCGAGCGCCTCGGCCAGCAGCGCCGGCGCGCGGGCGCCCAGGTTGTGCGTGGCCAGCCCGGCGTCGACGTACACGTGCGGGAACACCTGGGCCAGGTAGCCGGCCTCGCGGTGGAACGGGTAGTTGTGCAGCAGCATCACCGGGACCCCGGTGGGCCGGATGGCCCGCAGCAGCGGCGTGAGCAGCAGCGGGTTGCAGCGGTGCAGGTCGACGTCGCCGTCCCCGTAGCCGACGTGGAACTGCACCGGCAGCTCCAGGTCCACGCCGCACCAGACCAGGAACCGCTGCAGCGTCTCGTCGGCCAGCCGCGGCGCGCCGGGCTGGCGTGCGCTCGACGCCAGCCAGCGCCCGGCCGCGGCGGTGACCTCGAAGTCCGACGGCCGTTCGGGCCGCAGGTCGAGCCCGGTGCGGTAGGCGGCGATCGACTTGACCCCGACCGCCGAGGCGGTCCGGGTGGCCAGCGCGGACCGCACCGCGTCGGCGAACCCGGCCGCGCTCACCCCGGCCGCGGCCACGTCCTCGGCCACCCGCTCGAGCCGGACGATCTCGTGCGCGGCCGCGCCCGCCAGGTCGCCGAGCTCGGCCGGGGAGGTGATCGGCTCCGGGGTGTAGCCGGTGTCCACGCACAGCACGGAGACCCCGGCGGCCAGCAGGAACCGCTTGCTCACCTCGGTGGCGCCGAGCTCGGTCCGGCGGCCCACGTAGTCGCCGAGCCCGGCGTGCGGCGGCAGGCCGAGCACGGGCGGGCAGAGCCGGCCGAACGCCAGGCCGGCCTGGGAGTCGAACGCCGAACCGCCCGGCCAGCCGTCACCCTCGGTCAGCATCGACTCCAGCGTGGCCTCGTCCGCGTCCCGGCACAGCACGCCATGGCAATGGTGGTCGACCAGAGCCTGTTCGGCTACCCAGGGGAGAAGTTCCGGCACCAAGGCGCCTCCCTCAGGATGCCTCGTCCCGGACCACCGCCAGCCCCCGGCGGCGGGTATCGTCCTCGGCGCCCGGCGCCGCGATGCCCTCGCGGGCGGCCAGCGCCGCGCCGAGCTTGCGTGCCGTCCTAGGCGCGAGGATCACCGCGATGACGGCCGCGACCAGCCAGGCGCCGGACACCACCGGGAACCACGCGGCCGTGCCGGTCGGGTACGGGTACACGTTGCGGTACAGCGTGTAGCCCAGCACGACCAGGCCCGCGATCGGCACGATGATCTGCCACATCGGCACCGGCAGCTTGTGCCGCACGAACACCAGCATGATGCAGCCCACCGTGGCCAGCACGTACACGACCAGCAGGATCAGCGTGCCGATGGTGCCGGACCACAGGAAGCTGTTGAAGGCGGCGGGCTGGGCGGCCACCGCGGTCTGGATGATGACGATGACGCCCGCTGTCACGACGACCGCGAAGGTGGCCCAGACCGGGGTGCCCCAGCGCGAGTTGCTCCGACCGAGCCCGCGCGGCCCCGCCGTGTCCCTGGACAGCGCGTAGAGCAGCCGGGCCGCCCCGACCACGCAGGCCAGGCAGCAGCCGAACGCGCTGATCGTCGTGCCCAGCGTGATCACGTCGCCGACCCAGTGGCCGACGTAGGTGGAGCCGAGGTCGCCGAGCAGGGACGGCGAGCTGGTGAACGCCTTGACACCCGCCGCGTCGGTGCCGAATCCCATCATCTCGACCGCGGTGACGATCACGAAGTACAGGCCGCCGAAGATCGCGGTGAACAGGATCGCCCGCGGGATGTCCCGGGTTGGCCGGTTGGCCTCCTCGCCCAGCGTGGCCGCCGCCTCGAACCCGGCGAACGACAAGAAGCCGAACACCACGCCCAGGAACAAGTCGGAGGACGCGGTCCCATGCGCTGGCGAGAACACGCTCAGGGTGAAGGTGTGCCCGCCCGGCGCGTTCCCGGCCAGCAGCCGGACCAGCACCACCGCGGTGACGATCAGGATCAGCGCGACCGTGGTGCCCTCCACGCTCAGCAGCACGCGCCCCCCGCGCTTGGCCGGCATGATCGCCAGCACCAGCGCCAGCACCAGCGCCACCGCCAGCAGCACGAACGGCGCCCAGGTGGGCGGGTTGTGCCAGATGCCGACCGCCTGCAGGAACGCGGTGCCGAAGATGCCGGCCGCGGCCGAGGTGACGACGGCGTAGAACGTGTACGTGCCGAGCAGGCCCCAGCCCGCGATCACCCCGGTCCGCGGGCCGAGCGTGGCGCCGACGAACGCGTACACCGAGCCGGAATGATGGAAGTACTGGCACAGCCGGACGAAGGAATATGCCACCAGCAGCACGCCGACGGCCGCGATGAGGAAGGTCAGCGGCACCGCGCGGCCCGCGTAGGTCGCGCTTCCCTGCGGGTTGATGTTGGCGGCCATGCTCGGCGCCATCAGCGCCACCGACAGGCCCACCGCCGCCCACACCGACAGCGAACGCTTAAGCCCAGGTGCGCCGGAAGGGTTCGCTTCCATCTGCTCCTCCTAACTGTGCCTGATCCCCATAGTGTCCCTCCGGCCCGTCCGTCACGGAAGGGGCCAAACGTGCGAAATGCGGATTCAACCAGCTATTTTCCCGAACGGCCTCGCAGCACGCCCCGCCCGCGCCCGCCCCGCCCGCGCCCGCCCCGCCCGCGCCCGCTCCGCCCGCGCCCGCTCCGCCCGTGCCCGCTCCGCCCGTGCCCGCTCCGCCCGTGCCAGCCCCGCCCGCGCCCGGCCTTCACGCCGTCGGTCCCGGAAATCCCCGGTGAACCAATTCGCGCTGTTGCGCGTCACTTGGGGTAGGAACAAGTTGTCAGGGGGTGACCTAGAGTGACAGGTGCCTACCCGGTACTGCGCTTCGGGCCAGTCCGATCGACGTGCCCGCGGACCCGTACCTACCGGGGCGCGCCCGCGTCCGTACCGGAAGCGCGCAGGTTCGTCGGTGAGTTGCTGGCCGGCTGCCCGGCCAGGGAGACGCTCATGACTTGCATCTCCGAGCTCTGCGCCAACGCAATCGCGCACACCGCCTCAGGGCGCGGCGGTGTCTTCACGGTCGAAGTCGACTGTTCGCGAGACGGGGTGGCCAGGGTCGCGGTCACCGACGACGGCGGTCCGTCCGTCCCGGTGCCGGGGTCCCTCGATCTGATGGCTGAGGGCGGCCGAGGGCTCGCCCTGGTAGCGGCCTGCGCCAGCCGCTGGGGCTTTTCCGATGCCTACCCGGGCCGCACCGTCTGGGCCGAGGCCACCTGGCCGGTCGCCGTGCCGCCGCCCGATTACCCGGAGAAGACCACCCGCCGCCCGCGTCAGGTCCCGCCGCCCGACTGGCCCTCCGGCCCCGCCGCATAGCCGCGGCCTCCGCCGTCAGGAGCCTTCCGCTAGCCCGACTGCCTCCCGCCGGGGCCGCAGAGCACCTGGCCGCCAGCTGCTATCTCAAATATGAGATAGCTTTTGAGGTATGAACAGCGAGCAGCGTCCCGCGCCGAAGCCCGCCGGCGCCGATCCCCGGCTAAGCGCTGATCCCCGGTCAGGCGCCGACGCGTCGCTGCCGGTAATGCCGGGCTTCCGCGAGATGGCGCTGCGCCGGTCGGCCGGTGAGCAGCTGGCCCGGATGGCCGAGGAGCGCGGCCGGCTCGTCCGCGAGCTGGCCGAACAGCGCCAGGCCGCTGGCCTGTCGCAGACCGAGGTCGCCGCGCGGATGGGGACCTCGCAGTCCGCGGTGGCCAGGCTGGAGGCAGGCGCCGCGGACGTGCGCGCCACGACGCTGGAGCGCTACGCGGCCGCGGTCGGTGGCCAGATTACCTGGAAGCTCAACCGTCCCGAGGAGGAAGCCAGCGAATGACGTCACGAAGGATGTCGCCGATTACCCCAAGTCCCGCGACAGCAGGGCCGCCAGGCGTGCGAGCGCATATCCCGCCGCGGCCGTGGGAACCGGGCTGGCCGCCGAAGCCCTACGACCCGGGTGCCCCTGGTGCCCCGGACTTCCCGGCCACGCCGCCGTCGGCCCCCGGTCCCGTTCCGCCCACCAGGGCGTGGATGGATCCGCACGCCGACTGGAGGAGCAAGCTGCATGAAAGCCTGCTGGCCAAGCGGATCGTGCTGGCCTCGGGCTTCCTTGACGACGACGCGGCCGCCAGGCTCTCGGCCCAACTCCTCACCCTGGACGCCGAGCAGAAGCAGCCGATCCGGCTGGAGATGCAGAACCTGCGGGCCGAACTGTCCGCGGTCACTACCGTCATGGGCATCCTCGACGTGCTGCGCGTGCCGGTGCACGCCTGCGTGAGCGGCGAGATCAACGGCCCCGCCCTCGGCGTGCTCGCCTCCTGCCCGCGCCGGTCCGGTTACCCGAACGCCACCTTCGTCCTCGCCGAGCCCAGGCTGCAGTTCGGCGGGACGGCGACCGCGCTCAGCGCGCACGAGCAGCAGATGACCCGCATGCTCGACACGCTGTACTTCAGGCTGGCCGAGGTCACCGGCCGCGAGGTGGATCAGATTCGCGACGATACGCGCCGCGGCCGCGTGCTGACTACCGCGCAGGCCATCGGATACGGTCTCATCCAGGCGCAGGAAACGGTCCACCGCCCGCCACTGCCCGGTGGCCCGCCACGTCCGGGCGGCCGGTTCCGGCCCGGCTGGCGTTAGGACCGGACCGGCTCGTGCTCCGCCGGGCCGCTGTGCCGGTTGCGGACGGGTAGCGGCATTGGCCGGACAAGACCGGGAAAATTGCCCTCTGTACACGTTCGCTCTCAATCGGTAACATCTAACCGCGGGCTGTCCCGTATGGACGAGAAAGTGCGAGGATCGGCACACTGCGGCACTTTGCCGGAAATGTGCCTGGACTGGGGTCTGTGGTGGATACAGAAAGTAACCAGTCGGGTGGGAATCGTTATCTAGATTCCTCGTCAGAGGGAGAGCGGCAGCGTACCGGCCTGTTTCGCCGGCAGGATCCCCACAATCTCATGCCCCAGCGGTCCGTGCCGGAGGGCCTGGTGGTTCCTGGCTCGCGCCAGCCGCAGGCCGAAACCCTCGAATCCGAAGTCCTCGGAACGTGGCCGGCCCCGAACGGTCACGCCGCCGCGCAGCTGGCCGCGAACGGTCACGCCGCCGCGCAGCAGCCCGCAGACGATCAAGCCGCCGGAGAGCTAGCCAACGACGACAATTCCTGGCCCGGCGTCACGCCGCCGGCCGGATGGTTCCTCCGCGCCCCCCGGCAGCCGCGCGCGGCTAGCCCCGCCTCCGACCCCGACACCCAGGACACCGCAGGCCAGGACACGGGCGAGCTCAACCCGTGGCAGAAGTCCCACCAGCTCTGGACCGAAGCCGGCATCCAATGGGAGCAGCAGCCGCAGGCGTCAGCCCCAGAGCCACCCGCGCCATGGCACGCTCCCAGCACGCAAGCCGGCCCGCGCCCCCGTGTGCCAGAGCCGGCCGCCGTCGGCTGGGCGGGAACCATGCCGCTCGGCGCACCGGTATTCTCCGTCCCCGATGTCGACGACGACCCCGCCAGTGAAGACCGGTGGGGCCACGACCGGGAACGGCCGTCCGGCCTGGTCCCCCCGGCCGCGCCGGATGACACCCACTGGATCCAGACGAGCCGGAGGCCGCGTTCCGGCCCGGGCCTGCTCAGCCGCCGCATCACGAGGATCGTCGGGCCGGCCATCGTGGCCGTGGCCGTGGCCGTGCTGGCTCTGGGGCTGCTCACCGGTCACGGGCCGAAGTCCGGCCCGCCTACCGCGAACCAGCACCGGATCCCGAACGCGGCCGCGCCGCAGTTGCCGCTGGCCGTGGTCAACTTCGGTACCTACCCCGGACAGCAGCAGCGCGGGGTCTTCCAGGCGATCAACCGCGTCGTTGCCGCGGGCCGCACCATGGTGACGATGGGCTCGCAGACCAGCGACGGCGTGGTCCGCCAGCAGTTCCTGGTCTCCACGAACGCCGGCGCCAGCTGGCATCTGGCTCCGCTGCGCGCGCCCGGCGGCGGCCAAGGGGTTCAGGCCGCGCTCGGTCACCCGGCCGCCCGGCTGGCCGGCGGCCCGGGCGGCTGGGTAGCGGTCGGCCCGCAGGCCATCTGGACCAGCCCGACCGGCCTGACCTGGACGCTCGCGGCCACCCACGGGATCAGCCCGGAGCTGCCCGGCGACTCCGTTCTGGGTGATCACCAAGACGTCCGGCGGCTTCCTCGCAGCGGGCGCGAGCGCTAAGAAAGACGGCGGCACCCAGGCGGTCATCTGGACGTCGCGCGACGGCGTGACCTGGCGGCGGCTGACCGCCGCGCAACTGGGCCTGGCCGGCCTCGGCGAGACCGTGCGGAACATCTCCTACGCCACCTGGCGCGGCAACGCCGTGGTGATCTCCGGCACGGTGGCCAGGGGCGCCACGTCTTACGACGCCGCGTGGCTGAGCACCGATAACGGTGCCGCGTGGACCCGGGTGACGATACCGTCCGATCACGGAGCCGGGACCGCGATCAGCGGCCTGGGCTTCGACGGCTCGGGGCTCGTCGCGGTCAGGCCGGGTCTGACCGCGAGCGGCGCCGCCGATGGTGTCGCCTATTTTTCCCCGAACGGGCGGGCCTGGCAGTATTCGGCCACCATCGACCCGGATGGAGGGTGGACGCCAGGTGTGGTGAAGGGCAGTGACTACGGCTTCGTGGTCAGCGGCGCCAGCGGCTCGGGCCAGCTCGTGGCCTATACCGCCACCGGCACCGGCGCGGCCTGGCTGCCGACGGGTCCGCTTGGCGACGCGGCCACCGAGTCCGTGGTCGGCGCGACCGTAGCCCCGGCCGGCACCATCGTCGCGGTCGGGTACACGACCGCGGGCAGGACCGGCCAGCAGCCCGTACTGGAGGAGGCGAGCGCCAACGGCAGCGTCCGGCTCATCCCGCTGGCCGGCATCACCGGGGCCGCCATCCCGGAGATGACGATTAACAGCACCGCGGTGGCGGGTGGCGTGCAGGTCGCGGTGGGCAGCGCCGACGGCTACCCGGCGGTGTGGCGGCGGACCGGGGGCGGTGCCTGGACGCTGGTCTCCCGGCTGACGCTGGCTCAGTCCATAGCTGGCGCCGATCCCGGCCTGCGCGCGCTGACCGGCGTGACGCACGGGCCGGCCGGTGGCTCGCCGTGGGCGCCCCCGGACCGGTCGTCCTGACCTCGGCCGACGGCACGGACTGGAGGGTGGCTGGCGGCAACATCACCCAGGACCTGGCCGGCGTGTCCGCCGTCGCGGCCACCTCGGGCCCAGCGGGGTACGTGATCGTGGGCAAACTGGTCGCGGCCGGCGCTTGCGTCGCCGACGTCTGGTGGTCACCGGACCTGATGAGCTGGACCCGCGCGCACGACGTGAACGACGCGACCGGCTCGAGCCAGGTGCTCTCGGTCGCCGCGAACGCGCACGGCTTCGTCTCGGCGGGCTCGCACAACGGCCAGCCCGCGGTATGGACGACCAGCGACGGGCGCTCCTGGGAGACCATCGTCCTGCCGGTGCCGGACGGGGCCACCACCGCCGTGCTCCAGCACGTCGCCATCAACGGGGGCAACGTGGTCGCGCTGGGCCAGGCCACGACGGGGACCGGCCCGGGAGCCAGTACCGTGCCGTTCGCCGAGCTCTCCGCGGACGGCGGCCAGGACTGGCGGCAGGTGCCGTTCAGCTCGCCCGGGCCCGGTACCGTCTTCACCGCGCTGACCGCGGACCCGGCCGGCTTCACCGCCGCGGGCCTGTTCGGCCCGCCCGGGCGGCAGGACGTGGCCGTATGGCGGTCGGCGACCGGCGTGAGCTGGAAGCCGTCGCAGTCCGGCGGCCTTAACGGGTCCGAAGCCTGGCAGATCGACGCGCTGGCCCCGTCCGGCTCGGCGGTGGCCGGCATCGGCACCATCGTCACCCAGCAGAGCCAGCAGACCGTGACCTTCACCCTCCCCGCCCGCTGACCGAAGGAACCAGCCATGTGTGACACCGAACGTGACCTGGCCCCGGACCAGGACGAGCAGGTACCCGACGAGCCCGGCGCCAGCGTGCCCGACGGCCGGTGCGCCGGGGTCGCCTGGGGCTGATCCGCGTCAGTCCATCCGGTCGAGGATCTGGCGGACCAGGTCCATCGAGGTATGCGGGTGCAGGAATGCGAACCTGGCCACCGTCTCGCCCTCCCACGCCGACGGCGGTATGAACGCCACCTGGTCCCGCAGCAGCTGATCGGCCCATGCGGTGTACTGCCCGGCGTCCCAGCCGCGGCGGCGGAACAGCACCACCCCGAGCTCGGGCTCGCGGATCAGCTCCAGTTTGTCCCGGCCCCGGATCTCATCCGCGGCCTGCCGGGCCAGCCCGATCGCTTGCTCGATGGCCTCGGTGTAGGCGTCCACGCCGTGCACCGACAGCGAGAACCACAGCGGCAGGCCGCGGGCCCGCCTGGTCAGGTGGTAGGCGTAGTCGGTCGGGTTCCACTCGCCCGGCCGGTCGTGGATGACGTCCAGGTAGGAGGCGTCCTGCTTGTGCACAGAACGGGCCACCGACGGGTTGCGGTACAGCAGGGCGGCGCAGTCGAACGGGGCGAACAGCCACTTGTGCGGGTCCACGACGAACGAGTCGGCGTGCTCGATGCCGTCGTACTTGGGCCGGACGCTCGGCGCGAACAGGCCGGCCCCGCCGTAGGCGCCGTCCACGTGGAACCACAGGTGGTGTTCGCGCGCGACCGCGGCCGCTCCGGCCAGGTCGTCGACGATGCCCGCGTTGGTGGTGCCCGAGGTGGCCACGATGGCGGCCAGTGACGCCGGGTCGCCGTCGGCGGCGATCGCCGCCCGCAGCCCGGTGCCGGTCAGCCGGTGGTCGTCGGACTTCACGACCAGCGGGTCCATCTCGCAGATCCGCAGGGTGTTGATGATCGAGGAGTGCGCGTCCTCGCTGACCGCCACCCGCCAGCGCCGCCCGGGACCCGAAGCCCCGGAAGCGCCCGCCCTCCGCTTGGCCACCTCGCGCGCCACGACGAGGGCGGACAGGTTCCCCGCCGAGCCGCCCGATACGAAGCAGCCGCCCGACGTCTCCGGCATCCCGGCCCGGCCGGCGATCAGCCGCAGCACCATGTTCTCGGCGTGGATGGCGCCCGCCGCCTCCAGCCAGGAGATGCCCTGGATGGACGCGCAGGAGACCAGCATGTCGAACAGCAGCGCGGCCTTGGTCGGCGCGGCCGGGATGAAGCCGAGGAAGCGCGGGCTGTCCGCCGAGATGACGGCGGGCGCCATCACCGAGGCCCAGACCCCGAGTACCTGGTCGGGGGTGTGCGGCCCGGCGCCCGGCAGCCCGGCCAGGGCCGCGTCGAGCTCGGCCGGGTCCCGCGAACCCTGGTCAAGCGGAACCGGGTCCAGCCGCAGCCGGTTCTCCGCGTAGGCCAGCACTGACCTGATCATCGACTCCGTCGTCGGATCCACACTGTGCATGGCCGAAACGTAGAGCCTGCACCACACGCGCCGCAAGGACCGGCGATAATCGGCCAAGACCCGAACGGAGGACGATCGTGACTCACCCACTGGAACCGCTGACGGCCGGCGAGATCAGCCAGGCGGCCCTGATCGTGCGACACGACAGAGGCGTCGGCGACGGCTGGCGGTTCGCCTCCATCGAGCTGAAGGAGCCGGCCAAGGCGGACCTGCCCGCGCTGGAGTCCGGACGGCAAACGCGGCGCGAGGCACTGGTGGTCTGCTGGAACCGCGCCGACGGCCAGGCCTACCGGGCCACCGTGTCGCTGACCGGGGAGGAGGTCACCAACTGGGAGCACCTGCCCGGCCAGCAGCCGAACATGACCGTGGACGAGTGGCACGAATGCGACGAGATGCTCCGCGCCCACCCCGCCCTGGCCGAGGCGCTGGCCCGGCGCGGGATCACCGACATGTCGCGGGTGCTGACCGACATGTGGGCCTACGGGGCGGCGCTCGTCCCCGAGCGCTACCGCGGGCGCAGGATCGGCTGGTCCGACGTGTGGTACCGGGACAGCGAGAAGTCCAGCCCGTACGCCCACCACGTCACCGGCCTGCACCCCGTCGTCGACCTGAACCCGATGACGCTGCTGGAACTCGAGGACAGCTACCAGGGCGCCACCGAGCCCCACGTGATGGGCGAGTACCTGCCCGGGCTCATCCCGATGCGGCTGCGCGAGGTGACGCCGCTTGAGATCAGCCAGCCCGCGGGGGTCGGCTTCACCCTCGACGGGTACCAGCTGAGCTGGCAGAACTGGCAGCTGCGGGTGGGCTTCAATCACCGCGAGGGCCTAGTGCTGCACCAGGTCGGCTACCGGGACCAAGACAGGCTCCGCCCGGTGGCGCACCGGCTCTCGTTCGCCGAGATGGTCGTGCCGTACCGGGACGCCAGCCCCGACCATTACCGGCGGACCGCGTTCGACATCGGCGAGTGGGGGCTCGGCTTCATGACCACCTCGCTCGCGCTGGGCTGCGACTGCCTGGGCGAGATCAGCTACCTGGACGCGGTGGTGCACGACTCCCGCGGCGAGCCCCGGACCATACCGAACGCGATCTGCATCCACGAGGAGGACAGCGGGGTCGGCTGGAAGCACGTGGACGAGCGGGCCGGCGTCGAGGTCCGGCGGGCCCGGCGGCTCGTGGTCTCCTTCCACGTCACCGTGGCCAACTACGAGTACCTCATCTACTGGCGCTTCTACCAGGACGGGAACATCGAGTGCGAGGTCCGCGCGACCGGCATCCTGGTCACCTCGCACACCGCCGCGCCGGGCAGCCGGCAGGCCAACGGGACGCTGGTGGACGATGGCACCTACGCGCCGTTCCACCAGCACTTCATCGTGGCGCGGCTCGACCTGGACGTGGACGGGACCGGCAACACGGTCTACGCCACGGACTCACAGGCGGCACCGCCGGACGACCCCGCCGACCCGTACGCGCTGGGCCTGGTGGTCCGGAGCACCCCGCTGCGCACCGAGGCGGAGGGGAAACAGGACTACGACTGGGGCACGCAGCGGGGCTGGAAGGTGATGAACGACGATGTGCCGAACGCGCTGGGTACACCCGTCGGCTACAAGCTCGTGCCGTCGGCGGCGTTCCCGCCCCTGCTGGACTCCGCCTCGCCGGCCTTCCAGCGGGCCCGGGTGATCGGCCACACCCTCTGGGTGACCCCCTACCACCAGGACGAACGCTGGCCCTGCGGCGACTTTCCCAACCTGAGCGAGCACGATTCCGGCCTGGCCGTCTGGACCGAAGCCGACCGGTCCGTCGAGAACACCGATGTAGTGCTGTGGTACGTGTTCGGCATCCACCACATCACCCGGCCGGAGGACTGGCCGGTGATGCCCTCGGACATCGTCTCGTTCTGGCTCAAGCCGTTCGGCTTCTTCGACCGCAACCCGGCCCTGGACGTGCCCCCGAGCCACCCGGGCTGACCAGTCCGCTCTCATAGGCGAGGACCACGGCCTGGACCCGGTCCTGCAGCCCGGGCATATTTCATACGGTAATCAGAGGTTTTCATACCGCCGGCAGAGCCGCGCTGCAGAGGGCCCGCAGCCTGCGGGGGTGTCATGGCCGCAGGATCATCACCCGACCGCGAGGAGGCGGACACGTGAGAACCAGACTGGGCAAGATCATTATCGGGACTGCGATCGGAGCAGGTGCGCTGGGAGCGGGGTTCGGCGCCAGCATGGCTGTCGCCGGCGCCGCGACCACGCACACCAGCTCGTCGACGTCCTCGTCATCCGGGGCGGCCACGACGGCGGTCAGCGCGGGATCCGCGGGTACCGCGGCGACTCCCTCGCCCGCGCCGTCCGGCACGCATCGCGCCACGCACAACTGCCCGAACATGAAGGGCGCGCCGGGCAGCAGGCCGGCCGCCTCAGGCAGCGCGGGCACCGGCAGCTAGCCCAGCCAGCCGGCCCCTCCTTCCCAGGGTCCGGGAGGGGTCGGCACCCGGGTGGCAGGCCCGGTGACGTCAGCGTGACCGATGCTCCGCAAGAGCGCCGTGGCGCGCTCGGCCCCGGAAGATCGGGGAGGAAATGGGTTCCGGGGAGCATTTGGCACACTATATGGTCCCAAATCCTCCCGAGAACCCGAATCCTCCCCGTAACAGGTTAAGTTCATCGAACTGGTGAAGTTAACGGGGTCGGTGAGACGGCTCGCTAGAGCGGGCGGCCGCGGATGGAGGCGTCCAGGACCTCGGCAGTGTGCGCCACCGCGATGTCCTGACCGCGTTCGGCCAGCGCGGACGCGATCTGCAGGGTGCAGCCCGGGTTGGCCGAGATGAGCAGCTCCGCGCCGGTGGCCCGCACCGACTCGGCCTTGCGGGCGCCCAGTTCGCTGGCCGCTTCGGGCTGCAGCAGGTTGTACACGCCCGCCGAACCGCAGCAGGTGCCCGCGTCGGCCACCTCGACCAGCTTCAGCTCGGGGATCGCCCGCAGCAGGTCACGCGGCTGCCGGGTGATCCGCTGGGCGTGCGCCAGGTGGCAGGCGTCATGGTAGGCGGCGGTGACCGGAAGCGGGTGACGCGGCGCCACCGGCCCGAGCTCGGCCAGGAACTCGGCCAGGTCCCGGATCTTGCCGCTCATCTCGGCCGCACGCTCGGCCCAGCCGCCGTGGGCCCAGTCATCGGCACTGCGCAGCAGCCGCTCGTACTCCTTCATCGCCGAACCGCAGCCGGCCGAGTTGACCACGACCGCGTCCACCCCTGCCTGCTCGAAGGTGGCGATCGCGCGCTTGGCGAACGCGATGGCCTCGGCCTCCCGGCCGGAGTGCATCGACAGCGCGCCGCAGCAGCCCTGCCCGCGCGGGACGATGACGTCGCAGCCCTCGGCCGCGAGCACCCGGGCGGTCGCGGCGTTGACCCGCGGGAAGAACACCGACTGGACGCACCCGGTGAGCATGCCGACCACCGCCCGCCGGGCGCCCAGGGCGGGCACCCGCTCGGGCAGCGGCCGCGCCGCCGCAGAGCGCCCCGGCGGAGCCAGCCGCAGCGCCGCGCCGAGCACGGGGGAGACCCGGCCGGGCAGGCTGCTGCGGGCCAGCCGCCGGTCAAGCCCGGTCCGCCGCGCGACCCGCAGCGGCGCGGTCACCGCCCGGAGCCGCCTGGGGTAGGGGAACAGCGAGAAGATCGCCGTCCGCGCCACCCGGTCCCGGACCGGCCGCTTCGGGGCCGCGGGCAGGTCAGGCACTCCCGGACCGGCCCCGGCCGTGGCGGCATCGGCCCCGCGCACCTCGGCCCCGCGGCCGTCCCCGGCCGTATCGGGTGCCCGGGCTGCCACCGCGGGCTG
The DNA here is from genome assembly GCA_963744575.1 of uncultured Actinomycetota bacterium. Lineage (GTDB taxonomy): Bacteria > Actinomycetota > Actinomycetes > Streptosporangiales > Streptosporangiaceae > Palsa-504. Next base: position 220,933 of record CAVUUF010000012.1, on the reverse strand, counting down.
CACCCCGGACCCGGACCGCGCCTGTTCGGTCCACACCCGGGCCGCCTCGATGAGCTGGTCGTACTGGACGCCCGAGGGGCAGGCGGTCATGCAGGCCATGCAGCCCAGGCAGCGGTCGAAGTGCTCCGCGGCCGTGGCGGACAGTTCGGCGCCGTCCAGGATCTGGTTCACCAGGTAGATCCGGCCCCGCGGCGAGTCCATCTCCTCGGCCCACAGCTGGTAGGTCGGGCAGGCCGGCAGGCAGAACCCGCAGTGCACGCAGTCCTTCGCCACCTCGCGCAGCGTATTCTCGTCCTGCATCAATCGCCTGCCAAAGGGTTTCGGGGGGGTTTGGGGGGGGCTTCCGCCCGGGCGGGCTCAGCGCAAGCGAAGCGGCCGGGGAACATCCGGTGGTCCGGATCGAACTGGTCCTTGACCGCCTGCATCAGGGACAGGCCAGAGACCGGCGCGTAGCCCGCCGCCAGCACCGCCGGCGACGCGGTCAGCACGGTGACGCCGCCGCGTGGCCCCGCCGAGCGGCCACCGCGGGCCAGCTGCGAACGCAGCGCGGTCACGAACCGGACGGCGGCCTCGTCCGAGGCGCCGGGATCGAGGCAGGCGTACAGCGCGCCCGCGCCGGCCGACCCGCTCACCGCCGGGTGCACGTCCGCGTCGGCGCCGGCCGCGGTCAGTGCGTCGAGCACCGGGCCGAGCGCGCTGACCCAGAACGAGACCCGCACCACCATGGCCGCGTCGGGCAGCACCCCCCAGCGGGCAGGCGCCCTGTCCAGGACCTCCACCGAGCCGCTCGCGGAAGCCAGCAGCTCAGACATCTGCTCGGCCCGCTTGGCCACCCCGGACGGGGTACCTTCGAGCAGCGTCCCGACCCGCAGCGCCCGCTGCGGGCCGCCCGGCCAGTCGAGTTCGACCGCCGCGGGCACCAGCGCCGAGCCCGCCGCCGCGGCCACCGCGGCGCAGGCGGCGGCCCGCGCGGAAGGCCCGAACTCCGCGGTCACCCACGCCACCGCGGCCGGCACCGGGTGCAGCCGGAAGGTCGCCTCGGTGATCAGCCCCAGCGTGCCCTGCGACCCGCAGAAGAGCTTGCCGATGTCGTAGCCGGCCACGTTCTTGACCACCTTGCCGCCGGAGTGCGCGACCACCCCGTCCGGGCGCACCATGGTCAGCCCGATCAGCAGGTCGCGGGGGGCGCCGTAGCGCAGCCGCCGCGGCCCGGCCGTGCCGGTGGCGATCACGCCGCCCACGGTCGCGTCGGCCGGCACGTCGAGCGCCAGCTGCTGGTCGGCCGCGGCGAGCACCGACGCTAGCTGCCCCATCGTCGCCCCGGCCTGCACCCGCGCCACCAGGTCCCCGGCGGCGTGCTCGAGCACCTGGTTCATCACCCGCATGTCCACGACCAGATCGCAGGACGAGGGCGGAGCACCCCAGGAAAGCCCGGTGCCGCCGCCGCGTGGCACGACCGTGAGCCCGTAGGAGGCTGCGGCCCGCAGCAAGGCGGAGACCTCAGCGGTGGAAGAAGGCGCGGCCACGTATGACGGCACCACGCCCGCCACCGCATCCGCGGCAGAACCTGAAGCAAGCGCCGGGCACGCCGCGGCAAGCGCCGACCGGACGGCGGGAACCATGACCCGTTCGGTATCCATATAAGAAGATCTCCGCCTGGCCCGCCGCGACGGCGGGATGCGCCGGATGCCCAGCCCGGCGGCGGCCGGGTACCTCACCGCACAGCCGGGGGGTGGGAAAGATTTTGCCCGGGTTGCACAGGCTGGCCGGGTCGAAGGCGCACCGGACCAGCTGCATGGTGTCCAGGTCGTCGGCGTTGAACATCTTCGGCATGTACCGCGATTTGTCGACGCCGACGCCGTGCTCGCCGGTGATCGAGCCGCCGTGCTCCAGGCAGGCGTCCAGGATCGCACCGGAGACCTCCTCGGCGGTCTCCTCCTCCCCGGGCACCGCGTCATCGTAGAGCACCAGCGGGTGCAGGTTTCCGTCGCCGGCGTGGAACACGTTGGCCACCCGGATCCCGGACTCCTCGGACAGCGAGGCAATGCGGGCCAGCACTGCGCCCAGTGAGGTCCGCGGCACCACGCCGTCCTGCACGATGTAGGCGGGGCTGATCCGGCCGACCGCGGCGAACGCGGACTTGCGCCCGGCCCAGATGCCCGCCCGCTCGGCCGGGTCGTCGGCCGCCCGGATCTCCTTCGCGCCCGCCGCCTCACACAGCGAACGTACGGTGGCCACCTCGGCCTCGACCTCGGCGGCCGGGCCGTCCAGCTCCACCAGCAGCACCGCGCCCGCGCCGGCCGGGTAGTTGCAGTGCACGGCCTCCTCCGCGGCCTCGATGGACAGCGCGTCCATCATCTCGATGGCGGCGGGCACGATGCCGGCCGCGATGATGTCGGACACCGCCTGGCCGCCCTGGCTGGTGGTGTCGTAGGCGACCAGCAGCAGGTGCACCACCTCGGGCAGCGGCATCAGCCTGACCACGATCTTGGTCACGATGCCCAGCGTGCCCTCCGAGCCGGTGAACGCGCCGAGCAGGTCGTAGCCGGTGATCACGCCGGTGCCGTCGCCGAGCCAGGTCAGCTCGCCGGAAGGCGTGACGATCTCAAGCCCGGTCACGTGGTGCACGGTGAACCCGTGCTTGAGGCAGTGTGCCCCGCCGGAGTTCTCCGCCACGTTGCCGCCGACCGAGCAGACCACCTGGCTGGACGGGTCCGGCGCGTAGAACAGGCCGAACGGCGCCACGGCCTTGCTCACCGCCAGGTTGGTCACGCCCGGCTCGACCACCGCCCGCCGGCTCACCGGGTCGATCTCGATGACGGAGCGCATCCGGGACATCACGATCAGCACGCCGTCCCGGTGCGGCAGCGCCCCGCCGGACAGCCCGGTGCCGCTGCCCCGCGCCACGAACGGCACGCCTGCCGACGCGCACGCGGCCACGACCGCCGCCACCTCGGCCGCCGAACCGGGCAGGACCACCAGCGCGGGCACGCACCGGTGCGAGGTGAGCCCGTCGCACTCGTAGGTGCGCAGCTCCAGCGGGTCCGTGATGACGTTGCCCGCGCCGCAGATGTCCCGCATCCGCGGCACCAGCGCCTGGATGGTCGCCGCCATGCCGTGCAACCTCCCGCCCGGCCGTGCTACATCGATCCGTACTTCCTGATTGTCTCCCCTTGTTCCACGCGCTACACACAGGGGCGGATCACGGGTTCTGGCACGTCGATTTGAGTGCAGTCCGTGCCGCCAAGGGTGCTGGCCCGCTCTAGCCGCCGACAGGTGCGGGAGCTAACGTTAGGCGTTGTCGGCGGGCGGATCTGAGCCCGGAGAACCGCCCTGCTCGCTTTGTGCGCGCTGATTGCCCAGCGCGCGCTCAGCGTCTTGCGCACGACGCTCATCGAGCACTGCTCGCAAGCGCTGAGTCATGACCGGCGCTCGCCGGTCCAGCGCCCAAACGTCGCGCTTGAACAGCATGATCAATCGCATCGGCGAGGTCGCGACGACCGAGGCGGTGCGCAAACCGCCTATCGCCACTTCCGGCGGCGCGGACCAGTCAGGCGGAGAGATAAGCACGGCTATTTCGCCTACAACATCACCAGCCCCGATCGTTCCCACCGTCTCACCATTGATGACGACATCGGCCGTACCGCTCTCGATGGCGTACAGCGAATACCCTACGCGTCCCTCTGCAGCGAGCAATTGCCCGGGAGGGATTTCCGTCTCTGACGCCATGCTCGCGATGGCGGCAAGCTCGTCTTCGGGCAAGTCGGCGAAGAAGCGGATCGCCGCAAGCCGCAACGTCTCCATTTTTCCCAGGTTACACCGCGGGTCCTACCAGCCGAGGGCCTGAATGTGACCGGGATGGTCCGCAACCGTTCGCTGGCCCGGGCGATCTCCTGCACCGGGTGGGCGGGGAGGAAGTCAAGGCATCCGCTCGTAGGCCGGGATGGTGAGGAACTCGGCGAAGTCATCGGCCAGCGCGACCTCGGTGAACAGCGCCACCGCCTGGCCGTACCGCTCGGCGTCGAAGCCGTCGCCGGCCATCGCGCGGATCTTGGTCAGCTCCTCGTCGATCAGCCGCTCGACCAGGTCCCGCCTCACCAGGGTGCCGTCGTCCAGGGTGACGTCGTTGTGGATCCACTGCCAGACCTGGGAGCGGGAGATCTCCGCGGTGGCCGCGTCTTCCATCAGGTTGAAGATGCCCACCGCGCCGCTGCCGCCGAGCCAGCTGGCCAGGTACTGCAGCGCGACGCTGATGTTGTTGCGCAGCCCGGCCTCGGTGATCGTGCCCGGCGTCTTGCTCACCGCGAGCAGGTCCTGGGCGGTGACGTGGACGTCCTCGCGCTGCTTGCCGAGCTGGTTCGGGCTGGCGCCGAGGACGCCGTCGAAAACCTCTTTGCACAGCGGGACCAGGTCCGGGTGGGCGACCCAGGAGCCGTCGAAGCCGTCACCCGACTCGCGCGTCTTGTCCTCCCTGACCTTGGCCACGGCCTTCTCGTTGACCTCGGGGTCGCGCGGGCTCGGGATGAACGCGGCCATGCCGCCGATGGCGTGCGCGCCCCGGCGGTGACACGTGCGCACCAGCAGTTCGGTGTAGGCCCGCATGAACGGAGCGGTCATCGTGACCGAGTTCCGCTCGGGCAGCACGAACTCGCGGCCGCGGGTACGGAACTTCTTGATCACGCTGAACAGGTAGTCCCAGCGGCCCGCGTTCAGCCCGGCCGAATGGTCCCGCAGCTCGTAGAGGATCTCCTCCATCTCGAACGCCGCCGGGATCGTCTCGATCAGCACCGTGGCCCGGATCGTGCCGCGCGGGATGCCGAGGGCGTCCTGGGCCAGGTTGAACGCGTCGTTCCACAGCCGGGCCTCGAGGTGGCTCTCGGTCTTGGCCAGGTAGAAGTAGGGGCCCTGGCCCGCCTCCAGCTGCCGCTGCGCGCAGGTGGCCATGTACAGGCCGAAGTCGATCAGGCTGCCCGAGGCGCGCACGCCGTCGATGAGGATGTGCTTCTCGTCCAGGTGCCAGCCGCGCGGCCGGACCACGATCGTGGCCAGCTCGCCGTCCGGGCGCAAAGCATAATCCTTGCCCTCCGGGGAGCGGAAATCGATCGTCCGGTCCAGCGCGTCCTTCAGGTTGAGCTGACCGGTGATCATGTTGTCCCACAGCGGGGTGTTGGCGTCCTCGAAGTCGGCCAGCCAGACGTTCGCCCCCGAGTTGAGGGCGTTCACCGTCATCTTCTTGTCGGTCGGGCCGGTGATCTCGACCCGGCGGTCGACCAGGCCGGACGCGGGCGGGGCGACCCGCCAGCCGGGGTCCTCGCGGACTCCGGCCGTCTCGGGCAGGAAGTCGAGCGTCGCGCCGGCGGAGATCTCGGCCTGGCGGCGGCGGCGCGCGGCCAGCAACTCGGGCCGGCGCGGGCCGAGCTCGGCGTGGAGAGCCGCGATCAGGTCGATGGCCTGGGGCGTAAGGATCTCGTCGTAGCGATCACCGTACGGACCGGTGATCTCCACGCGTTCGGTTCCCGGCATTGTCTGAGCTCCTCCCGAACCCGAAGAAGTCGTGCCCTTCATCCTAGGCAGCGCTCTCCCGCCAGGACAGCCGGGCACCGGATCGGCGGCGGCGCGGGGACAGCCGCGACAGTTGGATAACGATTTGCCCCGGCTGAGCCGCCGGCCCGGGCTGGCGCTTAGCCTGCCCGGGGAACCTGTCAGTCCAGGCCGCAGCGGCCGCGCTGAGGCCGAGCACCGGGCCGTCCACGACGGGGTACATCACGAAATATGACGTCTCGCCAAGCCAATTCCGCCGGCGCGGTTCCCGCAGGTCCCGGGGTCGCCGTCGGCCAGGAACAGTCCTATGTGGATATCCTCTACCGCCTGCTTGACCAGGCGCGGGACCGGACGCAGCGGGCGCTCGAACAGGCATACGGCAGCGGCGGTGCGGGCGGGACCTTCCAGGCCCGGGTCGAGCGCGAGGTCACCGCGGCCGAGCAGGCCAGACGGCTGGCCCAGCTGAACGCGGTCGAACATGGGCTGTGCTTCGGCCGCATCGATGGCGACGCACGCCCCGGCGCGAACGGCCAGGCCCGCGGCCCTCAGGCCGACCCGGAGCAGGGCCCCGGCGGCGAATCCGCTACCACGCTGTATATCGGCCGGATCGGGCTGCGGGACGACGAGCGCGAGCCGCGCCTCATCGACTGGCGCGCGCCCGCCGCCCAGCCCTTCTACGCCGCCACGCCCAAGGACCCGGCCGGCCTGATCAGGCGCCGCCACATCTACACCAGGAACCGCACCGTCACCGGCGTCGACGACGAGGTCTTCGACGCCGGCCGGCTGTCCGAGCCGGACCGCAGGAGCCTGTCCGGCGAGGCCATGCTGATCGCCAGCATCACCGCGGGCCGCACCGGCCGGATGCACGACGTCGTCGCCACCATCCAGGCCGAACAGGACCGGGTCATCCGGGCCGGCCTGCAGGGCGTGCTGGTGGTCCAGGGCGGCCCGGGGACCGGCAAGACGGTCGCCGCGCTGCACCGCGCGGCCTACCTGCTCTACACTCACCGCCGCACGCTGGAGCGCCGCGGCGTGCTGGTCATCGGGCCGAATGCCACCTTCCTCCGCTACATCAGCCAGGTCCTGCCGTCGCTGGGCGAGACCGACGTGGTGCTCAGCTCGATCGCCGAGCTCTTTCCCGGGGTCAAGGCGGCGCCGGACGACAACTACGACGCCGCCGTGGTCAAGGGCGACATCAAGATGGCGGGCGTGCTGCGCCGCGCGGTGCGCGACCTCCAGCAGGTGCCGCCGGGCGACCTGCAGATCACCGTGGACGACGTGCCGATGACGGTGCCGCGGCAGGCCGTGCTGCGCGCCCGCGACCGGGCCCGCGGCCTGCGCAAGCCGCACAACGCGGCCCGCAAGATGTTCGTCACCGAGCTGCTCGGCGTGCTCGCCCAGGCCGAGGCGCGGGCGCTGGGCCGCGACCTCGATCCCGAGGACCTGCCGTACGCCCGCGCCCGGCTGTGGGACGAGCCGTCGGTCCGGGCCGCGCTCGACGCGCTGTGGCCGTTCCTGACCCCGCAGCGGCTGGTCGCCGGGCTGCTGGCCGAGGAAGGTGCCCTGCGCCGCGCCGCCCCCGGGTTTTCTGCGGCCGAACGGGCGGCGCTTTTTCGCCCCGGCGCCCCTGACGTGTGGACCGTGGCGGACGTGCCCCTGCTCGACGAGGCCGCGCAGCTCGTCGGCCCTGCGCGGACCGACGCTGGCGACAGCGCGGACAAGCGCCGGCGCCGCGCCGCCGAGCGGGAGCGCCGGGCCGAGGAGCGCTATGCCCGGGAGGTGCTCGAGATCACCGGCCTGGCCGGGCAGGGTTTCGTGGACGCCGCCACCCTGGCCGACTGGAACCGCGACGCGGGCCAGCAGCTCACCACGGCCGAACGGGCCTGGGCCGACCCGAACTGGGCCTACGGGCACGTGATCGTGGACGAGGCGCAGGAGCTGTCCGCGATGGCCTGGCGGATGGTGATGCGCCGGATCCCGACCCGGTCGCTCACCGTGGTCGGCGATGTGGCCCAGCGCGGCAGCGCGGCCGGCGCCCGCTCCTGGGCGCAGATGCTCGACCCGTACGTGCCGGGCCGCTGGCATGAGGAACTGCTCACCGTGAACTACCGCACCCCCGCCGAGATCATGGCGGTCGCCGCCGACGTGCTCGCCTCGGCGGCCCCCGGCGAGCGCCCCCCGGAGTCCGTCCGCGAGGAAGGCGTCCCGCCGCGCGCCGTCTCCGCCCTCACCCGCGTAGCAGGCGTCCCGCCGCGCGCCGCCTCCGCCCTCACCCGCGTCCCCGCTCCCCCCGAAGTAGCTCAAACCTCATCCTCTCCTCTGGCCACTGGTGCCGCAGCAGCCGTGACGGAGGAACTCGCCGAGTTGAGCGACAACGGGCGGCTGGCCGTGATCGCGCCCGCGGCGCGGATCGCCGAGCTGGCCCGGGCCCTGCCCGGCGCCGTGCCCGGCGACCGGGCCGAGGTGCTCGACTCGCCGGTCGCGCTGCTGACCGTGGGCCAGTCCAAGGGCCTGGAGTTCGACCGCGTCGTGCTCGTGGACCCGGCCGGAATCCTGGCTCAGTCGCCCGCCGGAGGCCACGATTTGTACGTCGCGATCACCCGCGCCACCCACCGCCTCACCGTGGTGCACCTCGACGACCTGCCCCCTTCGCTGCGCCGTCTCGTCATCCGGCCCGTTGACGCATGAAGTCCGGCCTGCGCCCACTCGAAAACAGCATCGATGTCACATCGATGCTGCTCAGGCGACATGAATGCCACATCCATGCTGTTCAGGCACGGCCCTGAGACGCGCCGGGACGGGGCTGGAGATGCGTGAGGGGATGGCGGCACCTGAGTTCATCGGCCGGGCGGCCCCGGCCGGGGCACATATGAGGCGGCCGGGGTGTTAATGGAGTGCATGCCTTTCCCGGCGCATGGCACCATCGGGGGACGAGCTAGCACGATGTCGGAGGACAATGAGCACGGTTTTTGACCAGCAGCCCGACCTGGACCTGGAGGAGCGGCACGCGCTGCGGCGGGTGCCCGGCCTTTCCACCGAACTGCAGGACATCAGCGAGGTCGAGTACCGGGCGCTGCGGCTGGAGCGGGTCGTGCTCATCGGGGTGTGGGCCGAGGGCAGCCTGGCCAGCGCGGAGAACTCGCTGCGCGAGCTGAGCCGGCTGGCCGAGACGGCGGGCTCTGAGGTGCTCGAGGGCCTCATCCAGCGGCGCGGGCGGGTCGACGCGGCCACCTACGTGGGTTCGGGCAAGGCGCGCGAGCTGGCCGACCTCGTGGCCGCGGCCGGGGCCGACACGGTGATCTGCGACGGCGAGCTCACCCCGAGCCAGCTGCGCCGGCTGGAAGGCCTGGTGCAGGTCAAGGTCATCGACCGGACCGCGCTGATCCTGGACATCTTCGCCCAGCACGCCCGCAGCCGGGAGGGCAAGGCCCAGGTGGAGCTGGCCCAGCTGCAGTACATGCTGCCCAGGCTGCGCGGCTGGGGCGAGTCGCTGTCCCGGCAGGCGGGCGGCCGGGTGGCCGGCGGAGGCGGCATCGGCACCCGTGGTCCGGGCGAGACCAAGCTGGAGACCGACCGGCGGCGGCTGCGGGCGCGCATCTCGCGCCTGCAACGGGACATCAGCGGCATGTCGACCGGCCGTAAGGTGCAGCGCGGGCGGCGTAGCCGCCGCGACGTGCCGTCGGTGGTGATCGCCGGGTACACCAACGCGGGCAAGTCGAGCCTGCTCAACGTGCTCACCGGGGCCGGGGTCCTGGTCGAGGACGCGCTGTTCGCCACGCTCGACCCGGCGGTCAGGCGGGCCGTCACGCCGTCCGGACGGGGCTACACGCTGACCGACACCGTCGGGTTCGTCCGGCACCTGCCGCACCAGCTGGTCGAGGCGTTCCGGTCCACGCTCGAGGAAACCGCCGAGGCGGACCTCGTCCTGCACGTGGTGGACGGGTCGGACGCCGAGCCCGAGGCGCAGATCGCCGCGGTCCGCGGCGTGCTGGCCGAGATCGGCGCGGCGCACGTGCCCGAGCTCGTGGTGGTCAACAAGATCGACTCGGCCGACCCGGTCGTGCTGCAGGGCCTGCGCGCGCGCGAGCCGGGCAGCCTCAGCGTCTCCGCGAAGACCGGGGCGGGCCTGGCCGCCCTGCGTGACGCCATCGAGGCCGCGCTGCCCCGGCTCGAGGCTCAGGTCAAGGGCACGGTGCCGTACAGCCGCGGCGACCTGGTGGCGCGGGCCCACGCCGAAGGCGAGGTGCTGTCGGCCGAGCACGTCGCGGACGGTACCCTTATCGAGGCCCGCGTGCCGCCCGGTCTGGCCGCGCAACTCGAGGCCGTACTGGACGATCGGGTCCGCCTGCAAGCGTGACAGTGATCACGTTTGGCGGCCTTTTTCTCGCTGACTAAGGGCGCTTTAACCGCGCCCGCAGATAAGCTTCTGCGTTTCGGCGAAAGGCTTGTGTGCGGTGGCGGCCGTGCAATAGCGTATCTGCGTCGATGTTGGCTGCCGTACCTGCCGGGCGCTGACCGCCGGTCGCGTGGTGCGCAGCAAGGCTCGTTCAGTGCTCGCCGGATCTTCCGGCGTGCACGTGTCATGGCAGGTGAACGCTCATGGCGCAGGGGATCACCAGTCCCGGGGGGGACCGCCGGTGACTGTTCGTCTGCTGACCAATATCGGCCGCCTGTGGACCGGTTCGGAGATCCTGAGCAACGCCGCCATCGTGACCGGCGACGACCGGATCGCCTGGGTGGGTCCCGCGGCCGAGCTGCCCGACCGGATTCCCGGGGTGGTCGACGACATCGTCGACGTGGACCACGTGGAGAACCTGGGCGGCGGCCTGGTCACGCCCGGCCTGATCGACGCCCACACCCACCCGGTGTACGCGGGCAACCGCTGGGCGGAGCTCGCCATGCGGTCCAACGGCTCGTCCGCCGGGGAGATTGCCGCGGCCGGCGGCGGCGTGTCGTCCACCGTCACCGTGACCAGGGGCACCGACCCGTGGACCCTGTGCAACGGCGTCCGCCTGCGGCTGGGCCGCTGGCTGCGGTCCGGGACGACCACCCTCGAGGCCAAGACCGGATACCACCTGACCAGGGACGGCGAGCTGGCCGCCGTCCGGATGCTGCGGCAGCTCGAGGGCGAGCCGGGCATGCCGCGGGTGCACGTCACGTTCCTGGCCGCGCACTCGTTGCCGCCGGAGTTCTTCGGCCGCCGCCACGACTACATCGACGCGGTCAGCTCGTGGTGTTCGGACGCGGCCGCGATCGGCGCGGACAGCGTGGACGTGTTCTGCGAAGAAGGCCGGTTCTCCGAGGACGAGGCGCGCTGGATCCTCAACGCGGGCCGCCGTGCGGGCCTGCTGCCGCGGGTGCACGCCTGCGGCGACTCGCGCACCGGCGCGGCCTTGCTGGCCGCCGAGCTCGGCTGCGCGTCCGCCGACATGCTGCACGAGGCCACCGGGGACGACATCGCCGCGATGGCCCAGGCGAGCGTGGCCGCCGTGGTCTGCCCGGGCACGGCCGTGCAGACCGGCGCCCGGCCGCCGGTGCGCTCGCTGCTCGACAAGGGCGTGGCCGTGGCGCTCGGTTCGGACCACGCCCCGGGCGTCAACGGGATCACCTCGATGGCCCTGGTCGTCTCGCTGGCCGTGTCCTACCTCGGGATGAGCGTGGACGAGGCCCTGCGCGCGGCCACCATCGGCGGCGCGCACGCGCTGCGCGCCCCGGACCGCGGCGCCATGGTCCGCGGCAGGCTCGCCGACATGGTCCTGTGGGACGCCGACCACGAGGGCGCCTTCGTCTGGTCCTACGGCCTGACGCCCCGCCGCGTCTGGCTGGGCGGCGAGCCCGTCACGGCCAGCTAGCCCTCATGGCCGCCGCCCGTACTCAGGTAACCACCGCTCCCGTCACGCTGGTCGTCGGTGCGGAGGAGTTCCTCGTCGACCGGGCCGTGCGCGACCTGATCGCCGCCGCCCGCGCGGCGGGCCTGGGTGGCGACGTCCGCGACCTCGACGTGTCCGAACTCGGGCCGGGTCAGCTGGACTCACTCACCTCGCCCTCGCTGTTCGGCGACGGCTGCGTGGTGGTGGTCAGGTCCGCGCAGAACGCGACCAAGGACCTGGCGGCCGAACTATCCGGCTACACGCGGAACCCGGCGCCGGACGTGATCCTGGTGCTGACCCACGCGGGCGGGGCCAAGGGCAAGGAACTGCTGGCCGGGGCCAGGGCCGCCGGGGCCCAGCTGATCGAGTGCCCCAAGGTCACCAGGTTCAGCGAGCGGCTCGACTTCATCCGGGCGGAATTCCGCCGGGCGGGCCAGCGGGCCGACGACGGCGCGGCCCGCGCGCTGCTGGATGCGGTGGGTTCGGATCTGCGCGAGCTCGCGGCGGCCTGCAGCCAGCTGGCCGCAGACACCGAGGGCAGCGTCGACGAGGCTGTGGTGGCCACGTATTACCGGGGCCGGGCCGAGGCGACCGGGTTCACCGTCGCCGACCGCGCGGTCGAGGGGCACCTCGCGCAGGCGCTCGAGCAGCTGCGCTGGGCGCTGGCCACCGGCGTATCCCCGGTGCTGATCTGCAGCGCGCTCGCCCAGGGCGTGCGCCTGCTAGGCCGGGTCGGATCCGCGTCCCGCGGCTCCAGCAGCACGGCCCTCGCGGCCGAGGTCGGCGCTCCGCCGTGGAAGATCGACCGGGTCCGCCAGCAACTGCGCGGCTGGCACCCGGACGGCATCGCCCGCGCGCTGCGCGCGGTCGCCGAGGCGGACGCGCAGGTCAAGGGCGAGGCGATCAGCGCGGCCTACGCCCTGGAACGAGCGGTGCGCCGGATCGTCGCCAGCCGGGCCGGCGAAGCCGCGGGCTAGCAGACGCGGGCTAGCAGACGCGGGCTAACTGGCCTGGAGCTCGGCGTACCGCTTGGCGATGGCCGACTTGCGGTTGGCCGCCTGGTTCTTGTGGATGACGCCCTTGCTGGCCGCCTTGTCCAGCTGCTGGCAGGCGGTGCGCAGTGCGGTCCCCGCCTCGTCGAGGTTCCCCGCGTCCGCGGCCTCGCGGAACCTACGCACCGAGGTACGCAGCGACGACTTCACCGCCTTGTTCCGCTGGTGCGCCTTTTCGTTCTGCTTATTGCGCTTTATCTGAGACTTAATATTCGCCACGCGTGGGAGTCCTTCATCGTTATCTGTGGGTGCCGCGACGAGGAAGCTTATCCGAGCCGGGCCCCCGCACTCAAACCAAAGCCCGAACAAGTCTGTCCGGCAAGGGCACTGGGCCGGGCATGGGATCATGGAACACCCAGGCCGCTAGCCGGCGAGTCACCCGAACGGATGCGTGTGTCCCCTCCTACCCCTTCCAGCCAGCCCGTCCAGAAGGCCCGGCCCAGCCAGCCGGAGCCGAACGCCCGCCCGGTACCTGCCCACACCGACCAGGCCGTGATCAGGAACTTCTGCATCATCGCCCACATCGATCACGGCAAGTCGACGCTGGCTGACCGGATGCTGCAGCTCACCGGGGTGGTCGAGGGCCGCCAGATGCGGGCGCAGTACCTGGACCGGATGGATATCGAGCGCGAGCGCGGCATCACCATCAAGAGCCAGGCGGTGCGGCTTCCCTGGGCCAGCCGCGGCACCCAGTACGTGCTCAACCTCATCGACACGCCCGGCCATGTCGACTTCAGCTATGAGGTCTCCCGCAGCCTGGCCGCCTGCGAGGGCGCCGTCCTGCTGGTCGACGCCGCCCAGGGCATCGAGGCGCAGACGCTGGCCAACCTGTACCTGGCGCTCGACGCCGACCTCAAGATCATCCCGGTGCTGAACAAGATCGACCTGCCGGCCGCCCAGCCCGACCGGTACGCCGCCGAACTCGCCGGCATCATCGGCTGCGACCCCGGCGAGGTGCTCCGGGTGTCCGCCAAGACCGGCGAGGGCGTGGAAGAACTCCTGCACGAGATCGTCGGCCAGGTCCCCGCCCCGAGCGGCGACCCGGATGCTCCGGCCCGGGCGCTGATCTTCGACTCGGTCTACGACACCTACCGCGGCGTGGTCACCTACGTCCGGGTGGTCGACGGGCGCCTGTCCCGGCGCGAGCGCAGCCTGATGATGTCCACCGGCGCGGTGCACGAGACGCTCGAGGTGGGGGTCATCTCGCCGGAGCCGACGCCGTCCGAGGGCCTGGCCGCCGGGGAGGTCGGCTACCTGATCACCGGGGTCAAGGACGTCCGGCAGGCCCGGGTCGGTGACACCGTGACCAGCGTCGCCCGTCCGGCCAGGGAGGCGCTGGCGGGCTACTCCCACCCGCGCCCTATGGTGTTCTCCGGCCTGTACCCGGTGGACGGCGACGACTACCCCGACCTGCGTGACGCGCTGGACAAGCTGCGGCTGAACGACGCCGCGCTGCTGTACGAGCCGGAGACCAGCGACGCGCTGGGGTTCGGGTTCCGCTGCGGCTTCCTCGGCCTGCTGCACATGGAGATCGTCCGCGAGCGGCTGGAGCGCGAGTTCGACCTGTCCCTGATCTCCACCGCGCCGAACGCCGTGTACCGCGTCGTCATGGACACCGGCCAGGAGATCAGGGTGACCAACCCGAGCGACTTCCCCGGCGGCCCGTCGGAACCGCGGAAAGGCAAGGTAGACCGGGTTTACGAGCCCGTCGTCCGGGCCACGGTGATCTCCCCGGCCGAATACATCGGCACGATCATGGAGCTGTGCCAGAGCCGGCGTGGTTCGCTGGTCGGCATGGACTACCTGTCCGCGGACCGGGTGGAGATCCGGTACGTGCTGCCCCTCGCCGAGATCATCTTCGACTTCTTCGACCAGCTCAAGTCCAGGACCCGTGGCTACGCCTCGCTCGACTATGAGCCCGACGGCGAGCAGCAGGCCAACCTGGTGAAGGTGGACATCCTGCTGCAGGGCCAGCCGGTGGACGCGTTCAGCCAGATCGTGCACGCCGACGAGGCCCGCGAGTACGGCCTGGCCATGACGGCCAGGCTGAAGGAACTGATCCCGCGCCAGCAGTACGAGGTGCCGATCCAGGCGGCCATCGGGGCTCGCATCATCGCCCGCGAGAACATCCGCGCGCTGCGCAAGGACGTGCTGGCCAAGTGCTACGGCGGTGACATCACGCGCAAGCGCAAGCTGCTGGAGAGGCAGAAGGAAGGCAAGAAGCGGATGAAGACCATCGGCCGCGTCGACGTGCCCCAGGAGGCCTTCGTCGCGGCCCTGTCCACCGCGCCGGGCGACAAGAAGGCCCGCTGATACCCCGTTTTCCGGGCCGAACGGGCGGGGTGCGTGCCGCTAGGCCCGCAGGTGCGTGATGAACGGGGTCAGCTGCACGTGCTGGAAGGGCTGCAGCGGGACCGGCTGCTGCAGCGGCATCGGCTGGGCGTGCGCGGTGGCAATCGCGGTGACCAGCGCGGCGAGCGTGAATATCACCAGCGCGGTGATGACCAGCGCCGCGGCGGAATGCCAGTTGCTGACCGGCTCGGCGTCGGCCGGGACGGCGGGAGTGGCCTGCGGGTACGGCAGGACCGGCAGCGCGTTCGGGTAGGGGAGCGGCCCGGCCGGCAGGTCGGCGATCAGCGCCCACAGGTCGCGGTACGTGCGGGCGGCGTAGGCCCGGGCCACCCGGTCGTCGAGCTCGTCCTGGGTGAGGCGTCCCTCGGTGAAGCCCGCGCGGAGCACGCCCACCGTCCGCTCGCGATCCGCGCTGCCCGCCAGCCAGGCGGGGTTCACCCCGGTAACCCCCGTGCTCGCGGGCACGCTGCTTACCGGCACAGGAGAGAGACCGGGATAAGGCGGATGTGCCTGACCTGGACCGTATGCCACGTGAGCCTCCTGCGGACGCCTCTTATGAGTGTAGACGCGCGAGTGCCGCCTGGAGTGCCAATGACCCGTTCGGCTCGCCGCGCGGTCGCGCGCCCGGGCTGTCCCGGCGGTTCAGCCGCCCGCGCCCGATGCCGAGATCACGGCGCCCACGATGGACAGGACGATCAGGACGCCCCAGAAGATCACCGCCATGTACCCGAGCACCAGGCCGCTGGTCGCCAGCCCGTCGCCGCGCTGCCCGGTCTGGCGCATCTCCCGCTTGGCCATGTGACCGCAGATGATCGCCGGGATGGCGGTCAGGCCCATGGTGAAGAACTCGGCCACGCCGAGCACCAGCGATGCCCGGGCCAGCGAGTTGGTGGTGACGGGCGGCTGATACGCCGGCACCGGCCAGGGCGCGGGGATGGCCCCCGCGGGCAGGTCGGCGGTGAGGGCCGCCAGCTCACCGTAGGTCCGGGCGGCGTAGGCCCGTCCCATCCGGTCGTTGTACTCGTCCTGGGTCAGCCGCCCCTCGGCGAAGCCGGCCTTCAGCACGTCGACCGCGCGTTCCCGGTCCGCCGAGGCCGCGCGCATGGTGGCATGCATCCGGGCCTGGACCTGGTACCCGGCCGCCGGAATCTGGTACCCGGCCGGCGGCACGGGATAGCCGCCCGGCGAGACCTGGTAACCGCCGGGAGGGACCTGGTAACCGCCCGGCGGAACCTGGTAGCCGCCCGGCGGGCCGTACGGGGCGGCGGCCGGCGGGCCGTACGGGGCAGTCGGCGGAGCCTGCGCGGCGGTCGGCTCGCCGTGGCCAGCCGCGCCCGGCTCGGCCGGTGCCGCCTGCCGGTCGTCCCCCAGGGACTGGGCCGGCCATTGTGACTCGTTACCTGCCAACGGTGCCTCCCGCGACGCGACCCTGGTGCCTCGTGCCTCCCGACAAAACGCGACACCTTCAGCATAAGTGACTGTCTGGTAAAGCGGGACTGGCCCAGGGCGGCCGGATGAGGGAGCGTGCCCTGCCGGGTAGCGTGGCGGGCATGCCTGGCGTCCTCCCCGACGGTGAGCCGGTCCCCGCGGCGGGGACGCTGCCGGAGGACGCGCGGGCCGGCCTGGGCCAGCGGCCGTTCGGCATCTACGTCCACGTGCCGTTCTGCGCTGCCCGCTGCGGCTACTGCGATTTCAACACCTACACGGCCGCCGAGCTCGGCTCCGGCGTTGCCGCGACCTCGCCCGGCAGCTATCCGGACCTGGCCGTCGCGGAGATCAGGTTCGCGCGCCGGGTGCTGGCCGACGCAGACCTGCCGGTGAGCACGGTGTTCTTCGGCGGCGGGACGCCCACCCTGCTCCGGCCGGCCGCGCTCGGCGGCATCCTGCGGGCGATCGACGCCGAGTTCGGCCTGGTTCCCGGGGCGGAGGTGACCACCGAGGCGAATCCGGAGAGCGTCGACGAAGCCAGCCTGGACGACCTGCGGGCGCAGGGGCTGACCCGGATCTCGTTCGGCATGCAGAGTGCGGTGCCCGCGGTGCTCGCCGTCCTGGACCGGGTACACCAGCCCGGACGCCCGGCGCGGTGCGCCGGGTGGGCCCGGGCGGCTGGCTTCGAGCACGTCAGCCTGGACCTGATCTACGGGACGCCGGGGGAGTCCGACGCGGACTGGCGGCGGTCGCTGGACGCGGCGGTGGCGGCCGGACCCGACCACCTGTCCGCGTACGCGCTCACCGTGGAGGCAGGCACCCGGCTGGCGGCCCGCGTCCGGCGCGGCGAGCTGGCCGCCCCGGACGACGACGTGCTCGCCGATCGCTACCTCGCCGCCGACGCCGCCCTGACCGCGGCCGGGTACCGCTGGTACGAGATCTCCAACTGGGCCGCGGACCGGCCCGGGGCGAGGTGCGCGCACAACATGCTGTACTGGACCGGCGGCGACTGGTGGGGGATCGGCCCCGGCGCGCACAGCCACGTCAGCGGGACCCGGTGGTGGAACGTGCGGCACCCGGCCGCCTACGGCGCGAGGATCACGGCCGGGAACAGCCCGGGCCAGGGCCGGGAGGTCTTGTCCCCGGCGATGAGGCAGCTGGAGCGCGTCATGCTGCTCCTGCGTCTCGCCGAGGGCTGCCCGGTCGCGGTCCTCGGCCCGGCCGGCCGGGCGAACGCGGAGTCGGTGGTCGCCGGGGGGCTGGCCGATGCCGGCGCCCTGGCCGCCGGCCGGGTCGTGCTCACCCGCCGCGGCCGCCTCCTGGCCGACGCCGTGACGCGCGAGCTGACCGGGCCCTAAGCCGCGCCCGGGCTCACAATGTGCGCGCAGATCCAGCCGGGAGGCTCGTATCTGCCGCCGCGGTTCGCCGCCACGACACCGAGGATGAGGGCCCTCAGCATCGCCACCCAGATCACGAAGGCCACCGGGATCGCGACGATGAGGGCCACGGTGACGCTGTCCAGCAGCAGCAGCCCGCCGAGGATCAGGCAGGAGATCCCGTACAGCGCGGCGGTCAGCGACAGGTTCACCGCGGTGGCCGCGTGGTACCGCATGAACGGCGACCGCCTCGCCCGGAGCGCGTAGACGACCAGCGGGATGACCGGCCCGAGGACGATCGCCCCCAGGTACCCGACTGCGGCCCATGTCACGCCCCCGTCCCGGACCAGCCCGGGGCTCTGCTGGTCCCGGGGGGGACGACCCCCCCGAGCCCCCCCGGAACTCGGGTCAGACGCGGGCTTGATCGTCATCGGTCCTCGCGTGTCGTCCGGTGCTGAGGTCACGCTATGCGCTCCCGGGCATGGTGACGAAATCGATAAGCTCCTCCACCCGGCCCAGCAGCTCGGGTTCGAGGTCGGCGTAGCTGGTCACCGAGCGCAGGATGCGCTGCCAGGCGGCCGGCACCTCCGGCGGCCAGCCGATGGCGCGCAGCACGCCTTCCTTCCACGGCTGCCCCGGCGGCACGTCCGGCCAGGCCGCGATGCCCACCGCCGACGGCCGCACGGCGGCCCAGATGTCAATGAACGGGTGGCCCACGATCAGCACGTCGGGTGACCGGACGCCGGCCGCGATCCTGGTTTCCTTGGAGCCCGCCACCAGGTGGTCGACGAGCACGCCGAGGCGGCAGCCCGGGGCCGGGGTGAAGCTCCTGACGATGGCGGGCAGGTCGTCGATGCCCTCCAGGTACTCCACGACCACGCCCACGTCACGCAGGTCGTCCCCCCAGATCTGCTCCACCAGCTCGGCGTCGTGCTTGCCCTCGACGTAGATCCGGCTCGCCCGGGCCACCTTGGCCCGGGCCCGCTCGCTGGCCGGCGCGGCCACGGAACCGGAAGCGGTCCGGTCCGGTCCGGCCGGCGGAGCGGGCCGGGCGGAAGCCGGCCGGACCAGCGTCACCGGGCGGCCCTCGAGCAGGAAGGCGGCCGGGGCCAGCGGGAAGACCCGCCGCCTGCCGTGCCGGTCCTCCAGCGTCACCGCGCCCTTCTCGTAGCCGACCACCGCGCCGCAGAACCGGCCCTCGGAGTCCTCGACCACGAGTCCGCGCTCCGCCTCGACCTCCGGTACCTCGCGCTGGCCGGGTCGCCTGCGGCTCAGCGCGTTCCCTGCCGCGAGCACGTCCGCGCCGTATTGCCTGCTCCGCACAGGTATCTCCTCAGCTGGGCGGCGGGGGTTGCCGTACCTCCGCGCCAGCCTAGCCGAGCGGAATCCGGCCCGTTCGCCGCCGACACGCGCTATCGCGGCCCGTGCCGGCCGGGTTACCATCCTGATAGGGGTCATCCCCGGGAGCGGCAGCACGGGAGGTCGCGTCCGGGGCATGATCGCGGGCCGTTCGCCTCGCCGCCGCGCGCCGGGAACTTGCTAGACGCCATAGACTTAGCACTCGGGACGTATGAGTGCCAAGGAGGTGAACGCGTGCTCGACGACCGGAAACTGACGGTGCTCCGTGCGATCGTCGAAGACTACGTGTCCACCACCGAGCCGGTGGGATCCAAATCGCTGGTGGACCGGCACCACTTCGACGTGTCCCCGGCGACCGTCAGGAACGACATGGCGGTGCTCGAGGAGCAGGGCTTCATCGCGCAGCCGCACACCAGCGCCGGGCGGATACCGACGGACAAGGGCTACCGCCTGTTCGTCGACCGGCTGTCCAGCGTCAAGCCGTTGTCCGCGGCGGAGCGGCGCGCCATCGAGACGTTCCTGGCCGGCGCGTACAGCCTGGACGACGTGGTGACGCGGACGGTCCGGCTGCTGGTCCAGCTGACCCGCCAGGTCGCCGTGGTGCAGTACCCGTCGCTCGCCAGGTCCTCGATCCGGCACATCGAGCTGGTCCCGCTCGCGCCGCAGAAGCTGCTGCTGGTGCTCATCACCGATACCGGCCGGGTGGAGCAGCGCGCCGTCGACCTGCCTGAACCCTGGGATGACGCCTCGGTATCCCACGTACGGGGGGTCGCGAACGCCTGCCTGGGCGGACACATGCTGTCCGACGCGGCCGCGATGGTCACCGACCTGGCGGAGCGGATACCGAACGAGGACCGGGTGAATGCCAACGCCGTGCTGGCCGTGCTGCTGGCCAGCCTGGTCGAGCGGAATGAGGAGAAGATCGTGTTCGGCGGGGCCGCGAACCTGGCCGCGCACGACTTCAGCAAAGGTTTTCGGGAAGTGCTTGAGGCGCTGGAAGAACAGGTGGTGCTGATGCGGCTCCTCGGGGAGGCGACCGAGCCTGCCATCCTGACCGTCAGGATCGGCATCGAGAACGAGGTCGCCGGCCTGCAGTCCACGTCAGTGGTGTCCACAGGGTACGGGAACGCCGATCAGCCGCTGGCCAAGCTCGGCGTGCTCGGGCCGACCCGGATGGATTACCCGAGCACGATGGGCGCGGTGCGCGCCGTCGCGCGGTACGTCGGCCAGATCCTGGCGGAGTCCTAGTGGCGGCCGACTACTACGCGCTGCTAAAGATTCGCCGCGACGCGACGCAAAACGAGGTCAAGCGGGCCTACCGGCGGCTGGCCAGGGAACTGCACCCGGACGTGAACCCCGATCCGGAGACGCAGGAACGGTTCAAGGAGATCACCCGAGCGTATGAGGTGCTGTCGGACACCGACAAGCGCCGGATGTATGACATGGGCATGGACCCGTTCGCGACCGCGGGCTCCGGCGCGAGCGCCGGCCCGTTCGGCCCGGGGTTCAACCCGCTGAACGACCTGCTCGACCAGTTCTTCGGCGCGGCGGGCGGCGGTGCCACCGCCCGCGGCCCGCGCAGCCGGGCCCAGCGTGGCCGCAACGCCACGATCAGGATCGAGCTCGAGCTGGCCGAGTGCTCGTTCGGCGCCACCAGGGAACTCACCGTGGACACGGCCGTGGTCTGCCCGACCTGCTCCGGTCAGGGGACCGCGCCGGGCACCCACCCGCAGACGTGTGACATCTGCGGCGGCCGCGGTGAGGTGAGCCAGGTGACCCGCTCCTTCATCGGCCAGGTGATGATGACCCGGGTCTGCCCGGGCTGCGGCGGATACGGCACCGTGCTGGTCCGGCCCTGCCCCGAGTGCGACGGCGACGGACGGGTGCGGACCAGGCGCACGATCAAGGTGCGGATCCCGGCCGGCGTCGAGGACGGCACGCACATCCAGCTGGCCGGCGAGGGCGAGGTCGGCCCGGGCGGCGGCCCGCCCGGCGACCTGTTCCTGGAGATCGTCCAGCGTCCGCATGCCATCTTCGAGCGGCAGGGCGACGACCTGCACTGCACGGTGACGATCCCGATGGTCGCCGCCGCGCTGGGGGCGACCCTGTCGGTGGAGAGCCTGGACGGTCCCGCCGACATCGACATCCGCCCCGGCACCCAGTCCGGTCAGGTCATCCCGCTCTACGGCCAGGGCGTCAAGCACCTGAACGGCAACGGCCGCGGCGACCTGGTCATCCATGTGACCGTCGAGACGCCGACCAAGCTGGACGCCGAGCAGGAGAAGGTGCTGCGGGACCTGGCCAAGCTGCGCGGCGAGGAAGCGCCGCCCGGCCGGTTCGCGCCGGGCCAGCAGAGGTTCTTCTCCAGGCTGCGCGACGCGTTCAACGGGCGCTGAACCCGCGAGCGTCACCAGGTGCAGCCGCCCGTCTTCCTGGCCGACCGCGTCGCGCTTGAATCCGATGTCGTGGTCCTGTCCGGCGCCGAGGGCCGGCACGCGGCCACGGTGCGCCGGCTGCGTCCGGGCGAGCGCGCGGACGTGACCGATGGCGCTGGCCTGCTGGCCGAGTGCGTCGTCGCCGGGATCGCGCCCGGCGGCCTGGAGCTCACCGTCCTGGCCAGGCGCCAGCTGCCCTGGCCGGACCCGGCGATCACCGTCGTCCAGGCCATCCCGAAGGGTGACCGGGGCGAGCTGGCCGTCGAGGAGATGACCGAGGTCGGCGTGGACCGCATCGTGCCGTGGGCCGCGGCCCGCTGCGTCCCCGTGTGGCAGGGCGCCCGCGGGGAGCGCTCGCTGGCCAAGTGGCGGCTGACCGCGCGCGAGGCGGCCAAGCAGTCCCGCCGCGCCTGGATACCCGAGGTCACCGGCGTCGCCTCGGCGGCCCAGGTGGCTCAGCTGATGGCCAAGACGGCCCGCGCGATCGTCCTGGAGCCCGGCGCCGCCGGCGGCCTCGGCCGTCTGGACCTGCCGCCGTCCGGTGAGCTGCTGGTCGTGGTGGGCCCGGAGGGCGGCATCACCGGCGAGGAGAGCGCGGCCTTCCGCGCGGCCGGCGCCGCCGCCTGCCGACTGGGCCCGACCGTGCTGAGGACCTCCACCGCTGGCGCCGTTGCCGCCGCCATCCTGCTCACCCGCTCCAACCGCTGGTCCTGACGAGCCGCAAGACGCCACCCCGCACGGCTGCAGCGGATCGGTTACCTCCGCCATGCGCCCACCTCTCACAGCACCCGCCACCGGCACCCAGCTGTCTCATGAGCCACCAGCGACTATTCCGTAGCACTCGAAGGCCCGGACTTAACAGCATCGATGCCACATCGCTGCTGCTGGAGCGACATCAATGCCACATTGTTGCTGTTAATCCGGCGGGCGCCGACCCGGATCCTGGCTCTCGGGACCAGTGTGGCGAGGTACATGAGGCTGGCGGGGCACCCGGGACTAGCAGGCCGGGAAAGTGCCGCCCAGCCGCCGAAAAATGTCCCAGCCGCCGGCCGTACGGACGAGCCGCCGGCCGTAAGGACGAGCCGGTGCCGGTGCGGGTGCGGGTGCTGGTGCTCGATCCGGCACTCCCGGCCCTCGTGCTCGAAGAGCCCGCCCCCGTGCCGGGGGCACTGGCGCTGCCCGGGCGGGAGGAGTTGCCGGCCGAACTGGCGTTGGTGCCACTCGACGGCCCCGAGCTCGGCGCCGTCGAGCTCGGCGCCGGCGAGGTCGGCGCCGACGACCTGACGCCGTGCGACGCGGACGGGCTGGCGCTGTGCGACGCGGACGCCGAGGTGGGGGTCTTGGACCTGGGGGCCTGGCTCGGCGGGGGCGGCGTCGTGCTCGCGCAGGTGGCCGTCCCGGTGACGGTGGCCTTCTCGCTGTTCGTCGCGCTCCGGTTGGCCGGCGCCGGCACGGTGGTGCGGGCGGCGCCCGTGGAGGTGCCGGTCACGGTGGGCGGCACCGTCACGGTATTGGTCACCGTGGGGGTAACGGTGACGGTGTGGCTCGGGCTGGCGCCGCCGGTGGGCGGGGCGGTGGTTTTGCCGGCGGGCGTGCTGGGCGCCGAACCAGCCGGCGGCACGCTCGATGTCACCGACTTGGTCGAGGCGGCCTTCGGCGAAGGGGACGGCGACGTTGCCGAGCACGGGTTCACCGCGCGGCTGCTCTGGCCGGCGGTGCTACTGCCCGGGCCGGTACCGCCGTTCGACGAGTTCACCGGGCTGGTGCCCGTGCCCGCCGGGCCCGCCGTGCCCTGCGTGGCGCCGGGGCCGGTGCTGCTGGCGGACAGCCCGGTCGCCTTGCCGATCTGGACCAGGGCCTCGCGCGTCGGGGGCAGCGCCAGGGCGACACCGATGGCGAATACGGCGCATGCGATCGCCAGGGCCGGGCGGAGCAGCCCGTCCCGCCAGTCTCTCGGCTGCTGCCGCGCGGACCCGTCCCCCTCGCGTCCATCGCGCCAGGTTGTCCAGCGCCGCGTCATCCCGGCCAGGAAGCCTCCGGCTTTCCCCGCTCGGGCGTGCTCGCTGGCGTAGGCCGGGCCGGACCGGATCCTCCCGCGGATCCGCTCGAGGCCGTCCGGGCGCGGCTCCACCTGATCCGCGGCCGCGTGCAGCGCATGATGCAAGAACTCGCCGAAGTCGGGTCCTTGCGGCGGCATGCCGTCGTGGCCTGGTCTGGTCATTATTCCCGCTCCAGGGCGGTGCGCAGGGCGGACATGCCGCGGGAGGTGTGGCTCTTGACCGCGCCGCGGCTGATCCCCATCGCGGCCGCGATCTCCGCCTCGGACAAGTCGGCGTAATAGCGCAGCACGATCGCCTCGCGCTGGCGATCCGGCAGCCCCCGCAGCGCCGCCACCACCGCATGCCGCTCCAGCAGCACCAGCGCGCCGTGCTCGGCGCTGGGCATGTCCGGCGGCGCCTTCTGCAGGTTCTTATCCACCACGGTCCGGTGCCGCAGCACCGACCGGGACCGGTTGACCACCGCCTGCCGCAGGTACGCCAGCGCCTTCTCGGCGTCGCGGAGCCGCTGCCAGCCGCCGTGCATGGCCACGAAGGAGTCCTGCACCACCTCCTCGGCGGTCGGCGTGTCCCGCACCAGCAGCGCCGCCAGCCGGACCAGAGCCCGGTAGTGCATCGAGTACAGCTCAGTGACCGCCCGGTCCGCGCCCCATGCCATGCGCGCCGCGGGGGACACGAGAAAAGCATCGGGCACGATGCCACCATTGGCCACCAGGGTCTCGGTCACATTGGTTGGACGCGTTGCCCCGTCGTCAGGTTCACCCGCCATCTGGCCGCTTCCGTGCCACCGCAGGAGTCGCGCAACACCACGGTCTCCGGTCTCTCATCCCCAAATCGCCCACCCATCCGGCCGTCCGTCGCCCGGCGTTCGCCGGCAAATCGCCTGGCCAGCTGCCTGGGCGAACGGCACCCGCAGGAGTGCTTCAGACCAGCTCTCTGGCATGCCGCCAGACACCGCCGGAGGATTGCCGGAAATCAAGGATATCCATTGAGCGCGAGGATACGACAGCACCCGCGGTGATCGGCGTCGTACCAGCGGACCGCGGCACGGCTACCATGCGGAACCTCTTGAAATCAGCCGGATATGTGCCTATGCAGTCCTTATCACGCTGCGCCCAGGGCGCGGGATGATCCGTGAGCATGCTCCGGAGCCCTAAGATATTGCTGTGGCTGATTGCTTGTTCTGCGCCATCGTGGCCGGGGAAATCCCCGCGACCACGGTGCTGGAAACCGACCGGATCCTGGCCTTCCGCGATATCGACCCGCAGGCCCCGGTGCACGTGCTCGTGATCCCGAAGGAGCACTATCCCGACCTCGGGGCGCTCGCGGCTGCGGACAGCGGGCTGCTCGGCGAGGTGATCACAGGGGCGCACCGCGTGGCGGCGGATGAGGGCGTCGGCGAGACCGGCTATCGCCTCGTCTTCAACACTGGCGCGCACGCGGGCCAGGATGTACCGCACGTCCACGGGCATGTCCTCGGCGGCCGTTCCCTGGCCTGGCCGCCCGGATAAACCGCCGTTTCCTGGCCTGGCCGCCTGGCTGAAACACGGCCGGCCTGCGGTCTGGATAGACCCGCGGGCCGGATAACCCGGATAACATAGAGCCCACTACGCTCGGGGGGCGGTCCTCCGGGTCCTCGAGAGCATCGAATTGACAGACATCAGAAACGATGACCTGAACGCCGGGAGCACCTCCAACGGCGACGGGCAGCAAGAATCCAGGGGCGAACCACGATCTCAGGTGAAGATCGTGATACCCGCTGATCATTCGATGGTTAGCCTGCTCGGCTCCGGCGACGAACTGCTGCACGTGATTGAGCGGGAGTTCGACGCCGACATTCACGTACGCGGCAACGAGATCACCGCCACCGGGACCCCGGCGGAAACCGCCTTGGTCACCGCGTTCTTCGACGAGCTGGTCGAGTTGCTGCGCAAGGGCACGGAGCTGACCGCCGACGGGGTGGAGCGGGCCGCGGCCATGCTGCGCGCCGAGCGCGGCGTCCGGCCCGCGGACGTGCTCACGGTCGGCATCCTGTCCGCCCGCGGCCGGACGATCCGGCCCAAGACGCTGAACCAGAAGCGCTACGCGGACGCCATCGACCAGCACACGATCGTGTTCGCCATCGGCCCGGCCGGCACCGGCAAGACCTACCTGGCCATGGCCAAGGCGGTCAAGGCGCTGCAGGCCAAGCAGGTCAACCGGATCATCCTGACCCGCCCCGCGGTGGAGGCGGGGGAGCGGCTCGGGTTCCTGCCCGGCACCCTGTACGAGAAGATCGACCCGTACCTGCGCCCGCTCTACGACGCCCTGCACGACATGCTCGATCCCGACTCGATCCCGCGCCTGATGGCCGCCGGCACCATCGAGATCGCCCCCCTGGCGTACATGCGGGGTAGGACTTTGAACGACTCGTTCATCATCCTGGACGAGGCGCAGAACACCTCGGCCGAGCAGATGAAGATGTTCCTCACCCGGCTCGGGTTCGGCTCGCAGGTGGTGGTGACCGGGGACGTGACCCAGGTCGACCTGCAGGCCGGCCAGGTCAGCGGCCTGCGCGTGGTGCAGGACATTCTCGACGGCATCGAGGACATCCACTTCGCCCGGCTCACCAGCCACGATGTCGTAAGGCACCGCCTCGTGGGCAAGATCGTGGACGCCTACGAGCGCTACGACGCGCACGAACGGCAGGTCAGCACGACCGGCAATCGCCAGGCCGGGAACCGCGAAGCTCGCCGGCGAAAGGGCAGCTAAGAGCCGATGAGCATCGATATCGCCAACGAGGCGGGCATCGACGTCGACGAGGTGAGGCTGGCCGCGGTCGCCCGGTTCACGCTGGACCAGATGCGGATTCACCCGCTGGCCGAACTCTCCGTGCTGCTCGTCGACGAGCAGGCGATGGCCGACCTGCACGAGCGCTGGATGGGCGAGCCGGGGCCGACAGACGTGCTCGCCTTCCCCATGGACGAGCTGCGGCCGCCGCACCTGGACGGCAACCGGACCGAGCCGGGGCCCGAGCCCGGGCTGCTCGGCGACGTCGTCCTGTGCCCGCAGGTCGCGGCCGGACAGGCGGGGAAAGCCGGCCACTCCACCCAGGACGAGCTCGAGCTGCTCTGCGTGCACGGCATCTTGCACCTGCTCGGCTACGATCACGCCGAGCCGGAGGAACACGCGGCCATGTTCGGCACGCAGGACCAGCTGCTTAAAGCCTGGAAGAACAGATTATGACCGTTCCAGCGTGGCTGCTGGTCGCCGCGGCCGTGCTCGCCCTCGCGGCGGGCTGGTGCGCGAACGCGGAGGCCGCGCTGGGGCTCGTTTCCGCCACCGGCGCGGCCGAACGGGCCACCGGAAACAAGCCAGGAAACAAGCCGGGCCGCCTCAGCGCCGTGGCCGCCGACCTGCCCCGCTACATGAGCGTGCTGCTCCTGCTCCGGGCCCTCTGCGAGGTCCTGGCCGCGGTGCTGGTCACCGCGGCCTTCGTCCGCTGGCTCGGTGACGACTGGCGCGCGGTGCTGGCCGCGCTGGCCGTGGTCATCGGGCTGCGCTACGCGCTGACCGGTGTCCGCCCCCAGGTCGTACGCGTCGGCCCGCACACCGAACGCACCGCGCAGCGCGCGGCCGCGTTCCTGTTCCCGCTGACCCGGGCCCTCGGCCCGCTGCCCAGGCTGCTCGTCGCGTGCGGCAACACCCTGCCGCCGACCCGCCGGACCCGGCCGCTGGTGGACGACGATGGCCCGCCAAACCGGTCCGAACTCCGCGGCCTCGTGGACTACCTGGAGCGCCGGACCGGCATCGAGCCGGGCGAGCGGGACATGGTCCGTTCGGTCTTCGAGCTGGGCGACACCATCGTCAGGGAAGTCATGGTGCCGCGCACCGACATGGTGTTCATCGAGGCCGACAAGACCGTCGAGCAGGCCCTGTCCCTGGCTCTGCGCAGCGGCTTCTCCCGGATCCCCGTGGTCGGCGAGAACGAGGACGACGTGGTGGGCATCGCCTACCTGAAGGACATCGTGGCCTGGAGCCACGAGCACCCCGTCGCCCCGCCCGCCAAGGACGGGGCGACCGAGAAGGTCGCCACGGTGATGCGCCCGGCCAGCTACGTGCCGGACAGCAAGCCGGTGGACGAACTGCTCCGCCAGATGCAGGCGCAGCGCAACCACGTGGCGATCGTGATCGACGAGTACGGCGGGACCGCAGGCCTGGTCACCATCGAGGACGTCCTCGAGGAGATCGTCGGCGAGATCGCGGACGAGTACGACAACGAGCGGCCGCCGGTCGAGTGGCTCTCCGGCGACTCCGCCCGGGTCACCGCCCGCCTGCCGGCGACCGAACTCGGCGAGCTTTTCGGCGTCGACCTGGAAGACGAGGACGTGGAGACCGTGGCCGGCCTGCTGGCCCACGCCCTCGGCCGGGTGCCGATCGCAGGCTCGACCG
Source organism: uncultured Actinomycetota bacterium (assembly GCA_963744575.1). GTDB lineage: Bacteria > Actinomycetota > Actinomycetes > Streptosporangiales > Streptosporangiaceae > Palsa-504. Next base: position 193,032 of record CAVUUF010000012.1, on the reverse strand, counting down.
CGACCGTCCGCGGCCTGCGGCTCACCGCCGAGCACCTGGCCGGCCGGCGCAACAAGATCGACACGGTCCTGGTGGAACGAGAGCCAGACCCCGCATCGTAAACTCGGCAGGGTGAGCGATGTGACTCCGGACGCGGAGGATCTCAAGATCATCACCTTGGCCCGCTCCTCTCGCGCGCGGGTGGCGGCCGCCGAGGGCGCGGCGGTGCGCGACGAGACCGGCCGGACCTACACCGCGGCCGCGGTGGCCCTGCCGTCGCTGCGGCTATCCGCGCTGCGCCTGGCAGTGGCCATGGCGGTGTCCAGCGGCGCGCGGAAGCTCGAGGCGGCCGCGCTGGTCAGCGACGCCGACCTGGACCCGGGCGACCTCGCCGTGGTCCGCGACCTCGGCCCGGACGCGACCGTCTTCCACGCCGCTCCGGACGGCACCATCCGCGCGACGCTGACCCCCTAGGCCCAGGTCACGACCGTAGTGCCGCTGACCCGCCGGGCCGTTTCCCTTTTATGCCGAACGAGCTGGCATCACGCCCTCCCGCATGCGCGAGAATTAGCGGGTGGACCACCCTCCGTCAGCCGGCGCCTTCCGCTCCGGGTTCGCCTGCCTCGCGGGCCGCCCCAACGTGGGCAAGTCGACGCTGACGAACGCGCTCGTCGGCGCCAAGGTCGCGATTACCAGCGACCGGCCGCAGACCACCAGGCGGGTGATCCGCGGCATCGTGCACCGCTCGGACGCACAACTGGTCCTGGTGGACACGCCCGGCCTGCACAAGCCGCGCACGCTGCTCGGCGAGCGACTGGACAGCCTGGTCAGGTCCACGCTGACCGAGGTGGACGTGATCGGGTTCTGTATCCCGGCCACCGACCCGATCGGCCCGGGCGACCGGTTCTTCGCCCGCGAGCTGGAGAACGTGCAGAAGACCCCGGTCGTGGTGGTCGTGACCAAGTGCGACGAGGCGTCGCCCGAACAGGTCGCCCAGCAGCTCCTGGCGGTGAGCACGCTCGGCGACTGGGCCGACGTGGTGCCGGTCTCCGCCGTGACCGGGTTCCAGCTCGACGTGCTCGCCGACGTGCTGGTCTCGCACCTGCCCGAGGGCGTCCCCCTGTACCCGGCCGGCGAACTGACCGACGAGCCCGAGCAGATCATGGTCGCGGAGCTGATCAGGGAGGCCGCGCTGGACGGGGTGCGGGACGAACTGCCGCACTCGATCGCGGTGGTGGTGGAGGAGATGGGGCCACGGCCGGGCCGCGAGAACCTCACCGACGTGCATGCCGAGCTCTACGTGGAGCGGCCGAGCCAGAAACCCATTGTCATCGGCGCACGCGGGGCGCGGCTAAAGCAGGTCGGCAGCCGGGCCCGCGGCCAGATCGAGGCGCTGCTCGGCACCAGGGTCTACCTCGACCTGCACGTGAAGATCGCCAAGGACTGGCAGCGCAACCCCAGGCAGCTCCGCCGTCTCGGCTTCTACGACTGACCCGCCAGGGCCGCCACGTCGAGCCGCGACCAGGTGACCGGCGGGCCGAACACGGCGTAGCCCATCGCCTCGTTGATCGCGACCATGTGCGCGTTGGCCTCGGCGTTCGAGGTCAGGATCCGCTCGAGCTGCGGTTCGGTGGTCGCGAGGAACTCCATCATCGCGAGCTTCAGCCGCAGGCCGAGCCGGTGCCCGCGGTGCTCCCTGGTCACGACCGTGAAGACCTGGTATCCCCAGCCCGGGTTGGCCGGATCCACCGACACTTCGGTCAGTCCGGCCAGGTCCCCGGTGCCGTCATGGCGCGCCGCCACCGTGTAGTCGCGCATCCCGTATCGCGGGCGCAGGTCGTTGACGCGCTCGCGCACCCGCCGGGCGTCCCACGTCTCGGGGGCGATCTCCGCGTCGCGCGGGGCGTCGTTCAACCCGTTGTAGACCACCGCCGCCTGCTCGATGAACTCCTCGGGCACCGGCCCGGCCCAGGACACCAGCGAGTACGCCGACGCCGCCCGCTCGGCCGGGCCGCGCAGCCGGGCCAGCCTCCCCCGCTCCAGCCGGGTGATATCGAGCACGCGCTGGATCTCCACCAGGCCGGGCTTCGCGCCGGCCGAACGCGCGAACGCCTCGCCCGGGGAGCCGTTGCGCACGCCGCCGCCCAGCGCCGAGCGCCCGTGCGCGGCCGCTCGGCCCGCCGCGTGCCGGAGCAGGGCGAGGCCGAGCCCGCGGCGCCGCTCCGCCGGGTGCACCACGAGGTCCAGGGCGGCCTGGTCCTGGTTCTCCCTGACCGGTGTCAGCAGCCGGTACCAGCCCGCGGCCGAGCCCTGGTCGACCGCCAGCCACACCTCCCTCGGGTGGCCGTCCCAGCCCACGGTCAGCCAGCCGCCGAACGGCCGTTCGGTGAACCACGGTCCGGCCGGCTCGTCGACGCGCTCGGCGGCGTGGAATACCTCGAAACACTCGCGTACCGCCCTCGGGTCGGCCAGGTCGGCTTGCTCTATGCGCATCCTCACAGCCAACCCCGCTCGCGCCCCCGGCGCCACTGAATATCCGGGCCGGCCCGAACCACGCTCGTTTGGTATGGTGGTTGGCGATGCTGCGTGAGCTGCTCCTCCTTAGCGGCCGCGGCGGGGGCCGATAAGGCCGGCTCCTCGCCGCGGGGTGTTGGCGTGTCCGCTGGCCATCGATCAGGCATAAACCGCCCCCCCAGCCATGAGGAAGCAGCAGGCACATGCCACAGGACCATGTATATAACCGCGTTTCCCCCCCGCATCAGCAGCCCAGCCGCATGCCGTGCCACCGCTACCCGCCGTTCAAGCCGGTCGAGCTGCCCGACCGCAGCTGGCCCGCGAAGTCCGTCGCCAGGGCCCCGCGCTGGCTGTCCACCGACCTTCGGGACGGCAACCAGGCGCTGATCGACCCGATGAGCCCGGCCCGCAAGCACAAGATGTTCGACCTGCTGGTGCGGATGGGCTACAAGGAGATCGAGGTCGGCTTCCCGTCCGCCAGCCAGGCCGACTTCGACTTCGTTCGCGAGCTCATTCGCAAGGACCGCATTCCCGGCGACGTCCGCATCTCGGTGCTCACCCAGGCCCGTGAGGACCTGATCGAGCGCTCGGTCCAGTCCCTGGCCGGCGCGCAGCACGCCACCGTGCACCTGTACAACGCCACCGCCCCGATCTTCCGCAAGGTGGTGTTCCGCATCGACCGCGAGGAGTGCAAGGCGCTCGCCGTGGAGGGCACCCGCCACGTCATGAAGTACGCCGAGGAACTCACCGGCGGCACCGACTTCGGCTACGAGTACTCGCCGGAGATCTTCATGGACACCGAGCTGGACTACGCCCTCGACGTCTGCGCCGGCGTCATGGACGTCTGGCAGCCCGGGCCGGACCGGGAGATCATCCTCAACCTGCCGTGCACGGTCGAGCGGTCCACCCCGAACGTCTACGCCGACCAGATCGAGTGGATGAGCCGGAACCTGCCGGACCGGGATTACGTCTGCCTCTCGGTCCACACCCACAACGACCGCGGCACCGCGGTCGCCGACGCCGAACTCGCCGTGCTGGCGGGCGCCGACCGGATCGAGGGGTGCCTGTTCGGCAACGGCGAGCGCACCGGCAACGTATGCCTGGTCACGCTGGGGCTCAACCTGTTCAGCCAGGGCATCGACCCGATGATCGACTTCTCCGACATCGACGAGATTCGTCGCACGGTGGAGTACTGCAACCAGATCCCGGTCCACCCGCGCCACCCTTACGCGGGCGACCTGGTCTACACCGCCTTCTCCGGCTCCCACCAGGACGCCATCAAGAAGGGCTTCGAGGCGCTGGAGGCCGAGGCGGCGGCGGCCGGTACCCCGTTCGCCGAGTACCCGTGGGCCGTGCCGTACCTGCCCATCGACCCGCACGACGTGGGCCGCACCTACGAGGCGGTCATCCGGGTCAACTCGCAGTCGGGCAAGGGCGGCGTGGCGTACATCATGAAGGCCGAGCATCAGCTCGACCTGCCCCGCCGCCTGCAGATTGAGTTCTCCCGTGCCATCCAGGGCCACACCGACGCCGAAGGCGGCGAGGTGTCGCCCGCCGAGATGTGGGAGATCTTCTCCGCCGAGTACTTCGGCGCGGGGCCGCTGGCGCTGCTCGACCACCAGACGTCCTCGGTGATCGAATCCACGCACACGCTGGCGGCGGAGATATCCGTCGACGGCCACCCGCGGCAGATCGAGGGCACCGGCAACGGCCCGATTTCCGCGTTCTGCGACGCGCTGGCTGCCGTCGGCGTGCACGTCCGCGTGCTCGACTACACCGAGCACGCGCTGACCGAGGGTACCGACGCCCAGGCCGCGGCGTACGTGGAGGGCGAGATCGGCGGCCGGGTCTTGTGGGGCGTCGGCGTCGACACCAACACGGTCACGGCCTCGATGCGCGCGGTCCTGTCCGCGGTGAACCGGTCCAGGCGCTGAGCCGGCCGCGCGCTGGCCCGGGAGACGGCCCTCCCGGGCCAGCGCTGCGCGACAATAGGTAGGTGCAGCTATACCGGGATGACGGCATCGTGCTGCGGACGCACAAGCTGGGCGAGGCCGACCGGATCATTACCATCCTCGGCCGCCGCAGCGGGCGGATCCGCGCGGTGGCCAAGGGCGTCCGCCGGACCAAGTCCAGGTTCGGCGCCCGGCTCGAGCCGTTCACCCACGTCGACCTGATGCTGCACGCGGGGCGCTCGCTGGACGTGATCACCCAGGCCGAGGTGATCCGGCCCTACGGCGCGCCGCTGGCCGGGGATTACCCGCGCTATACGGCGGGCGTGGCCATGCTGGAGACGGCCGAGCGGTTCACCCCGGTGGAGAAGGAGCCCGCGCTGCGCCAGCTGCTGCTGCTCATCGGCGGCCTGCGCGCCCTCGGCGAGAACGGGCACCCGTCTGGCCTGGTGCTCGACGCCTTCCTGCTCCGCTCGCTCGCGGTGGCCGGGTACGCGCCCGCGCTGGAGGAGTGCGCCCGCTGCGGTGCGGCGGGAAGCGAGCGGCGGCTGCCGGCGTTCGCCGTCGCGGCCGGGGGCATGGTGTGCGCGTCCTGCCGGCCGCCCGGCGCGGCCGCGCCCGCCGGCCCGACGGTGGCCCTGATGCTCGCCCTGCTCCGCGGCGACTGGGACAGCGCCGATCGCAGCGAACGGCGGCACCGGGTAGAGTGCAGCGGGCTCGTAGCCGCCTATCTCCAGTGGCACCTCGAGCACTCGATCCGTTCGCTGCGTCACGTGGAGCGCGTGTTATGGGCATACGTCCGCCCGACCCGCATCCGAGCGGGGCCAGGCCACCGGACCTGCCGGCCGAACTCGTCCCCAGGCACGTCGCCCTGGTCATGGACGGCGACGGGCGCTGGGCCAAGCAGCGCGGGCTGGCCAGGACCGAGGGGCACAAGGAGGGCGAATCCTCGCTGCTCGACGTGATCATGGGCGCGATCGAGCTCGGCATCCCGTACCTGTCCGCCTACGCCTTCTCCACCGAGAACTGGCGGCGCACCCCGGATGAGGTGCGCTTCCTGATGGGCTTCAACCGCGACGTCATCCACCGGCGCCGCGACCTGCTGACCGAGATGGGCGTCCGCATCCGCTGGGCCGGCCGCAGGCCGAAGCTCTGGCGCAGCGTGATCAGCGAGCTCGAATACGCCGAGCAAATGTCGGCCGCCAATACCGTGCTGACGCTGCAATTCTGCGTGAACTACGGGGGCCGGGCCGAGATCGCCGACGCGGCCGCCGCCATTGCCGCCGACGTGGCGGCGGGAAAACTCCGGCCGGACAAGATCAGCGAGAAGGTGTTCGCCCGCTATCTGGACGAGCCAGCGATTCCCGACGTCGACCTTTTCGTCCGGTCCTCCGGCGAGCAGCGCCTTTCGAACTTCCTGCTCTGGCAGTCCGCCTACGCGGAACTGGTCTTCCTGGACACGCTCTGGCCCGATTTCGACCGGCGGCATCTGTGGCACGCCTGCGAGATTTTCGCCAGCCGCGACCGCAGGTACGGGGGCGCCGTCCCCAATCCCGCCGGACCGCCTCCCGGGGCCTGAATACCAATTCGCGATCACCGGCACGTGCTCCTAAGCTAGGGTCTTCCGAACCCGCCGACCGCCAGCCGGATGGAGATCCCTACCATGGCACTGCGCAGTGACCGCCTCGACGCCATCGTCGGCCTGAGCAAGCGACGGGGATTCGTCTACCCGTCCAGCGAGATCTACGGCGGCCTGCGGGCAGCGTGGGATTATGGCCCGCTCGGCGTCGAGCTGAAGAACAACATCAAGCGCCAGTGGTGGCGCTCCATGGTCACCGAGCGCGATGACATCGTGGGGCTGGACTCCTCGGTGATCCTGGCCCCGGAGGTATGGCAGGCCAGCGGGCACGTCACCGAGTTCGTGGACCCGCTCACCGAGTGCACGTTCTGCCACAAGCGGTACCGGGCCGACCACCTGCTCGAGGCGTACGAGGAGAAGCACGGCCACGCCCCGGCCGGCGGCCTGGCCGACATCGCGTGCCCGAACTGCGGCAACCGCGGCACCTTCACCGAACCGCGCATGTTCAACGGCCTGCTCCGTACCCATCTCGGCCCGGTGGAGGACGAGTCGGGCCTGGCCTACCTGCGTCCGGAGACCGCACAGGGTATCTTCATCAACTTCCGCAACGTGCTGCAGACCTCGCGGAAGAAGATCCCGTTCGGCATCGGCCAGATCGGCAAGTCGTTCCGCAACGAGATCACCCCGGGCAACTTCATCTTCCGCACCCGGGAGTTCGAGCAGATGGAGATGGAGTTCTTCGTCCGCCCGGGCAGCGACGAGGAGTGGCACGAATACTGGATCAACACGCGCCTGGCCTGGTATACCGACCTCGGCATCGGCAAGGACAACCTGCGGCTGTATGAGCACCCGGCCGAGAAGCTGTCGCACTACTCCAAGCGCACCGTGGACATCGAGTACCGGTTCGGTTTCGCCGGCAGCGAGTGGGGTGAGCTGGAAGGCATCGCCAACCGCACCGACTTCGACCTGAAGACGCACCAGCAGGCGTCCAAGCAGGACCTGTCCTACCTAGACCAGGAGTCAGGGGAGCGGTTCATCCCCTACGTGGTGGAGCCCGCCGCCGGCGTGGACCGCGGCGCGCTGGTGTTCCTGCTCGACGCGTACGCCGAGGACGAGGCGCCGGACGCCAAGGGCAACCTGGAGAAGCGGACGGTGCTGCGGCTTGATCGCCGGCTCGCGCCGGTGAAGGTGGCGGTGCTGCCGCTGTCTCGCAACGCCGACCTGTCGCCGAAGGCCCGCGATCTGGCGGCGGCGCTGCGCAAGCGCTGGAACGCCGACTTCGACGACGCCAGCGCGATCGGCCGCCGGTACCGGCGGCAGGACGAGATCGGCACCCCGTACTGCGTCACCGTCGACTTCGACACCCTGAGCGATCAGGCCGTCACGGTCCGGGAGCGGGACAGCATGGCACAGGACCGGGTTGGCATCGACAGCGTCGAGGCCTACCTGTCCGAGCGCCTCGGCTCCTGCTGATCTACCGGAGCGCCTCGGCCTCGGCCTCCGCGGAGAATCTCCGGTAGATCTGGGCCGCGGCCCGGTGGAAGCCGGCCGGGAGGCCGTCCGCGGCCATGGCCGCGGCGATCTCCTCCATCTCGGCGATCCAGCGCCAGCCCTTGGCCGCCGCGGACCCGGCCGCGCCGGCCGACCGGTCTTCCAGGCCGCGCTGGGAGATGGCCCACTCGGCCAGCAGCGTCTCCTCGACGCCTTCGGCCCGGGCCAGCGCCCGCGCCGCCAGCAGCAGGGCGGACGACCCCTTGGTCCAGGCCGCGTAGGCCATCTTCACCGCGGACGCCGTTCCCGGCGGCCCGACCAGCCGGGCGTCCACCTCGGTGCCGTCGAACAGCGCCCGCACCTCGCCCGCGCGCGGGCCGGACAGGTAGAGCCGGATGAACCCGGGCGCGACCGGCGGCGTGCCGATGATCCCGCCGTCCACGTAGCTGGCGCCGCCGGCCGCCACGATCGCGGCCACGTCGCCCGCGGTGGCCGGCGAGATCGCGTTGGCGTCCAGGTAGAGGCCGCGGAACCCGGCGACCTGCCGGGCACTGGCCAGGGCCGCCCCCGGCGGGCAGACCGACATGATGAGATCCGAACGATTCACGATCTCCGCCCGCCCGCACGCGGTCAGCCCGGCCGCGGCGGCGCGCTCCCTGGTCGCCGCGCTGCGTCCCTCCGGCACCCACAGCACCCGGCGCCCGGCGCCGGCCAGGCACCGCCCCACGGCGGCGCCCATCTCTCCGGGGTGCAGCAGTCCGATCGTGATGTCGTCCATGCTCCCTATTCCATCAGGGCGCTCACCAGGCCGGCCCCGCGGCCATATAGAGACATCTGCGCCCGGCTGTGGTTGCGTGGCCGTGGCCGTAACCGATTGGCTAGAGCGGTAGAGTCCCGAGTGACGACAAGACACGGTGTCTGTTAGACCATGTGTACTGCGAGGAGCAGGAAGTGCCGAAGCTCGTTTATGACTTCACCGAAGGTAATAAGGATCTGAAGGATCTGCTCGGCGGTAAAGGTGCCAACCTGGCCGAGATGACCAATCTCGGGCTGCCGGTGCCGCCCGGATTCGTCATTACCACCGAGGCCTGCCGTTACTACCTGGAACAGGGCTCTACGCCGGCCGGCCTCGACGAGGAGATCGCGGCCCACCTGGACCAGCTGGAAGCGGCGATGGGCCGCAAGCTCGGCGACCCGGCCGACCCGCTGCTGGTCAGCGTCAGGTCCGGGGCGAAGTTCTCCATGCCGGGCATGATGGAGACCGTCCTGAACATCGGCTTGTCCGATGAGTCGGTCCAGGGCCTGGCCAAGCAGGCGGGCAACGAGCGGTTCGCCTGGGACTCCTACCGGCGCCTGCTCCAGATGTTCGGCAAGACGGTGCTCGACATCGAGGGCGAGCACTTCGAGTACGCGATCGACGACGCGAAGAAGGCCAAGGGCGTCCGCAACGACCTCGACCTGGACGCGAACGACCTGCAGCACCTGGTCGAGACGTTCAAGGGCATTATCAAGACCCAGACCGGGCGCGACTTCCCGCAGGACCCCAGGGAGCAGATGGACCTGGCCATCAAGGCCGTGTTCAACTCCTGGAACGCGCCCCGCGCCATCCTGTACCGCCGCCAGGAGCGCATCCCCGCCGACCTGGGCACGGCCGTGAACGTGGTCGCGATGGTCTTCGGCAACCTGGGCATGGACTCGGGCACCGGCGTGGCGTTCACCCGGGACCCGGGCACCGGCGCCCAGGGCGTCTACGGTGACTACCTGCAGAACGCCCAGGGCGAGGACGTGGTAGCCGGCATCAGGAACACCGTCCCGCTGCAGGACCTGGAGGGCATCGACAAGGCCTCCTATGACCAGCTCATGCAGATCATGCAGAAGCTGGAGAATCACTACCGCGACCTGTGCGACATCGAGTTCACCATCGAGCGCGGCAAGCTGTGGATGCTGCAGACCCGGGTGGGCAAGCGCACCGCCGCGGCCGCGTTCCGCATCGCCCTGCAGCTGGTGGACCAGGGCCTGATCGACATGGACGAGGCGGTCCGCCGGGTTTCCGGCGAGGAGCTGGCCCGGCTGATGTTCCCCCGGTTCGACACCGGCGCCGACGTCACCAAGATCGCGACCGGGGTGAGCGCGTCGCCCGGCGCGGCGGTGGGAAAGGCCACCTTCGACTCGGCCCACGCGGTCGAGCTGGCCGCCCAGGGCGTGAAGGTCATCCTGGTCCGGCGCGAGACCAACCCCGACGACCTGCACGGCATGATCGCCGCCCAGGGCATCCTGACCAGCCGCGGCGGCAAGACCAGCCACGCGGCCGTGGTCGCCCGCGGCATGGGCAAGACCTGCGTCTGCGGCGCCGACGAGCTCGACGTGGACACCAAGGCCAGGAAGTTCACCGCGCCCGGCGGGGTCACGATCAGCGAGGGCGACATGATCTCCATCGACGGCACCAGCGGTGTCGTCTACGTCGGCGAGGTCCCGGTCGTCCCGTCCGCAATCGTGCGCTACTTCGAGGGCGAGCTGCACCCGCACTCCGACGAGGCCGACGACCTGATCAGGGCCGTGCACGCGATCATGCACCACGCCGACGCCAAGCGCCGGCTCGGCGTGCACGCCAACGCGGACACCGGCCCGGACTGCGCCCGCGCGCGCCGGTTCGGCGCCGGCGGCGTCGGCCTGGTCCGCACCGAGCACATGTTCCTCGGCGAGCGCCGCCAGCTGGTCGAGGACCTCATCCTGGCCGGCACCGAGGAGGAGCGACAGCACGCGCTGGACGCCCTGGAGCCGCTGCAGCGCGGCGACTTCGTTGAGATCCTCGACGCCATGGACGGCCTGCCGGTGACGATCCGGCTGATCGACCCGCCGCTGCACGAGTTCCTGCCCGACCTGACCGAGCTCTCCGTCAAGATCGCCCTGGACGGCGACCAGGCCACCGAGAAGGACCAGGAGCTGCTGGCCGCGGTGCGCCTGCTGCACGAGCAGAACCCGATGCTCGGCCTGCGCGGCGTCCGGCTCGGCCTGGTCATCCCGGGCCTGCCCGAGATGCAGGTCCGCGCGATCGCGCACGCGGCCGCCGAGCTCAAGCAGGCCGGTAAGGACCCGCAGCCGGAGATCATGATCCCGCTCACCGCCACCGTGCAGGAGATGGAGATCAGCCGCGAGCACGCCGAGAGGGTCGTGGCGCAGGTCGAGGAGGAGACAGGCACCCACGTGCACACCATGATCGGCACCATGATCGAGGTGCCGCGGGCGGCCCTGAACGCGGGCCCGATCGCCGCCAGCGCCGAGTTCTTCTCCTTCGGCACCAACGACCTGACGCAGATGACCTGGGGCTTCTCCCGCGACGACGTGGAAGGCTCGTTCTTCAGCCGGTACATCGAGCTGGGCATCTTCGGCGTCTCCCCGTTCGAGACCATCGACCGCGACGGCGTTGGCCGCCTGGTCGACATCGCGGTCAGGGAAGGTAAGGCCGCCCGGCCCGACATCGAGCTGGGCGTCTGCGGCGAGCACGGCGGCGACCCGGACTCGGTGCACTTCTTCCACGAGGTCGGCCTGAACTACGTGTCCTGCTCGCCGTTCCGGGTGCCGGTCGCCCGGCTGGAGGCTGGCCGCGCGGCGCTCGCCGCGGAGGACTCCGCCAGCAGGTAGAAAAGGGTACGTGCCGGGTTACGACGAAAGCGCCACGGCCCGCTGGGTGGCTGAGCCGCCCAAGCGGGCCGGGCGCAGTGACTTCGAGCGGGACCGGGCCCGCGTGCTGCATTGCGCCGGGCTGCGCAGGCTGTCGGCGAAGACCCAGGTCGTGGCGGCCGGGTCGGCCGACTTCCCGCGGACCCGGCTCACCCACTCGCTGGAGTGCGCGCAGATCGGGCGCGAGTTCGGCCAGGAGATCGGCTGCGACCCGGACCTGGTCGACGCCGCCTGCCTGGCGCACGACATCGGGCACAGCCCGTTCGGGCACAACGGCGAGGCCGCCCTCAACGAACTGGCCGCCCCGTTCGGCGGTTTCGAGGGCAACGCCCAGTCGCTGCGCCTGCTGACCAGGCTCGAGCCTAAAGTTCAGCGGGCGGGATTGAATCTGACACGTGCGACCCTCGACGCCACCCTCAAGTACCCCTGGTTTGGCGAGCCCGGCACCAAGTTCGGCGCCTACGCCGAGGACGCCGAGGTCTTCGGCTGGATCCGGGCGGGCGCGCCGGACCGGCGGCCGTGCCTGGAAGCCCAGGTCATGGACTGGGCCGACGACGTGGCCTACTCGGTCCACGACATGGAGGACGGGTTCCACGCCGGCCTCATCACGTTCAAGAACCTCACATCGTCCACCGAACGGGCCGAGGTGTCCCGCATCGCCCTCGCGTACTGCCCCGATGGCGTGACCGAGGCCGAGCTCACCGAGATCCTGGAATCACTGCTCGCCCTGGACATCTGGCCGGCCTCCTACGATGGCGGCCCCGCTGCCGCCGCCGCCCTGAAGAACCTGACCAGCGAGCTGATCGGCCGCTTCTGCGTAGCCGCCCAGCAAGCCACCCTCACCGCCGCCCACGACCTCACCAGCCCCCTTAGTCACACCAGCCCTGCAGGCCACTCCTTCACCCGCTATGCCGCGAACCTCGTCGTCCCTCGCCGGCAGCGGCTGGAGTGCGCCCTGCTCAAGGCCATTACCGCCCGTTACGTGATGAACCGGGCGGGCGTCGTCGCGGCCCAGGCCCGGGAGCGCGAGCTGCTGACCGAACTGGCCCACGCCGTTGAACGCGGCGCCCCCCCGACCCTGGACCCGCTGCTGCGCCCGTCCTGGGATGCGGCCGGAACCGACGCCGCGCGCCGCCGGGTGATCATCGACCAGGTGGCCTCGCTGACCGACACGTCGGCCATTGCCTGGCATCACCGCCTCTGCGCGCCCGGCGCGTCGTAGCCTTTGACCCATGCCAACTTTTGTGATCGCCGGCGCCAGCCTAGCCGGGGCCAAGGCCGCCGAGACGCTGCGGGCCGAGGGATTCGACGGCGATATCGTGCTGCTCGGCTCGGAGCTTGAACTTCCGTACGAGCGGCCCCCGCTGTCAAAGGGTTACCTGCTCGGCAACGACAGCCGGGACTCGGTCTTCGTGCACGACGCCGGCTGGTACGCCGGGCACGGCGTGGACTTCCGGGCCGGCGCCACCGTCACCGCGATCGACCGGGACGCGGGCACCGTTACCGTCTCCGGCTCCGGCCCCAGCGAGGTGCGCTACGACAAGCTGTTGCTTACCACCGGCGCTTCGCCGCGCCGCCTCGACCTCCCCGGCTCGGACCGGGACGAGGTGCTCTACCTTCGCACGCTGGCCGACTGCGACCGGCTGCGCTCGGCGTTCCAGCCGGGTACCCGGGTCGTGGTGGCCGGGGCCGGCTGGATCGGCCTGGAGACCACGGCGGCAGCCCGCTCGGCGGACTGCCCGGTGACCGTGCTCGAGCCGCAGCCCGGCGCGCTGCACGACCAGCTCGGCCCCGAGCTCGGCGCGGTCTTCGCCGACCTGCACCGGGCGCACGGCGTGCAGTTCCGCTTCGGCGAGCGGGCTGTCGAGTTCCGCCCCGGCATGGTCATCACCTCCGGCGGCGCGGAAATCCCCGCCGACATCCTGGTCGTCGGCATCGGCGCGGCCCCGAACGATGACCTGGCCGCCCGCGCCGGCCTCGACGTCTCCAACGGCGTGCTGACCGACGCGGCCCTGCGCACCTCGGACGCGAACATCTTCGCCGCAGGCGACGTGGCGAACTCCTTCAACCCGCTGCTCGGCCGCCGGGTCCGCGTCGAGCACTGGGCTAACGCCCTGAACGGCGGCCCGGCCGCGGCCCGGTCCATGCTCGGCCGGCCCGTCAGCTACGACCGCGTTCCCTACTACTACAGCGACCAGTACGACCTCGGCATGGAATGCGCGGGCCTGCCCGCACCCGGCACCTACGACCAGGTCGGCTACCGCGGTGACCCGGCCACCCGCGAGTTCATCGCGTTCTGGCTCTCCCGCGGCGCCGTGGTCGCCGGCATGAATGTCAACGTCTGGGACGTCAACGACGACATCCAGTCCCTGATCCGCTCCGCCCGCGAGATAGACCCCGCCCGCCTCACCAACCCCGATATCCCCCTAACCGACCTCTAACCGCCCGCCCCGCACCCGTGCGCCCCGCCCCCCGCGCTCCGCCCGCGTCCCGAGCCCCTGCTCCGCCCGCCTCCCGCGCTCCGCCCGCGTCCCCGAGCCCCTGCTCCGCCCGCGCCCCGGCCCCAAGCCCCACATCCCGCATTCGCCCCATCAGCCTCACGGCCCACCGCCGCCCCAACCCCCTTGAAGCCCAATGGCCCCAAGCGCCTCACGTGCGCAAATAGCGGGGAGGATCTGGCCTCTCGGGAGGATCTGGGTGCCTGAGGGGTACCCGATCCTCCCGAGAACCCGGATCCTCCCGATAAAGTCGGAGTCGGCTGGATGTCAGTGGCTACGGTCACACTGTCCTGCATGGCAAGTGAGCTTCCTCCTACCCTCCGTCACCTAGCCCAGTGGCAATACGGTGTCATCTCCCGCTCGCAGGCCATCCGGGCGGGGCTGTCTCCGGGCATGATCAAGTTCCGGGTGAGGAGTGACCGATGGCGGCAGCTTCATTCTGGGATCTATGCGACGTTCACCGGAGCTCCCGGTCGTGGTGCCCGTCTGTGGGCGGCGCTGCTCGCGGCAGGCCCCGGCGCGACGCTCAGCTACCAGACCGCGGCCGAATTGCAGGGGCTTGCCGATACGGTGACCAATCCGATCCACGTGACGGTTCCGCACTCGCGACGCGTCGCGGAGATCGACGGGGTCTTCCTGCATCGATCGGATAGGGCGGCGGAAGCCGTGCTTGCCGGTTCCCGGCCGCCGAGGACGACGATCGAGGAGACCGTGCTCGACCTGACGCAGACGGCGCAGAGCTTCGACGACGTATGCGGCTGGGTGACCCGCGCGATCGCCAGGGAGCTCACCGACGAGACCAGCCTGCGCCAGGCGATGACCAAGCGCCCGAGACTACGCTGGCGCGCGGACCTGCATGAACTCATCGTCGCCGCGGCGGGCGGGGACCATTCGGTGCTGGAGTTCCGTTATCACAGGGACGTGGAGAAGGCCCACGACCTGCCGGAGCCGACCAGGCAGGTGCCGTTCAGAGGACCGAACGGGCGGCGGGGACGCCGGGATCGCCTGTACGAGCCCTACCGGGTGGTCGTGGAACTCGACGGGCGGCTGGCGCACCCGGACGAGAATCGGTGGAAGGACAAGACCAGGGACAATGCCGCGGCGGCCGAGGGCATCCAGTCGCTGCGGTACGGGTGGATGCACATCAGCCGCCAGCCCTGTGAGACCGCCGCTGAGGTGGCCAGGGTGCTACGCCGCCGTGGCTGGGATGGCCGGCCCCGGCCATGCTCACCCGGCTGCCCGGTCCAGCGGGACCTTCCCGGCTAGCATCGGGCCGTCATCAGCCGCTGTCCCCCTCCGGGCCAGGGGCGATGACAGCGGCGAGGACCCGGGCGGTGTCGGTCAGGTCAGGCAGGACGACCTCGGCGCCAGCCGCGGCCAGCGCGGCCGCGGGGTAGCTGCCGGTCGCGACGGCTACCACCCGCGCCCCGGCGACCAGCGCGGCCGCCACGTCCAGCGGCGTGTCGCCGACCAGCACGGTCGACGGTCCGGCAAACTCCGTGCCGTAGGCCCGCAAAGCCGCCTGCCGGGCCACCGCCACCAGCTCGGCCCGGATCACGTGCACGTCCCCATACGCGCCGGCGTCCAGGTCGAGATGATCGCCCAGACCCGCCCGGCCGAGCTTCAGCGCCGCCAGCGGCCTGATGTTGCCGGTGAGCACCGACTGGCGGACCCCCGCCGCGGCCAGCGCCGCGATGGCCTCGGCGGCACCGGGCAGCGCCCGTACCGCCCCCGGAACCACGCCGTCCGCCGCGGCCCGGGCCAGCGCGGCCAGGAAGGCGTCAACGTCGGCGGCGGGCACCCCGGCCAGCGCGAGCGTGTCGCCGGCGATGGCGCGGTCGGTCCGCCCCGCCTTGGGCGCGACCACGGTCAGCTCCCGGCCGAACATCTCCCGGAACACCGCCTCGTACAGCCGCGTGCCCAGGCCGTCCGCGCTCACCAGCGTGTAGTCCACGTCCCACAGCACGAGCAGGTCAGCCACTCGCCCAGGTTACGGCCCGAATGTCGGCACCCGGGACTAGACTCGCGACGACAACAGACCGCGAGCGGAGGTGGACGGTGCCTGGGCGGATCCGCGACGAGGACATCGCGGTAGTTCGCGAGCGCTCACCCATCGACGAGGTGGTCGGCGAGTACCTGCAGCTGAGGAACGCGGGCGGCGGCTCACTCAAGGGACTGTGCCCGTTCCACGACGAGAAGACACCCTCGTTCAACGTCACCCCCGCGCGCGGACTCTTCTACTGCCTCGCAGCCGAAACGCGCGTGCTGACCTGGGAGGGTGTCAAGCCGATCCGCGAACTGGCCGGCCGAACGCACCGCATCCTGGGCAAGCATGCAGACTGGATCGACGCGCCTTTCCGCTCGTTCGGCGTACAGCCGCTGATGCGGCTGACGGTCACCCGGAACGGCATCAGCAGGCACATCTACGCGACTGCGGAGCACCGCTGGTTCGTCCGGTCGGCAAGGATGCAGACATCCAGCCGCGAAGTGACAACGCGTGATCTTCGTCCAGGCCACCGGCTGGTCTCGAAGTTCCCGAGAACCAGGGTCAAGCAGACAACACCCTCGCCATTCGGCATTGCGCACGGAGTGACCTTCGGGGACGGCACCCGGAGCGGTACCGGCTCCATGGCTCAACTGGACGCGGTCAAGGACGCTGAGCTCCTCAAATGGTTCCCGGTGAGCAAGATGACACAGCACGGGCGCCAGATGCTCGTCCATCATCTGCCACGGTTCTTTAAAGAGCTTCCTCTCCTGGATGAGTCGGTTTCCTATCTGTACGGATGGCTGGCGGGTTACTTCGCCGCAGACGGATGCGTCTCAGCGACCGGGACGGTCATGCTCAATTCCGCCAAGCGTGATGAGCTTGAGTACGTGCGCCTGCTGTGCACGCGCCTGGGAATCGGAACCTACGGAATTACCGAACAGATCCGGACCGGCTTCGAGGGCAGCGAGCCAAGCTCGCTGTTCGGGATTATCCTCGTCGGCTCCGATCTCACTGATGAGTTCTTCCTCCTGGACAAACACCGCCTCCGATTCAGTACCGCAAGCCAAGCCTATGAACGGAAATGCTGGATGGTGCGCGAGGTTTGTCAGACCGACCGGGTGGAAGAAGTCTTCTGCGCGGTAGTCGACGAGGGTCACGCCTTTACGCTTGAAGACAACATTCTCACCGGCAACTGTTTCAGCTGTGCCGAGGGCGGCGACGTCATCAAGTTCGTGCAGAAGATCGACGGGCTCAGCTTCGTCGAGGCCATCGAGCGGCTCGCCGCCCGGGCCGGCGTCGAGCTCCGCTACGAGCAGGGCGGCTACGTGCCGGGCCAGGAGCAGAGCCAGCGGCGCAGGCTGACTGACGCGCACCGGCAGGCCGCCGAATTTTATGCCGAACGGATAGACGGATCCGACGCCGCGCCGGCGCGTGCCTTCCTGGCCGAGCGCGGTTTCGAGCCGGGCGACATCGAAAAGTTCGGCGTCGGCTACTCCCCGAAGGCCTGGGAGGACCTGACCAGGCACCTGCGCGGACGCGGCTTCACCGACGCCGAGCTGATCGCCGCGGGCCTGGCCCGGGAGGGCAGCCGCGGCCCGCGGGACCGGTTCCGCGGCCGGCTGATGTGGCCCATCCGCGACCTGTCCGGCGACGTGATCGCGTTCGGCGCGCGCAAGCTCGCTCCCGACGACGACGGCCCCAAGTACCTCAACACGCCGGAGACCCCGCTGTTCCGCAAGAGCACCGTGCTGTACGGGGCGGACCTGGCCAAACGCGAGATCGCCCAGCGCAGGCAGGCGGTCATCGTGGAGGGCTACACCGACGTGATGGCCTGCCACCTGGCCGGGGTGCCGACCGCGGTGGCCACCTGCGGCACCTCGTTCGGCGAGGACCACATCAAGGTGCTGCGCCGACTGATCATGGACTCGGACTCGTTCACGGGCGAGGTGATCTTCACCTTCGACGGGGACGAGGCCGGGCAGCGGGCCGCGCGGCGCGCGTTCGGCATGGAGGCGAAGTTCGCCACCCAGACGTACGTCACCGTGGAGCCCAACGGCCTCGACCCGTGCGACCTGCGGCTCGCGCACGGCGACGCGGCGGTGCGCGACCTGATCGCCCGCCGGGTTCCCCTGTTCGAGTTCGCGATCAAGGGCGTGCTCGGCCGTCACGACCTGGACACCACCGAAGGCCAGCTCGCCGCGCTCGACGAGGCCGCGCCGATCGTGGCCGGGATCAAGGACAAGGGACTGCGCGCCAGGTATGCGGTGAACCTGGACCGCTGGCTCGGCCTGCTCGACGAAGCGTTCATCCTTTCCCGGATCGGGGCTCATGCGGGAAACACGCGCCTCGGGGGGGCCCGGGGTGGCCGCCGCAAGCAGGAGAACCAGGGCAAGCAGCCCGGCTCGTTCGGCGCCAATGGGGACGCGCGGGGGAACGGCGGGCCACCCTACGACCTGACCGATCCGGTGGTCTGGGTCGAGCGCGAGGTACTCAAGCTCGCCGTGCAGCGGCCCGTGCTGTGCGGGCCCGAGTTCGACATGCTCGGCCCGGATGCGTTCACCGCCCCCGTGCACGGCGCGGTGTTCACGCTGATCGCCGGGTGCGGCGGCACGGCGGCGGGCGGCGGCAGCCCGCGGGAGTGGGTGGCCCGGCTGCGCGATGCGGCGCCCAATGACCGGGCGCAGGCGTTCGTCACGCAGCTTGCCGTCGAACCGCTCCGCCGCCACGGCGAGCCCGACGCGAGGTACGCCGACGTCCTGCTGGCCAAAGTCGGCGAGCTCGCGGTCAGCCGGGAGATCACGTCGGTCAAGGCCCGGTTGCAGCGGATGAACCCGGTGGAAGAACAGGCCGGTTACAACAGAACGTTCGGGGACCTGGTGGGGCTGGAGAAACGCAGGAAAGCGCTGCTTGACCGCGCCGCGGGCGGGTGACCGCGGGAGGGTACGCCCGCTATGTAGCGGGCGGGTAACAAAATTAGGTCCCCCGTAACCACGGGTTGGTGACGCAGACTGTTGCCGTGACCCTCACCGTACTAACGAACGGACCAGCACCAGCAGAACAGCTGACCGATCTCGTGGCGCTAGGACGGGAGCGCGGTTCGGTGACCATGGCCGACGTCATGGTGGCGCTGGAGCGTGCCGATCTTCCGCCGGAATCCATCGACGCGGCGGTGCGCGCGCTCGCCGACGAGGGCGTCGAGGTGCTCGACGTGCCGCCGGAGGAAGACACCGACACCGAGGCCGAGATCCGGCGCGCGGACGCCGAACTGGGCAGACGGGCCACGACCAGCGACCTGGTCCGGATCTACCTGCGGGAGATCGGCCGGGTGCCGCTGCTGACCGCCGAGGACGAGGTGGAGCTGGCCAAGGCGATCGAGGCGGGCCTGTTCGCCGAGGAGAAGCTGGCCGGCGGCTTCCCCATGCTCGGCGCCATCCACGGCGACCTGGAGCTGCTGGTCGGCGAGGGGGTCAAGGCCAAGCAGCGGCTGATCGAGGCGAACCTGCGCCTGGTGGTGTCGATCGCCAAGCGCTACATCGGCCGCGGGCTGGTCTTCCTCGACCTGATCCAGGAGGGCAACCTCGGGCTGATCCGCGCGGTGGAGAAGTTCGACTACACCCGCGGCTACAAGTTCTCCACGTACGCGACCTGGTGGATCCGGCAGGCCATCACCCGGGCCATCGCCGACCAGGCGCGCACCATCCGGGTGCCGGTGCACATGGTCGAGACGATCAACAAGCTGGCCCGGGTGCAGCGGCAGCTGCACCAGGAGCTCGGCCGGGAAGCCGGCATCGACGAGATCGCCGTGGAGATGGGGCTCGAGCCGGAGCGGGTCGCGGAGATCCAGCGGATCGCCCAGGAGCCGGTATCCCTGCAGTCCCCGATCGGCGAGGAAGAGTCCGATCTCGGGGACTTCATCGAAGACGCGGACGCCGTGGTGCCCATCGAGGCCGCGGCGTTCATCATGCTGCAGGACCAGCTCGAGCGGGTCCTGGACGAGCTGGCCGAGCGGGAGCAGCGGATCATCCAGCTGCGGTTCGGCCTCACCGACGGGCACCCGCGGACGCTGGAGGAAGTCGGCCGGGAGTTCGGCGTGACCAGGGAGCGGATCAGGCAGATCGAGTCCAAGACGCTGGCCAAGCTCCGCCACCCCAGCCGCGCCCATATGCTCCGCGAATACCTCGACTGAGACCGTTAAGGCCCCCTTTAGCCGCCTCACCGCAGGTCCGGGCGGGCGTCCGCGTGGTGCGCGTACTCATGACTGAAACCCGGGTCCCGCAGGGCGGGGAAGCCACGAGACCCGGGTCCACGGGGTTCGGGTCTGACCCGGCCCTAGTCGGCCGGGCGGGTGCCGTTCACGGCCGCGGCTTCGCTCTCGGCCCCGGCGGCGTGCCGGCCGGGGAGCCGGTCGATCTGGCCGCGCACCTTGGTGGCGCTGTTCTTAGCCGTCTCGGTGAGCTTAGGCACCCGCGTCGCGGCCTGGTCCTTCGCGACCTTGGTGAGCTCGGCGGCCTTCGAGCTCGCGGCCTGGGTCGCCTTCTTCACGGGCGGGCTCTGCGCCACCTGCGTGGTCGCCTTCTTCAACTGCTCGTAACGCTCGCGGCCCGCTCGCGCTCCGACCACGAAGCCGACCGCAAGCCCCGCGAGGAAAGTGGCCTTGTAGCGCATCTGGCACCCCTTTCGCGCCTGTTCCTCATGGCCCAACCATGACCTTCCCCCATTACGCGAGCGTACTCATCGGGTAAGGCTCTGATAAACAGCGGGTCGCCGCGGCCCGCGGACGCCCCGGGTGCGCCCCGGGTGCGCTACCCTTATGCGGGTCGATCCCGCGTAGCTCAATCGGCAGAGCGTCCGGCTGTTAACCGGCAGGTTCTTGGTTCGAGTCCAAGCGCGGGAGCATCATTGCAGGCAGGGACTCCGAGGTTTGCTCCGTCAGCCTCGGAGTCCTCGCGAAGTTACCGTTTACTGCGAGCTTCCGTGCGCGCTGCCGAGCGCTCGCAGCTGCATTGGCTGCCCTGCACACGCCACAGCGGCATCCGTAGTACAGATAGCGATACCTGCCGTGAGGTGGGTCAGGGCGATCCTCAGCACCCTTCTCACGGTGACAAGGATCACGACACAACAACTGGCACTTCAGCGCCTCGGCGACAAGCTCATCCCAAGCCCTGGACAGGCCTGCGGCGACGGCGAACTTCAGCTGCAGCTGGTGTTAGCGGCGAGGGCGACCTCGAGACGTCTGGACGGGCTCGCGAGCGGCCAGCAGCTCGGTGATCTGATCGGATGACATGGTGTCCCGAAGCCGATCGAGCGCAAGACGTACAACGGAGCTGCGGCTGATGACCTTGCGACCACCCTTGCGAACGTTGGCGTACTCGCACTCACTGAGCCGCAAGTCGTTTTCCTGATCCAACCAAATCTGCCGAGGCTCAAGCGGTACAGCGACGTCTGGCACGTCAGCAGGCGGTTTGGTCTTCCTGCGGGGCCCGCGGGTAGCGTTGCCGGGCGCTGTAGCCGCCGCGGCGCTCTCGCTCGATGCAGATTCGGGTTCGGTTCATGCGCTGGTCATTTGGCCTGATTGCCCTGGTGTTCCGCGGGGACCATGCCAAGCACGCTGAGTTGCTGGTGCTCCGGCACGAGAACGCGGTGCTGCGCCGGAAGGCCGGGCGGGGACGGTACGAGCCAGCCGACCGGGCCTGGTTCGCCGCCCTCACGCGGTTCATCCCGCGACGCTGGGCCGGGGTCTTTCCGGTGACGCCCGCAACGCTGCTGGCCTGGCACCGCAAGCTCGCCGCGAGAAAGTACGACACGAGCAAGCGGCGTAGGCCCGGCAGGCTGGCGACTGTCCGCAGCATCGCCCGGCTTGCCGCCGCCTGGCCAAGGAGAACCCGCTCTGGGGCTACCGGCGGGTCCACGGCGCGCGTCCCCTGGGTAAACCTGCGTGGCCGCGGGGGGCCGAGAGCCAGTGACGTTCAGTCCATGGTCTCCGGCCGGAGCGGCCACAACGGGACGACACCGGCGAAATCAGCGACCCGGCCGGGGAACCTCGGCGGGCGTTTCTCCAGGAACGAGGTGACGCCCTCCACGACATCCGCGCTCTGCCCGAGCCGGAACATGGCGAGCGAATCGAGCCGGTGCGCCTCCCACGGGGTGGCGGTGCCGAGCATCGACCACATGAGCTGCCTGGCAAGCGCTACCGAGACTGCCGAGGTGTTCTCGGCGATCTCAGCGGCGAGCGCCCGTGCGGCGGGCAGCAGCTCGTCGTCGGGCAGTACGCGGGAGACGAGCCGGCCGCCGAGCGCTTCTGCCGCGTCGAACACCCGGCCCGTGGCTACCCACTCCATCGCCTGCGAGATGCCGACAACCCTGGGCAGGAACCAGCTCGACGCGGCCTCCGGGACCAGGCCGCGGCGTGCGAACACGAACCCGAACCGCGCCGACTGCCCGGCGATCCGTACGTCTGCAGGCAGCGTCATCGTGGCGCCGACCCCGACGGCGGGCCCGTTGACGGCGACGATCACGGGTTTGCGTGAGGCGGCGATCCGCAGCGACACCGTACCGCCCCCGTCGCGCGGCACCCCGCCGATCGTCTCGAAACCGGCGCGCTCGGCGGCCCGGACCGGATCGGTGGCATCGAACGTGCTCGCCCCCCGCCCGAGGTCGGCCCCGGCACAGAAGGCGCGGCCGGCGCCGGTCATCAGCACCACGCGCACGTCGTCGTCGGCGTCGGCAGCGCCGAAGGCGGCGACAAGTTCGCGGGCCATCGTCGTGGTGAATGCGTTGAGCCGGTCGGGCCGGTGCAGCGTGATCGTGGCGACGCGGTCGGCGCTCTCGTACCGTATCTGGCTGAACTCGCTCATCACACGGCCCCATCCGGCGCTGATCGAATGCTCAGCAATGTAACCGCGCGCCCGCAGTGCCCGCAACGGCCGCCCGAGTCAACTGCCGTCATGGCGATGATGCCGGTCACCAAGCCAGGCACGTATGACCCCAGCGTGGACCGTACCCTTCACCGGTCGGACCACACCGGCGCCCATTCTGCACCATCCGCCACGGCTAGAACCACGATGGAAGAGTCCCTGGCAGGCGTCCTGGCGCGGCCGCGCTACTGGCCGGAGCACTGATCGTGCGCCTAATCCGGGTTCCAGGCCATTCCCAGCCCCGCCCGGTCATAAGGGCCCGCGCAGCGCCTGGCTGCCTGGGCATGGGCCCGAAACGCACCGAACTGGCCGGCAAGGCCAGGGCTAGCGCGTAGGAGATGACGGCTGAACCGCCCGAGGGCCCAGTCACCGGGGGACTCCGCAGCCTCGAGGTGCGCTGGATCTTCCCGGGCCAGCGAGCTGCGCCACGTGGCGATCTGCGGGAAGGTGTGACTCGTGTCGGCCGGCACGACCCGATTGCGCTGTACCACCCCGGAAGGGTGGTGCCCGCATGCCGAGGACGTGCGACTCTCAGCGCAGGTGGCTCATGCGGAGCAGTCCGCTGCCAGCCGTGACCTGAGGAGGCTGTCATGTTCCGTCGACGACGCCCGCTGATGCGCGCAGCCGTGGTGGGGGGTGGCGCCTATGTCGCAGGCAAGAGCGTCGCGCGGCGGTCAGCGGAAGGGGAACAGCAGGAGAACGCTCAGGACGAACGTCTCGACAACCTGGAGCAGCAGGCTCCGGCCGCTCCGGACCCTCCGGCCCAGGACGCGCCCGCCGGGGCACCGTCGATGCCCGATCAGCTGAGCCAGCTCGCGGTCTTGCACGAGCAGGGCGCGCTGACTGACGACGAATTCGCCGTTGCCAAGGCCAGGCTGCTGGGCGGTTAGGCGCCGAGCAACCGCCGGACCCAGATCCCGGTTACCGGGGTCGATGAAGGAGCGCAGGATGACCAAGCCGTTCAAGGGAACGATCAACGTCGATATCCGGGACTCGGTGCCGGACTGGGAGCCGTTCGAGCCGCCGAAGGCTCCCGACGGTGCGGCCAGCGTCGTCTACATCGTGCTGGACGATGTCGGGTTCTCGGCCATGTCGTGTTACGGCGGCCCGATCGAGACGCCGAACATCAACCGGATCGCAGACGATGGGATCCGCTACACGCAGTGGCATACCACGGCGTTGTGCTCGCCGACCCGGTCGTGCCTGCTCACCGGGCGCAACCACACCCGCAACTCGATGGCCTGCATCACCGAGGCCGCGATCGGGTTCCCGAACGCCAGCGGCACCATCCCGCCGGAACACGGCATGCTGCCCGAGATCCTGGGCGAGCGGGGCTGGAATACCTACATGGTGGGCAAGTGGCACCTGTGCCCGACCGTGGAGATGAACGTCGCCTCGACCCGGCGGAACTGGCCATCGGGCCGCGGGTTCGAGCGCTGGTACGGGTTCCTGGGCGCCGAGACCAACCAGTGGTATCCGGACCTGGTCTACGACAACCACCCGGTCGACCAGCCGAAGTCACCGGCCGAGGGTTACCACCTGACCGAGGACCTGACCGACAAGGCGATCGAGTTCATCAAGGACGCCAAGACGGTCGCGCCGGACAAGCCGTTCTTCCTCTATTACGCGCCCGGCGCCGCGCATGCGCCGCACCACGTCTCGAAGGAGTGGGCCGACAAGTTCAAGGGCCGTTTCGACATGGGGTATGAGGCGATGCGAGAGCAGACGCTGGCCCGGCAGAAGCAGCTGGGCATCGTCCCGGCCGCCACCGAGCTGCCCCCGGTCAACCCGATCGGCACGCCCGAGACCCGCACGGGGCCCGAGGGCCAGCCGTTCCCGCCGCTAGACGTCACCAGGCCGTGGGATTCGCTGTCGGCCGAGGAGAAGCGGCTGTTCGCCCGGATGGCCGAGGTCTATGCCGGGTTCCTGGCCCACGCCGACCACCACATCGGCCGGCTGCTCGACTACCTGGAGGAATCCGGGCAACGCGAGAACACGCTGGTGATCCTGGTATCGGACAACGGCGCCAGCGGCGAGGGCGGCCCCGACGGATCGGTCAACGAGATGTTGTTCGCTAACGGCATCCCCGACAATATCCAGGCGAACCTGGCGATGCTGGACGAGCTCGGCGGGACCAAGACCTACAATCACTACCCCAACGGCTGGGCGATGGCCTTCAACACGCCGTTCAAGATGTGGAAGCGGTACGAGTTCAACGGCGGCACCGCCGATCCGTGCATCATCTCCTGGCCCTCGGTCACGGCCGGCCAGGGCGAGATGCGCCACCAGTACCACCACGCCATCGACATCGTGCCGACCATCCTGGACACCCTGGGCATCGAGGCCCCCGCCGCGATCAAGGGCCACGTGCAGAGCCGGTTCGACGGCGTGAGCATGCGCTACAGCGTGGATGACCCGTCCGCGCCGTCGGCCCGCAAGACCCAGTTCTACTCCATGCTCGGCTCACGCGGGATCTGGCACGACGGCTGGAAGGCGGTTACTACCCACCCGACGCTCAGCGGCTGGAGCGACTTCAACGACGACACCTGGGAGCTGTACCACACCGATGTCGACCGCGCCGAGCTGCACGACCTGGCCGCCGAGCACCCGGAGAAGGTCCGGGAGCTGGTCAACCTGTGGTATGCCGAGGCCGGCGACAACGGCGCCTTCCCGCTCGATGACCGGTCTCCCCTCGAGATCATTACCACGCCGCGGCCCCAGCTGGCCTCTCCCCGCGACCGCTACACCTACTTCCCCGACACCGCCGAGGTGCCTGAGGCGCAGGCGGTGAACATCCGCAACCGGTCCTTCACGATCGGGGCCCTGGTCGATATCCCCGCCCCCGGCGCGGAAGGGGTCCTATTCGCGCACGGGTCCCGGTTCGGCGGCCACGCCCTGTACGTGAAGGACAACCGGCTGCACTACGTCAACAACTTCGTCGGGATGATGGAGCAGAAGATCGACAGCACCCAGGACGTGCCCACCGGGCAGGACCTGATCCTGTCGGCGTCCTTCGAAAAGGACGGCGAGGACCCGCCCCACGTGTCGACCGGAATCCTGTCCCTGTACCACGGGGACCAGAAGGTCGGCGAAGGCCGGATCAAAACCCAGCCGGGAACGTTCATGCTCGCCGGCGAGGGCCTGTGCGTGGGCCGTGACAGCGGCGAGCCGGTCACGGCGGACTACCCGAACGGAGCGCCGTACCGCTTTACCGGCGGCACGATCAACCGGGTCGCCGTCGACGTCAGCGGCGATCCCTACGTCGACCTCGAACGCGAAGCGCAGGCGATGCTAGCCCGTGAGTAAGCGCGGCGCCGGATAAAATGACCTGCCGAGACCCCGGCCCGGTCCTCACCGTGCCGGGGCTCCGCTGGCCCTCCACGTGATGGCCGATAATGACGGCACGTTGTGGACCGAACAGCCCGTGTACGCCCAGCTGGTCTTCGCGCTGGACCGGGCGGCCGAGCTGGGTCATCCCACCAGCCCCGAAGAGCTGCGCGCGGGCGGGATGGCGGCATTGATCAAGCTGCTGGCGCTCACCCACGCGGGCATCACCACCGGTGAATTCGACGCCGTCTGCCG
Source organism: uncultured Actinomycetota bacterium (assembly GCA_963744575.1). GTDB lineage: Bacteria > Actinomycetota > Actinomycetes > Streptosporangiales > Streptosporangiaceae > Palsa-504. Next base: position 166,858 of record CAVUUF010000012.1, on the reverse strand, counting down.
GAGCTGGCTGGCCTCGGCCCGGCACCCGCGTTTCGGGCGGCCCTACCCGGCGACGGTGTACCAGCCGATGCTGGAGCTGCTCGGCCTGCTGGACCGTAACGGCTTCTCCTGCTGGATCTTCTCCGGCGGCGGCACCGACTTCATGCGAACCTGGACCGCCGATGTCTACGGTCTGCCGCCGCACCGGGTGATCGGCAGCGTCGGCGACACCGAGTTCCGCGTCGGCGACGGCGGCCCCGAACTCGTCAAGAACGCCACCGGCTTGATCATCGACGACGGGCCGCAAAAGCCCAGCTCGATCCACGGCACGTCGGGCAGCGCCCGATTATGGCCGCCGGGAACACCGACGGCGACCTGGCCATGCTCCAGTGGACCGCAGCCAGCCCATCCCGGACCCTGCAACTGGTCGTCCACCACACCGACGGCGACCGGGAATACGCCTACAACCGCGACCCCATCCTGGGCAGCGGCACCAACCAGATCCTCGCCGCCGCCGCCGCCGGGCACAAGTGGACCGTGATCGACATGGCCGCCGACTGGGCCACGATCCACCCGGATACCTGAGCGCCTTGCGCAGATGATCAACCTCGCCGGGCGTCCCCGTGCATTGCCGACGTCGTGGGCCAGGGCGGCGCGCTGCAAGCGCTGCATCACCGCAGGGAACAGGTCTAGCTCCCTTGCTTTTATGTACTCATGTTCGATCCTGTCTCAATGAATCAAGGTCACCCCGGGCCTGATGCTGACCGGATCCTTGTAGCCCAGCTCACGGGCACCGCTGGGACGTCACGCCAGGTGCGCGGGCTCACCGAAGCTGAGCAAGCCGCCGCGGTCCAGGCCGGTGAACACCAGCGAACCGATGCCAGCGGCCAGCAGACCGGGCACTAGCACAAGCTCCAGCATGGCACCGCCCAGCCCGGAGGCCTCCATTAGCAGGAACGCCCCGAGCAGCGGCGAGCCAAGCAGTGTGCTGATGGCGGCGAAGCTCCCCGCCGCGGCCACCACCGTGGCAGTCCTGGGCGGGGCGTCCCGCTTGACCAGGCGGACCGCAAGGACGCCAAGCCCGCCGCCGAGGGCGATCATGGGCGCCTCGGGTCCGAGCACCATTTCCTGGCCGCTGCACGATCAGCCGTCACAGTCATGGCAATCCCTCCGGTATCGCAGCGCGTGATACCGCCGGCCAGTGCCCACTTGCGATAGCTCGGCCCTTGTGCTCCTGCAAGGCAGGTCATCAACCCGTATTCGGGGCACGGTGCCGCGGCCGTTACTGCGTTGTCCCTGCGACCGAATCTGCGCCGGGCAGAGGCTGCCGGCATCATCTTTTCAGGGTGATCCCGCCGACCGGTTTCGGCAGAACCCGCTACCGCGGTTGCTCCACGGTGCCGGCGACCAGCAGGATCACTACCGGGCGGCGCGAGCCATGCTCGATGAGGACCGGGGACAGTAAGCGTGGTCGCAGGGACAGATGGTCAGGCGCCTGCACGCGTTGCGGCATTTGCGCGGTTCTCAGGAAATCCCCTGCTAGTGGCCCTGCTGGAAGCTTCGACCCGTGGAAATGCCGACGGGACGGTCATGACCGTTCCGCCGGCAAAACGAAGGCGACTCATTTCCCGGGCAATGCCGTGGTCCCGCGGCCACCGCGACCGGGCTGGCCGTCGGCCAGCCGCGATGCCGAAACTCATCTTCCCATGGGGGTGGTCTCAGAGCAGGCGCAGTTCCACGGCTCGCTCGATCGCTTCCGAGCGCGACGACGATCCCAGCTTCTGGTAGATCGACCGCAGGTGGGTCTTCACGGTGTTTATGGAGATGTAAAGAGTGGCGGCTATCTGCACGTAGCTGGTGGTCGGCAGCAGTTTCAGGACGCGCAGCTCCGCATCGGACAGCGGCGCGATAAGGATCCGGCCGGCTGGTTCGGGGTGTGTGGCGCGGACCTCCAGGGCCGCGCCGATGATCCGCTGCAGGAACGGGTCGGGCATCGCGTCGGCCGAATGCTCGACCAGGTAGCGCGTCACGTGGGGCGCCGTCGTCACGACGGTATGGAGGAAGCCTTCGTGACGTGCCCTGTGGAGCACATCGCCCACGATGCCAGCCGCCTTGAGGTCGCCGCGTTCGATGGCGGCGGCGGCCAGGAGCACCTGGCGGACCAGCGCGGCTCGTGGCGTCAGCTCCCCCAGCGACGCCGCGTCCAGGTGTTCCGCCGCGGCGTGGTGATCGCTGGCGGCGAGCGCGACCCTGGCCAGCAGCAGGCCGCGCCGGGTGGCGGGAAGCCCGTCCGCCAGTTCGGCGGCCGAGCGCAGGTCGCCGAGTGACAAGCGCAGCTGTGCCTCGAGCTCGTCGGCCCGCGCCAGCAGCACGGATGTCGTCCCGGCCAGGACGAGGCGCGCTGCGTCGATCGTGGCCAGCGCCTCGTGGATCTGCCCGCGGGCCGCCCAGATCCCGGCCCGGTCGAGCAGGGCGAGGAACGCAAAGACGGGCCGGAAGCGCTCAGATATCGACAGCGCACGCTCGGTGAGACGCTCCGCGGTGCCGAGATCGCGCTGCTCCAGCGCGGCGCCTGCCAGGACGCGCAGGTAATCGATTGCGAAGGGATGCTGCTCAAATCCCAGCCGCCTCGCGTCGGCCCTGGCGGCCCGGGCGGCCCTGGCGGCCTCGGCCAGGCGGCCGGCCTCGAACCACGCAAGCGCCCGCGCGCCCCGCAGATCCACCAGCCTGGCCGGCTCGGCAGCCGCGGCCATCGCCTGCGCCGCGGCTGCCTCGCGGTCGACCGCCGCGAAGTCCTCCAGCCAGGTGTAGGCACGCACCAGCAGCAGGGGCACGCCGGAACCCCACTCGTCCCCGAGCCGGGTGCGCTCTTCGATGCCCCGCGCCGCGAGGCCATAGCGCACTGTCTCGGTGGCCTCGCCGGACAACGCGCAGCGCAGCGACCGCAGCACTGCTAGCCGGGACGCCAGCCGCGAGTCCGGCGGGATCACCGGCCGGGTGCGTTCCAGCAGGTCCAGGTACTGACCGCCGTGAACCTCGTCACCCCACAGCAGCAGGTCGGCGGCGAGGGCCAGCAGCCGCTCAGGAACTCCCGTCAGCAGCGACGGATCGACCCTGCTGAGGTCCAGCGCCGCCGGCGCGGCCGGATCACGCCACAAGTCGGCCACCACCCGCTCCTGCAGCAAGCCCAGTGCCCGGTCGGCCTGCCCGGCCGCCAGGTAATAGCGGGTCGCTCTCCGAGTGTCGCCCGCGGACTCCAGCCACTCCGCTGCCCGGAGCCGCAGCGTGAGCTCCCGCCCGCGATCCATGGCATGCAACTGCGCGCGCAGCACGTGGTGCACCAGGTGGTGATACCGGTAACTCCTCCGGTCATCATCGAGCGCCACGATGAACAGGTTGGCCGCCTCGATGCTGCGCAGCAGCGCCGCCGCGTCCTGCCGGCCGGTCACCGCCGCGCAGGCATCAGCAGTCAGCTCGTCCAGGACAGAAGTCTCCAGCATGAAGCCCGCCACCTCAGGTGGCTGCTGCTCGAGGACCTCACCGATGAAGTACTCGGCGATCGCATGGCCGCGGACATCCAGCGCCCGCGCAATCTGGGCCGGGTCCTTGGCGGCCCGCAGCGTCAGCGCGGCCATCTGCAGCGCCGCGACCCACCCCTCACTTCGCCCGTGCAGCAGCGCGAGCTCACCGGGGGCGACCCGGACACCGAAGTTCTCGAGCAGGGCACCGCTCTCAGCCAGCGAAAGATGCAGGTCGCCGTCGCGAAGCTCGCATAGCTCACCGGACAACCGCAGCCGGTGCAGCCGCACCGGCGGGTCGACGCGTCCGGCCAGCACCAGCTGCGCGGTCCCGGCCGGCCAGCGCTCCACCAGATCGGTCATGCTCCGGCCGGCCGCAGCCGCCACGTGGAAATCGTCCACGACGATCACCGACCCGCCCGGCAGCCTCGCGGCATCGTTCGCGATCGAGGCGGTCACATCGGCGGACATCACGCCATCCATCGCGAGCAGCTCAGCCGCATCGGCACCGAACCCCGGCGCGACAGCCTGAGGGGCCGCGATGAACGCCGCCCAGAAACGGACCGGGTCCGCGTCGGCCTCATCACACGAAAGCCAGGACGTCACCCCGCCCTCTCGCGTGGCCGCCCAGTTCGACAACAGCACGCTCTTGCCAGCACCCGCCGATCCCACTACCACCGTCAGATGCTGGCTGGCTCCCGCCTCCAGCCGCCCGAGCAGCGCCGGCCTGGTGAGCAGCGTGGCGGGCAGCGTCGTAGGGCGGAACTTCGCCAGCGCGAACCGCGCGCCATGCGGGGCGCCCCGCCCTGCCGTCGAGCGCCGCGCCCCGGCATCTCCCGCCGTCTCGTTCATGGCCGACGCGGGAACTACCGGGGCCAGTATCCCGGCGTCCTCGATGTCAGGGCTCTGGCCCGGATTATGGTCATAGCGCAATTCCGGCCCTCCAGGGACAGCCCTCGAAAGACCGGCCGATCAGCTGCTGGCCGCCACCCGCACGTCTTCGCGACTCACTCACACCCTAGGCCAGTAGATCGTATGGCCGCCGGGGTCTGGAGCAGCACACTGAGCCTTATTCTCGCAAGGTGATACGTGGTTAAGCAAGCTCCGCTCACGGAAATGCGTCGGCTCGCGTCTGCCAGCCCGACCCGTGGGACCGGGATCCCTCCAGTACGGCCATGACTGGCTAGGCCTGAACGCCAGTGAACTTCCGCGGAGGCGCACTGTCCGCTGGTCATCTCCGGAAGGTGATGAGGAGGGCCAAGCCGTCCCGCATGCTGGCGGCACGCATGATCGGAAGCAGGCTGCGATGCGCACAACCATTCGATCACCAGTATTCGAGATCACTTTCGCTAGCCAGGCGGGCAGCGTGAACGCGCGGTGTCCGACGGCTTGGAATCAGCGCGGGTCCTGGCACGACCACGCTTTGCGCCCTGCTCCTGGTGAATCCCGGTGCCGCCCATGAGGCAGATGCCTTGGCCCCGCCCGAGCCCCGATCGGGTACCGAGAACCCGAACCGCGCGCAGCAGCCTGGCTCACGCGGCAGACCGCAGCGTCCCGGTCTGGGTCACCCGGACGGGCGCGCTGACCGGACCGCCGAGATGTCATACTGACGGCCCCAGACAACCGGTCGCCCTCGAAAGGTGAGGACGCAGCCCCGCCCACCATGCATACTCGGACCACGCGTGACTAGGAGCAGGCAGCGAGGCGCCAAACTAGTGCCATCACGAACATACGAGATCACATTCTCCGGCGAGGCGGGCCCCATCCTCCGGGCAGCATTCGACGACTGTGAGGTCAGCGTGGGCCCCGGCACAACCACGCTCCATCTCGAGCTCCCCGATCAGGGCGCCCTCCACGGACTACTGCAGCGGATCGCCGGCTTCGGCCTGGAACTGATCGACATAACCGTCGTGGAGCCGCCCGCCGGCGCCCGCCACGAGACGCCCAAGTGCCGACCGGCTCAAGTCAAGCAAGCGAACGGAATGATGACGACTGAGGTATCCCTAGGTCAGCTGGGCCCTGTCGACTACCTCGTCGTCGAGTTCCCGGCGGGAGCGAGCAGCTTCACCGGTGAGATGGCGGCAGAGCTGCGAGCGCTGGTCGACTCCGGCACCATCCGCGTGATCGATGTCCTGATCCTCACCAAAGACGCAGACGGTACCGTCGAGGCCACCGAGCTCTCCGACATCGCTGGCCTCGAAGAACTGCACGCGATCGAGGCCGAACTGGCGGAACTCCTGGCCGCGGAGGACGTGGACCACCTTGCCGCTGGGATGCAGCCAGGGAGCACTGCCGGGGTGCTCATCTGGGAGAACCTGTGGGCGGCACCCTTCGCGTCAGCGGTGCGGCGTTCGGGCGGCCAGCTGATCGCCAACGGGAGGATTCCCGTTCAGGCGATCATCGCCTCGGTCCAGGCCGACCAGGGAACCGCAGGAGACTGAAAATGCCCTCAGGCCAGCACGTGCCGGAAGAGTCGGCGTCATCGGCGCGCCGGTCGCCAGGACTGCCGTAGTGGCCGCCGCCGTGACACCCGGGCGCGACGCGCCGGTCGCCAAGACTGCGGTGGTAGCCGCCCAGGTCGTGGGCGCGCCTAGCCTGGGACAAACGGCGGAACCTGGCGACCTACGCACGCTCAAGGCCGGGCAAGCGTAGTGGCTGAGTAACGACCAGTGGTCCGCATGCACGGCCATTCCGACAAGTGGTCCAGCAATGAATCGATGAAAGGTTCGGCTACCGCTACAGCGAGGCCGAGCTGAGCGAATGGGCCGCCAGATCCGCGGCCTGGCTGCCAGCACCGAGGTCACCCATGTGGTGTTCAGCAACTGCTACCGTGACTACGCCCAGGTCAACGCCCGGCTACTCGCCGAACTGCCCAATCTGAACATGACGATGCTGGCCGGCATCGATGACTATCGGGAGATTGCCCAACCCGCGGTGGCGTCGTGCCCGGAGGCCATCGAGCCGGCGGTCGGCCTGCGCTTGACTCTGAGACCCTCCGGCCGCAAGCCCCGCGCTTGCATTTAGGCCCGCATGCGACGTGCGACGCTGCCGTGACCGCCAAGCCGCCGACGGCTGGCCGGAATCACCCTCCGAAGAGTATGACGCATCCAGACGGCTCCAACAGGATCGGGCTCAAGCCGCCAGGCAGTCCCGGCGAAGGCTCAGGCGATCCTGGCATGGACCGATTCTGCGCGGGAGGCCAGCATGACATCGGCAACAACAACCACGCCCCGGGGCACAGGCGGCCACCGCGCGGAAGGCGCGGCTACGGGCTGGTCGTCTTCGCGGCCATCCTGCTGCTCGTCGCCGGCTTCTTCAACATCACCGCCCGGCGCTCTGACCTGTCCGGATGGGCCTGTGGGGTTCCAGAACTCGGCCACCGTTCCTGACCTCGGCTTCTATGCGGCCCGCTTGTATTCGTTGATGAGGCCGCCGAGGACGGGACGGCGCTTGATCTGCTTCTGGGTGAGGTCCGCGCCAGGGTGGTCGGGGCGGGGCGGGTGGAGATGCCGGCTGCGGTGGGGGGCGGCGTCCGTTGTAGTGGGCCTCGTACTGGGCCAGGACCAGCCGCAGATGCCGCTGGCCGGAGATCAGCATCCGGTCGGTGGCCTCGGTCCGGGCGGTGAGCACGAATCTTTCCGCGTATGCGTTCGCTCTCTTGGGCCGCGGGGCGGGATCTTCACGGCTTCGATGCCGGCGTCGGCCAGGACTGCGTCAAATGATGCGGTGAACTGCCCAGCGCGGTCGCGGACCAGGAACCGGAAGTCCGCAGCCCGGACACCCAGGTCCATCAGCAGATTCCGGATCTGCTGTACGGTCCACGGACCGTCCGGGTTGGCGGTGATTCCGAGGTCGAGCGGGCTGATGAACCCATCGCTGAGACGGAAGCCGCCCGCACGGGCGATGGCGTCGCGCAGCGGCACCGCCCAGTGGTGCTCCAGCAGGATAAGTGCCGCCGCGGAGTCGTTCGGGATGTCCTCCAGCACATCCCATTCCCCGGCATCACCGAACACGTCGATGGCCTCGGCCGCGGCCTGCTGATCAGCCCGACGAAAGCCATCAGCGCCTGGTACCACTTGTGCTGGTAGTACCCGACCCAGGCCCGGTATTTCAGGTCGGCAACGCGCGCCGAGTCGAACGACCGGAGCCGACTGGGCTGCCCGGCCGGCCGCCGGCGGCACCAGCGTCCCGGCCTCCGGCAGCCCGTTCACCGGCCAGATCCTGGCGCGCCGCCGCGATCCGGCGGTCGTGCCGCACGAGCCGTCCGGCCAGCCATGCAGCGATAGTCTGCAGACGGGCGGTAACCGCCTCGAAGCCCATAGCCCCCCTTTTGCTGCCTCGTCTGCTCCTGCGTCTTCGTCTATGCCGGGCGGATCAGCGGCAGCACCTCACGTTGTTCGTATCACGGCAGCGTAACCGGGCAATACCCCGGGCCGCGATCCGTTCGGAGGCGTTTACCTGCGCGATGCCAGACCTGGATCCTGGAAATAGGAAGGTGACCTGCGCCTTCACTTGGCGTGCTGGCTCGGGTACCCTGGTTCGGGTCTCTGTTCGATCGACAGGCCGCAGATCCGGGCCTCACGGCCAGTAGCGGGCCGGGGTGGCCCGAGTCCACCCGCGGCCGGGTCGCCAGGCGCGCGCTTGAGTGCTGATCTGGTTCCACCCAGGTCGCGGGCCTGTGGGGCCCGTCCAGCCTCTGGGCGGGGCTAACGCGCTGGACCTGATCAGATGACGGCCTGACAGAAGGTGAGGGCGTCATGGCCAAACCAGTACACCGCCAGGTACCTGCCATGCTCCGCGGGATGTTCCCGGACCTGCCAGCCTGGCCCGAGTCACCGCGGACGGCGCTGCTGGCGTTTTCCTCAGCTCAGACGTTCCGGGTCGAAGAACTCCTGCGTGACGACCATTACGTGATCCGCGCTGAGCTTCCCGGCCTGGACCCGGATAAGGACATCAAAGTCACCGTCGAGGGCAAGACCCTGACCATTCAGGCCGAGCGCTGGCAGCATGACGACCAACCCCATCGCACGGAGTTCCGCTACGGGTCGCTCACCCGGTCGGTCAGACTCCCCGCCCGGGTCGACGCGCAAGACATCATGGCCCGCTACCGGAAGGGAATCCTGGAGGTCAGCTTCCCGATGCCCCCGGCAAAACCGGAAGGCATCCGGATCCCGATCCAGAGCGCAGACCTCTCAGAGCAGACAACGGAAGCCGCCGTAGGATCCGCGGCAACATCCCCGGTGCCTGCGACCTCGATCGCGCCAGCTCCTCCACCGGATTCGCCGTCGGCACCATAACGGTGAGCAGGGTCTGCGGCGCTTCGGCAAGCTGAGAGTCAAGCACGAAAGTTCCTCTAGGAGCCTGCTGAAAAGCCAGCCCGTCTGTGGGCGTGTCTGGTCGGCCAGCCGGACATCCGGGATGATTCACCTATGCAGGGCTTTGACCGGATGAACGGGAGATTACTGGACACTGCGGTGGGGCAGCTGGTGCCGGCGGGGAGCATGTTCGCGTTCCTGGCCGCGTACCGGGCTGATGTGTTCCCGGATGCGGATTACGCGGACCTGTCGCCCCGCCGGGGGTGGGCCGGCCGTCGCTGCCGGCCGCCCGGATGGCCGCGGTGCTGACCTTGCAGGTCTTGCACGATTATTCGGATCGGGAGACGGCCGAGGCGGCCCGGTTCGATGTGCGATGGAAGGTGGCGATCGGAGCGCCGCTGGATGATCGGGGGTCGATCCGTCGTCGCTGGTGTACTTGCGGAACCGGATCGCGAGGTCGGCGCGCCCCGGACCGGATCAGCGACGCGGTCCGCAAGGTGGTCCGGGAGACCGGGGTGCTGGGGGGCCGGCGCCGCCGGGCGGTGGACTCCACCATCCTGGCGGACGCGGTCGCCACCCAGGACACCGTGGCCCAGCTGGTCTCCGCGATCCGCAAGGTGGCCCGGGAGGTCCCCGGCGCGGCGGAGCAGATCGCGCGGGTGTGCGCCGGCCATGACTACAGCAAGCCGGGCAAGCCGCAGATCGACCGGGACGATCCCGCCGCGAAGGACGCGCTAGTATCAGCGCTGGTCAGCGACGCGAACGCAACGCTGTGGTGACCGCGCTGAAGGCCGTGACCTGGAGGAGCGGGCCGGGTCCGCGCTGGCGCTGCTGGCCCTGGTCGCCGGGCAGGACGTGGAGCCCGCCGAGGGCTCCGACGGCACCGACGGGCGGTGGCGGATCGCCCGCAAGGTCGCCGAAGACCGGGTGATCTCCACGGTGGATCCCGGGGCCCGGCACACCGCAAGTCGGGCGAGGCCAGAAGGGACGGCTACCGGGCGCACGACCTGCAAGACCGGCCGCAAGCTCGTCCTGCACCCCCGCGACGACCTGCTCCGCGCCGCCCGCGCCGGCTGGGCCGCCAGCAGCGGGCTGCGCAAGGACTACACGACATACCGCCCGAACATCGAGCGCGCCGTCCCCGCCAGGTGGCCACCTGGCGGGGACGGCGGCTCAGGCTCCGCTACCGCGGGACGGCCAAGAATAACGCCTGGCTCAAGCGCCGCACCGCCGCGCTCAACCTGCGCAACCTGCTCGGCAAGGGCCTAGCCCGCCGTGACGGCGGCTGGGCGCTGGCCACCTGACCAGGCGGCCAGGCCGCCCGGCATGCCCTTCAGCCATCCCGGCCTGCCAGCTGGCCGGTGGCCCGGGCACCAAAGGTCATCCGGGCCGCACCTCAGCGTGAACCGGGCTGACCACAGGCGCTGCCCAGGAGCGGGGACTCGGCTGCGAAGAGTCCCAGGAACTGGCTTTTTCAGCACGTTCCTAGCGGGACCGGCCGAGGATGTCTCATCCTCGGCTGCACCCAGGAGGCGCCGCCCAGTTGATGCCCATTGCTGCACCAGCATGCATGGCAAGTGATCCAGTAGCCCAGCGACGGCACCGCAGTGCCGGTTCAGCGCACAAAGACGGGTGCGACGGGCGTTCATATCTACGGAAGTGGTGTATGGGGTAGCCGATCCTGATGTGACTCGTTTTGCCGAAGTACGGCGTGTCGCGGTGAAGGGAGGCGGTCGCGTCCGTCGGCGTGACCCGACGGGCTTCAAGGGTCGCGTAGCTACCACAGTTCGCGTGCCTGAGCATGGCTACGGGCGCGTCAGCGCGTTCCCTGCCGATTTTCACTCAGCGAATCAGCCCCCAGTCTGAGGTCAGACTTGCTGGTAGGGAAGGATGCGGTCGCCCCGCCAGGTACGGCGACACGTGTTTCACCACGTCTGTGACCGGCTGCCAACTGCCCTACCTCTATTGACCCTTCACCATGAACTACATGGATACGCGCACTTCCCCACGCTGCCGGCGCGCAAGGCCACACGCGACGTCAACCGCAATGCCGATGAGCAATCAGCGCTACTTCCCCTACTGCTCTGACCCGAATCCGCGAATAATGCGGTGAGCTGACCCTGGCTTCCATAAATGATGGTGCGCGAGAATTCCTGGTAGCTGGCACGCTGACAGCCCGGGAGTCGGCGCCGGGTTCGCTGGTCTGGGAGGCCTTCCGTGGTTCGGGGCTGGCGGGCCGTGGGCAAGGACGGGGAGCCGGGGCTCAGGATGCGCAGGTCAGGCGGGTGCGGGCAGGTCCCGCAGTCGGGCCAGGACCTCGGGAAGCAGGCTGTGGCCGGGCGGCAGCCACAGGCTCAGGTGGCGGGCGTGGCGGATCAGCCGGCCGGGGACGGCGATCAGCCGCGTCTTCGAATATCGCATCGGCCCGGTCTGGATCACCGGCCATCAGGTGCGCCATCGCCAGGCACAGGGCCGATGCGGTCCGCCAGAAGCTTCCGGGGCATGGTCGTGACCGCCAGTTCCGCGTCGGCCCGCATCTGGGCAAGGCCGTGGCGGCACAGCAGCGCCCGCAGCAGGGCCAGCCACGGCCCGATCGAGGAGCTTCCATCAGGCAGGCTCGCCGCCACGTCGGCTCCATCCTCGGCGAGCTTGGCCCATCGCTCGGCATCAGCCGACTTGCCTGCTAGAGCGGACAGCACCGCAACGAAGACGGCGAGCCCCGGATGGTTCTCCACGGCCTGGTGGGCGGCGCGACCACCGACACGATCGGACGCGAGTCATCCCGCGCCAGCCGCTCGATCAACGCCGACCTGCGCACAGTCCCGGCCCGGACCACCAGAGGATGCAGCTCGACACGATCAGGTCAAAGCCCGGCCCGCCCGCCCGTCGCGATCGTCCGGGCTGCCCGCGCACGCCGCTCACGCCCATGCCGACGAGGCCCCTCCCAGATGCCTGCAACCTCAGCATCTTACGGAGCGCTAGATCAGGTCAAGCGGCAGCTGAGGGGGCTACTGCTGAGCTGTGATGAGGCCGGTGGGAGAGGACACCGGAAACTGTTCGCCGACCGGATCCATGCGGCTGGACGAACCCGAGCAAGTAGATACGGTGCTCGGCGACGGCGCCCGGGACCGCGGCGCGGCCTGCGAGCTGATCTCGCCCGACCCGGCCACGGGTGCTGGGGTGGCATTCGTCCGGCTGGAAGCCGACCCGGACCCTGTGCGGGTCCGCGCCAGATGGGTCTCCGACGCCGACATCCGCGCCCTGGCCACCGCGTGCCTGCCGAACCGGTCGAACCGACGGGGTGGCCGGAGGTGGCTGCATGACCGCGGTGACCGCGTGGCGGACCGATGAGCCGTGCCCGGTCTGCACCACCGGGCCGATCATGCACGACGACGGTGCCAGCCTGTCCGGCTGAGCTGGACATTGGGCTGCGCCAGTGCTTGCGTGTTATCGTGCTGTGATAACGAACATCGTTGCTCCAGACCCCGGCAGCGTTGGAACTATCGCTTGGCCGTGAGTTGAGTGAGCAGTCCCGACACCATCGCCGGTACCGGACCGGCTGTCCGTCCGGTCGTCGTCTCCGCACCGCGCCCGCATGATCGGGGTGACCCGTGGCTGCGCATCGCCCCCGGCGACGCCGTCACACCTCCGCTTGCCGGTCAGCCCGGCCACGGCAGGACGGCGTTCGTGCGGCGCCAGCCAGCCCGGATCCTGGATGGCCGCTTCGAAGGCGGTTACACCGACATGTTTGAGCTCATCTGCCCCGGCTGCGGCGACCATCCCTACCTGGACTACTCCGAGGTCCCGCCGCGGCTTCAGTGGCTCCGCGGGCCGCGCCCGCTACAGGCGGCAATAGCCGCGTACGACAAGCACCTCGGGCCGCCTCCCGGCCCGAATGGGCCATGCGCCAGGAGCTTAGGTCCTGGCCGCGCGAAAGCCACGCAAAGGGGTGGAACTCGATGATTACTATCCGTAAGATCACGCGGAGCCTGACCGCGGTCATGCCGGGATGGCTGATAGTCATATGCGGCGTCTGCCTTGCTATCCCGCTGGCCCGGCTCGCGGCGCTGCTGTTCACCGCGGGGCTGTGCCTGATCCAGCCAGCGAAAGTCCGCCGCGCGGCTAGCGCGTGGAAGGGCGGCAAGTCGCACCGCGCCTTCGATGAGGAAGACGGCCGTGTGTTGCACCCCGGTCTACGTGACGTGTGAGCCGCCTTTGATCCGGGTGCCGCGCCGGTGTGGCCCGGCGTGCGGCGGGCGAGTTCAAAGGCCCCCTCGCCATCGCCCCGGTCTTCCTGGAACTCAACCGGCGCATCACCGCCCTGATCACCCTGATCTGCCTGGCCCTGCTGATCTTCTGCCTGGCCGGGCGGCAGGTCCGTCAGGCACTGGCCCCGTACGCCGAGATAATGACCGGCCTGCGCGGCTACGGCCCCGCCCCCGCCCGCCCCACGGCAGGACCATCTTCCGGGCACTGGCCGGCCTGCGGCTGATCCCCGCCCACGACGGCAACCCCGCCACCATCCCAAACCCGTCGGTGTCCAAGCCCGGCTCCTAGAGCTCCTCAACGTCGATATCAGCTGGCGCAGGCTCAACCCGCAAAACCCCATGTGCGTAGAACAAGACTGGCCAGCAGGTAGACGGCCGAGAAGATCACTCTGGGATGATCTCACCCCGGAAGACTTAATCAGCCACGGTAGCCGAGCCCCGCGCGCTGCTCGAGAACGAGCAGGTCACCACCCGAATCGCATTTCCGAGCCCCACAGGCAACCTCCGCAACGTGGCCTGCGCACGGAGGATGCGCCCACCTGCACCGTTGTGTCCGCGGAACCACGAACCCTCGGCGGTATCAGGCGGAACTTTCTGGATCAGTGCGCGCTTCCGGGCCCGTGCAGCGGATCACCGGCTTCCGGCTGGAAGTGGTGCGCGTGCTCCTGGTAGAGCCGCCGTCGACGCTGTGGCGGATCTGGCCCGGATCACGACGCCAGAGTCGCCTGCCGCCCGGGGACGGCGATGACGGCGCGGGCGATTCGTCGCGCCTGCCCGGGTTGCTGCCGTGCCTGAGGACAGCTACCCGGTGCGGCGGCAGGCCGGCGGACTGTCGTGACGCCTCCGGAGCACATCGATAGCCAATGCCGCCCAGATCGGCGAGGAGCCGCTGCCGGTCACCGGCCCACCGGCCGCGATGGTGATCGCGGATTTGACCGCGGCAGTTTCGTGCGACCACGCCGACGCCGGTGCCGTGATGCGTGCCTGCCAGTGTCCGGTCATCGACGACACGCAACTTAGCCTCGCGGTCACGGACCAGGTGGCCGGGCGCGTGCTCAGCATTAACGAGCTCGATCGCGTGATCTCGACCGGCCCTGGCTGGAAGCAGCCATCGCCGGCTGCGACGCCAGCGGCACGGAGTCCACCGGGGCGGCGACCGGACCGCGCATAACCCCGCTGGGGTGATGCGCGGCCCGCCACGGCGCCGCACGATACAAGCACGATACAAAGAAGGCCCGAACAGGAGGTGGCCGCGATGGCCGCAAAGACAATCGAGCATCCGGATGTCGGCGAGCGCAGGGCCATGGGCAAGGAGGCCGGGGTGCGGACCCCTGTGCTGGTTCATTCGGGGTGGCAGCCGGCGGCAGATCGCCCTAACCCGGTTGCCCTGCTGGAGGCGCAGAACCTCACCCGGGAGCCGGACCTGGTACCGGTCCGCCATGGCCGGATGATGGTCTCGCCGTTCACCTTTTACCGGGGCGCGGCCAAGATCATGGCCGCGGACCTCGAGGACACCCCGGTCGCGGGCCTGGATGCCCAGCTGTGCGGTGACGCTCACCTGTCGAATTTCGGCGTGTTCGCCTCGCCGGAACGGCGGCTGCTGTTCGACCTGAACGACTTCGATGAGACGCTGCCGGGGCCCTTTGAGTACGACGTGAAGCGGATGGCGGCCAGTTTCACGATCGCGGCCCGCAACAACGGGTTCCCCAAGGCCGACATGCGCGCCGCGACGCTGGCGTCGGTGACGGCCTACCGGGAGGCTATGGCCACGTTCGCGCAGATGCCGACGATGGACATCTGGTATGCGCACATGGACGAGGACCAGCTCATGACCGCGGTCCGCGGCGTGGTGGCGGAGGCAGCGAAGGGGAAGAAGGCGAAGGGGAAGAAGGCGAAGAAGAAGGCGAAAGAAGAGGCCAAGGCGGCGGAAAAGGCCGGGAAGACCGCGGAGAAGTCCCGGGAGAAGGCGCACACCCGTGACAGCCTGCAGGCGTTGTCCAAGCTCGGCGAGCTGGTCGATGGGCGGTACCGGATTATCAGCGATCCGCCGATCGTCGTCCCGGCACGTGACCTGGCCGCCACCTACGGCCTGTCAGCCGATGAGGCCAAACATGCGGTCCGCGAGCAGTTCCGCGCCTACCGGGCTACCTTGCAAGACGACCGGCGCCGCCTGCTGGAGCGATTCGAGATCGTGGACATGGCCCGCAAGGTCGTCGGCGTGGGCAGCGTCGGGACCAGGGCGTTCATCGTCCTGCTGCAGGGACGCGACGCACGCGACCCTCTGTTCTTGCAGATCAAGGAGGCGACGGCCTCCGTGCTGGAGGAACACCTGGGCAAAAGCACGTACAGGCAGCATGGTGAGCGGGTGGTGCAGGGACAGCGGATGATGCAGGCCGCCAGCGACATCTACCTGGGCTGGACCAAGGGGCTGGACGTCAACCGCCACTTCTACTGGCGCCAGCTGCGTGACATGAAAGGCTCTGCGCTGGTCGAGTCGATGACCCCGCTGGCGCTGACGTTCTATGCCCGCATCTGCGGGTGGACCCTGGCGCGGGCGCACGCCCGGTCAGGTGACCCGGTCGCCATCGCCGGATACCTCGGCGGCAGCGACGCGTTCGACCGGTCCATCACCGACTTCTCCGAGAGCTACGCCGACCAGAACGAGCGCGACTACCAGCAATTCGTCGCCGCAGTCCGATCCGGGCGGCTGGAAGCCCTCGAAGGCGTCTGACGGCCGGATGCGCATGCCAGCGGACCGGCGATGAACGCCCAATTCTTCGCGCTGGCGTTCACCGCGGCGCTGAACCCCAAGCTGCTCGCCCTCGACCTGCTGCTGATCGAGAACCGGCGGCCGCGCGCGATGTTCTTGTGCGTCCTGCTCGGCGGGATGACCGTGGCCCTGACCATCGGCCTGCTGGACGTGCTCACCGTCCACGCCGACGCGATCAAGTCCCAGGTGAAGGCCAGCGCCGGAGTCGACCTGGCCCTCGGCCTGCTCCTGCTGGCCGTCGGCGGGCTGCTGGCCACCGGCCGCCTGCACGGCCGGCGGCGGACACCGGTCCCGGCAGGGACCGGGCCGCCGGACAAGCCGGACAAGCCGGAGAAGAAGGACAGCTGGGCGCAGCGGGTGCTGGCCGAGCCGCGGCTCGGGCTGGCCATGCTGGTCGGCGCGCTGATCGGCCTGCCCGGCGCCAGCTACCTCGCCGCACTGCACCACCTGATCGCCGGGAAATACTCCACCGTGACGCAGGTCACCGCTGTCGTCGTCTTCGTCATCATCGAGTTCTTGCTAATCATCATCCCGTACGCGTTCCTGGAACTGCGGCCCGAAGCCACTAAGGCACGGCTCAAGCGCACCCAGGACTGGCTGCTGAGCCACGCCTTGCAACTCATGGCCGGCATCGCCCTGGCCCTGGGCGCCTACCTGACCATCAGCGCCCTGGTACGCCTGAGCTGACCGCCAGCACGACCGCCGGAAAGGCCCGGGGGGAGGGGCATCTGACGATGACGGCTGAACCGCCTCACACCCCTGTCACCGAAGCAGCCCGCAGCCTGGAGGTGCCCTGGATCTTCGCGGGCCAGCTGGAGACCGCGGTGGCCGGATGGTTCGCCCGCTTCCCGGCCGAGACGCAATCACGCGAGGACACCTACCTCCTGGATCCGCAGCTGGCCGGGCTGTCGGTAAAGGTCCGCGGGGGCATGGCGCTGGAGGTGAAGGTATACCGTGGCAGCCCGGGAATCCTCGACCTAGCCGGACGCGCGCGCGGACACATGCAGTCCTGGCAGAAGTGGTCCTTTCCCTTCGCCCCGCTCCGCCCGGACAGCGGTCACCTGGCCGGCTGGAGACCGACCGTCCCCCCGCCGAGCCGACTGGTGTTAGCGGCCACGTTGTTTGCCGCTGAGTTAGCAGGATTGCCTGGTCACGGGGCCGGCACGTCTTAGCGAGATTTGCTGCGCCGGGATCCCAGCCGGGACGGATGACCGCGGTGACGGTGCCGTGGGACCCCGCGGCGGGCGGATGGCAAAAGGCCCGCGGCGCCGGGTGTGCATAGCTCAGGCGGCCGGGCCTTTGCGCTGGTTCTAGGGCTGGTGAGGTCCGATCCGGCTGAGTAACGACGGCATTGCCGGTGAGCGGCTGGTGGCCGCGAGAATATCCTTCAGATGCGCCCTCGACGGCCGACGAGCCCATCGGAGCTTGCAAGGATGAAGGCGAGCCGTTCCCGGTGCCCTTCTTTGAGCCGAGGATGAGGATCAACGCGACGAGCCTGATCGGCTCCAGAATGATCGCGAGCCCGATGATCAAGAGGTTAAGCACCACATTCGCCTTCCCGTCGGCACGCGGCCAGCGCATGAGCTCGGGCTCGAGGTCACCTCGCTCCATTGTCATCACCGATATCGGCTTTCATCGTCGCTGGTGCGGTCTGGGTCAGAAGGACGACCCCGGCACACATCACGGCGAACGCGGCCGCCGCCACCGCCAGCACGGCGGCGTCAGATGTGAAGTGCTCCTCGAACAGCCACACGCTCAGGGCGATGCTGACGATCGGATCGATGATCACCAAGAACGGCTGGAAGTTCGTGCCCGCCAGGCCCAGGTGCTCGCCGGGCGTGGCGCCCAGCGGGAACGGGTTGCCGGGGAGTGCGACGCCGGGGCGGATGTCCGGGGCGGGGCGGGCGGCCGGGACCGCCCCGGCCGCGGCGGCGGTGGTCTGGCTGCTGGTCATTGCTGTGTCCTTCCTGCTAGGTCGCGCAGGACGTCTCCGAGGGCCCGGACCGCGCCGTGGCGGCGCAGGATCACGTCGGCGATCAGGCCGGTCCAGCCGGTCTGGTGGAAGGCGCCGATCGCGGCGCCGTTGTCGCCGTGGAAGTACGCGCTGAAGATCAGGTTGTCCTTCCAGGCCGGGTCGGTCTGCATCTTCTCGGTCCCGGCGAAGCAGGCCCGGCGTCCGCTGGCGTCCCTGGTGAACAGCGAGATCAGCCGGTCCTGCAGGTCCGCGACGATCAGGTCCAGGGTGAGCCACTTCCCCGAGCCGGTCGGGTACTCCAGCTCCAGGTCATCGCCGTAGAACCGGTGGTAGCGCTCGAGTGATTCGACCACGAGGTAGTTGACCGGCATCCAGATCGGGCCGCGCCAGTTGGAGTTGCCGCCCAACATCGACGTGGTCGACTCGGCCGGCTCATAGTCGATGGAGGACTGGTAGCCCTCGGCGTCGAACTGGGGCTGTTGCAAAAGTGCCCGACCAGCCCGAAGCACCACAACATCTTCCTCCTGCGCCTGGCGGCGATCCCACATCTGGTGGCCCCGGCAGTCGGGAGACGAGTTTTGCAACAGCCCCACTGGTAGGGATGATCGCGGTGGTAGGCCGACACCGCGCGCAGCCCGTGCGGGGACAAGAACTCGCTCTTGTCGAACAGCTTGGCGAACAGCCGCTCCAGCTGGGCGGGCCGGGCCACCGAAAGCAGCAGCCGCTGGGCGGCCCCCTCGCCGCGCAGCTGCGGGGTCTCGGCCAGCTTCTCGACGTTCCCGACGCCCTCATGCTGCAGGAACCGCTTGAACAGCTTGTTCATGGTCAGCGCGTTGTGCAGCATGTCACCGTCGATGACCCCGGCGGCTAGCGCCGGGATGATCCCGACCATGGACCGGACCTTGACCGGGACACTGTAGCCCAACGGGGTGACCAGCAGATCGTAGAACAGCCCGTCGGCGTCGTCCCACAGGGCCGCCAGGGTGACAGTGTGGAAGGCAAGGTCCCAGGCGGCGAACCAGGGATGCTCCCACTTATCCGGCATCGAGATGCTGTCGAACCCGGCGAAGCTGCGCCCCTTGGAGTTCCGCCCGGTCTTGCGCACGGCCGGCGGTTCGGGCTGGGTCGGGTCGCCGTCCAGCCACCTGGCGACGTCGTAGTAGAACAGCTGCTTGCTCCACAGCATGCCGGCGGAGGCCTACCGCAGCACCAGCGCCTCATCCGCGCTGGCGCCGGCCGGGGTGAGCTCGGCGTAGAACTCATCGGCCTCGACCCGGCGCTGGGCCAGTACCTGACCGAACTCGACGCCCAGGGGGTCCGCCTGCGCCTTGGCGCGCTGCTTCCCGCCGCCGGCGGCCCGCAGCCGGAGCCGGAGCTGGGCGGTCTGGCCGGGCTGTACCGTGACCGGGTACCAGAACGCGCACTTGGTGCCGACGCCGACGGGGTTGACCGTGGGCGTGCCGTGGATCACGTGGTCGTTGATGCCGTCCTTGGGATAGGGAGTGACCGGGGCGGCGCCGTACAGCCGGGCCAGGAACGCGCGCTTTTTCAGGATCGGATGCCGCCCGTTCCACAGCGCCAGGCTCAGGCACAGGCGCTGCTCGATGTCGCAGAACCCGGCCAGGCGTCCTCCCCCCACCGGTAGGTCCGGGACCGGGCGTGGTCGTGCGGCAGGTAATCCCACGCATTGCCGTCGGCGCTGTAGTTCTCCCGGACCGTCCCCACTGCCGTTCGCTCACATACGGCCCCCACCGGTACCACTCGCCGCCCTGCCGCAGCCCCGTCCTCCAGCCGGCCGAACCCGGCGACCCGCACACTTTCCGCGCCCATTACCACTCCTTAGCTGTCATTAGTGCGCCGTCTCGCGTCCCATTGCCGGAGCCTGGCGCCGTGTGGTCAAAGCCCGATCATCGCAGGGAAGCCCAGCAGGTACTGCGAGTCGATCCGGGGGCTGCACCGATTCGGCCGCCAGCCGGTCAGTAAGCTGTCGGCCCGCTGCAGCACGGTCACCGGCGCCAGCCGCAACGTGACCAGCCAGGCCGGTCCGGTTCCCGAACGCCTGCGTGAAATCCTCATCATGTGCAGCCCAGGGTGGCATCACCCGAAAAGGGCTAAGGGAGAAATGCCAGTCCTCACCCGTAAAGGGGGCCCGCGACCTTGTGGCGGCTAGCCGGGGGTGCTGGCCAGGTGGTGCGCTGCTGGTGTCTGCGGGCTGGCGGGCGCGGCTGACCGCGCCCGCGATGGTCTTGACCGCGAGCCCGAGGATGATTAGATCAGCGATCATCTGCCCGGTGACCACGAGCCGCGCCTCCTGGATCTTGGCCGTGATGTCGCCGAACCCGCCGGTGGAGAACACGGTGACGGTGAAGTACAGCCCGTCGGTGTGCGTCAGCCGTCCGCCGAAGTCGCCGGCCGACATCGCGGCCATCACGACGTAGATGCTGGTGAACAGAAGCAGGAACAACGGAACGCTGGCGGCCAGGGCTTCGACGGCCCGCAGCCCCGGGAACGGTGACCGGATGATCGAGCGGACCTGGACCGCGACCAGCGCGACGAACACCACCAGCCCGGTCACCAGCATCGTGACCGCGGCCCAGGTCGAGGAGCGGTCCAGGGAGCAGCGAATTGTACACGGCTACCAGGGCGGTGGTGGATCCCGCGACCTACACGATCCCGATCGGCCGTACTTCTTGTCGTCCGATGACCATGCCGCAGAAGACGACAGGAAAGACCGCCCCCATCCCCAGCCAGAACACCGCCGTGTCGGCGCCGGCCGGAGACAGGTGCCCCCGGGGAGATCCTCCGACGGACCGCGAGTACGCGTGACCGCCGGCACCGGGATCCGGCGTGCTGGGGTGGGGCGGCCAAGCGGCCCGCGTCGCACTCATGGCCCGGGGTTCTCTCTTAGCCGAGTCGTTGCAGCAGGTGGTCGCCGACCCGGATGGCGTTGGCCATCGCGGTGAGGGCGGGGTTGACCGCGCTGATGCTGGGGAAGAAGCTGGTGTCGACGACGTAGAGATTGTCGAGCTCGTGGGCCCGGCAGTCGGAGTTGAGCACCGATGTGGCCGGGTCGGTGCCGAACCGGACGGTTCCGGCCTGGTGCGCGCAGCCGGCGACCGGGATGTCGGTTTTCATGTACGCGAACCGGTGAGCCAGGTGGCCGGGGTGCATGCGCAGCGAGCCCAGCATCGAATGGAGCTGATGGTACAGCCGCTTGGCGGCCGTGGGATTGCTCGGCGTGTACGCCAGGTGGACGCCGCCGTCCGGGCCAAGGGTCACCCGGTTGTCGGGCTGCGGCAGGTCCTCGGTGGACAGCCAGAAGTCCACGGCGTGCTCCGCGACGTCCCGCAGCGCCCAGCTCGGCGCGAACTTGGTCTCCAGCGGCTTCTCGCCGCGGAACATCTCCGCCTGCGACTTGCCGATCATCTGGATGTTGCCCATCGGGTAGTCGAAGTCCGGGCCGCTGAAGTAGAAGTCATTGACGCCGAGGGTCTTCTGGAACACGGTCGGGTTCGGGTCTTTGGACAGGGCGAGCACGGCCTGGCTGTCGTGGTACATGAAGTTGCGGCCGACCTGGTCCGAGCCGTTGGCCAGCCCGTTCGGGTGCTTGTCGCTGGCGGAGGCCAGCAGCAGCTTGGCGGAGTTGGCCGCGCCGCAGGCCACGACCACGATGTCGCCCTGATACCGCTCGGTCTGGCCGTCGTGCTCGGCCACCACTTCGGTGACGGCGGTGCCGGCCGGGTTGGTCTCCAGCTTCACCGCCCGCGCGTTCCGGATCAGGGTAACGCCGGGGTGCTCGAGGGCGGGGCGGACGCCGAGCACCTCGGCGTCGGACTTGGCGTGCAGCGGGCACGGGAAGCCGTCGCAGTCCGCGCAGCGCACGCAGATGCTGTAGGGCATGTTGGCCTCGTTGACCAAGATGCCGCACGGGGCGTGGAACGGGTGATAGCCGGCCACGGCCAGGTCATCGGAGAGCTGCTGGATCCGGGGCTCGTGGGAGACCGCGGGGTACGGGTAGGGCGCGCTGGCCGGCGGGTCCGTCGGATCCTCGCCCCGCGCGCCGTGCACCTGGTACATCGTCTCGGCCGCGGTGTAGTACGGCTCCATGTCCTGGTAGGAGATGGGCCAGGCCGGCGACAGGCCGTCATGGTGGTGCAGTTCGCCGAAGTCCTCGGCGCGCATCCGGTACAGCGCGGCTCCGTACAGTTTGGTGGCGCCGCCGACGAAGTAATGTACCTGCGGCTGGAAGAAGGACTTGGCCTTCGGGTCATACCAGCTGTCGGCCGAGACATAACGGCCGTCGACGAACACGTCCACGGTGGACCAGTTCGCTGGCTCGCGGGGCAGCCAGTCGCCGCGCTCGAGCAGCAGGATGCGCTTGCCCGAGGGGGCGACGTGGCGGGCCAGCGTGCCGCCGCCCGCCCCGGTTCCGATCACGATCACGTCGTAATGTCCGTCCATGCTGTGCTCCTTCCGAGGCCGGGATGGCCGGCCTGCCGGTTCAGAAAATGGCGATCGGGTTGACCGGCGAGCCGGTCCGGCACGAAGCCGGAGAGGCGCGACGACGCAGAGGAATGACCAGCGGTTCGGCTCCTCGCACACCGCGACGAGGTTGTCGAATTGCCGCCAGTGCATGAGGTGCAGGCCTATCGCGTTGACGGCGAGCACGTGCACCGGAAAGTCGGCATCCTCGGCCGCGCTCGGTGCGGTGTCGTTGCTGCCCTCGCTGCCGGGTACCGCTATCCGCCGTTCCGCGAGGAGTTCCAGGGCCGCTGGATGCAACCCGGCGCGCCCGTTCGCGGCGTCCCACGGCCCCAGCGCTCTGTGGCGGCTGCGGTGGCCGACCCTGACGAAGAGCAGATCGCCCGGTTCGATGCGGACTCCTGCGCCGCCTCCGCCGGTCGGCCGGTCCCCACCGGGCCATGTGCTTCACCCGGTCGTAAAGGGCCCGGAACTCGACCGCGCTCAGCTCAAAGTCGCTCATCTCGCCAGGGCTTATCCCGCTCGGCTGGAGGGCCCAGTGCCAGCGGCGGAGGGCCCAGTGCCAGCGGCGGAGGGCTTAGCGCCGGCACCGGGGAGCTCTGCACCGGTCGTGCTACCAGGAAGCGCCGTGCCAGCGGTAGAGGGAGGCAGCACGTCGTACGCACTGTGTACCAGTCCCACCTGCTCGGTGGTGTAGGTCCGTTCCCGGCGCACGTCACGGACAAAGGCGGGCCACCAGCTCACCAGCGCGCCGAGGCGGTTGCGGAAGCCGGTCAGGAAGCCGATGTGGATGAACAGCCAGACGACCCAGGCGAGGAAGCCGGAGAGGTGCACGCGTCTCACGGAAACGACCGCGCGGCCGCGGGACAGGTAAGCAGCCGACCCCAGGTCATGGTAGCGGAACGGCTTGGTGGGCATGTGCCCGGTGACCTCGTGTTTGATGCGTTCCCCGGCGTATATGCCGGTCTGCATGGCGACCTCGCACACACCGGGGAGCTTGTTCAGGCTCATCACGTCCCCGGTCACGAAGATCTCGGGGTGGCCGGGAATGGTGCAGTCGTCGCCGACCATGATGCGGCCGGCCCGGTCCTGCTTGGCGCCGGTGGCCGCCGCGATCGCCGCCGCGACCGGCGGCGCTGCCACCCCGGCGGTCCACAGTACGGTGCCCGCCTCATGACGGGTCACCGTGCCGTCCTGAGCGCGGACGCTCAGCCCGGTGGCGTCTATATCGGTCACGATCGAGTGCATGTGCTGCTCGACGCCGAGCTTGTCCAGGGTGCGTGCCGCCTTGGCCGACAGTTCCGGGCCGAACGGGGCGAGCGGGGCGTCCCCGCCGTCGAACAGCAGCACCCGGGCGTCCTCGGGCTTGATGTGACGGTATTCATCGCGCAGCGTCTTGGTGGCCACCTCGCGGATCTGCCCGGCCAGCTCGACGCCGGTGGGTCCGGCGCCGACCAGGGCGAAGGTGAGCCAGCGGCTGCGTTCCGCCGGGTCGGCCGCGGTATCGGCCAGCTCGAACGCGCCGAAGACGCGGCGCCGGATGACCAGGGCATGCTCGATGGTCTTCATGCCGGGCGCCCACTGGGCGTACTCGTCGTGCCCGAAATACGATTGCTGCACCCCGGCCGCCATGATCAGGTAGTCATAGCCGAACTCCAGCTGGTCCCCCAGCGGCCGCGTCGCGAGTACCCGGCGCCTTTCGGTGTCGATGCCGGTCACCTCGGCCAGCACGAAGTCCGCGTTCTTGTGCTTACGGAGCAGATCCCGCAGCGGAACGGCGATCTTCCCCTCGGACAAGATCCCGGTCGAGCACTGGTACAGCAGGGGCTGGAACAGGTGGTGCGGGCGCCTGTCGATGAGGGTCACCCGGACCGGGGCGCGGCGCAGCACCCGGGCGGCGAACAGCCCGGCGAAGCCGCCGCCGATGATCACCACGCGGCGCTGGCTATCCTGGTCGTTCATGGCGCGTCCCCGATCCCGGTCGTCCTCTATTTCTGCGTGCGGCTCAGCCGGCCGGGTCGTACCATGTTTCCCGGCCGGCCAGTAGCCGCTCGGCCTCCTTGGGGCCCCAGCTGCCCCGGGCGTAGGGGTGCACGGGGACGGCATCGCCGAGCACCGGGTCGACGATCTCCCAGGCGGCCTCGACGGTGTCCTGCCGGGCGAACAGCCAGCGGTCCCCGTCCAGCGCCGCGCCGATGAGCCGGTCATACGGGCGGATGTCGGACCCGGGCTGCTGCGCGAACCCCAGCTCCTCTGCCTGTGGCTCCCAGCCGGCCCCGGGCTTCTTCCCGTGCAGGGTGAGGCCGACCGCCGTCTCCGGCCAGATCCGGAACCTCAGCATGTCCTCGGGCGTGACCGGCTCGATTCCGAACACGTCGTGCGGCGGCTGCTTGAACGTGATATTGATCTCGGTGGCGGTGACCGGCATGCACTTGCCCGCCCGGATCAGGATCGGCACCCCGGCCCAGCGCCAGGTATCGGCGGTGAGCCGGACCGCGACGTACGTCTCCACGGTCGAATTGGGGTCCACGCCGTCCACCTGGCGGTAGCCCTCGTACTGGCCGCGCACCGTGTTCTCCGCGGTCAGCGGGCTCAGCGCGGTCACCACCTGCTGCTTGGCATCCCGCCAGGAGGAAAGACCGTGCGCGCTGGGCGGTTCGGCCAAGATGGTCGCCAGTACCTGGAGCATGTGGTTTTGCAGCACGTCGCGGATGGCCCCGGTCCGGTCGTAGAACCGGCCGCGGTCGGCGACGTCGAACGCCTCGGCCATGGTGATCTGGATGTTCTCCACGTAGGTCCGGTTCAGCAGCGGCTCGATGACGGAGTTGGCGAACCGGACGAACAGCACGTTCTCCACCGGGTCGAAGGCCAGCCAGTCATCGACCCGGAAGATCGCCTCCTCCGGGAAGTACCGGTGCATGGTGTCATTGAGCTGCCGCGAGCTGGCCAGGTTGATGCCGAACGGCTTCTCCACCATCACCCGCGCGTCCTTGGTGCGGCCGGCGCTGGCGATGCCCTGCGCGATCCGGCCGAACAGCTGGGCCGGCACCTCCATGTAGTAAAGGATTTGCTGGCCCGTGCCGATCTGATCGGACATGGCCTGGTAGGTGGCGTCGTCGCCGAGGTCCCCGTCCACGTACCGCAGCAGGCTGAGCATCTTGACCGCGGCCGGGTCATTGGGCTCCATGTTGTTGAGCTTGAGCGACGCGGTGGCGTAGTCGCGGAACTGCTCCAGGCCCCAGCCGCTCTTGGCCACCCCGATCACCGGGACGTCGAGCACGCCGCGCTTGACCAGTCCCACCAGCGCGGGGAAGGTCTCGATCTTGGCTAGGTCCCCGGTGGCGCCGAAGATCACCAGCGCGTCTACTTTGTCGGACATGTCATTCCTCCTGACCAATCGTTACGATCACATCGCGTCCGGGCCCAGTTGGCGTCCCCCACAGCGGGTGATCCAGCTCAGCTCCCAGGCCGGACCGGGGGAGCGGTAGGCCGAGGTGTCGGCTCTGGCGCGGGCGCGGCTGCGGGGGATGGAGCGGGCGGCTGGAATTCCTGGCGGCTGACGCGGCGCCGGAAGACGTAGTAGGTCCAGGTCTGGTAGGCGAGGACGACCGGCAGGAGGATGATGACGACGACGGTCATCACCTTGAGGGAGTACCCGCCGGAGGCGGTGTTGTGGACGGTGAGGTTGTAGGCGGGGTTGGTGGAGGAGACCATCACGTTGGGGTACAGGTCGGTGAAGACCGTGATGATGCAGGACGCGATGGTGACGGTGGTCGCGGCGAAGGCGAAGCCCTCGCGGTGCTCGTAGACCAGCCAGACGGCGGCGATGACGGCGAGGATGGCGAGCAGCTCGATCACGTTGAGGAAGAACGTGGTGCTGGCGGTGACGTGGGTCCAGATGATGAAGCCGACCACGGCGGCGGCAGTGACGGGGGCCACCCGGCGGGCCGCCTGCCAGGATCGCTGGCGCATGTCGCCGGTGGTCTTCAGGCACAAGAACGTCGCGCCGTGCAGCAGGCAGACCAGGACCAGGGTGACGCCGGTGAACAGGGCGTAGGGCTGCAGCAGGTCCCAGAACGACCCGGTGAAGTTCTGCGCGGAGTTGATCGGCAGGCCGTGCAGCAGCCCGGCCAGGGCCACGCCGATCAGCAGCGGGGCCAGCACGCTGCCGGTGGTCAGCAGCACGTCCCAGGTGCGGCGCCAGCGGGCCGCGTCCCGCTTGCCCCGGTACTCAAAGGCCACCCCGCGCACGATCAGGGCGGCCAGCAGCAGCACCAGCGCGAGGTTGTAGGCCGAGAACATCGTCGCGTACCAGCCGGGGAACGCGGCGAACATGCCCGCCCCGGCCACGATCAGCCAGACCTCGTTGCCGTCCCACAGCGGCCCGATGGTGTTGATCGCCGCCCGGCGTCCGGCCTCGTCGGTGCCGATCACGGCGTGCAGCATGCCGACGCCGAAGTCGAACCCCTCCAGGACGAAGAACCCGGTCCACAAGATCGCGATGACGATGTACCAGAACGGGATGAGACTCATCGTGACCCCTAGTACAAGACGGCCGGCAGCGGCGCGTCCGCGTCGGCTTCGGCGCGCGAGGGCGGGAGCTGCTCGCGGGAGTACTTCAGCATCAGCAGCAGGTCCACGGTGGCGAGCGTGCCGTACAGCAGGATGAACGCGACCAGGCTGATCCACAGCCAGGTGGTGGACAGGGTTGGGGAGATCCCGTTCTTGGTCAGCATGATGCCCTGCACGATCCACGGCTGCCGGCCGCTTTCGGTCAGGAACCAGCCCGCGGTGTTCATGCCGAACGGCAGCACCGCCCCCCACACCGCCACCCACAAGAACACCCGGGACGTCGCGAGTTTCCCGCGCCGGAGCAGCCACAGCCCCCACGCCGATATCAGCAGCACCAGGACCCCGAGGTACGCCATCACCCGCATCCCCCAGTACTGGATGAACACGTTCGGCACGTAGTAGCCCGGCCCGTAGGACTTGGTGTACTGCTGCTGCAGCGGGTTCAGCCCGACCACCTGCCCGTTCCAGTGGTTGGTGGCCAGCAGCGACAGCAGGTGCGGGATCGCGATGATCTCGGTCGGCGTCTGGTCGTTGTTGCCGCCGCCGATCTGGAACAGCGAGAACGAGCACGGCTGGCAGGTGGTCCACTGCGCCTCCGCGGCCGCGATCTTCATCGGCTGGTACCGGGCCTCGATCACGCCCAGCTCATCGCCGACCAGCATGGTGAACAAGATCGCCGGGACCAAGATGACCAGCGCCAGCCGGGCCGACCGGGTGAACACCTCGCGTTCCCCGCCGTGCCGCAGCTGCCACGCGGAGACGGCCAGCATGACCACGGTGCCGGTGACCAGGGACGCGAAGATGACCTTGGCGTATCCCCACAGGAATACCGGGTTGGTGAACACCGCCCAGATGTCGTTCAGCTGCGGCTTGCCGTTGACCATGACATAGCCGACCGGGTGCTGCATCCAGGAGTTGGCCGCCAGGATGAACGCCGCCGACAACATCGAGCCGGCCGCGACCGCCCAGATGGTCAGCAGGTGCACCCGGCGGGGCAGCTTGTCCCAGCCGAACAGCCACAGCCCCAGGAACGTGGACTCCAGGAAGAACGCGGCCAGCCCCTCCATCGCCAGCGGGGCGCCGAAGACGTTCCCGACCAGCCGCGAGTACGCCCCCCAGTTCATCCCGAACTGGAACTCCTGCACGATCCCGGTCACCACGCCGATCGCCACGTTGATCACCAGCAGGGTGCCGAAGAACCGGGTCAGCCGCAGGTAATCATCGCGCCCGCTGCGGTACCACGCCGTCTGCAGCAACGCGGTCAAGAACGCCAGTCCGATCGTGATCGGCACGAAGAAGAAGTGATTGATCGTCACGAACGCGAACTCCACCCGCGCCAGGTCAACGTTCGTCATCGGCTATCTCCGGTTCCCATGACGGCCCCCGTGATTACCTTGTGGCTGCCCGCATGCCCCTTCTCCTGGCGCCATCGCCCCATCCTCGATTTCGCGGATGCGCGGATGCGCGGATGTTCAGTACTTTCGCCGCAACGCGGCGGCCAGGCATCCCCCTTGACGGGTGATTGCCCGCGCCCCATGCCCGCCTAAAATGGCGGCGGTAAGCTCCTGCTCGGCGTCCCACATCTGGCGGTAGAGCGGGCATTCCTGCAGCAGCGCCTGGTGCGTGCCGCGGTCGGCGACCTTCCCCGCCTCCAGCACCACGATCTCGTCCACCTGGTCTAGCCCGCGCAGTTCGTGGGTGATCAGCAAGGCGGCCCGTCCCTTGGTGACCTCCAGCAGGTCGGCTGTGACAGCGGCCCTGGTCTCCGGGTCCAGGTGGGCCGTGGGCTCGTCCAGGATCAGCAGGTCAGGCCCCGCGAGCAGGGCCCGGGCCAGCGCGAGCCGCTGGCGTTCCCCGCCGGATACCGCGCCGCCGCGCGTCCCGGCCGGGGTATCCCAGCCCTGCGGGAGCGATTCGATCCAGGGCAGCAGCCGCGCCTGCCGGGCGGCCTCGGCCAGTTCGTGGTCGGAGGCGGCCGGGCGCGCCAGCCGGATGTTCTCCCGGATACTGGCATTGAAGATATGCGGGTCCGCCGAGGATGAGGCTAGCGAGTCCAGGCTCGTGGCCGAGCGCCAGCCCGGCGATGCCGAAAACTACCAGCAGAGCCGAAAGGCCTAGGTGAAGAAAGGCGCGCAAGCTGTTTCGGCGCCCTCAGCCTGGGCATATGGGATCCCGGCTGCCCGTTTGGCCTTGCCCTTGGCTGCCTGGGCGGTGTTCCTGGCCTTGTCACGCTTGCTCACCGGAACAACCTCCTTCGCCGCGGCGCGTTACCCGGCACCGCAGGAACCCAAGCCGGCTTCCCAGGGCCGCAGCGCCCAAACCAGCCCGCACAGCGGTCAGCGCTGACACGCGTGCCGCACGAACGGTCATCTCGCACGGAGGCCGGCCGCCCCTGAAAAACCCGACATCAGCCGGGACGCCCGCGCCGCCTCGGCGGTCGGCCACATCGCGCGGAAGGGTGCACACCCGATGACCGCATCGCAGGCCACCCCGAAAGTACTGCTCGAGGCCGTCCAGACCGGTGAGCCTGCCGAGGCTGGCGGCAGCGCCGAGTGCAATGTAGTCGCGCCGGCACCGGTTGCGGCAGAAACCGGACCGGTCAGCGCCTTGCCTGGCCGGGGGCGCGGAACCCTTCTCGGCGAGCAGCGCTTCCCGGGCGACTTCGGCCAGGCGCGAAACGGGGTCAGGCGTCGGCGCGGAGCAGCCGCCATGCGGCGAACCCGGTCAGGGCGACTGCGTAGGCGGACATCACGGCGAATCCGGTCCATGGTGACAGCGGGTGGGCCAGGCCGTAGGTGCCGTGCAGCATCATCGCGCCGGCGTTGGATGGCAGGTACTGCACGAAGTGGCCCGACCATGATGCGG
The DNA here is from genome assembly GCA_963744575.1 of uncultured Actinomycetota bacterium. GTDB lineage: Bacteria > Actinomycetota > Actinomycetes > Streptosporangiales > Streptosporangiaceae > Palsa-504. The sequence goes on along the minus strand of CAVUUF010000012.1, from coordinate 137,114 downwards.
GCAGCAGGGGGCCAGCGGCGGGATCACGAAGAAGACCGCGACGAAGGCGGAGATTGCGGCGGCGGTGTTGCGCAGCAGTGCGCCCAGCGCGAGAGCCGTGATCGCGGCCACGGTCAGGTACAACGCGGCACCGACGATCGCGCGGAGCGCGGCCGGGTCGGACAGGGATGCGTTCAGGTGTTTGCGGCTGAGCAGGGCCTGGCCGACCCGCCCGGAACGGGGCAAGGCCGGGGTCGCCGGAAAGTTCGGGCTCGATCCGGTGCCAGCGCAGGCCGGGCAGGTCGATGTGGCGGCGCATCAGCCCGCGCATTTCGGGCAGCGGGCTGGACAGCGTGTCCCACTCGGCCTGGCTGACGATGATGCCGGCGTGGTCCAGCTCGGCGAGGCCGCCGATGTGGTCCTGGTGGAGATGGGAGATGACCGCGGTGGTGACGTCGCCTGCGGCGTAGCCGAGCCGGCCCAGCGCGGCACTCAGGGTCTCGTCCGGGCCGATCTCGAACCGGGCGAGCCGGCCGTACAGCGCCCCGGTCAGGCCGCCGGGGAAATAGCCGGGGTCGGTGACCGAGGCCCGGTCCTGCCCGGTGTCGAACAGCACCAGGCCGTCGCGGTGCTCGATGACGTACGCGTTGATGGGCCGAGGTTCGGTCCAGCGCCGGAAGGCGAGCAGCCACCAGGCGGTCGGACGCCAGGTCGACGCCAGGTGGTCGGGGCGGATCTGCACCTGCCCGGTGCTGACCACTGACACCCGCAGGATCGGGTCGGTCACGTTCATCTCCGTGTTCCTCCGGGGAAGTTCCGGTGGCTTCAGCCTGTTCCTCGGATCCGGCTGTCCCAGTGGTCGTAGTAGGGGCGGACGCCGAAGGCCCTGGCCAGCGCCCACAGCGGGGGGAGCATGAGGTTCTGCACCCAGATCGGCGGTGAGCTGATCCGGCTTTCGTGGCGGAAGTACCAGAAGGTGGCGCCGAGCTGGAGTGGGTTCTTCGGCGCGCCCCGGGGGGTGGTCTTGCCGTCGGCCACCAGGCCGGCGAGGGCCTCGTGCCACTCCTTGGTGTGCAGCGCCGGGCGAAGCTCGACGACACCCTCGATCTCGCCTGGTCCGGGATTTCCCTCGGAGTGCGGGACATCCGCTGGGACGACGACCGTCTCGCCCGCTCCGGCCACGAGCTCTGCACCGTCGAGGGTGAAGTGGGCCTGGCCCGCCAAGATGGTGAAGCGCTCCTCCTGGCGGGGATGGACGTGCTCGGTGATCACGCCGCCGGGAACGCTGCGCCAGGTGAAGCGGACGAGCTGCCCGTCGCTGTCCTCGGCCAGGGCGGTGTAGGTGATCCACTCGCCGGTGGCGGGGTTGAAGAATGGCCGGAAGCCGGTTATGGAGTTGTCAGCCTGAGGCATGCTCATCGGGCCTTCGCGCTGAGCCGGGCCGGGCCCGGCGGGCGGGCAGGGCGGAGGCCCGCGAGGTCGTGGAAGCCGGCGGCAGCGGTGCCCAGGAGCACGACGCCGGCGGCCAGGCCCGTGGTCACGGCGAGCGCGGACCCCGACATCGTGGCGACGAGGATGACCGGCCCGGCGATCAGCGCCCAGCCGACCGGGCGGTACCGCGGGATCTGGACCAGGTGGTCCAGCCAGAGCAGCAGCGGCCCGATCGTGATCACGATGGACGGCAGCACCCAGTCCGAATGCCCGGCCAGAATGACCACGACGGGCAGCACGAAGGCCGCCACCAGCTCGATCGCGGTCGCGACGGTCACGGACCGCTCGATCCGCCGGGCCTCCCGGCCGGCCGGGGCGCCAGGCCGACGGTGACCCTGATCGCGTAGGAAAACACGCCGATCACCGCGACCCCAGACACCGCGATCACGACATCTCCCGCGCGGCCGCCGATGGCCAGGCTCGCCCGCGCCAGCCAGAAGGCGGCGAACGCGGCCTGGATGAACCCGCCGACGCGCCGCACCCGCCTGGACCACGCCGCAGCCGGGGTCAGGTCAGCGGCGTTCAGAGCCGCATGCTTGGGTGTCACGGTGATCAACGGCGTTTACCGCCTCCGGTCTGCTGGTCATGGCGGGCCGGGCCGCGTCCGGTACCAGGCGATGGTCGCGGCGATGGCGTCGGCCAGCGGGGTGCCGGCCGCCCCGAAGGCGGTCTGGTATTTGCTGGTGTCCAGGATGAAGGGCTCGTCGAACTCATAGGAGATCTCGGCCAGCTCCCGCAGCATCGGGTTGACCAATCCGAGGGCGCGCACGGCCAGCTTGGGCACCGACCGGACGCCGACAGGATGGCCGACCTCGGCGGCGACCAGATCCAGCAGCGCCCGGGTGGTGCCGGTCGCCGGGCCGGGCAGGTGCCACACCTGCCCCGCCGCGCGGGTATCAGTGCCGAGGGTGGCTAGGCCAGCGGCGATGTCAGGGACGTAACTGTAGGTGTGCGGCAGGCCGGGGTGGCCGATGAAGTCGGCGCGCCGGCCGGCCAGGGCATTGCCGAAGACCCGCTCGCCGAGCGTGGAGCCTTTGGGTGACGCCGGGGCCGAAGAAATCCGACGCCCGCCCGATGGCGACGCGGATCCGGCCGGCGTCGGCGGCGGCCAGCAACTCGGCGGTCATCGCCGCCCGGCAACGTGTTTCCGGAAATGAGCTGTGCTAGCTTACGGGCGTGGCGGACTGGGGTTTCCTGACCATCCACGCCCGGGTGCTGCTGTGCATCGCGCACGACCCGGGCGCGCGGCTGCGTGACATCGCGGCGAGCCTGGGCATCACCGAGCGCACCGCCCACGGCATCGTCACCGACCTCACCGAGGCCGGCTACGTGGTGAAGCAGAAAGACGGCCGCCGCAACCGCTACCAGATCCAGGCGCACCGGCCGCTGCCCGAGCCCGGCACCCGGGAGCCCGCCGTGGGCGAGGTCCTGGCTGTGCTGCTGGGAAGCACGGACGGCCTTGCCGGGGCGGCAGGCCTGGCTGCCGCGGACCGGACCGGCGGTGGCCCGGTGGACGGCGCGGATGTCGTCACCGCCAGGGTCGGCGGTCACGGTGTCTCCGGTGGCCGGGTGGAGGACGATCGGCCCGGCGCGGATCGGCCCGGGGGCGGTCTTGCTCCTGGCGAACATGGTCACGCCGGGGCGGCAGGCGGAATGTGATGGTGCCGATGCCCGGTCCCGCAGGTCTGCTAATCCTCCGGGCTGGCCGCGCTGGTCTCAGTTGCAGGACAGCTAGCGCCCGCTGCCATGGCCGGGTGACCACGCGGTGGGACAGGCGGCTGGCAGCCCGGGCAGCACTACAAGAGCGGATAAGGTGCCCTCTTACCCGGGCGCTCATTCGGGGGAGCGGGTGCACGAGCAGCGTGCGCCGCGGCCAGGCACCGCAAGACGTCCAGGTTCCTGACGTTGCCAGGTGCATGAGCCAGCCGCGGAAGACCGGCGGCGTCCACCCGGACCGGGACGGGCTGCTGGCTAAGGCCTGCTGGCCCGCGAGGTCAGGGAGTTCGCGCCTGGCGGACGCCGCTGGCATCACCGTCACTCGCCCGGGCGGGCCCGGTGACGAGCCGGCCCTGGGCTGCGAACAGGGCGAGGATCTCGCCCACGGCGGGCTCCCGGGTGCCGGGCTCGGGCAGCGGCCGGTGCGCCTGGATCTGGTAGCGGTTGCGGCGGCCGTCTTTCTGCTTCACCACGTAGCCGGCCTCGGTGAGGTCGGTGACGATGCCGTGGGCGGTGCGCTCGGTGATGCCCAGGCTCGCCGCGATGTCACGCAGCCGCGCGCCCGGGTCGTGCGCGATGCACAGCAGCACCCGGGCGTGGGTGGTCAGGAAACCCCAGTTCGCCATGCAGAAAAGTATACTTCAATTTCTTGAAAAATATTGCTAGTTTCAGATTGCAAATATAGGCTGAGGGCAGGCACCGGGCACAGCCGCCGACGGCGGCCAGCCACCCGTGGTCACCGCGGGACCGCCTGGACGCAAGTTCAGGCAGTCAGGCATCAGGAGGTTCATGATGGACGCTCAGCCTTACCCGGCCCGTCTCGACGGGCAGCTGGATCCGGCTGTGAGCCGGTGGCTGTGGCTGGTCAAGTGGCTGCTGGTGATCCCGCACTTCGTGGTGCTGTTCTTCTTGTGGTGCGCGGTAAGCGTGCTGACCGTCGCCGCCGGATTCGCGATCTTGTTCACCGGCCGCTATCCGCGGGCGATCTTCGATTTCAACCTCGGGGTGATGCGCTGGTCCTGGCGGGTCGCCTTCTACGGCGCCAGTGCCTTCGGCACTGATAAGTACCCGCCGTTCAGCCTGCAGCCGGACCCCTCCTACCCGGCCGACTTCAGCGTGGACTACCCGCAGCGGCTCAGCCGGGGCCTGGTGCTGGTCAAGTGGTGGCTGCTCGCGCTGCCGCAGTACCTGATCGTGGCGATCTTCGCCGGCGGCTGGGAGTTCGGCCGAAGCGCGGCGTGGCGGGTCACCGGCGGCATCGGCCTGATCACCTTGCTCGCGGTGATCGCCGCGGTCATCCTGGCGGTATCCGGCCGCTACCCGCAGCGGATCTTCGACCTGGTCATGGGACTGAACCGGTGGTGCTACCGCGTCCTGGCCTACGTCACGCTGATGCGGGATGAGTACCCGCCGTTCCGGCTCGACACCGGCGGCACCGACCCAGGCCACCTCGCCCCGCTCCCGGCCGTGCCGCCCGCCCCGCAGCCGGTCCCCGCAGGCAGCCTTTCGTGACCACCCGGCGCCGGGCAGCTGCCCGCCCCGGCGGCGAACCGGTCACGGTCATGCTAAGCATCCGGGTCCCTCCCCATTTCCGGGAACCCCCAGGAACCAGGGAATGAACCATGGCTGAGGCCCCCCTCATGGCCGGGAAGTCCGTTCTGGTCACCGGGGGCACGGGGGGCATCGGCATGGCCACCGCCGCCGGGCTCGCCGCGCTGGGCGCCCGGGTCGGCATCACCGGCCGCGACCAGGCGCGCGCTGAGGCGGCCGCGGCCGGAATCCGCACTGCGACGGGTAACGCAGCGGTGGATGTCTTTGCCGCCGACATGTCCGTCCAGGCCCAGGTGCGCCGTCTGGCCGCCCAGGTGACTGGCACCTACCCGCGCCTGGACGTGCTGGTCAACAACGTCGGCGGGTTCTGGGCCCACCGGCACGTCACCACTGACGGCCTGGAGCGCACCTTCGCGCTGAACCACCTCGCCTCCTTCCTGCTAACCAACCTGCTGCTGGACCGCCTGACCGCCAGCGCACCCGCCCGGATCGTCACCGTCTCCTCCGGCGCCCACGCCAGGGGCCGCATTGACTTCGATGACCTGCAGGGCGAGCAGAATTACTCCGGGCAGCGCGCCTACAGCCAGTCCAAGCTGGCCAACGTGATGTTCACCTACGAACTGGCCCGCCGCCTGGAAGGCACCGGCGTCACCGCCACCGTGCTGCATCCCGGGGTCGTGCGCACCAGCTTCGGCGCCGAAGACCAGGCGGCGCACTTCGCCATCGTGATCCGCGCGGCGCGCCCCTTCATGAAAACCCCGGCCGAAGGCGCGGTCACCCCGGTCTACCTCGCCTCCTCACCCCAGGTCGAGGGCATCACCGGCCGCTACTTCGCCAACCGCAAGCCCAAGGCCTCTGCCAAGGCCGCCTGCGACACCGCCGCCGCGGCCCGGCTGTGGCAGGCCAGCGCCGACCTGGCCGGCCTGACAGCAACCGCATAGCGCCCCGGCGCGAACATTCTTCACGCCCGCCTCCCCCGAGGGACCCATGTGGCAGAAACGGACGGCCTGGGAACATCGATGCCCGGCGCGCTCGGCGACCCGAAGCGGGGGCACCCCCGCACTCAGCCACGGCGGTACAGCCGCGTGCCGCAGGTCGTAGAGGCGCCCGGCCAGCTTGAGGCAGCCTGCGCGGGTGTCAGGGCAAGATTGCGAGCCGAGGCCCAGACGTCGCCGATGACGGTCGAGGCGACGGGATGTTCGCGGTCACTGCTGAAGATCCGGCCGTCGGCGGCGATGTCGAAGGTGTCGATGTGCTGGCGTGGGATGGCGACCAACTCGGGCGGGATGGGCACTCGCCGTGCCTCGCTCGCCGGACGGTGTTTGAGTCCGCGCTCGTCGTGGCGGTTACGCCGGCCGTCCTTCTGCCTGATGTCGTAGCCGGCGCCGGCGAGATCGGTGACGATGGCGTGGGCGCTGCGCCCGGTGACGCCCACGCTGGCCGCGATATCGCGCAGCCGCGCGCCCGGGTCGCGGGCGATGCACAGCAGCCCGGGGGTGTGGCTGCTCAGGAAACTCCAGCTCACCATCCCGATAGCATACCGTAAATTCTAGAAAAATATTGCTAGTCTTACCTTTCAAGTATAGTCTGGGGCCAGCCACCGGGAATCAGCCGCCGACGGCGGCCAGCTACCCCGGGGCAACCGCAGGAGATGGTTCACGTGAGAGACGGAAACGCAAGCAAGGCCCTGGTGCGCAGCCGGGACGGCCGGATGCTGGCCGGGGTGTGCGCGGGAGTCGCCGGCTACTTCGGCTTGGATGTGACCCTGGTCCGGGTGATCTGGGCCGTCGTCTCCGTCCTCACCGGAGGCGCGGGCGTGCTGGCCTACCTGGCAGCGTGGGCCATCATCCCCAGTGAAGGCCCGAAGAGCCCGTTTCACGAGAACATCGTCGGCAAGAAGCAGGACGCCTGGACAGGCTGACGGTCCGGCGCGACCGATCGTGGCTTCGGGCGCGCGCTTTGACCCATGACAGATAGCTGGCATTCCGGCGACCTCAAGCTCTCAAGGTCACAGGCGAACGTGGAAGGAGTGTACCCCGGCGCGTCGTTGGACGCCCACTCCCAGATCCCGGCGCCGCGGGTGCCGTGGATGACCGCCTCGTCGATGGACAGCCAGTTCCACTGCGGCTGCTTGCCGGCCACGATCACGTTGACGTAGTGCCGCGAGCGCAGGCAGTGGTCCGCGACCGAGAGCAGCGTGTTGGTGTCCGGCGGCAGGTACGCCCGGATGACCTCGGCCTTCTTGTTGACCACGTGGTCGATGAAGCCGGGATCCTGGTGGCGTGGATCTCGCTGATCACCGTGTCCATGGTCGCGGCGAGCTTCTGGTGCACCAGCTTCGGGTCATCACCTTCGACCGTGTGCACCGTGTACCCGTAACCCCGCAGCAGGAACTCGAGCTCCTCATGCGGGATCCGGGCCAGCACGGTCGGGTTGGCGATCTTGTACCCGTTCAGGTGCAGGATCGGCAGCACCGCGCCGTCGGTGGCCGGGTTGAGGAACTTGGTGGAGTGCCAGCTGCCGGCCAGCGGCCCGGTCTCGGCCTCGCCGTCGCCGATCACGCAGGCCACGATCAGGTCCGGGTTGTCGAACGGCGCCCCGTAGGCGTGGGCCAGCGAGTAGCCGAGTTCGCCGCCCTCGTGAATCGAGCCGGGTGTCTCGGGCGCCACGTGCGAGGGAATGCCGCCCGGGAAGGAGAACTGCCGGAACAGCTTTGCCAGGCCCGCGGTGTCCTGAGTGATGTGCGGGGTACAGCTTGGTATAAGTCCCCTCCAGGTAGGTGTTCGCCACCATGCCGGGCCCGCCGTGCCCCGGCCCCGCCACGTAGATGACGTTCAGATCCCAGTTCCTGATCACCCGGTTCAGGTGCGCATAGATCAGGTTGAGCCCAGGCGTGGTGCCCCAGCAGCCGCGGCTTGACGTGCTCAGGCCGCAGCGGCTCGGCCAGCAGCGGGTTGCCCATCAGGTAGATCTGCCCCGCCGACAGGTAATTCGCCGCCCGCCACCACGCGTCCAGCGCATCGAGCTCAGTGCTGGTCAACGGTTCCTGCTCAGTCATAGTCACTCTTAAACCCCTTTTTTCCGAACGGGTCATGGTGCTTGCCCTGGTAACCGGCTTCTTTACTGGCGCATCAGTTTTACCGGCGCATCAGCGCAGCTTCCGCAGGAACGGGTCGGGCGGCTCGTAGGGTGCCACCGTGATCCGCGCGGCCAAGACGATGGCTTCGTCTGGCCCGGCGATGACCGGGCTGAGATCAAGGCCGGTGACTTCGGGCAGGTCGTCGGCGAGCCGCGAGACCCGCAGCAGCAGGTCACGCAGGTACGTCCCCCCGGGGCAACACCCCGGATCAGCTGGTCCGCGTCGATGTCGGTCAGCGGCGTGAGCCGGGCTGCGTGCCCGGCGACCAGCCCGGCAGGCCCGGGGTCCGCGCCGCCGGGCCCGAACATCACCAGCGGGCCGAAGGTGTGGTCAGCCGCGACCCTGACGATTACTTCGGTCCAGCCCGCTCGCGCGGCCACGGTAGCGGAAGTGTCTTCGCCGTCGGCCAGCAGTATTCCGTAGCAGCCCAGAAGATCGGTCGTCTGACCAGGGGGAAGCCAGCCGCCGTCTGGTGCCTGGCGGAGGAACTCGTGCGCCAGCGCGCGGGCGTCCGCGGCCCTGATATCAGCGAAGTCAGGCACGTGCCCGCGCGGTGCCACCCGCCAGGCTCCGTAACTGGCGGCGCGGGCCATAGCGGCCACCGCGGCTTCCGGGTACCCGTAGGCGGGCACTCGGCCCTCATCTTCCTCCGGCATCGGGCCTCGCGGCAGCAGCCGGACAGATTCTGGCTGGTTGAGCACCACCGCGGCCAGCGAAATGCCGACGTCAGCCTCGGTGATGGCGGCCACCAGGTCGCCGGTGGCGCCGGTGGGCAGGGCCAGGGCGATGATCGCGTGTACCTCGTCGTCCGCCGCGAGCAGCTCGAGGCACTGGCGGAAATCCTCGCCGGAAACCGTGGCCCCGGTGTCGACAGGGCCGGTGACGGCGCCGGTTCCCGGCACCACCGCGCGCAGCCGCCGCCTGGTCAGGCCGTGCGGGCGGTGGACGGTGAGCCCGAGGTCCGTGCAGGCATCAGCCGCCAGCAGCCCCGCGCTGCCCACGTTGGACACGATCGCGATGGTGCGTCCGGCCGGGACCGGCTGGGTGCCCAGCAGCGCGGTGGCCTCGATCAGTTCGCCGTAGCCGCGCGTGATGATGACGCCGGCCTGCTCGAACAGCGCTTCCCGGCTGACCAGAGGCGCAGCTGGGCGCCCCGCCGTCTCTGGCCGGAACGTCCAGCCAGCACGGTGAGCACGGGCATGGTGGCGCCCACCCGGCGGGCGGTCCGGGCGAACTTGCGCGGGTTGCCGAACGACTCGATGTACAGCACCGCGAGCGTGGTCACGCCGTCGTGTTCCCACCACAGCAGCATGTCGTTGCCCGACACGTCCAGCTTCTCGCCCACGACGCGAACGAGGAGATCCCGATGCCGAGCCGGGACAGCTGATCCACCATGGCGAAGCCCAGGCCGCCGGATTGCATGACCAGGCCGGCCACGCCGGTCCGCGGCTGACTGGCGGCGAAGGTGGCGTTGAGGCCGATGCCGGGCGCGGCCACGCCGAAGCAGTCCGGGCCGACCAGCCGCATGCCGTGCCGGCGGCACACCGCGAGCAGTTCGGCGCAGGCGGCGACCTCCAGCCCGGAGGTGACGACCACGAGGGACCGCACGCCGCGCTGGCCGCACTGCTCCGCCGCCTCCAGGACCGCCGTGGCGGGCACCGCGATCACCGCGAGGTCCACCGGCTCAGGCAGATCGAGCACCGAGGCCAGGCACCGCTCGCCGCCGATCTGCCGGGCGCGCGGGTTGACCGCGTAGAGGTGGCCGGCGTACCCGCCGGCCCGGAGGTTCTCCAGGATCGCCCGGCCCGCCGTCCCCTGCCGCCGGCCCGCGCCGATCACCGCGACTGACTCGGGCGCGAGCACGTGGCGCAGGCTGGCGGCTTCCGCGCTGCGCTCCCGTTCGGCCACGGCGTTCAGGTAGCTGTCGACAGAGGTGGTCAGGGCAGCGGCGGGGAGAGGAAAGGTCGTCTCGAAGACCTCGTCCTCGAAATGACGGTCCATGGGCAGGCCGGCGTCGGCGAAGACGTTCAGCATCGCCCGGTTCTCGGTCAGGGTCTGCGCGGTGAACGTCGTTATCTGGTGGCTCCTGGCGTAGGAGAGAGATGTTCGAGCAGCCAGATGTTCGAGCAGCAAGGTAGCGATGCCCCGGTGGTGCATGTGGTCGGCTACCGCGAACGCGATCTCCGCCACACCGTCCTGGCGGCCCGGTGCTCCCTTGCCGGCGGTGACGTAGCTGGCGCAGCCGACCACTTCGCCGGCCGACAGCGCGAGCAACGCCACCTGATCCGGCGAGGGGTCCCGGCAGATCCGCCGCGCCTCGGTACCGGCCGCCGTCCGGCTGAGGCTGAAGAAACGCATGTAGGTGTTGCCGGGGGACAACGCCTCATGCATGGCCTTGACCGCGCCGAAATCGCCTGGGCCGGCCGGGCGGATCCCGACCGTCGTCCCGTCGGCCAAAAGCGCGTACGCCTGGCCGGATCCGACCCCTGCCTGCGCCGTGCTCACTGAAGTCTCATCGCCCGGACCGGATCAGAAGCCAGGGCCGGCGATGCTGGCGTACACGTCGGGGTAGGTGAGCCGATCGCGGACGGCGACTACACCCTGGACGTGCCGGACCTTGCGTACGATGACGTGGCCCAGCGCGGCGGTTTCCGCATTTCCCTCCAGGGTCACGACCCCGGCCTGGACGGTCACCGCGAACTGGCGCGGGGCCGCCCCGAACTCCTGGCAGATCACGTCGTCGGTGACCTCCTTGCGGATCTCCTCATCTGAGCGGCCGAAGACCGCCAGCACGTCGGCCCGGCTGATGATCCCGGCGAGCCGGCCGCTGGGGTCGATGACGGGAAGTCGCTTGACCTGGAGGGTATACATCAGCCGGGCGGCCACCTCGACCGAATCTTCTGGTGAGACGGTTACCGCCGGGTGAGTCATCAGGTCGCCCGCGGTCAGGCCGTCGGCCTTCTCCTGTTCCCCGCGGTGCAGCATGCCGGCGCTCAGGACCTTCCTGGCCAGCATGTCGGCCTCGGAGACCACCCCGATCACCTTCCCGTCGTCGTCGATGACGGGAAACGCGCTCACCCGGGACTGGCGGAGCCTGGCCGCCATCTCCTTGAATGACGCGCCGAGCTTGACCGCCACGACCTGAGTGGTCATGGCGTCCTTCACGCTTGTCTTCATCGTTATCGTCCCTTCCGTATCGGTTCTGGCATCAGGCGCGCGAGAAGCCGGATCGGGCCTGGAGCAGCTCGGTGACCTGGTCCGGCCCGCTGATGACGCCTTCCGTTTGTAGCCGACCCCGGAAACCCGATCGCGCCGTTGAGCAAGACCACAGCCAGGATGGCGACGGCCAGCTCCAGGCTCCCGGTATCCCGGGGTGACCGGATCAGACCCAATCCGCGAGTAGGTCGGTGACACGGCGGCGCAAATGCCGATAGGTGCCCCTTTGACCTGGGATGATGATCGCTGCGAAGTAATGATCATCTCAGGCGGAGAGGCACCTACCTGGTGAAAAGGATACGCAGCGGGGCGGGCAGATCGCGGCGGCAGCCGCGGATCGGCGCGCCGGATCCGGCGCTGACGCCGAACGCGGGCCTGGCCGTGGTCACCGAGTTGTGCGGGCGGCTCGGCGTGATCGGGGCGCTGGATGCGGCGGTTGGCCCGATCAAGCAGCGCGAACGCGGGTTCGGGGCCGGGGAGCTGCTGGCCGGGATCGCGGCGGCGCAGCTGGCTGGGGAGGATTTCCTGACCGGGCTGGACCGGCAGCGCGCCGATGCGGCCGGGCAGCAGATCACGCCGGTGCCGGGGCTGGCGTCCACGACCGCGGCGGGCCTGGCCCGGCGGGTCACCCCGGCGCAGTGGCAGGCAGTGGAGACCGGCCTGGCGGCGGTGACCGGGCGGATGCTGGCGCTGCTGTCCGCGCCGCGGGCGACGGTGCTGGCCGGCGGGCCGGTCACGATCGACCTGGACACCACTGACGTGGAGGTCTACGGCCGGAAGAAACGCGGCGTGGCGTATAACCACCAGGGCCAGCGGGTGGGCCTGCCGCACGTGGCCACCTGGGCCGAGACCGAGATTGTCCTGGCCGCCGACCTGGGCGACGGCACCGATGACCCGCGCGCGACCGCGCCGGATCTGCTGCGCCGCGCGCTGGGCTGCCTGCCCGCGGCGGCGCGGGCTTCGGGCCGGGTGGCGATGCGCGCCGACGCCGGCTATTTCGCCGGGCAACTGGCCCGCGCCGCCCACGACGCGCACATCAGCTTCGCGATCGGCGCCAAGCGGATCGCGCCGTTGTGGCGGCTGCTGGCCGGGATCACCGAGGACGACTGGCATGACGCCATTGACATGGACGGCGCGCAGGTCGCCGTCGCGGAGTACTGCCCGGACTGGTGGCCCGCGGACACCCGGCTGCTGGTCCGCCGGGTCCTGCTGGACCCGGCCCAGGTCTCCGCCGACCCGCGGTCCCGCCGCCGCCGCACCCTGCACCCCGACCAGCGGGCCCTGCCGATCCCCGAACTGGCCCGCGCCGGGGCGATCTACGCCTACAGCTTCATCCTGACCAACCTGGACGTGTCCAGCCCGGACACCGCGATAGCGGCAGAGCACTGGTACCGGCACCGCACCACGGTGGAGAACATCTTCCGCGACAGCAAGCTCGGCGCCGCGCTGCGTAGGAGGCGAACGTGATGACCGAGGCGCCCAGGAGCACCAGAGCGAACAGGTTGGTGAACTGCGCGAGCACCTTCGTGATGACCGGTGGCCGCTTGGCCGCGCGCAGTTCGTTAGGGCCGAGCGCCGCGAGCCGGGATGCCGCCTTCGCCGCCGCCAGGCCCTGCGAGGAGCTTTCCAGTGCGTCGAAGACCTCCGCCGGCGACAGGGCGGAGATGCTGCCCGCAGTTGCATGGCGTGCGGGGAGATCCGGTCCGTGCAGGCTGGCTACCGTCGCCGGCGCGTCTGTCGTCACGTCCGACGACGGCAAATGCCGGGCCGGACGTATCTTGCCAAATCCAGCATGAAAAGGCTCCGGGCATGTCGGTGGATTTCAGTTACGAGCGCTGTGGCCACCGGGGTCCGGAGCGGTAGTGCCAGATTAGCACGGACGAGTTTCATCTCTCCCGAGGCGAGAGATGAACACCTGGGTGCGTCGTAGACGTCCGGGTGCGGACCGATGTGGTCTTCGGCACGGGCCAAGGGCCGCAGGCTTCAGGCCGTATTGATCACTCGCCAAGCGTTACTCCGGACCCCGCTAGCGAGCTTTGCTACGCGGAGGTTGAGTTCAGGATGTTGAGCTCAGAGGGCCGGTCGCTTGATGACAGTAGTCGATCGCGCTCAACGAGACCCGAAATTCCAGTGCCGACTGCATTCAGGCCCAGCCTGATTGAGCCAGCCCAGTTCCTGATTATGAGGGCGCGGCCTAGGTCCCTGCCCGCGTTCCATGCGCCGCGTTCCGTGAGCGGCTGTATCGAGGGTCTTGCCCTAGCTCCCCTGTTCACGTCGAAAAGGTCAACCCAAACCGGCACGATATCGCCGCGTGCACGGCACTCGATGAGTCCTTGAGGTCGTGGTGACATCGATGACTGCTCACGGTATCTGGGGCGTCCGCTGATCGGGTGACGATCTATTTCCGAGGGGAAACTTGGTCACCGACGAGGTGTTCGAGTCGCCTAACTCGATTGGGCACCATGGGCATGATCGCCGGCATCGCCGCGATCGCCGCGTTCATTGCCGGCGCGGTCATGCTGGTGCTCAGCGGGCTCGGCCTGATGCACGCCCGCCGCGTCTCCCCGGCAGCCGAGATCCTCGGCGGCCATCCCGCTAATGGACGGACCCCGGTCCCCGCATCATCGTCGGCCGACCAGGCCTGAGCTGAATCGGACGTCTCAGAATCCGAACGACCGTGGTGACAGCCCTGCGCAGGGCTGTCACCACAGCCCGTTCGGGATCATGATCGGGATACGTCGGCCCACCCGCTACGGGTGATCGGTTGCGGTGATGAACCCTTCCCGTATCAGCTGTTTCCCGCGCAGCGACCCGGGAGGCGGTGAGCAATCCGGCGTGCTGACCTCCGTCACGGCGCCCGGCATCACCGGTGCGGCGGCGGGCACCCGGCTAATGGTCTGGCTGGATCGTTCGGGTCAGCCGGCCGCGCCGCCGGGCGGCCGGGTCGCCGTGATCATTAACGCGCTGGCCCCGGGCGCCGCGGTGGTCGGGGTGCCGGGATAGCGTTGCTCATCTGCTATGCGCTGTGCCGGCTCGTGCTCGACCGCGGCGGCTGGGCGGGTGGGAATCCGCGTGATCACTGACCGGTCCCCGATGGACAACCCGTCGCTGACGCGCAGCTCCCAGCGGCAGATCCGGTGGCACCTTGCGGCGCTACGGTCGGCGTTTCATGGCTGGTGCTTGAGCGGGCGGAGCAGCTCGGTCAGGGCGGGGGAGCTGGTGATCCGGGCGGCCACGTCCTGGCCCAGGGCCCGCATCTCCGCCTCGGCATGCCGCGAGTGCGCCGCAAAGCACAGCTCACCTATCGGTGAGCGCATGGTCCGGGCCCAGTACCGGACGGCAACCGCCCTGAGCAGCGGGCTGTGCAGCACAGCGAGGTTACGCGGCAGCCCTGCCGTGCCGTCAGTGCGCAGGTCGGCGAATGCTCCGGTAATGGCCCGGCACATGAGCGTGAGGGTCGCGCGGTCCGCGGCGAGGGACCGCGAGTCCGGCGCATGCTGCGGAGAGCTGATCACGCCGGACCGCGACAAGGACGAGGTCGTAGTCCCCGCTGGCGTCCGGCACCACGTCCGCTTCGGTGTCGACCCGCCCTCCGCTGAGGACATCGCGGGCGGAAAGACCTGCTGCGGCCACCTCACTGGTCCGCGGCCCGTGGCTCAGCACCGAGACCTTGCTTCCCGCGGCCGCAATATGGGCGCCGTACACGGTTCCGATCACGCCCGCGCCCACGACGAGCATTTTCATGATGAGCTCCCATGGCCCGCTTCTTAACGGCGATTAGTTCCTTCCCCGCCATCCGTGACTTGAGCTTTCCTCCCGCAGGGCAGTGGCGCAAACCGGATCCGCTGCGCCAGGTGCTGGACCGCCAGCGGAACCTGCCGTGTCTTGAGCCGCCGACGGCGCTCCTGCGCGGCCCGTCGGCCGCCGAATGCATATCTGCGAGTTGATATCCCTATGTCAACATTGTAGGCTAGCAATATAGTTCTACAATGTAGACATGCGCGTATTAGGTGCTGGCCGCAATCGGTGGCTGTCCCCACCGCGCAGCCAAGGGAGATGACCACTTCATGACTGTGACCCTGGATCGCGACGTCGAAGCCTTCATCGGCTCCCCGCGGCAGCTGTTCATCAACGGGCAGTGGTGCGACGCGGCGTCGGGCAAGACGTTCGAGACGCCCGACCCCGCGACAGGGGAGACGCTCGCCCGGGTCGCCGAGGGCGGTGCCGAGGACATCGACCGGGCTGTGCGGGCGGCGCGCCGGGCGTTCGACGAGGGCCCGTGGGGCAGGATGACCCCGTCGGAGCGGGGACGGATCATCTGGCGGATCGGCGACCTGATCCTCCAGCACGCTGACGAGCTCGCCCAGCTCGAGGCGCTGGACAACGGCAAGCCGTTCGCCGTGGCGCAGGCCGCCGACGTGCCGCTGGCCGCGGACCTGTTCCACTACATGGCCGGCTGGGCCACCAAGATCGAGGGCAACACGATCAGCATCTCGGTGCCGTACATGCCGGGCGCCAACTTCCACTCCTATACGCTGCGCGAGCCGCTCGGCGTGGTCGGGCAGATCATCCCGTGGAACTTCCCGCTGCTGATGGCCGCGTGGAAGCTCGGCCCGGCGCTGGCCGCCGGCAACTGCGTGGTGCTCAAGCCGGCCGAGCAGACCCCGCTGACCGCGCTGCGCCTGGCCGGGCTCATTGCCGAGGCCGGGGTCCCCGACGGCGTGGTGAACGTGGTGCCCGGCTTCGGCGAGACCGCCGGAGCGGCGCTGGCCGCCCACAATGACGTGGACAAGGTTGCGTTCACCGGTTCCACCGAGGTGGGCAAGCTGATCGTCGCGGCTTCGGGGGCCAGCAACCTGAAGAAGCTGACCCTGGAACTGGGCGGCAAGAGCCCCAACATCGTGTTCGACGACGCCGGGCCCGCCGCCATCGAGGGCGCCGCGAATGCGATCTTCTTCAACCACGGCCAGTGCTGCGTGGCCGGCTCACGGCTGTACGTCCAGCGCGGCCGGTTTGATGAAGTCGTCGACGGCGTCGCGCAGATCGCCAAGTCGATCAAGATGGGACCGGGGATGGAGCCCGGGACGCAGATGGGCCCGCTGGTCTCCGACGAGCAGTTCCGCCGGGTGACCGGCTTCCTGGAGTCCGGCCAGACCGAGGGGGCCACCGCCCTAACCGGCGGCGGCCGGTACGGCGACCGCGGCTACTTCGTCGAGCCCACCGTGCTGACCAATACCCGCCCCGAGATGAAGGTCGTCCGCGAGGAGATCTTCGGCCCGGTCCTGGTCGCCGCCCCGTTCACCGACCTGGATGAGATCGCCGCGGCCGCGAACGACTCCGAGTACGGCCTGGGGGCGGGCATCTGGACCAGGGACATCTCCAAGGCCCACGCCCTGGCCAAGAAGATCCGGGCCGGCACCGTCTGGATCAACTGCTACAACGTATTCGACGCGGCACTGCCGTTCGGCGGATACAAGCAGTCCGGCTGGGGCCGCGAGATGGGCCACGAGGCCCTCCATGCCTACACCGAGGTCAAGGCCGTCACCACCCAGCTGTAAATAGCAGCCGTAGCGGGGGCCGGACCGGCAACGCCGGCCCCCAACGACCCCGGTCCACCCGTGAGGGAAGTAACGCCATGGCCGAACCAACCAGACCCTCCACCGGGACACGCAAGGCCTTTCGCCAACAGGCGGGGCGAGGACTCATGAACAAATCGGCTGATTCCGCGTCGGCTGCACATCCCCTGGCCCAGAGGGTCCCGCGGCAGCCGGCCTACAGCCAGGATGCCCGCTCCTACGACCGCAGGACAGGCGCACTCCAGGCCTACCGGCAGGCAATCGTCGGGGCACTCCCGGTCCGCCGTGGGCAAGTGGTCCTCGACGTGGGATGCGGGACCGGCCTGTGCTGCGGCCTTCTCCTCGAGAAAGTGGGCCCGCAGGGCGGTGTCGTCGGCATCGAGGAGTCACCCGAGATGGCGGCAATAGCCCGCGAGCGCATCGCGCGCGAAGGCTGGCGTAACGTCACGGTCGTGCAGTCGGGAGCCGAGGACGCCCAGATCGCGGTCACCGCGGATGCCGCCCTGTTCTGCGCCGTCCACGACATCTTGCAGTCCCCGGACGCGCTGCGGAACGTCATGAATCATCTGCGTCCTGGGGCACAAGTCGCCGCCGGCGGTGGCAAGTGGGCCGCGCCGTGGATGGTGGCCGTGAACATGCAGGCCAGGATGCTCCACGCTCCCTACGTGCGGAGCTTCGAGGGGTTCGACCGGCCGTGGAATCATCTGGAGCAGCTGATCGAGGACGTTCACGTCCGCGAGCTGGCGTTCGGCAGCGGATATGTGCTGACCGGCCGCAGCAGCGGGTCCCGGCGGCCTGACTCGGATATTCCTCTGGCGCGCGGAGCCCGGTTACAGGACTGAGCGGCCGATCGCGGCATGCCGGGCTCGGGGATCGTTTTCCTCAAGTAAGGAGGATGACATGCTCGACGGGAAGGCCTCCGGCTGCTCAACGGACAGCGGGCACGGTACGGCCTGACCGCCGCGCTGTGGCAACGTCGCAGCCCCGAGCGAATCGGGAAGGAACGGGAGGGGTCATGGGCGTCGATCAAGGTTCCGGGGTGTGGGTGTTGGAGGATCCGCTGACGAACAAGGGCACCGCGTTCTCCGAGGAGGAACGCTCCGAGCAGGGTCTGCGTGGCCTGCTGCCGGCCGTGGTGGAGACGCTGGAGCAGCAGGTGCGCCGCAGGTACCGGGCCTACCAGGAGCAGCCCACCGACGTCGCCCGGCACATTAACCTGCGCGCGCTGCAGGACACCAACGAGACGCTGTTCTACCGGCTGGTGTCTGACCACATCGAGGAGATGCTGCCGATCCTTTACACCCCGACGGTCGGACTGGCCTGCCAGCGCTTCAGCGAGATCTACCGCCGTCCGCGCGGCCTTTTCATCGCCTACCCCGACCGCGACCGCATCGGGGAGATCCTGCGTAACCGGCCCCGGCGGGAGGTCGACGTCATCGTCGTCACCGACGGGCAGCGGGTTCTGGGCCTGGGTGACCAGGGCATCGGCGGCATGGGCATCCCGATCGGCAAGCTGTCGCTGTACGCGGCGCTGGGCGGCATCGACCCGGCGCGCACCCTGCCGGTCCTCCTCGACGCCGGCACCGACAACGCCGGGCTCCTGGACGACCCGATGTACCTCGGCTGGCGGCACCGACGTGTCGCCGGCGCCCGCTACGACGACTTCGTCGACCGGTTCGTCCAGGCGGTGCGCGCCGAACTGCCCGGTGTGCTGCTGCAATGGGAGGACTTCGCCACCCCGCACGCGCTGCCTATCCTGGAGCGCTACCGCGATCAGCTGCTCAGCTTCAACGATGACATCCAGGGCACTGCCGCCGTGGTCCTGGCCGCGCTGTCCGCGGGGGCAGCGGCCACCGGGTCGCGGCTGCGCGACCAGATGGTGGTGATGCTCGGTGCCGGGTCGGCTGGTATCGGGGTCTGCGAGCAGGTCGTGCGGTCGATGGCGGCCGACGGCCTGTCCGAGCGGGGCGCCCGCGCCAGGATCTGCGTGGTCGACGTCAACGGCCTGCTCACCACCGACCGCCCGGACCTGGACCCGGCGCAGCGCCGTCTCGCCCAGCCGCCGGCCGCCGTGCCCGGCACCGAACCTGGCCGGCCAGCCGGCCTCGCCGACGTGATCGACGCGGTGCACCCGACCGCGCTCATCGGCCTGTCGACCGCGAGCGGGGCCTTCACCGAACAGGTCGTGCGCCGCATCGCCGCGCACGCCGAACGGCCGGTCATCATGCCGCTGTCCAACCCGACCAGCCGCAGCGAAGCCCGGCCACAGGATCTCGCCGACTGGACCGAAGGCCGCGCGCTGGTCGCCACCGGCTCCCCGTTCCCGCCGATGCGGGTCGGCGACGCCAGCATCCCCGTCGCCCAGTGCAACAACATCTACATCTTCCCCGGAGTCGGCCTAGCCGTGACCGCCGTGCGCGCAACCCGCGTCACCGACGCCATGATGACCGCGGCTGCCGCCGCCGTAGGTGAGGCTGCCACGATCCGGCACGACCCGCACGGGACACTGCTGCCCGACCGTGCTCAGCTCTCCGGCATTGCAACAGTCGTGGCGAGCGCCGTCGCGAAGGCCGCAGTAGCCGATGCTGTCGCGCCCGCGCTTACCGATGACCAGATCGACCAGGCCATCCACCGCACCAGGTGGCTACCCCGCTATCAGTCCTACCGGCATCAGTCGTAACGGCCGATGGCGGTCCGCACCGCGGACAGCACGACGACGTCGCCTAGATCATTCATGACATGCCCTTCACATATCCAGGCCGCCGTTGACCGCCCAGATCTGCCCGGTGATGTAGGCGGACTGGTCAGCGGCCAGGAAGCAGACGACACGGGCGATCTCCTCCGGCCGGCCGAGCCGGCCGACGGGAATCTGCCCCCTGATCCGATCGAGCACCTTATCCGGGATCGTCGCCATCATGTCCGTGGCGATGAAGCCCGGCGTCACCGCGTTCACCGTCACGCCGACCCCGTCACCGGGTGGCCGCTGCGCGCGGTTCAGCTGGAAGATGGCCTCCCTGGCCAGCGACTTGGTCAGGCCGAACAGCCCGGACTTGGACGCCGCGTAGTTGGCCTGGCCGATGTTGCCGGTCTCGCCGATCACCGAGGACACGCTGATGATCCGGCCGCTGCCGCGCTCGATCATGTGGTCAAGCGCCGCCTTGGCCATGAAGAACGCCCCGGACAGGTTGACGGCGATCACCTTCTGCCAGTCCTCATCCGACATCTTCGCGACGGTGCGGTCGATGGTGATCCCGGCGTTGTTGACCAGGACGTCGAGGTGGCCGTGCTGGTCGATGACCTCGCGCACCACCCGCCGGCAGTCATCGGCCAGGCCGATGTTGCCCTCGTGCACCGTGAACTGCTGCTGCGGGTACTCGGCCGACATGGCCGCCCCGAACTTCTCCGCCCCCTCGGGCTGATGCCAGTAGCCAGCCGCGATCGATGCGCCCTCGTCGGCCAGGCCGCGGCCGATGGCGGCACCGATGCCGCGGGTACCCCCGGTAACCAGGGCCACCTTGCCGGTAACCATGCCCCTGCTGTCCTGCTGCGGCGACTGTGTCACAGTCATCGTCAGCTCCTCTCGTTCTGGTGCCTGCGTTGGCGAGTTGCCCATGATTCCCTCACGGCGCCAGGACGAGGCGCGCCCTGGCCTTGCCCCGCATGACCTCCTGGATTGCCTCGTTTACCGAGCCCAGCTGCCTGGTCTCGTAAATGACCCGGGTCTGGCCCGCGGCATGCAGGGTGTACACGTCCGCCAGATCCGCGCGGGTGCCGACGATCGACCCGATCACCGACGTGCCGTTCAGTACCGTGTCGAAGACCGGGATGCTGAGCGTCCCGGCCGCGGGCAGCGCGACCAGCACCAGCCGTCCGCCGCGCCGCAGGCCCGCATAGGCGGCGGCGAACGACTTGTCGTCAACGGCCAGCCCGATCGCGACGTCAGCGCCGCCGTGCGCCTGCAGCGCCGCGGCGGGGTTCTGCGTCCGCGCGTCGATGACGAAGTCTGCGCCAAGGTCCTTGGCGAGCTGCAGCTTCTCGTCGGTCACGTCGATCGCCGCCACCGTACCGCCGAAGATCTTCGCGTACTGCACGGCCAGATGCCCGAGCCCGCCGACACCGGAGATCGCCACCAGGTCAGTTGGCCGGACGTTGCCGACCTTGACTGCCTTGTAGGTGGTCACGCCCGCGCAGCTCAGCGGGGCCGCGTCGAAGGAGTCGACCCCGTCCGGGACCTTCGCGGCGAACGCTGCCTCAGCCAGGAAGTACTCGGCGTAGCAGCCGTCGACGGCGTAACCGCTATTGCGCTGCTGCAGGCACAGAGTCTCCCAGCCGGTCAGGCAGTGCTTGCAGGTGCCGCACGCGTAACCCAGCCACGGCACGGCCACCCGCTGCCCGAGCTCCAGGCCGCCGACGCCGTCGCCGATGGCGTGAACCGGGCCCACGCCCTCGTGGCCCGGCACGAACGGCGGGGCTGGCTTGACCGGCCAGTCGCCGTTGGCGGCGTGGATGTCGGTATGGCACAGGCCGGAGGCTTCCATCTTGACGGTGATCTGCCCGGGCCCTGGCTCGGGAATTGGCCTGTCCTCGATGACGAGCGGCTGCCCGAACTCTCGCACGACTGCAGCTCTCATGCCTCCTCCACGTGATGCGTCCGAGCCGATCGTCCGCCAGGCACTGTGCTGGCGTGGCGGCCCGAGGGTGATATCCAGGGCGGAACTGCGGGATGTCGCCGCCTCCGGTTGGGACAGGCGCGCGCAGGCGTTCCCGGACCCGGGCAGGTCCCTAGGCGCACGGCGATGCCGTACCAAACCAGCTGCCTGGCGGACAGACCGTTCAGGCGCTGACCGGAGATCACGAAGTTGTCACTCAGCGGCTGGGTGCTGCCGCTGGTGCTTGCGACGCCCGGCACCGCGACGACGACCGCGGCGATCAGGGCGAGCAGCCTATGACGACGATCATGATCGTGACTCCATGTGCCCTTGGGAGGGATTCCCGGTGAGCCCGCGGGGTCTCGACGTGGCCGCAGTTCAGTGCAGGTTCCTAGTCAACGCCGAGCCCGACCCAATGTCAAGAGATGTAGGTCTACGCTGCAGATCTATACCAAATGAAGGTCGTTCTCGCCGGCTGTCGACGTCAATAGGTAAGTCCTCGGTGGGCTGCGGGCTGGTCCCGGCCTTGCGGACGCCCCTGGCGTCCGGGCGGTCAGGGGCGGCCCGGCGGGCGGGATGCACTGCCCGGCTGGAGGACTGCGCCCCGGCTGGCGGCGGCAGCGTGGTGGCCAGGCCGGTCAGGAGGATGTCGAGGCCGCGTTCGAGTTCGGCGGCGCCGTCGTAGGCGGCCAGGACGGGGGCCAGGCCGCGGAGCAGGGGGAATTGGCCGATCGGCAGCCGGTGCAGGCCCAGCCGCAGCAGGTCGTCGGTCTCGTCCGGGTTGTCGACGAGTTCTTGCAGTTCGTTGAGCACATGGCCGTGCAGGAAGCCGAACAGGGCCCGGTAGATGTGCAGCGCGTCGGCGCCGCTGAAGCCGGCCCGGGTGAGCAGGGTGAGGATGTCTTCGAGCGGCCGCAGGGTGCCCAGGGGCCGCAGCGCGAGCGGTGTGGCCAGGGGGCGGGTGACCAGCAGCGGCACCACGTGCGGGTGGGCCAGCGCCAGCGCGCGGTAGTGGCGGGCCACGGCGCGGAGCTGGCCGGCCCAGCCGGGGTCGGCGGAGTCGACCTCGAGCTGGGCGAGCACGGTCTCGGCGACGCCGTCCAGCAGCGCGGCCTTGTTCGGCGCGTACCGGTAAAGAATCATCGGATCGCGGCCCAGGGCGCGGGCGAGGCGGCGCATGGACAAGCCGCCGGCCCCGTCGCGGTCGATGATCTCCAGCGCGGTGGCCAGCACCACGTCGCGGGTGAGCTTGCCGTCCCGGTGCGCGTCAGCATCCTGGACGGTGCGGTCGGCGGGCGGCCGGGTCATCGCAACAAGCACCTTCTCCCATGCGGCGGGGCCCGATAGCGATCCACTTTCAGTAGATCTACGCTGTAGACGCTATCTTAGCGGAAGCGTCGACCGCAGGTCGGCCTGCGGCTTCGAGACTATGGGCAAAGGGCATTTGATTCCGAACGGACTGCGGTGACAGCCCTGCACAAGGGTGTCACTGGACGCGACCGCGGTGCCAAAGCCGGGCGGGCGTTGGCACGCGTGCCGTCCAGGTCGAGTAGGCGCAAGCGGAGGTAGCCGAGCGCGTGGGTGCGCGGCCGGGAGACGTGCATCTGGGAGATGCGGAGCCGCTGGCCGATCTGCGCCTGCGTCATGCCGCCGCGAAAGTCCATCAGCAGGATCTTCTGCTCACGCGTGGGCAGCTCGCCCCAGTGCGCCAATCCCACCCGCGGTACCGCCGGGCCACGCGACGGCACGTGGTACCGGGGCGCGTCTCGAGCCGTCAAGTGGCTCGCTGTGGTGATGGGCGCCACCTGTCACTGCGAGTGGCCCGCCGGGGTCTTGCCGGCTGGCCTGGGTGCGTCCGCACCGGCCGGCCCCGGATCGGAGCGGTACCAGGACCGCCAGATCAGGCGGTGCACCGGGATCAGCCGGGGGATGTCGCGCAGGCCGGGGATGAACGGGACGAGCAGCAGCAAGATCGTGGCCAGGCCGGTCATGTAGATCGCGATCATGTCGATGTTGGCTGAGTTGGTCCAGCCCGGCACCTGGTACCAGAGCTGATACAGCCACAGCCAGGGCTGGCCGGGGTAACTGCCGGTCTCGTTCATCACGCCCCACTGGCTGCCGGTCAGGCCCATCGCCTGGGCCTGGCCGGCGAAGTAGGCCCCGTCCTCGATGAACAGCAGCGGCTTGGTGAAGTTCGTGCCGTAGAACGGCTGCTGGGACAACAGGTCGGTGTCCAGCGCGCCGCTGCGCGCGAGGGTCAGCTCGCTGGCCATCAGCGCCGGGACTGGCCCGTCGCCAGCCGCGGGGACGACCGGGCCGCCATTGGCGAACTTCACCTTCGCCACGGCGGCGGTATAGGCGCTGGCCCACTTCAGCTGCTGGGCGGGGGAGGCCGCCCGGTAGGCGGCCAGCGGGGCGGCGATGGCCGGGTCGGCCGTCGCGAGCGAGCCCAGCGGCCCCAGGACGAAGTCCTGCGCCGCGTCGACTGGCTGCGTGACGCCGGCGATGGTGGCCGGGGAGAACAGCAGCCGCTGGGCGGCGCCGCTGGTGTCGTTGTAGGGCGGGCCGTAGGTCGCGGTCTTGCTGGTTCCGTCCAGCTCGGTAGCGGCGGTGGCCAGGAAGTCGGCGGGCGCCAGCCTGGCCCAGGTGGCCACGGTGACCGGCGGGACGTCCGGGGAGGACAGCACCCCGGCCAGGGCCAGGGTGAGCGCCAGCACGATCACCGAGGCGATGGTGCCTTCCTTCAGGATGTCGTAACGCCGGTTAGGACCGCGCCAGGCAGCGGCGCTGGCCGCTGCGACGGAGCGCCGGCGCAGCCGTCCCCGTCCCACGGCGCCGGCGGCGTCCGTGTCGATCGGGTGCGACACCCCGCGCACCCGGACCAGCAGCACGTGCGCGCCGACCAGCGCGATCAGCACGATCGGGAGGAGCACGATATGCCACATCAGCATCTGCCCGGTATTCATCACGTTGAAGAACGCGCCGGCCCCGACGGAGTTGAACGCGTCCTTGCCGCTGGTGGAGATCCACTGGGAGTCGAAATTCTGCTGCGACACATAGCCGGTGAAGCACTCCAGGACCGAGGCCACGAACGCGACCACGCCGGTGATCCAGGTCAGAGTCCGGCGGCCGCGCCAGGCGGCCATCCAGAACTTGCCCCACAGGTGGATGACCAGCAGCGCCATGAACAGCTCCACGCTCCACAGGTGCAAGCTGTTGAAGAAGTGCCCGAGCGGGTTGTAATGCCACCAGTCGGGGCCGCCGAGGGCCAGGCCGAACCCGGACACGATCGCCACCCCGAGCGCGGCCAGGGACCCGACGCCGAACACGTACACCCAGGACGCCACGTAAGCGGGCTGCCGGTCGGGCAGTAGCTTGTCCGGCGGCAGCGACTTCAGCGCGCGGCGCCGGACCCGGGCCGTCCACATACCCGCGGTGCCGTCGTCCGCGGCCGGGGTGCCTGCCGTGCCGCTGTCCGCGGCGTCGCCGGCGGCCGCGGCGGGCTCCTCGCGGACTCCCCGCGGGAACGGGAGCAGCAGGGCGGCGCCGAAGATAATGACCATCACCGCGATCAGGACCAGGTTCGCCACTGACACCGTGAAGATCGACCAATGGAGGAAGGAGCCCGGCTGGTTCATGTTGATAGCCAGCGGCCCTGCGTGCTGGAGCTCGGGGGAATTCATCTGGTGTGCTCCGATGCCAGGCAGGCGGAAAGACTAAGGTCCACGCCGTAACGGCGAGGCCGGTGGTGAAGGCGCGGGCTCCTCACGGACACAGCGACGGCCGCTGTCTGAGGCAGTCGTGGCCGGCCATGGCCGGGCACTTCCCGGCGCGGGCCGCGCAGAGTCCGGGCCGGGCCGCATGGGCCGCACGCTGCCCGCGCGCAGCGGCCCAGCGGGTGATGCCGCGCGCATGCCCGCCGGCACGCCAAGGTACCCGGGACGGTTCCTGCTTCGGCGGATCTCATGACCGGGACTCCTGGAAGGCACATCGTCTAGATGATGTGCCGCCGGGGTCCCGAGCGGCGGTTGCCAGGCCAGGCGGTACGCCACAAGCCCGGACGAGCGTCTGACTTGACGCTACCCCGCGCGGGCTGAGAGCGAAAGGGGCTGGAGTCAGTCCGCCGGACCTCGGGATCATCTCCGCCCGGTTCCGTGACATCGGCATGCCGGTCCAGCGTGCCGCCAAGACGCGGCAGTCGCTGCTGCCACGGTAGCCGATGATGCCCGGTCCGCGCTGCTGGCGGACCTGCTGGGGCGGGTGGCCGGGCTGATCCACGAGTACGAGCGGGCCGCGTGACGGGCCTCGTCTCAACCGTAACGTTGCGGGTCAACGACGGCGATGAGGTTTTGGAGTCCTACACCCAGCGGGCCGGTTAGCCGTAGTGCTTCAGGTGCGGCCACAGCGTGCGCCAGCTAGCTACGGGGCCGGTGCAGACGCCGATCTGAATATCCGTCCAGTCGTTCTGCACGTGGTAGGGCGGGTTGTAGGTGGTCAGCAGGCGGCAGCTGGCGAAGTAGGGCCGCAGTCGGCTGAGCGCGTCGACCACGAGTACCGTCCGGTCGGAGGCCTGCCCGGGTCCCCACATCCAGTAGGCGTTGTGGCCGGAGAGCACCGGCGGCAGGTAGTAGCCAGCGCCATAGACGGTGAGCGTGGCGGCTTCCGGGTAGTACCCGGTGAAGATCGAGGTGGGCGGCTGACCGGCCCGCACCAGGGTCGCGTCCTGCGCCGCGACCGCGCGGGTGAGCTGTGGCCAGCCGATGGAGTCTCCTACTGAGCTGTGCTGAGAAGATGCCGGCAAGGTGTGCACGGCACTGGCCGGCAGGATCGGCAGCAGGCCCGGCAGGGCGACTGCCATGCCCACGAGCGTCGCGGCGACCACCAGCCAGCGCCGCCAGCGCGGCGCGCGAGCACGGGCGATCCAGCGCTCGGCCCCCAGCGCGCCCGCTGCCAGCACGGCCGGCGCGGTTCCGTCGGCGTAGTACACCTTGCCCGGTACCCAGGCCAGCACGTAAATCAGGATGAGCGTGGCGGCGACGGCGATGAACCGCAGCTCGCGGGTCCGCCAGAGCACGACGAAGCCCGCGATGACCAGTGGTGCCAGTAGCAGGCCCAGGTAGGCAAACTGGGCCGGCACGCCGCCGGCGTAATCGCCCAGGGAGGTGTTCTCCCGGTGCAGGGCGGCGGACATGGCCAGCTGGGGCCACCCGTGTGTCGCCTGCCAGATGACGTTCGGCGCCCAGATGATCGCGGCGATGCCGGCGCCGAGCCATGGCCACCGTGTCCGCAGCACGGGGCGGTGGCCGGAGACGAGGAGCCCGACAGCGAGGCCGATCAGCAGCAAGGCCACCAGGTTGTCGGCCTCGAGCCCGATACCAGCCGCGGCGCCCGCCGCAAGCCACCAGCGCGGCCGGCTCCGTAGCAGTGCCGTGCTGACGCACAGCAGGACCGCTGCCCAGGCGAGCAGGTCCAGCGGCGTGGTGTTGCCGACGTGCACGGCGCCGATGACGATGGGAGCACACGCCGTGGTGAGAGCGGCGAGCACCCGGCCGAAGCGGCCCGCGCCGAACAGGGCGGCGAGCCTGGCCGCCATGATCACGATGGCCCCGCCGGCCAGCGCCGGGATGATCCTGATGGCCGTCGGGCCGACGCCGAGTATGCCGGTGATCCGAGTCAGCAGCGGAGCCAGCGGTGGCTGGTCGACGTAGCCGAACGCGAGATGGTGCCCCGCGACGATGAAGTACAGCTCGTCTTGCTGGAAGCCGTACCGGCCGCTCACCGCGAGCTCGACCGCCGCGAATATCGCCGCGATCACCCACACCAGTACCGGCACGCGATCGGAGCGGGACACTGAGGGCAGCGGCGCCGGGCCGTCTGTCGTGACAGTCGTCTGAGGACGCGCGGCTTGCGGGTTGCCGGCGATGCTGCCGGGCTGATTCATGGCGTGCCTCCTGCGGCGTGTCCTGCCGGTCGTGCTTCCGGAACGAGAGCGGCGCAGATGAACTCGATCACTGTCCGCCTCACGGTTTCGTCTTTATACAGAGCGGAATCCCGCCCCTCATGCCGGTGCCAGCCGAACCACGACAGCGTCTCGGTGACGATCCTGGCTGCCACCTCCGAATCCGGCATGGGCCGCAGCAGCCCCGCCGCCATCCGCCGCTCCAGGTAGCTGCCCAGCTGCTCGAAGGATCCCGCGCGGGCCATGTCGAACCATGCGGACTCCAGCTCTGGCATCTCCACGGCGCACCGCTCGATCACCGCAAGTAGTGGCCAGTAGTGCTCGATGAGGGCGTGGCGCTCCGCGACGATCTCTCGCAGTTCCTCAGCCACGTCAGCCGGCTCCTCCTCGGCGAGCGCCGCCCGGATACGGGGCATCTGGACGTCGCGGAGGCCCGCCTCGATCACCGCGAGAGTCTCCCCCGGGCCCGGAGTGGGCACCGGCAGGACCGGAGGGCGTTCGGCGGACATCCCGAACCAGTGCAGGAAAACCAGGTGGAAGAGCGCCTCTTTGGACTCGACGTACGTGAACAGGGCGCCCGTCGACATGCCCGCCCTGGCGGCGACATCGGCCGTCTTAGTCCCTCGGTAGCCAAGGCGCCCGAAGTCCTCCGTGGCAACTCGGGCTACTTCCAGCAGCCGCTCACTGGACGTCAAGCGGGGCATGAGTTACACTCTATACTGAGTGAGTCAGTCAGTCAATAACTGTTAGAAGCTCACTGTGCGTGCCGAGAATCTCGTCCATGGCTCTGACCAGCAGAGTTGCTCTCCCTGCCGTCTGGCCGTGATGATCACCGGTCATGTGCCTGCGGTTCATGTTCCGCCTGACCACACGGCTAGCCGCGTGGCTGCGGCTCGCCCGGCGCGAGGAGACATGGAAGACCGCAGAGATCTCGGTCTTACGGCACCAGCTCGCTGTCCTGCAGCGGCAGCAGCCGCGCCGCCCGAGGTGATCTGCAGGATCGGATTGTTCCCGGCGCTACAGACCTCCTGTTAACCGGCAGGTTCTTCCCCGGTCGCGCCGTACGCGGCGGCGGGCATCCGGGATCATGGTGGAATGCCCGATGATGAACTGCTGGAACGTGTCCGCGAGCTCCGCGCTCGCGGACGGTCGCCGAAGGAGATCGCCCGCGTCCTCAAGGTGCGCCCCGCGACTGTGACGCCGCTGATCCGGCTCGTCCGCTGAGCAACAGCCACCGGCCAGTGTTCTGACCATTACTTCTCTTAGTACTACGTGCTGTAGGAGAGAGTGATTCAGGGATCCCGCGACCTCCCGGCCTAACCGTTGGGGCTTCTCACTTGGACCTGGTTGACTGACCGACTCGGTCACGAGGTTGGTCATGCTGAGGTTGTCTGCGGTGATCGGGGCGACACCGCCCCGCGGTGTGATGCACGTCGCACTGCCCTTCGGCTCGATCCACCGAACCCGCCATCGCTCCTATCCGTCTTCGTAGTTGAAGGTGCAACTACTGGTGCCGGGGCCGGCGTCAAGGCGCCTGGTGCAGCCGGACGGGAAGATCCTGCTCGGCGGCGAGGTCCTGCCGGACACCAGGGCCGCGTCCCCCGAGGGGGCACTGGCCCGGCTCAACGCCAACGGCACCCTCGATCAGACGTTCGGTACCGGCGGGCAGGTCCTTTCTGCCAGCGCCGTCGGTAACATCACCGCGCTGGGCCTGGACGCGGCCGGAGACATCTTCGTGCTGCCTGCCCACGCCGAATTCAGCCCGGCTGGGCAGCTTGACTCCACGGTGACCCCCGCCGCCATCACCACCAGCTCGCCCGGCCACGGCGCTGCCTTCCTCGCCAGCGGCGGGTACGTGGTCGCCACCTCGCCCACCGTCGCCCGGCATGACGCGGACATACAGGTGCAGCGGTTCAACGCCGACGGCAGCCTCGCCGCGGCCAGCACGGCGTTCGACTACTCCGGCGCCACCGGCACCGACCAGGCCCTCGACAGCGCCAGCGGCGTGGCCGTCCAGCCCAACGGCCAGATCGCGGTCGGCGGGGCACATTTCGCCGGCAGCTCCCCCATCGGCCTGGCCCGCGTCAACGGCAACGGCAGCCTGGACACCGCGTTCGGCAACGGCGGCACCGTCACCACCACGATCCAGGGCGACGAATCCGCGCAGGCACTGCTCATCCAGCCCGATGGGAAGATCATCGCGGTCGGCTCCTCGGAGAATAACTCCACCGGACAGATCGATGTATTCCTCGCCCGGTATCTGGGCTAATAGCAGGAAGGACAGCGCGCACCACGGCTCGTTCGGCTAAAGTCTTAAATCCCGAACGAGCCGTGGTGCGTGCCCGGCGAACTGAGCTCGGGGGCGCTAGCCGGGTCGGGGCCGTCAAGTATTACATGCCTGCCGACGCGCGGCCACCTCGAGGTGCTACATCGTGCGCGGCCCGATGATCACCGAGGTCACCGCGGGACGGCTGCGTCGGTGGAAGTCCTCCCGCCGCAGCTGACTGCGGCCGACCCCGGAAGCAGCTTCATCGACCGGCCTGGCAACTCACGTGCCGCTCTGGCCGCTGCCGACGTCCTTGCGACCGTCGCTATCTACCAGCGGACCAGAACGTCGTGAACTCACGCCACCTGGGTTTTCTCACCGGTTCCCGAGACGAGCTGGCGGAGCGTGCGGTCGGGAGCGTCCTCGGTAGCTAGGGTTGAGCGGTGCGCACCTATTACGAGATCGAGGAAACCGGTGTCTACCACGCCGCCCGTGAGCTGCTGCTGAGGCGGTGCGGGTCCTGGGCTGCAGCGAATGGCCTGGTGATGTCGCTTCCACTGGCCGCGACGCTGCTGGACTCACGGCACTTCAGCTCGGACGGGCGCCTTGGCTACTGGAACCCGGCGCACGTACGCCGGGCGCTGTTGGAATGGATCCCGGAGAAGGTCACGGCCCCCGACGAAGACCTGCTGGACGCGCCTGAGACGCTACGGACCGTGCTGCGCTATCTGGAGGCTCACGGGCTGCGCGATCCGCGGGGCGCCGCCGTCGAGGAGAACGAATCCGCCATTGACGCCCTCGTGAAGGAGTTTGCTGACGCGCTCGGCGACCAGGAGCGGTACGGGATGGCGAAGACGGTGGCGATGTCCGCCCGGGACCGCGGCGTGGACATCAGCGACCCCGAGGCGCTGACCGCCTTCCTCGCAGACGTCCGCGACGGCCGTCTGTCGCTTGATGAGGATCTGCTAGGGCGTGTCCTGAAGCGGCATCTCGGCCGGTCGGCGCCGGGCCAAGAGCGGAAATTCGCCCAGCTTCCTGTGAGCTTGCCGGCCCCGGAGGAACTCGCCGCGGCGGCCGGACGCAGCAAGGTTGCCGGTCAGCTCCGCGCCTTCGCAGAATGGCTTGGCCCGAGGGGCCGGGCGCTCACGCCGGCCGGGAACATCAGGCCCGCGGACGCCCGTGAGCTGATCACGCTGCTCGGGACCGGCGACGAAGGCCTGAGGTTCCACAGCGCCGCCGAGCTTCCGGGCCTGGACCTGATCGTGAACTGGGCAAAGAAGGCGCGCCTGGTCCGCAAGCAGGGCACGCGCCTGGTGCCGGTGGCCAAGGCGCGGCCGGTGCTGGCCGACGCCGAGGCCCTGTGGCAGCGCGCGTTCGAGGCCGCGTTCGATCTCGGCGACGCCGTTCTGTCCTCCCATCTGGGCGGACGAGCCGCCCTCGCCGGTGCGGCTCCTATACGACGAAATCGTGCCCGACGTGCTGGCCGCCATCTACAGCATGGACGAGCCGGTTCCGGTGGCCCGGCTCGCGGAGCCGGCGTGGGAAACGGTCCGGGCACACTTCGACGTGGACTCGCTCAGCCCGCTGTCCCAGCTGGGCCTGCGGGGGCGGGTGGACAATGACCTGGAGCACATCTTCGACGCCTTCGAGGCGCTCGGCGCGGTGACCTCGACGCATGGGGTGGCTGGCGGCGTGTTTTCTGAAGACCTGGACGAGACGCCCGGCATAGCGGATGCACCGTTCAGCGGCGAGCGGGCCGCGGCGCTGCGCGAGCGGCTGGCCGAGCCCGGACGCCTGGTGAACCTCACGCCGCTGGGGACCCGCGCGATACGGCAGCGCATGCTAGCCGAGGGCAGGGAAGCCGGGCTCGTCGGGGAGCTAGCGGACGCCTCGCCGGCGGAGTTGCTCGGCACGATCGCGGAGCATTACACGCCCGAGACGGGGATAGCGGAGATCGCGATCTGGCGGGCCGCGCACGACGGCTCGCTGGATCCGCTCGTGCAGGCGATCCGCGACTGTCCGTTCGTCTCCCGGCGGGTTGCGATGCTGCAGACCCTCGTCAAGGCTGTCCCGCAGGCAGACGAACTGCTGGCCCGCTTGTTGCGCGATCCAGAGCTCGGGCCAGTCGTCCTGCTCGCGGAAAAACAAGACCGCAAACCCGGGGAGGTGAGCCCGGCGGAGGCCGCCTGGCTGATGGCCGGAAGCCTGCTGGAGTTCCTGGAGATCGGGGGTCCGGAAGCGGTGCTGGAACAGCTTGCGGAGCTGTCCCGCTCCCAGCGGGAGGATGTGGTCCGCACTGTGCGTGATTGCGGCTTTCCGGCGCGCGAGACGCTCGAGGATTTCCGGGTGCTGGTCGCCGAGCCGATCCTCGGCGCACCGTCCCGGCCGCGCGCCGTCCGGAACGCCTCCGCGCACCGTCCTGACCGGGGGAAACGCCGCAGTCGCTGACAACGCGCGCTAACCTCCTACAGTCTCAGAGTAAGGGTTTATGCGGACGACTTGAGGAGGGCATAGTGGCGTGGGCGATCTTTCGACGGTGGCCGCGGTTGCGGTTCAAGATCATCGCGCCTGTGCTCATTCCAGCGGGCCGCTCTGAGCAGTACCCAGCGCTTGCCGCGGATCTTGGCGTCATCGACGAGATCATTGCCCCTGCCTTTAGCAGTTATGACATTGATGCGCAGCGTGCGCAAAATATTTATCATCGCCAGCAGGTGATACTGATCGGCATCGGTGCTCTTACCAGCGGATTTGGCGCTGTCCAAGCCGCCTTGGGGCACGATGCGTGGCCCGGCATCGTGGTCGGCGTGCTGGGAGCCTTCTCTGCTGCCACGGCGGCTTTGGCTCAGGAACGCCGAGCGCAACGTGCCTATCTCGACAACCGTACGAAGGCGGAACGTCTCAGGGCTGCGGCATTCGCCTATCTTGCCGAACTGGCGCCATTCTCCGACACTGACCGGCGGGTGAAGCTCGCCCAGGCAGTGAGGGATGTGGCTCAGGGAAAGGAGCCGGAGTGACTGAGCGAAAGGCCGAATTCGTCGCGCTCTACACCCAGGATCGGCTCCTGGACCAGCTGAATTTCTATCACAAGCGGCGCGTCGAGGCCGAAAGCGCCCGTGACCAGGCCATCGGAGCAAAGGCGGTGCTGCTCGGGCTGTCCGCGGTGGCTGGCGTCGTGGGCGCGGCGTATCCCGTCACTCGTTCGGCGATGGCCATTGCTGCTGCTTTCCTTGCCGCCTTCGCGACTGCGCTGGCCGCATATCAGTCGCTTTATGCCTACCCCAGGCTCGCCAAGCTGTATAAGGACGCCGAGACCTCCCTTACCGCGCTCCGCGCGCTGGGCCTCAGCGCTGAATTGGAAGCCGGCGAGCTTCGCGCCCGAGTGGAGTTCATCGAAACCGTCTTCACGCAGGAAAATGGCCAGTGGGGCCAGCTCGCCAAGCACAGCCAACCCGCTTCGGACTGAGCTTCTAGCCTGGACAGGCGATCACAGAGGGAGATGAGCCGTGCCAGACCCGATCGCGTTCATGGTGATGCCCTTCGGTTGCAAACCCACAGGCCGCAGCGAAGTCAATCTGCCCGCCGAGGTTGACTTTGACCTGCTGTGGTTCCGTGTCTACCGTCCGGTGCTTCAGGACCTTGGGTATCAGCCAGTGCGGGCAGATGCTGACGTCGGATCGCTGATCATCGTCGAGATGATTCAGCGCTTGGTGCTGGGCGACATGGTGGTCGCAGATGTCACCTTGCCCAATGCCAATGTCTACTATGAGGTCGGGGTTCGCCATGCGGCCAGGAAATCCGGATGCGTATTGACCGCCGCGGACTGGTCGCAGCCCGTCTTTGATCTTGCGCAGATGCGGCAGGTGCGGTTCCCGCTCGCGAACGGCCTAGTCGACGACTCCTCAGCTACCACGGCCCGTGCGCACCTGGCCGAGGGCCTGGGGCACCTGGTGAAAGGGATCTCACCGGTATTTGCCGGCGTGCCGGGCTACCCTGGGCAGGTCGCTCCGGAGCGGGTCTCGGCCTTCACCGATCTTGCGGATGAGTTGATGGCGTTCGACGCCGATGTCCGCGCGGCTTACCTGGCTCCCCTGGCGGACCGCCGGGCACTAGCTATCGAACTGCTCAGCCGGCATGGGCGCAAACCGGCTGTCCGGGAGGCCGACGCCCTGCAGATACTGCGCTTGCTGCGTGATCTCGTGGATTGGCAGGCGGTTCTGGACTATGTCTCGACCCTGCCGGAGCACGTTGCCCGTCATCCGCTGATCATGCAGCAGGAGTGCCTGGCGCTGGCGAAATCCGGGGCGCCAGGCGCAGCGCTCAAAGCCGTCGCCCGGCTGGAAACGATGATCGCCAGGTACGGCGAGACCGCTGAACGTCTCGGTCTGCTCGGCGGCCGCTACAAGCAGCTGGCCAGCGACGCCTCCGATGAAGCTGAGCGTAACCGGTATCTCGACCGGGCGATCAGCAGCTATGCGCGAGGGATGATGGTGGATCTGAACGACTACTACCCCGCAAGTAACTTGCCGCGGCTCTACCGTAAGCGAGACAACGAGGGCGACGCCGATCTGGCTGCCGAGGCAGAAGTCATCACTATGGCCGCATGCCGGCGAGCGCTGGCCAGGGGGACCGCGGACGAGTGGGTGCGCCCGACATTTCTGGGGCTGGCCTTCGACCGCGGCGACGTCGCTGAAGCGCAGCGGCTTCTCCCCGAAGTGGCCGCAGAGGGACCTGCAGTATGGAAGCTCATGACCACTGTTACCGACCTGCAGGAATCCATCGACCGTCACGCCGACGAAACGGTACGCCGGCAATTGAACGGGGTACTTACCGCGCTGAAGGAGCTTCTTCCGTCAATTTCGCCCGCTGAGAGCGATGACAAGGAGTTACCGGTCGTGACTGGAACCACGGGCGAGCTAGCCGTACCGCCTGTTGCGCGGGTAGCTCAGGACGCCGATCTTCCCGCCACTCTTCGCGCGCTCAATATCAGGGTGGGCCGGCCGATACTAGTGCTGGTTGGCGGGGCGGGCGGCATGACGCCTGCCCACCTCGCGGCCATGGCCGCGGCGATGGAGCGCGTCATCCCGGCGCTGGACGGATGGGGGGCTGCGGTCGTCGATGGCGGCACCGACTCTGGCGTCATGAGGGTAATAGGCCAAGCCCGAGAAGCCGCCAGAGCACGCTTTCCGCTAATCGGCGTGGCCGCTGAAGGCACCGTCATACTCCCGGGAAGGCCAGTAGCAGCCCACGCCGCCCCGCTTGAACCGCACCATACCCAGCTGCTCCTGGTCCCAGGAGATGCCTGGGGCGATGAGTCGCCTTGGCTGTCCCGGGTAGCGACGGCAATTGCCGGCGGTCAGCCATCACTGACTCTCGTCGTCAACGGCGGCCAGATCACATACGACGACATCGACCACAGCCTCCGCGCCGGCCGCCCCGTGATAATCCTCGCCGGAACAGGACGCACTGCGGACACCATTGCTGCCGCTGCCCGCGGCCATGCCGAGGACCCGAGGGCAGTGCAAGTCGCGGCCTCTCTGAACAGTCACGTAGTTCCCCTCAGTGACCCATCCGCCCTCTATTCGGTCATTGCATCAATTCTAGCCCCAACCAGGTAAGCCAACTCCGCCATAAATCAGTCATCTCTACGCGACCTTTCCGGGTTCGAGTCCTTCCCCGGGGCCCGGCACATCAGCCTTCAGGATGACGGACCTGGAACTGCAGGCCGTGCAGCGAGGCCTGGAACGAGAACCGTCGCCCGTCAACGGAGGTGGCCAGCGGGAGAACTGACGCTTCGAGGTTCCGGCGTGCCTCACGGAAGCCCATCAGCTGATGGGCTAGTGCAGAATCCATGCTCACCACGGCACTGTTTCACCGCCAGCCGCCGCGCGCAAATGCAGGCCGCATGCGTGTTAGGCCGCACGGGACGTCAGCCGAGCGCTACCAGCTTCTGCTCGACCGCGCCGCTACTATCCGGTGATATTCGCCAGGGCTTTCCGCATCTTCTGCGTCAGCGGATCGCCCGGCGGCAGGGTCCGCTCGCCACGCGCGATGATGTCATTGAGCAGGGCCATCGCGTCGCCCAGCCGGCCCGTGGCGTAATATCCCTGAGCCAGGTCCGTCCGGCGGGCCAGCGTCATCGGGTGATCGGCGCCCATGGTGCGCTCGTAGCCCGCGCAGGTCTCCTCGTAGGCGTGCAGCGCCGAACCCATCCGGCCCGCGGCGAAGTACGCGGAGGCCAGGCCACCCCGGACAGCGAGCGTGTCCGGATGATCCGGGCCGAGCGTGTCTTCCCGGTCGGCGAGGACCCGCTTGTACTGGGCGATGGCGTCCTTGATCTGGCCGCCCGACAGGTAAGCCTCGGCCAGTCCCAGACTGGCGGCCATGGTCTCGGGATGCTGCGAACCGTGAATGCGCTCCCGGTCGGCCAGCGCGTGCCGGTACGACCGGATCGCCTCGGCGGGCTTTCCCGCGGCCCGGGCCGCGGCGGCGTACTCTTCCCGGGCGGTCAGGGTTTCGATGTGGTCCGCGCCGCGGACGAGTTCGCTTCCGGCGACCGCCTGCTCCAAGACGGCGACGGCGTTGCCCGGCTGGCCGACGGCCACCAGGGCGCGGCCGAGCCAGACTTTGGCCGCGATGGCGTCCGGATGGTCAGGCCCGAGCACGTCGGCGCGCCTGTCCAGAACCCGCCGGAAGCACGACGCCGCCGCCGCGGCCTGGCCGGCCGCCAGCTGCGCCTCACCCAGGTAGCCGCTGATCGTGAGGGTCTGGAGGCTGCCCGGACCGAGGATCCGCTCGCTGTCCGCGGCGAGCTCGCGCCAGTAGTCCGCGGCCGGGCCGGTCAGCCGCGCGCTGCCCATGCTCTGCCCGGCCAGCATGAGCAGCGGGTGAGGGTGGTCGTCGGCCCAGAGCACGTCTCCGGCGCTCTGCCGCAGGCTGACGGCGCATGCGCGCAGGTCCGCGGCCAGCCGCGACTGGGGCTCGTCCCGGGGCCACACCTCGAGCAGCGCGTCCGCCGCGGCCCGGGCCGCGCGGTCACGGAGGTCTCGCGGCACGCCAGCGCGGATCGCCGCCTGGATCGCCGGGCTGATCCGGACGGCCGGCGGCGCGCCCGGCGGGTCGACGGTCACCAGCCCGGCCTGCCTGAGGTTGAGGATCGCGTTCCAGGTCCGCTCGGGGTCCTGGACGCTTGACGGGGCGCCGTCGCTCATGAGGTACCGGCCGACGGCCGGGGTGGTGAATACGACCCCTGGGATCCCCTGGCCGTCGAGCACCGCGGCCAGCGTCACCAGTGCCCGGATGCTCACGCCCGGCGACAGATGCTCGGCGTACTCGGCCGAGAACGTCCAGGTCACCGCCGCGGCCGACGGCTCGGCCCGCCCCGCGTCGGCGAGCTGCTTCTGGCGCTGCAGGAAGTACTGCCGGTAGTCGCGGCAGGAAATGCCCGAGCTGGCGATCACGGCACCGGCCTGAGCCAGCGCGAGC
The DNA here is from genome assembly GCA_963744575.1 of uncultured Actinomycetota bacterium. Classification (GTDB taxonomy): domain Bacteria; phylum Actinomycetota; class Actinomycetes; order Streptosporangiales; family Streptosporangiaceae; genus Palsa-504. The sequence goes on along the minus strand of CAVUUF010000012.1, from coordinate 100,090 downwards.
GGCTCGCAGCCGAGGTCGCCGACCAGGTCGATGGCCCCGCTGCGCTGATCCGGGTCGGTGCTGAGGCGGCCGGAAATGTAGCCCATCGCCTCCCGGGTGCTGAAGGCCGGCACCGGCAGGGCCTGCCCGCGGTGCTCGGCGGGGACGGCCGCCGCGTTCGCCGTCGTGATCAGCAGCCGGCCGGCCGGACCCGCGGGCCAGATCCCGCTCAGGTCGGCCGCGTCGCGCAGGTCGTCGAGGACGACGAGCCACGGCCTGCTGGCCCTGCCGAGCCAGTCGACGAACCGGGCCGCCACCACCTCGGCATCGCCCGCGTCGCCGGCTCCCATCGCCGCGGCCGCCTGCACGAAGCCGGACAGTGCCGAAGCCCGGCTGCCGGCGGCGATCCAGGTCAGCACGTCCACCCCGGCTGACCGCCAGATGGACTCGGCGAAGTACCGGGCCAGCTGGGTCTTCCCGGTCGGCCTGCGCCAGTCAGGCGCCGCCGGCCCGGTGATAGGCCTGGTCATCGGCCCGGTCATCGGCCCGGTGATCGGCCCGGTGATCGGCCCGGTGATCGGCCCGGTGATCGGCAGAGCCACCTGGTCAGGAACCAGCACCACCGTGGCGCCGGGAATCAGCGTCGTCTCCAGGTCGGGCACGGTATCGAGCCTGATCGTGTAGCCGTCGGCCAGCGGCGGCACCGGACCCGACCAGATCGGAGTGGAACTCCGGTTTGCTCCTGGCCCGCTGGGCTGCACCGTGCCGTCCTCCGACATTAACCGTGATTGCCGGTATGCACCCGGGACCTCCCGATACACCCGCTTGGTGCAGTAATTAACGATACGGCCAACCGATACCGGCGCGCCGGGAGATCGGCGAGGCCTCGCTAGGACCCGATCACGTTGCGCAGGCCGAACACCCGTCGTTCCCGCCGCAGGGCCGAGGCGACCACCCGGCCGCGCCACGCCGTGCTGACCGCGGCCCGGTAGCCGGCGTCTTCCAGGACCTCGGGGCCGGCCAGTTCGTGCACCGACAGGAAGTCGGGTCCGGGATCCTCGTCCAGGCCGCGGACGAGCCGGAACCTCCGGATCCGCCGCCACCCGGGTACCTGCAGCAGCATCGGGATGTGCTCCTCGGTGTACCACGCGGCCAGGTCGTCCTCGGCCGCCGCGGGTACCGACAGCGCCACGGCCAGGATCACCGGGGCCGGACGGCCCACCGGCGACCCGTCCTCGCTGATCTGCTCGTAGACCCGGCGCTCCAGGGCGGCCAGGCCCGCGCCCACCGACCTGTCCCGCTCGCTGGCCTGCCCGGCCAGCGCCCGGTAGGCCGGGCTGTCGATGACCTCGGGGCGGTCCAGGTCGTACAGGGCGAGCCAGGTCGGCTTCTGGTCATCGAGCGCCTGGTATCGCCGGGCGCCGCGGAACCCGGGCACGGCCAGCCGCGCCGGGCCGTGCTCGTGGTCGTACCAGTCGTGGAATTCCGCCTCGCCGACGGAACCTGGCTCGGTGTAGACGTAGAACAGCCCTGCGGCCATCGCGAGCGGACCTCCCGGCTAGGCGACACCAACGATGGTATGCCCCGCCCCCGCGGCGAAGGCAAAGGCCCCGCGACGGCGGATCGCCGCGGGGCCTCCAAGCCACCGGAAATCAGTCGGCCGGCGCCGCCATCGGGTTGATCCCGGACAGGTCTTCCCGGGTAACCCGGATCGCGGCCAGCGCGATGATCAGCCCGAGCAGCATGATCCCGGCCGACACGATGTACCCCTGGGAGAACCCATGGGCCAGGGCGTGATTCGCCGCCGCCTTCTGCAGCGCGGCCTGCTGAGCCGTGGACAGGTGCACCGTGGCGTGCTTCGCCGCCGCGGCCGCGGCGGCCGCCTGCGAGTGCAGGCTGTTCGCGACCGCGCTCCACGCCACCGTGCCCAGGATCGCCAGCCCGAGCGCGCCGCCGACCTGCTGGCCCACGTTGAGCAGGCTGGAGGCCACGCCCGCGTCGTTGTCGCCGACCTTGGTCAGCGAGACCAGCGAGATCGGCACGAAGAGCAGCCCCATGCCGGCCGCGGTCAGCATCATCGGCCCGAGCAGGCCGCCGGCGTAGGTGCTGTGCTCGGTGACCCGGGACAGCCAGAACATCCCGCCGGTGGCGAGCACGCTCCCGGCGATCATCAGCGGCCGGGCGCCGACCCGGCTCACCAGCTGGGACGCCGCCGCGGACGCCACCATGATCATGGCCACCATCGGCAGGTAGGAGATACCGGTCTTCAGCGCGCTGTACCCCCACACGTTCTGCACGAACAGGGTGAGGAAGAAGAACATGCCGAACAACGCGGTGCCGATGCACAGGCTGATCAGGTACGCCCCGGTCCGGTCCCGGCTGCGCAGCACCCGGATCGGCACCAGCGCGGACCGGCTGCGCACCTCGATGAACCCGAACGTCAGCAGCAGCACCACGGCCGCCACCAGCGAGACGATCACCTTGGTGTCGCCCCAGTGCGACACGCCGTTCGGGCTGGTCGCCGCGTTGGACAGCCCGTACACGAGGGCGGCCAGGCCCAGGCTGCCGGTGATCGCGCCGGGCAGGTCGAACTGCCCCCGGCGCCGCTCGGACTCGCCGAGCACCCGGGGTGCGAGCAGCGCGACCGCGAGACCGATCGGCACGTTCACGAAGAACACCCAGCGCCAGCTGAGGTACTGGACCAGCAGGCCGCCGGCGATCAGGCCGACCGCACCGCCGGCGATGCTCATCGCGGCATAGACGCCCATGGCCCGGTTACGCGGCTGGCCTTCGGGGAAAGTCACCGCGATCAGCGACAGCGCGGTGGGCGCGGCGAACGCCCCGCCGACGCCCTGGAAGACCCGCGCGGTCAGCAGCCACGTCTGGCTGGTGGCGAACCCGCCGAGCAGCGAGGCCACCGTGAACAGCACGATGCCGGCGATGAAGACCCGGCGGCGCCCCAGTAGGTCGCCGGATCGGCCGCCGAGCAGCAGCAGCCCGCCGAACGCGAGCGCGTACGCGTTGACGACCCACTCCAGGTTGGTGCCGGAGAAGCCGAGCGCGGTCTGGATGTGCGGCAGGGCCACGTTGACGATGGTCGCGTCGAGCACGACCATGAGCTGCGCCGTGGCGATGACGGCGAGGGCCAGGCCCAGCCGCCGGGGCGGAGAGCCGGTCGACGGGTCGGCGGCGCTGGACACCGCCGCGGTACTGACCTCCCGGGCCGGTTGCCCGGTGTCTGGTGTTGTGGCGGACAAGACAATTCTCCCTAAGTCGAGGGCGTACTGAACTACCGCCGTGACCAGGCCGAGGTGCCCGAGGTCACGCGCCGTACTTCGGTGTTAACAATTTTTGGTCCGAACGGACCGAGGTTCCCGTTCCCCGTGACTGTTCTTCCTTCCCCGTACAGGTCGCCGTCCTCGGTTATGACGACCCTGCGGCTGTTCCTTCATCCGTGACGACGAACGACGTCGCGTCCTTTTGACGAAGGAGCCGCCGTGGCTGTGACAGCATCACCTCCAGCCCCGTGATCTGAGCATCTTCCGCATCAGTCCGAGCAGGCACCGGCGCTCGCTGGTGTCCAGCGCCGTGCACCACGGCGCCCGGGCCATGAGCTCGGCGCAGAGCCGCTCCCGGACCGCCGTGCCCTCCGGAGTGAGCACGATGTTCTTGCTCCGCCGGTCCCGTAGCGAGGGTTCGCGCCGGGCCAGCCCGTGTTTCTCGAGCGCGTCCGCGATCGTGGTGATGAAGGAGGGATCGCAGCTCATCCGCTGCCCGAGTTCCTTCATCGTCATGGGTGCGTCGAGCTTGAACAGGGCCATCGCGTCGCTGCCTGTCAGCCCGAACTCCGTCGCGACGCTCTGGCCGAGGTCATGGAAGTGCTTGATGAGTTCGGGCAGCGTCTCGCTGATCTGCTGATTCAGCTGCTCGTCGGTGAGCGGCTCGACGTGCGGCACCGGCTCCGCATGCCCAGCCGGCCCGGCGTCAAGCACCACCCCCGGGTGCTCTTCCATGCGCGCTCACCTCCGCCCGAATCCTCTAAACGATTACCTGAGTCCCTCAATCATTGAGTAACTCAACTATATTTCGGTTTGCTGGTGCAAGCAAGTCATTAACGGGCAGAATCTTTCCAGGCTCTCGGCGCGCAACTGTCCGCAGGCCAGCGGCGTCTTTACCGCTGGGCGCGCACTGGGGGAGACCAGGGCCGGCCGGAAGGGCCCGGGCGATGGCTGACCCGGATCGCGTGTTCACGTTCCCCCAGGCCGCCTAGATGTCCGGCGCGGTGCGACGAGGCGGGCATGATGGTATCTCGGCAAAGGTTGGTATCTGTCCCGTACGCTAACTAGCCCACCGATGACGCTAGCTCGCCCCAAGGTATTCAATGACAAGTAACGCTGAACTTGACACCGCGCCGGCTCTCGGCCGCGACGACCAGGTACAGGTCCTGCTCGTCGAGGACGACGACGGCGACGCCATACTGGTCAGTGAGTTGCTCCGCGAGGTGGGAGCCGCGGTGGTCGTGCAGCGTGCGCGGTCGCTCACCGAGGCCAAGGGCCTGGTGCCCGGCGCTGCCTGCGTGCTGCTCGACCTGGGCCTGCCGGACTCCCAGGGCCTGAACGGGCTCAGGCAGCTGCTCCAGCTCGAGCCAGAGGCGGCCGTCGTGGTGCTGACCGGTGAGGCGAGCGAGCACCTAGGAGAGCAGGCGGTCCGGGCGGGGGCCCAGGATTACCTGGTCAAAGGCGAGGTCGCCGGGCACGGGCTGAACCGGGTCATCCGGTACGCGGTCGAGCGGCGGCGCGCCGAGGAGGCACAGCGGGCGCTGCATGTGGCGCAGATCCTGGCCCAGGAAAACGCCCGTCTTGAGCGGGGCCTGCTGCCCTCGCCGCTGCTGGCCGACGCGCGGCTGAGCGTGGCGGCGCGCTGCCTTCCCGGCGGCAGGTACCACCTGCTCGGCGGGGACTTCTACGACGTGGTCGAGTCCGCCGACGGCTGGGTGCACGCGCTCATCGGTGATGTCTGCGGGCGCGGCCCGGCCGAAGCCGCGCTCGGCGTCTGCCTGCGCGTGGCCTGGCGCACCATGGTGCTGGCCGGCCGGCCCGCCGAGGAGACCCTGGCCACGCTCAGCGACCTGCTGGAGCACGAGCGGCAGGATGACACGATGTTCGCCACGATGTGCATGGTCTCGGTGCATCCCGACCGGACCAGCGGCTGGGTGCGGATGGCTGGCCACCTGCCGCCGCTGCTGCTCAGCCGCGGCGGCGTCGCCGAGCTCCCGACCCGCCCCGCCGCGCCGCTCGGCCTGTCCGAGGCGCGGGACTGGCCGGGCACCCAGATCCGGCTCGACGGCAGCTGGTCGATACTGCTCTACACGGACGGGCTTATCGAGGGCCGGATCGGGCGGGGGTCAGAGCGGCTCGGCAGCGAGGGCCTGATGGACCTGATCGGGGATGCCCTCGGCGGCCCGGGCCGGCCCGGGGAAGAGCTGCTCGACCAGGTGATCGATCGTGTCCGCGAGCTCAACGGAGGAGACCTGGACGACGACCTGGCCGCCCTGGCCCTCAGATTCTCGTCCCCCGGCGAACCATGACCGGCCTGAACGCCGGCACCAGGGGAAGCCCGGCGGACCCGGCGTCGGCCGGCCCCGTCTGGGCCCGGCGGCGGCGGACCGCGGACTCGGCCGGCTCGGCGCGGCTATGGCCGCTCAGCCGGATCATCGGCGTCGCCCTGCTGATCCTGCTGCTCTTCTCGGTGGCCGCCATGGTGGCGGGCGGGCTCGCGCTGCTCAGCCTGCGCGACAACCGGGCGCGGGTGGTCGGCACGCTCGACCCCGCCGTGCTCCAGGCCCAGCGGCTCGACACCGCGCTGGTCGACCAGGAGACCGGCGTGCGCGGCTACGCGCTGAGCGCCCAGCAGGACTTCCTGGCACCGTACTACACCGGCGTGGCCGAGGAGAAGAACGCGATCAGCGCCCTGCGAGCGGTGATCAAGCAGTTGCCGCCGTCCGCCGCGGCCGACCTGGCGAGCGTGACCGCGCAGGCGCACTACTGGCGCGCCCACTACGCGCAGCCGACCATCAACCAGGTCAGCCGGACCGGAAAGCCCGTAGTCAGCCCGGACATCCTGGCCGGCAAGGCGGACTTCGACGCGCTGCGGGCCAGGATCGCCGTGCTGCAGGCCGACATCCTGAGCGCCCGGGCGCAGGCGATGGCCAAGCTGAACGACTCCTCGACCGTGCTGGACGCCGTGTTCATCGCGGTCGCGGCCGGCCTCGCGGCCGTCGTGGTGCTGCTCGCGCTCGGCCTGCGCGCGACCGCGATCAGGCCACTGCACCGGCTGGCCGCGGAGGCCCGCCGGGTGGCCGAGGGTGACTTCGGGCACGAGGTCACCCTGACCGGCCCGCGCGAGGTGACCGAGCTGGCCGCCGACGTGAACGCCATGCGCGAGCGCATCCTGGAAGCGCTGGCCGAGTCGCGGCAGGCGAACGTCATCCTGCAGGCGCACACCGAGGAACTGGAGCGCTCGAACTCCGAGCTCGAGCAGTTCGCCTACATCGCGTCGCACGACCTGCAGGAGCCGCTGCGCAAGGTGGCCAGCTTCACCCAGCTGCTGCAGCGCCGCTACGCCGGCCAGCTCGATGCCCGGGCCGACCAGTACATCGAGTTCGCCGTCGACGGCGCCAAGCGGATGCAGGCGCTGATCAACGACCTGCTCCAGTACAGCCGCGTGGGCCGGTCGACGCGCGAGCCGACCGTGGTGTCGGGTGCCGCCGCGCTGGCCCAGGCCAGGAACAACCTGGCCGCGGCGATGGAGGAGAGCGGCGCCACCGTCGAGTCCGGGCACCTGCCGCTGGTGCTGGCCGAACTGACGCTGCTCACCGCCGTGTTCCAGAACCTGCTCAGCAACGCGCTGAAGTTCAGCGGCGGCAAGCCGCCGCGCATCGTGATCACCTCCGCCAGGGACGAGCCGTACTGGCGGTTCTCCTTCAGCGACAACGGGATCGGGATCGACCCGGAGTACGCCGAGCGGATCTTCGTGATCTTCCAGCGGCTGCACGAGCGGACCGCCTATCCGGGCACCGGCATCGGCCTGGCCATGACCAGGAAGATCATCGAGTATTTTGGCGGCCGGATCTGGCTCGACACGACGTACACCGACGGTTCGCGGTTCCTGTTCACGCTGCCCATGCCGGCCGAGACCATGGACCAGGTCCCGGAGGACGAGAACCCCGCGCTGTCGGGGACACTTACCCAGGAAGCAGCCGATGCTCTGCTGCGCGAAGACGAGGAAGCCGATGACTGAGTTCGACGAGGCCAAAGTGATCGACGTGCTGCTGGTGGAGGACGACGAAGGCGACGTCCTCATGACCAGGGAGGCCTTCGAGTACTACAAGATCCAGAACCGGCTGCACGTGGTCAGCGACGGCGACCAGGCCCTGCAGTTCCTGCACCAGGCGGGCCCGTATGCCGACGCCCCACGCCCGGGGCTCATCCTGCTCGACGTCAACCTGCCCCGGCGCAGCGGCCTGGAGGTGCTGGCCGAACTGAAGCAGGACGACGAGCTGCTGATGATCCCGGTGATCATGCTGACCACCTCGCGCGCCGAACAGGACATCGTGCGCAGCTACTCGCTGCACGCCAACGCGTTCGTCAGCAAGCCCGTCGACTTCGAGCACTTCATCGACGCCATCCGGCAGATCGACACCTTTTTCCTGACCCTGGTCAGGCTCCCCGGCTGAGCCGAAGTGGACCGGCGGCTGTCCGGCGGCAGCGGGCCCGCGCCATGCCCCATGCTCGCCGGCATGACCGCGCGGTAGGATCCTGACCGCCACGAATCAGGAGACGAAGGGATCTTGATGTACGACGCGACGCTGGCCGAGACCGTCACCATCCGCGGCCACGGCGGGGATGAGATCGAGGCCTACCTGGCCAGGCCGATGAGCCAGGGACCGTTCGGCGGCGTGGTGGTGATCCATCACATGCCCGGCTACGACGCGCCGACCAAGGAGATCGCGCGGCGGTTCGCCGCGGAGGGCTACAACGCGCTCATGCCGAACCTCTACCACCGCGACGCCCCCGGAGCCAGCCCAGACGACGCCGCCGCGGCGGCGCGCGCGAAGGGCGGCGTGCCCGATGCGCGGCTGGTCGGGGACGTGGCCGGGGCGGCGGCGTACCTGCGCGGCCTGAGCAGCTCCAACGGCAAGGCCGGCGTCATCGGCTACTGCTCGGGCGGCCGGCAGTCCTTCCTGGCCGCGTGCAGCCTCCCGCTCGACGCGGCCGTCGACTGCTACGGCGCGTTCGTCACCGGCACCCCGCCGGAGGGCATGCCGCTGAAGGCCGGCCCCATCAAGCACCTCACCAAGGACCTGTCCTGCCCGCTGCTCGGCCTGTTCGGCGCGGACGACCAGTACCCCTCGCCCGAGCAGGTCAGCGAGCTCGAGGAGGAACTGAAGGCGCAGGGCAAGAGCTACGAGTTCCACAGCTACGAGGGCGCGGGCCACGCGTTCTTCTCGGTGAACCGGGCCGCCTACCGCCCGGAAGCCGCGGTCGACGGCTGGCAGAAGATCTTCACCTGGTTCGGCCGCTACCTATCCTCCTGAGACCTCAGTGGGCGCTGCTGGCGGCCCAGATGTTGATGCCGGCTTCCACGGCGTGGCGGTCGACCGCGGCCAGTTCCTCCTCGGTGAAGGTGCTGCGGCCGGCCGCGGCGAGGTTCTCCTCCAGTTGCGCGACGCTGCTGGCCCCGATGAGCACCGAGGTCACCCGCTGGTCGCGCAGCGCCCAGGACAGCGCGAGCTGGGCCAGGGACTGGCCCCGCGACGAGGCGATCTCGGCCAGCGCGCGGACGTGCACCAAGGTCCGTTCGGAAATCTGGTCGGCCGACAGCGAGCCGTCCAGCGTGGCCCGGGAGCCGGCCGGCACCCCGCCCAGGTACTTTCCGGTCAGCACGCCCTGGGCCAGCGGCGAGAAGGCGATGCAGCCCACGCCCTCGCGGCCGAGCACGTCGAGCAGGCCGCCCTCGATCCACCGGTTCAGCATCGAGTACGAGGGCTGGTGGATGAGCGGCGGCGTGCCCATCTGCCTGAGCAGCGTGATCGCGTCGAGGGTCCGTTCGGCCGAGTAGGAGGAGATGCCGGCGTACAGCGCCCGGCCCGACCGGACGGCGGTGTCCAGCGCGCCCATCGTCTCCTCCAGCGGCGTATCGGGGTCGAAGCGGTGCGAGTAGAAGATGTCGACGTAATCCAGGCCCATCCGGCGCAGCGACTGGTCCAGGCTGGCCAGCAGGTACTTGCGCGAGCCGTGGTCGCCGTAGGGGCCCGGCCACATGTCATAGCCGGCCTTGGTCGAGATGATCAGCTCGTCGCGGTATGAGCGGAGATCCTCGCGCATGATCCGGCCGAAGTTGATTTCGGCGGAGCCGTACGGAGGTCCGTAGTTGTTGGCCAGGTCGAAGTGCGTCACCCCCAGGTCGAACGCCCGGCGCAGGATGGCCCGCTGGTCTTCCAGGGGCTTGCCGTCGCCGAAGTTCTGCCACAGCCCGAGGGACACCTCCGGCAGCATGATCCCGCTGCGCCCGCAGCGGCGGTAGGGGAGCCTGCTATAACGATCATCGGCAGCGACATAGGTCATGGCCGAAGTCTTTCACCTCCCGCCGCTGCCGGGCCGGCGGCCCCGTGAAACCATGGTGCCGGCTGTGCACGGCACGAGGAAGGACGGGCGATGTACGATGCGATGCTGGCCGAGACCGTAACGATCATCGGGCACGACGGCGACGCGATCGAGGCGTACTCAGCCCGGACGCTGCGGGACGGCCCGGTCGCAGGCGTGGTGGTCATCCACCATCTGCCCGGCTACGACCGCCAGACCAAGGAGTTCACCCGGGCGTTCGCGGCCGGCGGGCTCAGCGCGGTGATGCCGAACCTGTACCACCGCGAGGCGCCCGGGGCGGCCCCAGACGACGCGATGGCGGCGGCGCGAGCGTCCGGCGCGATCCCCATCCCGGACGAACGGGTCGCCGGCGACGTGGCGGGCGCGGCGGCGTACCTGCGCGGGCTGGCCAACTCCAATGGCAAGGTCGGCGTGATCGGCCACTGCTCGGGTGGCCGGCAGGCGTTCCTGGCCGCGGTCAGCCTGCCGCTGGACGCGGCCGTGGACTGCTACGGCGGCGCCGTCGTCAAGCCACCGCCCGAGGGGCATCCGCTGCACGGCGTCCCGCCCCTGGTGGAGCGGGCCGGCGACGTGTCCTGCCCGCTGCTCGGCCTGTTCGGCCGGGAGGACACCGCGCCGTCTCCGGCGGAGGTCGCCGAGCTTGAGCAGGCGCTCAAGGCGCACGGCAAGACCTATGAGTTCCGCAGCTACGACGGCGCCGGCCATGCCTTCATGCAGGTGGACCGGCCCAGCTACCGGTCCGAGGCGGCCGTGGACGCCTGGCAGCGCATCTGGGCCTTCTTCGGCAGCTACCTGTAAGACCGGTAAGAGAGGAGTCGCGCATGTGCACGTACCTGACGGAGAAGGTCGCGATCAGCGGCAGCGGCAAGGGGCCGTCCGGCTGGTTCCGGCTTACCGACGCGAGCGTCTACTTCGACCATCCGGTGCACGCGCAGGCCGAGCACACGCTCAACATCGACTTCCTCGACCCGGGCGCCGGCCCGTCGGCGCGGGTCGCGGTCGAGCTCACCGCGGAATCGGCCCGGGCGCTGGCCAAGGCGGTCCAGGCCACCCTGGATTCCGCGCCCCCTGCCTGATCACCTGAGCGGCGGCTCCGCCGCCGGGCCGCGGGCATCGATCCTTATTCGGGTTTTACCGTCACAGCAGCCGAAACCGACGAGGAACCGCGCATAGGTTCGGCGCCCCGGAATGTCAGTGTCTCGTGCGAGTATGCATATGAGGCAGCCCTCGGAGGGTGGCGTACGCGGGATGGAGGCGGCGGGGAAATGCGGTTCATCGTCGAACGGGACGTGCTGGCTGATGCGGTGGCCTGGGTGGCGCGCTCGCTGCCGACCCGGCCGGTGCTGCCCATCCTGTCCGGGCTGCTGCTCGAGGCATCGCCGGGCGTCCTGACCCTTTCCTGCTTCGATTACGAGGTGTCGGCCCGGATCCAGGTGGACGCGGAGGTGGCCGAGGGCGGCACCGTGCTGGTGCCGGGGCGGCTGCTGGCCGAGATCACCAGGAGCCTGCCGCCGCGCCCGGTCGAAGTGGACCAGGAGAAGGACGATGTGATCGTGACCTGCGGCCCGGCGTCCTTCACTCTGGTGACCCTGCCGGTCAGGGAGTATCCGCGGCTGCCGGAGCTGCCCCGGCTGGACGGCACCGTCGATGGCGGCGTGCTCGCCACCGCGGTCGGCCAGGTCGCGCCCGCGGCCAGCCGCGATGACACGCTGCCGGTCATCACCGGGGTCAACCTGGAGATCAACGACGACATGATCAGGCTGGTCGCCACCGACAGGTACCGGCTCGCCATCCGTGAGCTCGGCTGGAATCCGGCTCACCCGGGCACGCGCGGCACGCTGCTCGTGCCGGCCAGGACGCTGTCCGACGCCGCGCGGATGATGACGCCGGGCGAGCTCGTCCGGATTCTGACGCGCGGCGAGCCGGGCGGCTCTGACTCGCTGCGCGCGGCCGATGCGATGATCGGGTTCGAGTCCGGCGGCCGCCGGCTGACCACCCGCCTGATCGCGGGGGAGTACATCAAGTACATGTCGCGGTTCCCGGAGGGTTTCGGCAGCCGCGGCGAGATGCCGGCCATCCCGCTGGCCGAGGCGGTCAAGCGGGTGGCGCTGGTCGCCGAGCGGGGCAGCTCGGTGCGGCTGTCGTTCGGCCGCGGGCAGGTCACCATCGAGGCGGGTACCGAGGGACAGGCACGGGCTCGGGAGACGGTCGACGCCGACTTCTCCGGCGCGGAAACGGCGATCGCGTTCAGCCCGCACTACCTGATGGACGGCCTCGGCGCGGCCCTGATCGCGGCCGCCGGCGCGGACAAGCCCCACAGCACCGGGAAAGCCCAGGGCGCCGGAAAGACCGAGGGCGCTCAGAACGCCGAGAACGGCGGGACGCCTGTCCCCGACGAGGCGAGGATCCAGCTGCAGTTCACCAGCCCGACCAAGCCGGCCTTGATCACCGGCAGCGCTGGCGCCGGCGACGACTCAGCCCCGGACTACCGGTACCTGGTCGTCCCGCTGCGCGTCCTGGCCAGCGCCTGACGCCGGCGCGCCTGACACGCGCACCGGGACCGGCTACGGGTTACCGGGGGGCGACGGGTAGTGGGGATACCCCCCGTAGACGTATGCGTGCCTGGACATCCAGGCCATGATCAGTACCCAGGTGGCGAGCGCGAAGAGCAGCATCGCGAGGACGAGGAACCGGGCCGCGTCCGGAGCCGGGGCCGGCCCGTCGGCGCGGGCAGCCCTGGGCGGCCGGGGGAGGTCGGCCATCAGGTGGTCGATCTGGCGTTGGGTCTTCGTCGTGAGGGCGGCGTCGATCCGCTCGGTCAGCTCGTCGAAGGTGAGCCGGCCCGCGACGAAGTGCTCACGCAGCTGGGCCATGGCGGCGTCACGCTCGGCATCGCCGATGCGAAGGTCGTAGTCATACCGGGTCCGGCCCGGCACGCGCCAGCCCGGCACCAATCCCTCGCGGGGCGGCCCCGCGTCGGGGTCTTCGTCTACCATTCCGGTTCGAACGTCATAGCGTCTTGTCATCGGCTCCCAGAATCTGCCAGGCCGATTGCCTCACACTTCAACGATAAGTCGAGGCGGCCCGGCGCGGAAGCCGGAGGTGGCGAGAATCAATAGCGGCGCCGTCCACGCGGTCCCCGCGGACCACGCGGCCCGCGGTAGCCGCGCCGCCGTCCGATCCCGAACAGCCCGAAGAGCCGCTTAACCAGCGCCAGTGCCGCGATGAGCAGGACGATCGCCAGCGGCCTGTCGCCGTTCAGGCCGAACAGGAACATGCTGCCGAGGATGAGGGCGAGCCAGGCCAGCCCCATCAGCGGCGCGAACAGGCCGGATCCCCCGCACTGTCGCTGGCTCCCGCCCCAGCCCCCGTTGCGGTAGTCCTGATCCGGCCGGGGTGCCATCGGGGCCGCTCCCTGCCACGCCGTGCCCCCGTACGGCATGCCAGCGCCCGGGCGCGCCGCCTGCGGCAAGTCGCGCATCACGGTGTTCAGGTCGGCCTTGGTCTTGGCCGCGAAAGCCTGGTCGAGGCGCTCGTTGAGTTCCTCGAGCGTAAGCCGCCCGTCGGCGTAGTGTTCGCGCAGCTGAGCGGCCACTGCTTCCCGATCGGCGTCCCCGACGCGCACGTTGTATCCGGTAGCCATCGTGCCCTCCGTAGGAAGAACGGGGAATCCCAAGTACCTAGCACGATATATCGCGAGAGGGCGGAGGGCAAACTGAGGTGCAGGCCGCGTATCAACCGCGCGGGCGCCGCCTCCTATTAGGCAGAAGCTCGGGGAGGGTCCATGATGCGCGAGCAGGTCTGGCCGGAACGCGGCTACGGCATGGGCGGCATCGCCTGGCGCCCGCGGGCACCGCTACGCCAGCGCATAGCCGGCTGGCGGGTGCGCAACTGGCGGCGTGCCATCCTGGCCTGGTTCGCGCTGTCCCTGGTCATCCTGGCCATCGCGGCCGAACCCCGGTCGGATTTCCCCCGGGCGCAGGCCGGTTCGGTGCCCGTGGTGCGGATGATCCTGCGCGTGGCCGACGGCGTGACCGTGGCCGTCCCCTTCCTGCTCATCGCGCTGCCCTGAGCCCGGCCCGGCAAGCATGCTGGTGCCTGCGGTACTGGTCGCGACCGGCGGCGCGGTCCTGGCCTGCGCGCTGCTGGCGCTGCGCGGCGGCCGTGACGCGGCCCGCGTCGTCCCGGCGTCGCCGCTGGCCATGGCGGAGGCCGTACCGGCTCGCTAGAGTCTGCTGCAGGGTAGCGACGGACGCTGAAACGGGAGGAGCGGAATGGCGAGATCCCAGCTGAGCATCGGGTCGGGCGACCACCACGTGCTGGCCGTGCACGGATGGTTCGGCTCAGCCCGCGGCTGGGGTTCGCTGCCGGACTTCCTGGACCGGTCGAGCTACACCTTCCTTTTCCCGAGGCCGAGATGACCATTCTCCCCGACGCCGGGCACTACCCGATGTTCGAGTTGCCGGTATCGCTCGCGACCTCCATCGAGGATTTCCTGGGGCGCGATTGACCACGGCAGCGCGACCGGCCCGGCCGGACGCCGAGGTCGTCTTCGACCCGGCCACGTACGTGGCCGGGGTGCCCTTCGAGGTCCTGGCCCGGCTGCGCCGCGACACCCCGGTGGCGTGGGTGCCCGAGATCCCGGTGCTGGGCTGGCCGGAAGGCCCCGGCTTCTGGCTGGTGCTCAGGCACGCCGGCGTGGAATCGGTGCTGAAGCGGCCGCGGCTGTTCTCCTCGGCGCTCGGCGCGACCCAGATCAGGGACCCGGCCACGCCGCAGGCGCTGAGCTACGTGCGGCGGATGATGCTGAACATGGACCCCCCGGAGCATTCCCGGCTGCGCCGCCTGCTGAGCCGGTCGTTCACGCCGCGGGCGGTCGCCCAGCTCACCGACCGCATCCGCGGCCACGCCAGGGCCATCTGCGACCGCGTGTTCACCGGCCCGCGGGGAGAGTGCGACTTCGCCAAGGACGTGGCCGCCGACCTCCCGCTGCTCGCCCTGGCCGACGTCCTCGGCGTTCCCGAGCAGGACCGCTGGCTGCTGTTCGACTGGTCCAACCGGGTCATCGGCTACCAGGACCCCGACTACGCCTCCTCGGCCGAGTTCGACCCGGCCCAGGGCACGCCCATGGCCGCCGAGGCGCTGTCGGTCCGGCCGGTCCCGGACGCCGGCGGCCGGATGCCCGACCCCCGCACCCGCGACGGCATGCCCGACCTGTACGCCTATGCCCACCTGCTGGCCGAGGAGAAGCGCCGCCGCCCGGGGGACGACGTGATGTCCATCCTGCTGGCCCAGTCCGACGAGGGCGGCGTCTCCGCGGCAGAGTTCGAGAACATGTTCTGGCTGTTCGCCGTGGCCGGCAACGAGACGCTGCGCAACGGCCTGCCAGGCGCGTGCATCGCGCTGCTCGAGCACCCGCGGTCCCAGGCCGAGCTGCGCGCGGAACCGGCGCTCCTGCCCGTCGCGGTGGACGAGATGCTGCGCTGGTGGACGCCGGTGATGACGTTTCGCCGTACCGCCGCGGAGGACTGTGAGCTAGGCGGGCAGCCCATCCGTTCGGGAGAAAAGGTGGTGGTCTCCTTCACCTCGGCCAACCGCGACGAGGCCGTCTTCGCCGAACCCGACCGCTTCGACATCCGCCGCCAGCCCAACCCGCACCTGGTGTTCGGCCACGGGCCGCACTTCTGCCTGGGCGCTCACCTGGCCCGGAGCCAGATGCGCGCGCTGTTCGCCGAGGTGCTGGCGCGGACGTCCGCGCTCGGCTACGCCGGAACGCCGTCCTACCTGCGCTCCAACTTCCAGCGTGGCGTCAAGCGCCTCCCCGTCGCCTGGACCGCCCAGCACGCAGGCCCCGGAAATGTCAGCCGGGGCCGCTAGGTTTGGGCCGGGGCAGATTCGGTGATGGGAAGAGACCTTGGCCAGGTACGAACCGAAAGACGGGGCAGCGCGGTACGCGGGTGAGCGCCGGCGGGCGGAGCTCGGCGAGTTTCTCAAGGCATGCCGCGCCCGGCTCAGCCCTGGTGACTTCGGCATGCCGCGCGGTTCCCGGCGCCGGACGCCGGGGCTGCGGCGCGAGGAGGTGGCGCTGCTGGCCGGGGTCGGCGTCACCTGGTACACCTGGCTGGAGCAGGGCCGCCAGATCAACGCCAGCACCCAGGTGCTGGACGCGGTGGCCCGGACGCTCCGGCTGGACCGGGCGGAGCGCGAGCACCTGTACCGGCTGGCCGAGGCGACGCCGCTGCGGCCCGAGTGCGCGCGCCAGGCGGTGCCCGACGCCGTCCGCGAGATCGTCCGCTCGCTCGAGCCGCTTCCGGCGTCCCTGATCAACAGCCGGTTCGACATCCTGCTGTCCGAGGCGCGCATCGTCATCTACACGCCGCGGGACGAGGACACCCGGGCCAGGCTGCCGCTGACCCGCCAGGCCCTGCTCAGTTGAGGAAGTAGCTGCTGCCGCCGGATTCGGGGTTGGTGACCATGGCGATGACCGTGACCGTGCCGGCCTTGGCGAAGGTCAGCCGCAGCATGATGTCCTTGCCGTCGTGCATGGCTCCGGCACCGGTGATCAGCAGGTGGAAGGAGTCCGGGTTGAGCAGCGTCATCGAGTGAGCGGGCAGCCGGATGTCCGGCACGGTGCGCATGGTCAGGGTGCCCGCGTGCTGGCTCACCGGGGCGCGCAGCTGCACCTTGCCGCCGACGCTGGTCTGCGCGGAGATCAGCTCGTCGGCGGGGCCGTTGTTGCGGATGTCGAGGTAGGCGACCGTCATCCCCGGCATGGTCGGCTGCGGCACGTACGCGCTGGCGATGACGATCGACGACGCGGCGTTGGCCGACGCGCACCCGGTTACCGCGAGCGCGGCCAGCAAGCCCGCGCCCGCCATCCCGAGGACCGACCTCAGTCTGCGCATGGTCACAGGTTACCGCCCCGGAAACCGGCCATCAGCCGCGGTCAACGGCGGTGCCGAGAAGGCCGAGCGGCGGGGACCCGAGGTCCAGCATCGCCCGGTGGAAACGCTGCAGGGTGAAGCCGTTTCCCCAGGTCTTCCTGGCCCGCTCGCGGAGCTTGAGGATCTCCAGCTTGCCCCAGGTGTACCGGCCATAGGTCGGGTCGAACGTGGCCCGGCTGGCCTCGGACAGCGCCGCGGGCCCGGACAGGTGGGTGTCCGCCTCGAACCGGCGCGCCGCGTCGTCGATCGTCATCCCGGCCGTGTGCACGCCGATGGCGCAGGCCAGCCTGGTTACCCGCACCAGCGCCTCCAGCCAGACGCCGACACCGATCCGCGGGTCGTCGGCGCCGAACCCCTCCTCCACGCACACCTCCTCGGCGTAGTGCGCCCAGCCCTCGATGAACGCGCTGGACTGCAGGGTCCGCCTGACCTCGGAGGTCAGGTGCCGCATCGCGCGGCCGTGGGAGAAGTGCCCGGGCGCCACCTCGTGCAGGGTGATACCGGGCAGCGTCGTGTGGCTGAACACCTCCAGCCACTCCTCCTTCTCCCGTTCCGGCCAGGAGTCCTCCGGCGGCGTGATGTGGTACCACGACGGGCCTTCCGGTTCACCAGGAGCGGCCCAGGACATCATCGCCATCGCCCACCGCCGCGACTCGGGCGCGAGGCCAACCAGGCACACCCCGTCGTGGTAGGGGACCAGGTCACGGTCGCGAGTGAACTCGATGGCCCGTTCGGTCCACAGCCGGGCCGCATCGATCACGCCTGCCCCGTCGGGATGGTCCCGGACCAGCTCGCGGGCCACGTCGAGCGCGGGCCGGCTTCCCCGGGCTCCTCGGACGGGCTCGATCCGGGCGCACCCGTCGGCGAGCAGGGCGTGCAGCCGGTCCCGTTCGGCGTCGGCCTGCCCGGCCAGCCTGCCCAGGTCGACCGGCATGGCCTCGGCGCGGCTCATCAGGGCGGCGAGCCCGGGACCGCCGAGCGCCGGATCCGGATCGCCGGCCGCCGCCGCGTGCTCCACGTGCGCGACCAGGCGCGCGTGCGCGGCCCGCGCGGCGGCCACCGTCTCCTCCGGAACACCCGGCCGCGCGGTGAGCCCGGCCGTCAGGCCGCGTATGCCGCCGAGCAGTGCCGCCGCGACCGGGGCGCTCACCTGGTCGAGTGCGGCGATGGCCGCGTCGGCCACCCGCGGCCAGGCCGCGAGGTGCTCGGCCCGGGCCGCGTCGCGTACCTCCTGGGGGGCGTAGTCCCGGTCGTAGCAGGCCAGGTCGAACTCGGCGAGATGCATGATCGGGTTACTGCGGTGCAGCTCGAGCTCGCCGTAGGTCACCCGCTTCTGCTCCTCGGCGGCGGACAGGTGAGCCTCGTCGTGCGCGTCGGCCAGCCGCTCGCCGTCTGCACGCGCCGCCGCCAGCCGGGCGAGCCCGGCGCGGACGCCGGCCGGAGACAAGTCCTGCGGCCTGCCGTCGTATTCGTGCCGTCCCGCGGATTCGCGTACCTCGGAGACGTCCAGATCGCAGACAGCGCGCACCCGGGGGGAGAGATCCATGGGGCAGACGTTACCCGAGGCTCCCGCCACCGGATCCCGGCCCCCCGCGGCGTGATGAGAGGATCGGGTCATGGGCGAAATTCCGGAATTCACTACCAGGCCGGAACTTGCCGGGACGTTCGGCATGGTGGCCTCGACACACTGGCTGGCCTCGGCGGCCGGCCAGGCGGTACTCGAGTACGGCGGCAACGCGTTCGACGCGGCCGTCGCCGCCGGCCTCGTGCTCCAGGTGGTGGAGCCGCACCTGAACGGGCTCGGCGGGGAGGTCCCGGTCATCGCCCATCACGCCGGGCGCGGCGAGACCTTCGTGCTCTGCGGGCAGGGGACCGCCCCGGCCGCCGCCACGCCGGAGGCGTTTGCCGAACTCGGGCTTGACCTCGTGCCCGGCAGCGGGCTGCTCGCCGCCTGCGTGCCCGGCGCGTTCGGCGCCTGGATGCTGCTGCTGCGGGAGTTCGGCACGCTCCGGCTGCGGGACGTGATGGGCTACGCGATCGGGTACGCGGCCGGCGGCTACCCGCTGCTGCCCGCGATCAGCTGGGGCATCGCCAGCGTGGCCGAGCTGTTCCGGGACCACTGGCCGGGCTCGGCCGAGGTGTACCTGCCGGGCGGCCAGGTGCCCGCGCCGGGCTCGCTGTTCGCCAACCCCGCGCTGGCCGCCACCTACCGGTGCATCCTCGACGAGGCCGAAGCGGCGAGCCGCGACCGCGACGAGCAGATCGAGGCGGCCAGGCGGGCCTGCTACGAGGGCTTCGTCGCCGAGAGGATCGCCGCCTACGTCGCCTCCGCCGAGGTCATGGACGTGACCGGTCGGCCGCACCGCGGGCTGCTTTGCTACGCCGACCTGGCGGGCTGGCACCCGCGGCTCGAGGAGCCGCTGACCTACGACATCGGCGGCCTGACCGTGTGCAAGACCAAGCCGTGGGGCCAGGGGCCGGTGTTCCTTCAGCAGCTCGCGCTGCTCGACGGCTTCGACCTGGCCGCCATGGGCCCGGGCAGCGCCGATTTCGTGCACACCGTGACCGAGTGCGGCAAGCTCGCCTTCGCCGACCGGGAGGCCTGGTACGGCGACCCCGACTTCACCGACGTGCCGGTCAAGGCGCTGCTGTCCGCCGAATACGCCGACGACAGGCGCCGGCTGGCGGGGGCCGAGGCGTCGGCCGAACTACGCCCCGGCGCCCCGGAGGGCCGCCCGCCTCGGCTGCCTGCGTTCGTCACCGGCACGCTCGCCGGAACCGGCGACGACGGGAGCGTGTCGCCCATCATGGACGTGGAGCCGCCCGCGCCGCGGCTGGACCCGGGTACCGGCGAGCCGACCATGCGCACCACCGGGCCCGCGGGCCCGGCTGCCTCGAGCTACCGGGCCGGCGACACCTGTCACCTCGACGTGGCCGACCGGTTCGGCAACATGGTGTCGGCCACGCCGAGCGGCGGCTGGCTGCAGTCCTCGCCGGTCATCCCCGGACTGGGGTTCTGCCTCGGCACCCGGGCCCAGATGTTCACCCTCACCCCAGGGCTGCCCGCCACGCTCGCGCCGGGCAAGCGGCCGCGCACCACGCTCACCCCGAGCCTGGTGCTGCGGGACCGCGAGCCATACCTGGCGTTCGGCACGCCCGGCGGCGACCAGCAGGATCAGTGGTCCCTGCTGTTCTTCCTCAACCACCTGAAGTTCGGCATGAACCTTCAGCAGGCGATCGACTTCCCGGCGTTCCACTCCGCGCACATGCCGTCGTCGTTCTACCCCCGCCAGGCGCAACCCCGCGTGCTCGACGTGGAGTCGCGGATGAGCCCGGCCGTGATCGAGGAGCTGCAGCGCCGCGGCCATCTGGTCAACGTCCGTCCCGCCTGGTCACTCGGACGCGTCAGCGCGGTGGCCCGCCGCAACGGCGTCCTGTACGCCGCCGCCAACCCTCGCGGCATGCAGGGCTACGCCGCCGGCCGCTGAAACGGCCCGCGACGCGACGCCACCTTCCCGGCGGCTCGCGCCGCTTCCCGTGGCTCGCGCTTCCCGTCGCCGCCCGCGCAGGTCATGGCGCTTCGATTCGGGTAGGGCCGGCGTTTGCCTGCCATCCGGGCGGCTGCGGACCTAATGCGTTTGTTCGTGGAGTGGCGGCTGCGGCGTAGTAGTACGAAAGCGACCCGCGGTAAACCCTCCCGCACGAATTATTGGGGAGGAAATGGGCTCTGGGGAGACTTTGGTACCGCATAGGGTCCCATTTCCTCCCCGGAAGCCGAATCCTCCGCGTTAACTTTCGTTGCACCGAATAAATATACGAAATGTGTTACATGTGGGATTATAGTGGCCAGTCGGGCCATAGCGGAGGCCGGACGGGCCGAAAGCCAACCAGCCGAGGCTCGATGACGGCCAACCCTGGCCGTCCAGCGTCGGTATCCGGCCAACCCTGACCGCTCAGCGTCGGTATCCGGCCAACCTTGACCGCCGGAACCGCCTGCCGCCGGGATTTCAACACCCCGTCACCATCCGTTCACCCGGGCGACGCCGGGCACTGCGTGTCACCCCACCGGGGATGACGCATGTCATGGGAGGTTCCTGAGGGACGGCACTACTGCCCCCGGCCGCCCGGATGGTGGTATGGGAGCGCAGGGGGTCAGGGCCGGGAAACCCGGCCGGACCAGGCTGAAACAGGGGAACTAGATGAGCCAGTATGAAGCGGGTTACGGCGCTTTCGCCGGCCCAGCCACCACGCCCACCGCCGCCACCACGCCCACCGCCGCCACCACGCCCACCGCCGCCACCACGCCCACCGTCGCCATGATGCCCACCGTCGCCACCACGCCCACCGCCGCCATCACGCCCACCGTCGCCACGACGCCCACCACGGGCTACGGGGCCAGCCATGGCGGCACGCCGGTGGTCTCGTTCGAGAACGTGTCCAAGCACTACGGGCGGCTGCGTGCCGTCGACGGGCTGACCCTCGATTTGCGGGCGGGGGAGACCGTCGCCCTGCTCGGGCCGAACGGAGCGGGCAAGTCCACCTCTCTTGACATGCTGCTGGCGCTGCGCAAGCCGACCAGCGGCAAGATCCAGATGTTCGGCTCCGACCCGTACACGGGCGTGAAGTCCGGCCGGGTCGGCGCCATGCTCCAGTCCGGCGGCCTGATGCCCGAGGTGACGGTGCGCGAGCTCGTGACCCTGGTGACCCGCCTGCACCCCAGGCCGGAACCGGTGAACACCACGCTCAAGCGAGCCGGCATCGCCCAGTTCGCCGATCAGCGGGTGGACCGGCTGTCCGGCGGCCAGACCCAGCGGGTCCGCTTCGCGCTGGCCATCTGCGGCAAGTCCGAGCTGATCGTGCTGGACGAGCCGACCGCGGCGATGGACGTGGAGACCCGCCGGCTGTTCTGGTCGAGCATGAAGGAAGAGGTCGCCGAGGGGCGCACGCTGCTGTTCGCCACGCACTACCTCGAGGAGGCCGACCAGGCCGCGGACCGGATCCTGGTCATCAACCGGGGCCGGCTACTGGCCGACGGCACGCCCGCCGATATCAAGGCGCGGGCCGGTGCCAGGCGGCTGTCCTTCCGGCTGGACCGGGTGGACGAGCCGTTCCTGCTCGGCCTGCCCGGACTGGTGAACCTCGAGGTCCGGCGCGACGTGGTGCAGATCCAGTCCAGCGACTCCGACGCCACGCTCTACGCCATCCTCGACGCCGGCTACCGGCCGCGCGAGATCGAGGTCACCAGCCTCGGCCTCGAGCAGGCCTTCCTCGCCATCACCGCGGAAGACGACCGAACCAACGGGCACACCGACGCCACCAACCCAAACGCGCACGCAGGGGAGAGGAACTGACATGGCCGGCACACTGGCCCTCACCAAGGCCGAACTCATGCGGCTCATGCACAACAAGCGCTACTTCATCTTCACGGTGGCCTTCCCGGTCGTGATCTACCTCATCATCGCGCGGAGCGTGAAAACGACCGCCTACGGCGTCACGTTCGGGGCGTACTACATGATCGCGATGGCCACGCTCGGCGCCTTCAGCGGCACGCTGAACGGCAACGCGCAGCGCATCTCCCAGGAGAAGAAGGACGGCTGGATCCGCCAGCTCAGGCTCACCCCGCTGCCGGCCAACGCCTACGTGGTCAGCAAGGTGCTCGTGTCGATGGCGACCACGGTACCGGCCATCGTGATCGTGCTGCTGCTCGGCCGCTTCTACGGCGGCGTCCACCTCCCGGGCTGGGAGTGGCCGGTGATCGCGATCACGGTCTGGTTCGGCTCGACGATCTTCGCCGCGCTGGCCGTGGCCGTCGGCTACCGGTTCCCGCCGGACCAGGTCCAGCCGGTCACGCTCATCGTGTACTTCGCCTTCGCCATCCTCGGCGGCCTGTGGTTCCCGCTGGCCGGCTTCCTCGGCCACATCGGCGAGTTCACCCCGACCTACGAGGCGGTGAAGATCGGCACCGACGTGATCCAGGGCGCCTCGGTGTCAGCGGCCCTGGCCGCCGGCCTGGTGATCTGGCTCGGCATCTTCACCGCCCTGGCCGTCGTCGCGGTGCGCTCCGCCGCCGAGAACGTCTGACCGGAGAACCGTCAGGTGCCCGGCCGGCCGCTCGGGGGCCCGGCCGGGTGCCAGGGCAGGTAAACCAGCGGAAAAGTGGCAGCATAGAAGGTGAGGTGAGAGCGCGATGGCGATAAAATCCACCGGGACCGCCACAGGTCGGACCACGGGAGGGGGCCAGGGGATCCGCGGGGTCCAGGCCGCCACGGCGCGGCGCCGGGCCAGCCTGCTGAGCACCGCCACGCTCGAGCCGGATACGCCCGGTACCGGGAGCCACTGGCGCTGGCTGTTCTCGGGCGTCTGGCTCATCTACCTGATCTCACCCGTCATCGACCTGTTCCACCACGGCGGAGTCCTCTGGATCGCCGGCGGCCTGGTCATCGTCGTCGCCTTCTGCGTCATCTACATGCCGCTGCTCATGTACCACGAAGACCGGCCCCGGCTGGCGCTGGCCGGGCTGGTGGCCATCGCCGTGCTGGCCGTGCTGGCCTGCGTGATATACGGCAAGGGCTGGGCGCCGCTGTGGATCTACGTGTCCGCCGCGACCGGCATGGTACTCGCGTCGGTGGCCAGCCGGGGCCGGGCCTTCCTCGGCGTCCTGGCCGTCGGGGTCGCGTACCTGTTCTCCTGCTGGATCAGCCATCTCGACATCGGTACCACGCTGGCCGTGCTGCTGCCCGTCGTGCTCATCGGCCTGGCCATGATCGGGTTCCGGCTGCAGATGACCCTGATGCACGAGCTGGCCCTGGCCCGCGGGACCGTCGCCCGGCTGGCCGCGAACGAGGAACGGCTGCGGCTGGCCCGGGACATGCACGACCTGACCGGCCAGTCGCTGTCGATGATCACGCTGAAGTCCGAGCTGGCCGCCAAGCGCCTGGCCAGGCTGCCGTCCTCGGCCGAACGTGACGCGGTGCTCACCGAACTCGGCGACATCGGCCGGGTCAGCCGGCAGACGCTGCACGACATCAGGGAGGCGGTCAGCGGCTACCGCCGGCCGACGCTCGCGATCGAGATCATCACGGCGCGCAACGTGCTCGAGGCGGCCGGCGTCGGGCTCGACGACGATCCCGAGCTGACGCTCCGCTCGGGCACGTTCGACCCGGACACGGAGGCCGTGCTGGCCTGGTGCCTGCGCGAGGCCGTCACCAACGTGATCCGCCACTCCCGCGCCCGGCACTGCCGGATCCGGCTCACCGGGAAGGACGGCGAGCTGTCCCTCGAGGTCACCGACGACGGCCGCGGCTTCGCCGCCCAGGACCCGGACATCCCCGCCGGCCGGGACCCGGCTGACCCGAGCGGAAGCGGATTGCGCGGCGTGTCCGAACGCCTGTCCGCCGTCGGCGGTTCCCTCTCCCTCGGGCCGGCCGCTCCCGGCCACGGCTTCCGCCTCACCGCGACCGTGCCCGTGCACGCCATGCCCGAGACCGGCCATACGTGCGGGCCATGACTCCGGAAGAGCCGGTCCGGCTGCTGCTCGCCGAGGACCAGGTGATGATCAGGCAGGCGCTGGCCGCGCTGCTGGAGTTCGAGGGCGACATCAAGGTGGTGGCCCAGGTTGGCCGGGGCGACGAGGTTGTCGAGGCGGCCGGCAACACCAAACCCGACGTGGCCGTGCTCGACATCGAGATGCCGGGCATGGATGGCCTGACCGCCGCCGCGGCGCTGAAGAAGCACAACCCGGACACCAAGATCGTGATCCTGACGACGTTCGGACGGCCCGGGTTCCTGCGCCGCGCGATGGAGTCCGGGGTCTCCGCGTTCCTGGTCAAGGACTCCCCGGCGGACAAGCTCACGCAGACCATCCGCCGGGTGCTGGCCGGCGAGCGGGTCATCGACCCGGACCTGGCCGCCGCCGCGCTCGCCGACGGGGTCAACCCGCTCACCCCGCGCGAACGCGACGTGCTCGAAGCCTCCGCGGACGGCCGGACCATCGCCGAGATCGCCGCCCACCTGTACCTTTCCGAGGGGACGGTGCGCAATTACCTGTCCGCGTGCATCCAGAAGACCGGGGCCAGGAACCGTGCCGAAGCGCTCCGCATCGCTTCCGAACGCGGCTGGCTCTAGCCCATAGGATGACGTGCGTGACTTCATCCGGATACCTGCGCTACCCGCACATTCACGGTGACCTGCTCGTCTTCGTATCCGAGGATGACATCTGGCTCGCCCCGGCCGACGGCGGCCGGGCCTGGCGGCTATCCGCCGACAGCGCCCAGGTGAGCTACCCGCGGTTCTCCCGCGACGGCGCCACAATCGCCTGGACCAGCTGGCGGGACGGCGCCCCGGAGGTCTACACCACCGACACCGAGGGCAGCGCGGCCGAGCGGCTCACCTACTGGGGCGACGCCAGGACCCGCGTGACCGGCTGGACCCGGCACGGCGAGGTGCTCGCGGTTACCGCCACCGGTCAGCCCGAATCGTTCCTGACCTGGGCTTACGCGGTCCCGCTCGCGGGCTCGCCGCCCCGGCGGCTGCCGTTCGGCCCGGTGGCCGACCTGGCCCTGGAGGAGGCGGGCAGCGCCCTGCTCGCCGGCCGGATGAACAACGAGATGGCGTACTGGAAGCGCTACCGTGGCGGCACCCGCGGCAAGCTGTGGATCGCCACCGGTGAGGATCCCCTGTTCACCCGGGTGCTTTCGGGCCTGGGCGGGCAGCTCGGCGCCCCGATGCTGATCGGCGGCCGGCTGTTCTTCCTGTCCGATCACGAGGGCACCGGGAACATCTATTCCTGCGCGCTGGACGGCGGCGGTATCCGCAGGCACACCGATCACGACGGGATGTACGCCAGGAACCCGGCCACCGACGGGCAGCGGATCGTCTACCACGTGGCCGGCGACATCTGGATCCTGGACTCACCCCAGGCGCCGCCGCGGCGGATCGAGGTGTCGCTCAGTTCCCCGGCCGCGGCCCGCGCTCCGCGCCTGGTCTCGGCCGAGGACCACCTGGACAGCCTGGACTGCGACCGGACCGGCCAGGCCAGCGTGGTCGAGGTGCGCGGCACGGTGCACTGGCTGACGCACAAGGACGGCCCGGCCCGGGCGCTGCACGTCGACCCGGCCGCCCGCGCCCGGCTGCCCAAGGTACTCGGCGACACCGGCCGGGTGGTCTGGGTCACCGACGCGTCCGGCCCCGACGCGCTGGAGATCGCCAGCGTCGCCGGCGAGACCGGCACCCGCGTCATCGCCGAGGGCCTGCTCGGCCAGGTGCACATCCTGACCGCCGCACCGGACGGGGCCACCGTGGCGGTGGCCGCGCACGACGGCAGGGTGCTGGCCGTCGGCGTGGCGTCCGGGCAGGTCACCGAGCTGGCCGCGTCCGACGACGGGGTGGCCGGGGGACTGTCCTGGTCGCCGGACTCGGCCTGGCTGGCCTGGTCCCAGCCCGGCCCGCAGCCGCTGCGCCGGATCAAGATGGCGCGGGTCGCTCGCCCCGCGGGGGGGTCTGCCACGGGGGTCCGGGGGGATGGGTTCCCCCCGGGAGGGAGCACAGTCGTCCCCCCGGGCCAGCACGGCACGATCATCGACGTGACCGACGGCCGGTTCGCCGACACCGACCCGGTGTTCACCCTCGATGGCCTCTACCTCGCGTTTATCTCCCGGCGCAGCTTCGACCCGGTCTACGACGAGCAGACCTTCGACCTGTCCTTCCCCCTCGGCAGCCGCCCCTACCTGGTGCCGCTGGCCGCGCAGACCCCCTCGCCGTTCGGGCCGCTGCCGGATGGCCGGCCGCTGAACCAGGACCCGGCCGAGACGGACCAGGACAAAGACGATGAGTCCGAACGGCCCGAGGTGTCCGTGGATGCCGAAGGTATCTCCGGCCGCGTGGTGGGCGTCCCGGTGGTCGAGGCCAGGTACTCGAACCTGCGTGCGGTGAAGGACGGCCTGGCCTGGCTGCGCGAGCCGGTGGCCGGCGTGCTCGGCGAGGGCGCCGCCAGCCCCGAGGACGATGCGGAGCGCCCGGTCCTGGAGGCCTTCGACCTGCGCAAGCGCGAGATCACCGAACTGTCCGGCGAGCTCGACTGGTTCGACGTCAGCGGCGACGGTACCCGGGTGGTGGTCAGGGACGGGGAGGAGCTGCGGGTCCTGCCGTCAGAGCATTCCGGCGACCACGATTCGGGCGAGTCGGTCACCGTCGACCTGTCCCGGGCCAGGTTCACCGCCGACCCGGTCGCGCTGTGGCAGCACGCCTACACCGAGGCCGGGCGGCTGATGCGGCGCGACTTCTGGGCCCCGGGCCTGTCCGGAGTGGACTGGGACGCGGTGCTCGAGGACTACCGGCCGCTGCTGGACCGGGTCCGCGGCGCGGACGACTTCACCGACCTGATGTGGGAGGTGGTGGCCGAGCTGGGCACGTCGCATGCCTACCTGGTCAAGGCCGGCCAGGACTTCCGCCCCTCGGTCGGGGGGGCCGCGGCCGTCGGGCAGCTGGGCGCCGACATCTCCCGCGACGGATCCGGCCGCTGGATGGTGGACCGGGTGCTGCCGGGCGAGTCGTCCGACCCGCGGGCGCGCTCGCCGCTCGAGGCGCCCGGGGTGGTGGTCCGGCCCGGTGACGAGCTGGTCGCGGTGGACGGGCGGCCGGTCGACCCGGTGCTCGGCCCCGCGCCGCTGCTGGCCGGGACGGTGGGCAAGCCGGTCGAGCTGACGGTGCGGCCGCCGTCACAGTCGCAGACCCGCCGCGTGGTGGTCGTGCCGCTGCGCGACGAGCGGCGGCTACGGTACCAGGACTGGGTGACCGGGCGGCGCCGGCTGGTGCGCGAGCTCGGCGACGGACGGCTCGGCTACCTGCACATCCCGAACATGGTCGGTGAGGGCTGGGCCGACTTCCATCGCGACCTGCACACCGAGATGCGGTTCGACGCGCTGGTGATGGACGTGCGCGGGAACGGCGGCGGGCACATCTCCCAGCTGGTGGTGGAGAAGCTGGCCCGCCGCGTCATCGGCTGGGACCAGGGCCGCTGGGTCCAGCCGGTGTCCTACCCGCAGGACGGGCGGCGCGGACCGGTCGTCACCGTGGCCGACGAGTTCGCCGGCTCCGACGGCGACATCGTCACCGCCGCGATCAAGCTGCTCGGACTCGGCCCGGTCGTGGGCACCCGCACCTGGGGCGGCGTGATCGGCATCGAGGGCATCCCCGGCCACGAGCTGGCCGACGGCACCCACATGACCGTGCCCAGGTACGCGTTCTGGTTCGACGAGTACGGCTGGGGGGTGGAAAACTACGGCGTCGAGCCGGACGTGGAGGTCCTGATCACGCCGGACGACTGGACCGCGGGCCACGATCCGCAGCTGGAGACGGCGGTGCGCCTCGCGCTGGAGGCGCTGGAGAAGCAGTCGCCGAAGGTGCCTGCCGACCCGGCGACCGGCCCGTCCAAGGTCCGCCCGCCGCTGCCGCCACGGGAACCACGGGCGCCGCGGGGCACCGCCTGATGTCATCCGGCTACCTGCGTTACCCGCACGTCCACGGCGATCTGGTCACCTTCGTGGCCGGCGACGACGCCTGGCTGGCCCCGGCCGCGGGCGGCCGGGGCTGGCGGCTGTCTGCCGACGACGTGCCGGTCAGCTACCCGCGGTTCTCCCGGGACGGGGCCAGGATCGCCTGGACCAGGGCCGGCCCGCTGTGGATCGCCACCGGTGAGGATCCCCTGTTCACCCGGGTGCTTTCGGGCCTGGGCGGGCAGCTCGGCGCCCCGATGCTGATCGGCGGCCGGCTGTTCTTCCTGTCCGATCACGAGGGCACCGGGAACATCTATTCCTGCGCGCTGGACGGCGGCGGTATCCGCAGGCACACCGATCACGACGGGATGTACGCCAGGAACCCGGCCACCGACGGGCAGCGGATCGTCTACCACGTGGCCGGCGACATCTGGATCCTGGACTCACCCCAGGCGCCGCCGCGGCGGATCGAGGTGTCGCTCAGTTCCCCGGCCGCGGCCCGCGCTCCGCGCCTGGTCTCGGCCGAGGACCACCTGGGCAGCCTGGACTGCGACCGGACCGGCCAGGCCAGCGTGGTCGAGGTGCGCGGCACGGTGCACTGGCTGACGCACAAGGACGGCCCGGCCCGGGCGCTGCACGTCGACCCGGCCGCCCGCGCCCGGCTGCCCAAGGTACTCGGCGACACCGGCCGGGTGGTCTGGGTCACCGACGCGTCCGGCCCCGACGCGCTGGAAGTCGCCAGCGTGGCCGGCGAGACCCAGCCCGTCCGGCTCGCCGGAGGCCTCCTCGGGCACGTGACCAGCCTGGCCGCTTCCCCGGACGGGGCTACGGTCGCGGTGGCCGCGCACGACGGCAGGCTCCTGCTCGTCGGCGTGGCGTCCGGGCAGGTCACCGAGCTGGCCGCCGCCGACGACGGGGTGATCGGGGGACTGTCCTGGTCGCCGGACTCGGCCTGGCTGGCCTGGTCCCAGCCCACGCGCCGCCCGCTCACCCAGATCCGCATCGCGCGGGCCGCCGGCCTCGAGATCCTTGACGTGACCCACGGGCGGTTCGCCGACACCAGCCCGGTCTTCACCGCCGACGGGCTCTACCTGGCCTTCCTGTCCCAGCGCAGCTTCGACCCGGTGTACGACGAGCAGACCTTCGACCTGTCGTTCCCGCTCGGCGGCCGGCCCTACCTGGTGCCGCTCGCGGCGCCGACCCCGTCGCCATTCGGCCCGGTCCCGGACGGGCGGCCGCTGCCCGCCGGGCACGGCGACGACGCCGAAGCAACGAGCCCGTCGTCACCGTGGACCCGGACGGCCTGGCCGGGCGGGTGGTGCCCGTCCCGGTGGAGGAGGCCCGCTACCGCAGGCTTCGCCCGGTCAAGGACGGCCTGGCGTGGCTGCGCAGCCCGGTCACCGGCGTGCTCGGCGAGAGCGGCGCGGCCCCTGGCCGCTGCTGGCCGGCACGGCGGGCAAGCCGGTCGAGCTCACCGTCAGGTCGCCATCCGGGACCCGTCGCGTGGTGGTCCTGCCGCTGCACGGTGACCGGCGGCTGCGCTACCAGGACTGGGTGGCCAGCCGGCGTCGGCTGGTCCGCGAGCTCAGCGACGGGCGGCTCGGCTACCTGCACATCCCGGACATGATGGGCGAGGGCTGGGCGCATTTCCACCGCGACCTGCGCACCGAGATGAGCCGCGACGGGCTGATCTTCGACGTGCGCGGGAACAGCGGCGGCCACATCTCCCAGCTAGTGGTGGAGAAGCTGGCCCGGCGCGTCGTCGGCTGGGGCCTGGGCCGCTGGCTGCGGCCAGAAACCTACCCGCAGGAGGCGCGCCGGGGCCCGCTGGTCACGGTAGCCGACGAGTTCGCCGGCTCCGACGGGGACATCGTCACCGCCGCGATCAAGCTGCTCGGCCTCGGCCCGGTGGTCGGCACCCGCACCTGGGGCGGCGTGATCGGCATCGAGGGCCGCCAGGGGCTGGTGGACGGCAGCACGATCACCGTGCCGAGGTACGCGTTCTTCTTCGACTCCTACGGCTGGGACGTGGAGAACCACGGCGTCGACCCCGACGTGGAGGTGCTGGTCACCCCGGACGATGCCGCGGCCGACCGGGACGTGCAGCTGGAGACCGCGGTCCAGCTCGCCGGTGACGCGCTGGACAAGCAGCCGCCCCCGGCCCCGCCCGAGGTCGCCACCGGCCCGGTCAAGTCCCGCCGCCCGCTGCCGCCGAGGCCCTCGTGACCCCCGCCCGAGCCGCTCTGCCATCGACGGCACGCGAACGGGCGCATTCCATTTCGGGTGCGAAAACCTGCCCGATATGGGGGGTAACTCTCAGCTTTTCCGGCCGGTGATCGCCACGGTCACGCCCACGCCGATCATGGCCAGCCCGCCGGCCCCGCCGACCAGCTCGAACCGCCGCGGCGAGCTGGCGAACCAGGTCCGCACCGCGCTCGCGGCGAACCCCCAGGCGCAGTCGGACACCGCGCCGATCAGCACGGACACCAGGGCCAGCAGCAGCATCTGCCCCGGCACGGAGCCCGCGCCGCGGTTCACGAACTGCGGCAGTATGGCGCCGAACAAGATGTACGACTTGGGGTTCGTGATCCCCACCACCACGCCGTCCCGCAGCGCCCGCCAGCCCTCCCGCGGCTCCGCTGCCGCGGCGAAGGCTGAGGCGAGCGATTTCCGCCGGAGGATCGCGTGGATGCCGAGCCACACCAGGTAGGCCGCTCCGAGCAGCTTGACCACCACGAACACCGCGGCCGAACGTTCCAGGATCGTGCCCAGGCCGACCGCTACGCACGCGGCGACCACGTAATTGCCCGCCGCATGCCCGCACGCGGTGGCCAGCGCGCAGCGCCGCCCGTGCGCCAGGGCGCGCCCGACCACGAAGAGCACCCCCGGCCCGGGGATGACGATCAGCACCACCGACGCCAGCGTGAAGCCGAGCAGCTGGCCGCCGGAGATCATCGCGGTACCAGCATCTCGCGTCCCCGCGACCGCAGCTCGGCCGCCGAACCCAGGCCCATCAGGTGCAGCGCCCGGGTGAACTGGGCGGCCAGGATGTCCAGCGCCTTGTCCACGCCCGCCTCGCCGCCGACCATCAGGCCGTACAGGTAGGCGCGGCCAATGGCGCAGGCGTCCGCGCCCAGGGCCAGCGCCACCGCGATGTCGGCCCCGTGCCGCACACCCGAATCCACCAGCACGGACACGTCCGGCCCCACCGCGTCGCGCACCGGCGTGATCAGGTCGACGGGGGCGACGGCCCGGTCGAGCTGGCGACCGCCGTGGTTGGACAGCTGGATCCCGTCCGCCCCCGCCGCCACGGCCCGGGCCGCGTCCGCGGCCGACAGCGGGCCCTTGATGACCAGCTTCCCCGGCCAGCGGGAGCGTAGCGGGTCGATGTGGTCCCAGCCGACGGTGGGGTCGAACAGCGAGCCGGTGCGCGCGATGGTCATCGCGCCGCGCCCGGCGAAGTTGGCGAAGTCGATGGCCTCGCCGCGCAGCATCCGCATCCAGTACCCCGGCCGGGCCGCGATGCTGGCCAGCGTCTGCACCGTGAGCGCGGGCGGGATGACCAGGCCGTTCCGCTCATCCCTGACCCGGCGCCCGGTGACGAACGTGTCCACGGTGACGACGAGTACCCGGTACCCGGCCGCGGCGGCCCGGTCGACCAGCTCCTTGGTCAGCCCGTCGTCCTGCAGGATGTACAGCTGGAACCACAGGTCAGGCGAGGCGCGCTCGGCGACGTCCTCGATGGTGGTGGTGGCCATGGTGGACAGCGTGTAAGGCAGCCCGTGCCGCTGCGCCGAGCGAGCCGCCCCGGTCTCGCCCGCCGGGTGCATCATCCGCGTGTACCCGGTCGGCGCGAGCACCAGCGGCAGCGGCAGCGTCCGGTCCAGGAGCCGTGCCGACGTGTCCACCCCGGTCACCCCGGCCAGCGCCCGCGGCTGGAACCGCCAGCGCCGGAACGCCCGCACGTTGGCCGCCAGCGACACCTCCTCGTCGGCGCCGCCGTCGACGTAGTCGAAGACCGGCCGCGGGATCAGCCGCCGCGCTGACGAGCGCAGGTCGAGGACGTCATGACAGGCGGCCAGCCGCCTGCGGGCGGCGTCGAGCTCGACCGGTTTCATCCGGATCAGCTGGCGGATCTCCGAAGCCCTCATGTCACGGACAATAACCCAGCCCGCCCGCCCGAGAAACGCCCAGCGCGAGCGGCCGGCGTTGCGTCTCGCCATGGTCACGGGCGGCCGTGCGTCTTTGCGGTCAGCCGGGCAGATGAAACGATCGTGGCGTGACGCCATCGCAGCCGGGCGAGATCCAGGTCACCGATCAGCTGGAGCGCCGCATCCGCAAGCCGGTCGACCTGCTGCGCTGCATCGTGTCCTGCATCGAGGTCGTCGCGCTGGCGCTGATCGGCGTCGCGGCCAGCGCCACTACGTCCGGTGCGGAGACCGACATCGTCGGGGCGACCGGCCGGCTGCCGCACGCGCTGCTCGTGGTGGCGCCACCGCTGGTGTTGTTCGCCTTGCTCATCCTGCCGGTGGCGCTGGCCGTCCAGCTACTCGTCCGACGTCAGTTCCGGCGGCTGGCCGAAGCGGTGGCCACCGGCATCCTGGCCGCCGCCGTGACCGCGGTAGCCAACGACCTGCTCAGGCAGAGTGCCGCCGCCCGGCTCTACGACGCGATCATCATGGCCCATCCGGGCACCAGCCACGTCGCCGCCCTCGACCCCTACCTGGCGGGCCTGGTCGCCTACGCCACCATGGTCGGCCTGGTCGGCCGGCCGTACTGGCGGAACGCCCTGTGGGCCGCGGTCGCCGTATACGCAATCGTGCACGTGGGAGCGCTGCACACGACCGTGCTGACGCTGCTGATCACGGTGATCGGCGGCCGCGCGATCGGCCTCGCCGTCAGGTACGTGGCCGGCTCCACCTCGCAGCGGCCGAGTGCCCTGGACATCGCGACCGCGCTGGCCGCTTCCGGCCTGCGGGTGACCGCGATCAGGCGGGTCCGGCCGAAAGGGAACGGGCTGGCCGGGTCCCGCCACTACGCCGCGGTGACCGACCAGGGCGATCTGGACGTCGTCGTCTACGACCGGGATCAGCAGGCGGCCGGCGCGGTCTACCGGCTGTACCGGTCAGTGCGGGTACTGGGGCAGGTGTCCCGCGGCGCCCCCCTGTCGATGGACCACGCGGTCGAGCGCCGGGCGCTGCTGTCCTACGCGGCCGAGGACGCGGGTGCGCCCACGCCGCGGCTGGTCGCGCTGGTCCGGGTCGGCCCGGAAGCCTCCGTGCTGGCCTACCAGCACCACCAGGGGACGACGCTGGCGCAGCGCAACCCGGGCTGCAGCGACGCCGAACTCGGGCAGATATGGGACGCGGTCGGCCGGCTGCACGCCCACCACGTCACCCACCGGGTGCTGACCGCGGAGCGGATCCTGCTCACCGACGACGGCGGGGCCATGCTGCTCGACCCCGGCGACGGCGACGTGGCCGCCAGCGACCTGCAGGTCCGCCTGGACGTGGCCCAGCTCATGGCCGAGCTCGCCCTGGTCGTCGGGCCGGACCGGTCCGCCAAGATGGCGCTGGCGAAGGTGGGCGCCGATGACCTGCTGGCGGTGGTGCCGCTGCTGCAGCCGGTCGCCCTGGCCCGGTCGACCCGCAAGGCGCTGCGCCGCCGTCGTGACGTGCTGCCCGCCCTGCGCAAGCTGCTGCTCGCGGCGGTACCGGGCAGCGAGGTCAGCCCGGTGCGCCTGGAGCGCATCCGGTTCCGCACCCTGCTGACGCTGGTCGCCAGCGTCGCCGCCGTCTACCTGCTGGCCGGCGAGCTGGCCCGGGCCAGTCTGGGCAGCGTGCTGAGGGAAACGATCTGGTACTGGGGGCTCGTCGCGCTGGCCCTGTCCGCGGCCACCTACGTCGCCGCCACGATCGAGCTGACCGGGTTCGTCCCGGGACGGCTGCGCTTCCGCCTCACCCTGCTCGCCCAGCTGGCCGGGTCCTTCGTCACGCTGGTCACTCCCGCCGCGGTCGGCGGGTCCGCGCTGAACATCAGGTACCTGCAGCGCCAGAAGGTCCCCCCAGCGGTCGCGGCGGCCAGCGTGGGCGTGGCCCAGGTGGTGGCGTTCGTCCTGCACGTCCTGCTGATCGTGGTGTTCGCCGCGATCGCCGGCGGCTCGGCCAAGGAGCCGATCCAGCCACCGCGGTGGGCCTGGTTCGTCCTGCTCGGCCTGGTCGTCATCGCGGGCGCCGTGCTGGCGGTCCCCGCCGGGCGGCGGGTGCTGCGCGCCCGCCTGTCGCCGATGCTGGGCCAGGTACTGCCGCGGCTGCTCGATGTCGCGCAGCAGCCGGGCAAGCTCGCCCGCGGCATCGGCGGCACCCTGCTGCTGAGCCTGTCCTACATCCTGTGCCTGGCCGCCTGCGTGGCGGCCTTCGGCCGGTCGGTGCCGATCGCGAAGATCGGCGTGGTGTACCTGACCGGCAGCGCCATCGGCTCGATCGTGCCCACCCCGGGCGGCCTCGGCGCGGTGGAAGCGGCGCTGACCGCCGGGCTGACGGCCGCGGGCGTGCCGGGCCCGGTCGCGGTCAGCGCGGTGCTCCTGTTCCGGCTGCTCACGTTCTGGCTTCCCGTCCCGGTCGGCTGGACCGCGCTGAGCTACCTGGAGCGCCAGCAGGCGCTGTAAGTTCCGCCACCGCCCAGGCGGGGTAGCTTAAACAGCGAAGGCCACGAGCTCACGGGAGCACGACATTTCCGCATTCCTGCGACTGACCCGGATCGCCGCCTTCTACCTCGTCACCTTCGCCGTCGTCACGGCCGGCTCTATCTGGCTCGCGCTGCAGGTCGCGCCGCTGCAGACGGTCTCCGCCGCCGGCCAGACCGCGCAGGTGGGGGCGGCGCCACCGGACCTCAGCCTCTCCGGCCCGGGCGAACTCGACCTGTTCGGCCAGCCGATGGCGACCAGGCCGCAGTTCGCGGGCCCGATCCGCCCGCTGCTCAAGCTGACCCATATCACCATCGACGCCCGGGTCGCGCAGCTGCTGCGCTCGGACAGCCCGCGCACGCTCGAGCTGAACCTCAGCCAGCAGCTGGCCCAGGGCTGGACGCGCTATTTCGAGTGGGAGACGCTGATCGCGGCCGGCTTCGCCGCGGTCGCGCTGGTCGCGGTGGCCGGCCTGCGCCGGCAGCCGTACAAGAAGATGGCCAAGACCGTCGTCGCGGGCCTGGTCGTCGTGACCGCGGTGAACGTCGGCGGGGTGCTGCTGACCGCCTCCAGCACTCCCCAAGTGCTGCGCAGCGTCAAGACGCTGGATGACCTGGTTGGCGCCGATCCGGTCATCACGGTCCCGCAGAACCCGGCCCGGCCGCTGCCCGGCGTGCAGGCGGTCGTGATCGGCGACTCCACCGCGGCCGCGGTGGGCAACGCGATCCCGCCAGACGCCACCGCGTTGGACCGGGCCTGCGGCCGCAGCGACGAGTCCTACGCCGCTGACCTGGCCGCGGTGAACGACTGGAACGTGCTGAACCTGGCGTGCAGCGGCGCGACCGTGCAGAACGGCCTGCTCGGCGTCCAGGTGCTCGGCGACGGCCAGGTCGCGCCGTCGCAGCTGGTCGAGGCGGAGCGGGCCACGCACGCCAAGGTGATCATCGTCAGCGTCGGCGCGGACGACGTGCAGTGGTCCATCATGACCCGGCTGTGCGTGGCCAGCGCCGTGTGCAACGACAAGGTGTCCGCGGCGTTCTTCAGCGAGCAGATCGGCGACTTCACCCGCGGCTACTACCAGCTGCTCGGCGACCTGGCCGCGCTGCCTGGCAGCCCGGCCGTGCTGATCAACCAGTACTACTCGCCGTTCGGCACGGACCTGCGCTGCCTGGCCAGCTATGGCATCAACGCGGCCAAGGTGAGGGTCCTCACCGCCCGCCTCGGACAGCTGAACGCGGTGCTGGCGCAGGGAGCCCAGACGTTCGGCTTCGGGGTCACGGATCCGCCGTTCACCGGCCACGAGCTGTGCACGTCCGACCCTTACGTCCAGGGCCCGGGCGACCCAGCGCCGCTGCACCCGACCGCGGCCGGCGAGCTGGCCATCGCGCTGGCCGACCAGCAGGTGCTGCCGAAGGTCGAGGGCCTGGTGCCCGCCCCGTCCCCGGGCCCGAGCCTCAGCCCGGGTCAGGACTGACTGACCTAAGCCCCGGTCAGGACTGACTGACCTAAGCCCCGGTCAGGACTGACTGACCTAAGCCCCGGTCAGGACTGACCTCAGCTCAGGGCGGGTATCACCTCGGTCCGGTACGCGGCCAGGGTCTGCTCCTCCTGGTCGTGCATCAGGTACATGGCGAACTGGTCCACGCCGATCGCGGCCAGCTCGCGCAGCCGGTCCGCGTGCGCGCCGGCCGGCCCGAGCAGGCAGAACCGGTCGACGATCGCGTCCGGCACGAAATCCACCGACGGGTTGTCCGCCTTGCCGTGGTGGGCGTAGTCGTACCCTGCCCGGCCCTTGATGTAGTCGGTCAGTTCGTGTGGCACCGGCCCGTCGGTGCCGTACCTGGCCACCAGGTCCGCCACGTGATTGCCGACCATGCCGCCGAACCACCTCAGCTGCTCCCGCTGATGCCCCAGGTCCGAGCCCACGTACGCGGGCGCCGCCATGCAGGCGGTGATCGACGCGGGATCGCGTCCCGCCGCCGAGGCCGCGGCGCGGATTGGTCTGCAGCACTACCCCGAAATCCATGACCCCTCCCAAAGACCTATATACCGAACGAGTGGGTTCGTGCCTACAGCAGGTACTGGTTCAGCCCGCGGGGGAGGAACGCGCCGTGGCCGGGACTGCCCTGGTAGGAGCCGTCGTCGACGACCACGCGGCCGCGCGACATGGTGGTCACCACCCGGCCGGTGACCTCCAGGCCCTCGTAGGCGGAGTAGTCCACGTTCATGTGGTGGGTCGCCGCGGACAGGGTCTGCCGCGCCTGCGGGTCGTAGACCACGATGTCCGCGTCGGACCCGGCCGCGATCACGCCCTTGCGCGGGTGCAGGCCGAACATCCGGGCCGGCGTGGTGGATGCGACGTCCACCCAGCGGGTCAGGGTGAGATGGCCCGCGGCCACCCCGGCGTGCAGCAGGTCCATCCGGTGCTCGACGCCCGGCATGCCGTTGGGGATCTTGGAGAAATCGCCCCGGCCGAGCTCCTTCTGGTCCTTGAAGCAGAACGGGCAGTGGTCGGTGGACACCACCGACAGGTCGTTGGTCCGCAGCCCCTTCCACAGCGAGTCCTGGTGGTCCTTCGGCCGCAGCGGCGGCGAGGCGACGAACTTCGCCCCCTCGAACTCCGGCCGGGCCAGGTCGTCCAGGGACAGGTAGAGGTACTGCGGGCAGGTCTCGGCGAACACGTTCTGCCCGCCGTCCCGCGCCTCGGCCACCGCCTTGAGTGCCTGGCGGGCGGACAGGTGCACGATGTACAGCGGGCAGTCCGCCACCTTGGCCAGCGTGATCGCCCGCGAGGTGGCCTCGCCTTCCAGCTCGGGCGGCCTGGTCAGGCCGTGGTTAACCGGGTCCGTCCGGCCGGCCGCGATCGCCTGCGCGACGAGCTGGTCGATGGCGATGCCGTTCTCCGCGTGCATCATCACCGTCGCGCCGCTGCGGGCCGCCTGCTGCATGGCCAGCAGGATCTCGCCGTCGGTGGCGTAGAACACGCCGGGGTAGGCCATGAACATCTTGAAGCTGTTCACCCCGGCGGTGATGCAGGCGTCCATCTCCTTCAGCGTCGTGTCGTTGACGTCGGACACGATCATGTGGAAGCCGTAGTCGATGGCGCAGTTGCCGTCCGCCTTGGCGTGCCACTTGTCCAGCGTGGCGAGCAGGGACGTGCCCTTGGCCTGCACGGCGAAGTCGATGATCGTGGTGGTGCCGCCCCAGGCCGCGGCCCGGGTGCCGGTCTCGAAGGTGTCCGCCGAGTGGGTGCCGCCGAACGGCATCTCCATGTGCGTGTGCACGTCGATCCCGCCGGGCAGCACGTACTTGCCCGTCGCGTCGATGACCCGGTCCGCCGCCACGCTGATCGCGAGGTTCGGCTCGCGGGGAAGAATCGCCCTGATCTTCTCGCCGTCGACGAGTACATCGGCGTCCAGCGTGCCGGTGGTGGAGACGACCGTACCGCCCTTGATATGGATGCTCACGGCTGCACCAGCGGGCCGTAGGCGTCGGGGCGGCGGTCCCGGTAGAACTGCCACAGGTTCCGGACCTCGGCCAGCTGGTCCATGTTCAGGTCGCGCACCACCACCTCGTCCTTGTCATCGGCGGCGGCGTCGCCGACCAGCTGGCCGCGCGGGCCGGCGAAGTAGGTCTGGCCGTAGAAGTCGTTGTCGCCGAGCGGCTCGACCCCGACCCGGTTGATCGCGCCGACGAAGTACTCGTTGGCCACCGCGGCGGCGGGCTGCTCGAGCCGCCACAGGTACTGGGACAGGCCCCGGGAGGTGGCCGACGGGTTAAACACGATCCGGGCGCCGGCCAGGCCGAGCGCCCGCCAGCCCTCGGGGAAGTGCCGGTCGTAGCAGATGTACACGCCGATCCGGCCGGCCGCGGTGTCGAACACCGGGTAGCCTGTGTTGCCCGGCCGGAAGTAGAACTTCTCCCAGAACCCCTGCACCTGCGGCAGGTGGGTCTTGCGGTACTTGCCCAGGTAGCTGCCGTCGGCGTCGATCACCGCCGCGGTGTTGTAGTAGACGCCCGGGTGCTCTTCCTCATACATCGGCGCGATGATCACGATGCCGTGCTGGCGAGCCACGTCCTGCAGCAGCCCGGTCGTCGGCCCGTCCGGGATGGCCTCGGTGTAGGAGTAGTAGTCGGCGTCCTGCACCTGGCAGAAGTACGGCCCGTAGAAGAGTTCCTGCAGGCACGCCACCTGCGCGCCGTCCGAGGCGGCCGTCTGGATGTGGTTCACCGCCGCCGCGATCATCGATTCCTTGTCCCCGGCCCAGCGCTGCTGGATCAGCGCGGCCCTGACGATATCCGCCATCGGCCCTGCCCTCCTGTAGTCCGCGTAGAGCCCCATCGTCCCGCCTGCCCGGCCGTGCCGTAAGCCGCCAGGCTCCAGGGAAGGCCTGGGCATTGGCTTACCTCTTGTATATCCCTACAAGTCCCGCGGCCCCTGCGCGGGGTCCCGGGCCACGTACGGCAGCGCCAGGCCGGCCGCGGCGATGAGCGCGCCCGCGGCCACCAGGCGCAGCAGCGCCGAATCCGCCCCGGGCCGGCCGCGGGCAGCATGCCCGCGCCCGCGCCCAGCGCCAGCAGGGCGGCGCCGGCCGCCACTGCACCCGGGTGTCCGGCCCGGGGCCGTCGCCCCGGCCGTCGCCGGGAACGTCAACCGCCACGTCGAGGGCCATCAGCTCGCCCTCGAAGCCGCGCCGCGAGGACGGCCTGACCCGCACGGCGATCCGCGGCGGCCGCCGCTGGACCCGGCCCGCGGCCAGCAGCAGCAGCGCCGGGGCGGCCACGCCGGCGAACTCCGGGCGCCGGGCCAGCGTGGCGACGAACACCCCGAACAGGCCGAGCGTGAGCAGCCGTCGCGCGTGCCGGGACGGCCGCCAGCGAGGCTCGAGTTCGGTGGCCGGGGCGGGAGAGCCGGATCGTTCGGGAACATGGACGACATCAGCCGGTGACCGCCCGCGCCGGGTCCGTCCGCGGCGTGGGTACGGCGGCCAGCAGCTTGGCCATCACCTCGTCGGCGGAGACCTGGCGGACCCACAGCTCGGGCCGCAGCGTCACCCGGTGCCGGCTCCGCGTCCGGCATGTCCCGGTGGTCCGTGGTCCCGGGCGGCGTGGTTTCCGGCTGGCGGCTGGTCATCGTCTCGCGTTTCCTGCCCCAGCTACGACGCCGATGCCGCCTTGGCCTTCGCGGCCGCCTTCAGCGCCTGCTTGTGGGACCGGACCTCGCCGAGTGACTCCTCGTCGGCGATGTCCGCCACGGAGAACCGCGTCCCCTCGGCCCCGAACGTCCCCGCCACCTCCCGCCACCCATCCGGCCGCACCCCCAGCTGCTTGCCCAGCAGGGCCACGAAGATCCGCGCCTTCTGCGCCCCGAACCCGGGCAGCGCCGCCACCTGCTTCAGCAGCTCCGCACCCGACGTGGCGGACGTCCACACCCGGGCGGCGTCGCCGTCGTACTGCTCCACGATCAGCCGGGCCAGGTCCTGGACCCGGGCGGCCATCGCCCTGGGGTAGCGGTGCAGCGCGGGCCGCTCGGAGAAGATGGCGGCCAGCCGGCCCGGGTCGAACTCGGCCAGCTCGGCCGCGGTGGGTTCGTGTCCCAGCCGCCGGACCAGGTCCAGCGGCCCGCTGAACGCCTTTTCCAGCGTGACCTGCTGATCGAGCAGCATGGCGATGAGCAGGGCGAGCGGGCTGCGGTTCAGCAGCTCGTTGGCCTCGGGCTCGACCGGCATCCAGATGGTCACGGTACCCTCCAGGCAGCAAGTATGCCCGCAGCGTACTGTACGCCGGATTACGGTATGCGCGAAGATCCAACCGAGGCCCGCGGGCCCTATAAGCTAGAAGAAGCTGGGCCGGCCTGGGGGCCCTCGGCCCAGGGATTAGTGAACGGAGTCAGCATGACACCGCATATGAAGTGGGGTATCGCCGGGATCATCATCGGGTTCATCCTGCTTTTCATCGTCCCGTGGCCGATCGCCCTAGCGCTCATCGTGCTCGCGATCGCCGTCCCCGTGGGCGCCTGGCGGATGCTCGATGAGTCGCAGCGGCGCCGGTACCGTGAGCTCCGCCGCCGGCAGCGGGGGCAGCTCCACTGAGCCGCGGATAAGGAAGCGCAGATGGCCGTCCGACGCCTGAACCACGCCGTCCTCTATGTGCACGGTCTCGACCGGGCCGTCGACTTCTACCGGGCCACGCTCGGCTTCGAGGTCCGGATGCAGATCCCCGGCCGGGCCGCGTTCCTGCGTGCCCCGGGTTCGGCCAACGACCACGACCTCGGCCTGTTCGAGACCGGCACCGCCCCCGATCCTCGCCCGCCCGGCCGGGCGCAACACCCCGGCCTCTACCACCTGGCCTGGGAGGTCGGCACGCTGGCCGACCTGGCCGACACGCGGGCCAAGCTGGCCGCGGCGGGTGCGCTGGTGGGGGAGAGCGACCACCGGGTGTCCAAGTCGCTGTACGCCAGGGACCCGAGCGGCATCGAGTTCGAGGTCATGTGGCGGGTGCCCGCCGAGGACTGGGCGGCCGAGACGGCCGACGGCGACATGATCCTGCCGCTCGACCTGGACGCCGCCATCGCTCGCTGGGGCCAGGACCAGGCGACCGGCGCCGCCGCCGGCTCGCCGACCTAAGCGCCCCTCGGCGACGCGGGTGATGTAGGTCACCGCGACGAACGACCGGAACATCGCCAGCGGGTCGTCGCCGTGGATGCTCACCGTCCGGACCCCGGTCCGCTCGGCGCCGCGGACCCACGAGGCGACCTCGGCCATGTCCGCCGTCTGCATCTGCACCTCCAGGGTGGCGGGCAGCGTGATCCCCGGCGGCTCCAAGCCTCCCGGCACGGCCCGCTGCACCGCCCGCCGTGCCCCGTCCGCGATCATCGCCCGGGCCAGCTCCGGGTGCTGGTTCACCGCGCCGAACCGGGTAAGGGACTCCTTGACCACCACCCGTTCGGCGTCGGCGAGGAACGGATCGGCCTGGCCGGCTGTCTGCCGGTCCCCGGTGATCAGCCCGACGGGAACGCCGCAGGCCAGCGCGACCAGGGCGTTAATGCCGCTCTCGCCGGCCTCGGCCCGGTTCAGCGCGACGTGCGAGACCACCGACGGGTTGTACGTGTGCGAGAGCACCGAGCTCTCGCCCGAGATCGACCCGTGGTACCCGACCATGAACACCACGTCCGCGCTGGCGTCGAGCCCCTGCATCATGTACAGCGGCTTGTGCCGTCCGGACACGTAGCTCGCCTGCCCGTGCAGCAGGCCCGGGTCCAGGTTGTTCATGGTGCCGTGCGAGTCGTTGCAGACGATCTCGGTGGCCCCGGCCGCCACGGCCCCGTCGATCGCCGCGTTGACCTCGCCGAGCAGCAGCCGCCGCCCCTCCTCGTACGGCTGGCCCGGCGGGCGGCACTGTGACCAGTCGACGATCCCGGCCACGCCCTCCATGTCAAAAGAGATGAAGACCTTCACAAGAGCAAAAATCTATCTCCCGAACGACCCGGGCGCGTGCCCCGCGCCACCTCACCCGACGCTGAGCTGCCCGGGGAAAAGGAGCGCCAGCTTCCGCGGGTACCCCGCGATCAGCCGCAGCTCGTCGTCGGTCAGCGGCTTGCCGGTGGCCGACGCGCACAGCTGGACCAGCGAGAACACCAGGTCCTCCATGCCGTCGGCGACCTCGACGCCGAGCCCGTCGAGCACGTGCCGGAACCCGGCCATGCCGCCGTACTCGCCGGTGAGCACTACCCGGCCCGCGCGCGCGAACCAGTCGGCCGGGAACGGCCCGAGCACCGAATCGTCATACAGCTCGTAGTTCCCCCGGTCCTTCAGCGCCCCGTCGGCGTGGATGCCCGACTCGTGCGCGAACGCGTTGCGGCCGACCCCAGGCCAGGCGGGCGGCAGCGGCTGCCCGAACGCGTACGCCGCCCACAGGCCGAACCTCCTGGCCCAGGACAGGTCGAGCCGGTCCCCGATCACCGCCGCATCGGCCACCCCGAACCCGTACCGGAACGCCAGGGCACGTCGTGTACCGCGGCGGCGACCCGCGCGCCGTGGTCCTTCTCGACCTCCTGCGCCGGGCCGCACCCAAGTCGGGTCAGCTCGCGGTGGCCGACGCCGTGCTCGCGGAGGTCAGGCAGAAGGCCCTGCCCGAGCCGAACATGGACTTCGCGCTGGCCACCCTGACCGGGGTGGCGGGCATGGTCAGGGGCGCCGGGGAGGCGATCTTCGCGGTGGCCAGGACGGCGGGCTGGATCGCCCATGCCCTGGAGGCCTACGCCGGGTCCGGGCCGCTGCGGCCCCGGGCGGTCTACACCGGCCGCCCCGCGGCCGAGGGCCCCTGAGGCCGGCCTACTCGCCGGTGGCGCCGTCAATCCGCTCACGGAGCAGGTCGGCGTGGCCCAGGTGCCGCGCGTACTCCTCGATCATGTGCAGGTAGATCAGGCGCAGCGACATGATCTCGTCGCCGTGGGTAAAGGTGTCGTCCAGGGAGGCGTTGGCCACGGCCGCGTCGGCGAGCCGGAATTCCTCGGTCAGCCGGGCGTAGTCGGCGGCGGCCCGGGCCGGGTCGACGCGCTCGAAATCGGCCGTCCGGTCACCGCCGAACGGGCGGTCGGCCGGTTCGCCCGCGAACCGCTGGCGGAACCAGGTCCGCTCCACCTCGGTCATGTGCCGGACCAGCCCGAGCAGGGACAAGCCCGACGGGGGCACAGTCCGGCCGGCCAGCTCCTCGCCGGTCAGCCCGGCGCACTTGTACAGGAGCGTCGCCCGCTGCCAGTCGAGGAACGCCTGCAGCATCGGGCGTTCGGGGCCGGTCAGCGGCCCTTCCGGCCGCTCTACCTCCGGGGCCTTCCACGTCACGGCGCCATCATCCCACGCCGGGCCGCGGGACCGGCTAGCGCCGCACCGTCGATGAGCCCGCTCGCCCGAGCGTCTCCGATGATCGTGAACAGTTACCCTTGGTAGCGGACTGTCGTCCGGGTAAAGGTGATCATGACCCGAACAGCATGGATGCCACATTGCTGCTGACAGGGCAGCATCACTGCCACATCGATATCGTTACCGGGCCGTCCCCTGGCGGGGGAAACCACCACAGGGAACTAAGTGCTTCCGCGCCGCCGCGCGGAGCGCGGCGAAGGCGGCCAGCCGCGCCGCCACCGTGATGACGACCGCGACCGGCAGGATCTGCGGCAGATCGGTAGACGGAGTGAACGTGACCAGGCCGAACGCCATCGCCACCCCGCCCAGCGCCAGGGCCATCGCCGCCGTGACCCGCGGGGCGCGCAGTGTCCGGCGCACTATCAGCCGCGCCTCACGCGGCAGCCGCAGCACCATCCAGGCGAACCAGGCGGCGGTGACCACGGCCACCGTGCCGAGGGCTATCACGAACGGCAGCCGGCCGGTGTGGGTGACCGCGGGAACCCAGATCAGGATCAGCGCGATCAGCGTGAACACGTAGATCGTCCGCGACACCGTGCGGAGCAGCACCACGTCGATGTTCCTGCTGTAGATGCGCTCGTCCGGAGTGGCCCGGGCGGCGCTGATGAAGTGCCTGATCGCGCCCGCCGTGTCGTGCCGCCTGAGCCTGATCCGGCCGA
Organism: uncultured Actinomycetota bacterium; assembly: GCA_963744575.1. Taxonomy (GTDB): domain Bacteria; phylum Actinomycetota; class Actinomycetes; order Streptosporangiales; family Streptosporangiaceae; genus Palsa-504. The sequence goes on along the minus strand of CAVUUF010000012.1, from coordinate 55,745 downwards.
GTTCGTTCATCGCGCCGCTGTGCGCCGGGTCCAGGGCCAGCGCCCGTTCCTGGTGCTCGCGGGCCTCCGCCAGCTGACCGCGGGCCAGGCTTACCTTGCCGGAGAGGAAGTGCACGTCGGGTTCGTTCGGGGCCAGGCTGCGGGACCGCGTTGCCGCCTCGGCGGCGATGTTGAGGCGGCGGGCGGCCAGCGCGGCCTGGGCCACGCACACGTGCGTCTGCCAGTAGCCGGGCGCGAGGCGGCACGCCTCGTGGGCCGCCTGCAGCGCGTCCCCGTACTGGCCCAGGTGGACCAGGGCGTTGCTGGCCAGCCGGTGCGGCCACTCGTCGGCCGGATCCAGGGCCACCGCCCGGTTGGCCGCGCCGATCGCCTCGGTATAACGCTCGGCGCCCAGGTGCGCGCGGGCCATCAGGCACCAGGCCCGGGCACTCTCCGGTTCGGCCGAGACCACCCGGGCCAGCAGCGCCGACGCCTCGTCGAAACGCCGGACGTCGAGCATCGCCGAAGCCCGGGCCAGCTCCTGCCTCAGCTCGATCATGGGCCTGGGCCAGCACTGCTCATATCAGGCGGCGCTTGCGCAGATAGGCGACCAGGTTGTCGTAGGTCCCGCCCTCGTTGGCGAACAGCGCCACGTTCCTGGCCGTGTCGAACCAGGCGCCGAGCGACGGCTTGACCTCGGCGATGGCCGCCTCCAGGTCCGGGGTGCCGATCATCCGCGGCTCGCCGCGGCGGACCGAATCCATCAGCGCCCGCTCGGCGGCGGTCTCGCAGATGTGCGCGATGTCCGCACCCGAGTAGCCGTCGGTCTGCCGGGCCAGCCTGGCCAGGTCGATGCCGGCCACCGGGCGGCCCTTCAGGTGGTAACGGAAGACGCCTTCGCGGGCCGCCCCGTCCGGCGGCAGGACCAGCAGGGTCCGGTCGAAGCGGCCGGGCCGGCGCAGCGCGCTGTCCACGTCCCACGGGTGGTTGGTGGCCGCCAGCAGGAACACGCCCTCGTTGTGGCCCGCGATGTCGTCGAGCTCGAGCAGCAGCTGGTTGACCGCGCTGCGCATCGGCGTGTGCCGCAGCTGGGAGCGCTTCTGCCCGATCGCGTCCACCTCGTCGAGGAACAGCACGCACGGCGCGTTCCGCCGGGCGACCTCGAACAGCTCGTGGATGTTCCGCTCGCTCTGCCCGACGAACATGTCGATGACGTCGGCGAACGACACGGCGATGAACCGGGCGCCGAGCTCGCCTGCCACCGCGCGGGCGATGAACGTCTTGCCGCAGCCCGGCGGCCCGTAGAGCAGCAGCCCGCCGCGGAGCGACTTGCCGTAGAGCCGGCGCAGCTCCGGGTGGCGCATCGGGGCCAGGAAGGCCGCCTCCAGGCGCTGCTTGACCTCGGTCAGGCCGGCGACGTCGGCAAGCGTCAGGCCGGCCTGCTCGGCGTCGTAGGCGTCCGCCTCGTCGATGCCCGCCGAGGCCGAATCCGCCGTCGCCCCGTCGCCTACGAACATCGCGGGCAGCACGTCACGCAGCTCGTCCTCGGCCTGTGACCAGTCATACCGCGGCGTCGTGGCCGGGGCCGCGTCCGCTGGTGGCGCGGGAGGTGACGGGGGAGCGGACAGCCCGGTTCGTTCGGCCGGAATGACCGGGGAGCCGGCCGGCGGCTGGTCCGTGACCTCAACCGGCCCGGGACCCTGCAGCATCTCCAGCGCCCGCGCGTTGCCCGGGTCGCGCTGCAGGACGGCGCCGAGCTGCCTGACCGCCTCGTCCCGCTGGCCCGCCTGCAGCAGCATCGTGGCCAGGTGCAGGCGGAGCGGCACGTCGTCGGGTATGGCCTCGACCGCCTTACGCAGGCTGTCCAGCACGGTGGGTTCGGGTTCCATGCATCCGTCCGGTCCGTTGGAAGTCGTCTGGCGCGTCCCCCTACAGGGTAATCTGCCGCGCCGCCGTCAGGCCCACAGCTCGGTCACGCCGAATCCGAGAATGCGGTCTCGTCCACTCGCTGACCATGACCTGGGGCTCGAGTCCGGCGGCGCGCAGCACCGCGAGCCTGGCCGGCGAGGCCGAGGCGAGAACGACGGCCGTCACGCTCCCCGACCCTACTGGGACCTCCAAGACCCACGGATCCGGCCACCCCGGCCCGCCCGCCCCGTCCGGCTCCCCGCGGCCGGGCCGCGCCCGCTCAGTGTTCCCTGAGGCCCACAGCCTCCATTGGCCCTCAATCCAAATATTTATTCAAAGAAATGAATATCAACGTGGAGTATTTGGGCTTCGTGGAGTATTTGGGGGTCTATAGGGGCTTCGAACAAGTCCTCCATGGCGGCGGTGTCGCCGGGGGCTGGTTCGGCAGTGTCATCGTACCCGTCTAGCTCCGGGTTGAGGATGGCGGGCAGGGCGTGCAGGGTGGCGTCGGTGATCTCGGCGAACACGGTGGCCTGGCTGGCGGTCTTGTTCCACAGGATCTGGATGTCGAAGGCGTCCAGCAGGCGGGCTTTGAGGTCGGCGGGGAGGCCGGGCAGGATGTCCCCGGCCAGGGGGAGCTCATCGAGCAGGGTGGTGTCGGCGGCCTGGGGCTGGGTGGCGGCCAGGGCGTCCAGGCTGGCCTTCAGCTGGGTGCGCTCGGCGTGCAGTTCGGCGAACCGCTCGGCGATGCGGGCGCGCATCGCCGCGGCGGCCTGGGGATCGAGGTCCGGGGGGATCTGCTCGCTGGCCAGGATCTGGGCTTTCTGGGCGGTCTCGTTCTGCCTGAGGCGGGCGGTCAGGGTCGCGGCCTGGGCGTCGCGGTCGGCGGCGGCGGCCGCGTCGGTGGCCGGGAGCTGGGCGGCGAGCAGCCTGGCGCGGCCGCGGCCGAACACGTGGTCCTTGAAGAACAGCCCGACGATCTGGTCCAGCCTGGCCTCGGGCGCCTTGACGGTGCGGGGATGGTCCGGGCTGGCCGCGGCGTGCCGGGGGTTCTTGGGGTTGTGCGGGCACTGGTAGTAGACGTTTGTCCCGGCGCTGGAGGCGTAGGCCAGGCCGGCCATCCGGCGGCGGCAGTCCCGGCACCGGCACCGGCCCCGGTAGTCATAGGTCCGGCGGGCGGCAGGGTGGCTGCTCGGGCTGCTGCCGTCGCGGCTGGTGGCGTGTTCCTTGCCGACCTGCTGGGCGGCCTGCCAGGTGGCCAGGTCCACGATGACGGGGTGGACGGGCTCAGGTGACCACAGCCACTCGGCGGCCGGGACGGTGACGCGGCGGCCGCCGCGGTTGCGGATCCGGCCGTAGACCATGTGCCCGGTGTACTTCGGATTTCCCAGCACGGCGTAGACGGTCTGGGTAGTCCAGCCCTTGCCCGTGGGGGCGGGGTAGCGGGCCGGGTCGGCGTTGAGCCGGGCGGCGATGGCGGGCATGCCGAGCTTGTGCACCACGCGCCAGGTGAAGATCTGCTCCACCACGGGAGCGCGCTGGGGGTCCAGGGCCAGGCGGGTCTTGGTGCGGCCCTGGGAGGCCTTGACCGGGACCGGGTGCGGCCGCCGGTCCGCGATATACCCGTAGGGGGCCGGGCCGATGTTCCACCCGTCCAGGGCGTGCTCGACCAGCCCTTTCCAGGTGTTCTCCTTGATCTGGATGCGGAGCCATTCGGCGATGCCCTGTTTCATCCGGCGGACCAGGACGGTGGTGGAGTTGACGCCTTCGATGACGGCGGGCTCGTCGGTGGCGAACAGCGGGATGCTGTGGCGGGACAGTTTCTTTTCCAGCCTCAGCGCGTTGAACACGTCCCGGCCGGAACGGGAGATCTCCTCGCAGATCACCGCGGCGAATTTCGGGGCGGGGCTTTGGGCGTCGGCGAGCAGGTCGGCCAGGCCGCCGTCGCGGGGCAGCCCGGCATCGGCGATGGCCCGCCAGGCGGTGCCGTGGCCGCGGGCTTCCAGGTCCAGGCCGCCGGATTCGATGTCCCAGTAGTAGCGCGGCGATGAACCAGCCCGGCGGCAGCCAGGCCCGCGCCGCGCGGATCTGCCGGGACAGCGAGGCCCGGGGGTCCTGCATCTCCAGGGTGGAGGTACGGCCCAGGAACGCGACCGGGACCGGCTCGGCCGGGCCGGCGCCCGCCGTGGCGGCGGAGGCCGCCAGCGTCATGGGCGTTGTCTTTGCTGGCGTTGCCATCGGAGTACCTCCATGATCACTTTCGCCTGCCGCGCGTCAATTTCGGCCGCGCGTTTCCCGGTGGCGATGCGGACCTTGAACCGGACCCTGATCCCGCCCGGCCGTTCCCCCGCATGAACATTATAGCTGATCACACGCCCATTCGGGCCTATTCCAGGCGAATTACTATCATGTTTCCCCTGGTTTTCCGCCGTCATTCCCGCGTCCTTTCCTGCTGCTTGTCCTGTGCATTTCCAGGGGTGTGTCCCGGGGTGCGGCCGCGCCGCGTGCGGGCGGTCCATCCCGTCACCGTCGGCCACCCGCCAGGGGTGCGCGCCGCACGCCGCCGGTCAAGGTGGAGCACCCTACGGCTGAACGACCTTGACCGGCGGCGGGCGGTGTGCTCGGCTCGCCCTGGCCGGCGGGGACGGGATGGCCCCTTCCCCTCCCCAGCCGGAGTGCGGCGGGGCGCCCTTGCGCGGGCCGGGTCCATCCTGGAGCCCGAGGCCCCGCCGGAGGCGCCGGTGGTTACCTGCCGGGCGGAGGTGCGAGGTCGTGGCGGCCGGTCAGCACGAACCAGGTGATCAGGCCGAGGATGTCGGCGGGGGCGGCGGGCTGGCCCGGGATCAGGTGCAGCACCAGCAGCGCCAGCACGGCCGCGATGATCGCGCGGGCGGCCAGGCGGCCCGGCCGGCCGCGGCGGATCCGGGACGGCAGCTGGGCCAGGACCGCGACCGGGTCGCCGCGGGGGATGCCATCCGGGGACGGCCGGCGGGGACGGGCGGCAGCGGCTCGGTGCAGGGCTGGCCGTCCTGGTCCAGGCCGTCGTAGCCGGCGGCCCAGGCGCGCTCGACCAGGTCCGCGTAAGCCTCGGACCGGGACCAGGGAGTGCGCAGCTCGGCGAACGCGGCGGAGGCCTGGGTGTAGCGGGCCAGGTCCCCGCCGTCCTGGCGGTCCGGGTGGGTCGCGACGGCGATCTCGCGCCAGGCGGCGTCGACCTGGGCGTCGTCCAGGTCGCGGCGGGCGGGCAGGCCCAGGATCTCGAACGGGTTCGTATGCATGCTCATCGGGGGGCTCCAGGTCCGAGGATGTCATCCAGGCCGGGCGGATCCGGCCAGGACGGGGCGGCTGGTTCACTGCGGGGTCCGGGTGCTGGCGGCGGGAGCGGCCCGGGGGCGGGCGGGGGGAGCAGGGTCAGCGGGGACGCGGCCGGGCGGGCGACCTGGACGAACGTGGCGGCGCCGCGGTGGATGTAGCAGGCCTGCCCGACGGCCAGGCGGCGGATGAGGTCGGGGTCGGCGGTCCAGGCCCGCTGCTCGCGGGTGGTGCCCTCATCCCCCCAGGTGCCGCCGATGAGCTTGTGCGCGGTCTCCAGCACCCGCCGGGTCCCGGCCAGCGCGACCAGGGGTTCGGGGTGCGGGGTGTGCAGGACGAAGATGCCGCCGTCGGCGGTGGCCGCGATCCGGTACCGCTCGTCCTCGTCCTTGCCGAGGCCCTGCCAGGACTGCGCGGAGACCTGCACCCCGATGCCCAGGGAGCGGCCGCGCTCGTACAGGTTGGACATCGGCACCCGCCGGGAGACCGCGGAGTAGTCATCGGCGGCCAGCAGGATCGCCCGCTGCTCGCCGTCGCGGGCGGTGGCGGCCCGGGCGGCCAGCTCGGTGATGGCCATCGCCTGCGCCTCGGCCACGCTCGGCTCGCGGGTGCCTTCGACGATGAAGTACCAGGCGTCGGCGTCGGCCAGGGTGCCGGGGCCGTCCAGCGCCGGGCCGAGCCGGTCCAGCAGCGTGGCGTAGCGCAGCTGGATGTCGCGCAGGTGCTTGGCGGCGGCGCGGGCTTGTTCGGCCTGGCGGGGGTGGCGGCCGTCGCCCCACGCGGAGGCCAGCCACTTGGCGTCCAGCCGGTCCAGGAAGGAGGCGGTGTTGTACGGGGGGCCGGGCGGGGCGGTGACGGCCAGCACCACGCAGGCGTAGAGCATGTCGGCGTAGTAGGCGGCGGCGCCGGTGCCGGACTCGATCATCTGGTACAGCAGCACCGCCAGATCGGCCGGGGGCAGGTCCCAGATGGACAGCCGGGCCTCGTCCGGCCAGAGGGCGACCCGGCGGGCGCCGGCGCCGTAGAGCAGGCGGCGGGTCCGGGCGGCCTTCTTGCGGGCGTCCCGGCCGCCCTTGCAGTCCAGCACCACCAGCAGCGGCCGGCCGCCCCGCCCCGCCCGCCACGCCTGCAGGGTGGCGGTGAACCAGCCCGCCCACAGCCGGATCATCAGGTTCGTCTTCCCCAACCCGGTCGAGCCGACGATGACCATGTGCCGGGCGCACGCGGCGGGGTCCAGGGTGAACACCGGGTGCCAGCGGTGCCCGATGGCGCGGATGGTGCCGCCGACCGGGATCTGGCCGCTCCTGGCGAGCAGGGGGACGGCGCCGGGGGCGCGGGTCAGGCCTGCCGCGGTGCGGACCTGCCGGTTCCACTGGCGCGCGTCGAAGGTGATGGAGGCCGAGGCCATGATCCCGGCGAGTCCGGCGGTGACGGCGTAGTTCCGCCACGCCCAGACCGTCCCGGCCAGCGCCAGCCCGGCCGGGACGGTGATCGGGGCCAGCGCCGCGAACACGGTGGCCAGGTGCGCCGCGGTCAGCTGGCCCCAGCCGCCGGCCCAGGTCCGCCCGGCGGTCCGGGCGGCCAGGAAGCCCGGCGCGCGGGCCTCCAGGACGGCCAGCCAGGCCGCGGTGGCCGGCAGCGCCCAGGCGGCGGCCCGGTACAGCCGCACCGGCGGCCAGCCGCGCAGCCACGCCGCGGTATACCCGGCCGCCGTCACCGCCGTGACCGGCCAGGCCGCCACCGCGGCCACGGCCAGCAGCAGCCACCCGCCGATCTTGACGGCCTTGCGGATCAGCCACAGGGCCGCGGTCAGCTTCAGCCACGCCCATACGCTCACCGCCGCAACCCCTCCAGCGTGAACGCAGACTCCGGCAGCTCCCGGATCACGATCCGGGGCTGATCCCCGGGCGGCAGCGCGGCGGCGGCTCGCGTCACCACCGGGCGGGCGGCCGGGGCGGTCAGGTAGATCACCTGGGCATACCGCAGCGGGGACAGCAGCCCGGCCATGATCCGGGTGGTCCGCGCGATCGGCTTGGGGGTGAGCTCCACCTCGATCGCCCACACCTGCCCGGCATAGGGGCTGGCCTCGATGGAGGGCCAGTGGACCTCGGCGTCGGGCACGTGCTCGCGGCGCCCGGCCGCGGGCTGGTCGGCGCGCAGCCGCCGCTCGGAATGCCACCAGGCCCGGCCGCTGTCCCAGAGCGGGCTGGCTTGCAGCCACAGGCGGGCGGCCAGGATCGCGCGCAGGTGCGCCAGCCGGCCCAGCGCCGGGCGGGTGGCCGGGAACCCCAGCCCGGTGGCGGTCATCCCGTCCCGGGTCAGCCAGCACCACCCCGGCCCCGGGCCGAGCCGCCCGGTCGCGGCGTACCCGGCGCGGCGCCAGCGGGCCATGACCGGGGGAAGCTGCGCCGGCTGGACCCGCAGCGCCGCGGCGAGCAGGTCGAAGGGGGCGCCGTGGTGCTCCCCGCAGAGCAGGAGCCCGTCGATGTCGCGCTGGGACAGCCGGACCGTCCCGGCGTCTGCGCGGCGCGGGCGGGCCGCCGCGGTGGTGGTGGTGGTGTCGTGGGCGTACGCCGGCATGGTCATGGCAGCCTTCCCCGCAGGTAACAGGAGGCCCCGGCAGCCCCGCGTGCTCATTGATGCACGAGATGTGATGATTGTTCCGCCGGAGTTCGGTGGCAGGCGAGAGCGCCCCATGATCGTAAGCGCATCGTCATGATTACGTTTCGTAACCACGTTGGGTGGCGGGGTCTGGAGGGCGTGACCAGGTGATCCGGCCGGCCGCGGGCGGGCGAGGCTGCTTACGCGCGGCAGGCACCGGGCCCGTTCGGCATATCGGGTATCCCGGTGGCCTGCGGCGGTCACCTGGGGAGCGGGACGGAACCCGTGCGGCCGGTGCCCGGGTCAGTGCCGATGCGGCGGGACGTCATCGCCGGGCGGGGCGGCGAGGGCGGCCAGGCGGGCGGCGGCGCCTTCGGGGTCGGCGGCGGGCCAGGTGCACGGCTGGCCGCCGGCGATCCACCACAGGCGGCGGCCGTCGGTCCACGCGGTCAGGCCGTCGCTGACGGAGATGACGGCGATGACGGAATAGGCCGCGACATAGACGCGGGTCAGGCCGTGCCGGGCCAGCAGCGCCGCGATGGCAACGGCGCTGTCGGCCGGGCTGGCGGGCGCGGGCATGGCGTGGCCGGGGTCAGCCGGAGCCGGCGGCATCGTGCCGGGGTGCCGGGGACGGCATCCGGGCCGGGTCCGGGCCGGGGTTCTCGCTGAGCTGGCGGGCGATCCGGCCGAGGGAATCGCCAATGAACACCGGGGTTCCCTTCGGCGTGACGATGTGGACGACGCCGAGGGTGCGCAGGTCGTAGCCCTGGTAGAGGGCGCGGAAGACGCGGGCGGTCAGCTCGTCGGCGGGTGTCATGTCCGGGTTCTCCTTGCGGTGCCGTTTGCGCATCGTCGAGCACGGGCGGCGGGCGCAGGCGGCGGTGAGCCGGCCGCAGGCCGGGCAGCCCGCCGAGGTGCCCACGCGGTGGTCGTGTCCCAAGGTGCAGGTCTGCTCGGGGGGCGGGCCTGGCATCTGGCAGGTCAGGCAGGCGGGTTCCGGGCTGCGCTTCACGTGTCCGGTCCTTGCTGAGGCAGGTCGAGGCGGGCCCAGACGATGCGGTCTCCGTCGCTGGTGGTCTCGGTTCCCCAGTTGTCCGGGCCGGCCAGGGCGCCGATGATGTCCAGGCCGTGGGGGCGGCCGTCGGGAGGCTTGCAGTGCCAGGGGCCGCCGAGGTCTTCGACCTCGACCCACACGTAATCGGGATACACCTGGCAGCGGACGGTGAAGAACTCGCCCTGGCTCGCCGAGTGGGTCACGGCGTTGGCCGCCAGCTCGCTGGCGGCCAGGACCACGTCATCGACAGCGGGGCAGCCGTCCAGGTGCGCGGCGATCTCGCGGCGGATCCGGGCCACCTGGTCGGGCCGGCCGCGGAAAGTCCGCTGGTACCAGGTCGCGGTTGCGGCCGCTGCCCTGCTCACGTCATCGTCCCGTGCGGGGCGGCGGGATGGCCGCGCGTGCCCAGTCGGCGCGGATCTTGACGGTCAGCGCATCCGGCGTGTCGCCGGTGACGGCTCGTTGTGCGGCGCCGCGGCTGACGGCGGTCCACCTGCCGTCGCCGAAGCTGATGTCGTAGGCATCGCCCCAGGCCAGGCGCAGCGCTTCCAGCGCGCGGTCCTGGTTCACGCCGGACACGCCGCGGTGCCTCTGGTCGCCGGCGGGCGGGGCTGGTTCCCTGCCGTCTGCTACTTGCCGGGCGGCGCGGGCGGCGTCGTGGAGCTGGGCGCCGAGGCGTTCCCATGCGCCTGGATCGGCTGGTGTCATCAGGCCCTCCCGGGGTCGGCTGGTAGTCAACCCTGTTCAGCGGGGCACGGTGAAGGTGTGCGCGGCAGGCGGGTGTGTGCGCCTGGTGTGTGCACGACGCGAAGCGGGGCTGTGCATGTGATGCCGTGCCACACTGGCGTCAGGTGAGCATGGAGGGAGGTCGGTGCATGGGCCGCAGGCCGAAGGCTCCCAACGACCAGCTCGCCGGGCTGATGGCCGAAGCCGGCTGTTCCCGGCGCAGGCTCGCGGCCTACGTGGTGGAGCTGGGCCGGGCGCGGGGCCTCGCCGGGCTGCGCTATGACCACACCTCGGTGCTGCGCTGGCTGGCCGGGGAGCAGCCGCGGGCCCCGGTTCCCGATCTGATCGCCGAAGTGATCTCGGGGCTGGTCGGGCGGGTCGTCATCCCGGCCGAGATCGGCATGCGGGCCGGAGAGGTGCGCGCCGGGATCGGGCTGGACCTCCCGGTGACCTGGGCGGAAGGAGCAACGGGCATTACCGGGTTGTGGCGCGCGGACCTCGAACGCCGGCAGTTCGTCACGGGGGCGGCGTTCAGCGTGGCCGCCTATGCGGGCGCGGGGATCCGGTGGCTGACCCTGCCGGCCCCGGACCGGGCCGGGCCGGGGCCGGGGCGGATCGGCCGGGCCGAGATCGACGGGCTGCGGGAGATCACCGGCACCTACCGGCAGCTGGATAACCGGCTCGGCGGCGGGCAGCTCCGCGCCACCGTCGTGGCGCTGCTGGACCGGCAGGTCGGTCCGCTGCTGACGGCGGCGACCTTCACCGAGACCACCGGGCGGGAGCTGGCGGCGGTGGCCGCGGAACTGGCGCAGCTGGTGGGGTGGATGGCCTATGACGGGGAGCAGCACGGGCTGGCGCAGCGGTACCTGATCCAGGCGCTGGGCCTGTCCCGGCTGGCCGGCGATGACGGGCTGGGCGCGGAGATCCTGGCCGCGATGAGCCAGCAGGCGGTCTATGTCGCCCGGCCCGGTCAGGCGGTGGACCTGGCCCGGGTGGCCCAGGCCGCGGCCCGCAAGGCCGGGTCCGGAGTGCTGCTGGCCGAATGTTACGTGGCCGAGGCGCACGGCCACGCCGCCCGTGACGACGCGCGGGCCTGCGCGCGGGCGCTGGCCGAGGCCGAGCGGTCGTTCGGGCAGGCCGCGCCGGGCGATGAGCCGTCCTGGCTGGCTTACTTCGATGAGGCGTACCTGGCGGCGCGGATGGCACAGTGCTTCCGTGACCTGGGCCAAGGGGCGCAGGCGGCGCGGTTCGCGCGCCGCTCGCTGCACATGAACGAGGCGTTCGTGCGCGGCCGGGCGTTCAACCTGGCGCTGCTGGGGACGGCGCTGGCCCAGCAGCAGGAGATCACCGAGGCGGCTGCGGTGGGCATGAAGGCCGCGGAGATCACGGCCGGGCTGCGGTCGCGGCGCGGGGTCCGGTACGTGCTGGACCTGCGGCGCCGGCTCGCCCCGTACGGCAGCTCGTCGGAGGTGCGGGAGTTCAGCGAACGCGCTGGGCTGCTGTCAGCAGGGCGTGCTGGGCGCCGATGATGGTGGCCGCGCCGACGATAGAGCCGTCGGCGATCAGGGCGGGAATCTCGGCCAGCGGCATCCAGCGGACCGCGGCGGTCTCATCAGCCAGGGGTGCGCTGACCTGGTTGGCTCCGCGGGCGAGGTACAGTTCGTGGGCGCTGTCGGCGGTGCCGGTCATCGGCTGGAACGTCAGGACGTGCTCGATGGCGCGGGGCCGGTACCCGGTTTCTTCCTCCACCTCGCGGGCGGCGGCGGCCGGGCCGTCTTCCCCCGGGTCGATGTAGCCGCCGGGCAGTTCCCAGACCCACCGGTCGATGATGAACCGGTGCCGCCAGATCAGCAGTACCCGCTCAGCGGCCTCATCGAGCACGACGGTCATCGCGCACCGGGGCAGCCGGATGACGTACTGGTCGAAGGTGACGCCGCCGGGCAGCTCGACCGATGCGATGCTCAGCTTGATGTGCGGGTTCTCGTCGATGACGCGGTCGGCATGGATTGTCCAGCGTGCATGTTCCTCGCCGTGGGTCACAGTGCGAGGCTACCGGCCCCGGCGTTGTCCGGGTTACCGGCCGGCCGTGGGCAGGCAGCGGCCGGGATGCCGATGCGGTGGCCGGGCTGCTGCGGTTCCGCGCTGGCCGGGGCGGCGCGGTGCCGGGGTGTCGGCGGCCCGGCTGCTGGTTTCCGTGATGACCGGGGCCGGCGCGGTATGGGAGTCGCCTGTGGCGCGCGCAGCGCGCCCCCGGGCGGGGGGAAGGGCCGGAAGGGGGTGTGGGGGAAACCGGGGAAACCCCGGGCTTTGGGGGGGTTGCCCGGGTTTCCCCCGCGAAGCTTGCACATTCCGCCTCCGGCAGGCACGGGCGGGCAGATGTGAATGCCGCGCGCCAGCGCGGCGCCCTGTGCACCTTCCACCCTCACCGTCACCGGTTTTGCTTGCACCTTCCGCGGCCATGGGTACGGCGGGAACCACATGTGATTTTGAATTGACCTTCCCCTCCTCTTGTCTAAGCGGAGTGGAGCTGGAGGGATCCTGACCTCACCCTCGGGTCCCCTCGGGGTGGGGGTGAGGTCAGGATCACGGAAGCGCAACGCAGCGAGCGCATCCGCGCTGGCAGGAGGGGTGGTCCGCGGAACCCGCAGCGCGCATCGCCGCACCGATGGATACTGCTTATATGCGGAGGGTACGCAGTCGCTATCAAGGTGTATGCGCTACCGTCTACAAGAGGACGATGTCGCCGGAGTTTCTCGGGAGAGGAACCAACACGGATGTCACCCAGCCTGTTGAATCATGCAACCATCGTAGAGAGGATTGTCGGCTCGCGGGCGGATGCGCCGATCCCTAACCTCTCGCATCCACTCTGCCGTGGTCAGGTCTCGACTGTATTTGAGCTCGCATGACCACCATAGGATGTACACAGTTAACACCCGTCTACAACTTTATGCTACGCCACACTAGCGCAGATGCTGGGCTGCTGTCCTATGCTGGCTGGAACCGACTGACAGTCGTTCTCCCAGGTAATCAGAATCGGCACCACGGCCAATGTCGGCGGTCGTGCCGACCGAGGATAATTGTTATGGGGGTGAGTTGTGACACGTGTGGTCACGGTACATGGCATTAACAATACTTACTCTGGCCCGAGGCTCATGGCCGACGACTGGGTGCCAGCGCTGCTGGATGGTGTTGAACTCGCGGGCGGAACCGGGCTGCTTCGCCCAGAGGATGTCGGCTGTGCTTTTTATGGCGATGTGTTCCGCAGGGCGGGCCGGACCCTTGGCGATGATGATATCGCATTTCTGGAACCAGAGGATGTCAGCGACGAGCCTGAGGCGGAGTTGCTGGCGGCGTGGTGGCGCGAGGCGGCCAAGGTTGACCCGGGAGTAGTGCCGCCCGGCGCGCGGACACTCGGGCCAGGGGCGACGATTCAGGCGGCATTGGCGGCGCTGGGTAGTTCGCGATTCCTGGCCGGGACCACCGAACGCCTGCTGATTTTCTGGCTGCAGCAGGTTCGCGCCTACTTCACCAGGCCCAAGCTGCGTGACGAAATCCAGAAGCGGTTTTGTGATGCGATAGATTCGGATACCGAAGTTGTGGTGGCGCATTCCCTGGGATCAGTGGTGGCGTACGAAGCACTGTGCGCGCATCCGGACTGGAACGCGCGGAGCCTGGTCACACTCGGGTCCCCACTGGGGATCCGAAACGTTATTTTTGACCGGCTGCGGCCTGCGCCACAACAACTGAATGGTTCCTGGCGTGCCCTATGGCCGCCGCAGCTCCAGTCATGGGCCAATATTGCTGACAGGGACGACTTCGTCGCACTAGTCAAGCGCCTTCGTCCGGCGTTCGGTGATGATGTGATCGATGTGGAGATCGATAATGGGACGCGCATGCACAAGGTGGCACGGTACCTGACAGCTTCAGAAACCGGCGTGGCAATCATTCGTGCGCTGGGAGAACGACCGGTTGGCGGCTATGGGTGAGCCAGCCAGGTGGTTTATTGGCGCAGCCACCACCGTCTACCTGCCAGAGTCAGAGTTTGAGGACCGACCAGAGCTGGGCGGTGAGGTCGAGCGGATGGCCGCATTGTTCACCGGGCTGGGATATATTCGGGTGCCGGATTTCGGGGTCAACCTGAGCGTGGCTGAATTCCAGGACCGGCTGCGCCGGTTCTTGATCAGCCCTGATCGGCGCGACGATGACATCGTAGTGGTGTATTACACCGGGCACGGGAGCCTCGAACAGGGCAATTTGCTACTACCGATGGCGGACACCAGTGCGGACAGAGCCTATACAGCGATGCCCGCCGCAGAGCTGACCGGCAAGCTGCTCAGCGGCCGGGTGCTTGTGCAGCGGTTGCTGTTCATCCTCGATACCTGTTATGCCGCTGCGGCGGCACCGGCGATGGCCAGCGGTGCTGCTGAGTTCCTCGCCCGGCTACGAGGACTTGCTGTCTCGCCGTCGGTTGGGATCGTTGTGGCGGCGAGACCGAATGAGCAGGCCGAGGCTGGTGCCTTTACTCGGGCGCTTGCCGACGCGGTAGGTCACCGCGCCAGTGGTGGTCATGAGCCAGACTTCCTAGCCTTGGACGGCCTTGTCAGCATCGTCAACGACACGACGCCGCCCTGGCAGCACGCCCGGCTGTTCCTGGCAGGTGATGGGATCACCGAGTTCTTCCCTAACCCGCGGCTGGACCGGTGGCTTCGTGATCTGGACCTGCGTACCCAGGCCCTGCATCGAGTGCGCGCTACCCGTCGGGCTGAGCAGCGCGATCACGTGTTGCCCCGGGCGCAGGGCTTGGACACCGCCACCGCCGGAGAGGATCTGTGGCTTTTTACCGGGCGGTATCGAGCCCTACGGGAGGTCTGCGGCTGGCTGGGGTCCCCCGCTGGGTCAACGGCAATGGTGGTGACCGGTGACCCAGGGTCCGGGAAATCCGCGTTGCTGTCCCGGCTGTACGTGCTGGCTGACCGCAAGCTGCGCGGCCGGGTGCCGCACCTGCACACGCTGCCGGAGGAGACCCTGCCGCCGCCAGGTGCCATTACACGATTCATCCACGCCCGAGGCATGACGGTAAACGAGCTGATGGCAGGACTGTGCGAGGCGTGTGATGTGGACGAAACAGCCAGCCCGGGCCGACTGCTGGCATCGCTCGCCGGACGCGGTGAACCCATTGTCCTCATCGTCGATGCCCTCGATGAGGCGGTGGCGCCCCGCGGCGCCCAGGCCCGAGGTGAATTCCCAGTTGTCGATCAAGCGCTTGCTCCGCTGATTCGCGGCGCGGCCCGTACTCGACTCCGCCTGCTGCTAGGTACACGCCGGAACCTCCTACCGACCCTTGGCGAATCCATACAGCGCGTCGATCTAGACGCCAGCACGTACGCCGACGCTCCGAGCGTGGCAGCCTACGCCCGGTCCTGCCTAATCCACCTATCCGATGAATCGCCGTACAGAGGTCAACCCGATGCATACCTCCATGCGGTCGCGGCCGCGATCGCTGAGGCCGCAGGCAATTCGTTCCTAGTCGCGCTGATAACCAGCCGGAGCCTGGCACTGCGCGGCGAACTTGTCTACCCGACCGATCGCGAGTGGCGGGACAACCTGCCCAAAGCCGCAACCGAGGCCATGCGCGCTGATCTGGACTGGCGTCTTGGCGAGCTAGCCGACCGGGCTCGCGAACTGCTGCTACCGTTGGCCTACGCCCAGGGCACGGGTCTGCCTTGGGAAGACGTATGGCCCCTGCTGACCCGCGCTCTCACCAGGACTTCCTGCACCAGCGCAGATCTAGACTGGCTTATCGAAGCTGCCGGATTTTACATCGTGGAATCCACAAGCGAGGATGGGCGCCGCTCCGTGTACCGGCTCTATCATGAGTCCCTCGCTGAGCATCTGCGCGCCAGACGCGATGATCCAATTGCCGACCATGCTGCCATCGTGGACGCTCTCACCAGCCATACACCCCGTCTAGCAGACGGCCGTACCGACTGGAGCCTCGCCCACCCATATAGTCGGGCCAACCTCGCCACTCATGCCGCCGAGACCGACCGGCTCGATCCGCTCCTTACCGACCCGCAGTTCCTCCTAGCCGCCAGCCGCTCACCACTGCTGGCTGCCCTGCCGTCAGCGAAAACGCCACGAGCGCGCGCGTGTGCCGACGCCTACCGTCGAGCTGACGCCCGGCTTCACGCAAGCCTCGCCCAAGACCGCGCCTCGTACCTGCATCTCGCAGCCTGCTGCGGGCGAGCTGCCCAGCTAGCCGACGCGATCAGCGCGAGCGACCTGTCACTGACCTGGACAACAAATTGGGCATCCTGGCGACTCCAGCCACCCCACCGAACGTTCACTGGTCATGCCGATGCGGTGAGCGCGGTGGCAGTCGGGCAGTTGGACGGCCGCACCATCGTCGCCTCCGGCAGCAGCGACAAGACGGTACGGGTCTGGGACGCAGCCACCGGCGCCCTGGTGGGCAACTCGTTCACCGGTCACGCCGATGCGGTGAGCGCGGTGGCAGTCGGGCAGTTGGACGGCCGCACCATCGTCGCCTCCGGCAGCGACGACAAGACGGTACGGGTCTGGGACGCAGCCACCGGCGCCCTGGTGGGCAACTCGTACACCGGTCACGCCGATGCGGTGAGCGCGGTGGCAGTCGGGCAGTTGGACGGCCGCACCATCGTCGCCTCCGGCAGCAGCGACAAGACGGTACGGGTCTGGGACGCAGCCACCGGCGCCCTGGTGGGCAAACCGTTCACCGGTCACATCGATGCGGTGAGCGCGGTGGCAGTCGGGCAGTTGGACGGCCGCACCATCGTCGCCTCCGGCAGCGACGACCGGACGGTACGGGTCTGGGACGCGGCTACCGGCGCCCTGGTGGGCAAACCGTTCACTGGCCACGGCGGCTGGGTAAACGCGGTAGCGATCGGGGAGCTGGACGGCCGCACCGTCGTGATCTCCGGCAGCAATGACGAGACGGTTCGGCTGTTTGATGCGGTCACGGGCACCCGTGTCGGCAAACCGTTCACCGACCATGTCGGCCCAGTGAGATCGGTGGCGATCGGGGAGCTAGACCGCCGCACCGTCGTGATCTCCGGCAGCGACGATGACACGGTACGGGTCTGGGACGCAGCCACCGGCACCCCGGTGGGCGACCCGTTCACCGGCCACAACGATGCGGTCAGATCGGTGGCAGTCGGACAGCTAGACGGCCGGACCGTCGTGATCTCCGGCAGCAACGACTGGACGGTGCGAGTATGGGACGCCGCCACAGGTGAGGCGCCACGAGACCCGTTCACCGGCCATACCAACTGGGTATATGCGGTGGCGATCGGGCAGCTGGACGGCCGGACCGTCGTGATCTCCGGCAGCAGCGACAAGACGGTACGGGTCTGGGACGCCGCCACCGGCACCCCGGTGGGCGAGCCGTTCACCGGCCACACCGACTGGGTGAGATCGGTGGCAGTGGGGCAGTTGGACGGCCGCACCGTCGTGATCTCCGGCAGCAGCGACAAGACGGTACGGGTCTGGGACGCCGCCACCGGCACCCCGGTGGGCGAGCCGTTCACCGGCCACACCGACTGGGTGAGATCGGTGGCAGTGGGGCAGTTGGACGGCCGCACCGTCGTCGCCTCCGGCAGCGGTGACGAGACGGTACGGGTCTGGGACGCCGCCACCGGCACCCCTGTGAGCAAACCGTTCATCGGTCACACCGGCCCCGTGAGCGCGGTGGCGATCGGGCAGCTGGACGGCCGCACCATCGTGGCCTCCGGGGGCAATGACCGGACGGTGTTGGTGTGGGACGCGGCCACCGGTGCCCTGATAGGCAAACGGTTCATCGGTCACACCGGCCCCGTGAGCGCAGTGGCAGTCGGACAGCTGGACGGCCGCACCATCGTGGCCTCCAGCAGCGCCGATGAGACTGTACGGGTCTGGGACGCGGCCACCGGCGCCCTGGTGGGCAAACCGTGCATCGGCCACACTGGCCCGGTGAGCGCGGTGGCGATCGGGCAGCTGGACGACCGCACCGTCGTGGCCTCCGGCAGCGGCGATGAGACGGTACGGGTCTGGGACGCGGCCACTGGCGCCCTGGTAGGCAACCCGTTCACCGGTCACACCGATGCGGTGAGCGCGGTGGCGATCGGACAGCTGGACGGCCGCACCATCGTCGCCTCCGGCAGCGACGATTGGACGGTACGGGTCTGGGACGTGGCCACTGGCGCCCTGGTGGGCAAACCGTTCACCGGCCACACCGACTGGGTAAACGCGGTGGCCGTCGGAGAGCTGGACGGCCGCACCACCGTGGCCTCCGGCAGTGACGACAAAACGGTACGGCTATGGGACGCAGCCACTGGCGTCCCTACTGGTAAACCGTTCACCGGTCACACCGGTGCGGTGAACGCGGTGGCGATCGGGCAGCTGGACGGCCGGACCGTCGTGGCCTCCGGTAGCGGCGACAAGATAGTGTGGGTGTGGGACGCGGCCACCGGCATCCCAGTAGGCGACCCGTTCACCGATCACACGGGTGCGGTGTACGCGGTGGCGATGGGGAAGGTAGCCGGTCGCACCGTCGTGGTGTCTGGCAGCGGCGACAAGACGGTACAGGTGCGGAAGGCGGCTACCGGCGTTCTTGTGGGTAAACCGTTCACCGGACACACCGATGAGGTGTACGCGGTGGCGATCGGGCAGCTGGACGGCCACGCCGTCGTGGCCTCCGGCAGCAGCGACGAGACGGTACGGGTCTGGGACGCCGCCACCGGCATCCCGGTGGGCAAACCGTGCACCGGCCACACCGGCCCGGTGTACACGGTGGCGATCGGACAGCTGGACGGCCGCACCATCGTGGCCTCCGGCAGCAGCGACAAGACGGTACGGCTATGGGACGCCGCCACCGGCACCCCAGTGGGTAAACCGTTTACCGGCCACACCGATGCGGTGAACGCGGTGGCGATCGGACAGCTGGACGGCCGCACCATCGTGGCCTCCGGCAGCAGCGACGAGACGCTACGGCTATGGGACGCCGCCACCGGCACCCCGATCGGCGACCTACCGCTGCAATATGGAAAAGCCGAAGCGCTTCCCAGCCAAATTGATTTGGCCTCATGGGTGCTTGGAATTGTCTATACTGGGCCTTTCCAATTTGCGATTGCTACCGAACTCGGCATCGTTAGCTTGCGGATGTCTATGTTCTCGTTACGTCTATAATTTCGATGGAGCGCACTATCGGAATTGTCTTGCATTACGGGACACGGACCGCCATTCCGTGCAAACAGACGAACGTCGCGCCCATTGGTAGCCGGACAGGACCGGAGTGACGCTCACCTCGAAGGTCAGTTACGCCAAGCCCTCCTGGCGGCCGGCAGCTGTCACGGCCAAGCGCCTCAAGGACCTGGCTTCACCAGTTCCGGTCCGGGACGCGCGCCCGCGCCAGCATTTGCGCGGAACCGGCAAGTGGTGTACATGCTACACATGAACCCCTCCCAGCCTGTGGTCGAGCCGAAGGCAGCACTCTCCATATCCACTGCCCTCCAAGCCCGAACGTGGTTAACGGTATATGCCTAGGTGGGTTAGATAGCGAACGTAGCTTCGATCACAAGTCGGTCGGTGGGATGAACCAGACTTGCTGGTGGATCTGATCATGTTCCCTATAAGCGGTTCGTTGGCGCCGGTGGCGATCAAATCCCCTATGACGATGGGACCGCGTTACCTGGAGTTATGAGTTGTTGGCTCAAGGCTCTGCGAGGTCACTCAGACAGTGACAGCCATAAGTCAGCGCACTTCGTTTAGCTTTTGGTCCAGGTCGTGGGCGCGCGATTCGGAAAGCTGGTCGAACACGTCCAGGCAACGTGATCGTGTGGTGGCGTCGCCTTGGCGGTATAGGCGCAGCAGGACTGAGATAAGGCGGTCGGCGGTCATAGGGTGCCGGGTGGTGATGTCCCCGAGGGCGGTGCCGGCTAGGGAGACCGCGCGCTCGCAGGCCATGATCGTGGCGTCGGGGAGTACGTGCGTGCTGTGGGCGAGCGCGGAGATTGCGATCTCGAAATGCTCGGTGTTGGCGGAGCTGTCGATGAATGCGCGGAGCAGAGGGTCGGCATCTTCTGGCGCGAGGTCGGGCAGGGCGCGTAGGGCCGTTGCAGCTGCTGCCCGGACACCGGGATCTGGGTCGGCGAAGAGCTCTCGCAGCGTCGGTAGTTCGTCTACGGGGTAGCGGGCCAGGACTTGTGCCGCGCCGCGGCGCCCTGCGGCGCTCAGGTCTGTGATTCGGCCTGGTAGCGGCGCCGGGAGTTCGCGGCGCAGGTAGCCGATGGCCCATGCTTGTCCGGCTTGTTCCGCGGCTGCGTCTGAGCTGTCTAGTGCTCTTCGCAGATGAGCAGCGAACTTATCAGGTCGGCGCACCAGTCCGGAAATGAGCAGCTCCGTGACGGTGCGGGTGCCCAGCAGGTCAGTGTCCGCGCCAGTGAGCAGAACTTCGGCGAGATCGAGCGACAATTCGAGGTGGTGGTTCATCAGCGCTCGCAGCGCCTCGGCTGCCTGGGCGCGGACCGCGAGGATCGGGTCGGCGGCCAGGGCAGCCAGCGGCTCTAGGAATCGGTCCGCATGTTCTGGGCCGCGGAACAGTACAACAGCTATCGCACGGGCAGCCAGACCGCGAGTCGAGTTCAGTCCCGCGTCCAGCAGGCGGCCGCCGAAATAAAATTCTCCGGGAGCAGCGGGGGTGCGAGCGAGCTCGCGGTCGGGGTCTGGGTCGGTGGCGGATTCCGTGAGCAGGGTGGCCAGCGCTTCGTCGATGTCTCCGCGTGCTTGCACGACCGCGAAGCAGATCGCGCGGCAGACCGAGCGCCCGGCGATGTCGTAGGCGTGCTGGCACAATTGGCTCAGCTGTGCTATAGGGATCCTTCCGGCGACCGTCTCGATGAGCCGCATGAAGTAGACCGGGGGGGTGCTGGCATCGAACCGTAGGGCCAGCTGCATGTAGCGCTGCGGGTCCTCGGCGGCGCGTTGTGCGAGCAGCTCTGCCAGCTGGTCGGCGCCGCCTGCGGCGGTGTCGCCGACCCAGCTGGTGTGGTCGCTATTGTGCCTGGCTATGGCCCTGAGCCAGTCCTCGTCGGACATCTTGTGTGATGCCGCCTCGGGGATCGGCGGCCCGACTATGGACGCCCTTATTGGCTGCGGTGCAGCCGGCGGGGCTTCCGCAAACTTCCTCTGGAGCTCCCCGAGGCGGCGGGCGACGCCAGGACTACGGCGGGAAGGCTCGATTGCCGACAGCAGGTCGTATTGGGCCCGGCCGCGGAGACGCCGGTTTGGTGGCGTTAGCTCGCGCGGAGGGTAGAAGGCGAGCAGACGGGTGCTGAGCGCCTCAAGCTGCGCGTCTCCGCAATGCAGGGTAGCTGCGGCGATGAGCTCCCGGCTGGCCGCTCGCGGGGTGTCAGCCCAGCCCAGGTGCAGGTTCCGGTCGTCTGCGAGCAGCCAGTTCAGCGCTTCATCCCCGGGATCGGCAGCTGCGAAGGCCCTGCAGGCCAGGAACCGGAGTTCTTCGATGTCAGATGCGGCGAGCGGCCTGGCTAGGGCGAGCGTGGCATCCGGGGCTGTGCGCGCCACAGAGCGCAGCGCCTGCTCGGCGCCGGCGAACAGAGCATCATCAATGCCGGACGGTTGCCCGGCAAACCGGATCCCCCAGCGTGCGCTGGTCCGCAGCGCACCGGGCTCGGCAGCCCGCGCGTTTGCTTCGGCCACCTGGACCACGAAGGGCAGGACTTCGCGGAGGAATGCCTGGGGTGCCCCCTTGGCCACCGCGGTAATGATCTCGGCGGCACTGACCTCATATTCTGGCAGATGACCGGAGGTGAACGGGTCGCTGCTGTCCGAGGCCGCCGCGCGGGTCTGATGACGCCGGAGGTACGCTCCGATTACGCTGGCAGCTCCTGCCGGATCCTGCTGATGCAAGCCATACAAGACCGAGAAAAAGCCCGCATTCACAGCAATCGGGCCGCGGAGGCCATCAAGGTCGCCACGGTCAAGGAGCGTTACGGCCAGGTCGACGAGGTTCTGGGCACAGCGACCACTGGATCAGCGCCCGCAGCCGGTGCTTCCAGGCATCAGACGTGCCGACATGCGGCGTCACCAGCTCGGCGACCCGCCTGGGACGCTGACGGGCGGCAAGGATTAGCTGGTATCCGGCCTTATCGGACTTAGCGGGCATCATCTAGCCAGGCCTCCCAGAGGCCAGCCTGGTCAGCGGCATCAAACCAGGCGGGAATAGAAAGTAGCGGCAACAGCCGCGACTCGATGCTGCCCCCGCCGAACATCACCGATTCCAGACAGCGCACGTCATCGGGGCCGGCATCAAGCTGACGCAGGACGCCCACGACGACGTCACGCAGATGCGGCCGGATCCGGTCGCTGGTCAGCAGGCGAACGACGGTCCGGCGGAATTCCTTGCGGTCGGTCGCTGCGAGGTATTCGAGTACCTGCCGGGCCTGGGCACGGCGGAACAGGTACTGCCCGGAGTCTGCCAGGAAATCGTGCAGGTCATGGCCGGCAGTGACGAATGCGCGGGCGAACAGGTAGTCGAAGTAAGTCTCGTGAAAGAACCCGATGCGGCTACCGTCGCGGACCAGGACACTGGCGGAAACCAGCGAGTTGACCTCAAGCCGCGGGAACGGGTCAAGCACGGTTTCCGGCGCAAGCAACGTCTCGCGTTGGCTCATGTTGTCCACCAGTGCTGTGACGATCCCGAGCCAGTCCAGGTGGCCGAGATGGCGTTCGACCTGCTGCCGGAGCTCACTGGTGTACCGGTCGTACAGTTCTGGCAACGTCCGGTACGGGATCCGCTGCGCCTCGGGTGACAGACGGCTGAATACCGCGAAGTGCAGCGGCACACGCAGCAACTGAAGAGTCGCCTCGGCCAAGACCGTGACGTCGATACCGCCAGCCTGAAGGGCATGGCGGACAGCTTCAGGGTCCAGGTCACCGATCGCGAGGGATGTAACCCTTGCGGTGTCGGCCTGCAGATTTCGCAACCGCGGATCCTGTTCCAGGTCCACGGTTCTCACGACCAAGAGCACCTTCAGACTCGGTATCAGCCCGGCCTGCTCCAGAAGCTCGGTGACGGCATCGAAGGATTCCGGGATCCGGCCGGCGTAGGTGCTCGCCGCGTCCAGTTGATCCACCAGCAAGACCGCAGGCGATCCTTCAGCAACTCCATCCAGCAAGATCACCGGCGACTCAGCCAGGTCGGTGTCCTTTCCGAGCGCCCGGGCCGAGCGAGTTCCTGCGTTCACGGCATCCATGCGCACCGCTGCGCCATACCATCCCTGTCGCACGAGTTGGCTGACCGCCTCAGACGCCACGGTGGACTTGCCAGAGCCCGCGCGGCCGTGCACGATGACGATCTGGTGTTCCGCTCCAGACACGAGCCGCTCTGTAACCTGAGCCGAATAGGGCTGGTCGATGACGCCGATCGTGGGCTGGGCATCATCTGCCCTTCGCCTCTGCCGTTCGACCGTAGCGTGCAAAGCCGCGAGCGTGTCGGGATCTCCGGCCAGCAGCCGGCGCGGGAAACCCGCGTCCGACAGGTAAGCCCAGATTTCCGGCGCGGTCAGAACTTCTTGCAGGTTTTTCCGGAGCCAGCCGCCCAAGGCGTCGACGGCGGCCTCCGGGTCACCCTGGATCAGCCGCTCGTAAGTCAGGTGAACCAGCCGGCCGAGCGTCTCGCGTGGATGGTGATCGACATGCACGCGCTGCAGGTAGCGCCACGTCGTTTCATCGTCGGTACCCCACGCTCCGGCGACATTGGGCAGCTCATCGGACTCGCTACGGTTAAGTACGCGGCGGAACTCCTTGATCGTGACGCTCTTGGCGGCGCGGCTTGACAGCCCCGCGAGAGTGACAGCAGCCGAAGACACCACGAGGCGAACCTCATACCCATTGGCGAGGTGATCCCGGACAGATGCGAGTACGCCCTCACGGATCAGTCGGCTGACCGTCCAAGACCCTCCAGCGGGAGCATCTTTTACCTGCTCACACCACCGAGCGCCTTGCTCGTCTATCCAGAATTCCACCCCCGTACCTTCTGGGCCGGGAGGCTCCAGACGGATACGCGCGGCCTTCCCGGTCAGAAGGTCACCTATGCGCAGCAGCGTCCACCAGTCCTCGTACTGGTTACCCAGCTTGTCCGCAGACCCGCCAGGCAAAGCAGACACGGGTCACCTCCCGATAACTCCGACTCGTGCCTACGACCGTACAGGCACAGCGGGTGTTAGATGTGCGTCTGCGATGCGTCGCCAGAAGGGAGTACTCGCCGAAGTCAGAGAGAAAACGTAACCTCAATCGTAAGTCTGCGGGACGCGACGGACGAACTGGTGGATTTGTTCGAAACCCCTATAGTGCGCCAAAGTCTCCACGAAGCCCATTTCTTCCAAGATCTTTTAGGCCGAACGAACCATGAGCACGCTCTCGCATCACTGCTCGCGCGGGTACCAGGGCGTGGATGGTCAGCTCTATGATCGAGCGCATGGAGAGGACCACGCTGGGGCGCGGCGGGCCGGCGGTGTCCCGGGCCGGGCTCGGCCTGATGGGCATGTCGGGCATCTACGGGCAGGCCGACGACCAGGAGAGCATCGCCACCATCCGGGCCGCCCTGGACGCCGGGATCACGCTGCTCGACACCGGCGATTTCTACGGCATGGGCCACAACGAGCTGCTGCTGCGGGACGCGCTGCGCCGTGGGATCCCCCGGGACAGCGTGTTCATCCAGGTGAAGTTCGGCGGGCAGCGCGACCCGTCCGGCGCGTTCGTCGGGCACGACGCCAGCCCGAACGCGGTGAAGAACTCGCTGGCCTACACGCTGACCAGGCTCGGCACCGACTACGTCGACCTGTACCAGCCTGCCCGGCTCGACCCGCGGGTGCCGATCGAGGAGACCGTCGGGGCCATCGCCGAGATGGTCCGGGCCGGGTACGTCCGTCACATCGGCCTGTCCGAGATGGGGGCGGACACCATCCGCCGGGCGCACGCGGTCCACCCGATCGCCGCGCTGCAAATCGAGTACTCGCTGATGAGCCGGGAGATCGAGGCGGAGATCCTGCCGGTCGTGCGCGAGCTCGGCATCGGCGTCACGGCCTATGGCATCCTGTCCCGCGGCCTGCTCAGCAGCGGCACGGCGCGGCTGGCCCCGGGCGACCCGCGCACCCGCTTCCCCCGGTTCTCCGGCGAGAACCACGCGCGGAACCTGGAGCTGCTGGCTGCGCTCGAGGCGATCGCCGCCGGGCACGGGGCGACCGCTGCCCAGCTGGCGATCGCCTGGGTGGCCTCCCGCGGCGACGACATCATCCCGCTGATCGGGACCAAGCGCCGGGACCGGCTGGCCGAGGCGCTGAAGGCCCTCGACCTGACGCTGAGCGCGGACGACCTGGCCGCGATCGAGGCCGCGGTGCCGGCCGGCGCGGTCGCGGGCGACCGCTACGACGCGGCCCAGGTGGCCATGCTGGACAGCGAGCGCCGCAGCGGGTAGCCGGCGGTGCCTCAGCCCGGCGGTGCCTCAGCCCGGCGGTGCCTCAGCCCGGCGGTGCCTCAGCTCCGGTACTCCCCGGCGGAACGCGTCCGGCACCAGCGCGCTGCGTACCCGGCCGGCGAAGCAGTCCTCGGTGTAGACCTCGAGCACGGCCGGCGTGCGGATCCGCCGCACCGGGGCGGCGCCGCCGAACGTCCAGGCGTACTGCCCCGTCTCCGGCCGGAACGAGATGACCTCCAGGTCGCTCATCAGGTCTCCAGGTCCAGGTGGACGAGCCCGACGTCGGTGACCCGGCCGGGGTTGGTGCGGTACAGGTAGATCAGGTAGATCAGGCCGAGGACCATGAAGCCGGCTACCCCCGGGCCCATGTAAGACAGCGGCGGGGCCAGCGGGGTCACGAACGAGAACACCTTGATGCCCGCCGCCGTCAGCCAGGCCGGGACGAACGCGGCGATGCCGAGCAGCGGGACGACCAGGTGCGACAGCCAGTTGAACCCGCCGCCGCGACGGGCGAAGAACCCGATGCACGCGGCGTTCATCAGGATGTAGATCGCCACGAGCAGGATCACCAGGCCGGTCCCCACCATCGCGAACGCCACGGTCGGGTTGTACTTCAGGCCGAGCCCCAGCGTCACCGCGACGGTGATGACGAAGGCCACCAGGACGCTGTAGACCGGGGACCTGTGCCGCGGGCTGACGATGGCGAGGAAACGCGGGAACGCCCCGATCCGGCCCATCGCGTAGGCCGTCCGGCTCGACACGTTCACCCCGGCGTTGGCATTGGCGATGGTCGAGTTGACGATGGCCAGGAACACGAAGAACCAGAAGATCCCGTAGAGCGAGCGCGCCATGCCCTCCCAGGACGCTCTGCCGGTCTCGGTCGCGAAGGCGGTAAAGCCCTTCGGCCCGTAGGCGACGTCGATGGCGTAGGTGGTGAACACGTACAGCAAGCCGATCAGCAGCGTGGCCAGCAGCACCGCGCGCTGGATGGTGCGCCGCGGGTTCCTGGCCTCCTCGGCCAGCGGCGCGGCGCCCTCGAAGCCGCCGAACGCGAGCAGCGTGAACACCGAGCCGCCGATCACGCCGGTCAAGCCGGTAGGGGAGTAGTGCGTGGTGAAGACCCGCCCGGTGTTGCTGCTGCCCGCGTGGATGACCAGGAACACCGCCAGCACCAGGAAGACCGCGATCTCGGACAGCCCGAGGACGGTGCCCAGCCGGGCCGACGTCCGGATCCCGTACCAGCCGGCGGCGAGCACGATCACCGCGCCGGCCAGCGACCACGGCCACCACAGGTTCGCCGGGTACCCGTGGAACTCGGAGTTGATGGTGGACGCCGTGGTGAACCCGAGCTGCAGCAGCACCAGCGGCGGGATCAGCCAGCCGACCAGGACGTAGCCCCAGGCCACCAGGAAGCCCGCGCTCGGGTGCAGGCCGCGGGCCGCGTAGGTGGCCAGCGATCCGGCGGCGGGCATCTCGCGGGCCAGCAGGCCGATGCACCAGGCGCAGAGCAGGCACGCCACCAGGGCGAAGACGACAGACAGCGGCAGCGACCCGCCGGCCAGCGCGGCGCCGGCCGGGATCGAGGCCGCGATGGCCGCGCCCGGCGCCATGTCGGTGATCGACTGGAACAGCACCTCGCGCAGGCCGATCGCGTCGCGACGCAGCCCGT
Source organism: uncultured Actinomycetota bacterium (assembly GCA_963744575.1). GTDB lineage: Bacteria > Actinomycetota > Actinomycetes > Streptosporangiales > Streptosporangiaceae > Palsa-504. The sequence continues at coordinate 28,991 of CAVUUF010000012.1, read as the reverse complement.
GCCCGGTTCCGGCAACAGTTTTCTCGGTGGCCGCCATGGCGTCATGATCGCACGGACATTTCTCCGCGCACAGGCCTGACCTGGGGTCCTTCGGAAGATTTACCAGAACGTAGCCGCCGGGCGGTCCGCTGCCCGAGCAGGACGAGGACCACGAGCAGCACGGCCACGATTCCGTCGAGCCAGAAGTGATTGGCCGTCACCACCACGACGAGCAGGGTGAGCACCGGGTAGCCCGCGGCCAGCCAGCGCCACCGGCTGCGCGACACCGTGATGACCGCGAGGGCCACGATCAGCGCCCACCCGACGTGCACCGACGGCATGGCCGAGAACTCGTCCGCGTCGAATCCGCCATGCCAGGCATACATGGACTGGCCGTAGCGCACCCCCGTGTCGACCATGCCGGTGAGCGGCAGCAGCCGCGGCGGCGCCACCGGGACCAGCTGGATCAGCAGGCTCACCCCGGTGAACAGGGCCACGGTGGTCCTGACCCGCGGATAGGACCCGCGATGCCAAGCGTAGAGCCAGACGAGGCAGGCGCCGAGGACCGGGAAGTGCAGGACGTCGTAGTACAGGTTGAACGCCTGCACCAGCACCGGATGAGCCAGGAAAGGCCGCTGGACGGCCGTCTCGCTTGGCATCAGCAGGACCCGCTCGGCGTGCCACAGCCAGCGGGCCCTGGGCACCGCCCCGGCCGTGCTTATCACCGTGAAGGAACCAGCGAACTGCCACAGCGCGTAAAGACCGAACAGCAGCGCGGACTCCGTGGCCACGCCGCCCCACATACCCCAGCGCCCGGTCAGGCGCGCGGCCCTGATCGCCGTCGCGGCTGTGGCCAGTACTGCGGCAGCGGCCAGCGCGTACTGCCACGAGAGCATCAGATGCGGCACGGCCGAGCCCCCGAATCGTCAACCGATCACCTGGATGAGGATCCCGAGGACGATCATACGTAATCGGGAGGTACCCTCCGCTTCGCCCCGGCGTGGTTACGCGTTAACGTGTCAGCGCATGCCGTTGCGGCTGAGCCCGGAGGGGTCGGGCTCGCCCTGCGGCAGCGACACGTTGCCGGTCACGTCCGCGGCCAGCCGCACCCGGTCCCCGTCGACCAGCCGGACCTCCATGCCGGGCAGTACCCGGTCGTCGTTGACGAAGGTGCCGTTGGTCGAGCCCTCGTCCCGGATCGTGGCGTGCCCCGAGTCGTCCACCTGCACCGTGGCGTGCCGTCGCGACACGTTGTCGAAACGGGCGAAGGCCGCGGCCACGAGCGACTCAGCCGGGTCCCGGCCGAGCAGCACCGACGTCCCGGCCGGGATGTCCACATTGCCGGTGGGGAAGGTGATCCGCATGACGACCGGCGAGATGCGGCGGCGCCGGCCGGTCGGCAGCGGATCCCCGCAGTTCGAGCAGACCACGTTGGCCGCGTCGGTGACGGCCGTGCCGCAGTTCGGGCAGTAGGCTGCGGGGTCGGGTCCGGCCGCGATGAACCGCTGCGAGATGGTCGGCGTCAGCACGTCGTCGTCGGGGCCGGGGTTGTGCGGCAGGTTAGCGCCGCACCGGAAGCAGATCAGATCCTCCGGCTGGACCTTGACGCCGCAATCGGGGCAGCTCAGGCTGGCCATGTTCTCGCTCTCATGTTTGGGTAGATCAACCCCCGTTAGACTACCGCCGCCGGTACGGGTTTGCAGCGGTAGCTGCTATCCCGGGGACGACCCCGGAACCTCTAACCGGGGACCCATCCCCCCGCACCCCGCTCGCGTTGTGCGAAGGTGTTCTTATGGTCAGTTACCAGCTCGCGCCGGAACAGCAGGACCTGCGGGATTCGGTGGCCCAGTTCGCTCGGGACGTCGTGGCGCCGGTCATCGGCGGCTACTACGAACGTGGCGAGTTCCCTTACGAGATCGTGGCCAAGATGGGCAAGCTCGGCCTGTTCGGGCTGCCCTTCCCCGAGGAGTACGGCGGCATGGGGGGCGACTACTTCGCCCTCGGCCTGGCCCTCGAGGAACTGGCCCGGGTGGACTCCTCGGTCGCGATCACCCTGGAAGCGGGGGTGTCGCTCGGCGCGATGCCCATCTACCGGTTCGGCGCGGAAGAACAGCGCCGCCGGTGGCTGCCCGAACTGTGCGCGGGGGAGCGACTGGCCGCGTTCGGCCTGACCGAGCCCGGCGGCGGGTCGGACATCCCCGGCGGCATGCGCACCACTGCCAGCCTCGACGAGGACACGGCGGAGTGGGTGGTGAACGGCACCAAGGCCTTCATCACCAACTCGGGCACCTCGATCACCTCGCTGGTGACGGTGCTCGCCATCACCGGCCGCGACGACCGCGGCGGCAAGGAGATCTCCTCGGTCGTCGTCCCGGCCGGCACCCCGGGGTTCGTCCCGGGCTCCGAGTACTCCAAGGTCGGCTGGTGCGCCTCCGACACCAGGGAACTGTCCTTCGCCGACTGCCGGGTCCCGGCGGAGAACCTGCTCGGCGAGCGCGGCCGGGGCTACGCCCAGTTCCTGCGGATCCTGGACGAGGGCCGGGTCGCGATCGCGGCGCTGGCCACCGGCCTGGCCCAGGGCTGCGTGGACGAGTGCGTCAGGTACGCCGGGCAGCGCGAGGCGTTCGGCCGTCGCCTCGAGCAGCACCAGGCCATCCAGTTCACCGTGGCCGACATGGAGGCGCGGGTGCACACGGCCAGGCTGGCCTGGTACGACGCGGCGGCCCGGCTGACGGCCGGACAGCCGATCAAGAAGGAGTCCGCGATCGCCAAGCTGACCGCCTCCAATGCCGCCATGGACAACGCGCGGGCCGCCACCCAGGTGTTCGGCGGCTATGGTTTCATGAACGAGTTCCCCGTCGCCCGTTTCTACCGGGATGCGAAGGTGCTCGAGATCGGCGAGGGGACCTCGGAAGTCCAGCGGATGCTCATCGCGAGGGAACTGGGCCTCGGGGCGGGTCAGGCACGGTAAGTCCGGGCGCATAGTCCCTCCGGGCAGCCGGCGAGCCATTGCGGTAATCCCAATGAGGTAATAATTGGCGCGTAATTATCGTCATTATGAGTTATTAGCGGGAGTCCCGGCTCGCGCGGCGCTTCGCCGGCCTTGAGGAGGGACTGGTGACTTTAGGCTGATATGAGCCGTCGGCCGGCCGCGACCGCTATGCCATTGGGCCCGGATCGCCACGCTGGTCATCCGGCCGGAATGCGCGCCGGACGTTGCAACACGAGGAGTCACGATTCGGTCACGCGATAGCCGCCGGGGTGCGTTCGGGCGTAACCGGGCCAGACTGCCGGGTAACCTTCTGCGGGAAGATCTCACCCGTTTACTAGCGAATGCCCCGTGGCGGCCACCCAGAAGATGATTATATGTCCTTACCCGTTTTGTGACGCGAGAGTGTGTGGCCTCGGCCGCCCTGTGACCTGAGCGGCGGCGATCGTTGCGGAGGAAAAGAGGGGTGCGTATGTTGAGCGGCTTGCGCCGTCAGCCCCGCATGCGCACTGGCCGGGCCGGCCGATGCGAGGTGCAAACGTAGTGCGTAGACGATCGGTGACGAATCCAGGCGAGACGGCTGGCGTGGCCGGGGCCGTTAACGGAGGACAGGCCGACGGGGGAGCGTCAGGGCTTCTCGCGGGAGGAGCCGTCGTCGGCGACGGCGCGCCGAGCAGGCGGGACGCGGGACCAGCCGGGCCACAGGCCGCTGTCACGGGCGGCGGCCAAGCCGGGGCCCAGGCGGGCGCCCAGCCTGGGGCGCAGCCCGGCGGCCAGCAGAGCATCGCGGCGGCTCCGGGTACGCCGGGCGGGCCGGTCCCGGCCAGCATGGTCCGGGCCACCCACCCGCAGCCGAAGCGGTCCGGCTCCTCCCGGTCACGGTTCGCCCTGGTCAACTGGCGCGTCCGCTGGCGGCTGGCCGCGATTATCGCGGTTCCGAGCCTGACCGCGGCGGCACTGGGCGCACTGGCCATCAACGGGGACATCAACAACTGGCAGGCGACCGGGCGGGTCCAGCACCTCGCGCAGCTCAACGCCGATGTGGTCCAGCTCAGCCAGGCGCTGGAGAACGAGCTCGACGTGTCCGCCGCCTACGCGGCGACCCGGCCGAACAACGGCGATCTCGCGGCCGGCCTGCAGAAGGCGCGGAACGCCACCGACGCCGCCGCCAGCGCGGTCCTCAGCGCGGCCGGGGGCGTCACCCCCGGAGCGGGATACCAGCCGGGCACCGTGCAGGACCTCGACCGGGTCAAGGACAGCATCAACGACCTGGCCAACGTGCGCAAGGGCGTCAGCACGTCGCAGCTTCCCGCGTCCAGGATCGTCCAGGTCTACAGCGGGAACCTCATCGCGCCCGCGAACACGTTCAGCGCCGCCATAGGATCCGGCGCCAACGACGCCGACCTGCAGGGCAACGTCACCACGCTGGGTGCTCTGCTGCGGAACGAGAACCAGGTGGCGGTGCAGCGGGCCATCCTGTACGCGGCGCTCAGCTCGCCGCAGGGCACCCTGCACTCGCAGGACCTCACCGCCCTCAACCAGGCGTACGAGCAGGCCAAGGCGGACCTGGCCGAATTCGATGCCTCCACCGACACGGCTGAGCAGCAGTTCTACGGCAACACCGTCAGCGGTGCCCAGGTGAACGTCGCGTCCTCGAACGAGGCCCTGGCCCAGCACCTGGTGCAGAGCCATCCGTCCCAGCCGCTATCCCAGCTGAACCCGCAGCTGCAGGCGGCGAGCTGGAACTCCGACATGGGGCTCACCCTCGGTGACACCCAGAAGGTGGCCGACGCCCTCGTTACCAAGATCACCGACCGGGCCAGCGCGCTCAGGTCCCAGGCCACCACGGACCTGCTGATCACCAGCATTCTCACGCTGTTCCTGCTGCTCCTGGTGGCGCTGGTCTCGACGATCGTGGCCCGGTCCCTGATCCGCCCGCTGCGCAAGCTCCGCTCCGACGCGCTCGACGTGGCCGGCCACCGGCTGCCCGAGATGGTGCGCAGGCTGAGCCAGAGCGAGGGCGCCGACGAGGGCATCGAGATCGAGCCGATCGGGGTCACCTCGACCGACGAGATCGGTGAGGTGGCGCGGGCCTTCGACCAGGTACACCGCGAGGCGGTCCGGCTGGCGGCCGACGAGGCCATGCTGCGCGGCAACCTGAACGCGATGTTCATCAACCTGTCCCGGCGCAGCCAGTCGCTGATCGAGCGGCAGCTGTCGCTGATCGACTCGCTGGAGCAGAGCGAGCAGGACCCCGGCCGGCTGTCCAGCTTGTTCCGGCTGGACCACCTGGCCACCCGCATGCGCCGCAACTCGGAGAACCTGCTGGTTCTGGCCGGTCACGAGGTGACCAGGCGATGGAGCCAGCCAGTGCCCCTGGTTGACGTGCTGCGCGCTGCCATCTCCGAGATCGAGCAGTACGAGCGGGTCGTCCTCAACGTGCAGCCCGGGATCGTGGTGGTCGGCCAGGCCGTCAACGACGTGGTGCACCTGGTGGCGGAGATCGTGGAGAACGCGACCACGTTCTCCCCGGAAGACACCCAGGTGTACGTGTCCGGCCAGCCGCTAAGCAGCGGCGGGGTGCTGCTGGACATCACCGACAACGGCGTGGGCATATCCGACCAGGAGATGTCACACGCCAACTGGCGGCTGGACAACCCGCCGGTGGTCGACGTGGCCGTCTCCCGCCGGATGGGCCTGTTCGTGGTCGGCCGCCTGGCCGCAAGGCATGGCGTCCGGGTCCGGCTCCGGCACGCCCAGGCCGGCGGCCTGACCGCGCTGATCTGGCTGCCGGACACCGTGGCGGCACCCGAGGTGGCGCCGCCGCTCGGCCGGCTCCGCCGGTTCGAGGCGGACGACTACGGGCCCGCCTCCTCGCTGTCGGCGCCCACGGCGACTGCCCCGGCCGCAGGACCCATCGCGGCCTCCCAGGCCACGGCGGCCGCGCGGATCCCGAGGTTCTCGCCCACGACGCCGAGTGGCCCGGCTGCGCCCGCGCCGCCGTCCTTCGCCCCCGCCGCGAACGCCGGGGCGCCAGGCGCACCGCCGGGGCCAGGTGCACCGGCGGTGCCGGGTACACCCGCGGGGCCGGGCGCACCGGCGGCGCCGGGATCGTCGGGACCGGGAACAGGGCCGGGGGCCACCATGCCCGGCCAGCCGGGCCAGGCCGCGCCGGCCGAGGCGGGCCAGGGCGCGCCCGCCGAGGGCGGCACGCCCGCGGGCAACAACTGGGAACCGGCCGGCAACGGCTGGGACCTGGGCAACGGCCAGGCCGCTGACCTCGGCGGCCCGCCGGCCGCGGCACCGCCGGCCGCGGCACCGCCGGCCTCAGGGCTGCCTGTCCGCAACGGCAACGGCAATGGCAACGTGGCCGCCCCGGCGAACGGCGGCGCAGCCAAGCCGCAGTCCCCGGCGCCCGGAGGCCCGAGCCGGCTGCCCTCCTTCACCGGCGCGGACTCCAAGCAGCCGACAGAGGCCCAGGGCCCGCAGCCCCCGATCGGCAGCCAGAAGGTGCACGGCAGCGACGGGCCGAGTGCGGCCGACGCGGCGAACGGCGTGGCCGCGGGCGGTCCCGGCCACGACGACGCGGCCGACGGACAGGTGACGGTCCCGCCGGCCGGGCCGGAGCAGCGGCTGCCGATCTTCGACTCGCTGGAGTCCGACTGGTTCCGGCGGAGCGGTAAGCCGGTCTCCGCCACCCAGAAGGCCCCGGGCGGGCAGGGCTCGTGGACGTCCCCGGCCGACGATGGCTGGCGCGCGGCTCAGGTAGTAGCCTCGCCCGCGGCAGGAGAAACTACCCAAGCGGGGCTGCCAAGGCGGGTTCCGAGGGCTAACCTCGTGCCAGGCTCTGTCGGCAGCGGCAGCGGCCCAGGAAGTCACGAAGCGGAAGCCGAAGCGCCCGCCAGGTCGCCGGATGCGGTCCGGACCCGGATGGCCAGCTTCCAGCGAGGCGTGCGCGAGGGTCGCGCCGCCGCACCCCAGACCGAGGGAGCCGCAGGACCCGATGAAAGCTAAAGGCCCAGGCACAGCGACACGAGGAGGAACCTGTATGGACGGGCGACGGGAGGAGTGCGCATGAGCACGCCAGGGCGCCCTGCGCAGGACCTTAACTGGCTGATCACCAACTTCGTGGAGCGGGTGCCCGACGTGGCTCACGCGGTGGTGGTGTCTTCGGACGGCCTGCCGCTGGCCTTCAGCGCTGGTTTCCCCCAGGAGCGGGCCGACCAGCTGGCGGCGGTGACGTCGGGGCTGACCAGCTTGACCCAGGGTGCGTCGCGGGTGTTCGAAGGCGGCGCGGTGGTGCAGACCGTGGTGGAGATGCAGCGGGGTGTGCTGGTGATCATGGCGATCAGCAACGGCTCCAGCCTGGCCGTGCTCGCCGCGTCCACCTGCGATCTCGGGCTGGTGGCCTACGAGATGACCCTGCTGGTCGAGCGGGCCGGGCGGGTCCTTACTCCCGCCAGCCGCGGCGTCATGCAAGCAGCCATCCCGGGTGATGGACGAAGGTGACCGGAGGTTTTAGTGGCGGGCCAAGGGCGAGGTGACAATCAGTCGCCGTTCGTAGGCTTGCCCGGTTCCTGGCAGGGACGGGCCGGTCTGTGGGATGAGGGGCCGGGACCAGGGCGTTCTGGTTTCGGCTTCGCGACTGAGGAAGATGGTGCGACGAAGCTCGTCCGGCCGTATACGGTTACTGGTGGCCGGACGCAGCCGAGGTACCAGCTCGCCATTGAGGCACTGGTCACGGCGACCGTCCTCGAACCGCGCGACCTCTCGGTGCTGGCGCCAGAATGTCAGGCCATCCTGCAGTTCTGCCGGGACTGGAGATCGGTGGCCGAGGTGTCGGCGGTGCTTCGGCTGCCGCTCGGCGTGGCCAGGATTCTCATCGCGGACATGGGAGCGGACGGACTGGTCCGCATCCACCAGCGCGATGATTCTGAGGGCCGTCCGGACCTCAATTTGCTCGAAAGGGTGCTTAGTGGACTCCGTAAGATCTAGCGTCGCCCAGCCCAGGTCCGACGCGCCGGCCATGACGTCGGTGAAGATCGTGGTGGCTGGTGGATTCGGTGTAGGCAAGACGACCTTCGTGGGCTCGGTGTCGGAGATCACCCCGCTGACGACCGAAGCCGTCATGACGGTAGCGAGCACGGACGTGGATGACCTGTCGCACGTGCCGGACAAGACGACGACGACGGTGGCGATGGACTTCGGGCGGATCACGCTGGACAAGGACCTGGTCCTTTACATGTTCGGGACACCGGGTCAGCACCGGTTCTGGTTCATGTGGGACGACCTGATCCAGGGTGCGATCGGCGCGGTCGTCCTGGTGGACACCCGCCGCCTGGCCGACTCCTTCCCCGCCGTGGACTACTTCGAGGCATCCGGGCTGCCGTTCGTGATCGGCATCAACGGGTTCCACGGGCAGTTCCCGCACCGCTCGCGAGACGTGAGCGAGGCGCTGGCGATCTCGCCCGACGTGCCGGTGATCCCGTGTGACGCGCGGAACCGGGAGTCGACCAAGGCGACCCTGGTCACCCTGGTCGAGCACGCCATGTCGATGCAGACCGCCGGCCGGTTCTGACCGGTCCCCGAACCACGTACACGACCAGGACGGCTTTCCTCGAAGCCCTGGCCGAGACCGGGGTCAGGTATATCTTCGCGAACCCGGGGTCACCGTCTCCGGCCGCGGGGGATCTGCCCCAGGCCCTCAAGGACGCGCTCGCCGTCGTGCCCGGCGGCCGGTCCGCCGTGGTCAGCGTGCAGCCTCCCCCGGTCTGATCCGGCCCTCGCTCCGGCTGGACAGCACGATCGGGATGGGCGTGGGCCGGCTCGTCGGCCGACGGTGACCAGCACACCACGACCATGACGGGCGGGCTGAGTACGATGCCAGCCAATGGAACACGACTGCGGGCACGATCGTGGTGCCTGACCGCGAGCCGCGCGCCCGGGGCAAGCGCCCGCCTCAAGGCGAGCCGGTAATCGACCGCGCGATGTCGCTGCTGTCGGCGTTCGACGCCAGCCGGCGCCGGCTGAGCCTGGCGGAGTTGAGCCGCCGAAGTGGCATCCCGGTAAGTTCCGCACTCCGGCTCGCCCGGCACCTGGTCCGCTGGGGGGCGCTGGAACGTGACGAGGAGGGGCGTTACTGCATCGGACTGTGGCTGCTCGAGGTCGCGTCGCTCGCGCCGCGCGGCCACGGGCTGCGCCAGGTGGCGATGCCATTCATGAGTGATCTCGCCGAGGTCACCCGGCAGCACGTCCAGCTGGCCGTCCGCGACGGCACCGAGGCGACCCTGGTCGAGCGGCTCTCGGCACACCGGGCGACACCGGTGCAATACCGCATCGGGGGCAGGCTGCCGCTGCACTCTACCGGGATCGGCCTGGTCCTGCTGGCCTTCGCGCCGCCCAGCATGCAGGAAGAGTTCCTGGCCAGGCCGATGCACCGCGAGCCCGACAACGTGCTGATCCCGCCCGCCGCCATGCGCCGCACCCTGGCCGAGGTGCGTCGGGAGCGGCTGGCCATCTACCGGCGCCAGGAGGACGGCGAGGTAATCGTAGCCGTGGCCGCGCCGATCTACGGGGAGGACGACTCGGTCGTCGCCGCGCTCGGTGTCCTGCTGCCGGAACAGGTCGCGCAGCCGCGCCGCCTCGGGCTCGCCGTGCGCACCGCCGCGCAGGGTATTTCGCGCGGGCTCGGCGCCCGCCAGGCCATCGGCCTCATCCCCTGATCATGGAGCCGGACGCAGCCGCGCTGACCGGCCGGCGACGAGGTCCAGCGCCGCGCTGACCGGCTCGATGGTGGCTGGCAGATTAAGGGAGCCAGGCAGCATCGTCTTGACCTGTACTCGACGCACGTCCGTCCATCCGCGTCGCCCACCGCCGGGACGTCGTAGCCAGGATGCTCCTCGAACACCTTCCGCCGGTCCGCCCAGGCCGGGTCCTCGTAGAACTCCTGGAACGACGGAACGCCCTCGAGCAAACCGAACTTGGCCGCCACCGCCGGATGAACAGGCATACCGAGCCTAACCGTCGTAATTAACCGTGCTTGCGCAGGAACTCGACCGAGCGTCGTACGATCCCGGCCACGTCGCTCGCTCCGTTCCAGAAGTGAGTCGCACCCGGCACGAGTTCCAGCTCCACGGTCGCCCCGGCCTTGCCGAGCGCTTCGGCGAGCCGGATACTCTGCGCGGCAGGCACCATGTCGTCCGCGTCCCCGTGCATCAGCAGGATTGGTGGCGCGCCTCCGGTGGCGTAAGTCACCGGGCTTGCCTGCCGTGCCAGATCGGGCACTGACCGGGCCGGGGCACCCAGGAGCTGCGCCTCGCGGGAGTCCGGCCCGGGATCCGGGGTCCCGCCTGCCTTCGCGACATCGGACGGCAGGCCGACCAGATCGGTGACCGGGAACCAGGCCACCAAGCCCTGTACCTTGGCGCCGGTCAGCGCGGCTAGCAGCGCGAGATGACCGCCGGACGAGTCGCCCCAGAGAAAGACCCGGCCGACGTCCAGTCCGTACGACGCGGCGTGGGCCCGGACCCAGGCCATGGCGGTATGGACGTCCTCCAGCGGCGCTGGGAAGCGCGCTTCGCCGCTGAGCCGGTAGTCGATCGCCGCCACCGCGAAGCCCTGCGCCGCCAGGGAATCGTAGAAATCCGCTCCCAGCCGGGGCAGCGGCTCGCGGCGCGAGCCGCGCCGCCACCCGCCGCCGTGGACGTGCACGATTACCGGCCGCGGCGCGTCACTCTCCGCCAGGTAGAGGTCGAGTTCCAGTGGCCGGTAACCGATCACCTCGCCGTACACGACGTCCGGTACCCGCCGGACGGGAGTTGTCATGCGGCCGGCAGCTGGCCGGACAGCTTGTAGAACGCGCCGTCCTGCATGATGGCGAGCAGGTTGCCGGTGTCCTGCAGCACGGTGACGTCCTGTGTCGGCTCACCGCGCACGACCAGCACGTCGGCGAAGTAGCCTGGTGCCAGCCGGCCGACCGGCAGGTCCATCACCTGGCCGCCGTACTGGGTGGTGGCGCGGAGCGCCTCGGCCGGGGAGTAGCCGAACAGCCTGACGAACAGCTCCAGGTCCCGGGCGTTGCGCCCGATGGGGTTGTTCGGGAAACCGTAGTCGCCGCCGGGCAGCACCCGCAGCCCGCGCTTGCGCAGCTCGGGGTAGAGCTCGGTCATCGCCCGCAGCGCCTTGACCGACCCCATCTTCTCCGCCATCGCGGTGTCGATGCCGTACTCGGCGCCCTCATGCACGTTGGCCCACATGATGCCGACCGCGGGGGACAGGAAAACCGACTCCTTGTGCTCCTCCAGCAGGTCGATCGCCTCGGCGTCGGCGTAGGTGCAGTGGTAGACCGACCGGAACCCGTTGCGGACCGCCAGCTTGATCGACTCCGGTGCCTGTGCGTGGCAGTTCAGCCACACACCGGACTCACGGGCCTGCTCGCCGGCCGCCTTGGCCTCCTCGGGGCTGTACTGGGTGATCATCGAACCACCCTCGACGAAGACGTCGTTGTTGCTCATCAGCAGCTTGACGGCGTCGAAGCCGATCGCGGCCTGCTGGCGGATGAACTCGCGCACCGCGTCCGGGCCTACCTTCTTCGGCTTCGGGCCGTCCGGGCCCATCTGAACCGGGTTGTTGTCGCGCTCGAACGATGCGGCGCGCATCCGCGGCCCGGGCGTCGCGCCCGCGGCGATCTGGTCGCGCAGTTGTACCTCGGTGGGCACAGGCGTGAGCGAGCCGGCCGAATAGGCGCTGGTGAAGCCGTGATCGAGCATGATCTTCGCGTTGCGCTTCGCGATCTCGAGGTGCTCGTCCGGCGTCGGCATGTGCCGGAAGAAGCTGACGTCGACCGGCGGGTTGAACGACGGGTCGATATGCCCCACCGCCGACGGGAAGGTCAGGTGCGCGTGGGAATCCACCATGCCCGGCATGACAGTCGCGCCGGTGCAGTCCACCACCTGGTCGCCGGGCTCGGCCACGGTGCCGCCGCCGGGACGCATGCTCTCGATGCGGTCACCGCGGACGACGACGTTGGCAGGCACGGCCGGCGAGCCGGTGCCGTCGAAGACCTGTCCGCCTGAGAACAGGATTCGGTTCTCGCTCATCGCATTCTCCTCGTTAGCGTCACCTACAAGTGAACGTCTCGAGGGCCGAGCGCGGCAACGGATCTTTCATTGAATGGCATAAGCCGTGTCCTGAGCCACCTAACCAGGAAGACTGGCTGCGTTGACCCCTTTGCCTGAGGAGACAGTCATGGACGTTGGACTGGGACCTACCATCCGGTATCACCGTGACCGGCCGCGCCCGCTGACGGAGGTATACGACGAGTTCTTCGACGAGTTCATCCTCGGCGACAAGCTCGGTTACAGCCACCTCTGGCTACCCGAGCATCATTTTGCCTACGACGCGCACAACCCCTCGGCGCTGCCCATACTCGCTGCGCTGGCCCGCCAGACCACCCGGATCAGGCTGGGCACGTACATCCTGCTGCTGGCCTTCCACAACCCGATCCTGGTCGCGGAGGATGCCGCCGTGGTGGACATCTTGTCGCACGGCCGCCTGGACCTGGCCGTGGGGGCGGGCCCGATGGAGCAGGAGTGCGAGGTGTTCGGGGTATCCCGCAAGGAAACCTTCGGCCGCACGTACGAGGCGCTGGAGATCATCCAGAGGTGCTGGACCGAGGACAAGTTCAGCCATCAGGGCAAGTACTTCCAGTTTGACAACGTAGCGGTCACCACCAAGCCGGTGCAGAAGCCGCACCCGCCGATCTACATGGCCGCCCTGGGCCCGCAGAGCGCCACGCGCTCGGCCCAGCGGGGCTACAACCTGGCCATGGGCATGGGGCCGTCGCACGACGTGTACGTCGCGGCCCTTCGGGAGGCCGGCCGTGACCCGGCCGACCACCGGTTCGTGTCCGGCCCGGTCGGGATCCATATTGCGGACACCACCAAGGAAGCCTGGGACGAGGCCGAGGAAGCGTTCCACACGTGGGTGAGCTTCTACGTCGACCGCGGCTCCCCGGTCGGGCGCGGGCTGCCTCCGGTGGGTGAGCTGCGCGAGAAGAACTTCGCCTTCGGCGGGATGCCGTTCATGGTCGGCTCGGCCGACGAGGTGGGCGAGGACATGCGCAAGATGTTCCGGAACGCGCCGCTGGACGAACTGGTGCTGTACTTCCATCCGCCGGGCATGGCCACCGAGGTGGCCCGCCGGGCGATGACGCTGTTCGCCGAGCAGATCATGCCCGAGGCGCGGGACTGGGGTAGCGCCAACTAGCCATCACCCGGACGCTAACCGACTTCAACGCGGCCGCCGCCGGGCTGGCCTTCGGCCGCCCGGCGGCCCGGTCCCGGCCAGGGCCGCTAGCAGACGTGTTCGTGTTCTCATGCTCCTCCTTCAGGGGTTGGGAATGTGCTGAGGGCGCGGGCCCTTATCCCCCTGCGGCGGACGGTGCAGAAGCTCGATGAGATTTCCTTCCGGGTCGGCGACGAACGCCATCCGGACTCCGGGTTCCGGCGACGGGCCCGGCGACATGACCGATCGCGCCCCGCCGGCCACGGCCCGGTCGTAGGCGGCGTCGAGGTCGGTCACGTCGAACGCGATGTGCCCGTACCCCTCGCGTAGCGCGGCCTCCCCGGGGTTGGCGGGCTTGCCGTCTCCCGCCGAACCGGGCCGGTGCAGCAGTTCCAGCCGGTAGCCGTGCTGGGGGTGGAGGAGCATCTCGATGCTCAGGCCTAGGGCCTCGACCCGGAGCGTGAGCTCGGGCTTCAGCCCGAACACGTCGCAGAACCACGCGCGGGCCGCGGCCAGGTCGGCGACGGCCAGACCGGCGTGGTCCAGCCGGAAACCGATGGCGGCCCGGTCAGCCACGGATGTTCAGTCCTTCCGGGTCGGACGTGAGGTACGACGCGAAACGGCCGGACGGGTCACGGCCGGCCCGTATCTCCTCCAGGCGCCGGTACGCCTCGTCGGACAGGAACCGGTCGTTCCGCCGGGTGAAGTCGGTATCGCCCAGGTACACCCCGGCGCCGTGGACGGCGAGCCCGGCCGTCCGGCGGTGCACCCACTCCGAATAGCGTTCGTCGTCGGCCGGGTCGGTGTAGATCATGTACGTCGCGATGTACACCTCCGCCTCCACCGAGAACGCCATGTCCGGCAGGGCACGCCGCGGTGACCACCCGTACCAGATGGAGAACGAGTGCTCGGTGTCCAGCTCGCCCCACATCTCCTGCAGCAGCGGCGCCACGACCTTGGCCGGCGCGTCGGTCCAGGTGCAGTCGACGGCGTACCGGTAGCCCTCGGGGTTCTGCGCCGCCTGGGCCAGGTTCTCCTCGGCCATGCTGGTCCGGCCCTGGACGTGCCCGAGCTCCCGGGCCGCCAGCGGGCCGTCCCGGAGCGGCGCGAACAGGGCCCGCGCCTCTTCATCGGAACCTGCCATCACCGTCGTGTGCAGCAGCAGCACTGTCCCGTCCGGGCGGGCCGCGCCGTCGTACAGCGGGATGTCCGGCAGCCGGGTCGCCGCTACCACCGGCTCCACGCGCCGGTCCAGCCGGGGCAGCAGGCCGTGCAGCCAGGTCACCAGCTCTACCGCGTCGTCGAGACGGAACGTCCAGGTGTCGTGCCACATCACGGCGGGCGCCTCGTACGTCTGCAGGTAGAACCGCGTGACCACGCCGGGATAGCCGGGGCCGGCGCCGCGCGCCGCCCACAGCAGGTCGGAGTTCTCGTCCGCGTCAGCATGGACGAGCTTTCCGTCGGCCGTGACCACGTCCAGCCCCACCACGCTCTGGCACGCCCAGCCGCGGAAACGGCCGTTCCAGCCCTGACCGCCCTGCAGCAGGAATCCGCCGACGCCGACCGACGGGCAATGGCCCCCGGGGAACACGCGGCCCCGCTCGGCGAGGTACGGGGCAAGCTCCTGGCCGCCCTGCACGGCCGGCTGCACCGAGGCTACTCCGGTGGCCGGATCGTAGGAGATGTCGCGCATGCTGCCAAGGTCGATCAACAGGGCGTCGTCCCGCAGGCTCCACGCCGCCCAGGAATGCCCGCCGGAGCGCACGCTGACCGGCCACCCGCGCTCAGCCGCCAGCCGCACGCCCTCGATCACGTCGTCGTCGCCCTCGGCCAGTAGCACCGCCGCAGGAAACCGGTCCGGGCGACGCGCATTGAAGATCCGGCCGGTGCGGGCCTGCTCGTACAGCGGGTCGTCGCGCATAATCAGGCGCCCGGGGAGCCGATCGGGCACCGAGCCCGTCATCCCACTGCCGCCGCGCCGCCGTCGACCGGAATGTTCGCGCCGCTCACGTGACGCGACTCGTCCGAGGCCAGGAACAGGATCGCGTGCGCGACGTCCTCCGGCTGCCCCCACCGGCCCAGCGGCACGCGCGCGGCGATGCTCTCAGCCGGCCCCTCGGGGTCGGTCAGCATCGGCGACGTGTGCGGCGTCTCAGTCATCGCCGGGCTGACCGCGTTGACCCGGATGCCGTGCGGACCGCCCTCGACGACCAGCTGGTACGTCAGCGCCAGGACTCCGCCCTTGGCCGCGCCGTGCGCGTTCTGCGGCATGAAGAACGCGCCGCGCGAAGCCGAGATGGAGGCGATGTTGACGATCGACCCGCCCCCGGCCGCGACCAGGTGCGGCCAGGCGGCTTGCGTGCAGAGGAAGACGATGTCCAGCTCGTGCCGGATCGTGAACGACCAGTCGGCGAAGGACAGCTTGTCAATGGGCCCGAACCGGATCGCCGAAGCGTTGTTGACCAGGATGTCCACCCCGTCCGCCAGGTCCGCCGCGGTGTCGACCCACCGCCGGGCCCCCTCCTCGGTGGCCAGGTCGGCCGGCGCGACGGCGTCCATCTGGCCGCCGCTGTCCCGGGCGAGCTTGACGGTCTCCGCCGAGGTCTCCGGGTTCAGGTCGCAGCCGACGACACGGGCGCCTTCACGCGCCAAAAGCAGCGCCGCAGCCCTCCCGATGCCGCCGCCGGTGCCGGAGACGAGCGCCCGCTTGCCATTCAGCCGACCCATGCGCGGCTCCTTCTGATCACACCGAAAACGGCCACGTTCGTTCATTCTGTAGAAGTTACTCTCTCACAGTGAGAGGATGTTAAACAAGGCCAGGAGATTGATGATTACGATGCGGCTGATGCACCTAACGCGGACGGTGACACAGCAGCGGCACGCCGAGGCGATCCGGGAGCTACGTGGAACTTCGCCGACTTCGCGACCGCCTCGGGCGTGATGCGCGTCGGCGGCAACAAGAAGAGCGTGTTCACCCGCGACCGGCAACCGAAGGCCGCCGCGTACGCGCTGCGCCGGCGCTGGCGCCCGAGCCACTGAGCCGATGCCAGGTCAGCCCGCCGCCACTCCCTTCCACTGGTGCCGCCCGGGTCCGGCACTGTGCGGCTCCCCGCCGGGCAGCACTACGGTGGCCGTGGTTCCCGGCGGCACCAGCAGGTCCAGCTCCATCGACCCGTCCGCGGCCCTCCAGGCCAGTTCAATAAGGCCGAACGGGCTAACGTGACGTGTCCTGGCCCACGTGATCTCGCCATCCGGCCGCGGGCACACCTCGAACGTGCGATATCCGGGAGTGGTAGCACGCAGCCCCGCCACGTAGCGGTGCAGGAACGTGGCCACCGCCCCCTTGCTGTAGTGGTTTAGCGATGCGTGCGGCACGCCACTGCCGTCTACGCCCTCCCACTCCTCCCACATCGTCGTCGCCCCCCGGTCGATCATCGTCAGCCAGGACGGCGGCGTGTCCTGCCGCAGGAGCTCGTACGCGGTGCCGAGGTGCCCGGTGTCGGCCAGCACGGGCAGCAGGTAAGCCGTGGACAAGAACCCGGTGGCCAGGTGCCCGCCCGCCAGGCCGACCAGTTCCACCAGCCGCTTCGCCAGCGGCTCCCGGAATTCGTCCGGCACTAGCCCGAACGCCAGCGCCCGCACGTGCGAGGCCTGAGTCTGCACCGCGAGCGTCCCGTCGGGCGCGACGAACTCCCGCCGCCAGGCGTCCAGCGCGCCGTCCGCGATCACCCGGTATCGCCGCGCCTGCTCCTCGGGCAGCCCGAGCACCTCGGCGATCCGCGCTACTGTCGCCGCGGAGCGGTACAGGTAGGCCGTCGCCACCTCGGACTTGTCCGCCCGCGCGAACGCGGCGAAGTCGTCGATCACGGCCCCCGGCTCTAGCCACTCGCCCCAGTGGAAGCCGGTGTCCCACAGGTACAGCTCGTGCGGCGCGGGGTCCGGCCGGGCCGCGGCTCTGTCCGGGTGCCGGCCGCCTGCCGCCGAGGCCGCCGCGAACCGGACCCAGGCCGTCATGGAACCCCACATCTCCCGCAGCAGTGAGGCGTCCCCGTACGCCTCATAGAGGTCCCACGGCGCGGACGCGACGACGTCGCCCCACCCGGCCGAGCCGTTCAGCCAGCCGAGCGGCCCATCGAAGCCCTCGACCGGCGGGCAGGGCGACACGTTGGCCACGCAGCCGTCGGCACGCTGGTCCAGCGACACGTCAGCCAGCCACTTGCGCGTGAAGGCCAGCACGTCATACAGGTACGCGGCCGTCGGCGCGAAGATCTGCCAGTCCCCCGTCCAGCCGGCCCGCTCGCGTTGCGGGCAGTCGGTCGGGACGTCGCAGATGTTCGACCGCAGCGACCACACCGCCGCCTCGTGCAGCCGGCTGACGCGGTCGTCGCTGCACGCGAACCAGCCCAGCCTGCGCAGGTCCGAATGCACGACCACCCCGGAGATGTCGCCGGGTTCCAGCGGTCCCGGGTGGCCCTCGACCCGGACGTACTGGAAGCCGTGCGTGGTGAACCGCGGCTCGAACGTATCGCCGTTACCCCCGGAGACCACCTCGTCGATCTGGCCGAGCGGCAGCGGCTCGGGCAGGATCGGGAAGTCGACGTCGAGGTGCGTGGTGGTCAGGTCGCCGTCGCCGTCCAGCCACTCGCCGTGCGAGAGCGTCAGCCGACTGCCCGGCGGCCCGGGGCGTTCGAGCCGCACCCACCCGTTAAAGTTCTGCCCGAAGTCCGCGACGAACGCTTTTCCGTCGCGCACGGACCGCACCGCGACCGGCCGGATCTCCTCCACCCGCCGGACCGGCGGGGCGACGGAGCGGACGACGGCGACCCCGGCATCATGTACGACGGCGGGATCCCACGGCGTGTCGTCGGACACAGTGCCGTCTATGGCCGGGTCGTGGACGGCCGGGTCGAGCCGCCGGTGGTCTTCCCGCTGGCCGCCGATGAGGTCGGCCGCGGTGATGTGAGACGGTGCGGCCCGCCAGCCTGGACCGCTGGCCGCTACGACGTGCCAGCCCTGCTCGCCTAGCACCTCGAGCTGGGCGCGCAGCGCCACGTCCTCCCCGAACTGGTCCGCGGCCCGCGGCGCCCCGACCTGGCCGCGATACCAGCCGTCGGCCAGCAGGACGGCCAGCACACTGCGGCCGGGCCGCAGCCAGGACGTGACGTCGTACTCCTGGTACTGGACCCGTGCCCGGTACTGCGTGTAGCCCGGCGCGAGTTCGACGTCGCCGACGCGCCGTCCGTTGAGGAACGCCTCGTACAAACCGAGGGCGGTCACATACAGGCGCGCCTGACTGAACGGGGGAACCTCGAAGACCGTCCTGAGCCAGTAGGCCGGCCGGGAGCCCTTCGGCGGCCGCTCGCCCTCGGCGATGCCGATCCACCGGGCCCGCCAGTCCGCCTCACCCAGCAAGCCGGACTCGAGCCGGACCGGCTGGCTCCAGTCGCTCTCGCCCCGGTCGGTCCACACCTTGACCTGCGCCACGGCCGAGCGCCGGGAGCGGTCGAAGACGGAGACCCGGACGAACGACTGGACCGCGCTGTCCACCCGGCCGGTGTCGAAGCCGTCGTCGGTGCGCACCTGGTAGGCGTGCTGCACCGACGACTGTTCCGGCAGCCACCAGGACAGCGCCGGCTCGTGCCCGCTTCCCAGGGCGTCCCCGCCGGTGACCTCGGCCCAGACCCGGGCCGGCCTCACGCGGCTGCGTACATGGACGGCCGGGCCCCGGTGATCCAACCGACCAACTGGTCGTTGTCGGTCTTGGCCGTCGGCACGTCGGCGTATTTCCGGCCGCGGTTCAGCACGACGATCCGGGTGGACACCTCCATGGCCAGCGGCAGGTTGTGCGTGACCAGTACGCAGGCGATGCCGTTGCGGGCCATCCGCACGATCAGCGCCTCGACCTGCTTGGTCTGCTCGTAGCCGAGGGCCGCGGTGGGCTCGTCCAGCAGCAGCACGCCGTTGTGCTCGCCGGACATCCGGGTCGCGCTCCGCGCCAGGGCCACGACCTGGCGCTGGCCGCCGGAAAGCATCTCCACCGGCCGGGTCATCGCCGCGGTCCGGACGCCGAGCCGGTCGAGCTCGCCCTGCGACCGCTTGCGCTGCGCCTTCTTGTCCACGAAGCCCAGCCAGCCGAGCGGCGGCTTGCGCAGGATCTCCCGGCCGAGCGCCAGGTTGGTGGCGATGTCCTGCGGCTCGACCAGCGCCAGGTCCTGGTACACCATCTGGATCCCGGCGTGGGTGGCGTCGCTCGGCGAGTGGAACTCGACCTCGCGGCCGTGCACCTTGATGGCGCCGGCGGTGGGCCGGTGCGCTCCGGACATTACCTTGAGCAGCGTGGATTTCCCGGCGCCGTTGTCGCCCAGCAGCGCGACCACCTCGCCGTTCATCACCTGGAAGTCGATCTCGTCCAGGGCGCGGACGTAGCCGTAGTGCATGTCGACCTGGCTCAGCTCGAGCGCGGGTACTCCATCGGTCATCGGACTCGGACTCATTTCTTCCCGCCGTGGACAGAGGCCTGGGCCGCGCTCATCAGGCGCCGGGACACCGTGGTTTGGACAGTTTTCTCCAGCCCGAGCGCGCCCAGCAGCAGCAGGCCGGTGACGATCGTGCCCCAGTACGGCTGGATGCCCTTGATGGTCAGCGCGTTGGAGATGGTGGCCAGGATCAGCGCGCCGACCAGCACCCGGGGCAGGCTGCCCCGGCCCCCGGTGAACGCGACCCCGGCCAGCGCCACCGCGGTCAGCGCGGTGAAGATGATGGTCGGGTCGGCGGCCGGGTTGGCCTCGCCGACCAGGGCGGTCGTGATGAGGCCGCCGAGCGCGGCGCAGAAGCTGCTGATCACGAAGCCCAAGACCCGGTAGAAGTCGCTGTGGATGCCGGACCGGCGCACCGCCTCCTTGTTCCCGCCGACGGCCATGAAGCGGATGCCATGCTGGGTCTGGGTGATGAACAAGGTGAGCACGATGTACAGCACGATCACGATCCACACCGGCGCCGGGAGGCCGGCGTACTTACGGGTCCCCATGAACGCGAGCTGGGTCAGGCCGGGGATGGTGTACCCGCCGGCCACCACCGCAGCCAGGCCCGACGTGACCGACAGTGTGCCGATCGTCACGATCAGCGGATTGAACCCGCGCAGCGCGATCAGCCCGTTGGCGATTCCGACCACCACGCCAATGATCAGCGCGACGACGATGCCGAGCCACACCGGGTTGTTACTGAACAGCAGCTTGCCGCAGGTGACTCCGGCCAGGGCGGCCACGCCAGGGATCGAGATGTCCAGCGCGCCGGAGAACATCCCGGCCGCCACCCCGGCCGCGTACACCGCGGTCAGCGCGGCGGCGTTGAAGACAAGGACGGCGTTGCTCCACTTGAAGAAGAACGGGCTGGCCCAGATGGAGAACGCGATGATCAGCACGACCCACAGCACGATGATGCCGCGGTCGCGGGCGAAGATCAGCGCCCGGATCCCGAGGGAATCCTTGGTGTGCTCATCAGGTGCGGCGCCGGTGGCGGTGTCCTCGGCGACAGCCGAGGACACCGCACCCTGGGGGTTGGTTGGAACGGTCATAACCTGCTCACTGGCCTGCGGTGATGATCTGCTGGGGGACGTAGAGCTGCTTGCCGGTCTGCTTCGGGTCGGACTGCATGGCGGCCAGCGTGTTGAAGGACTGAAGCATGTCGCCCTGGAAGTTCAGGTGAATCGACGAGTAGATCTTGCCGGACTTGACGTCCGCCAGGACCTCGTTGTCCCCGCCCTGGTCGGTGACGCAGGGCAGGCT
This sequence comes from uncultured Actinomycetota bacterium, assembly GCA_963744575.1. Classification (GTDB taxonomy): domain Bacteria; phylum Actinomycetota; class Actinomycetes; order Streptosporangiales; family Streptosporangiaceae; genus Palsa-504. The sequence continues at coordinate 7,955 of CAVUUF010000012.1, read as the reverse complement.
CTTGCCGGCCGCGGCGAAGGCGCCGAGGGCCCCGAGCGCAGCCTCGTCGGTGGTGGACATCACGGCGTTGACGCCTGGGTGGCCCTGCAGGGCGTTGCCGATGTCGGTCTGGGCCTTGGCCCGGTCGCTCTCGACGAGGTTTGTGACGATCGTGGCCTTGGGGGCCGTCGCTTTCAGGGCGGCCAGCGCGCTGCTGTCGATGTCTGCCTTGCCGGCCGTGCCGACCGTGGAGCTGGCGTACAGGACCTGCGCGTTGCCGCCGAGCTTGGAGTTGATGCACGCGCCGGTTTCCTTGCCCAGGGCCGTCCCGAATGCCTTGTAGTCGATGACGTCGAACGTGATATCGGACTGCAGGCCGCTGAACCCGTAGTCCGAGGGCACGCCGTTGGTCAGCACGGGGATGCCTTTGGCTTGCGCCGTCCGCAGGGTCTGGTCGAGTGATGACGGCTCCACCCCGATGATCCACACCGCGCCGGCCACACCGGAGTTGACCACGTTGTTCAGCTCGGTCGCCTGCGTGTTCGCGCTGTAGTTCGGGTCCTGGATCTGGACCTTCCAGCCCTTCGACCCCGCGTACGCCTGCACTCCTTGCGACAGCTGCTTCATGGCCGGGATCGAGAGCGCCAGCGGCGAGAAGACCAGGGTATGCGGCAGCTTCCCGGAGCTGCCGCCCCCGGCGCCCGCGTTCGCCGCGGGGATGCCGCTGGAGCTGGACGAGGAACTGCACGCGGCCAGCAGCAACCCGGCGGCGGCTGCCGCTGCCATTCCGATGGTGGCGCGTCTGTGGCGCCGGCGACGGGTACTCACGAAGGACTCTCCTCGGCGGTTCGGGCTTCGACTTTCACATCATGAAAGTCATTTTCACATTTCGGCTAGGCTACGGGAAACCGGTGCGATTGTCTATGGTTGCAAGGTCACGAATTAGGTACGCTCGCCCGCGCGGGGCAAGCCCGGCCGGGATAACCCGGACCAGGATCGTTCCAGGCCCTTGACCAGGGCCACCATGCAGTCGTGCCGGGGCGTGGCCACCCCCAGCCGGCGTCCCTCGGCGGCTATACCGCCGTTGAGGACGTCGATCTCGGTGGCCTGACGTGCGAGGACGTCCTGCAGCATGCTCGGCATGTGGTCATACGCCTCCTCGATGGCCTCGATCACGGCCTCCTGCGGCGCCCGCGTCAGCCCGATCCCGGCCCGGTCGCAGACCGCTTCCGCCTCCGCGATCAGCCCGTCGACCTGCTGGCGGAGCCGGGAGTCGGTGCAGACCCGGCCCACGGACAGCCCGGTCAGGGCGGCCAGCGGGCTCGTCGCGGCGTTGAAGATCACCTTGGTCCACTGCGGCCCCCTGGCGTCATCCAGCGCGTGTGCCCGCAGCCCGCCCTCAGTGAGCAGGCCGGCCAGGCGCGCGACCTGGCCCGTCGTAGCCGGACGGGGCTCGAACGGTCCCAGCCATGTGTCGCCCGGCGCGTCGTACCGGACCACGCCGGGCTCGGTGATCGCGCCCGCCGTGACGATGCTCCCGCGGATCACCCGGGGCACCAGCTCGGCGATGACCTCCTCGTTTCCCAGCCCGTTCTGTACGCTGGCCACGGCCGCGCCGGTCAGCGCCGCCCGGGCCCCCTCGACGGCCGCCCGCGTGTGCCGCGCCTTGGTGGCCACGATGCCGAAGTCGCACGCGGGCAGTTCGCCGGCGTCGGTGGTGGCGTGCACCTTTGCGGTGAAGTCCGCCAGCCCGGTGACCCGTAGCCCCCGGGACTTGATCGCCTCGACGTGCCCGGTCCGGGGATCGACGCCCCATACCTCGGTCCCGGGCCCGCGGGCCAGGTGCGCGGCGTACAGGCTGCCGATCGCGCCGCAGCCCAGGACCGCGATGCGGACCGGACCGGCGTCACCTTGGGTCACGGGGCTTCCTGCAGGGCCGTTCGGGCAATGTCCCCGCACACGGCCGGGCCGGCGCCACCGACGCCCAGGCCCGCCACCATGCGCCCGCCGTCACGGACCGGCAGGCCGCCGGGGACGCCGAGCACGGGCGGCCCGACCAGCGCGGCCACGGCCTCGGGCCGGCTGAAGCGGGACTCCAGATCGCCGCTGCCGCAGCCGAACAGCGCCGCGGCACCCGCCACGGCCTGGGCGATGGCCACCGCGCCTGCCGGGGCGCCGTCCATCAGGTCCTGCTGAATCGGATCGCCGCCGCTGTCGACCACGGCCACCGCGACCCGGACCCCGCGGCGCGCCGCCGCCGCCATGGCCGCGTCGGACACAGCCCTGGCCCAGTCCAGCTGGACCTGGCCGCTGGCCCGGGGCGCGGCGACCATGCCGAGAGTCTCGGCCGGGTCGAGGACGAGGTTGCCGAAGCGCTGTTCCCACCGCTTCTGGTCATCCCCGTGCTGCCCGGCGTACGGGATCTGCAGGGCGTAGGCGATGAGCAAGTCCTCGGGGTTGGCCGGCTTGCCCTCGGCGCTCACCATTCGCGGGTCGACGTCGGCCGGGAAGAACGGGCTCACCGTCGCGCCCGAGGCCGCGATGCCGGCCGCCACGACGCCGCCGGCCCGTACCGGCATTCCGCCCGCCCCGGGAAACAGCGCTTCCGGGGACGCCTGGGCGAAGCCGGCCGCGACCGGCGGGGCGATCGTCGTCATCCGGTGCAGGTGCTCGGCGCTCGGGATCTGCTGGGTGGCCGAGATCCACGCCTTGGAGCGGGCCCGGGCCATCCCGCCCGGGCCGCCGGCGTCCATCCGCGACGCCGTGATGAGCGTGCCGGTCGCCCCGACCACCGCGACCGCCCCGCGCAGGCCAAGCTGCTCGGCCTTGTCGACGGCGCGCCGCACCAGCGCGCGGGCCTCGGCCAGGCCGAGATCCCGCGGGTGCGGGGCGCCCACCTTAGGCACCGACCATGTTGTAGCCGCCGTCGGCCACCATGTACCCGCCGGTCATGTGCGAGGCGTCGTCGGTGGCGAGGAACAGGGCCGCGCCCGCGTACTCGGCAGGTCCCGGGATCCGTCCCATCGGGGTGAGCTTGCGCAGCTGGTCACCGCGGCCGGACTGCCAGTCCTGGCGGCCCAGCGTGGCCTCGGTCTCGATGAACCCGGGGGCGAAGATGTTGACCCGGACCGTGGGCGCCAAGGCGTGCGCGTACGACTTGGTCACGCCCAGCAGCCCGTATTTGGCCGCGGCGTACTGCGGCGCCCGCGCGCTACCGCGGACGATCACGGTCGACCCGATGTTCACGATGGCCCCGTGGCCCGCCTCTAGCATCCGCGCGCCGAACTCGTGCACGCACAGCATCGTGCCCTTGATGTCGACGGCCAGGACGTGGTTGATCGACTCCTCGGTGATGTCGCGCCACGACATCTGCTCGCGCGCGACATCGCCGACGTTGTTCACCAGGACGTCGACGCCGCCCAGCCGCTCGAAAGCGGCATCGGCCATCGCCTTGATCTGGTCCCAGTCCACGATGTCGGCCTGGAGCAGCACCGGCGTGCTGCCTTCCGCCGCTACCCGGTCGGCCGTCCGTTTCGCTCCCTCCACAGAGCTGCGATAGTGCACGCCGACCGAGCGGGCGCCTTCCCGGGCGGCACGTACGGCGATCTCGGCGCCGAAGCCGGTGCCGGCGCCGGTCACCACGACCGACCGGCCCTCGAAGCGGCGCGGGATGGGAACGGGTGCTGCAGGCACGTGGTGTCCTTTCGGAGTGAGTTGTCTGGATGTGACGGTCACACGAGGACGCGGCCGCCATCGACGTACAGGACCTGACCGGTGATGAAGCGGGCGCGGTCCGAGGCCAGGAAGGTGACCGCGTTGGCCACCTCCTCCGGACGGCCCAGCCGTTCCGCCGGGACAAGTGATTCCAGGCTGGCCCGGTGGTCGTCTTTGTCGAGATAGGCCTTAGTCAGCTCGGTCTCGATGTAGCCCGGCGCGACCGCGTTGACCGTGACGCCGCACGGCGCCCACTCACGCGCCATGACCCGGAGCATCTGGTTCATCCCGCCCTTGGTCGCCGCGTAAGGCGCGTGGTTCGCGTGGGCCAGCAGCCCCGAAACAGACGATACGAAGACCATGCGGCCGTACCGCTCCTCGACCATCAGCCGTCCGGCGGCCTGGCCCAGCCACCACGCCGACGACAGGTTGAGGGTGAGGGTGTCCTGCCATTCGGCGTCGTCTAGGTCGAGCACCGGCTTGCGGACGTTTTGGCCGATCGCGTGCAGGAACACCTGCGGCGTTCCCACCAGTCCGATGCCCTCGCGGACGGCCGCGCGGCAGCCCTCCGCCGTCCGCAGGTCGGCGACCAGCGGTTTGACCTCAGCGCCGGCCTCTTTGGCGGCACGCGCGACCGCGTCGAGGTTCTCCTGACTGGCGTCGATGACTGCGACCCGGGCGCCCTGGGCGGCCAGGCTCAGCGCGGCGGCCCCGCCGAGGCCGCCGGCGCCGAAAACCAGGGTGGGCCGCCGGTCGAGCGCGAGCCAGTCTTGCATGAGGCCTACCCTTCATGTCAGAGTTCTCGTATGACGAAAGCCACTTTCTTATACGGTAGCCGAAGTGCTGCTCAGCTGTCCAGGGTGGCCAGCGCCGCCTTAGGCTGAGGGCGATACCCATCACCGAGGAGGAAGCCGTTCATGCCCCGCCGCACCGCCAGCTCCGCATCACCGGCGCTCCGCCCAACCGGGCCCTCCGCCCAGTCCGAATCGACGGACCGCCCGGGATCCCCGGAACGTCCGGAGTATCGCGTGGAGGCCCTGGCCAAGGGACTGCGTATCCTGGCGCTGTTCAGCGAGCAGCGGCCGACCTGGCGGGTCAGCGACCTCGCCACCGCCGCGGGCCTGCCGATGCCGACCGTCTACCGGGTGGTGATGACGCTGGTGTCGGAGGGCTACCTCGACCACCTGCCCAACGGAGACTACCGGCCGGGCGTGCGCACACTGACGCTCGGCACCGCCGCTCTGCGCAGCCTCGACTTCGTCGACATCGCGACGCCCAAGCTGCAAGAGCTCGGCCAGCGCACGGGCGAGACGGTCAACATGGCCGTGCTCAGCGGCGACCGCGTGCTCTACCTGGTCCGTCTCCGGAACGCCGACCTGGTGACCGCGAACATCCAGGTGGGTTCGACGCTGCCCGCCGTGCATACCTCGATCGGCAAGCTGCTGCTCGCCCATCTCGACCAGGCCGACCTGGAGGCGCGGATCACGGAGGCCTCGTTCTCTGCCAACTCGGGACCTAACGCCAAGGTCTCGCTGGCTGAGCTGCGCGAGGAGTTCCGCACCATACGCGACCAGGGCTGGGCCATGCAGGACGAGGAGCTGGCGTACGGGCTGCGGTCGGTGGCCGCCCCGGTCAAGAGCCCGGATGGCCGCGTGATCGCCGGCGTCAACCTGGCCGTCCAGGCCCAGGACTGGTCCTCCCAGCGGCTCGTCCGCGAGCTCAAGCCCGCCGTCCTGGCCACGTGCGTCGAGATTTCCGCGCTGCTGTCCGACACCAACCTCGGGGCGGCATGACCTCCGGCGCGCGCATCCCGAAGCTGCCGCCGTCCTCCCTCGACGGCGAGCAGCGCTCCCTGTACGACGCGATCGCCGGCGGCCGTCGGGCCGAGGGCCCTCAGCTGTTCCGGCTGACCGACTCCGAAGGCCGCCTCGAGGGCCCGTTCAACGCGTTCCTGCTGCAGCCGCGGCTGGGATCGGCCCTGCAGGCCCTCGGTTCCTCGGTGCGTTATGACACCGGCCTCAACGACCGGTGCCGCGAGATCGCCATCCTCGTCGTCGCGGCCCACTGGCGGTCCGATTTCGAGTGGTACGCCCACCAGGCGGTCGGCCGCTCGGCCGGGCTGGGCGACGCCGAGCTGACCGCCATCCGCGACGGCCGTCACGACGCGCTGACCGGGCGCGAGGCCGTCGTCGCGCGCACGGTCGCCGCCCTGGTCGCGCGCGGGGATCTCGACGACGCTGAATACCGCCACGTAGTGGACCACGTTGGCGCCGAGGGCCTGTTCGAGCTGCTCACCTTGATCGGCTACTACGCCACGCTGGCGCTCCAGCTCCGCGTGTTCCGTGTCCCCGCTCCGGACGGCAGCGTCCCGGCCGCCTGACCGCCCGCCCCGCTCCCCCTTGACACGACCCCCGGCGCGGTCCATAGAATTACTGCTGAAAGTAACTTTCTCAGAATGAGAGTCCATCATGAAGTTGGTCACCTTCGACGCTGGCCGGGTGGGTCGCCTGGACGACGGGGTTGTCGTCGAGCTCGGCTGCGCCTCGACGCGTGAGTTTTTCGAGCGGGGCGGGCAGGTCGGCGAGACGGGGGAGCGCCTGCCGCTGGCCGACGTCCGGCTGCGGGCGCCGATCGTGCCGAAGAAGTTCTTCCACACCGCCGGCAACTTCGCCGACCACCACAAGGAACTGCAGGCCGTCGACTGGTCGCACCCGGTGCACAAGGGGATCGTGTTCTTCCAGAACGTCGACGCGATCATCGGCCCGGACGACGCCATCGTGTACCCGGAGGGGCTGACCAAGGAGCTCGACTACGAGCTGGAGCTGGCCATCATCATCGGCCGCAGCGGCAAGTTCTTCGGGCCCGAGGAGGCCGGGGACTACATCGCCGGGTACACGGTCTTCAACGACATCACCGCCCGCGACATCCAGCGCCGCGAGATGCAGTCAGGCGTGTTCTCCTTCTCCAAGTCGATCGACACCTTCTGCCCGATCGGCCCCTGGATCGTGACCAAGGACGAGGTGCCGGACGCCCAGGCGCTGGCGATGGAGCTGCGGGTCAACGGAGGTGTCCGGCAGCGCGGGAACACGAACCAGATGCTCATCTCCATCCCGCACCTGGTCGCGTACCACTCGGCGCAGGGCTACTCGGCCGGGGACATCATCACCACCGGGACGATCTCGGGCGTGGCCGCGATCCAGCCCAACCCGTTCGAGTTCTACCTGCAGCCCGGCGATAGCATCGAGGCCGAGATCGAGGGCGTCGGCGTACTCCGCAACCGCGTCGTGCCCTGGGGCGCCGTGTACGACACCCCGCCGTACTCCACCGACCTGTACTCCTCGACCGAATAAGCGCATGAGGTTCGGGACCCAGGACGGTCGCTTCGTGCTCGTGGCCGGCCGGCGCATCCTCGACGTCCACGTGGCCTCGGGCGGCGGCCTGCCGCACGAGCCGGTGGCCGCGCTCGAGCGCTGGGACGATGTGCGCGCCTTCGCGGCCTCGGCTGAGTGGAGCGCGGCCAGGCCGCTGGACCACAGCCGCCTCGGCCCGCCGGTGCCCCACCCCCGCCAGGTGCTCGCCGGGACGCCCGCGCAGTTCTCCCTGGGCAAGTCGTTCCCCGGCTTCGGCCCGACCGGCCCAGTCGTCGTCACGCCGGACGAGCTGCCGGACCGGGACGATATCGGCTTCGCGTCCTGGCTGGATGGCCAGCCGCTCCAGCAGGGACGGACCAGCGAGATGATCTTCCCCGTCGGCGAACTGGTGGCCTGGCTGTCGGGCGGGTGCCCGCTGCTGCCCGGAGAACCTCGTCTTCACCGGGACGCCCGGCCGGGGTGGGGACCGCATGCAGCCTCCGCGGTACCTCCAGCCCGGGCAGACCCTGGTCAGCCGCGTCGACGGCGTCGGCGAGATCCGGCAGCATTTCGTGCCAGGCAAGGCCAAGTGACCGGCTCGCGACCTCCGAGGAGTCTCATGAAAGCGTTCGTGCTCACCGGCTTCGGTCGGCCAGCCGAGTTCGCCGACCTCGCCAAGCCCGAGCCCGGCCCCGGCGAGATCCGGATACAGGTGCATGCCACGTCCGTGAACCCGGTCGATCATATGATCCGGACCGGCTTCTTCCGGGCCAGCCAGGAGTACCGCTTCCCGGCGGTCTTCGGCCGCGACCTCGCGGGCGTGGTCGATGCGATCGGAGACGGCGTGACCCGGTTCGGGGAGGGCGATGAGGTTTACGGCTTCGTCAAGCGCGACTACATCGGCGATGGCAC
>CAVUUF010000011.1:0-102807 GCA_963744575.1 uncultured Actinomycetota bacterium | reverse complement strand
GCGGAGAAGTGGACCTGTCCCACCGGGTGCCCGACGCCGACCCCAGGACCGAAGTCGGCCAGCTCGGCTCGGCGTTCAACCGGATGCTTGGCCACGTCGAAAACGCACTCGACCGCCGGCAGGCCAGCGAAAACCAGCTGCGCCAGTTCATCGCCGACGCGAGCCACGAGCTGCGCACCCCGATCGCCGGCATCCGCGGCTACGCCGAGCTAGGCCTGCGCGCCCCGGAGAACTCTGACAACGCGCTGCGCCGCGTGCAGGCCGCGGCGCAGCGGATGGGCCGGCTGGTCGACGACCTGCTGCTGCTCGCCCGGCTCGACGCCGGCCGCGCACTCGCCGACGAGCGGGTCGACCTCACCCGGATGGCGCTCGAGGCCACCAACGACGCGCGGGTAGCCGGCCCCGCCCACCAGTGGATCCTCGACCTGCCCGGCCAGCCGGTCACCCTCCGCGGTGACGAGTACCGGCTGCACCAGGTGCTCGCCAACCTGCTCGCCAACGCGCGCACCCACACCCCGCCCGGCAGCACGGTAACCGTCAAGCTGAACAGCGGCCAGGACGGCCTGGTCACCATGACCGTTACCGACAACGGACCGGGCATCCCCGCCCAGCTGCAGCCCACGATCTTCGAGCGATTCGTCCGGAGCGACACCGCCCGCACCCACGCTGGCGGAAACACCGGCCTAGGGCTGGCCATCGTCCACGGTATCGTCACCGCGCACCACGGCCGCGTCACCCTGTCCAGCCAGCCAGGCCGGACAACCTTCACCGTCGAGCTGCCAGCCGGCCATCAGGACGGGCAGGGCCGGCTAGCAGCTGGACCAGGAACTCCATAACGCCGTGATTCTGGAAGGTAATCAGGCCGAAACCGGGTTGGGGTAGGCCCTGGTCAGCAAAGCATCTCGCCAGCTCAGGAAGCACGCCTCCAGCTGTTCCGGCGAGTCGGCCAGGTTGCGGTTCCGTTCGGCATCTGCACCGAGCCATCCAACGTCAAAGCAGGCGGGAAGGCCTGCCCTACAAGTTCACCTGCCTGGCTGCGGCCACTTCCGCAGCGACCTGTCCTATCTGCCCGAGCTCAAGTCCTACCTGCAGCAACTGCTCGCCGACCGGGAACGGGTCCAGGCCGCCACCGACCTGCAGGACTCGGCCAAGGCCCAGCTCACCCCGCGCGAGGAAGAGATCACCCTGTTGCGGGAGCTGACCCGCCGCATCGAGGCCGACCTCGACGACCTCACCGAGCACGACCAGGCCCTGATCCACAACGCGGTCACCGTGATCCGCAAGACCCGCCAGCTCGTCAACCTCGGCACGCCCGGCGTCCGCCCCGCGGCTAGCACCGCATGACCCGCCCATGACCACCGCCGAGGAGACACCGCTGGCCCGGGCCCGGCGCCGCGACGTCGACCGGAGACGGCAACGCGTCCACCAGGCGCTGGCAAACATGCACGCCGACGGGTCAGAGATCACCATCTCCTCGGTCGCCGGCAGGGCGCAGGTGCACCGCTCGTTCATCCACCGGCACGCCGACCTGCACGCCGCCGTGCTCAAAGCCGCCGCCGACACCACGACCGCCCCGCCCCCGGCATCCACCGCGATAAGCCACCGATCCGTGCTCGCCGAAAACGCCAACCTGCACGAACAGAGCCGCAGGCTCGCCCAGCAGATCGCCGACCTGGAAGGCCGCCTGTCCGAGTTGCTCGGCGAGCAAGCCTTCGACCGCAGCGGCCTCGGTGGCCCGGCCAGCGCGGCCGCCGTCTACGCCGAGCTCGAGGCCCAGCGCCAGGCCGTCCTGGACCTTCGGAGAGTGCTGGAAGAACGCGACGAGGAACTCGCGGCGGCCCGCGAGACCAACCGGCGGCTGATGAACCAGCTCAACCGTTCCGGCGCTTGAACCGGCCGGCACCGTCGGCTCAGCCATGCGTTGGCGGCATCTCTATCTGGTCACAGCTCGGCGACTTCCGGCATCGCTGGTTGGCTACGGCTGCTCACCGAGCCGCAGGATCCACGGCTGCCTCGACTGACCGGCGTTCTCGCCTGAAGCTCACGGTCCGTGACTCTGTGCGCGTCGGCAGTCAGTCAAGCCGTGGCTCTGCTGCACGCCGTGAAGAATCTCCTGGGCGGGCGAAATATCCGCCGATAGGTGCGCAGCAGTGGCCTGGGCGGGCGGAGTTTGGTGCCGCACCGAACTGGACCATCTGCGCGTTATTAGCAGCCGAGCCACCCTCAGAGCAGGGATCCCCACAGGCGAAGCGGAACTCCGGGGCCAGCGGCACATGGCAGGCGAGACGTCGCGGGCCGGTCCTTCGTGGTCGCGGCTCTGCCCCGCAGGGAACCCTTCGCGATGAGCAGCAGCCCGAAGGCAAATCTCGAAGAGGCCGCCGGGATTGACAGGGACACGCCAACGTCGTGGCCAGGGATCTCGAGCATCGCTCCTGCCCCGCTGGAGCAAGTAATCGACGCGACCAGGTATGTCGAGACGGGGCAGAAGACCGGCAAGGTCGTCCTGACAGTTGGCGGCGACCGCGGGCCCTGAGCGGGCCATCCATCTCGCCCGCATCATCAGCAACTGCAGTCGGAGGGCGTGCGCATGCAGGCGCGCTGCCGACCCGGATGAGCTGATCATTGAGGCTGCCCGGCAACGGGTATGCCTGCGGGATTAGCCACAAGGAGGACGTTATGACTACGGATCAGGGTCGGTATCCAGCTCAGTATCCTGTTCAGTTCGCCGTCGAGTACCCGGACCGGCCGCTGAACCGGCTGACCTCGTTCTTCCGTATTTTCGTGATCATCCCGATCGCGATCGTGCTCGGCACCGTTTCCGGCGCGACCTGGGAATCCGCGGGAAGCACCTCCGCACTCCACCACTCCACCACGTATTACGGCCCCGCGGGCGCGGGCGGCCTGTTGTTCTTCGGCCCGCTGCTGATGATCTTGTTCCGGCAAAAGTACCCCCGGTGGTGGTTCGACTGGAACCTGGAACTTCAGCGCTTCATCAACCGGGTGTGGACCTACCTGGCCCTGATGAACGACAGTTATCCGTCCACCGACGTCCACCAGTGGGTCCAGCTTGATTACGCCTATCCGGACGCGGCCACCGACCTTAACCGGTGGCTGCCGCTGGTCAAATGGCTGCTGGCCATCCCGCACTACATCGTGCTGTTCTTCCTGGAGATCGCCGCGTTCTTCGCGGTGATCGTGACCTGGTTCGCGATCTTGTTCACCGGCCGTTATCCGCGTGGCATATTCGACTTCGTCGAAGGCGTATTCCGCTGGCACAACCGGGTCGCCGCCTACGCGTTCGTCCTGGTCACTGATCGGTACCCGCCGTTCAGGCTGGCGCCATGACCCGGCACCGCAGGGCGATGAGGTATGCGCCGATCGCGTCGCGGCCACCGTCTGCGGTGGCGCGGGGGACATCAGTCATGGCTCATTCCTGCCCTGGCGACCTCCCAAGGCAGCCGCGGACCCGCCCGGCCAGCAGATCGTCACGGGCCATGCCCGGATCGTAGGACCTCTCACCTTGCGTGATCGACACCCGTCGTAGATGAGCGCCCAATCCACCTGCGCGGGCATCGGCTCGATGCCGATCACTACGCCGGCCGTCCAGATCCGAACGTTCTGTGCGTCGGTGAGTCGGTGGGGACAGGGATCGCTGATCTGCTTTATTGGATCTGCCGGACCTGGCACGAGGTCCGAGTAACCTCACTTGGCTCTCCCTCTATCTCAAAGAGGAAGCCACCCAGGCATCGCGCCGCCTCGTCTGCTGGGTTCACTTGTCCCTCCTGCGGATGGGGCGTAGCCTTCGAATTGGGGAGGTGTGCTCGTTTATCTGCGTGTGAACGAGATCGAGATTCCTCCCGGCTGCTCTGGACCTTGGTGGCGCTTAGCGCGCAGTTAAGCCGAGGTGGCATATGGCAGCCCCTGTCCCTCATCGGGCCCCGCTGTCCTGCGGTGACCAGCGGGTTCTGTTCTTTGTTCGCGGCGGCATGTCGTCCTGTGGGGCGGCGCTGGGCGCCATTGAGGCCACCCCGGCTCGCGGTGGGTCTGGGCAGCCATGGGCGCAGCGACAGGCCCGGCCGGACTGCGGCGCTCGCCGGGAACGGCGGCGGGACTGTGCCGTTAGCGCAGCGGCTGCAGACAATACAGGCGATTGCGCAGGATCTCTGTGGCGCCGCCGACGTGTGGCGTGCGGGTTACGGGTGCGCACGGGGGGATCACCATGTCCTTACGGATCATCATGTCGTCACGGGTAGGGCGGTTCGCGGGGCTGCGGGCCGGCCGGGTACCGAGCAGCGGGGATTGAAGTACCGAACCGCAGCCGGGGCTGCACTGGAGCCCGAGCCGCCCGCGGCACACCGGGTCGGCTGGGGTTTTATCACGCTGTACGCGTTGGCGTACATGAGCACCAGCCTGTTGTTCATCGCGCCCTTGCTGGTCACCTTGGCGTTGAAGGTGGATTCGCTGGTGGGGATCGGCCGGGCACCGGGCAGCTTGGCGCTTGTCGCCGGGGTGGGCGCCTTGGTGGCGATGTTCGGTAATCCGTTCTTCGGCAGGATGAGCGACCGCACCGCGTCGCGGCTGGGCATGCGGCGGCCATGGATGGTTATCGGCCTGGTGGGCGGTTCCCTCGGCATCCTCATCGTCGCGTTCGCACCCAACATCGCGGTGGTCCTCGCCGGGTGGTGTATCGCCCAGTTGTTGTTCAACGCGCTGCTCGCCGCCATGGTGGCGGTGCTGCCAGACCAGGTTCCGTCGGTTCAGCGCGGCCTGGTTTCCGGTGTCCTGGGTGTCTGCCTGCCCGTCGCGTCGGTGTGCGGCACGTTCCTGGTCAAACTGTTTACCGGCAATATGATCGCCATGTTCTTGGGCCCGTGCGCGATCGGCGGGTTTTTCATCCTCCTTTTCGCGGTCACCCTGAAGGATCGCCGGCTTGCCAAGGCGGACAAGCCGGCCTGGTCGCTGCGGGAATTTGCCAGCACGTTTTACGTCAACCCGCGGCAGAGCCCGGACTTCGCCTGGGCTTTCGCCAGCCGCTTCATGTTCGTTCTGGCTTACGCGTTCCTGGTTACCTACCAGGCCTACTACCTGCTGGACAAGATCGGCACCGCCAAGTCCGACGTGCCGCAGCAGATATTTCTGGGCACACTTACCCAGTCGGCCGTCATCGTCGCCGCTTCCCTCATCGGCGGGAAGGCCTCTGACCGGACGGGCCGGCGGAAGATCTTCGTCCTTACCGCCTCGATCGTGTACGGCCTGGCGTTGTTCGTGATTGCCATCGCCAGCAACTTCAATGGGTTCCTGGTCGGCATGGCCATCAGCGGACTCGGCTTCGGTGTATACGTGGCCGTCGACCTTGCGCTGGTGGTGGACGTGCTGCACGACACCCACAACGCCGCCAAGGATCTCGGCGTGTTCAATATCGCCGGTGCTCTTCCCTTTTCGATCGCGCCAGCGATCGCGCCGGCCATCCTGGCGATCGGTGGCCGCAGCTACGGCGTGCTGTACGCGGTCGCCGGACTCTGCGCCATCATCGGGGCCTTCGCCGTCCTGCCCGTGAAGCGTGTCCGGTGAGAACTCAGGGCCGCCGACGTACGGCAACACGGCCGCGCCCTGGAGGGCGGCCGTGTTGCCGTGCCGAGGGCTAGACGGAGACGCCGCGCTCGGCGAGCGGCGTGCTGGCGGCGTCCATGGCAGCGGTGATCGGGGAGGGCCTGAAGCCCTTCACGACCAGCCAGACGCCAAGCGAGAACTCCCAGGCAGCTACCGGGAGGGTCGCGATCGCCGACCACGCGGTGTAGTGATCGATGCCGCCGAACAGCTTTGCGATTACGGCGGAGATGAGCAGCGGGGCTCCGATGAGTCCCATCACGGGAAGGATACGGGGCACGAGCCGGGACCGGTACAGCAGGGAGCCCAGCAGCAGTGCGTTGATGGCTGGCATGAGGGTCTGCCCAAGCAGGAACGTCCACTTGTAGACCGCGACGTGCGAGGCGGCGGTGGTGACGAGCGCGGCCGCGTTCGCTCCGGCCGCTGCGCCCAGGTCCTGTCGCAAGGTCACCAGCGACAGCAGGCTGACGACGCCGACGAAGATCATGCTGCCTTCCAGGACGCGAGCAGTGACGAAGCCGAGCGCGGCGCCTTCGTTCTGCCGCTTGACCACCGGGTACAGGGTGACGGCGGTGCCGATGCCGGCGAGGGCGACGATCACCTCGAGGAAGCCGCCGACGAGCACGGCGGTGTGGCCGCCGGAGCTGAGGATCCAGTCCTTGTGGTTCTTGATGGGGCCGTAGAGGGCGAGTGTGGGGATCGAGATGAAGGTGATCAGGTAGAAGATGCCCGCGACGAGCGCGGTCTTCCTTGTCGAGCTCATCGGGGTTCCTTTCGCCGGTGGTTTGGTTGCCAGGGTTTGGACGGTGGTGGCCATGTCGGTCTCCTTTTCGTGAAGCTGCTGAGTTATCGGGTCGCGGCGTCGGGTGCCTGCGGATGACCGGGTTCGACGAACGTGACCGAGATCAGGGGCAGGCCCAGGTCGCGTGTTTTCTGGAGCAAGCCGTGCAGCGCCGCCTGGTCGGCTACCGGGCCGTGGATGATGGTGGTGCCGTCGCCGCAGCGGGTAATGCTCAGGCCGTCGAACCAGGCGGCCCACCGGCTGTCGAGGTGGCCCTTGAGGCGGATCTCATACCGCCCGGGGCCACCATGGCGGCCGGCCGATATCTGGCTCATGGTGCTCCTCTTGTTGTTGCCCGCCTGGCTGGATCTCCGCCGGGCGTTGCGAACGCTCTTGGGTCTGATCGGAAGCTATGAGCGGATGTGGTGAGCAGGCATCACCACACCTGGTGATTGATGTGGTGATTCAGGCGGCAGGGGCGCGGTTGCGGGGGAGGGCAGCCCGTACCAGGTCTCCGGCACCTCGCTCACGGCTGCGGGGACGTCCGGATCAAGGGGGGTGCCACCCCTTCGGGTGGCCGGCGGCCGCCCTGGGCCTGGAGTCGGTGAACGACGGGTCAGGATTGGCGGCTGCGGGTTCGCGGCAACAGGTCGAGTTCCGCGGCCCGGCGGACCGCTGCCCGGCGGTTGGTCACCGCGAGCTTGGCGTAGATGTTCTTGGTGTGAGTCCGCATGGTGTTCAGGGACACCATGAGCTCGCGGGCGATGGCCGGGCCGTCCAGCTCGGTTCCGAGTAGCCGCAGCACCTCGAGCTCGCGTTCGCTAAGTGGCTCGATTAGGGCCTGTTCCCTGGGGCTGCCGTGCTCGGGCCCGCCCGCGGCGGCCAGGAGCCGGCGGACATAGTTCCGCGCGATCCCCTGTTTCGCGGCCGCTCTCAGCAGGGCAGCCATGGCTGGGCCTTCATCCGCGAAGACCCGGACATGGCCCTCCGGCTCAGCCAGCGTCACAGCGCGTTCCAGGGAGGCAAGCGCAGCCGGGATGTCCCCCAGCGCCTGATGGGCGAGCGCCTGCAGCACCAGGATCTCGATGACGCGCCCCGTCCGGCCCCCCGCTTCCGCGGCCAGCAGGAGGCGCTCCAGGAGCCGGGCCGCCTCGTGAACGGGGCGCTCCGCGCGCTCACCCTGGTACCGCGCCAAGAGCAGCCTGGCCAGGGTGATGTGCTCGAACTCGCGCAGGTAACTGAGGTCGTCATCAACGGACAGGCCCTGCTCATTCGCCCAGCCGAGGGCTTCACCGAGTCTGCCCTGCGCGATCCAGACCCGTGCCTTCAATGCGGGGACTGGTCGCACGTTCGGGAAGAAGTCGCCCGCATACAGGCGCTCCGCCTCGTTGAGCAGTGCGAGCGCACCGTCCAGATCGCCTTCAGCCTCCCGGACCCGAGCCATCGCGACCCGCCAGCGATACCGGTTCTGCGGCAACCCGGTGTGCTCGCCCAGCTCCTGGCTTCGCAGCAGAAACTTTGTGGCGGCCCGCAGGTCGCTGCGCTCGCGGACGATCTCACTCATGCCCACGAACATGTCTGCGGTTCCCCGCAGCACCGGCCCACCTTGCTCGAGTCCGAGCTGCAATGCCTGCTCGTAGGTGCGCAGCGCCTCGCCGAGACGGCCTTGCGTGATCCGGATGTCCGCCAGCGCGATCGAGCAGCCCAGGATGTCAGCGATAAACCCGGCCCGCCGCAGGCCCTCCACGCAAGCCGAGTAGGCCCGGTGCCCGGCCTCAAGGTCCCCGCTGCCCCAGTACACGAGCCCCAGCAGCCCCGCTGCCGAAGCGTGGCAGAGGTGGTCGTCGTCCGGCGCGAGTTCGAGTGCCCGCTGCGCGTGCCTCACGGTGCCGGGATTATCACTGCGAGCCAGAGCCAGCCCCGCACGGTACAGCTCGATCGTCCCCGGGAGACGGCGGTACTCCTCCTCGTCGGTGACGACCGTCTCCGCCGGAGGGACTTGGGGTTCCCCACGGCCCCCTGTCGCTGGCTCCAGCCACCGCTCGGCGTCCCGCAGCCGGCCCTCAACTCCGTCGAGCTCGCCGCTTATCAGCAATGATCCGGCAAAGTAAACGCTGAGCACGGGCCTGACTTGGACCACCTCGCCGGGGAGCACCTCGAGCCAGCCAAGCAGCGTGGCCTCCTGCCTGGCCCTGCGTATTGCCGGGATCGTGAGTTCGACCAGGCCGGCCGCTCGCTCGAAATCCCCGGCGGCCAGCGCGTGGCCGATGGCCACGGGCTGCTCGCCGTTCCGCTCGTACCACGCGCTCGCCCGCCGGTGCAGGTCCGGCACCTGGCCGGGCTGCTCGTCCAGCAGCCGCGCCTGCAGCACGTCAGCGAAGAGATGGTGGTAGCGATACCACCGGCGGCGGTCATCCAGCGGAACCAGGAACAGGTTCCCCCGGTCCAGCGCCTCCAGCATGGCCTTGCCGCCGCCTTGCCCGGTGACGGCATCGCACAGCGGGCCGCTCAGCCGGCCCAAGATAGAGGTCTGCAGCAGGAAGGCCTGGACACGGCCGGGCTGACGCGCCAGTACCTCCTCGGCCAGGTAGTCGACGACGTAACGGTCATCTCCGGCGAAGCCGGCGATGAAGCCGGCCACGTCGTCTCGCCCCTGCATCGACAGCGCCGCCAGCTGAAGCGCGGCGATCCAGCCCTCGGTGCGGGCCTCCAGCGCGGCCACGTCCCGCGCCGTCAGCTGCAGGCCCATCATCTCGTTGAGGTACGCCGCCGCCTCATCAGGGGTGAAACGCAGCTCGGCCGCGCGGATCTCCACCAGCTCGCCGCGCGCCCGCAACCGGGCCAGCGGCAACGCGGGATCGGCCCGGCTGGCGATCACCACATGCAGCGACGGAGGCAGATGGTCGAGCAGGAACGTCATCCCGTCCTGCACCTCGGGCGCGTCGATGACGTGGTAGTCATCGAGCACCAGCACGATGTCGCCCGCACCGGCGCCCAGGTCGTTGAGCAGAACGGTAAGCACCGTCTCGATCGGGGGCCCCTGTGGCGCCTGCAGGAGGGCCAGCGCACTCTCACCGACCCCGGATGCCACCGCCCGCAGCGCGGCGATCACATAGGCCCAGAAGGATGCGGGATCGTTGTCGCCCCGATCGAGCGACAGCCACGCGACCAACCGCTCATCGGCCGGCGCGGCCGGTCCCGCCGCCAGCCACTCGGTGAGCAGCGTCGTCTTGCCGAAACCAGCGGGTGCGGAGACGAGCATCAACCTCGCCGCGGCCCCGCGGTCCAGCCGCTCGCTCAGCCGCGGACGCGGTACCGGGGAACGCCGAGACCTCGGGACATAGAACTTCGTCTCGAGCAGGGCGGCTGGCACAGGCCATCTCCTAACCGACGCATCAGCCAGAGAATTCTGGGCTTCTTCGCCCTACCCATTCCTCGCCAGCTAACGACCGATAAGTCCCGTCACAAACGAGGTTACGGTCGGTGTGGTACTCGTGGTGCCACCCATCCGGGGCGGCCAGCAACGCATCAAGGGACTCGTCCCGGCCATGCGGCTCCAGCAGCTCAACCTGCAGGGAATGAATACGGTCAGCCGCACGGCGAGGTGCCATCGGGGGGCGGATCCTTCCGTTCGGGCCACTGAGGCGAATCTCTCTGCGCTGACTTCCTGAGTTACCGTCTCCGGACACCACACGAGGATGCGGGTGACGCCGCCGTACTCGCTGGCGCACAGAGCCCGCCTGACGGCGAGCAGTTTCCCGGCGTCGATCCTGGTGCGGGCTATGACGATAAGCACGACCGGATAGAGCCCCAAAGGCGAAGCAGTCACAGCGCAGGAGAGACGGCGCCAGAACTGGCTGTTCTGCGCCGCTGGGCCGCCGGTGCCTCACCATCAATAGGCAAACGCATAGTCATCGCTATGCCCGGCCGTTCGCGTGACGGGGAGAATCGGCGAGCACGGTGGTTAAGCCGTTCGCTCGGTGCCCTACCAGAGGTCCCATCAGCGGGATGGAGGAGCAGACGGCTACCGTCGGTGACCGTTCGCCTGAGCAGCCGATTGCGGGGAGGTCGGTCCACGCCGACGATCACCAATGAGGGCAGCCGATTTGTCCTCATGGAATGCTGCCGCCCGATTCTAGATAGTGCGGCCGGTAGCAACGAGTCTTCGCCTCCTTTCATGCCGGATACTGGTCCCAGGTGCGGCCGTCTAGCAGGCGCCCGCCTGCCTTCGGCGTGAGCCCGCCGATCTGTTTGAAGAACAGCGGAATCTGCATGCTGACGCAGCGGTCTCGCAGGTCACGCACCCAGCCCAGGTCCAGCGGCCGGAAATCGGGGCCGCTTTCCCCGCCGACGATTACCCAGTCGATGCCGACGAGGTCTAGGGATGGCAGGGGTCCGAGGAGGGGCTCGAGCGAGAGGAATCGGATCGCGGCCGGTGCCCGGCGCAGCTCATCAGCCCGCCACGTGTACTCGTCGTTTTCGATCGACGTGCCGACCCAGACGTTCGGCAGCGGCCACGGTGGCATCCGGACCCTGTCATCGATGCCGACTTCGGGAGTCCAGCCGGTCATATCCATGCGCCACATCCCGTGCGGGGTGCGGCCGATAATCTCCGTGGCCACCTCCCCCACCTGGCGCACGAAGTCCGGATCGGCCAACATCACGGCCAGCCGCCTCGGCCGCTTGGTGAGCACCTGGAACGTGTGCCGCCGGGCCAGGGCCATGACCGCCCAGGTCTGCGCGACGAATGAGCGCCGGACGCGGGCATGCCCGACGTCACTCATGCTGTTCACAAACACTTTGCGTGGCTTCCGCCACCGCAGCGGCACCTCTAGCACGTCCGCGTGCATCGTGACCCCGAAACCAGGCCCGCTGGTCCGTGGATCGCCGTCGCGCTGGTATTTCGCCTGGTCCATCGCCTTCAGCCGCTTCGCCAGCGTCAGCGCATAGCAGTGATCACATCCCGGCGAGATCCGGTCACACCCGGTCGTCGGGTTCCAGGTGACCTCAGTCCACTCGATCTTCGTCGCCGTGCTCACGCAGCCGCCTTCCCGGCGCGGTTACTAGGCTTCCGGGCATGGACGACGGGGTTCTGACCATCCACGAATCCTGGCCGGGCACGACAATCAATGGCGAGCCGGGGCTCATCTCCGGCGTGCTTACGCTCACCCGTGCTGCTGGCGGGGAGTTCATGCTCAACCTCGCCGTCGGACCGCACGGCGGAACCTCGGAAGAGTGCGACTACGTTGAGTTCCCACTTTCGGCAGACCATGCTGCGGCTCTGCGGGATGCGCTTGCCAGCGGCTGAGTAGGTCCGCCTCCCGTTCTGACAGCGATCACTCGCAGTGATTTCTGTGCCCGACACACGTTGCACACAGAAAACGCTTGACATGCAGTCCCTGACCAGCGGAAATGGACTGACCAAGATCGTTACCAGGCCAGAAAGGTCGGGCATGCGGCGGAGTAACACCTGGGTGCATGTCGCCAGGGCCAGTTCACGCGCGTTCAGCCTGTCCAGGAACGCTTCGGCGGCGGTGACCTGGGCGCCCTTCCGCCGGTAGCGCTCTTGTTCTTAGTCCCAGCGCTGGCCATTGCAGACGGCGCAGATAGCATGGCGGCCATCGGCGTGCAGCTCGTGAAATACATACTGCGTCTGCCCGGCCGCAGCGCCCGGCCGCGTCGCGGCGCCCAGCTGCTCGTCTCCGGTTTCATCTACCGCCGTGCTATGCACGGCGGGAGTCGCAGCGGCGGCGGGGTGAGGTTCACGATCTTCAGGCGTCACCGGGCCCGGCGCCGTTTCGCCGGCCAGCACCAGCCTTGGTGGCGGTCGTCCAGCGGCGGCTGCCCCTGAAACCGCGCCCGCCCGGCCGTTCCCGGGCCTGGGCGGGTGTCTTGTCGCTGCGGCCGCCGCTGCGGCTATCGCGATGGTCAGCGCAATGCCTGGCAGCATCTGGTTCTTCATGACCCGCCTCCTCGGTTATGGACTGCAGTTACCGCAGGCCTTCTTGGCGGTGTGGCTCCCGGTTGCCCGGCGCGGAAGCGCGGCGGGATCTGTTGCGGCTTTCCGGCTCTGGGCGGCCGACCGCACTGTCCATGCCGGAATCGGCGGCCGGCGGAGACGCCTGCCCGCGATGCTGTCCGGCACGGCGAGAGGCTGCGGCCGCAGCGGTTCGGGCACTGCGGCGGACGGCCCCAGCAGCGGCAGTTGGCGCAGGCGGGCGCAGGCCCGGCCAGACACATCCGGGCGCTCAGGTCCGCGACCGTCGTTCTGATCATGTGACGGGCTGCCGCGAACAACAGCGCGGCAAGCGGGAGCTCAACTGCCACCGCGCTGAACACGCTCCATCGCCAGTCACTGGTTCCCCAGGACAAGATCACGTCGAACCACGCATCACAGACCAGCAGCGTGCCGGTAATGATCGCGGCCGGGATGAGCATCTCCCGCAGCCGCCGGGCCGCCCATGTCACGAACAGCAGGCCGATCGCCTCTGCGACATCCAGGCCGATCCAAGCCAGTTTCCACTCATGCGCGACCGCCTGCGCCGGCCGCGTCGCGCCGAGAAAGATGATCCAGACCAGCAAGAACGCGGCGCAGGCGGCGGAACAGACCCGGAGCAGCATGACCGGCCAAAGGCGCCGCGGGCGGGTCTGCGGCACGGTGCCGTCAGAACCGGCGTGCAACATCACTGCCGGCTCGTGCCGCTCGTCCTCAGTGACTGGTGCGAGCTCTGCGGCGGAAAGCATGGCGCTCACCTCCGATGCCGTCGGCTAGCCGCTCCGGGTCCTTGGCATTCGGGATTAAGGGGTTCAGCTCCTGGTGACAGCGCGGGCCATCGGTCTGCTCAGCGGCTCTCTGGCGTGTTCACGCGTCCCACCGCAAGAGCCGGACGGCGGCGGCGAGCGCGGCTGCCATCCCACCAGCAGCGTCGTCTCGGAACCACAGGCGGATGAGCGCGTACGCGGCAAGACCGTGCAGCTGAGAAGACCCTCAGGCCGCGGTATCGGCGAGCACATCGTCGTCCCGCTCGGGCACGAGAATGCCGCAGGCCTCTGCGGCCTGGACCGGGCCGGCCGTCGGCTGCGCCGCCGCGGCATCCGGTTCGGTGTCCGGATGCTTGATCACCATCCACAAGGGGATGCTCGCGACGGCCGCGACTATCAAGGCGGCCAGCGGCATGTTCAGCCAGAACCAGTTCATCTCTGCCTCCGTCGATAGGTCCGGCGGCGCTGTCGCCGGATGCATAACAGCAGGCTGCCCGGCGGTTTTGTGAAAGTTCTCTGAGCAGCCTCAGCGGGGCTCATGAGCGGGAGCAGGCCGCCCCGTCACCGGCAATACAGCGGCGGCCCGGCTGGCCGGCATCGCGAGCCGCGCGCTGAAGGGCAGCGCGAAGAATCAACCGCACCCAGCCTGAACAGCCAGGCGCGGGACGCACGGCGGCCTTGCGGCGGAGGACAGATCGGCGAGGGAACCCCGCCCTCACACACGACCATGCCTGGCCAAAAGCCCGGCTTATGAGAAGGCCTTCGAGCTCCCACTTCAGGCGGCCGGACCTCATGGTCCAATCCAGCGCGTCGTGGCACCTCGTGCCCTTGACGTCGGCCAGAACCTTCCCGGCGCGATAGTGCTCCTGCTCGATCCTCAGGGCAGTGATCGCCTGCTCTGTATCCATCGTGCCGGGCCACGTGCTGACGGCCCACCGATAACCGACCGCCGTTGCGGTGGCGGCTACCGTCCCGTCGACCTCGGCGGACATGGAACCCCTGAGCAGCGCCGGATGGGCATCAGGGACTCCCGCGAGCTGGCCTGGCAGGACTGGCTGGGCAGCGCGTTCTTCGACCGCGGTGTCGACGACCCGGCGGGCGAGGACTACTGGGCGTACCGGTGGGCGCAGGCCTACGTCGACTTCGCCGCCGGGGAGAAACGCCCGTGCTGCACGCGATGGGCGTGCGCTGGTTCCCGCTGGCGGGCTGGGCCGAACGAGGCGGCTACCTGGCCGAAGGGCACGCGGCGAGCGGCTGGCGCGCACCGCGGCGGCGCACAAGATCCTCGATCGCCGGGCGTGTCCGCTCATCGCCGTGCGGCTGAACATCCTGACCCGCAAGACGCTGGGCGGCCTGCAGACCGACCTGTCCGGCCGGGTGCTGAGGCAAAGTCCGGCACCCGGCGGCCAAGGGCCCCGCCCGGTGCCGGGATTGTTCGCGGCGGGCGAGGTGGCCGGATTCGGCGGCGGCGGGATGCACGGCTACCGGAGCAGCGCGGCGCCGCCTGCTGTCACCTTGCCGACGAACCAGGCGGCCTGCTCCAGCGCGCTGTCGGCGGCGGCGAGCAGACCGGGCTGCAGCATGAAGTCGTGCCACATGCGCGGCCACCTGGTGTAGGTCACGTCCACCCCGGCGGCGCACGCGCTGGCCGCGAGCTGTCCGGCGTCCGGGGCGAGCAATTCTCTGGTTCCGGCCTGGATCAGCAGCGGCGGCAGCCCGGCGTGCGCGGCCCGCAGCGGCGAGACCAGCTGGCTGGCCCAGCTGTCCGGGCCAGCGTACGCGCGGGCGCAGGCGTCGAGCCAGTCCGGGCTGAGCAGCACGTCCTGACGCGCCAGGGCCGGGCTGGCCCGGCGGTCGCGGCCGAGGTCGAGCCAGGGCGACAGCAGGATGCAGCCGGCCGGCAGCTGCTGGCCCGCGTCACGCATCGCCAGGACCAGGGCCAGGGCGAGCCCCCCGCCCGCCGAGTCGCCCGACACCACGATCGAGGCCGGCTCGGACCCGCCCGCCGCGCCGGCCAGCGCGATCATGACCTCGCGGGCATCTCGTAGCGCGGCCGGATACGGATACTCCGGTGCCAGGCGGTACTCGGGCAGCACGACCCGGCAGCCGGCCTGGGCGCTCAGGTGCGCGGCCCATGACCGGGCCGGGCGCGCCGAGCCCACGCAGTAGCCGCCGCCGTGAAAGTGGACCACCGTCCGCTGCGAACCCGATTCCCCGGCCGACACCACCTCGGCGCGCACCCCGCCGATGACCTGCTCGGCAACCGTGGTGCCGCGCGGCAGCAGCGCCGCCCGGGTGAACTGGTCCAGTCGCGTGCGCTGCACCGTCCAGGGCAGGGCCGGGTTGAGGCAGCGCTGGCCGATCTGCCGCACGCCGAGGCGCATGACGGCGGGCGGCACGCGCAGCGACCGGTGGGCGCGCCGGCCGGTCATGCCGCGCCGACACTGGCCGGGGCCGGCTGTTCCGGCATGACCCGGTACGCGGCGAGGTCGAAGCGGCGGACCCGGTACCGGTACATGAACGTGTGGTCGGGCCAGTTGTTGGTGTTGCGCCCGGAGGCCGTCGTGTACCAGCTGTGGCAGCCGCTCTCCCACACCGACGTCCGGCTGGCCGACTGGACCCAGGAGTTGAACGAGTCCTGGACGTCGGGGCGCACGTCGAGCCAGGCGAGGCGTTCGGCCTCGAGTGCCTTGATCGCGCCGAGCACGTAGCCGACCTGGCCTTCGAGCATGTAGATGATCGAATTGCCGCCGAGGTTGGTGTTGGGGCCATAGAGCATGAAGAAGTTCGGGAACCCGGACACCGTGACGCCGAGGTAGGCCCGTGCCCCGTCCCGCCAGGCCTCCCGTAGCCGCCGCCCGTCCAGGCCGGCAACCTGCATCGGCAAGAGGAACTCCGCCGCCTTGAAACCGGTGCCGTAGATGATCAGGTCCGCGGGGCGGCCGGTGCCGTCGGCGGTGAACACGCCGTCCGGGACGATCCGCACGATCTGGTCCGTGATCAGATCGACATTCGGCCGGGCCAGGGCCGGGTACCAGTCGGTGGAGAACACCACCCGCTTGCAGCCCATCACGTAGTCGGGGACGCACTTGGCGCGCAGCCCGGGATCGGCGATCTGCGAACGGAGCTGGCGGCGCCAGAGCTGCATCGGTCCGGCCAGCAGCTTCGGCGACACGACGAACCCGCTGGTGAGCAGCTCACCGTAGAGGAAAACGCGCAGCCGGTCGGCCTTGCGCACCGCGGGCAGCCGGTCGTACAGGGCATGCTCGGCGGCACGGTACGGCCGGTCGGCCTTGGGCAGCACGTAGGGGGCGCTGCGCTGGTACACGTCGACGTGGCCGGCCACCTTGGCGATCTCGGGCACGAACTGGATGGCGCTGGCCCCGGTGCCGATCACTGCCACGCGCTGGCCGGCCAGGTCGACGTCGTGATTCCAGCGGGCGGAATGCCACCAGGGGCCGGCGAACTCGTCCCGGCCCGCGATGTCGGGCAGGGCGGGGCGGCCAAGCTGGCCGACGGCGGACACGACCGCGGTCGCCTGCAGCGTGCCGCCATCCTCGAGGGTCAGGTCCCAGACCGCGTTCCGGGCATCGAACTCGGCCGCCGCGACCCCGCAGCCGAAGCGGAGGTGCGGGCGGAGGTTGCGCTCGGCGACCAGCGCGCGCAGATAGGTCAGGATCTCCTCGCGCGGCGGGAAGCGCCGGCTCCACGGCCAGGGGCGGAACGAGAACGAGTAGAGGTGCGACGGCACGTCGCAGCTCAGGCCCGGATAGCTGTTGTCACGCCAGGTCCCGCCGAGGTCATCGGCCCGGTCCAGCACGACGAAGTCCTCGATGCCCGCCTGCTTGAGCGCGATGGCCATGCCGATCCCGCCGAATCCGGCGCCGATGACCACTACCCGGTGAGGCATGGGCACTCCCTCGCGCTGCGCCTGGCACTATGCCGTCTGGGTCAGATCACCATGAACCGGCACCGGCAGCATAGCCCAATCGCGTTCGGAGACCAGCCACTTGGTGACGAAGGGCAGCCAGATGCTCACCGGACCCGCGCCCGGACCTGATGCTGCGCCAGCGGGGCTGGCCGGTCAGGCCGTCCCCGCTGGCGCCGATGAGCGGCTATCCCCACTGGCCGGGCTGGTAGTCACCGGCAGGCTGCTGCACGATGACGTTCATCCGGTTGTAGGTGTTGATCAGGGCGATGAGGCACACCAGGGCGGCGAGCTGCTCCTCGTCGTAGTGCTTGACGGCATCCGCCCAGGCATCATCGGTGACGCCGCCGGCCGCATCGGCGATGCGGGTGCCCTGCTCGGTGAGCTCCAGGGCGGCCCGTTCGGCCTCGGTGAAGACCTTGGCCTCCCGCCACACCGCGACCAGGTTGAGCCGCTGCTGGGTCTCCCCGGCCTGCGCAGCGTCCTTGGTGTGCATGTCGGTGCAGTAGGCGCAGCCGTTGATCTGGCTGGCCCGGATCTTCACCAGCTCCTGCGTGGCGGCCGGCAGGGACGAGCCGGACACGACCGCGCCCGCCGAGTTGATGTACTTCGCGAACTTCGCCGCGAGGGTATTCCCGTAGTAGTTAAACCGGGCATCCATGGTGATCTCCTTGCCGGTCCTGAGGGTTACACCCCACTGACGGATCGGCCGGGTCATCTGTGACAGCCAGGCAATGTGATGCGCATCTCCGGCTGGCGTTCATTCCGGGAGGGCGAACGGCGGGCGGGGCGGCTCGCCCCACCAGCCGCGCAGGAACCCGCCGGCCCGCTCGCATGCCCCCGCGAGCGGGCCGCCCGGATTACTCATCGCCTCGCGGATGAGCTCGGTGATCCTGGCTTCGACGTCGGCCAGGACCGCAGCCGGGGTCGCGGTCGGCGCCGAACGGTAGCCGATCACCGCGCCCGCGTTGCAGACGAAGTCGGGCAGCGCCACGATGCCGCGCCCGGCCAGCACCTCCGCTCCTGGCCCGGTGTACGGGGCGTTCGCGGCTGGGGCGATGACCAGGACACCGGGCGGCAGCGATCCGGCGACCTCCGTGCCGATGACTCCCGGCCGGGTCCCGGGCACCACGACATCGGCCGCCACCGCGGTGAACAGGTGACCTGGCGGCTCCGCCGGCAGGCCGTACCGGGCGACGCAGGCGTCGCCGTGCGTACGGCGCAGCGCGAGCAGCAACTCCACGTCCAGCCCGGCCGGGTCGGCGATGCACCCGGCCACGGTGGACACGGCGACCACCCGGCCGCCGCGGCGGGTGACCTCACGCGCCACGCCGCCGCCCACCTTGCCAAACCCCTCGATGGCCACCGAACGGCCTTCCCAGCCCCAGCCCCAGCGAGCGCTGAGCGCCGCCTCGGCGGCGACCGCCACGCCGAACCCGGTCAGCACATCCTCGAACGGCGCGCCGCCCACCACCGAGCGGACCGCCGGCGGCGCGGCCCGGCGCTCGCGCAACGGCGCGAAATCCTCCTCGGCCGTGCCCATGTCCGGGCCGGTCAGGAACCGGCCCTCATCGGCCAGCGGACGGACCTCCGCGCAGAACCGGGCCATCAGGGCGGCCTTGCCCGCGCGATCCGCCGGATCCCCGCGCACGCCTGCCTTGGCCCCGCCGACCTGCGCCCCCAGCACGGCGAACTTGTAGGTCATCGCCCGCGCCAGCAGTGCCACCTCGGCGAGGCTGACGTCCGGCGCCAGCCGCGTCCCCCCCGCCGACACCGGCGCGCCCGGCAGGTCGAACACCACGAACCCGGGGACCGAGCCCAGCTGCACGATCTCGGGATCACCACGGTTAACCGCGTCCGCCGTCACCTTGCGACGATAGCAGCCGCGGTCCGGATGCCGGGTTTACCGGCGAGGCGAGGCGGGCGGGGCAGGCGAGGCGTCAGGCGTCGCGGCGGCACAGGAGGAAGCCGCCGGCTAGGAGCGCTACGGCGGCCCACGCCGCGAGCACGCCCAGGCCCGCCCACGGGCCGATGGGGAGGTGACTCAGGCCGGTACTGGCCTGGATCTCCATCCCGGCGGTCATCGGCCCGAGTTGCTGGAGGTGCCGCTGCCAGCCCGGGTTGCTGACCACCTGGCCGAGGATCGGGAAGATGTACAGCAGGCCGAGGACCACCCCGATGGCCGCCGCGGAGTCCCGCACCGCGGTGGCCACGCCCAGGCTGAGCAGCGCGATCAGGGCCAGGTAGAGCACCGTCCCGGCGGCGGCGCGCAGCACGGGGCCGCCGGCCAGGGTCAGCGCCGGGTAGCCGTGCGCGGGGGTGAGCCCGTGGCCGGGCAGGATCAGCCGCCCGGCCAGCACCGAACCGACGACGGCGATCACCCCGGCGGCCAGCGTCAGCCCGGTGACCACGGCGGCCTTGGCAGTCAGCACGGTGGCCCGGCGCGGCATCGCGGCCAGCGTGGTCCGGATCATGCCGGTGCCGTATTCGGCGGTGACCGTGAGCACGGCCACGATGGCCACCAGCGCCTGGCCGGCGTCGGTCCCGGTGAGGGTGAGCCTGGTGACGTCCGGATGGCAGCCGGCCGAGGAGGTGCAGATGCCGGCCGCGTCCACCGCGGCGCTCACCGCCACGGTGACCACCACGACGCCGGCCAGCAGCCAGCCGGTGCTGGCCACGGTGCGCAGCTTGGTCCACTCCGCGCGCAGCGTCAGGCCATTCGCGCGCCGGAGGCGCGCAGGGTCAGCGGAGTTCAAGCGTCCCTCCGGCGGAGCAGGTACCCGGCGGCCAGGAGCGCCGCCGCGGTCCAGGCGCAGAGCACCGCGAACCCGGCCCACGGGGACAGGGGGTAGTAGCCGTACTGCGCCGTGTAGGCGTTGCTGACCTGGGAGTACTGCGGCATGATCCCCTGGATGGCGAACCCGGCGGCCGGCGTGACCCGCAGCAGCCAGTCCGCGGCGCCGGGCGGCAGGAGGGCCAGCGGGCCCGCGAAGAAGTACGGCAGGACGATCACCGCGATGGCGATGGTGACCGGCCCCGCGCCGTGCCGCAGCATCGCGCCCAGGGCCAGGGCGAGGACGGCGGCCACGCCGAACAGCGCCGCCGTCCCGGCCACCGCCCGCACCTCGGTGAGCACGCCGGCCGGGAACACGTAGGCGCCGGTGGCGCGCATCAGGCGCGGGCCGAGCAGGACCGCGACCGCGGCGCCCGGCAGTGCGGCCGCGAAGGTGACCGAGCCGGTCACCACCGCCTTGGCCGCCAGCACCCGGCCGCGTCGCGGGCTGGCGGCAAACGTGGTGCGGATCAGGCCCCGCCGGTACTCGGCGGTCATGAACATCGTCCCCACCACGATCACCACGATCAATCCGGCGAACGCTCCGGTGAGGGCGTGGTCGGCGGGCTTGCTGCTCCAGGAGGAATTGGCCACGGCGGGCGCGATGTCGCCGGCCCCGCTCACCGTGAACTGGCCGCCGGCCTGACCGAACCGGCCGCCCGCCGCGTCGCTCGGCAGGCCGGCCGCGCCGACCGGGCCGCCGCTCCAGGCGCCGTGCGATCCGGCACCGGACAAGGCGACGTGGTCGAAGACCGCGGTGGCCAGGGTGGAGCTGCTGCTCTCGGCCGTCACCGAATCCGGCGAGGTGACGAACAGCCCGGCCGGCACCGCGGACGGCGGCCCGGCCAGGCGGGCGGCGCCCACCCGGGTCCAGTGCGTGCCGTCGGCGGAGTCATAGCCGGTCAGCTTGTCGCCAGACCGAACGAGCCGCAGCCAGCGCGGGGACGCTGCCGACACCGCGCCGCCGAGGCCGGCCACGTCCCCGGTGTAATCGTCCTGCATCCGCACCCCGTGGCTGCCGGTGACCATCATCGCCGCGTACGCCGACCCCGGCCGCAGGCTCGTGGCGACGATGATCCCGGCCTTGGCCCACGGCTGCAGGCCCGCCGTGAACGGGCCGCTCTGGTTATCCGCCGGGGTCCCCCCGGCCAACGCGGTCACCCGCACGGTGATGCTGCCGTCGCCGCGCAGCCGCTGGCGCACGAAATAGAAGCTGTCGGTCACGGCCTCGCCCCCCGGGCCGAGCGGCGGACCGGCGCAGCTCTGCGCGACGATCTGGCCGCCCGGCAGCATCGTCCCGCACGACTGGCCGCCCGAGGCGGCCCATATCCCCAACCCGGCGACCAGCAGCGCCGCGATGACCAGGGCGATGACCCAGCCGCGGATGGTGCGGAATTTGGTCCATTCGGCGTGCAGCAGCCGCGCGAAGCCATCGGCGCCGGTCATCGCGCGCTCCGGAACTCAGCCGCGTCGCCGGTGAGCCGCAGGTAGGCCTCTTCCAGGGTGGCCCGGTGGGCGCTTACCTCGGTGAACGGGATCGCGTGCCGGGTCAGCAGCACCACCGCCCGTTCGGAGGAAATATCCGAGATGGTGAGCACGCCGGGCGCGGTGCCGGCGACGGTACCGCCCGCGGCGGCCAGCACCTTCGTCGCCTGGTCCGGTGCGGCCGTGCGCAGCATGACCCGCTCGCCCGACGCGGCCGCCAGCAGGTCAGCGGTGCTGCTGTCGGCGATGACCCGGCCGCGGCCGACGATCACCAGGTGGTCGGCGGCATCCTGCAACTCGCTCATCAGGTGGCTGGAGACCAGCACGGCGCGGCCCTCGGCGGCCAGCGACCGCAGCAGGCCGCGCATCCAGATGATGCCCTCGGGGTCCATCCCGTTGAACGGCTCGTCCAGCATCAGCGCCGGCGGGTCGCCGAGCAGCGCGGCCGCGATGCCCAGCCGCTGCCGCATGCCCAGCGAGTACCCGCCCGCCCGGCGCCGGGCCGCGGTCGGCAGCCCGGCCAGGTCGAGCACCTGGTCCACCCGCCGCGCGGGCAGCCCCTGAGAACGGGCCAGCCACAGCAGGTGGTTGCGGCCGGTGCGGCCCGGCTGCAGCGCGCTCGCGTCCAGCAGCGACCCGACCGTGGTCAGCGGGCGTGGCAGGCTTCGGTAGGGCCGGCCGCCGACCAGCGCGGCGCCGGCGTCGGCGGCGTCCAGGCCCAGGACGATCCGCATGGTGGTCGATTTGCCCGCCCCGTTCGGCCCGACGAACCCGGTGACCTGCCCGGCCGGGACGGTGAACGATACCCGGTCAAGCGCCAGCACCGGCCCGAACCGCTTCCGCAGGCCGTTTACTTCGATCATGGCTTCCATGGCTGAGGTTGTACGCCACCGGCGGTGTCAGCCCGGTGTCCGCCGCGGACACCCGGCTGACACCCGGCGCCTGGCATGGTTGGAGTCATGAGAGTGCTGGTCGTGGAAGATCACGAGGTCCTGGCCCGGGCGGTCGGGACCGGGCTGCGCCGGGAGGGCATGGCGGTGGACGTCGTCCTGGACGGGGACGACGCGCTCGCCCGCCTGGCCGTGACCCGCTACGACGTGCTGGTGCTCGACCGGGACGTGCCGGGGACGCACGGCGACGAGATCTGCCGGCGGCTCGCGTCGCAGCGGTCCGAGACCCGGATCTTGATGCTGACCGCGGCCAGCACGGTGGCGGCGCGGGTGCATGGCCTGGGGCTCGGCGCTGATGACTACCTGCCCAAGCCGTTCGACTTCGCCGAGCTCGTGGCCCGTATCCGCGCCCTGGGCCGCCGCAGCGCGACGCCGCTGCCGCCCACCCTGGAATTCGGCGACATCAGCCTCGACCCCGGCGGCCGGGTGGCGTTCCGGGCCGGGCGGCGGCTCGAGCTCAGCCCGAAGGAGTTCGCGGTGCTCGAGTACCTGCTCGCCTCGGCCGGCCGGGCGGTCTCCGCCGAGGAACTGCTCGAGCGGGTCTGGGACGAGGCCGCCGACCCCTTCACCACCACGGTCAAGACGACGATGCGCCGGCTCCGGGCCAAACTCGGCGAGCCACCCGTCGTCCGCACCGTCCGCGAAGGCGGATACCAGATCGGAGGCGCGTGATGCGCCGTTTCCTCCGCGTGCCGCGGCAGACGCTGCGGCTGCAACTCACCCTGCTGTACGCCGGGTTTTTCTTCGCCTGCGGCGTGGCCGTGCTGCTGGTGCCGGTCCTCACGGTCAAGCAGTCGATCCCGGAGGGGGCCAGCGCGGCCACCATCACCCAGATCGAGGCCAGCTCCCGCGGGCAGGTGATCCGCGCGGCCGCCAGCGTGGCCGGCCTGGTCGTGGCGTCTGCCGGGGTCGGCTGGTGGATCGCCGACCGGTTCCTGCGGCCGCTGCGCACGATCACCGCCACCGCCCGGGACATCTCCGTCAGCAACCTGGACCGGCGAGTGCCGCTCGGCCGCCGCGACGACGAGTTCGCCGATCTCGGGAAGACGCTCGACGGCTTGTTCGGGCGGCTGGAGGCGTCGTTCGAGTTGCAGCGGCGGTTCGTGGCCAACGCGTCGCACGAGCTGCGTACCCCGCTCACCGCGGAGCGGGCCCTGATCCAGGTGGCGCTGGCCGATCCGGACGCCGACACAAGGACGCTGCGCTCGACCTGCGAGGAGGTACTGGTACTCGGCGAGCAGCAGGAGCGCCTGATCGACGCGCTGCTCACGCTGGCCTGCAGCGAGCGCGGCGTGGACCGCTGGGACCCTTTCGACCTGGCCGAAGTCGCCGGGAAGGTGATCGCGGACCGCGCGCAGGAAGCCGAACGCCGCGGCGTCCGCATCGACGTGGACCTGGGGGCGGCTCCGGCGACCGGCGACCCCAGCCTGGCCGAGAGCCTGGTGGCTAACCTCGTGGACAACGGCCTGCGGCACAACCTGGCCGGAGGTACCGGGGGCCGGGTCGAGGTCGCCACCAAGGCCGACGGCGGTCGGGCGGTCATATCGGTCCGCAACACCGGCCAGCCGGTCCCGCCCGATGAGGTGGACCGGCTCTTCCAGCCGTTCCAGCGGCTCGGCCGCGAGCGGACCGGCTACGACGGCGGGCACGGGCTCGGCCTGGCCATCGTCCGCGCCATCGCCGGCGCGCACGGTGCCACCCTCACCGCTACCGCCCGCCCCGAAGGCGGCCTCGACATCGAGGTCAGCTTCGCCGACCGCCGCAGCGGCTGAGGCCCCGCGTCGCCCCTACTTGATGGCGACGGCGTTGGCGGGTGAGCCGATCCCGCCCGGCGCGTTCAGTGGCGCGCTGACGAGGAACATCTCGTAGACGCCATCGGCTGCGCAGTCGCGGGCCAGGTCGCTGAGCCACCACAGCTCGCCCAGGGCCATGCCGAACTGGCCGATGAGCATGTGGTGCAGGAAGCCGAACGGGTGCGCCTCCGGGCTGCGGTCGGCCGGGAAGACCTCGACCCCGAAGGTGTCCGAGGCGATGGCCGCCGCGTGGCTGTTCCACAGGTACTCGCAGACCGCCTCGCTGTGCTCGACGCCGGGCGCGGCCACGTTGCCGTGCAGCCGGTTTTTCACCTGGCTGGGCTGCGTGACGTACCAGGCGGCGAATCCGGTGTGCAGCAGGATGATGTCGCCGGGCGCGAACTCGACGGCGGCCTGGCGCCGGGCCAGTTCCAGGTCGGCCACGCCGATCGCGGAACTGCTGCCGGGATCGTAGGGCCATCCGGCGTCCCGCATCGCCCGCTCGACGTCCAGCAGGACCGCGCGGCCGGCCAGGCCGTGCCGGGCCCAGTAGTCGATGGTGTTGCGCGTGCCCGCCAGCACCTCCTGCTCGGTGGCGCCGTTATACATCTGGTCCGGTGCGTAGCCGATGTGGGCCAGCGAATCCCACTGGCTGGAAGCCTGCGGGTAGAAGTTGTCGTAGACGTCGTCGAAGCCGGCCGAGCCGGGCTGATGCACGATCTGATGGCGGGGCGCCCCGCGGAACGTCGCCAGCGCCGGGGAGATGCTGCCCAGCGGCATGTCCAGGCAGAAGACCTGGCCCCGCCGGACCAGCCGGGCCGCCGCGGCGATCCGCTGCGGCGTCATCAGGTTGACCAGGCCGAGGTTGTCCTCGGTGCCGAACAGGCCCCACGCCGAGCGGCCGCCGTACGGGGCGGGCGGCAGGTCGGCGTAGTCCGGCAGTTCAGTCATCGCGCACCTTTCCCTTACGGCTCCCACGGCTTCGTGGTAGTGCCGATTCTGCCCGAGCTTCGCCAGGGTTCTGACGTAGCCGGCCAGCCTGGCGTCCCGCGCCGCGCAGACCGCGGTGCTGTTCATGACCTCGGCGATCACCGCAGTCCTGTTCATCCTCGACCGGCGGGCCGCGCTCCGTACCGGAACGGCATGGTCCGGTGCTGGCTCCTGGGGAAGGGAACTAGGGAGTTTCTCTAGGGATTTTGCTCTCGGCTCTAGCGACAGTGGATTCATCCAAGCGGACCAACTGAGTTGAGATAAGGAGAAACCCGCGATGAGCAGCACCCAGTCCTACTACACCCAGAACCAGCAGGCCCCCTACCAGCAGGCCCCCCACCAGCGGGGCAGCGGCCCGTCCCGGTTCCGCATCTGGAGCGTGGTGATCGGCGCGGTGATGGCGGTGGCCATCGTTGCGCTGGCGGTGGCCCTGTCGCAGTCGCATTCCAGCCAGGCGCCGACCACCAGCGGCACGCCGACCTCGACGTCCGCCCCGGCCCAGCCGACCACACCGGTCCAGCCCACCAACCCGGCCCATCCCTCGGCCGCAGTGGTAAAGCTGCAGCAGGAGCTGGGTCAGCTGAACTACTACGAGGGCCCGGACGATGGCATCATGGGGCCCCAGACGATCCAGGCGATCAAGTACCTC
Source organism: uncultured Actinomycetota bacterium (assembly GCA_963744575.1). Taxonomy (GTDB): domain Bacteria; phylum Actinomycetota; class Actinomycetes; order Streptosporangiales; family Streptosporangiaceae; genus Palsa-504. The sequence continues at coordinate 77,029 of CAVUUF010000011.1, read as the reverse complement.
CAGCGTGACGCGCACCTGCCGCAGACGGGGCAGATGAACGCCGCCACCCAGGCCGCGCTGGCCAACTTCCTGGCCCACGGCAACAACCAGATGAATGGCTGACGGATCAGGCACGCATACGCTCGGGCCGCGGCGGCTCTCTAGCGGCCGCCGTTCGCCTGGAGCCAGGCCGCGGCCCTGGCGTGCGAAGCCCGGGAGAGCCAGGCGTCCTGGATGACCTCGGCCAGTTCCGCCACCGTGAGCTCGCCGACCCGGCTCCCCCGGACCAGCACCGACAGGTGCCCGTCGAAGTGCGGGGTGGTGAAGAACGGCGAGGCCTGGTCCTGGACCAGCGCCTGCTTGTCGGACTCGGACGGCACCCAGAACACGATCACGTCCGGATAGCGCTCGCCGGTGGCGGGATCGACGGCGTTGGGGCGGGGGGTGCGGAAGAACACGAAGGACTTGCCGCCGACCTGATAGACCGGGTTGCCGCGGGGTCCGCGGATCACCGTGACGTGGGGCATGCGCATGGCCAGGTCGGGTACGTCCGAGAGCCGGGCCCGGCGCGATCGTGCCCCCATTCCCGCTTCGGCGGCCTGCTTAAGCGCGGCCAGGGTGACCGGGATGCCACGGTGCGCGGCCTCGGCGCGGTTCGCGATCTGGGCCTCGGCGTCATCGCCGAATCGGTCGTGGAACCTGGTGAGGCCGTCGGGCAGGAACTCCCAGGACTCGGTGACCCGGGTCCCCCCGTCCTCGACGGCGAACGCGTAGCTCCACCGCACCCATGCGCCGCCGACCACGAAGGCGAACTCCCGGCCGCGGTCCGCCACCACGACCTGAGAGCGGGTCTCCCAGGTCCGTTCGGGCAGTTCATTACGGCCGGTGAACCAGGCCCCCGGTCGCGGCCCGTTGCCCTCGTCCCACCAGCAGGCCTTGCAGACCGGGCTCCACTCCCCCATCCGGGTCACGTCGGAGACCATGTCATAGAGGGCTTCCGGCGAGCGGCCGATGACGATCGACTCGGAGTACCGCAGGCTGCTCATGCGGCTTCGAAGGCCGCGGCCACGCCCTGTCCGCCGCCGACGCACATGGTCTCCAGCAGGTACCGGCCGTTCCGGCGGCGCAGTTCGCGCAGGCCGGTGGCGAGCATCCGCACCCCGGTGGCGCCGATTGGGTGACCGAGCGAGATGCCCGAGCCGTTGACGTTGAGCTTGTCCGGCTCGTTCCACTGCCAGCCGGCCAGCACGGCGAGCACCTGGACGGCGAACGCCTCGTTGAGCTCGATGAGGTCGATGTCGCGGAAAGCCAGGCCCGTTCGGGAAAATAGTCTCTCCACGGCTGGCACCGGGCCGATGCCCATGATGGCCGGGTCGCAGCCTGCCGCGGCCCAGCCGGCCAGGAAGCCCAGCGGTTCCAGGCCGAGCGGGCCGAGCCGGTCCTCGGCCACCACCAGGCAGGCCGCGGCCGCGTCGTTCTGCTGGCTGGCGTTGCCCGCGGTGACGATGCCGCCCGGCATGATCGCGCGCAGCTTGGCCAGTGTCTCGGAGGTCGAGTCGGGCCGCACGCCCTCGTCTCGGCTGACCACGACCGGCTCACCGCGCCGCTGCGGCACCTGCACCGGGACCACCTCATCGTCGAACCGGCCCGCGTCCCAGGCGGCCGCGGCGCGCTGGTGACTGCGGGCGGCGTAGGCGTCCGCCTCGTCCCTGGTGATGCCGTACCGGGTGGCCAGGTTCTCGGCGGTCTCGATCATCCCGGAGATCTTGCCGAACCGCCATTCCGGCTGCGACCGCTCCCGGCCACGGTCGATGCGGTCGTACAGGACCTGGTTCCCGGCCCGGGCCCCCCAGCGGACCGAGGTCGTGTAGTGCTCGGCGTTGCTCATGGACTCGGCCCCGCCGGCCAGCACCACGTCGGCGGCGAAGGTCTGCACCATCATGGCCGCGGTGATGACCGCCTGCAGCCCGCCGCCGCAGCGGCGGTCGATCTGGAGCCCGGGCACGCTTTCCGGCAGGCCAGCGTGCAGCGCCACCCACCGCCCGAGGCAGGGCGTCTCGCCGTTGACGTAGGACTGGGCGAAAGAGACGTCATCGATGAGTTCCGGGTCGATACCGGTCCGCTCGAGTACCGCCTTGACGGCGGTGGCGGCGAGATCCTCGACGGGGACGGCGCGCAGGCTGCCGCCGAATGTGCCCACCGGCGTCCGCACGGGCGCCACGATCGCGGCCCGGCGCGTGGTCATGCGGTGCGTCGTCATGGTCTGGTCCTCCGTTCAGCCAGCTGCGTATCTGGCCTTGAGCTGCGACTTCACCAGCTTGCCCGCCTCGCTGCGCGGCAGGGCATCGACGAACCGCACGGTCCTGGGCGCCTTGAAGCCGGCGATCTTCGACTTTACGAACGCGATGATCTCCTGCTCGAGTTCGGGTCCCGGGGCGACGTCCGGTGCGGGCTGGACGAACGCGGCGACCGACTCCCCCATCTCCGGGTCGGGGATGCCGATGACCGCGACATCGTAGACGGCCGGGTGCAGCGCGAGCACGTTCTCGGTCTCCTGCGGGTAGATGTTGACGCCGCCGGAAATGATCGTGAACGCCTTGCGGTCGGTGAGGAAAAGGAAGCCGTCCTCGTCGAGGTAGCCGATGTCGTCCAGGGTGGTCCAGCCCGGGTGGGCCGGATGCTGGGCGGCACGGGTCTTGTCCGGGTCGTTGTGGTAGGCGAACGGGATCTCCTCGTTCGCGAAGTAGACGATGCCGGTCTGGCCGGCGGTCAATTCGGTGCCGTCATCGGCGCAGATCCGCAGGTTGCCGGAGACGGCCCGGCCGACGGTGCCCGGCTTGGCGAGCCACGTACCGCTGTCGACGACCGTCATGCCGTTACCCTCAGTGCCGGCGTAGTACTCCACCAGGACCGGGCCCCACCAGCCGATCATCTTCTGCTTGACCTCGACCGGGCACGGCGCCGCGGCGTGGATGGCGACGCGCAGGCTGGAGGCGTCATACCGCTCCCGGACTTCCGGTGGGAGCTGCAGCATCCGGACGAACATGGTCGGCACGAACTGCGCGTGCGTGACGCGGTAGTCACCGATGGCCTGCAGGGCGCGAGCGGCGTCGAACCGCTTCATCATCACCACGGTGCCGCCGAGGGCCTGGATGGCGCCGCACCAGCGCAGCGGGGCCGCATGGTAGAGCGGCCCGGGCGACAGGTAGACCGAGTCCCTGGTGACGCCGAAGAACATCTCAGCCAGGGCCGCCAGGGTGTCGCCGGGCTCGGACACCTGGCGGTCGGGCAGTGTCGGCCGGACTCCCTTGGGGCGGCCGGTGGTGCCCGAGGAGTACAGCATGGTGGAGCCCACCGGCTGATAGGCGAACGGCTCTTCCGATGCGGCGGCGATGGTCTCCTCGTAGCTGTCGTGGCCCTGGACCTGCCCGCCGTAGGCCAGTCGCAGCTTGGTGCCCGGAGTCCGGTCGATGATCGCCTCGGCGGTGGCGGCCTGCCCAGCCGACACGACCAGCGCGGTCGCACCGCTGTCGCTGATGATGTAGGCCACCTCGTCGGGCTTGAGGTGGTGGTTGACGGCCGTGATGTACAGCCCGGACCGCAGCGCGGCCCAGTACACCTCGAAGGCGCGCAGGTTGTTCTCGGTCAGCAGGGCCACGACGTGGCCCGGCCGAAGGCCCGCCTCGTACAGCACGTGCGCCAGCTGGACCGAACGTCGCTCCAGGTCGCCGTAGCTGATCGTCTCCCCGGTACCGGCCACGACCGCTGCGATCCGGTCCGGCGCCTCGGCCGCGTACGTTCCTGGGTACATGGTCCTCCGCCGCGGGCGGCCGTCGCGGTCGGCCTGCTCAGAAGGTGGATTAATTTGCCTTAAAAGTAGCCAGCTTTCCCGCCGGGCGGCAAGCCCGCCCTGACCCGCGTCCGGCCCTCGATCAGCTGGTTCTCAGCACGTAGTTTGCACCACCGGTGCGCCGCCTGAGCAGCAGGCGTTTGGGAAGGGGTTTTCGCGGTAGGCGCGAGGAGACAACCGAAGACCGGCCGGGGGACGGTCAGGAAGGAACCCCCATGGTGCTGCAACCCGAAGAAGCAGGCCGCGCCAGTTCGGTCGACGAAGCCGGGCGCAAACGGCAGATCCGCCTCGCCGCCGTGGCCAGCGTGGTCGGGACCTCCATCGAGTGGTACGACTTCTTCCTCTACGGAACGGCCGCGGCCATCGTGTTCCCCGCGGTCTTCTTCCCCGCCTCCAGCTCCTACGCGGGCACGCTCGAGTCGTTCGCCACCTACGCCGTCGGGTTCGCGGCCCGGCCGGTCGGCGCGGCGATCTTCGGCCACTGGGGCGACCGGATCGGCCGCAAGGCCACGCTGATCATCACCCTGCTGATGATGGGGCTCGCGAGCGCCCTGGTCGGCGTCCTGCCCGGCACCGCGACGATCGGCATCGCGGCGCCCATCCTGCTCGTGGTGCTGCGGATCCTGCAGGGCCTCGCGGTCGGCGGTGAGTGGAGCGGCTCGGTGCTGCTCTCCATGGAGTGGGGCAAGCAGCGGCGACGCGGGCTGATGGCCAGCTGGCCGCAGATGGGCGTGCCGATCGGGCTGCTGCTCGGCACCGGGATGATGACGGCGATCGCGCTGGCCGCGCCGGACGCGTTCAAGGCGTGGGCCTGGCGGATCCCGTTCCTGGCCAGCCTGGTGCTGGTCGCCATTGGCCTCTGGGTGCGGCTGAAGGTGCTCGAGACGCCGCTGTTCGCCGAACTGGTCAAGAAGCGGACCGTGGCCAAGGCCCCGGTGCTCGATGTGCTCCGCCGCTATCCGAAGGAGATCGTGCTCAGCGCGCTGCTGCGGATGTCGGAGCAGGCGCCGTTCTATATCTACACGGCGTTCGCGCTGGCCTACGTCAAGGATCACCTGCACAAGGGCACGGGCGTCGGCCTCGCCGCGGTGACCGTGGGCGGCGCACTCGAGCTTATCCTGATACCGACCTTCGGCAACCTCAGCGACCGGCTGGGCCGCAGGCGGGTCTACGCTACCGGGGCGATACTGATGGGTGTCGCCGCGTTCCCCTTCTTCCTCCTGCTCAACACCGCAACCGTCGGCCTCATCATCCTCGGCACGGCACTGATCGCCATTCCGCACGCCATGCAGTACGGCCCGCAGTCCTCCTACATCGCGGAGAACTTCCCGACCGGGCTCGCCTACGCCGGCAGCGGCCTGGGCTACCAGGCCGCCTCGCTGATCGCCGGCGGTCCGGCGCCGCTGCTCGCGACGTGGATGCTGGCGGCCTTCGGCTGGCCGGCGATCTCTGTCTATATCATCGCGTGCGTCATCCTGACCCTGATCGCCGTGGTCCTGCTGCCGGACCGGAGCAAGGCGGACGTTGCGGCCATGCCGGAGCTCACCCCGGTCGCGGGCCGGACGGCGAGCTAACCGGATCCGGCCAGCGCGGATTCGAGGGCGGCGCGGAGCCTGGGCGGTACCGGGCGCTTGCCCGAGCCGTCGGTGCCCACCACCACGTAGACGGTGCGGCCCGTCGAGCGCACCTCCGCACCGACCCGGACGGCGAACGACAGGGTGAAGCTGCTCGCGCCCACGCGTTCGGTGGTCACGTCGACCGTCACCTGCTCGCCGTAGCGCACCGCGTCGCGCCAGTCCGCCTCGGTATGCACCAGCTGGACGTCGAAGCCGTCGGCGTTCAGCTGGGCGTACGGGTAGCCGCCCGCGCCGAGGAACTGGGTCATGGCGTCGTCGAACCAGCCGAAGTACCACATGTTGAACACGACGCCCTGCTGGTCGTACTGGAAATACGAGGTGGGGACCGGCACCGTGACAGCGGTTTGGTCCCGAACGGGCTGGGTCATCCGCCTCTTTCCCTGCGTGCTTTGATCGGCGTTAGATTATCCATCGTCGCGCCTCCCGTTCCTTCGCTCCTGCCGTCCGGCGGAGCATGCACCCGGGCCGTTAGGTCCCATGAAAGCCCTTGAAAGAGGATCGCAGATGCCATCGTCGAGCACATTCAGTTATGCGTGAACTCTTCCCACCCGGCGCCCAGGATCTGCTCCCTGAGGGTGTCCGCGTGGCCGCGGTGCTGCGCGAATTCCCGCGTCGTACCAGCATGCCGGATAACCCGCCAAGGATGAGGCGCCGATGCCGCACCGCGCGAGACCATGACCGTATGTGCCGCTGGCTTGCCTACACGGGCTCACCGGTCCTGCTCACCCAGGTGCTCTACACCCCGGTCCATTCGCTGATCGACCAGAGCCTGCACTCGGACCTCGGGGCCGAGACGACGAACGGTGACGGGTTCGGCGTCGGCTGGTACGACGCCACCGCGGTCCCTGGTGTCTTCCGCAGCGTCGAGCCCGCGTGGAATGACCAGAACCTGCGTGAGCTCGCCGGCCACATCAGTTCTCACCTGTTCTTCGCGCACATCCGCGCGGCGATCGGGTCGGCCGTTCAGCAGACGAACTGCCATCCGTTCCGCCACGGCCGGTGGCTTTTCATGCACAACGGGTTCATCGACGGCTTCGCGGCGATCAAGCGCGACCTGGTGCTGGCCGTCGACGAGCCGCTGTTTCCTGAGATCCAGGGCACCGCCGATACCGAGGTGCTGTTCTACCTGGCGCTCACCTTCGGCCTGGAGGACGACCCGCCGGAGGCCATCGCGCGGGCCATCGGCCTGGTGGAGGCGCGTGGGCGGGCCCGGGGCGTGCAGTACCCGTTCCAGGGCACCATCGCCACCACCGACGGGGAGAACACGTGGGTATTCCGCTACTCGAGCGTGGGCAAGTCGCGGTCGCTGTTCTTCACCCGCGACGTCCGCACGCTCCGGCAGGAGTATCCCGACCGGGAGGTCTTGCGCGAGGTATCCGACGACGCCCGGCTGGTGGTCTCCGAGCCGATCGGTGATCTTCCCGGCGCCTGGATCGAGATGCCCGAGGCCAGTTACGGAGTGGTCAGCAAGGGAGGCGACAGGCTGATGCCGTTCGCCCCCGTAGCCCCGTCCGGAACCAGGTAACCGGGACCTGGCCCCGTAACGCAGAGCTAACGCAGCGTTTACGCGGATGCGGTGGTTCGCGGCTATGGTGGAGCGGTGACCGCGTTCGGGCGTGAACCCGCCGGAAGGCACCGCACCATCGACGGCGAAGCATGAGCATGAGTACACCACACGATTCCGCGGCGGCGGGGCCGGCCGCGCCTCAGCCGGCCTACGGCGAGCACGCCGGCTCCTACGGCCGTGACACCGCTGTCTTCGAGCCCTACCGCCGCGCGGTCGTCGAGGCGCTCCCGCTCCGCCGCGGGCAGGTAGTCCTGGACGTAGGCTGCGGGACCGGACTGTGCTGCGGCCTGCTGCGGGAGAAGGTAGGCCCGGGCGGAGGCGTCGTGGGCATCGAGGAATCACCGGACATGGCGGCGGTGGCACGCGAGTACATAGCGGACGAGGGGTGGCGCAACGTCACGGTCGTGCAATCAGCCGCGGAGGAAGCCCAGATCGGGATGACCGTCGACGCCGCTCTTTTCTGCGCCGTGCACGACATCATGCAGTCCCCGGCCGCGCTGCGGAATGTCATGACGAAGCTGCGCCCGGGTGCCTGGGTCGCAGCCGGCGGGGGCAAGTGGGCGGCACCGATGCTGGTGGCGGTGAACTGGCTGGTCAGCATGACTCACGCGCCGTACGTGCGGAGCTTCAGCGGGTTTGACCGGCCGTGGCGGCACCTGGAGCGACTGGTCGAGGACGTCCAGGTTCGCGAGATGGCGTTCGGCAGCGGCTACATCATGACCGGCCGGGCCCCAGTGGGGTAGTTCCCGGGAGAAACGGACGGAGAACCGGGAGCGGCGTCTTTCAGTCGGCCGGACTTTGCTCACCACGGCCGCCACGCCAGCCTCGAGCGCTCCGTCAGCCTCAGCGGCCCGCTTTACCCGCGCTCTGGTCACGAAAAGCGGGACACAGGGCTGGTTCTTCCCGCTAGGTTGACAACTGTCGCGTGCGCTCGGCGCGTCAGTCCGCGAGCATACTCACCACCAGTACGGGGAAAATCATAGAGTATCCGGGCTTTCGTCCCCGCCGAGCCGCACGGAGCCGGTACGCATGGTCCAGATGCTGGAGTGGATCGTCGGCTTTCGCTGACCGGCCTCGCAGGAGAGGTGAGCGCAGTGCGAATGGTGCCCGGGGAAGCAGCGGTTCCGCTGACACGCCTGGCGGAGCTGCCGGGCCGCGGCATCACGCGGGTGTGGGAATGCGCCGGGCCGCCCGGCGCCGCGACCCTCATGCTCATCCACGGGGTGACGTTCACCGCCGAGCTGAACTGGGCGAGGGTCTTCGCGCCGCTCGCCCAGCATTTCCGGGTCGTGGCGATCGACCTGCGCGGCCACGGTGACGGGATCGCGGCCGAGCCGCGGTTCCAGCTCAAGGACTGCGCCGACGACGTCGCCGCGGTTGCCGAGGCCCTCGGCATCGGCAGGTTCATCGCCGTGGGTTACTCGATGGGCGGCATGGTCGCCCAGGTGCTGTACCGGCGGCACGCGCCGCTGCTGTCGGGCCTGGTACTGTGCGCCACCTCGCGCAACGTCCTGGGGTCGCCGGCGGAGCGGCTGGCCGCCCTGACGCTGCCCACGACGGCCGCCGCGCTGCGGTGGAACCCGCTGCTACGGCCGATGACCGCCGAGATCCTCGGCATGGCGCTGATCGGCCCGGTCGAGGATCACCAGACCGCGCGATGGGCCCGGGCCCAGCTGCGCCGGACGACGCTCGCCACCGCTATCTCAGCCATCCAGGCGGTCTGCGAGTTCACCTCGCACGCCTGGATCGGCCAGGTCGACACCCCCGCCGCGGTGGTGGTCACGACCCGCGACCGCATCGTCCCGGCCAGCCGCCAGCTGAAGCTGGCCCGGGCTATCCCCGGGGCATCGGTCCACGAGGTAGACGCCGACCACGCGGTGTGCCTCACCAACCCGCAGCTGTTCACCCAGGCGCTGCTCCAGGCCTGCTGGTCGGTAGAGGCGGGCCGCGCCGGGCAGGCGCGGCCCGCCCTGACCAGCACAGCGCCCTGATCAGCTGCCGCGGAGCAGGCCTTCCTGCGCGTATCCGGCCACCTGTCCGACGGTCACCCGGACCGACACGCGGCGCAGCACCACCTGCTCGCGCGGTTCCGGCAGCTGATAGCTCCACTCCAGGGTGTCGGTCTGGCGCGAGGTCTACTAGCCCTTGCCCGGATTGAACACCTGACGGGGGTCGAGCGCGTGGCGCACCGCGGCCTGCAGCGCCAGCGAGCCCGGATCGAGTTCCCGGCGCATGCCCTCGCGCTTGAGGATCCCGACGCCGTGCTCGCCGGTCACCGTGCCGCCCAGCGCGATCGCCGCGTCGAGGAACTCCTCGAACGCTGCCTGGGCCGCCTGCCGGGCCGCGGCGTCGCCCGCGGGCGTGATCAGGCACGGGTGCAGGTTCCCGTCGCCGGCGTGCGCGACGGTCGCGATCCGTACCCCGTGCCGGGCCGCGATCGCGCTGATCTGCTCCAGCATCGCGGAAACCTGGGAGCGGGGCACGCAGATGTCCTCGGTCAGTACCGGGCCGAGCCGCTCCAGCGCCGGGTAGGCCAGCCGCCGGGCGTCGAACAGGGCCTCGGCCTCGGCGTCGTCGGTGGACTGCTCGGCCCACAGCGCCCCCGCCGCGGTCATGGTCGCGGCGACGGCCGCCGCTTCGGCCGCGCCGGAGTCACCCGGGGTGTCCACCCGGGCCAGCAGCAGCGCCGCCGCGTCCGCGCCGATGCCGAGGTGCTTCCACTCCTCCACCGCCTCCAGGCAGGCCCGGTCCAGCAGTTCCAGCACCGCCGGGGTCAGCCCGCGCCGCGTGATCTGGGCCACGGCGCGGCCGGACGAGACCAGGTCGGGGAAGGCGCCGACGACGGTCCGCGGCGTCCCGGCCGGCGCGGGCCGCAGCCGCAGCGTCACCTCGGTCACCACGCCGAGCGTCCCCTCGGACCCGACGAACAGCCCCACCAGGTCCAGGCCGGCCACGCCCTTGGTGGTCCGCCGCCCCAGCCGCACGACGTCGCCGTAGGCGACCGGGCCGCCGACGACCGCGCGCAGGCCGAGCACGTAGTCGCGGGTGACGCCGTACTTCAGGCAGCACAGGCCGCCCGCGTTGGTGGCGACGTTGCCGCCGATCGTCGACCACGGGGCGCTGGCCGGGTCGGGCGGGTACCACAGGCCGTGCTCGGCCACCGCGGCCTTGACGTCGTTGTTGACCGCTCCCGGCTGCACCACGCAGACCAGGTTGTCCGGGTCGATCTCCAGGACCTGGTCCATCTGGAGCAGGTCGAGGATGACGCAGCCGCTGACCGCGTTGGCCCCGCCGGACAGGCCGGTGCCCGCGCCGCGGGGCACGACGGGCACGCCGAGTTCGGCGCAGGTGCGCACGACGTACTGCACGTCGGCCTCCGAACGCGCGCGCACGCCGGCCACCGCCTTCCCGGCCGGCGCCCACTCGGCGTCGTCGTGCGAGATGGCGGCGAGCACGTCCGGGTCGACCACGAGGCGGTCGCCGGGCAGGCCGCGGCCGAGCGCCTCGACCAGCGCGGCGGCCGCGGTCACGCGCGCACCGCCGCGATGACCTGTCTGCCGGAAGTGTGCACTGATGCCATACCTCGACCCTAGGCTTCTCGTCATGACATCACCACCGGCCTGGTTCACCGCCGCTCGAGCAGGCGGTCCAGGGCCGCAGCGGCATCCAGCGGGTGCTCGATCACGCCCCAGCGGGCGCCGGCCAGCCCGGCCAGCTGCGCGGCCTGCTCGTGATCGTCGGCCGGGGCCAGGATGACCAGCTCGGGCAGCGCGCGGGCGGTCTCCAGCGTGCCGTCCTCGTCGGTGCTGCGGCAGTCGGACAGCAAGATGACGACCCGGCGGCGGGCCCGGGCCCGGGCCAGCTGCTCCCCCGCCGTCTTGAGCGCGGCGGCCAGCCTGGTCACGCCGTGGCCGCGCAGCCGGAGCAGCCGCTCGGCCACCGCGGCGGGCGTGATGTCGCTGACCAGAAGGCGGATCACCTCGACCGAGCCGGCGAAGGACAGCACCGCGTGCTCCTGCGGGGCCCGCAGCGCGCAGGCCGCGGCGACGGTCGCGGCCGCGGCCAGCCGGGCTCCGCTCATCGAGCCGGACCGGTCGACCACCACCGCGAAGGCGGTGTCCGCCCTCGCCCACTGCACCGTGGTCAGGTCCTCCAGCGCCACCGGCCGGGCCTCGCTGCGGGCGGCGGACACCCCCTCGACCGAGGCGTCGATGTCCAGGTCGCCGTCGGCCGCCCCGCGCACCGGCCGCAGCCGGGAACTGCCGCGGATGGTGGCACGCCCGGTCCGGGCGCGCTCGAGCACGATGCTGGCGCTGAGCCGGATCGCGGCGGCGCGCAGGCGCTCGTCCGTCGCGGTGGTCATCGCGGCCAGCAGCTCGAACGCGGTCGGGTCGTCGTCCAGCGCCCGGCTCATCGCCCGCTCGTCCAGGACGCCGACTTCGGGGCTGATCTCGGCGAAGCGGGCGTGCCGGGACAGCTCGCGGCGCCCGGTGGTCCCTCCGTCCGGCCGCCCCGACTTCGGCTTGGGCCGCTGCTGGCGCCCGCCGGCCTGCGGGGTGGCCGGCGGGCTGGTCATTCCCCCGGGCTGCTCTCACCCCTTGGCGGCTCGCCGGCCTGGGCGCCGGGAATGGGCAGGACCCGGACGCGCCGGAAGATCTCCTCGATAATCTGGTCGGCCGAGCGCTGGCAGGACTCGTGCCGCCGCACCCGCCCGGACAGGGTGGTCAGCGCCGCGTCCAGGCCCGCCTGCCAGTCGTCGGCGGGGACGGCCCGGATCTCGGTCAGCTCGGGGACCAGCCGGGCGTAATCGATGGCGCCGCGGACCGAGGCGCCCGAGCGCAGGTCGGGGTGCTCGCGGGTGGCCCGGGCCAGCTCGACCGCCTCGGTGACCAGCGCCTGCTTGGCCTGAGAGGCCGCGAGCTGCACGATCTGCCGTTCGTGCTCGGCGTCCTGGTAGCCGACGGCGACCCGGCAGGTCCGGTCGTACAGCGCCATCGACAGCCGGGACGTGCCCACCGAGTCGTACGGGTTCATGGCCGCGACCAGCCGGAAGCTCTCGTCGGCGGCGACCCGGCCGAGCCGCGGCACGTTGATCTCGCCCTCGGACATGACGGTGAGCAGGACGTTGACCGTCTCTTCCGGGACCCGGTTGAGCTCCTCGACGTACAGCAGGCCGCCCTCGCGCATGGCCCGGACCAGCGGCCCGTCGGAGAAGTTCTCCGGCCGGTAGCCCTGCTCGAGCACCAGCGCTGGGTCGAAGGAGCCGACGAGGCGGGCCGGGGTCAGTTCGGCGCTGCCTTCGACCAGCACGAACTCGGTGTGCCTGGACGCCGCGACCTGCCGCAGCAGGGTGGACTTGCCGGTGCCCGGCGGCCCCTCGAGCAGGATGTGGGCGCCAGACGCGAGGGCGGCTCGCACCAGTTCCAGCTCGCGCTGGCGCCCGACGACGGGTATCGGCAAGTCAGTGCTCGTGGACGATGACGCCGCGGACGTTCTTGCCGGCCAGCAGGTCGTCGTAGCCCTCGTTGACCTGGTCCAGGGTGTAGGTCTGGGTGATGATCTCGTCGAGCTTGAGGTCGCCCGCCTGGTACAGGCCGAGGATCCTGGGGATGTCGGTGGTCGGGTTGCAGTCGCCGAACAGGCTGCCCTTCACCGTCTTGCGGAACAGGGTCAGGACGGACCCCGAGACCGTGACGGTCGGCAGCTCCAGCTTGTTCAGCCCGGTCACCACGACGACGCCGCCCTTGCCGATGGCGTTGAACCCGGCCTCCACGACCTCGGCCGTCATGAGGTCGACGGTCAGGATGGCCGAGTCGGCGCCCTGGCCCCTGGTCATCTCGGTGATGGCCGCCTGCGCCTCCTCGGCCGTGCCGAACGCGTGGGTCGCGCCGAGCTCCATCGCCTTCTCCCGCTTGTTCTCCAGCGGGTCGATGGCGACGACGTTCTTCGCGCCGGCGTAGCGGGCGCCCTGCACCGCGTTGATGCCGATGCCGCCCACGCCGTAGATCGCCACCGTGTCGCCGGGAGCGACGTCAGCGCTGTTCACGGCGGACCCCCACCCGGTCGGCACGCCGCAGCCGACCAGCACGGCCTTGTCCAGCGGCAGGTCGTCGTCGACCTTGACGGCCGAGGTCTGGCTGATCACGCCGTACTGGCTGAACGTGCCGAGCATGCACATGCCGCCGTACTGGCCGCGGGGCCCGGTGAAGGGGAACCGCTCACCGGGCAGGTAACCCTCGAGGATGGTCGCGCCCATGTCGCAGATGGACTGGCGGCCGGTAGCGCAGTAGCGGCAGACGCCGCAGTTCGGGATGAACGAGCACACGACGTGGTGCCGGGCTGCACCCGGGTCACTCCCGGGCCGACGTCCTCGATGATCCCGGCACCCTCATGGCCGAGCACCATGGGCAGCCGCGCCGGGAGATCACCGTGCGCGATGTGGACGTCGGAGTGGCACAGCCCCGCGTGGGTGTACCGGATCAGAACCTCACCGTCCTTCGGGCCGTCTAGGTCGAGCTCTTCGATCTCGATGCGCTTACCCGGCTCGTAGACGACAGCGGCCTTGGTCTTCATCGACGCTCCTTCTGGTTGGTGACGGTTCTGAGTCTTCCCCGGCTCCGGGACGTTCCGTGTTTTAAATCTTGACTGACCAGGGGGGCCTGGGGTCCAGCCTGGTGGTGCCTGATGTCGTGCGGCGGCTCGTAGAACGTGGTCTGCCTGAGCTGGTCATGGCAGGTCCGGCAGGACACCCGGACGTGACCCATGCCGCGGCCCCGTTCGGCTCCCTCCCGGGCGGGTGCGCAGATGCAGGGCTTCCAGCTGACCTGCGCTCGTCCCGGCCACAGCTCGTGACCGAACGGGCAGAATTCGGGCTTGTGTTCGAAAATGGATACCGGCACGAAGATGATCATGCCCAGGCGGCCGGCGTCTCAGTCCTGCAAGGTCGACTGATCAAGTGAGCGCGTTATCGTGGGCCAGGTGATGTCCACGCGCATCGAATGGGTCCGCGAGCACTAATTACTCATGCAGACCAGGAAGATACAGCCGGGCCGGGAGCCGCCGAGCGGGCCGGCCAGGTGGCGGGACGCCCGGGATGCCGACCAGGCGATGACCACGCTGTACCAGACGCATTACCGGCCGCTGGTCCGGCTCGCCGCCCTGCTGGTCGGCGACCTGGCAACCGCGGAAGAAATCGTGCAGGACTCATTCGCCGCCGTGCACGAGAGATGGCGTGCGCTCCCTGATACCGAAGCCGCGCTGGCTTACCTGCGCCGCTGGGTGATCCGTCAGTGCCGGGCGGCAGCGCGGCTCTCGCCCGCCGAGGGTACGCCCGGCGCCGGCCGGGAAAGCGGCACCAGCCTCCCGTGGCCGGGTTCTCCCGTGGTGGCGGCGCTGCGGGCCCTTCCCGCCTGCCAGCGCGAGGTCATGGTCCTGCGCTACTTCGCCGAACTGTCCGAGCCCGAGATCGCCTCGGCGACCGGGATGAGCCCGGCCGCCATCAGGAGCCACGCCGCGCAGGCGATGTCGTCACTTCATGCCAGGCTACGCCCGCCGGGCGACTGAGCTCGCGGGTCAGTGCGCTCAGAGCGGATGCGAGGTGCGCTTGAAGACGTAGAGATTATTCAGGCCCAGCTGGAACGTGCGGTGCTTCATCCGCTGCCACAGCGGAGCGCCGAAGATGGTGTCGAGGCTGCTCGGCTCGAACCCGTGATGCTGATGAGCCTCCATCCCTGCGGCCAGGTGAAGCCTGATGAGCACGTGCAGGATCTTGTCAACCGTCGGGGCCGGCACGGTCATGATCATCACGCCCCCGGGAGCCACCAGCCGGGCAATGGCCTTAGCCCAGCCCTGCAGGTCGCCTTCGGGGATGTGCTCGATGACCGCCAGCGCGGTGGCCGCGCCGAATGACTCATCCGGCAGCGCGGGAAGGTCTTCGGGGAACAAGCCCTTCACCAGCGTCACGCCGGGCACCGGGGCCGTCGCCTGCAGCTCCGGGTCGATGCCGACCCCGGAGACCCCCGCCTCACGGAACAGCGTGCCGTCATACGTGCCGATATCAAGGACGCGCGCGCCCTTCGGCAGCTCGCGCAGGGCCATCCGGATCCGCCACCGCTGCAGCGAATTATCCAGCCAGGTCATGTTGTTGCTTTCGTGCGACACATTGTTCCTTTCGTGCGACACACGGGGCCGGGACGAGAACGGGGAAGGTTCTGCGGCTTGCCACGGAAGCCCTGGCCGCAACCGTAGCGGACACGCCAGCTCTCGACCCCGGAAACCACCGAGTATCACCTGCAAGCCGGTTCAGCGTCAACTGAATGCCCGTTGAAACCGCAGAACGGCAAGGCACTCCCGCGCTGCATCAGGCGACGCAGTGGCTAGGCCAGCTTGAGTGTAGCCGCGCGCGGTTCTTCCGGCGACGCATCACGGAAAGACTTCGCCGGGTTCCCCGACTTGACGATTGGGGCCGTCGGCGACACGGTGATGCTTGGCGTATCTCACGTGAGCCGCACTGACGGAGGAGCGAGGGTGGAGAACTTCACCGTGCCGCAGGTCACCGGCGATGACCATGTACTCGGGCCGGACGACGCGCCCGTCACGGTCCTGGAGTACGGCGACTACGAGTGTCCCTACTGCCGGGGAGCGGCCCGGGACGTGCGCCGGATGCTCGACCTGTATCCGGGATCGATCCGGTTCGTGTTCCGGAACTTTCCCATCCCGCAGTTGCACCCGCACGCCGAGCAGGCCGCGGAGGCGGCCGAGGCGGCCGCGGCCCAGGGCAGGTTCTGGGAGATGTACGAGCTCCTGCTGCGGCCCTCGTCCCGCCTCGATCTCGACTCGCTGCTGGCCTATGCCAGGGACCTGGTGCTGGACGTGGACCGGTTCGGCCAGGAGGTCACCGGCGGCGCCCACGCCGCGAAGATCGGGCGTGACGTGCAGGAAGGCGTCCGGAACGGCGTCAACGCCACCCCGAAGTTCTACGTCGACGGACAGCGCATCGACGGCAAGTTCCCGCTGGAGGGGCTCGAGGACGCGATCCGGGCCTCGATCCGGGCCGATTCGGCCGGGTAAGCGCCCAGCGGGCGCTGTGGCTACCGCACCAGGACGTTCGGCTCGTCGTCGGGCCCCGGGCCGGGCCGGCCCGCAGGGATAGCCGGGTCTTCGGGATCCAGCCGGGACAGCCCGGCCAGGTCTGGCACGCGCCCGGCGAGCACGCTCAGGCCGACGCACGCGGGGCAGGCCGCCTCCGTCCAGGCCGCGGGCGCGGCCATCCGCCGTCGCCGCCTGACCCGCCAGTAGATCAGCGCGCCGGCGACCAGCACGGCCACGGCGGCCAGCGCCGGGCCCTTGGCCTGGTTGAAGGCCTGGTCAGCCACCGGGCCGAACAGCAGGCCGAGCACCAGGTGGAGCTGGAGGAACACGCTGCTCCCCAGGATGAGCGCGGGCAGCGCGCGCCGCCCGTTCAGCCCCGAGACGGCGGCGGCGATCACCGTGAGCGTCCGCAGCCCCGGCGTCCCGCGCCCGAGCGCCAGCCCTGGTCGTCCGCGTGTCGCCGCCCCGGCAGCCCGCCTGGCCGCCGCGGCGGCAGGGTCAGTCCCAAGGGCCGCCTCCGGCAACCACACTCTCGTCTGCCGCGAGGCGTGTATCAGGAGCGGCGCTGGGCCTCTCTGGCAGGTATCAGCCGGCGGCGGTGCCGCCCGGGGGTGGACGGCAGGCGGCCAGCGTGCGGACTGTGCCAGCCAACCGCGACTAGATCAGGGGGTTCAGGTCGTGATGCGAAAGATTGGTGACCACGCTGTGGTCCTCGGGGCCAGCATGGGCGGGCTGCTGGCGGCCGGGGTGCTGGCGGACGCCTATCAGCGGGTGACGGTCGTCGACCGTGACCTGCTGCCGGCCGACGTGGCCGACCGGCAGGGAGTTCCGCAGGGCCGGCATGCGCATGCGCTGCTGGTACGCGGCGCGCAGATCCTCGACGAGCTGCTGCCGGGGCTGCTGGCCGACCTGGCGGCGGCCGGGGTGCCGGCCCTCGGCAGTCCCCGGGAGATGTGGTTTTCGGCGGCCGGTCACCTGCTATGCCGGGACGGCGACCCGGCCGGCCCCGCCGATCCTGCTTACCTGGCCAGCCGGCCGTACCTGGAAGCCCAGGTCCGCCGTAGGGTCCGGGCACTGGGCAATGTGTCGGTCAAGGACCAGTGCGCGGTGACCAGCCTGGTCACGACGCCGGCCCGGGACCGCGTCACCGGCATACGGGTGTGTCCGCACGGCGGCGGGGACGAGGAAATCGCGGCCGACCTGGTCGTCGACGCGACCGGCCGCGGCGGGCGGACCCCGGCCTGGCTCAGGGAGATGGGCTACGACGCGCCGGCCGAGGAGCAGGTCCGGGTCGACCTCATGTACGCCAGCCGTCACCTGCGGCTGCGCCCCAGGGCGCTGGGCGAGCAGAAGCTGATCCTGATCGGCACCGAGCCCACCCGGCCGACCGCCCTGGCGCTGTTCGCCCAGGAAGACGACCGGTGGATCCTGACCCTGGCCGGGTACACCGGTCATCACCCGCCGACCGACCCGGACGGGTTCCTGGCCTTCGCTCGCGGCATCGCCCCGGCGCACGTGTACGCCGCCATCGCCGACGCCACCCCGCTCGACGACATCCGGGCCCACCGGTTCCCGGCCAACCTACGGCGGCGATATGAGCGGCTGCGCCGGTTCCCCGGCGGCCTGGTGGTCATCGGCGACGCGATCTGCTCGTTCAATCCGATCTACGGGCAGGGCATGTCGGTCGCCGCGCTGGAAGCGGCCGCGCTGCGGGACAGCCTGGCCGGCGGCCAGGCTGACCTAGCCCGGCGATACTTCCGGGCTGCCGCCAAGCCGGTCAACCTCGCCTGGCAGCTGGCCACGGGCGCCGACCTGGCCATCCCGTCGGTGGTGGCGCCCCGCCCCTGGCCGGCGCGCATGATCAACGTCTACATCGGCGCCCTGCAGGCCGCAGCCGAACGCGACCCGGTACTCACCCAGCAGTTCCTGCGCGTGACCGGGCTACTCGACTCGCCCGCCCGGCTGCTGCGCCCGGGCACGGTGCGGCGTGTGCTCACCGGGAACCTGCGCGCCCGCCGCGTCCCATCCCCGGCGGCGGCCAGCCCGCCCCCACCGCTCCTCACCGGCACGACGCGGTAACCACCGCGCCAGGCGCTGGATCCGGGATCCGTTAGTACGGCGTCTGCAGGAGCCAGTCGGCAAAAAGTGCCTGCTCGCCGAGGGTCTCGACGGCGGGGTCGGAGGACGGCAGCCGACGGGTCAGGACGAGCAGCAGGCTGGCCGCGGGCCCGCGTACCGCGACGTCGGCTTTGGCGTGGCCGTGACCGACGGTGACGCCGGACGGGGTACGGGTGACCAGCCACTCGCCGGTACCGGCCAGCCCGGGGTCGGTGGCGTGGAAATGCAGGCTCTGGCCGTCTCCACGCAGGTTGGTGCGTGCGGCGGCGAGGGCGAGCCATTCGTCGACGGCGTCCGCGGCGTCCTCCGGGGCCAGGGCGACGTCCCGCCCGGCCGCGAGCTGAGCGTCGGCCAGGTGCACGGCGGCCTCGTGGGCCCGGCGGCGCGCCCAGAAACTGGCCGGGCGCATGCCGGTCATCGTCCACACCGGTTCGCTCCCGGCGGCCGTGACAGCCTCGATGACCTGGTCCGCGCCCGCGTTCAGCCATTGCGCGTGCCGCGCCGGGTCCTCGGGCAGCTTCCCGTCTGCCACCTCGCGCGTCGGGATCGGCGCGGTCGCCCTGGTGGCCACGATCTGGGCCGCCCACCGGTGACCGCGCCCGACATGGGTGGCCAGCTGCCGGAACGTCCACTCCGGGCAGGTGGGCACCGGTCGTCCCAGGTCACCGTCGACGATCCGGGCGAGTTCCGCCGTGCACGCCCGCAGCTCGGCAAAGAAGCGGTCATCATCAGGCGCAGGCATCGGCGTCCTCCTCACAGTCAGAACCGCACAGCACAGCACCCTATCCAGCGTCATGCGGGAGGCCGCGGCTGGTATTGCTTGCTGGCGCGGAATCCCAGGAGGGCGTCCGGCGGCGCAGGATGGTCCGCCGCTATGACGTGAGCCGGCCGGTTCTTGCCGAGGTCGTCGACCGGATCGTGGTAGCGGCCTGCGGGAGGCCGAGACAGGCCCTCCGGCCACGGTGACGTAGCGCTCGTTTGGCACGGCCGCGGAGACGAGACCGGCGTCGCGGGCCAGGGCCAGCATTTCCTGCGTGGTGAAGAAGCTAGGGCGAAGATGCGCGTCCAGCAAAAGTCGCAGCAGCCTCACGCGCCCCGCCATTCCCATGTGCGGCCCCAGCGGATCACCTTCACCGGCGACAAGCTCGCCGAGTATCCCGAGGACGGGCCCGCGACGCATTTCAAGCTGCTGCTGCCCGTGCCGGGGCAGGCGGAGGTCACCGTGCCGGAGCCGGGACCTGACGGGCCCGCCTGGCCGGAACCCCGCCCGCTGCGGCGCACTTACACGCCCCGCTACGTCGACCGGGCCGGCCTGCGGCTGGTCGTGGACTTCGTGCTGCACGGCGACAGCGGCCCGGCGTCGGCGTGGGCGGCGGCGGCCCGGGCCGGCGACCGGGTGGTGGTCACCGGCGCGCGCGGCGCCTACCGGATTGATCCGGACGCCGACTGGACCCTGCTGGTGGCCGACGAGACCGCGCTGCCCGCCGTCGGCACGATCCTGGACGAGGCGCCGTCCGGCGCTCAGGTCCTGCTCGTCGCCGAGGTGGCCGGCGAGGCCGAGCAACTGGCGCCTGCTCCCCCGCCGGGGGCCATTTCCATGAGGCCAGCGCGAGTATCGGCACTGGGGTCGCCAGACCAGGTCCCGGGGGGTTGACCAGAATCCGCGGACGGTCCCGCGCTCCCTGGCGGAGTGACACACCCATCCCAGGGGCCTGGGTATCCTGATGGCGCCATACGGTACCGGGACGCCGGTGTCCCGGGTTGACGTCCCCTGCCTGTTCGGCCATCGCAATGCTCTCCATGACGCTGCGACCACTCAAGGCCACGGCGAAGCAACGGAGGGAGCCAGAAGATGAGCCTGAGCACGTGGGAGCAGCAGGCCCTGGACTCAATCAGGGACAGTCTGACCAGCTCTCACCCCACGCTGGCGGCGCGGCTGGCCATATTCACCCGGCTGGCGTCCGGCGAGGAGATGCCGGCCCGCGAGAAGATCCAGCCCGGCTCCCGGCAGCCGGCCCGGCGGCGGCCTCGCCGCGAACCGCACCTGACCCGCCGGGTGTACCAGCGCCTGGGCTTCCAGCGGGCCGCGCTACTGCTGTGGCTGGTGACCACCATCGCGCTGATCGCGGTCGCGCTGGTCGTCAGCCGTGGCGGCGGCCAGGGCACATGCACGGGATCCTGGTCGACGATCTGCACCGGTGCAGCCTCCGCGCACAAGTCGGCTCAGACGATTCCCTGACTGACCAGCGGCCGCCCGGCACCGGGCCGGGCGCCAGGGGCAGGCGGCAGCCCCGGATCAGGAGTGTGGCGTCCCACGGTAACCGCAGCTGTGACAGCAGCGACAGATGATGCCGCCGAACCTCTGCGGGTTGCCTTCCTGCGACTCGCCGGAGCGGCAAACGCAGCCGCGTCGATGCTGCTAGGCGCTCGTCTCGACGGGCGCCTTGATGTCGTCGTAGACGCGGGCCGCGGCCAGCAGCCCGTCCGGGCCGCGTTCGTAGACTCCGAGTCCCGCCTGAGGCGGCAGGTCGTGGCGTCCCCAGCGGACGCAGCGCGGGCATGGTGCTCGGCCATCCAGGCCTGATTCGCCTGGACGAAGCGCCGCAGCTGCCGGTGGCCGCGGACCTCGCCCGCGCGGGGGTCGTAGACGACCACCTGGTCAGGATGTCCAGCCGGAGGCCACGTCGATCAGGCTCAGCTCGTTGGCGTGAATGCGCTCGGGATCGACGCCGAAGTGCGGCGGGTAGAGCAGCGCCCAGTCGACGACGCCGGCGTAGCGGCGCAACTGGGCGGCGACGTCGTCCGGCGTGCCGAACACGGCGCGCTCGCCGACCATGGCCTCCCCCGCGGCGATCACGCCGGGCACGTCGCCGCGGGCCAGGGCCTCCCGGGCCGCGACGCGCTCGGCGGCGAACTGGCCGCCGGGGAACAGCGCGTCGTAGCCCTTCGGCGTGGCGTAGAAACCGACCTGGGCCGCGGCATCCCGGCGCGCAGCGCGCGAGTCGGCGCCGGCCGAGGCCACGATCTGCGTGGTCATCCGCAACTGCGCCACGTCCCGGTTCGCCCGGGCCGCGCCGCTGGCCAGGACCGGGCGGGCGATGTCACGCAGGTAGGCGGCCGAGGCGATCGTGTGCCCGACGAACCCGTCGGCGCACTCCCCGACCACGCCGACCATGTGCTCCCCCACGCCCGCCGCCAGGATCGTCATGCGGTCCGGCAGCGCGGCACGGTCGTAGTGCGCCATCGAGACGCGGTTGAACCTGCCCTCGAACTCAAACGGGCCGCCGCGATGCGCGATCAGCCGCCGGATCAGCCCGATCCGCTCCCGGACCTGAGGCGCGGGATGCTGCAGCGCCGTCCCGTACCAGTCCTGGTTCATCCGGCGCGTGCTGCTGCCCACACCAAGCACGAAGCGGCCGCCGGCGATCGCCTGGATGTCGGCGGCCGCCGCCGCCAGCGCCAGCGGCGAGCGCGCGAACAGCGGGGTGACGCTCGTGCCGACGATCGAGGTCCCGGCGACGACCGCGAACGCCGCCGCGCGGGTCAGGCTGCTCCGGTTGTAGTAGTCGATCGCCCACAGTGAGTGCACGCCAGCCCGGTCCGCCGCCCGGACGACCGTCAGCGCGCCGGCCGGGTCCTCGTCCATGACCACGAGCCCGACCTTCATCGTTGTTTTCCTTCCGCCGCGGCACCGACAGTACGCCCCGAACGCCGCGGCGGGTAGTGACTATAGGTTCAGTGTGGTAGCCGCACCGACCCGAGAGGAACCGCGTATGGGCAGGCTCGATGACAAGGTTGCGATCGTGACCGGCGCCGGCCAGGGTATCGGCCAGGCGATCGCCGGGAAGCTCGCCGCGGAGGGGGCGACCGTCGTGGTCACCGATCTGGACGAGGCGAACGCCAAGGCGACGGCGACCGCGTTGCCGTGTGCCGTCGCGATCCGCGCCGACGTCACCGACCGCCAGGGCGTGCAGGCGATCGCCGACCGGGTGGTGCGGCAGTTCGGCCGCATCGACGTCCTGGTCAACAACGCCGGCTGGGACAAGGCCAGCTCCTTCGTCGACTCCGACCCGGCCGACTGGGACCGGGCGATCGCCGTCAACCTGTACGGCGTGCTGCACACCTGTAAAGCGGTGCTGCCGGTCATGGCCGCGCAGGGCAGCGGAGCGGTGGTCAACCTGGCCTCGGACGCCGGCCGGGTCGGCTCGTCCGGCGAGGCGGTCTACTCCGCGGCCAAGGGCGGGGTCATCGCCTTCACCAAGTCGCTCGCCCGGGAGATGGCGCGCCACCAGGTCAGGGTCAATTGCGTCTGCCCCGGCCCCACCGACACCGCCCTGTTCGCGTCGTTCGCGGGGCCGAGGCTGCGGGAGGCCCTGACCAAGGCGATCCCGTTCCGGCGCCTCGGCCAGCCGGCCGACGTCGCCAACGTCGTGGTATTCCTCGCCTCGGACGAGGCGTCGTTCGTCACCGGCCAGACCGTCAGCGTCAGCGGCGGCCTGACCATGAGCTGAACCACAGCTAAGGAGCAGTCCGTGAAGTTCTCAGAGTACGAGCAGCTCCGCTTCGAGCGCCGGGACAACGGCGTGCTGCTCATCACCATGAACCGGCCCGACAAGTACAACGCCGCCGACGAGCGGATGCACGGCGAACTCGCCCGCGTCTGGGCGGAGGTCGCCGCCGACCCGGAGACGAAAGTCGCCGTGATCACCGGCGCCGGCAAGGCGTTCTCCGCCGGCGGCGACCTGGCCATGGTCAAGCGGATGGCCGGCCACCACGACCGCGTGGCGCACATGCTCGCCGAGATGAGCGACCTGGTCTACAACATCGTCAACTGCGAGAAGCCGATCATCTCGGCGATCAACGGCGTCGCCGTCGGGGCGGGCACGGTGGTGGCGCTGCTGGCCGACATCTCGATCTGCGCCCTGGACGCCAGGCTCGGCGACGGCCACGTCAAACTCGGCGTCGCGGCCGGCGACCACGCCGCGATCCTGTGGCCGCTGCTGTGCGGCATGGCGAAGGCCCGCTACTACCTGCTCACCGGCGAGATGATCACCGGCGAGGAGGCCGAACGGCTCGGCATGGTCAGCAAGGCGGTCCGCCGCGATCAGGTCCTCGACGAGGCGCTGCGCGTGGCGGACAGCCTCGCTACCGGGTCGCAGCCGGCGATCCGCTGGACGAAGCGGTCACTGAACAACTGGCTCAAGATGGCCGGCCCGATCTTCGATCAGTCCGCCGCCTACGAGATGCTCTGCTTCATGGGTCCCGACGTCCTCGAAGGCGCGGCGGCGCTCACCGAGAAGCGCGCGCCCCGGTTCCCCTCGGCCCAGCCGGCCCCGCAGGCCGGCTGACCGGCGGCCGGCCCGCGCTCGCAGCGGTGAGAAGGCGGGAAACCCGGCCCGTTCGGGGTCATTATTGACCGAACGGGCGCGGTGAGTGCCCGGCCGACGGTTCTCAGCCCGGCCCGGGCGGTGACCGGGGTCAGGGTAGGAGCCTGCGAAGGCTGCGGCCGCCGAGCAGGTCTTCGAAGTACCACCTCGCGGTCCAGGCCCCGGACCATAGCCATGTCGGCGATCTCGGTGACCAGCCGGGTGGCCCCGGTGCCCGGACCGGTGGTCACTGGGACCCCACCTCCACGGGTGCCGATCTCGGATTCTGGGAGAATCTGCGGGTTTTCATAGGAACCCCTGAATTGAGCTGTGCGGTCCTGGAATGATGAGGGCCCGGCCCAGCTGTGCACGTTCCGGGTGTCTCCAGATCCGCGATGGAAGGTGGCGCCATGCGGCGGTTCCTGTTCCTGGTGACGATCTTCACGGTGGTAAGCACCGCCGCGGCGACGGCGGCCGCCGCACCGTCCGGAGCCTCTCCGGTCGCTTCCGGCCGCGTGTCCGTGACCAGGGCCGGGCCGGCCTCGGCTACCCCCACCCTGTCGGTAAGTTCGCAGCTTGACCTGCGGCGGTACGCGGCGGCCGGGGACCGCGCCTACGAGCTGGGCACCGAAGACGGCCGGTATCCGGCCATGGGCTTCCACACCCGCGGCGAGATGGGCGGCATCTGGACGCCGCCGATCAAGCTGCTCGACGGCATCTGGTTCGGCCTCAACGGCCAGTGGATCGGCCCGGCGACCAAGTTCACCTCGGGCTTCGGATACGTGCAGATGGCCCTGCCCGCGACGGGCGGCGTCCAGCTCACCCGGACGGACTTCGCGCCCGACGGCCGCCGCGCGGTGGAGTTCGGCCTGACGCTGACCGCCGGGCCGCAGGCCGCGAACGTGAACCTGAACGTCGACGCCCACTCCGAGCTGATGAGCGCGTACCCGTGGGGCTCCACCACGCCCGACCAGACCACGTTCAACCTGCAAGACCAAGCGTCGTTCAACGGGCAGCAGCTGGTGTTCACCGAGAACGGGACCCCGCCGGTGGCCAACGCCCTCCCGCATTCGTGGGCCGCGCTGGTCGGCGCGACCGGGATCACCCCGACCTCGCACGCGACCGGCACCGACTTCCGCGGATCGCAGGACCCGCCGGTCATCTGCCCGGTCAGCTCCCAACCCGACATTTTCCGGTGCGATGACACGGCCTACGGCAAGGGCGCGGGCGGCGAGCTGACCTACCCGGTCAGCGTGCCCGCGGGTACCAGCCGGACGATCTGGTTCACCGTGGCCGGATCGGACCAGGGGCTGTCCGACGCCCGGGCGCAGTTCCGGGCGGCCAGCGCGGACCCGGCGGCCGAACTCGCCGCGAAGGTCGCCGCGCGGCAGCAGCTGAACAGCCAGACGCAGGTGTCGCTGCCCGGCGACCCGGCCCTGGCCGAGTCCGTCACCTGGAGCAAGCAGGACATGGCCGACCTCACCCAGCAGGCGGACAACCTGCACATCCGCGACACCGAGGAGGGCACCGTGTACCCGCCGCCGCTGGCGACGGTGCCGAGCATCCGGTTCGAGGGCGCCGGCTTCCCCGACTACCCGTGGATGTTCGCCACCGACCAGGAGTACACGGTCTTCGCCCTGCTCGCCGCCGGGCAGTTCGCCACGGCCGAGGACGGCATGCGGTCGCTGGAGCAGGTGAGCGTCATCGCCAACCATGATTCGGGCAAGGTGGTGCACGAGACCGTCACCGACGGCTCGGTCTACTACGGCCTGAACGACGAGCCTGGCGACATCGACGAGACGGCCAAATTCCCCGACGCCGTCGCCATGATCTGGCGGTGGACCGGCGACAACGCCTTCCGTGACGAGATGTATGACTTCGTCAAGAAGAACATGCAGTACATGATCGGCCTGACCACCGGCGACGACGACCTGTGGCCGGACGGGGCCGGCAACGTCGAGTCCAGCGTGCTCGGCGCCGACGCGGTCGACGTGGCCGTATACACCATCCGCGGCCTGTACGACCTGGCCGACATGGCGGCGAGCAAGGGCGACACCGCCACCCAGCAGTGGGCCGACAGCCACGCCGCGGCCATGGTGCAGAAGTTCTCCGGCGCCTGGTGGATGCCGAGCATCCCGCAGTTCGCCGACTCGCTCAACGACCCGTCGAACAGCCAGAACATGCAGCGCTGGTGGACCGGGGTCACCCCGATGGAGGCCCTGCTGTACCCGGACGGCGTGCCGCAGCCGGGCCTGGTGCCGCCGTCCGAGGCGGTGCCCGCGCTCAAGCTGCGCGAGACGTCCTGCTACTCGGGCACCTACGGGATGTACGTCGAGGGCGGCCCGGGCTGCGACCCCGGCACCTATACGGGGCACACCCAGCAGGCCTACACGCTCAACACCGGCGTCATGGCCGTGGGCCTGGGCAACTACGGCCTGCTCGGCCCGAGTGACCAGCAGCGTTACACCGACGACCTGGCCACCCTGCAGCTCGGCAGCGTGGCCGAGCAGCCCGGCGCGATGCCGGAGATCGGCCCGTCGCCCGACTTCACCGCCAACATCAACCAGCCCTTCAACGAGCGGTCCTCGCTGGACCAGGCCTGGGGAACGTACGGCGTGCTCTGGCCCGTGGTGAACCAGCAACTCGGAGTCGACCCGCAGCTCGGCAACGGCTTGCTCGAGGTGCTGCCCGACGTGCCTTCCGGGCAGTCCTCGGTGAGCGGGACGAACATCAGGGTCGGCACGGGCTCGGTTGACGTCGCGGCCACGCACCACGGCAGCTCGTACACGACGACGGTCACCGCCAGCCAGGCGTGCACCCTGCATGTCGGCGCCACGCTGCCCACGGGCGCGCAGATCCACCTGGTGACGCTGAACGGATCCCCGGCCCATTACACGGTCCGCGACACCAACGCGGGCCGCCAGGTGCTGGTGTCCACGCCGTGCCGAGGCCAGACCTGGAAGGTGCACGTCGTCGCCAACTGACGTCAGGATTTTCCCGGTCCTGCCCGGACCCTGACGCGCTTACCGTCCGGGCCGGCGAGCGTCGGCTCGGAGGCCGCGCAGACGTGGCCGAACACCGGCCCGGCCCGGCCCGGGCCGGGCTCTTGGCCGCCCCGGCCAGCGAGGCGCCGAGGGTCAGCGTGTCCAGCCCGTGGATGACCAGCACCCGGCGTTCGGCCGGGACGCCGAGCGCGGCGAGGATCTGGACGCCCAGCTCGTGGTGCTGGATCAGCAGGTCCCGCGGACCTGAAAACTATAGACGTAGGATTCATCTCGAGAGTGGCGTAAACAGGAGGAGACACCATGCGGGACGCGGTCATCGTCGAGGCCGTCCGGACGCCGGTCGGCAAGCGGAACGGCGCGCTGTCCGGAGTTCATCCGGTGGAGCTATCGGCTCACGTGCTGACGGCGGTGGCCCAGCGGAGCGGCATCGACCCCGCGGATGTCGACGACGTGGTCTGGGGCTGCGTGTCCCAGGTGGGCGAGCAGACGCTGGACATCGCCCGCACCGCGGTGCTGGCCGCGGGCTGGCCGGAGTCGGTCACCGGGGTCACGGTGGACCGGCAGTGCGGGTCGAGCCAGCAGGCGGTGCACTTCGCCGCGGCCGGGCTGATCGCCGGCCAGTACGACGTGGTGGTAGCGGGCGGCGTGGAATCGATGAGCCGGGTGCCGATGGGCAGTTCGGTCCAGGGCCAGAATCCGTTCGGCCCGTCGTTCCTGGCGCGCTACGGCGGAGTGTTCCCCAACCAGGGTGTGGGCGCTGAGATGATCGCCGAGCGGTGGGACCTGTCCCGGGCCAAGCTCGACGAGTTCTCCCTGGCCAGCCACCAGAAGGCGGCCGCGGCGCAGGACGAGGGCCGGTTCGCCGGGCAGATCGCCCCGGTCACGCTGGCCGACGGCACGGTTGTCGCAGCCGACGAGGGCATCCGGCGCGGCGGCACGCTGGAGACCCTGGGCCAGCTCAAGACGGTCTTCAAGGCCGACGGCGGCGTGATCACCGCGGGCAACTCCTCGCAGGTCTCCGACGGCTCGGCCGCGCTGCTGATGACTACCAGCGAGAAGGCCGCCAGACTCGGCCTCACGCCCGTCGCCCGCGTGCACACCGCGGTGCTGGCCGGCGGCGACCCGGTGATCATGCTGACCGCGCCGATCCCGGCGACCCGCAAGGTCCTGCAGCGGTCTGGCCTGTCCCTGGACCAGATCGGCGCGTTCGAGGTCAACGAGGCGTTCGCGCCGGTGCCGCTGGCCTGGCTGGCCGACCTCGGCGCCGACGCCAAGGCGCTGAACCCGAACGGGGGCGCGATCGCCCTGGGCCATCCGCTGGGCGGATCCGGTGCCCGCCTGATGACCACGCTGGTGCATCACATGCGCGACAACGGCATCCGTTACGGCCTGCAGACCATGTGCGAGGGCGGCGGCCAGGCCAACGCCACGATCCTCGAGCTGCTGTAACCGCTCCCTAATGGTCAAGCATGGCCGGGTTGACCGGGCCCCAGATGTTCACCGTGGCCAGGTCGACCTCCCAGGTCCTTGGCCGTAGCGGGAACGACTCGTGCCACGGTGGCCGGTATAGGCTGGGGCATCACATGGAGGTCCCAGACGTGCTCGACCGCGACGAGATCGATGCCCTTTTCCCCGCCGACCTGCCGGAGCCGGCCTACTGGGAGGAACGGTACCCGCCGCGGGACCTTCCGGAGGGCGCGCAGGTCACCCGGTTCTCCCCGAGCCCGACCGGCTTCGCCCATATCGGCGGCATCTACGTGGCCATGGTCGACAAGGCCATCGCCAACCAGACCGGCGGTGTCTTCCTCATCCGGATCGAGGACACCGATCAGTCCCGGGAGGTGGAGGGTGCCACCACGCAGTTCGACCAGGCGTTCGGCTATTTCGGGGTCACGTCGCAGGAAACCGACGCCACCGGGCACTACGGCCCGTACGTCCAGTCCCACCGGTCACGGATCTACCTGACGTACGCGCGCCAGTTCCTCCGCGAGGGCAAGGCATACCAGTGCTTCGCCACCAGGGAGGAGCTGGCCACCGCCGCGGCCGAGCAGCGTGCGGAGAAGGTTCCGACCGGATACTACGGCCGGTGGGCGATCTGGCGGGATGCCCCGGCGGACCAGGTCCGCGCGCGGCTCGCGGCGGGCGATCCTTACGTAGTGCGGTTCCGGTCGCCCGGCGAGCCCGTCGGCCGGGTCATCTACACCGATCTCATCCGCGGGTCCATAGAGACCGAGGACAACCGCAACGACGTCGTCATCCTCAAGAGCTCGGCCCGCCCCCTGCGGCTGCCCACCTACCACTTCGCCCACGTCGTCGACGACCACCTGATGCGCATCACGGTGGTGATCCGCGGCGAGGAGTGGCTCTCCTCGGTCCCGGTACACCTGCAGCTCTTCGACGCGGCCGGGTTCGATCGCATTCCCTACGCTCACATCGCGCCGCTGATGAAGAAGGACGGCGCGGCCAAGCGCAAGCTGTCCAAGCGCAAGGACCCCGAAGCCAGCGTGGAGTTCTACATCGTCGCCGGCTACCCGGCCGATGGGGTGCTCTACTACCTGCGCGGCCTGGCCAACGGACGGCTGGCCGAGATGCCCATCGAGCAAGCACTCCGCGAGCCGCTGCGGCTGACGGAGTTCGGCGTCGCGGGACCGCTCGTGGACCTGGTGAAGCTCGAGGACATCACCGCCGATCTCATCGCCACGATGAAGGGCGAGGACATCCTGGACCGGGTGCTCACCTGGGCCGTCGTCCACGACCCGGAGCTAGCTCGCGTCGTGGCCGCCGAGCGGGACCTGGCGCTGCAGGCCCTGGCCATCGAGCGGGATGGTGCCGCCAACCCGCGCAAGGACCTGCGCAAGTGGTCCGACTTCCGCCCGGTCTACGGGAATTTCTTCCGCCCGCTTTTCAAGCTGGTGACCGACCCCGCCGACCCGCGTTTCGGCGGTCTCGATCCGGCCGTGGTCCGGCGGCTCTGCGCCGATCTGCTTCGCGAGTACCGTGGCCTTGACGACGCTGACGCGTGGTTCGGTCAAATCCGCGCGGTGGCCGCGGCGAACGGATTCGCGGCCAGCCCGAAGGAGTACAGGGCCAACCCCACCGCGTACGCCGGCTCGATCCGGGAGGCGTCGCAGGTGGTCCGTGTGCTGCTCACCGGGTCGACGCGCAGTCCCGGGCTTTACCAGGTCGCCACCGTGCTCGGCGAGGATGAGGTGCGCCGCCGCATCGGAGCGGTCCTGGGTGCCTGATCAGCTAGCGCCGTGACGACGATCTGGTGGCGTTCGATCAGCTGAGGACGTTGGCCGGGCACGCACCACACCCGTTCGGCTGAATCTGCCGGCGCTGTTGCCAGCCCGTCGGTCCGCCCTGCGGATGACTAAACTTGAGATAATCGTTGTCTTGAACCGTTTGTGTTTATGGCGGTAGGTTTGGCCTCGTGACCGCGTCCCAAACTCCGTCCATCGCCGAGGAGCTGCGCGGCGCCGGCCTGCGGGTGACGGCCGCCCGCGTCGCGCTGCTCGAGACCGTCCGGGACGGTGACCACCTCGGCGTCGATGCGATCGCCTCCGGGGTGCGTGGTCGCATCGGCCATGTCTCCCTGCAAGCCGTATATGAGGCTCTCCACGCGCTCACCGCGGCGGGACTCCTGCGCCGCATCGAACCGGCCGGCAGCCCGGCCCGGTTCGAGGGACGCGTCGGGGACAACCACCACCACGTCGTGTGCCGGTCCTGCGGTGTCGTCGCCGACGTCGACTGCGCCGTCGGCGCGGCGCCCTGCCTGACCGCATCCGACGACCACGGCTTCTCGATCGACGAGGCCCAGGTCATCTACTGGGGCCTGTGCCCCGGCTGTTCCACCGCCCGCAGTTCCTGGGCGCCGTGATCCGCCTATCCCGGAAGGATTCGCATGTCTGAGAACCATGATCCAGTAGTCGTCGAAGACTCGACCCCGGAGAGCGGGGGATGTCCGGTCCTGCCCGGCCTCGTCCACCCCACCAGGGGTGACGCCAACCAGGACTGGTGGCCGAACCGGCTCAACCTGAAGATCCTGGCCAAGAACCCGGCCGTGGCCAACCCCATGGACGAGGAGTTCAACTACGCCGAGGAGTTCAAGACCCTCGACCTCGCCGTCGTGAAGCACGACATCGCGGAGGTGCTGTCGGACTCCAAGGACTGGTGGCCGGCCGACTTCGGCAACTACGGCCCGCTCATGATCCGGATGGCGTGGCACCTCGCGGGCACCTACCGGATCAACGACGGTCGCGGCGGCGCCGGCGCCGGACAGCAGCGCTTCGCGCCGCTCAACAGCTGGCCGGACAACGTCAGCCTGGACAAGGCCCGCCGGCTGCTGTGGCCGGTCAAGAAGAAGTACGGCAAGAAGATCTCGTGGGGCGACCTGATGGTCCTCACCGGCAACGTCGCCCTGGAGGTGATGGGCTTCAAGACGTTCGGCTTCGGCGGCGGCCGCGTGGACGCCTGGGAGCCGGACGAGGACGTCTACTGGGGGCCCGAGACCACCTGGCTCGACGACGAACGCTACAGCGGCGACCGCGAGCTCGAAGTTCCGCTGGCCGCGGTCCAGATGGGCCTCATCTACGTCAACCCGGAGGGTCCGAACGGCAACCCCGACCCGCTCGCCGCGGCCCGCGACATCCGCGAGACGTTCCGCCGGATGGCGATGAACGACGAGGAGACCGTCGCCCTGATCGCCGGCGGCCACACCTTCGGCAAGACGCACGGCGCGGGTCCCGCGGACGCGGTCGGCCCCGACCCGGAGGCGGCCCCGCTCGAGCAGCAGGGCCTGGGCTGGAAGAGCACGTACGGCACCGGCGTGGGCTGCGACGCGATCACCAGCGGTCTCGAGGTCATCTGGACCGACACCCCGACCACCTGGGACAACAGCTTCTTCCGCATCCTGTTCGGCTATGAGTGGGAACTCACCCGGAGCCCTTCAGGCGCGCACCAGTGGCAGCCGAAGGACGGCGCCGGGGCGGGTAGCGTCCCCGACCCGCATGACCCGTCGAAGCGCCGCACCCCGATGATGCTGACGACCGACCTCTCGCTCCGGCTCGACCCGATCTACGAGCCGATCTCGCGCCGTTTCATGGTGGACCAGGACGCGTTCGCGGACGCCTTCGCCCGGGCGTGGTTCAAGCTGACCCACCGCGACATGGGCCCGGTCGTGCGCTACCTCGGTCCTGAGGTCCCGTCCGAGACGCTGATCTGGCAGGACCCCGTGCCTGCGGTCGACCACGAGCTCGTCGACGCCGCGGACATCGCCTCCCTCAAGAGCCAGGTCCTCGCCTCGGGCCTGTCGGTGCCTCAGCTCGTGTCGGCCGCGTGGGCGTCGGCCTCGTCCTTCCGCGGCAGCGACAAGCGCGGCGGCGCCAACGGGGCGCGCGTCCGCCTGGAGCCGCAGAGCGGGTGGGAGGTCAACAACCCCGATCAGCTGGCGATGGTGCTGCGCACCCTGGAGGGAATCCAGCAAGCCTTCAACGCCGCCCAGGCCGGCGGTAAGAAGATCTCGCTGGCCGACCTGATCGTGCTGGCCGGCGGGGCGGCCGTCGAGCAATCCGCCAGGGACGCCGGCTTCGACGTCCAGGTCCCCTTCACACCGGGCCGCACGGACGCGTCGCTGGAGCAGACCGACGTGGAGTCGTTCACCAACCTCGAGCCGAAGGCGGACGGGTTCCGCAACTACGTCGGCAAGGGCTCCCGGCTGCCCGCCGAGTACCTGCTGATCGACAAGGCGAACCTGCTCACCCTGAGCGCCCCGCAGATGACGGTCCTGGTCGGCGGCCTCCGCGCCCTGGGCGCGAACTACGACGGGTCGAAACTCGGTGTGTTCACCACCACCCCCGGCTCGCTGACCAACGACTTCTTCGTCAGCCTGCTCGACATGGGCACGACGTGGCAGCCGACCTCCGAGGACGCGACCACGTTCGAGGGCCGCGACGCCGCCACCGGCGAGGTCAAGTGGACCGGCAGCCGGGTCGACCTGGTCTTCGGGTCGAACTCCGAGCTGCGCGCGCTCGCGGAGGTCTACGCGAGCGATGACGCGAAGGAGAAGTTCGTGCGCGACTTCGTCGCGGCGTGGGACAAGGTGATGAACCTCGACCGGTTCGACTTGGCCTGATCCTGACGTCCAGCGCCGTCCACCGCCGCCCGGGTCCGGGGGCACGGGATGAGACGGGCGGGGCGCCCGGGCGGCATCTTGCGGCTCACTCGCTTCGGCGCCGAGGCCAGCGGCTGGCTCCGGTCGGCATCGCACCCGCAGCTGCGCCGCCCGTACCTCAGCTGTGCTTTCGTGCCCATGATCGAGCTGCTGCGCTACCTGGAGGCGACCGGGGTGGTGGCTCCGTCCCGCTCCGGTGCCGTGTCGGTGGCCACCAGCGTGGTCGTGATCCGCCCGAGCAGCCGGCGCAGCTCCGGGACCGTGTCCGGCTGCCACTCCGTCACCAGCCGGTCGATGCCCGCCTCACGGGCGGCGACCAGCCGGCTGGCCGCCTGCTCGCCAGCGGATGTGAGGGTCACGCCGGCGCCCGTCTGGCCGCCGTCCCCGTCCGCGGCGCCGGCCGGGACGGCCACGGCGACGTAGCCGGCGGCCACGAGTTCGGTCAGCCGCTGCTCCAGATCGGACACGGCGATGCCGAGCACAGGGGCCAGCTCCGCCTCGGTGATCGGGGCGTGGTCCGCCACGCGGTACATCAGCCAGGTGCCGCGGGGGTTCAGCCGCACGTCGGCCCTTTCCGCGAGACGCCGGTAGGTCTCCGCCCGGCGCTCACGGCCGAGCAGCGTCATCAGCGCGCGCTCCATCTCCTGCGCGGAGTCGCGCGTGGCGGGCACGGATGTGGGAGCGGTGCTGTGGGCCCGGTCCACCGCCCGTACCGTGTCCCGCAGCGGCACCTCCTTCAGGAACAGGCTCAGGACGAAGGCCACCGCACCCATTGGCGTCGCATACAGGAACACGGTGTGCAGCGCCTGCGTGAACCCGGCGATGTAACCGTCCCGGATCGCCGGGGGCAAGTGCTCGAGCACGGCGGGGCTGGCCCCGGCGGACGCGCTGATCCCGCCGGGCAGCGCTATGCCGTGCAGCGCGGCGGCGATGTCCCCGGCCAGCACGCCGGAGAAGATCGCGCCGAAGACCGCGGTGCCGAACGAGCCGCCGATGGAGCGGAAGAACGTCGCGCCGGACGTGGCCGCGCCGAGATCCTTATAGTCGACGGCGTTCTGCACCGCGATGACCAGCACCTGCAGTGAACAGCCGATGCCCACGCCGAGGACGAACAGGTACAACGACACCAGCCAGAAGTTCGTGTTGATACCCAGCCGCGACAGCAGGAACAGCCCGAGGGTCATCAGCGCCGTACCCACCACGGGGAAGATCTTGTACCGGCCCCACTTGCTGACCAGGAAGCCGGTGCCGATAGAGGTCAGCAGCAGTCCGACCATCAGCGGCAGCAGCCTCAGCCCGGACAGGGTCGGCGAGATCCCCCTTACGACCTGCATGTACTGCGGCAGGTAGGCCAGCGCGCCGAACATGGCGAATCCGACGGCGAAGCCGACCACGCTGGCGGAGCTGAACACCCGGTTCGCGAACAGGTTCAGCGGTATGACGGGCTCGGCCGCCCGCCGCTCCACCAGGACGAAGCCGACCGCGGTGACAACCCCGAGCACTCCGAGCAAGATGATCGGGAAGGAACCCCAGCCGAACGTGTTGCCGCCGAGCGAGGTCAGCAGCACCAGGCAGACCGCCGACGCGCCGATGAGCGCGGTGCCCGCGTAATCGATCACATGGCGGGTCCGGCTCAGCCGGCCGGGTAGCACCGCCGCGGTCACTACCAGGGCCACGGCGCCCAGCGGGAGGTTGATGTAGAAGACCCACCGCCAGGACAGGTTGTCCACGAAGAAGCCGCCGATCAGCGGGCCGAGCACGCTGGCGACCCCGAACGTGGCGCCGAAAATCCCCTGGTAACGCCCGCGCTGGCGAGGCGGGACGACATCCCCGACGATGGTCTGCGCGCCGACCAGCAGGCCGCCGCCGCCCAGCCCCTGAACGGCGCGGGACGCGATCAGCTCGACCATCGAGTGCGCCAGGCCGGACAGCGCCGAGCCGACCAGGAAGATCACGATCGAAGCCTGGAAGAACACCTTCCGGCCGTACATGTCGCCGAGCTTGCCCCACAGCGGCGTCGACACCGTTGAGGCGAGCAGGTAGGCCGTCACGACCCAGGACAGATGCGATAGCCCGTGAAGGTCGCCCGCGATCGTCGGCAGCGCCGTCGCGACGATCGTCTGGTCGAGCGCGGCCAGCAGCATCCCGAGCAGCAGCGCGCCGATGATCACCAGCACCCGCCGCTGGCCGATGGCCGGCGATCCATCACGCACCATCGCGGTATCGGCCCCGACGGTCATGCCGCGCTCACCTCTCCTCCGGTACCGCAGGGCTCCCAATTGCTGCGGAGCACCCCTCGAGTCATCAACGGTGGTAGTCCCATCGTGGCACCGGAGGCGGCGATAACCGGCTGCTGCGGGACGGGATGGTCAGTGTCCACGGGCGATCCATTCCTGCAGGTGGGGCGCTTCGGCACCGATGGTGGTATCGGATCCGTGGCCGGTGTGGACCGCCGTGGCCGGATCGAGGACGAGCAGCCGGTCGCGAATCGAGTCGATGATGGTGCCGAAATCGGAGAAGGAACGCCCGGTCGCGCCGGGGCCGCCGGCGAACAGGGTATCGCCGCTGAACAGCCAGCCCTGGCCGGCGAGATGGAAACACACCGCGCCGCGGGAATGCCCGGGCGTGTGCAGGACCGTCAGCCCGGCGCCGCCCACGGTGACCGTCTGGCCGTCGGCGAGATCGTGGTCCGGAGCTCGTTCGGGATAGGTCATCTCCCACAGCTCGCGGTCAGCCGGATGCAGCCAGATCGGCGCGCCGGTGGCGGCGGCCAGCGTGGAGGCGGCATCTACGTGGTCATCGTGCGCGTGGGTGCACAAGATGGCGGTGAGCCGGCGCGACCCGATCGCGGTCAGGATCGCGTCCGCGTCGTGCGGGGCGTCGATTACCACGCATTCGCCATCGTCACCGATGATCCAGACGTTGTTGTCCACCTCCCAGGTGCCGCCGTCGAGGGAGAAGGTGCCGGACGTGACGAGATGATCCAGGGTGAGCATCACAGCATCATCACATGACACCGGTCAGGACGTTCATCTCGCCGGCGGCCAAGCCGGCCGCGTGCTAGCCGGTTAGGTCGTCGCCGGTCAGGCCCTCGGCTTCGGTGCACCTGTTGTCGTAGCCCGCGCCGTTGGTGCCGCGGCTGAAGGCCACCAGCGTCGACGGCGAGATCGCGGTCACAGGTCAGCGCGGATGTTACGCAGAGCGAGCCGCATGTCAGCAGCCGTGGGGAAGCGATCGACGCTGGCTGGGGCGCATGCCCTGATGAGAAACGCGGCCAGGTCAGGGTCAAGGTCGGAGCGGATCGTTTTCGGGTCGGTCACCGGTGTGTCAACCACGGGCATCGCGTTCGGGAACGGGTGGTGACCGTCGCAGAGAAGCCGGTAGAGCAGTACGCCGACGGCGAACAGGTCGGTGGAGACGTCCCAGCGAGTAAGCCCGGCGTCGGGTGGCTGGTACGGCGGCGTGCCTGACTGGGTATGCACGGGGTCGCCGACCCGGGAGGCGATGTTGAAGTCGAGCAGCTTCGCTCCGGTCCGGGTGAGCATCACGTTGAGCGGTTTGATGTCGCGGTGGACCAGCCCTTTGTCCTTCAGTTCCATCCACTCGCGCGACTCGGCTTCCGGCAGGTCGCCGTCGCGGCGTTTAGCATCCAGCTGCCTGAGGCGCGCCGCATCGGGATGAAAAGCGACGAGCGCATCAAGCAGGTCGAGCGCGACATCCACCGCCTCCCGGTCGCGCAGGCGCCTCGGTCCGCTGACGAACTCGTCGAGGGACTCCCCGTCGATGAACTCGGTGATGAGATACCAGTCGCCGGCGGCGGTCTTGCCGGCCCAGAACACCTTCACCACGTTGGGATGATGGATCTTCCGCAGGGCGCCGATCTCGCGGCGCACCGCCTCATACCCAGCAGCGTTGTCGAAGAGCTTGAGCGCTCGCTCCTCCTCCTCGACGTCATCGCGCACCCGGTAGACCTTCGAAAAGCCGCCCTGGCCGAGTACCTGGAGGATCTCGAAGCGGCCCTCGAGGACGTCGCCGACAGCGTAGTCAGCCGCCCTGGCCCCGTCGGCGGACCGCACCTCCGCCGGGTCGGGTTCCGGGAACGCCTGGCTGCCGCCCGGGGACGGTGCAGGGCCTGATGTCTCGGGAAGATCGCTGCGCTCCGGGGAGGTGAGCGACCTGGTGCGGCGCGCCTCTGCGGCTCCGGCGGAATCCGCCTGTACGTGCCGGATTCCCCCGACGGCGTTCACCAGGCACGGATGCAACACGTACGTGCCTACCTCCGGCGGGAGGTGAAACTCCTCGACGTCGCCCATGGAGTAGAACCGGTGCCGCCCGCTGTCGTCGACATAGCCGAGCAGGCCGTTCTGCCACAGGACGGAGGCGAGGTTCGTCGGCTCCTGGAAGTGCAGATCCGCCACTTCCTGCAGGGCGACGAGATCCGCACGCGAGAACCGGTCCACGCCGATCATCCGGACGAAGGAACGAACGTCCTCCAGCACGCCGCTGATATAGGCCTGGGTGCTGGTGAACAGTTCGGAGTAGTCGTGCAGGGCGGCGTTGGCCGGCATCAGGTCCGAGGAGATCTGGTTGGCGCACTGCGCGAGCTGGGAATCGCCGAACCGCTTGGCGCAGCGCTGTACCACCCCCCGGAGGGCATCTGGCGGCAGGCCCTCGTGGCCAGCCTGCTTCTGCCGCAGGACCTCCTCGCTCAGCTCATTGCCGAGCGAGATGATGTCGCGTGGGATCAGCCTCGTGTGGCTGAGCAGGTAGTCCTCGATCGTCCCGTCGCCATCGGGTCCCGGCCAGCTGCCGTTGACCCCGAGCCAGTCCCGGATCGTGGGGGGGCCGCTGGCGGCGCGTCGCATCAGCAGTGACGGCGGTAGCCGCTCCAGCTTCTGCCCGAGCAGATAGAGCAGCGAGCCGCGGTCCCAGTTCAGGACGCGTATGTGCGGTTCGTTGTAGTACCGCGGCGCATGTTCTGACCGGTACACCGAGGACATGACGATGTTGCGGATGCAGACGACGACATGCAGGCGCCCGCCCAGCCTGTGGTCGCGGAGCAGCCGCATGACCTGGTAGAACAACCCCTCCTGACACTTCAGCCAGTACATCGGGGCGTGACCGAACTCCTCGTCCACCGCGTCGAGGTAGAAGTAGATCGGCTTGCACTGGCCGACAACCTCGCCCAGCAGATCCTCTAGGTCGTCCCAGAGCGGATCATCGAGGTACGTAGACAGCTGATGGGCGGTCTGCCGCTGATTGATGATGTCGCGCACCTGGCTATAGATCGACCGGGGCCGGCGGAAGTCATCGAGCAGCCGAGCGTACGACTGCTCGATCTCGCCGGCCTGCTCGTCACGCAACTGCTGACGCAACTCCGGACGACGCAGCAGGTGCGAGGCGAGCGACCGCATGATCGCGCGTTCCCAGATCTGCATCCACTTCTCGACCAGGACGCGGTCGGAGAACCACTGGCACGCTTTCACCACGACTTCGGTCTTCGGCAAGCTCTGCTGCGGCACATCGGCGTAGACAGAGTCCTGATGGGCCTGGAAATCCTGAAGACGCCGCAAGTAGACCGTCTTGCCCGCCCCGAGCTTCCCCACGATGACCCGCACCTTGGAGTCGTTGGCCCGGGTCGCGAGGTGGCCATACGCCGGATTGCCGCCGAAATCGACGAACTCGCTGATCACATCCTCGATGTCGGCTCGTGACCCGTCCGGATTGCCGAATGGCCCCACCGGGTCAAGCCGACGCCGCCTGCTGCCCATCTTCTCTCCCAACCCGGATCGTAGCCCCCTTACACGCCCCCCGGCCAGCGGCGGGGCCGGCAGGTACCACCCGTTTCCCCTGCTTAACCGTTACGCACCTTGCCTGAGTGCCGCCACCGCATCTGGATAGTCGGCAAGCCGATACGGCTTGTTTCCTGGCTCAGGCGGGCCGGAATAAGACTTGATCGCCGGGGGGTTCGGGACGATAGGCACGCTCAGGATCAACAGGTAACCCGCTTGTTCCCATGCGGCGAGCACTGGTTGATCCACGCTGTCCGACAGCCACTGGTGGTCCGTCAGGTAAACGCCTGCGTACTGCAAGCGGCCACCCATCAGGCCCCCCATGGCGTTGACATCGCCAGGGTTGTTGTATTGCGCCGATTCGCCCTGGTTGACCAGCAACGGACCGCTGACGGTCCAGACCGGGCTGACGT
This sequence comes from uncultured Actinomycetota bacterium, assembly GCA_963744575.1. Classification (GTDB taxonomy): domain Bacteria; phylum Actinomycetota; class Actinomycetes; order Streptosporangiales; family Streptosporangiaceae; genus Palsa-504. The sequence goes on along the minus strand of CAVUUF010000011.1, from coordinate 38,040 downwards.
GCACTCCCCCCCAGTAGAGCCCGATAGCGTCATGGGCCTTCATCCATGCCATCATGTTGGTGATGAACAGCGGGTCGTCCTGGCCACCGAACGCATGGAAGTCGAGTCCCCATTCGGGGATGATGACCGGTTTGCCTGTGACATGTGAGAATGCAGCCATCCAATTCAAGCCGCCGGGCTCGGCGGTAAGGATTTGCTGCCACTTTTCCTCGTGATCAAGCGCGCCAGACCCAGTGTGCGGATAAGTGTAGTTAGCGCCGCCGTACCAGTCGAAGATATCCGTTCCGATATAGTCAACGTATGCGCTGCCAGGCCAGCATTCGGCTACTGACATATTGGTCATGAACACAGTCCACAGGAACTTGAAATGCTGACCGGGCACTGACCGCATTGTCGTGACAATCTGCCGCCACGCGAGGATGTAAGCATCTGGCTCGGACGATGGCGCCCGGTTCTCGCTCCATTCGTACCATGCGCCGTTCATCTCACGGCCGAGGTCGATAATGGTATTATCGAGGCCGTCCTTGACCAGCAATTCGCCAAGGTCATAGAACTTCGAGTTGTAGTCGCCCGCCGCTGCCGCAACGAGAGTCGGGCTGGTTGCCTCGAAGTAGCCCGCAGCAGTGTCGCCCTCGCCTTCCTTCAGGAGGGCTTTCATTTCGGAGGCTACTGCGGTAACCGCAGGCTTGCGGGTAGCCGTTGAAGAATTCCCGCATGATGTCGTAAAACCTAGTGCGCCAGCAAAGATCGCCAGCACAATCAGGATAGGGAAGATCTTCCGCAGGATCTTCCCTATCGCGGACAGGTGGTTCCTTACTGGCACCGCGAAGCTTCTTACTCCCTGGTTTGGCACCTATCGCCGATCATACGTAACGCCGCGGCGGCCGACACTGTAACCCGCTGGCCACGATCGGCTCCCGTAGATGCCAGCCCGGGTGCGAGTCCCTAGCTGAAGGCGGGGATGCCGGTGATGGCCCGGCCCATGATCAGCGTGTGCATCTCGTCGGTGCCTTCGTAGGTGCGCACGCCCTCCAGGTTGCTGGCGTGTCGCATCGGCGAGTACTCCAGCGCGACACCGTTGCCGCCGAGGATGGTCCGGGCCTGCCGGGCGATGGCGATCGCGGTCCGGACGTTGTTCAGCTTGCCGAACGAGATCTGCTCCGGGAGCAGGGTCCCGGCGTCTTTCATCCGGCCGATATGCAGCGCGACCAGCAGGCCCTTCTGTATCTCGAGCACCATGTCGACCAGCTTTTCCTGGGTGAGCTGGAACGATGCGATCGGCCTGCCGAACTGCCTGCGGTCCAGCGCGTAGGCCAGCGCCGCCTCGTAGGCGTCGCGAGCCGCGCCCATTGCGCCCCAGGTGATCCCGTAGCGGGCCTCGTTCAGGCAAGAGAACGGGCCGCGCAGGCCCGCGGCCCCGGGCAGGATCGCGTCGGCGGGAACCCGCACGTCCTCCAGCGCGATGTCGCACTGGATCGAGGCGCGCATGGCCAGCTTCGGCTCGATCGGGGTGGCGGTGAACCCAGCGGTGCCGGCCGGGACCAGGAAGCCGCGGATACCGTCCTGGGTACGCGCCCAGATGACGGCGATGCCGGCGATCGACGCCAGGCCGATCCACCGCTTGGCGCCGTTGATGACCCAGCCGTCGCCAGTCCGGCGCGCCGTCGTGGTCATGCTGGCCGGATCGCTGCCGGCCTCCGGTTCGGTCAGGCCGAAGCAGCCGATCAGCTCGCCGGCTGCCATCGGCGGCAGCCAGCGCCGCTTCTGCGCCTCGGTGCCGAACTTGTGGACCGCGCTCATGGCCAGCGACCCCTGCACGCTGACGAAGGTCCTCAGCCCGGAATCGCCCGCCTCCAACTCCAGCGCGGCCAGGCCGTACTCCACCGCGCTACGGCCCGGGCAGCCGTACCCGGACAAATGCGTGCCGAGCAGCCCGAGCCGCCCCATCTCCGGGACGATCTCGGCGGGAAACACCGCCCTCTCGTACCAGTCCCTGATGTGGGGCCTGATGCGATCACGGACGAACGCGCGGACCGTGTCCCGCCAGGCGAGCTCGCCGGCCGACAGCAGGGCGTCCAGGCCGAGATAGTCCATCGCCAGATCGGTCATGATGATCTCCAGTCGTCAGGCGGCTTCGATCATGACAGCGAGCGCCATGGCCCGAGCGTACGCCGGCCCGGCCCGGCGGGCTGTGACCAGGCGGGTTCCTCCCCGGTACCTGGGATCGCACCATCCGCCGTGGCTCATTCACGTGAGATGCCGGGCGGGATTCCAAACGTAGCCATGACGCTGGTTCCGCGAGAGCCGGACAGCGATTGCATCCGATCGGCCACCTGCTGTACTACCCACAAGCCGTGACCCGGCTCGCATGGCAGCGAATTGACCATGGTGTGGTTCGAGGTGAAACTCGGCTCGGCCGTCGCAATATCACCGTGGTCAGCTTCCGGCTCGGTAGACGCACGCCGGTCACCGTCGTCAACCTGGTAGTGCAGTGCTCCGGCCGGGTTCCAGGCCCGAAGTCGTCCTGCTCCGCCGCCATACCTGATGGCGTTGGCGGCCAGCTCGTGGACGGCCAGCACCACATCCGCGATCCGATCTTCGGGAAGCCCTGCCTGGATGGCGCATCCTCGCACCTCCGTCCGGACCGTATGCAGCGTGCTGGCATCGAATGCCATGTCCACGATCGGCGGCACGCCGCCGGCTCCGGCCGGTTGCAGCCCTCTGTGACTGACTCGGCCGCCGGGTCGAGCCGATCTGTCGGGGAGGTCAGCGCGCATAAGCCACCCAAAGGCGCACAAGGACAACAGGTTAGACTCGCCAGCATTCGCCCGTCCTTAGAGGGCCGCGGGACTGCCTTGGTCTGCCTGGTTGTTGCCATCCGTCCTCCCCGGCTCCGGCACTTAGCTGGTCACTGCCATAACTCCCAGCAGGATCCGCTCCCAAACCCATGCGGATCTGTCAAGGCAGCCGCGTCATCAGCCGGCCTCCGGCCAACGGCATGAACGGGCGGAGGGAGGGCAGCAGGTCCACCCCTCGCCTACGCCAACGCGCCGGTCCACGGCATCTGGGGCGGGAGGACTCTGGAAGAGCGGCAACAGGCCCTGCGCCGCGACCAGCCGGCCGTCCGCGGCCAGGTCAGGCGCGCGACATCCCGGTAAGGCCAGCCTCGCTTCTGGCAGGTGGCGTGCCTGCGGCCGGTTCGAGCCGGGCGGCGGTCCGGGCCGCGGTGCGGCGCGCCCACCGGCCGGTCGTGGCGATGCCGAGGATCAGTATGATCGCGCCGCAGGCGGCCACGATCCACCAGCCGGGCTGGCTGGCGGGCACGAACCCGGTGCGCATCGCGCCATGCAGGTTGCCGTTCAGCGCTGAGCCCATGACCGCCACGCCGAGCGAGGTGCCCACCTGCCGGCTGGTGGAGGCGACGCCGGCCGCGACGCCCGCCTGCTGGCGGGGCATGCCGGACACCGCGGCGTTGGTGATCGGCGCGTTCACCAGGCCGAACCCGGCACCGAAGATCATGTAGCTGATCACCAGGAAGCCGGTACCCGCCGTGTCGGTCAGCCTGGTCAGCAGCGCGCCGCCGGCGATCAGGGCGAGGCCGGCGATCACCAGCGGGATCCGGGCCCCCCGGGCGGCGACGATCCGCCCGGCCAGCGGCGCGCAGACCGCCATCGTCACCGCCATAGGCAGCAGGTAGAGCCCAGCCGCCAGCGGGCTGAATCCCCGGACGTCCTGCAGGTACAAGGTATTGAGGAACAAGAAGCCGCCCATCGCCGCGAACGCGGTCACCGCGGTGGCCGTCGCCCCCGAAAATGGCGCGCTGCGGAAGAACCTGGGATCGATGAGCGGATCGGCGCGCCGCGGCTCCCAGGCGCCGAACATGATCAGCGCCACCAAGGCGAGACCGAAGAAGAACAGGATCTTGGCCGATGCCCAGCCCGAGCCGGGGCCCTCGATGATCGCGTATGTCAGCGAGGCCAGCAAGACGATGACCAGGACCTGGCCCACCGGGTCGGGCCGACGGTGCCGGGCGGCCCGGGACTCGGGCACGAACAGCGCCGTCAGGACGATCGCCGCGATCCCGACCGGGATGTTGACCCAGAAGATGCCGCGCCAGCCGACCGAATCGACCAGCGCGCCTCCAGCCACCGGGCCCAGCGCCACGCTCAGGCCGAACACGCCGCCCCAGACGCCGATCGCCCGGGCGCGTTCGGCCGGATCGGTGAACGTGTTAGCGATGATGGACATCGCCACCGGGTTGAGCATCGAGCCGCCCACCGCCTGGATCATCCGGAAGGCGACGAGCCAGCCCAGGCCGGGGGCCAGGCTGCACAGTAGCGAGCCGACCGTGAACACGGCCAGGCCCGCCTGGAACGTCTTCCGGCGCCCGATCCGGTCTGCGGTCGAACCGGAGAACATCAGCAGGCTCGCCAGCACCAGCGCGTACGCGTCGATCGTCCACTGCAGCCCGGATACCGACGCATGAAGCTCACGTCCGATCGACGGCAGCGCGACGTTCACGATCGTGCTGTCCAGGCCGACAATGAACAGGCTCATGCAGCAGATGCCCAGCACCAGCAGGCGGCGCTGGCGGCTCAGTTCGGGCAAGTACGTTCACCTCGCTGGTACGGGACCACGCCCCGGATACTTGCGCTCATACAACTATTCCTGGTTTGCAACTAGATGACCACCAGGCCTCTTCCCCGGCAGCGGCCACGGCAACGAGACGTTCGTCACGGCCTGGATAGACGCGCTATCGGCCGCCCCTCGGCAGGTGCGCCGGAATGTGTAAGAATCCGCAGGTGGAGATCGATCATCCCGCGGTCGCCGAGCTGATGGCCGATGTCGCGGCAGCGGTCGCCCGCCGGAGCGCCGCGGTGTCCGAGGATGTCTACCAGGCGATACTCCGGGAGATCCCGCAGCTACGCGACGACAAGCCGGTGCTCACGCTGCTCGCCTCGAGCGTGGACAGCAACGTGGATACCTGCCTGCAGATCGTGCAGCACCGGATCGACCTCGCCGCGGTGCAGGCTCCGGCCGCGGCGACCGAATACGCGCGGCGGCTGGCCCAGCGGGGGACGCCGCTGGCCGCGCTACTGCGCGCCTACCGGGTCGGGCACGTGTGCTTCTCTGACTGGATGCTCAGGGAACTGGCCCGCCAGGCCGGGAACGCGGAGATGCTCAGCGCGGCCACGCTGAGCATCTTCCGGGTGGTGGCCGGATACATCGACCAGACTTCGGAGGAGATGGTCGCCGCCTACGCGCAGGCCCGGGAGAACTGGCTGCGGAACCGGAGCGCCGCGCGGGCCGCGCGGATCCGTGACCTGCTGGCGGGCGGGCGGATCGATGTGGGTGCGGCGGAGGCCACCTTGGGCTACCGGCTGCGCCAGTATCACGTGGGCCTGGTGTGCTGGGTGGGCGACGCGGCGAGCGCCGCGGATGAGATCACCCGGCTGGAGCAGGCGATCGGGCACGTGGCGGGGAAGGTGGCCTGCCTGGGTGATCCGGTGTTCCTGCCGCGCGACGAATCCAGCGCGTGGGCATGGCTGCCGCTAGGGATCCGCGACACCTTCGACCCGGCGGCGGCGGCCGGGGTGGACGCGGATGTCCGTTTCGCCTTCGGCGACGCGGCGAAGGGAGCGGTGGGATTCCGCCTGACCCACCGGCAGGCCCTCGCGGCCCAGGCGGTCGTGCTCGCCGCGGGTTCGCCCGCGCCGCGGGCGGTGGCGTTCGGCGAGGTCGCGCCGATCGCCATGATGCTCGGGTCCGCCGAGCTGCTGCGGGCGTGGGTGCTCGGCACGCTGGCGGGCCTGGCCGCCGACGACGAGCACCACGCCGGGCTGCGCGAGACCCTGCTGGTCTTCCTGCAGACCGGCGGGAGCTATAAGACGACTGCCGAGCAGCTGATACTGCACAAGAACACGGTCCAGTACCGGATCCGCAAGGCGAAGGAAAGCCTGGGCCGGCCGGTGGGCGAGAACCGGTATGAGGTAGAACTGGCCCTGCGGGCCTGCCAATGGCTCGGCTCGTCCGTGCTGCAGCCCGCCGCCGGTCATGATCACGATGCCCGGGAGCGGGCGCACTGACCGCAAGCCGTAGCGATCGCGCCATTGCCGTCAGGTGCTGGCCAGCGTCCCGGGCGCTGGACTGCACCGGTACAGGGCCTGAGTACTGCCGCTCGTTCGGCCCATTTTCATTCGGGACGCGTATCGGCGAGCGCGTCGCGGAGGGCGGCGCGGGTGGTGATGCCGAGTTTGGGGAAGACCTGGTAGAGGTGGGTGGAGACGGTTCGCGGGGAGAGGAAGAGGCGGGCGGCGATCTCTTTGTTGGTGTGGCCTGCCGCGGCGAGCAGGGCGATCTGTCGTTGTTGCGGGGTGAGGGAGGCCAGCCCGGTGTCGGCCGTCGAGACGGTGATGCCGGTGGCCCGCAGTTCACGGTCCGCGCGGGCCGCCCAGGGGATCGCTCCGAGCCGGCGGAAGGTTTGCGCGGCGGCGGCTAGCTGGCGCCGGGCGTGGGTGGTGTGCTTGATGCGGCGCAGGTGGGAGCCGTAGGTGAGCTGGATGCGGGCCAGGTCGAAGGGCCAGCGCTCGTTGCCCGGTTCGATGATCGCCTGTTCGAGGGCGGCGGTGTCGGTTCGGGTGGGCGCGGGGTGAGGCGGTCGACGGCGTTCTGCAGCGGCGGCCACAGGTCGGCGCGGCCGCCGAAGAAGCAGATCATGATCAGGGTGTAGAGCGCTTCGATCAGGACCTTGTTGTGGGCATCGCGGGGGTCGTCCAGTTCGTAGATGGCGGTGGTCAGCAGCCGGTGGGCGGTGTCGACGTCGCCGTCGCCGTGGAGCAGGTGATAGGCGCCGGCCACGGCGGCCGAGAGCGGACCGCCGGGGCCGGGGTGGGCGCGGCGGGCCTGCTCCAGGAGGCGGGGGGCGTCGCGCAGGTCACCGGTGACGATGGATCCCAGGTAGGCGGCTTCGGCCAGCCGTCCGCTCCGGCCCTTCCCGGAAGGGCTGAGCTCGGCGGCGCGCAGCAGCTCGGTGACGGCGCCGACCGAGTTGCCGCGCCGCAGATTGGCGTGAGCGACCTCCTGAAGGAGCGCGGCGACCCGCTCGTCGGGTTCCTCGGTGGCCTCGGCCAGGTGCCAGGCGTGCCGTTCGGGCTGGTCGGCGAGCCGGGTGGCGAGCTCGGCGTGAGCGCGGCGACGCTGCTCGCTGGTCGACAGTTCCACGATCGCAGACCGGATGAGCGGGTGGCGAAACGTCAGGCGCGCGGTGGGCTCTTCGGCGCGCACGAGCCCGGCACGCTCGGCCGGTTCCAGGCCCTCCCCGTCGCGGTCGGCGGCGAGCGCCCGGACGAGGCGCAGATCGCCCGTGCCGTCCAGGACCGCCAGGAGCAGCAGTTCGTAGACCGAGGGGCTTAGCGCTCGGACACGGGAGGCGAAGACCGTCTGCAGCCGACGACCGAGAGGCAGGGCTGCGGGAAGGGTTCCAGCCACGGTGTGGGCCAGGTCGCCGAGGGAGACCGGCAGCTCGAGCAGGGCGAGCGGGTTTCCCAGGGCCGCGTCCAGCAGCCGCCGCCGCACGCGCGCTGTCATCACCGGATAGCGGTTGGCCAGCAACTCGGCCGCCGCCTCTTCCGACAGCGGCTCCACGCGCGTGACAGGCAGGTTCCCCTGGTCGAAGAAGCTGGGTTCGCCGCTCCGGCACGCGGCGAGGATGGCTACCGGAAGGCCGGCGAGGCGACGTGCCACCATGCCGAGCACGAGCGCGCTGGCGCGATCCAGCCACGGCAGGTCATCGACGATGAGCAGCAGTGGCTGCTCCTTGGAGGCCTGTTGCAGCAGCGCCAAGACCGCGCTGGCGACGAGGAGTTGTGCGGGCGGCGGCCCTTCGCCCAGGCCCAGGGCCACGTTCAGAGTCCGGGCGTGCAACGGGCTCAGCTGGGGCAGTTCGGCGAAGCACGGGTGGAGCAGCTGGTGGAGGGCGGCGAAGGAGATGTCGGCTTCGAACTGCGACCCGGTCGCCCGCAGCAGCCTGATCCCGGAGTCGGCGGCGATGGCGGCGGCATGGTCCAGCAGGGAGGTCTTTCCTACGCCCGGGTCACCCGACAACAGGAGCGCTTCCCCTGCTCCCTGGGTGAGCCTGCGGACGAACAGGCGCAGCTGCTGGATCTCCGGCTCGCGGCCGATCAGTTCCATTGAATCAGTGGCCGCCTGATCGCGGCGGCCGCTGATCCGGTCCATTCCCCGACCATCCTCCGTCCGCCGGAACATGTCCAGCCGCGCATCGGTCACTGGACGGTTTCCCGCCCGGCCGCGTCCTGGCCGCATGACGTCGCTGGTGAGCTGGAGCGGTCGGCTGATCGGATTCGGCGGCGGGCCGTCTCGCCGCGCCTGCGGCGCGTTCGGCGCCTGCCATGGAGACGGTGCTGAGCCTGCGGTCCGGAATCTCGGTGCTGAAACCTCGGGTCAAGGGTTACCCTCGGGTTAGCTACTTGAGAGAAGAGGTCGCCATGTGCAGGGGAGATCGGCTAGTAGCGGACTTCGTGGCCGGTACCGGCATTCGGCCTGGCCTGCCCGATGAACTCGAAGAGCATCTGACCACGACCGTGGACGGGCTGTGGGTGGTGTGGGCCCACAAACTGGCCCGGCAAGTGGGCGACCTGTTCGTTCCGCTGACGGGCGGTTCCGGCTATCCGGTCGACGCAAGGGCCACATGCCGGTTCCGGGGCGCTCACGACGCCCCCGATCCGGGGTGCACGTGTGGCTTCCACGCCCTGTCGAGCCCGAGGTTGCCGGGCTTGCCCGCCGGCCGCAACTTGATGCCGTTGACCGTTGCGCTGTCCGGACGGGTGCTGGCCTTCGAGTGGGCCGGCGAAGGAGTGCTGTGGCGGGCGGAGCGGCAGACCGTGGTCCGCATCGACCACCGGCCGGCCCTGTTCGATCGGGCAGAAGGAGTCCCGCGCAAGCGCCGCCATCCCGGTGATCCCGACGGCCGCCCCGCTGTCGTCCCCGCTGTCACACCTCGCGATTCGGGGCCGGTGCGGCTGAACCTGCCCGTCTCCGCTCCGATGCTGCCCGTGTGCCACGACGACGCCGGCTGGTGCGCGGGGTCCAGCACGTTCGAGCACTCGCCGGCATCTCTGGTTCTGACCTAGCGCGAGCCGTCCCGGTCGAGGCGCCACGCCCCACCAGCCGGGCGGGGGATGACGGGTGGCCAGCTTGTCGCAGGGGCAGGGTGCGGCTGTGAGGCGTGCACCGCGGCCATCTGGCGTACCGTGGCCGGCGGTCCTTGGACCCCAGGTCACGGGCCGCTTCTGCGCTCAGGATGAGTCGGCGCGAAATGCTGGGGGAACGCCAGGTTGCGGCACCGCTGATGGGGCAGCGCGCCGCACGCGGGGCACTCAGACTGGCTCACCGCCGGTTCCAGCCGGGCGAGAGTGTCGGCATCCAGCTTGCGGGGCTCCGGCGCAGCGGGAAGCCTCAGCGGCCGTCGCAGTGCCAGTTCGGAAACGAAACGCTGGTGCTCGCGTTCGCACTCTTCGCACCGGCAGCCTCGCGCCCAGGCCAGCACCGTGCCGTGCGGTGGCAGCGCGGGCGGCAGGCTGCCCCATGCGGTCATGCATCCACGGTAAGACAGCGGTTTCGCCGGTTGGTACCACCAGATGACCAGGAGGAGCGGCGCAGAACACCCAGGCCGTGGCGGCTGCCGGGCCATGGCAGACTCCGTGGGCATGGCCGTATACCTTGTCCGCAGCCCCCGGCTCTTCCCTGGCGCCCCGTATGCCTACGCCGCCCGGGCCAGCTCGTCGAGATCGAGGCAATCGCCATCGCGCCGTCACGGTAAGCGCCCCCGGACCAGAGGATGGCAGCCGGTAATCCGACGGACAAGAACCCGATACCAATACCCGCGCCGAAGCGAGACGCGCCGGTCAAAGGCCACAGTCAAGCACGGGGTCAAGTCGGCCTGGGGCGGTGCCCGGGCTGGATTCCGGGCCCCGAACGGCCAGCTTCCGACACCGGTGAGCAGTTAAGATCGGCCGGGTGAAGCGAGCGATCGATGTCGGGCCGTTCGGTGAGCTGGCCGATCCGCGGGTGCTGGCCGACCTGGCGGCCCGGGCTGAGGACCGGGGCTGGGACGGCTTTTTCGTCTGGGACCACATCAACTACCGCGCGCCAGTGCGGGCCGTGGCCGATCCGTGGGTGGCGCTCGCCGCGGTGGCCTGTGCCACGTCCCGGGTACGGATCGGCGCGCTCGTCACCCCGCTGTCGCGCCGCAGGGTGCACAAGGTGGCCAGGGAGACGGTCACGCTGGACTGGCTCAGCTCGGGCCGGCTGACCTTCGGGGCCGGACTCGGCAGCGCGCGGAACAACGAACTGGAGCCGTACGGCGAGGTGACCGACCCGCGTGAGCGGGCGAACCTGCTCGATCAGGGCCTGGACGCCTTGACCCGGTACTGGGCGGGGGAATTCGAGCCGCTCCCGGTACAGCGGCCGCGGCCCCCGGTGTGGGTGGCTGGGGAGTGGCCGAACCGGCGGCCGGTGCAGCGGGCGCTGCGCTGGGATGGCCTGTTCATCATCGGCCTGCCCGGCCCCGAGGCGCTGGCCGAACTGGCCGCCACGATCCGGGAGGCGCGCCCGGACGGCCAGCTCGACCTGGTCACCGAACTCCCGCCGGACACCGATCTCGGACCGTGGGAGCGGGCGGGCCTGACCTGGGCGGTCACCGATTTCGGCGTGCAGCCCACCGGGGCCGGCGTGCGTGCAGTGATCGAGGCGGGCCCGGGATGGTGAGCGGAGGGCTTTGAGCGCCGCGCTGTTGAGGATGTTCGTGATGTGGGTTTCTTCGGCGCGGCGTCGCCGCGATGCCGGACGACGCGAGAATGACCCAGGAGCAGGTGACCGCTGGATGGGCGTCTCGATCGCGCGAGCCTATAAGCCTGTTCGGAGACTCAGTAGCGCTCGACCAGACGAGCGCGGCTGGCTGGAACTTCGTATGGCTCGGGCCAGAAGTCGGTGATCAGGGCGATCTTGCCGTCGTCGGCGAGATCGAAGAAGCACAGGCCAGGCTGGGTGCCTTCTGGCCCGGTGAACTCGATCCAGCTGGCTGCGCGCTGGCCTTCGCCGACGATTCGGTGCACGGTGAGATGCCAGTCGTAGGGGAAGCCCTCCACGTTGAACCGGATGTAGGCGTCGCGGCCGCGGACCTGCTCCCTGGTCTGGGGGCCGCGGTAGATCACGTCGTCGGCAAACAGCGCGCCGAACGCCTCCCAGTCCCGGGCCTCGGCCGCGGCCCAGTAGGCCGCGACCACCTCATGCGCGTCGGTGATGGCAAGAGAGCTACCGGGACTTTCGTCCGCGTACCGGCGCAGTTCGCCGCCGCTGAGCCGGAACGTGGTGTGGCCGATGCTGATGATGTCCTGCTCCGTCAACATCGTGCGCGCGATCCGCTCGCCGTTGACGTATGTCCCGCCGTGGCTGCCCAGGTCGATGATCTCGAAGCTGCCATCGGGGTTGCGCTTCTCCACCGCTCAAGGCGACTCGGTGCTCAGCGCGGGAGCGTCGGCCAGGGTATGAGCGTTAGCGAAGCAGCTCTGCGGCTTCGTCTACGACCCCGGAGGAAGGTGATCCGGACGGCGGCATCGAGTTCGCCGGGGAGTGGAGTTGGTCCTCCGTGACGAGCGCTGGCATATCGGGTTCGGCACGCGCCTCATTAGGGAAGGCGGGCTCGGCCACGACGAGGTAGAGGCGCTCCTGGCGCTAGGGCAGGCGGCCGCAGGGGCGTGGGGCGACCTCATCTCACCCGACGCAGCCGAGAGCAGTGCGCGTGCACCGGAGCCGGCTCCGGGCCGTCGACATTAAGTTCTTCTGATCCCAGGAAGACTCCGCTCACGCACAGGCCTACCCGGGCAACATGCGCTCCAGGACGAACGAAACGGCACTGGCCCTGGTCACATAATGCTGGAGGTCTCGAGCGGCCGGTTCATGTAGCCGCTCCCCGATCAGCGACTAGCTCACATGCTCCTGTGGTTCGGCAGACGAGAAGAAATCCCTAAGCGCCTCTGCGATCTCGGCGCGTACCGGCGCCCCGGAGATGACCACGCCGACCATGGTCACCGACGTGTGGGTGTGTCCGCGGGCCCTGGCGAGGCGGACCGGTACCCCGGCCGTCTCCAGGGCGTGCCCGTAGGCAACGCCCTCGTCGCGCAGAGGGTCGAAGTCTGCAGCGACGATGCAGGTTGGGGGCAGACCTTGCAGGTCGCCGCGCAGTGGAGCGGCGCGGGGGTCGCCCTGGTCGGCTGGATCGGCATAGTGATCCCAGAACCACCGCATCAGCGCCGTGGTGAGGATGTACCCGTCGCCGTTTTCCTGGTAGGACAGCCGGGTCATGTCCGAGTCCACGACAGGGCATATCAGCACCTGCCCTGAGACGTGCGGGCCTCCGGCGTCGCGGGCCAGTTGGCACGCGACAGTGGCGATGTTGGCCCCGCACTCCAGCCGGCGACGGCGAGCTGACCGGGGATGCCGCCTAGTTCGATGGCGTTGGCGTCCACCCACTGCACGGCCGCGAAGGCGTCCAGCGCGGCGGCGGGAAAGCGAGCCTCGGGGGCGTGGCGGTAATTCACCGACACGACCACCGCGCCTGAGCGCGCGCAAAGGTCCCGGCAGAGCGGGTCGTCCGAATCCAGGTTGCCGAGGACCCAGCCGCCGCCGTGGAAGTACACCACCACGGAGCGTGGGCCCTCGGGTGGCCCCACCGGGCGGTACAGCCGGTACGGCAGGTCCCCGACCGGACCGGGGATCACTCCTTCGGTGACCTCGCCCACCTCGGGACCCGGCGGCCGGGTGGCCGCAGTGGTCGCCATCAGGGCCCGCGCGTCGGCGGCCGACAGAGTCTCCATGGGCGGCATGCCCATCGCGGCCACCAACTCCAAGACCATGGCGACATCGGGTTGCATGCGCCGGATTACCCCGTCCCGGCACCGGGCCCCGCCAGGGCCGATCATCCTGAATCCGAGGTAGCCGTGCCCGACCACCTCGTCACACGCTTGCCGGTACGCGTTCACCCCGCCGATGTAGGGCAGGAACACGCGTGGGTCACGCCCGCCGCCGCGCCGCTGAGGGCGGCAGACGGACCGGCCACTACGCGGCTGGGACGCTCTTGCGCATCACGCAGTGGTTCTTGCCCTTGGGGCGCTCGTAGCCGAAGCCCGCCTTCTCGAACATGCCGCGGGTGCCGCTGTAGAGGAAGGAAGACGAAACCTTCTTTCCCGCCGTGTCCTGCGGGTAGGCCTCCACGACTCCGCCGCCTGCCTGCGCGATCAGGTCCAGGGCTCCGTCGAGCGCGACGGTGGCCACCCCTTCGCGCCGGTGATTGCGGTCCACGAAGATACAGGTGAGGCGATAGCCGGGCAGGGAAACAAGGCCGGTGCGAGAGAACGCTCGTTCCGACTGCAAAGCCGCTGTCGAATCCGGCGGCGAGGACAGTTCCGGCCATGGCGTAGCCCGGATGGAACGGCTGGTGCGGGCGCTGGCCGGGCGGCCGCAGACCGCCGAGGGAGTCGCCGCGATAATGGGCTAGCTCGGTGCCCGGGCTGATCACCCTGCGGCGAGCCTGCACGACGACCTCGTGCGGCCCGAGCTCGCGGAGGTCAACGATCACCTCCTCGAGCTCGACCGGCAGGGCTCGGGAAATACCACGCGCGTCGCACAGCGCTGATCGGCTGGCGTCGGGGTGGCGGTCATCTCGGCGGTCATGGAGAGCTCGGCCATCGGGCTCGGTGGCAATCTGGGAGTTGGCCTGCGAGGTTCTCGAAGTCGTCGTCCATCCCCGCCGACTGCCGCATCTGGGCGACGATCCGGAAGGCAAGAGGGTCGCACCCGACGCCAGCGAGATGCTCGCGGAGCAGGTCGGCGGCTCGCTTGCCATTGCCGGACGCCGCGGTGCGGACGACCTCGATGTGGTGGCGTTCCCAGTTCATCTGCCCGCGACTGTGACGCTGGCCTGAGGTTCCGGTAATGGCGTCGAGGTCGGCGAGGGCGAGCTCGAACGCCGGGTCGGCTTCGACGGCAAGGCGCAGCGCCGTGGTGGCTCGGCGGCGGTCGATGGCTCGCTGTGCACGCCGATACCACGTCGCGGCCCGCAAGCTTGCGGTGACCGCGCGGCCGTGGTCCTCAACGGCGGCCCCGGGGGCGTCCAACTGATCATGCTGGCTGAAGGGCTGACCGCGTGGTGGCTGCATGAATCCCAGTTTGCCTGGCTGGCCTGAGGCGGCGCTGAGGTGACACTGAGGTCAACCGCCGCGAGGAAATCTGGACCTGCAACTTCTGGTTCGCAGAGGGTGGCGCCCAAGGCCTCAGGAAGGCGCCGAACCGGCCCGCGGCGGCCGTCGCCGCCGAGTCGCCGCTGAGCGACTGGGAAGCGCGAGGCGGGCCACGAGCGCGGCGACATCCGGCTCGTCGGTATAACTGGTGAGACTGCCGTACGACAAAGTCTGGGCGCGCTGCTGAGCGAGCGCGACGAAGGCCTCGATGTTGGGGCGGGTCGGGTCGGCGAGCGCCCTGACTGCGGTTACGGCGGTATCGGCGAGCAGTTGTATGGCCGGGTCCCCGCAAGCGGCGGCGGCCTGGCAGGCGTCGGCGGCAAGACGATCGCGTCGTCTGCTTTGCCGCGCTGAGCGCCCACCACGCCAGGCCAGCGAGGACACCGGTCTGGTCGGCGGGAAGGCCCACGTTCCGGTAGTAAGTTCCCGCCGCATCAAGCAGTACCCGCGCCCGCGCCAGGTCGCCGAGCCGACGAGCAACCGCGGCTTGGCCGACCATCACATCGGCAGACACCGACGGGTTGAAGCTGCATGCGATCGCCTCGTCGTACAGGCCGTCGGCGGCGGCGTCGTTGCCTTGCTTGGCTCGCAGCGCGGCAAGGCGGAGAAGAATGAACAGCACGAAACTGCGTTGCCCCGCTGCGCGGCATCGCTCCAGGAGCGCTTCGTAGGTCGCTGACGCCCCATCGAGATCGCCTCGCGCGGCGGCGATGCCGGCCAGGATGTTCAGCGGGTCGACTGACAACCAGACGTCCCCTTGGGCGTCGAAGCGCTCGACGCTCGACTGGGCAGCTTGCTCCGCGTCATCGAACTGCCCCAGCAGCGTCAGATTCCAGGCCACTATCCAGTCGTGGACGGCCAGCAGCCAGCCGTGCACAGCCGGTTCCAGCAGATCGCGCGCCTCGCTCAACGCGCCGAGAGATCGTTCGGCCTCCTGCGCGCGCATCAGCACCGTGGCGCAGAACAGCAGCGCCTCCGCTCGACGGGCCTGGTCGCCGCTGGTCCGCAACGCGGCGACCGCCGCGTCACATTCGGGAACGCCAGCGGCTGGGCTGAACGCCATGCATACGAAATAGTCGTGCCAGACCTGGGCGGTCGCGGCCAGTTCAGGACGGCGCGACCCCTTCGCGCCGAGCGCGTCACCAAGCCAGCGTGCTCCTTCGACAACGTCGCTGTTGATGAACCACAGCCAGGCCATTCCCGACGCCAACGACAGCGCCGCATCGGCATCGCCTCTTGCGACGAACCAGTCGAGCGCGGCCCGCAGGTTGGCCAGCTCCGAGGTGAGGCGGTCCCGCCACATCGGCCCGGTGGCACCTCGCAGACCCTCGTGGGCCTCCTCGGCCATCTGCCGGTAATAGGCGCCGTGCCTGGCGCACATGGCGTCAACTTCGCCGGATTCATTGAGGCGGCCGACGTGGACAGGCTGCACCGCGCCGGGATCGCCCACCGGTCCCTGCGGACGGCCAACGTGATGACCGGGAGCGACGGGCTGCCATGGCTGACCGACTTCAGCTTCTCCGAGCTGGCCGCCACCCAGCGGCAAATGGACCTCGATCTCGCCGAGCTGCTGGCCTCGCTCGCCCTCCTCGTCGGCGCGGACCGGGCGGTATCCAGCGCCGCCGCGGTCATCGGCGCCCAGCAGCTGGCGGCCGCGGTCCCGTTGCTGCAGCCGCTGGCCCTGTCCGCCGCGACCCGGCACGCCGTCGGCCACCAAGACGGCCTGCTCGCGGCAACCAGGTCCGCCGCCGCCGCGGCCAGCGGGCTGAATGGGCAGCCGCTGGCCCGCCTGCAGCGGGTCCGGCCCCGGACCCTGCTGGCCATCACCGCCGCAGCCGGCGCCTTCTACTTCATCTTGCCCCAGCTCGCCCAGGTGAGCAGCGGCTGGCACGCCCTGCAATCCGCGCGCTGGGCCTGGCTGCCGGTCATCATCGCCGCTTCCGCCCTTACCTACCTGGCCAATGCGGCCGCGCTGATCGGCGCTGTGCCCGGCTGGGTACCGTTCTGGCCCGCCCACCCAGCGCTGCCGCTCTCCGTTTGTACAAGTAAATGCTAGGTGAAGCGTACAATAAGAAGTATGGACGTAGCCGTGAGCGAGCTGAGGGCCCACCTCAGCGAGTACCTCGACCGAGCCCGCGCAGGCGATGAGGTGGTGATCACCGATCGCGGCGTCCCTGTGGCCCGGCTGCTGGGCCTGACCACCACAGCCACCTTGGAGCGGCTGGCTGCCGATGGCGTCATCGCACACGCTGCGGCAAGTCCGCGTCCCCGAGCCTCCGGGCAGCCGCGACCTCGGGCGCGCCAATCTGTTGCCGACCTGGTCAGCGACCAGCGACGCTGACCATGGCCCTGGTCTACTTCGACTCCAGCGCCCTGGTCAAACTCGTCGTCGACGAGGCGGGCAGCGACCTGGCCTCCGACCTGTGGGATGGATGCGACGCCGCCCTTGCCAGCCGACTCGCCTACCCCGAGGTCCGCGCGGCACTGGCTGCGGCCGGCCGCAACCACGACCTAACCGAGAATGGCCTGGAAACGGCGGAGCAGGCATGGGAGCGCTACTGGGCGGCAGTCCGCCCGGTCGAGCTGACCGCAGCCGTGGAACGCCACGCCGGGCGGCTGGCACGCACCCACGCCCTTCGCGGCGCCGACGCCGTGCACCTGGCCAGTGCCCTGGCCCTCGCCGACCCGGACCTCATCATCGCCGTGTGGGACCGGCGCCTGCACGCCGGCGCTGCCGCCGCCGGACTACAGGTCGCCCCAGCCGACATCCACGGCCCTGACCTCCCATCGCCACCAGAACAACCGACGGCGGATACCTGAACGCCGGCCGCCAGCCACGCCCCAGCGCACCGTGCGGGTCCCGCCGCGCTTGCCGTTGCAGGGGCGGGCCTTCCGGAAATGAGCGTCGAACGGCTCCTGCGGCTTATCGCTGCCGCGGTCCGTCACGCCACCGGCGCGGCTCATACCACTGGTCCAGATCGCGGCCGGCGATGCGCAGCTCGCCGTTGCGAGGCCATCAGCGCCAGCTGGGCCGGCCCGCCGTCGCGGCGCACCACCACGTCCCCTCCTCAGCGCTCATCAAAGCGAGTCAGCGAAGAAATTTGCCCCCGGGAGTTTACCGAGGGCATGCGAGGTTAGAGGGCCGGTCTGGTCCGGCCGCGCACCTGGGCGTTTGGCCGTCCGGGGGTAGTCGGGTCATACGGCGATTGGACTCGGCGACTCCCAGGGAGGCCGCGATGGCTCAGTCAGCGAAGCCTGCTCCGGCGCAGGCGGCCGGCGACCAGGCACGGCCGGGGGCCAGCGCGCCCGGTGCCCGGTTGACCGGCGTGGTGTGGATGGCCGCCGGGGTGTCGGCCATCTCGGCGCTGCTCTACGGTTATGACACCGGGATCATCTCCGGCGCGCTGCTGCAGATCCGCCGCCAGTTCCACACCAGCAGCGAGATGGAGCAGGTGATTGCCGCCAGCATCCTGCTCGGCGCCGTGATCGGGGCACTGACCGGCAGCCAGCTGTCCGAGCGGTGGGGCCGGCGCCGCACGATCCTGCTGCTGTCCTGCGTGTTCGCCGTGGGCGCGCTGGCCGCCTCGCTGTCCCCCACCACCTGGACGCTGGCGCTGAGCCGGGTGGTGCTGGGCTTCGCCGTCGGCGGCGCCACCCAGACCGTCCCCATGTACGTGGCCGAGCTCGCCCCCAAGGAGCGCCGCGGCCGGCTGGTGCTGACCTTCCAGGTCGGCATCGGCGTCGGCATCGTGGTCGCCACCTTGGTCGGCGCCAGCCAGTTCTTCTCCTGGCGGCTCTCGATCGGGATGGCCGCGGGGCCCGCGCTGCTAATGCTGGTCCTGATGCTAGGGCTGCCGGAGAGCCCGCGGTGGCTGGTCAAGCACGACGAGCAGGACACGGCCCGGCGGGTGCTGGAACGGATCCGGGCCGACGGCGCCGACACCGGCGCCGAGCTGGACGGCATCATCGACGTCGAGGAGCAGGAACGCCGGGCGCCGGAGCACCGCAGGGGCTTTTCCGGGCTGCGGCAGCCGTGGATCCGGCCGGCCCTCGTCGTGGGCTGCGGGATCGCCATTTTCACCCAGCTCAGCGGCATCGAGATGATCATCTACTATGCGCCGACCATCTTGACCAGTAACGGCTTCTCCACCGCCGCGGCCCTGCGGGTCAGCGTCGGCCTCGGCGTGACCTACCTGATCATGATGTTCGTCGGGCTGTCTATCGTGGACCGGATCGGGCGGCGGCGGCTGACCCTGACGATGATCCCGGGTGCGGCCCTGGCGCTGGGGGTGCTCGGGACATTGTGGGTGACCGGCCACCACGGCCGGGACAGCATCGCGTTCATCATCGCCTGCCTGATCGTGTTCATGTTCTTCAACGCCGGCGGACTGCAGCTGATGGGCTGGCTGACCGGCTCGGAGATCTACCCGCTGGGGGTCCGCGGCGCCGGCACCAGCACGCAGGCGGCCTGCCTGTGGAGCACCAACCTGCTGATCACCCTCACCCTGCTCTCGATCATCAACGGGATCGGGGCCGGCGCGACGATGTGGCTCTACGCCGCCTTCAACGTCGCCGCCTGGGTGTTCGTCTTCCTCCGGATGCCGGAGCTGACCGGGCGCAGCCTGGAACAGATCGAAGGCCAGCTGCGCAGCCGGCGCTTCCGGCCACGCGACTTCCGGAAACTCCAGGACCAGCCACCGGCCCAGCCGTCGCCGCCCGCCGGCGCGCCGGCCCGGAGCCTGCCGGGCACCTGACCGTGCCGCCGGAGCACTGCGGCGGGAGCGCTGGCCCGGGCGCTGATGTCAGCCCCGGGCCCGCCGGATCGACGGAGCGCCCGGCGGCAAGCCGGCGGGTTCCACCCGGCGGCCGCGGAACCCGGCCGGCTGCGGCAGGGATGTGAGGTTCGCACGTCGCATGGACCAGCACAAGGCGCCGGTAACCCGTCTGAGCTCGGCGGCCCTCGCCGCCCTGCCGGGTTCGGTGACTGTTCCGGGCTACGACCGCAGCCGGCTGACGGCGGGGATCGTCCACGTCGGGGTGGGTGGCTTCCACCGAGCCCACCAGGCGATGTACATCGACCGGCTGCTGACCGCCGGCGCCAGTCATGACTGGGGGATCTGCGGGGTCGGGTTGCTGCCCGGGGACCGGGCGATGCAGCTCGTGCTGCAGGCACAGGACTGCCTGTACACGCTGGTGGTCAAGCACCCGGACGGGACCCTGGAACCGCGGGTGATCGGATCGCTGGTCGACTACCTGTTCGCCCCGGACGACCCGGAGGCGGTGATCGAGAAGATGGCCGCGCCGGGCACCCGGATTGTCTCGCTGACCATCACCGAGGGCGGCTACGGGCTGCATGCGGTGACGGGGGAGTTCGACGGGCAGGATCCCGGAGTCGTCGCCGACCTGCGTCCCGGCGCGCTGCCGGTCACCGTGTTCGGGCTGGTCACCGAGGCGCTGGCCCGCCGCCGCCGGCGCGGCCTCCCCCCGTTCACCGTGCTCGCCTGCGACAATCTGGAAGGCAACGGCGGACTCGCCCGCCGCGCATTCGCTGGGTTCGCCCGCCTCCGCGACCCGGAGCTCGGCGAGTGGGTGGCCCGCGAGGTGCACTTCCCGAACTCCATGGTCGACCGCATCACGCCGGCCACCACCGACGCCGACCGCGCCGTCCTCGCCGACCGGTTCGGCATCGAAGACGGCTGGCCGGTGGTGTGTGAGCCGTTCACCCAGTGGGTGCTGGAAGACAACTTCGGTGCCGGACGCCCGGCACTGGACCGGTCCGGGGTACAGCTGGTCGACGACGTCCGGCCGTACGAGCTGATGAAGCTGCGGCTGCTCAACGCCGGCCACCAGGCGATCTGCTACCTGGGCTTCCTGGCCGGCTATCGGTACGTGGACGAGGCGTGCCAGAACCCCGCCTTCGTGAGGTTCCTGCTCGGCTATATGACCTCCGAGGCCACCCCCACGCTGGCGCCGGTACCGGGCATCGATCTGGCCGACTACCAGCACACCCTGATCGAACGGTTCGCGAACCCGAACATCCGGGACACCCTGGCCCGGTTGTGTGCCCAAGGCTCCGACCGGCTCCCCAAGTTCCTGCTCCCGGTGATCCGTGAACGGCTGGCCAGCGGCGGTGAACTGGAACGCTCCGCCCTCGTGGTGGCCGCCTGGGCCCGGTACGCCGAAGGCGTCGACGAGCAGGGCAACCCAATCAACGTCGTCGATGACCGGCGCGACCAGCTGATGCGCGCCGCCGGCCGCCAACGACAGGACCAGCTCGCCTTCCTGCGCGAGCGGGCCCTGTTCGGCGACCTCGCCGACCAGCCGCGGTTCACCACCGCCTACCTCGCCGCGCTGCGGTCGCTGCACACCCGCGGCGCCTTGGCCACCGTGGAAAGCATCGGCGCGGACAGTGCGATCAGCGAGGCGGAGTAATGGGCGATCTTCCCGAGTACATTGACGGCCTGCCCAACATCTGCGGATCGGAGCAGCGCATCGAGGAGGCGATCCGGGCCACGGGCACCGATCCGGTCTTCCTGCCGCCAGGGGCCACCGGGTTCGACGACGTGAACGGTGCCTTCGCCATCGCCTTGCACATGCACCAGCCGCTCGTTCCGGCGGGTGGGCCCGAGCTGCGGACGGCGCCGATCATCAGCAACCTGAAGTGGATGGTGGACAACCCCGGCATCGGCGACAACCACAACGCCCCGGTGTTCGCTTGGTGCTACAAGCGGATCGGCGAATTCGTCCCCCAGCTGCTCGAGGAGGGGTACGCGCCGCGGGTCATGCTCGACTACTCGGGCACGCTGCTGCACGGCCTGCGCCAGATGGGCGCCCGTGACATGCTCGATGCCCTGGCCGGCCTCGCCACCGACGCGCGCAACCGCCAGGCGGTGGAGTGGCTGGGGTGCCCGTGGGGGCATGCCGTGGCGCCCTCCACCCCGGTCCAGGACTACCGGCTGCACGTGCGGGCCTGGCAGCACCATTTCGCCGCCCTGTTCGGCCTGGACGCCCTCAGCCGGGTCCGCGGCTTCTCCCCCGCGGAGATGGCCCTGCCCAACCAGCCCGACGTCGCATATGAGTTCGTCAAGACGCTGACCGACTGCGGCTACCAGTGGGTCCTGGTCCAGGAACACACGGTCGAGCACCCCGACGGGAGCGGGATCCAGCGGCCGCACCTGCCGCACCGCCTGGCCTGCGCCAGCTCCACGGGCGAAGTCGCCAGCATCACCGCGGTGGTCAAGACCCGTGGCAGCGATACCAAACTGGTCGGCCAGATGCAGCCGTACTACGAGGCCAAGGGCCTTTCTCGCCAGGACCTGGGCGGCAGCCGCGTGCCGCCGCTGGTGACCCAGATCGCCGACGGGGAAAACGGCGGGGTGATGATGAACGAGTTCCCGCCCAGGTATTTCGACGTGACCCGGGAGAGCTCTGGTTCCACCGCCCCGGCCATGAACGTCACCGAATACCTTCAACGACTTCGCTCGGCCGGCGTCGGACCCGGCGACCTGCCCGTGATCCAGCCCGTGTTCCAGGCCAGGATCTGGGGCCGGATGGACCCCGGCGACGGGCCGGACCGGCTAGCCGATGTCATCAACCAGCTGCACGGCGAGGACGGCCGCTTCAGCATGGAAGGCGGCAGCTGGACCAGCAACATCTCCTGGGTCCGCGGCTACGAACGGGTGCTCGCCCCGATGGAGCTGGCCAGCT
Source organism: uncultured Actinomycetota bacterium (assembly GCA_963744575.1). GTDB lineage: Bacteria > Actinomycetota > Actinomycetes > Streptosporangiales > Streptosporangiaceae > Palsa-504. The sequence continues at coordinate 16,018 of CAVUUF010000011.1, read as the reverse complement.
CGCTATTCCACGAACGGGTGCTGGCCAAAGGCGTCCGCACCGGCGATCCCCGCTACCGCAACGCCCTGTTCCACCTGCTCACCGCCGAGGCCAGCGACTACCGTTACTGGGGCGCCGGGGGCACCTGGGCCGACTACGGCGCCGAGCTGGCCCGGCGCACCATCGACATCGTGACTTACGACCTGTAACGGCAGGGAGCCCCGATGGCTGACGTGGCCTTTGCCCAAGTCCTCAACTTGCGCCGCGTCGGGAGTTACCCGACCGGGTGTAGATGAGGCGGGCAGCAGCGCCCCTGGTCCCGGCCGATACCAGAGCCAGGTCCGCGGGCGCGTTGCCGTCGGGGAACAGGCGGGTGCCCGCGCCGAGGATCAGCGGGAACACCAGGAGCCGGTACTCATCGACGAGGTCGTGAGCCGTCAGCGTGCGGACGACGCTGGCGCTGCCCATGACCACGATGTCCTGCTCTTGCTTGCGCTTTCCCGCCTCCGTTACCAGGTCGCCCCGCAGCACGGTGGAGTTCTGCCAGCCGTCGGCGCGCTCGAGCGAGCGTGATATCACGAGCTTGGGCATGGCGTTCACCTTGGCCGAGAACGGATCGTCGCGGCCCGGCCAGATGCCGGCGAACAGCTGCCAGGTGCGACGGCCGAGCAGCAGGGCGCCGGTGTCGAGCACCTCGCTGAGAGCGAACGGGTCGTCGGTGACCGCCTCAGGGCCGTACCGGAACACCCATCCTCCTTGCCTGGATCCCTCTTTCCCGTCCGGATCCTGCATGACTCCGTCCAGGGACACGAACTCGATGACGATGAGGCGGCTCATCATTGTCCTTTCGCTAGGTCTTGCGTTGCAGACGAGCGAGGGTCCGGATCGGGGACAGCCGGCGCCGCAGATTTTCTGGGCTATGGGTGAGGGCGGTTTGAGCCCGGTGGTGAAGGAGCGCAGGTGAGGCTGGTCGCTGGCGTCGACGGCCGCGATCCACGCATCCAGCTGCCCGCCGCGGCGGCCGGTGAGGATCTTGGCGAACCCGGACGGATCAATTCCTCTAGCTGAAGGAACGCTCGTGCCCTAAGTGGGTGGCTCCGGAAGCTCGTCGGGGGTTGTCATGCGGCCTCCCGTAGCGGTTCGTCCTGAGGGTCGTCTTGCTGCTCATGGCGGCTGATGCGGTCCATGAGGCCGTGCAGGTCGCTGGCGGTGAACCTCGCCGGCGCGGACGACGTCGGCACCGTCCACGACATGCGCTTTGTGTTCCTGGACAACGACACCAGGATGCTCTTCGCCACCGCCTACGACGGCGACTGGGACGCCTACATCGATGACTTCGCGACGAAGATCCCCGACTTCCTGGACATCATCGACTCCGCCTGGGAGGGCTGGCCGGGATCCGCAGCCCGCAGGCCAAGGACTACCTCGCCAAATACCAGGTCACGGCGGAGGGCCGGTACGTCGCCAACGATCTGACGGTGGCCGAGACCCGGCGGCTCGCGCGCATCGGCCAGGCGGTGGACCAGTGCCTGGACACGATCGGCGACTAGTCCGGTCACCGGGGCCGCCTGCGGCGGCAGTTCCGCAGGCGGCCCCGATGAGCCGGCCTTTCATTCCGGGAGAAGGACGTCATGACACTCATCGATCGGCTCGGCGCTGCCCTTCCGCGCGCCCCGTCACCGTCGACCTAGACGACATCCAGGCGACGGTGCTGCGGTACCGGCCGGAACCGTATTACGGCACGCACGTCATGCTCCACGTCGCGGATGCGCAGGCCGGGCGCGCGTTCCTGCGGCGGTTGGCTCCCCATGTCGATTCGGCCGCCGATTGGTGGCAGGCCGACCAGTCCTGGATCTCGGTCGCGACCAGCTACGCCGGGCTGGTGGCGCTGGGCGTACCGCAGGACTCGCTGGCGAGTTTCCCGGAGGCGTTCCGGGTGGGGATGGCCGCGCGGGCCGGGCAGCTTCTGGACGACGGGGACAACGCTCCGTGGCGCTGGGATGCGCCGTTCGGGACCGGGCTGATCCATATCGGGGTCAGCGTGTTCAGCGACTCCGAACCGGCATGGCGCGAGACCATGGAGCTGGCGCGGCGCCAGTACGAGGGATTCCCCGGCCTGTCCGTGCTGGTGGCGCAGGACTTCGGCGCCCAGCCGGGTGACCTCGACCCGCTGGGCTACAAGGATTCGATCAGCCAGCCCGCTATTGAGGGCTGTGGCGTGGATCCGCTGCCGGGCCAGGGCCCGGCGGTCAAGGCCGGGGAGTTCATCCTGGGTTATCCCGGCGAGGCCGGCGTGCCGCTGCCGATGCCGCAGCCGGACGTGCTGGGACGCAACGGCACGTTCGCCGGGCTGCGAAAGTACCAGTCGCGGGTCGGGACGTTCACCGCTTCCTGCGCGAGCACGCCGGGACGCAGCAGGACCGGGAGCTGCTCGCGGCCAAGCTGGTGGGCCGCTGGCGCTCCGGCGCGCCGCTGACGCTCGCGCCGGCGCACGACGACCCCGGGCTCGGCGCGGACCCCCGGCGGAACAACGAGTTCACCTATACCGCCGACCCGGACGGCCGGCAGGTGCCGCTGGGCTCGCATATGCGGCGGATGAACCCGCGCGACACCAAGCTGGCGATCCTCACCGACGTCAACATCCACCGCATCATCCGGCGCAGCACCACCTACGGGGCGCCGTATGACCCAGATGCGATCTCGCCACAGGACGACGAGACCCCCCGCGGGCCACTGCCCTTAACTTCCGGGACTTATGTCTACTGATGTCCTGTTCTCTGGTACCTGATGACGAATTGGCCACAGGTTTATCACCGTGCGGCATGCGGGTGCAGCAGTGCCGGGAAAGCAACGAAGCCCCTGGTAGGACGTGAGGTGTTCAAACCAGGCGTCCAGCAGCAGGAGCTTCGTTGTCCCGCCATTTTGCCATGCTCGTGTCGTCCCCGCAGGCCAGGCCCGCTGTCCGTGCCGAGGAGGAGGAGGAGGAGGAGGAGGAGGAGGAGTCCAGTCTGCGTGTGGGCTTGGCCAGCCGGGTCCTGTCCGGTCCCGGCCTGTGGCTGGACTGGCTGGGGGACCTGGACCGCCGCGGCGTGATCGAGGACCTCCTGGCTGAGGGGGTGATTGAGGAGGCGGTGGCCACCGCGCCGCATGGCCATCAGCTGGACCGGGCGCTGAACGCGAAGACGACCTTGCTGTGCGTGCTGGCCGGGTGCCTGTTTCCCGGTGAGGGCTACGACACGACCCTGCACATCACCTTCGGCCTGCCCGGCTCGGCGTCAAGCCGGGCACGACGGTGCCGACCGGCCCGGCGCTGTCAAAGGCCCGGGTCCTGCTGGGCGAGCAGGTGGCGCGGCGCGCGTTCGAGCTGGACGCGGCCCGCGCCGACGTGGGGCTGGGCCTCGGGGCGACCTGGCACGGGATGGAGACCACCGCCTTCGACGGCACCACGGCGGAGCTGTTCAATAACGACGAGCTCGCCGAGGCGTTCGGCGTGCCCGCGGGCGGCACCAAGCCCAAGCTCCGCATCGTCGCCCACGTCCGCACCGGGTCCAGGCGGTGGATCGGGGCGGCCGTGGGCGGCTACCACGACGGGGAGAACACCCTGGTCGACGACCTGGCCGGTACGCTGCGGCCGGGCATGCTCAACCTCGCCGACCGCGGGTTCTTCTCCATGGACCGGTGGATCCGGTTGTCCGCCACCGGCGCCCGCCTGTGCTAGCGGGTCAAAAACGGCGCCAAGTCCGTGCCGTTCAGGACGCTGAAGACCCTGCCCGACGGCTCTGAGCTGGTGCTTCTTCATGAGTCGAACGGGATGCTCGCCGGGCGCCGCCGCGACATCGCCGACCCGGCCGCGCCCCGCCTGCCCGACACGATCGCCCGGCTGGTCCAGTTCACCATCGTGACCCGCACCGCCAGCGGCCGCGTCAAGACCTCCGTCATCCGGGTGCTGACCACCCTGCTGGACCACGCCGCCTTCCCCGCCGCCGAGATCGCCGCGCTGTATGCCGAGCGCTGGCAGGTGGAAACCGCCTACCTTCATCTGAAGAAGACGCTGCGCGGAGCCAGGCGTGTCCTGCGCGGCCAGTCGGTGACCCTGGCCCGCCAGGAGGTGTGGGCGTTCCTGCTGGTCCACAACATGATCGCGACGCTGGCCGCCCGGGCCGCCGCGCTGGCCGGCATCGACCCCGACGCGATCAGCTTCACCGCCGTGCTGGGGCTGGTCCGCGCTCACCTGCAGGCCGACACCTGCTGCCCGCACTGCGGCCAGCGCGCCGGCGACCCCCGCGCCCGCCTGCTCGCCGACGTCATCGCCTGCCCCAGGAACCGCGCCGGCCGGAAGCGGACCTCCGGCCGCACCCCGGCCGAGCGGCGCACCAGGCACACCGAGGACGCCAATTACACCATCACAATCACGCCGTCAAATCTCCCGCAATGGGACAAATCTCTCGGAAGTTAAGGGCAGTGCCCCGCGGGCTGTACTTCATCTTCATCAGCGCCAAGGCCATGGCCACCCTGGAATTCCTCCAGCAAGAGTGGATCAACAACGGCAACTTCATGAGCCTGGGCGCCGAACGCGATCCCAACGTCGGCCTGCAACAGGACGGCGCGGTATTCACCATCCCGCAAGAGCCCGTGCGGCGGCGCATCCACGGCATCGAGACCTTCAACGTGCTGCGCGGCGGCGAGTACTTCTTCGTGCCGTCGCTGTCCGCGCTGCGCTGGCTCGCGGACGATCAGGAAGGACAGGGCTCATGACGGGCTTCGATTATGACGTGCTGATCATCGGCTCGGGGTTCGGCGGGAACGTCGCCGCGCTGCGGGCCGCGGAAAAGGGCTACCGGGTCGGCGTGATGGAAGCGGGCCGGCGCTGGAGCGATGAGGACATCCCGAAGAAGCCGACCGCGGTGTTCTCGGTCTGCAGCAGCTCCTCGGCGTCGTCCAGGTACTGCCGGGTCTGGTCGATTGTCCGCGTGGCGTCGTCGTCGAGCTGCCTGTTCTGGTGACCGGTCACGATGTGCCGGGGGTCGAGTGCCTCGACCTTGCCGATCGCGTCCCGCCAGGGCCCGAAGCCGCCGACCGCGCTCTGGGCGAGGTACATGTGGACCCCGTTGTAGATGGCGTCGCCTGCGACGACCAGCCTGAGGTCCGGGACGTGCAGGACGCTGGTGCCGTCGCTGTCGGTGTGGCCGACCTCGACGATGACCAGATCGTGTCCCTCGAGCGTGAAGCGGCTATTGGGGACCGTCACCGCCGTGACCGGCGACGGTGGGATCAGCCCCGCGTATAGCTTGTCCCAGAGCATCGGCCGGGTGGCCACGCCAACGTGCACCTGCGCGATCGTGCCCGCGGACGCGACGACCCGCGCGCCGAACCGTTCAGCCAGCAACCCGGCGGCGAACCAGTGATCGCCGTGGCCGTGGGTGATGAAGATGTCGGTCAGTTTCCGGCCCTTCCCGGCGACCCAGTCACCAAACACGCGCGCCTGATCTTCTGTCAGCCCAGGGTCGGTGAGTACCGCGTCTTCGCTGCCGTAGATCAACGTGCTGGCCGTGGGTGAGAACCGCTTCGGCTCTCCATTCGGAAGAAAACCGTCCGGAGGCGGCGGGTCGTTGACGAACACGTCGTAGCTGAGGCTCCCGGCCTGGTTCATGACTGGGCCTGCCTCGGCTGGTAGTTCCGGGCCTCGATGGCCTTGACGGTAGTGGCCAGCGCCTTACCGAGGACATGCTTGCCGCCGGTCGCCAGCAGGATCTCGAACAGCCGTCCCTTGAGGTTCTTGCCCTGGCGGACCACGACGGCGTCCACGTCCGTGGTCCCGTCGGGCCGCGGTGTGAGGGTGTAGGTGTGGCCTGAACGGCGTCCCCACAAGTTGGAGTCGGTGGTGGTCATCGTGATGCGGCGGGGGTCGGACCAGTCGTAGTGCAGGCGTTCCCAGACGCCGTTCGATCCCTCGGTGACGTCGGCCTGGTTGGGGCCCTGGTCGTGCACTTTGAGATAGCCGTCAGCGCTGTTGGGGAAGATCTTCGAGCGGCCCGACCCGAAGTCGGTGAGCCCGGCCAGGAACTGCTCGGGCGTCGCGGTGGTCGTCTGATGAAGATGGATCGTGGCCATGGCGGGCTCCTTGATCGGGGACTGTGCTCGCTTCCACAGTCCCGGTTCCGGTTCTCAGCGGCCACGCTGACCGCCGTGTTCGCGGTATACGTCCTGGTCCTGCTGGTCACCTTGCTGTTCCTCTTGGTGCACCGCCACGTCTTCGACAGCGAACGGCCGTTCGCCAGTGTCCTGGACGGTGTCTTCGGCGGCATCAGCCAGCCCGACATCGGGCTGCTGTTCAGCAAGCTCGCGGCGAGCACCTCCTACGAGCAGTTCAGCTCTCTGGTCGCGCAGGCGCAGGGCAGCGCCGGGCTGATCCGGTTTCTGCAGCTCGACCTCGACCACGCGCTAACCCTCGATCCCCAGGCCCTGGACCGAGCCGGACGCCGCCTGGTCCGCCTTACCTGCATCCGCCGGTGACCGCAAGCGTGTTCTGCGATGCTCCTCGCGAGCGCTGAAATGTCAGTTGCGGGGAGCCGGATGCGGGGGCGACAGCGCTGAGTGTGCAGGAATTTGACAAGGGGCGAGGACCCGTAGGCTTTCCGGCCGATCGGGCAGGCTTGTGACCTGCCCGTATAGCCCGATCAGGGGTCCTCGCGAGGGTTCCCTTGTCAAATCCCGGGGCGGCCGGTCAGCGCTCGATGCCGATGCTCATCAGGGGCATGGCTGCCCGCGCAGCGCCGGCCGTAGGCTCCGTTGACGCGATCGCCCGGGAGCAGATCATGCCGGGCAGCAGGGAACACGGAGCCCTGGTGGTGGTGCGGGATACGGTTCAGCGGTTCAGGCTGATGGCCTTCCTGTGCGGGGTGACCGGGCGTGGCGGCCGGGGGCAGGGCCAGGAGCAGCCAGCCTTACCTAGGTCCGCGGGGCTTTGGTGCTGCCCCGGCGACAAGATGATTGATTGGGCGTCCCCGGCCTGCGGGGATGCGGCCGCTCAGTCTGACACGTAAATCGGGTCCCGGGTAGGGCGCGCGGCAGCGAACCTCGGCCGACGTGGTGGCGAGGGCGCGTCGGGGCGTCGGTTGTCCGGCGGGAGGGCCGGGATGCCGGTTGGCGGCGGCTCCAGGGCTGCGGGTCAGGGGTGGGGTTAAGCGGCGGGTGATGGTGGTAAGGCGGCCTCCGGCGGGCTGATGGTGACGGTGACGGCGCAGCCGGGGTGAAGCTTTTGCAGCTGGCGCTCCAGCCAGGCCTGCTTTTGCTCCGGGGATTCGCGGCGGGTGTAGAAGTCGGCGCCCAGCTCCTGGTACGGCGTCCCGCTCTTGAGCACCTGGTAGGCGATCTTGAGCAGGGTGTGCGCGATCGCGACAATCGCCTTCTTCCGCGCGGCCGGGTTCTTGTCCCCGCCGAACCGGCGGACCAGCCGGTTGTACCGGGCCTGCAGCCGTCCGCGGACCCGGATGGCGGCCCAGGCGGCCTGCACCAGCATCGGCTTTGATGTAGGTGCCGGCGTCGCCGGTCCGGCCGTGCTTACGCTTGCGGGCGCTGATGTTGTTCCCCGGGCACAGCGTGACCCAGGAGGCCAGCTTCTCGCAGCTGGCGAAGTGCCGGTGCGGGGCCGGGCCGATCTCGCCCAGCCACGCCTGCGCCACTACCTCGCCGAAGCCGGGACGGACGTGAGCAGGCCCGCCTCGCGCTGCCAGCGGGTCACCTTGCCCGCGATCCGCTCATCCAGCCCGGCGACCGCGGCGTCAAAGCCGGCGATGCGGTCGTGGTGCAGGCGGCACAGCAGCGCGTGGTGCTCGGTGAACCGGCCGGTCAGGGCCATCGACAGGTCGGCCAGCTTCCCCGCTTCCCGCATCCGGCCTTTGGCCAGGTCCGCCAGCACGGCGCCGCGGCGTTCCCCGTCGATCAGCGCCTCGATCATCGCGGTGGCCGACACCCCGGTTATGCTGCTGGCAACCGAGCCGAGCTTGATGCCGGCCCATTCCAGCGCCTTGTCCAGCCGCTGGATCTCCGAGGTGCGGGCCTGGACCGTCTTCATCCTGTACCGGGTCAGGTCCCGCACCTCCTTCAGCTCCGGCGCCGGGATGTAGGACCCGCGCAGCAGCCCGCACTCGAACAACTCCGCCAGCCGTGCGCAGTCTTTCGCGTCGGTCTTGTGGCCGCGCAGCGCCTTGGCGTGCGCCAGGTTGATCACCGCCACCTGCTCGAAGTCCTGCTCGCACAGCGCGTAGTACACCGGCTCGGTGTACACCCCGGACGCCTCCATCACCACGTGCGTCACGCCCCGCTTGCGCAGGTCGCGGGCCATCGCCTGGAGCACCCCGTAAAACGTCCGGTACTCCAGGATCTCGGTCTTGCGGGTCCATGGCTTCTCGCCCGGGGACCGGATCGCGACCTTGATCATCTCCTTGTGCACGTCGATCCCCGCGACGTGTTCGTACATCACTTTCATGCGCCTGGCCACCTCCTGCAGCGGCATCCCCCATGCGGATGGGAACAGGCGCGCCGCCCGCCAGAGCCCCGGATCAGTACAGGAGACTGACACACGCGCACGCAGCAGCAACGGGGGTTACCCGGCATAGGGCTCCGGCAGCAATCTAATCAACGGCCTCGAACGGTCCATGGCTAATCGGTGACGACGGACGGCGCGCCAGCACAACTGTGCACCTTCCGCCCAGCCCGCCGCCAGCCGGCCACCCCCGAAGACCCCAGCCACCTGCGATCCGCGCATACACGATCGGCAGGGGCCCGATTTTCGAATCCCACGGCAGCGCCAGCGGCGCATGATTTCTAATCAGGCCGTCCGCCTGGCCCGTGCAGGCAGCAGCGGCTGACAGCGGCTTGGCGGGAGCTGGCCGCGGTGGTCCCCATCAGTGAGTGAGGCCGCTGCGGACCCAGGGGCGGCGGTCACGTGCTGGTCACCATGGCGGGTGGTCACGCGGGCGAGCGCGTCGTCGCCGAGCTCGGCCAGGATGTGGCAGGCCTGCCGGAGGATCTTGCGGGCCTCGGACAGGCGGCCCGTTTGCTGTTCTTGCGGTCCTTGACCGCGGCGTAGTAGTCGTGGTCCGGGGCCGAGGAGCGGGCGTGCGTCTTGCCGGCCTCATACACTGCCCAGCGCAGCACGGGCGGTCCTTGCCGGGACAGCCGCCCGGGTGGTCCTTTGCGGTCCGAGGAGGAGACGGTGATGTCCAGCCCGGCGAACCGGACCGCCTGGCGGGAGGAGGAGAACCGGCCCTCCCCGGCCAGCCAGCAGGTCAGCGCCAGCGCGGCGAACGGCCCGACCCCGTACAGCCGCGCGGCCAGCCCTTGGCGCCGGTCAGGTGCCGGGCGGCGTCCAGTCAGCTGGTGCCGCACCACGTGCATCCGGGCCTCCAGCGCCTCGAGCACCTCCAGGCGGTGGCGACCTGCAGCTGCCCGGCCGGGGACAGATCGCGGCCGCGGCCTCCCGCAGGCGGCTACTCCCTGCTCGGTGCGCAGCGTGCCCTCGCCCAGGGCCGGGGCGCCCTGGTGGAACAGCACCGCGTGGATGCGCTGAACCCAGGCCGTGTGCTCGCGGCGCAGATCATTGTAGGTCTCCAGCAACGCCCGGCATTCCAGGATGTGCCCGGGCGGGATCCAGCACTCCGGAGCCGGCCCTCGCCAGCAGCATCCGCAGGTGCCGGGAGTCGGTTTTATCGGTCTTGGCGTGCCTTTTGCGGCCGCGGGCAAAGGCGGTGTCGGCTGGCTCGGCCAGATGCGCCGTGGCGCCGGCCGCGCCAGCTCCTCTGCGACATACCGCCACCCGGCGCACCCCTCGACCGCGAACGCGACATCCTCACGGCCGGCGAACCGCGCCAGCCAGGCCCGCAGTGCGCCCGGTCAGCCGGGGCGATCTGGCCGCGCCGCACCTGCCCGGTGCCGGTGTCGAGGTAGTCGAAGGTGATCTGCTTCCGGTGGATATCCAGCCCGCCTACGATGGGCATCGGGACCTCCTCAAGCTCCGAAAAGGGGCACATGCGCCCCATGCGAATTGCCTACGCGGTCCATCGTGACACGCGTCTGAGCTGGGGAGGTCTCCCGGCACCCGGCCGCGGCCTCAGCTCAGTCCGGCCCGATGCATGTCATCTAATCGCCGGCAACCCGGTCACCATGGGCGAGATGACCCGGCACGTGGCCGACGCCGGGTCGTACGCACCGGTCACCATCCTGATCGAGGAAACGCGGGAAGGAGGGACCCGCGTGGCCTACGACTCGGTCGCCAGCGCGATCGCCCCCTACCACGATGTAACCACCTCCGAGGTCGCCCAGCGGCTCGACACCGAGGTGCTCGGGCTGCTCCGCCAGGTAACCGGAACGACAGGACCCGGACCCGCCTGAACCGCCACCGGCCTACCCGCCACCCGCTCACCTGCCGAAGGCGCGTCTGGCATGCCTGTCACCGGCGTCTACGCCACGGCAGGGATATTCACCAGCACCCAGTCGTTGGGAAGCCAAGTGGGGAGCCATATCGGCCCACGCCGGGCCACACAGAGCTCACCGGAGCGTTCGACATCCGTCGACGACCAGGTATCTAGCTACAGGCAGCCACGTCTCGCGATGGCAAGGATCTCGTTCGCATCTAGGGGGTCAGGGGTTCGAATCCCCTCAGCTCCACCGAGAAATTGCAGGTCAGGCGGTCTGTCACTATGATGCTTCCTTTCGTTCCGGTCTTGAGACAACCAGGAACGTAACGGGAAGGAGCCCTTTACACACGCACCGACACGAGCAAACCGGACACAGGCCACTGACCACGCTAAAGCTCTTCACAATGCATCACCCCAGAAGAGCCGCACCCAAAACCCTTCGCGCGTAAGGAGTTCACAGTCTCCCTGCCAGCCTCCTCCGTACCCAGAAGGCCACGAGGATGATCACCACGAGAACGATCAGCCACAAGAACACCAAGGGGCTGGTTCCCGGGAGGGGTTTATATCCTGCCGCGAGGCACTCGCGAGGAGGGGGGACCCCGACGCTGAACCTAACGTCGAAGTGGCTCCCCCCCGCAGTCAGGATCACGTAGTCTTCCCCGGGACCTGCGTTCGATGGGACCACCAGGGTCAGGGGGATGCTCGCAGATTCCCCGGGGAGGATTTCTACCGGGGAGACTTTCAGCCACGTCATGGCATCCGCCGGATTGGCCGAGAACGTGACCTCCACTGGGGAATCCCCCGTGTTCCTCACGTACAGGGGAGTCATCGGGTAGCTGTGCCCGGGGGAGGCTGAGCCCCGGATGCAGATCAATGGGTTCACGTCTTCCTCGCAGTCAGTTCCCCTCGGTTGCCCGGAACTCCTCCTCCCAAACTGCAATGCTCCTTACTGCTATATCCACTGGCACGGGTCGGAGCCCAGTTAGGGTCACGGTCCCTGCGGCCACGGCAAAGCCTGGATCCGCTACTGGTAGCCATGAGCTGTCGACCGTCTGCTGTCAACATCTCCAGGTCGCTGCGGGCGCTCTGAGCTCTGACGGCAGGGAACGGCTCGAAGTCGCTGGCCGCAAGTTCAGCAGCACGAGCCTCCACCTCGTACATGCAGGGCCGGACCTGAGAGCGGAGGAAGCGGTGTGGTCTCCTCGGTGTGAACTACTCGCATAACGGTCATTGACGGTCGTTGGTAAAGGTCAGAAAGTCTTTACCAGGCAGCTCAAGTCGCTGTTGACCGGTGCGGTTGCTGCAGTTTGCTGCTGCACTTCTCTGGCATGCTGTTGACGTTTGATTACGCCTGGCTGGCGGGGTTCTCTGCCCGGATGTCCGCGGTGCGGTCGGCTGTACGGGAGTCCGGACGGGGACGGGTCCGCCGCCGTGAACTTCGACGTCTTCGATGCGAAGGGCCGGTTCGTAGCCGTTGCTGCGGAGGGCGTCCAAGATCGTGTTGACCGTGTTGGTGACCTGCTCGGAGCGGGCCGCGTCCTGGTCTGCCTCCACCCGCGCCTGGATCACTGCCTCTTCGGGCGGGGTATCGAGCCACGAGGTGTGCAGTTCGGTCACGGCCAGGCCAGCGTCCTGGGCCTGGCGGGCCGCGACAACCAGCTCGACCTGGGCGTCGAGGTAGCCGGCTGCCGCCTCCTTCAGTGTCCCGTAAGCATGGTGGGCTTTCCGGTTGGCCTGCTCCAGCTGGACCTGATGCCGGGCCGTGTCAGGCTTGTCCGTCAGGCTCGTAGCGAGCATGACTTCGAGGGAATCGGCCAGCGCGACGAGCTCGCTCGCCCGGACGGGGCGCTGCCCGCGTTCGATCTTCCAGATGGTCGCCTGGCTGAACCCGAAGCCGCGGTCCGCCATCCGCCGGGCTAGCTCGTCCTGGCTAATGCTGCCGGCCTCCCGGTAGGTGCGCAGGTTCGCCGCGATGTTCTGGTCGATATCCTGGTACCGGTCTTCGCGAGCGGCCATCGCCTCACTCCAAAATGGAGTCACCGATCACATCATAACATGGTCTACGCTATAGGAGAGTCGCCGGTAACGCCAGATAGGAGTCAGAACATTGCCGGAACCGATCAACGGCCATGACTTCGCAGGCGTCCACCCCACCTGCCGGGAGTTCGTGGCCCAGCTGCTCGCGTGGAGTTCACGCAGCGAGGGGAAATCACATGCACACCGTTTTCCGCGGCCCGAAAGGCGGGACGCTGCGCGTGATCCGGTCTCAGCTCGGCCGCGCCGATCCGGCCCAGGTCGACAAGGCCGCCCGGCTGGCAGGCGTCCCCTCTGCGCAGTTCTGGTCCTGGCCACAGCCTCAAGCCACGCCCGCATCGCCGCCGGACATCACCCGCGCTGCCGCCGCCTCCACCCGCCGCAAGCGCGCCGCCCACGACAGCGTCGTGTCCCTCGTCCTGGCCATCCACGCACAAGCGGACCGGCAATTCTCATCGGTTCTGGGCAGATCGCGACGTGATGTGCCCGAAATGTGTCCGACCACGACGGCGGCGATGAGCACCTGGAAGCTAGCGATAGCCGTCTTAGTAGGCTTAACGCATGACTGACGACGACATGGGCTCTGCCGAGGGCGAAACCGAAGAGTACGAGGACCAGCTCGCCCAGTCTCTGGCGCCTGAGGTCGGCGAGTTTCCCGAGCAACCCGGACCGCAGACCTTGGTACCTGAGCGCGGCGCGCTGCCTGAAGAGCCTGTAGAGCCCCTGGCGCCCGAGCCCGGCGAACTTGAACAGCCCGGGCCGCAGACCCTCATACCCGAGCGTGGCGCGCTGCCTGAACAACCCGCCGAATCCCGGCCACAGACTGGACAGCATCGCACTTCCGAATTACACGAGCCTCCGCCTGTTGCTGCTCGATCTAAGCCTGCAACTCCAACCGTCCCCTGGTCCGCCAGGAGCACGCCGCCCGGGTGATCGCCGTCGAGCTGGCCCGCGCCACCGCGGCGGTCGCCGTCCCGGCCCGCGGGAGATCTCGTTCACCGCCGCCCGCCGGGCCGTCATCGCCTCCGCCCGGGCAGGCGCCGCGACTGCCAGCCTGCCCGCCGCTCTCACCGCGGCCAACCGGGACGCCATCCTGGCCCTGGCCCGCCGCGTCCAGGTCGACCGCTGCCGGCACCGCGACCGCAAGACCAAGGCCCGGCCGGGCTTCCCGCCGGGCGGGCCGCGCCTGGTCACCCGCACCGCGCCAGCCCAGATCAGCCTCTGCCAGCCCCTGACCGCCTGACCCCCGGTAACACCCGCCTGCCGTGGAGCCGGCCGCCCGGAGCGACAGCCCGGCGCTCCGGCATGTCCTCACTCTCCGTGCAACACCAGCGGGACCACAAGGATCACAAACTCATCAGACGACACCTGCTGACCGCGCTGAAGTAGACGGCATTGACCAGATCCCTGATACCCGGCCATCACCAGTCATGTGGAAGGATCGCCAGGTCAGAGCACCACCTCACTCTGTAGCCACCGCTTGTAGCAACCCGACGCCTGTCAAGCCCAATGAGACACCTCGCATCGGAAATTATTGAATCTTGGCCACCTCCGTGGCTGGCGGGTTGGTCCACACGGCTGCTGGCAGCGCGGGTGGCCGGGGGATCGCGCGAATGAAGCGCTCCGGGTGGGCGGCGTACGCGGCAGCCATCAGTTTCCACCTCCGAACCAGGTGGTCAGGGCGTCGCGCAATCCGGTGTCGGTGCCATCTCCCACCCAGGCGACGTACCCGTCAGGGCGGATCACCACGGCGACCGGGGCGCTGACTGAGCCCAGGACCGGAAGCTCCCACGGGCCGCCATATTCAGCATCGATCAGCTGGACCCGGTCAGTCCAAGGTGTGATGTCGAGGACGCGTGGCTGATCGAGGTTGAGCAGCACCGGCTCGGCGCCGTGCAGGAGCTCATAGACGCGGAACGGGCCACCGGCGGTCGCGATGTCCAGATCGGGCATGCGTCGTCCGAGCAGGGGATGTCCCGGTCCGAGGTCGTAGTGGATGTCGAGACCCGACATCATGGCGGCGATACTCTGACGCGGCTCGTCCATGCTGAGTAGCTCGGTCATGGTGTTGCGCAGGGCCTGGTGACGGTCGCCGGGGCGGGTCAGTGCGACTTGGGCCATGGTGTTCTGCAACACCCGGGCGCCGACCGGATGACGTTCGTCGTGGTAGGTGTCCAGCAGGTTCTGGGGTGATGTCTTCTGGACCACCTGGGCCAGCTTCCACCCCAGGTTCACGGCATCCTGGACCCCGGTGTTGAGACCTTGACCACCGAGCGGGGCATGCACGTGTGCGGCATCGCCCGCCAGAAGGATGCGCCCCTTGCGATACGACGCCGCCTGCCGGGTGTTGTCCGTAAAACGGGAAGCCTGGCTCAGGCTGTGCACGCCGTAGTCCGTCCCGTCGGCGGCGATGAGTGCCTCGCTGACGTCCTGCAGGGTGGGCTCGCTGGTGTGCTCGACCTGGCGTTCGGTCAGGACGACCCGAATCCGGTCTCCGCCCTCGGCCGGCCCGATCCCACCGCCCGGACGCAGGCCGAACTCCGGCTTCCCGGCCATCTCGACCTCGGCCATGAGCCAGCTCGTCGATGGATCCCACCCGGTGAACTCGATACCGGCCGCCTTCCGGATCACACTGCGGCCCCCGTCGCACCCGACCAGATAGTCCGCCCGGATCGACGTGCCATCGGACAGCGCGACGTCGACGCCGGTATCGTCCTGGGTGAACCCCGTCACCTCACGTTCGCGCGTGGTCGGCACCCCGAGCTCTTGGACCCACGTAGCCAGCAGGCGCTCGGTCTGAATCTGCGGGAGGGCGAGCCCGTAGTTGCGGCGGGATGGGAAATCACTGATGTCCAAGGGGATCCGGCCGAATCCCTGGATCTGCATCGCCTTCCCCTCCTCGAGAAACCGATCGGCGACGCCGCGCTGATCGAGCACTTCGATGGTGCGCGCGTGCAGACCGCCGGCGCGTGAGCGGTCGGGATCCGGAGTGGCGCGTCGTTCAACGATGACGACATCGACCTGGGCCAGGGCCAGCTCAGCCGCCAGCATCATTCCTGCCGGGCCTCCGCCGGCGATCACCACCGCATGTCTGGCCATTCGCCACTCCTTCGCTTCCGTCGCCTGTGGTTCAGTCTGAGACTGTGCACCACCGCTGGGGTCTTGCCGCAAGACCCCAGTGCGCCACTACGTTGAGGCGGGAGGGAGCGTGGGCCGGCCTACCCGACGGAATACTCCATCCTGGTCTATCCCCGGCATGGTGCTCTCGTTCGAGAAGGGCCTGCTGTTGCCCGGGCTTATTCCGCGAAGTGTTCGCTGTTTGGTCCGCCACCCGTGGCAGGAAAGAACATCAGCAGTTTGATACTGCAAACCGGCCGCCCGGCCCGGATGGATAACTTCGCCGGTGTCTGGGACCCGCTCGCGGTCGAGGCCCGTGAGCCTCTGCCTTCCCGATCGATCGCGAAGGTAGTCGACGCACCCGGGTGGAATCCGCAGTCAACCCGCTATGCGAATAGGATCACGCGGTGCCGTCGGCGCTGGCATCACCGCCAGCGCCTGATGCTGGCAGGGGTCTTCAGTTTCCTGCT
>CAVUUF010000010.1:0-194707 GCA_963744575.1 uncultured Actinomycetota bacterium | reverse complement strand
ACGGAGATCAGTCATGTCTTCCCAAGATGATGGCGGGGGTCGGCGTTATGACGTGGTGGTGATCGGCGCGGGCCCGGCCGGTGAGGCGGCCGCCGAGCTCGGCGGGAATCTGGGTTACCCGGTGGCGCTGGTGGAGCGGGATACCGTCGGCGGCACCGTGGTCACCAGCGGCGGCGCGCCGACTAAGACCTTCCGGGAGGCCGCCGCCTACCTCAGCGGGTTTGAGAAGGAGAAGGTGTACGGGGTCGCCCTGTCCGCGCCGCCGGAGGTGATGTACCCGGCCGTCGCGGCGCGGGCCCGCCGGGTCAGCGAGCAGCTCCGGCAGGCCACGCTGGAGCGGATCCGCGAGCGCGGCGTGCACCTGGTGCACGGCGAGGCACGGCTGGACGGCGAGCACACGGTCCTGGCCCGCGCCGCCGATGGCGCGGAGACCCGGCTGCACGCCGGGCGGGTCATCATCGCGACCGGGTTCGAGCCCGCTGCGGCCGGCCAGCGTGCCTTTCGATGACCCGTGCGTGTTTGACTCCGAGACCATCGCCGGTATCGGCCGCAGGCCACGCGAGCTGCTGATCGTGGGAGGCGGCGCGATCGGAGTGGAGTACGCCACCATCGTCTCCGCGCTCGGCGTGCCGGTCACCATCGTGGACGCCGCCCCCCGGCTGGCCACGATGATGGACAGCGAGATCTCCCGGCGGCTCGAGCAGGTCTTGCTGGCACGAGGGAACCGGGTGATCCTCGGCACCGGCATGGCGTCGGTGCGCCGGGACGGCGATGACCTGGCCGTCGAGCTGAGCGACGGCCGTCAGCTGCGCCCGGACGCGCTGCTGTTCGCGGCCGGCCGCAGCGTCCGCACCGCGGGCCTGGGCCTGGTAGAAGCCGGGGTCCAGGTCGACGGGCGCGGCCGGATCGTCGTGGACTCCGAGCGGCGGACCAGCTGCCCGTGGGTCTTCGCCGCCGGCGACGTAATCGGCCCGTCCCTGGCCTCGGTCGCCACCGACCAGGGACGCCAGGCCCTGTGCGGAGCGCTCGGCTTGGACTTCTCCGCGCACGTCGACCAGATCCCGGCCGCGGCGATCTACGGGCTGCCCGAAGTAGCCCGCGCGGGCAAGAGCGAGGACGACTGCACCGCCGAGGCGATCCCGTATCAGGTCGGGCGCTGCGAGCTGGGCGCCACGCCGCGCGGGCTGATCGCCGGCCAGGAGGGCCTGCTCAAACTGGTCTTCCACGCCGGGACCGGAGTCCTGCTCGGCGTCCACGCGATCGGCGAGATCGCCTCGGAGATCACCGGCACCGGCCAGGCCATGATCCACAACCAGGCGACCGTCGAGGACGTCATCCGGACGGCCTACAACACCCCGACCTACACCTACGGCTACAAGCTGGCCGCCTCCGACGTCCTGGCCCGGCTGCACCCCGACGTCCTGCGAGCCATGCGCCTGCCCTCCCGGGCCCACCGGATCTGAGCCGGCCGGGATGTACCTGAAATCGCCGGCCGCCGCGGCGGGGGTGACACCTGCTCCGGATAGCGCCGGACCGGGACGACTACGTCAGCCGGCAGCTCTACCTTCCGGACACCGCGATCCTGGTCACGCGGTTCATGACCTCGATGGGGTCGGCGAGGTCATGACTGCATGCCTATCCCCGGGGGCCTGCCCGGCGCAACTAGCGTGACCCGGCGCCCGGCGCTCGCCCGGGCCGCCGCTCACCGCGGGCAGCCTCATGGCGCCGTCCCCGCCGGCGTAGCCCGGCCCGGGCCGGGTCCGCCGGCCGGCCGCAAGATGGCCCGGGCCGGCGCCCCGTCAGAGCCGTGCAGCTTGACCGGCAGGCAGATCATCTCGTACCGCCCGGCAGTGACGGGCGAAAGGTCGAGCCCTTCGATAATCCAGATGCCCGCTTCGAGCAGGATGCGGTGGATCCTGGCCCCGTCAGCGTGGTACCCGCCCACGGACAGGTAGTCGACCCCCACCGTCCGGACCCTCGCCGCCGCCAGGTACTCGGCGGCCTGCTCGGTGATGTACACGAAGTCCTCGACAAAACCACTGGCATGCCAGCACCGGGCCGAGTTCGAGGTGCGGAACAGGACCCGTTCACCCGGCTGCAGCCGGTGCGCCCGCAACTCCCCGGCGGTGATCTCGCGCGGATCTTCGATCTGGATGACCCGGGCCTCGCCCATCGTCGCCGCCAGCGGCATCTCATCCAGCCCGGCGCCCTGGTGGATGAAGTGCACCGGCGCGTCCATGTGCGTGCCGCTGTGCACGCCCATGGCCAGATGGGAGACGTTGCAGGCATCACCGCGGCGCAGGTCCATGACCCGTTCCAGCACGATCGGAGGATTATCCGGCCAGTGCGGCATGCCGTGCCGGACCGTCACCGACACATCGATCCAGCCCGTCACCCCGGGTTGCGTCATACCAGACCTTCCCTGACCTCGTTGCGGCCCGATGCCGCCGCACGCCCCCGCCTGCCCGGCCAGAGCGCAGGCCGTCCAGACGGCCCAGCATGACCGCCCGTCTGCCAGAAAGCCACGGCAGTGATCCGGGCGAGCACCGCTTCACCTGAGTGCGGTGTGATCCGGGCTCACCCGCCTGGATGCTAACGTGCCCGGCCGGTCATTGTCACCATGCCGTTACCCGTCTGCGGGCCAGGGTCCCCAGATGCCCGCGCCCGCCAGCGGGAACCGGAATGGTATCCGGCAGCCGGCCAAACCGATCAGCGCGGATGCCGCCCCGCCCGCACCCGGGACGGCCGGCCTCAGTCGCTAGGGTGAGGTCATGCGCGCCATCACCGTGATCCCCGGCCAGCCAGGCTCCGTCGCGCTCACCGACATGCCGGAGCCGCCGCCCGACGACGGGCCCGTCCTGGTCCAGACCCAAGCGGTCGGCATCTGCGGCACCGACCTGGAGATCATCAACGGCGAGTACGGGTGGGCGCCGCCGGGCCAGGACCGGCTCGTCATCGGGCACGAAGCGCTGGGCCGGGTGGCCGAGGCCGCCCCGGGCACCGGGTTCGCCCCCGGCGACCTGGTCGTCGGCATCGTCCGCCTGCCCGACCCCGTTCCCTGCCCGGCCTGCGCGGCCGGCGACTGGGACATGTGCACCAACGGCCAGTACACCGAGCGGGGCATCAAGGCCCGGCACGGCTACGCCTCCGAGCGCTACCGCATCCACCCCGAGTACCTGGTCGCGGTGGACCCCGCCCTCGGCACCCTGGGAGTGCTGCTCGAACCGGCCACCGTCGTGGCCAAGGCCTGGGACCACATCGAGAAGATCGGCCGCAGGTCCACCTGGTCCCCGGCCAGGGTACTGGTCACCGGCGCCGGGCCCATCGGGCTGCTCGCCGCCCTGCTGTCGGTTCAGCGGGGCTACGACACCTACGTGCTCGACCTCGTCACCGAGGGCCGCAAGCCGGAGATGGTCCGCCTGCTCGGGGCCACCTACTTCCACCGCGGCGACCTGAGCCAGGCGGCCGCCGAAGCCGACATCGTCATCGAGTGCACCGGCTTCGTGCAGATGCTGCTCGAGGCAGGCCCGCAGCACGTCCGGCAGCGGATCGCCTGCCTGACCGGCGTCTCCGCCGCGGGACAGGAGTCCAGTGTCGACCCCGGGGTCCTCAACCGCAACATGGTCCTGCAGAACTCGGTCTTGTTCGGCTCCGTCAACGCCAACCGCAGCCACTACGAACTCGCCGCCAAGGCCCTGGCCCAGGCCGACCCGGACTGGCTCGCCGGCCTGATCACTCGCCAGGTGCCCATCGGCCGGTGGGCCGATGCCTACACCCGCCAGCCCGATGACATCAAGACCGTCCTGACCTTCCCGGACGGACCACCCTAGCCGCGGCGACCGCGGGTCAGCGCGCGACAGCCGCGATGCCCCCGCCGATGCCCAGCCGTAGAGGACAAGCTGCACGGCATCGCGGCGATGAGGAAGGCGAAGGACCTTCCCGGTGGCCAGCATCCGGTGACATCCAGAACAGCCGGTTCGGGATGTCCGCGACCAGCCGGACAGTCATCGTCCACGGCGTACCGAACGGCGGCAGTGTGCGCGTTCTCCCTGACCTCACGTATCACTCAGCGTGATGGCATGACCTGGCGCGACGCACCGGGCAGCCGCACCCTCCTGTACCCCGGCGACCCGGGACCGCACCGGCCGGCTCCACCGCGACGTTCACGGGGTTCCGGCCGCCTGCCGGAACCCCGGCCTGCTCGATGATTCCGGGCTGGCGTCCGCCTCCCGGCCCCGGAGCGCCCGGGTCCGCAGGCACCCGGCCGACAGCCCGGCCATCCCGGAGCCCGGTCCTCGAGCCCGGCGGCATCCGGGCGTCCCGGCCGGGCTTCCGTTCACCCCCCTGCGCCGTGACCCTCGATCAGCTGCACCGCCAGGGGGACGGTCCCCGTGCGGCAGGCCCGACGGACGGGAACGCCAGCGCACCACGGCAATCCAGAAAGACCCTGTCGGCGGCAGATCCGGACGTCGGCTAACCGGACTGTGTGCGTAGCGACATGCAGATCAACCGTCGGCCCTGGCGCCCTGTCCGCTCGCGGGCGCGGATCCATGTCATCAGCAGCGTTTACGCACAGTAGCAGGATGCCGGGGACGCAGGGTCTCGGGCGTGGACCGGTTCGTGGACCGGGTTGCCGGATAATCCCAGCGCCGCGAGTGCCATCTGTGCGATCGCCCGTGCTATCGGTGCAGCTAGGGCGTGGGCGGCTCGGGAGCATGCCTCTCGTAATGCGTAGGTCATCGGTTCGATTCCGATAGGCGGCTCCAGCTCAGAGGTGAATTGCGTACTTAAGTTCTAACCAGAAGCGGCGTTTTGCTAACGGGTCTGCTAACAGCCGGAGTGCTATGCGGCCTGTGCGGCCTTCACGGCCTGGGCGAAGATATCTGCGGCGGCGGCCTCGGCGCTGCGGATTACGTGGGCGTACACACGCAGGGTGATCGCCGGGTCGGCGTGGCCCAGGCGAGCCGCGACTACGTGCACCGGGACGCCTGAGAGTAGCAAGGTCGTGGCGTGCAGGTGTCTGAGGTCATGTAGCCGTGCGTGCGGTAGCTGGTCCTTCGGACGGGGATCTTGGCCTGGCTCGTTGTGGGCGCGGATGAGCTTGGTCATGAGCGATGTGACGGTATCGGGGTAGATCGGCTCGCCCCAGCCGGTCGTGAAAACGTATCCGTCTTTGGTTCCGCGCCAGGAGTCGCCCGCTTGCAGTTGCTCGGCAGCCTGGTCGGCCTTGCGCTGGCGGAGGACGGCGACGGTCTCGTCCTCCAGGGAATGACGCGGGTCCGGCCGCTTACCTGTATCGGCTGGGCACTGCAAGCGGTTCGGGTTGAGCTGCTGGAGTGCGGGCGGCCTGGTTGCGGGCGTGCGCCGCTATGCTCCTTACCCTCGATAGCTGCCGGGTCTTGCGAGCGGGCGGGCGGGTCAAGGGGCGCGTAGCGCCCGCATGGCGGCGCCGGAGGCGCCCTTGAGGCGGTTGCCCGGGAGCAAGATCATCGGGGCAGCGGGGGAAGGAGCGATCCCGGGGGGTGCAGGAGCCGGGTGGGGGCTGGCGTGTGTCCTTCCTGTCCGGGGTGGCCGGCCGTGGCGGCGGGGGGATGGCGAAGCGGGGCAGCCAGGCTTACCTAGGCCCGCGGGCGCCGGCGGCGCCCGGTGACATGATGATTGATCGGGTGTCCCCGCCTGCGAGGATGCGGCCGCTCAGTCTTTTCAGGCCGTCTGCGTGCCCTGCGCGGCAGGGCGGGAGCAGCTGACAGCGGCTGCGGGAGCTGGCCGCGGTGGTGCCCCATCTGATGACTGCGGCTGCGGCTTGCCTGCCCGGCCGCGCGTCACGGGGAACGGTCACCGGCTGGAACGGGTCCGGGCTCAGGCGGCGGTGAGCGCGTCGTCGCCGAGCTCGGCCAGGATGTGGCAGGCCTGGCGGATGAGCTTGCGGGCCTGGGACAGGGCGGCGATCTTGCCGTCGGTGCGGTCCTTGACGGCCGCGTAGTAGTCGTGGCCGGGGGCCGAGGCGCGGCCGTGGGTCTTGCCGGCCTCATAGGCCACCCAGCGCAAGATCTCCGGGCCCTGCCGGGACAGGTGCCCGGGTGAGCGCTTGCCGTCGGAGGAATAGACGGTGACGTCCAGCCCGGCGAACCGGACCGCCTTGCGGCTGGAGGAGAACCGGCCGGCGCCGCCGAGCCAGCAGGTCATCGCCAGGCCGGCCAGCGGGCCGACGCCATACAGCCGCGCCTGCAGCGCCCGGGCGCCGGCCAGGTGCCGGGCGGCGTGCAGCAGCTGCTGGCGCAGCATGTCCATCCGGGCCTCGATCGCGGCCAGCATGTCCAGCGCGGTGGCGACCTGCAGCTGCCCGGCCGGCGACAGGTGCATGGCGGCGGCCTGGCGCAGCGCGGCCAGGCCGCGATCGGTGCGCAGCGCGCCCTCGCCCAGCCGCGGCGCGCCCTGGTGGAAGAACACCGCGTGGATGCGCTCGATCCAGGCGGTGTGCTCGCGGCGCAGGTCGTGGTAGGCCTCCAGCAGCGCCCGGCACTCCAGGATCTGCGCCGGCGGGATCCAGCACTCCGGCAGCCGGCCCTGCTCCAGCAGCACCCGAAGATGCCGGGAGTCGGTCCTGTCGGTCTTGGCGTGCCGCTTGCGGCCGCGGGCGAAGGCGGTGTCGGCCGGCTCGGCGACATGCGCCGTGACGCCGGCCGCGGCCAGCTCCTCCGCGACGTACCGCCAGCCGGTACAGCCCTCCAGCGCGAACGCGACATCGTCCCGGCCGGCGAACCGGGCCAGCCAGGCGCGCAGGTGCGCCCGGTCGGCCGGGGCGATCTGGCCTCGCCGGATCTCCCCGGTGGCGGTGTCCAGATAGTCGAAGGTGATCTGCTTCCGGTGAATGTCGAGCCCGCCTACGATGGGCATCGGGACCTCCTCAAGCTCCCCAGGGCGCACCAGCGCCCTGCACGCGGATTGCTTACGCGGTTAATCGTGACGCGTCTGAGCTGAGGAGGTCTCCCCGCGCAGACGGCAAGGCCTCCGGCTCAGCCCGCTACGACCAGCAGAACCGATGCATGTCATCTTTTGGTTGTCCCGTTGACGCGCTCGCCTCCGATCACGGCCGTCGATCCGGTGATGGTGACCTTCTTGCCGTCGAGGTCGACGTCGGCCCAGCGTAGGTTGAGCAGCTCGCCGCGGCGCGCTCCGGTATAGGAGGCGACGTGGAAGAAAGCAAACAGCCGGTGCCTGCGGGAACAGGGGTGGGCAAAGGTGGTACTCCTCTCGTCGGGCCCTTGCGGGCGGTGGACGAGCGGAGGCAAACCGGCAGCCAGGCGGATGGTGTCGGGTTGCTGATCAGCGGTGCCGCAAGTGAGCCTGGCCGGGTTGCCTGCCGCTCAGGCGTTTGATGTGTGGCTTGTGCACCGTGACCCGGGCACCCGGTGACTCACCGGCCCGGTATCTGCACGGTCATCCCTCGAGGGGCGAGGCCTCATGGCCTCACTAGTACAGTACCCAATATACGTGGCTAATACGCAAAGTATCAGTCATGCGTGGCCGTGAGGCGCTTCGCCAGGTCGCGTAGCTCAGTGGCTGGCGGGTCTTGCATGGTCAGCAGGTCCGAGACGAGCTGGCGCACCAGGGTATGGCTGCGGACTTGTTCGGGAGTGATGGCCTCGGCTTGGATCAGCGCGGCGACCGCCTCATGGACCTGGCGGCGCTGGGCGTGGGCGCGGGCCACATCGATAAGCATCCGGGCTCGCCGCTCGGCAGACAGGCCGGTGGTGTCCACATCGGCAGCGGCGCGCAGTGCGCGACCCGCGTCACCAAGCTCGACGGCGACGGCGATCTCATATAGCCGCACGTTGGCAGGACCGAACTCGGTGTTGTACTCGCCCCGTCCATCGCCGAGCCGCGCGGCGATCTGGCTGGCCCGCTCAAGCTGGTCATACGCGGTATCGGGATCGTTGACGTGGGCGGCGATGACCGCGCGCTGCAAGGTCAGGCCGCCCCATAGGGGCATGGCCCGCAGGTCGCCCTGGTCGGCCATCGGCCACAAGGCCTCGGCGGCGGTCCGGGCGGTTTCCTCGGCCTGGTCGTAGTGGCGGGCGTTGATGAACACGAACACGAGCCGGAACGCCCCGGCAGCGACGAGCATCGGGTTGCCTGCCCGCTCGGCGGCGGCCATGGCACGATCGGCGGCGATCCAGGCGGCTTCCGGCTCGCCAAGTTTCGCCAGCGCGGCCGAACATGCCTGGTAAGTAGTGGCCAGCAGTTCAGATACATCAGCTCGCTGCTCCTCGGGCACCGATCGAGCAGCCGTCTCCAGGTCGGGGACCAGGCTCCGCAGCAAGTCGGTCAGTTCGGTGTAGCGCCCAGCGTGCGTTAGCTCCCATGCCTTGCGGGTCTTGGTGCGGAGTGTGCTAATGGCAGGCGCACGACGGCCATCCAGCATGGCGCGCAGCGCGTACGCGCCAGACAAGATCAAGCGCAGGCCACTCGCGCCAGGCGGTTCCTCGGTGACCGCGGTGACCACGGGCGCTTCGGCGGCCAGCTCAGCCAGTGGGACATCCAGCGCGGCGGCGAGGGCTTCCAGCACCGACATGCGGTCGACCTTGCGCACGCCGCGCTCGACCTGCGAGACCCAGGCCACCGACCGGTCGACCATCCGGGCCAGCTCGGGCTGGGACAAGCCCCGGCGTCGCCGCTCAGCAGCAATCTTCCGGCCCAGGGCCTTCTGGTAATCGGGTGTGGTCACCCGCCCGCGCCCTTGCCCGTCTGGAGGGTCAGCCAGTCAACTTCCGTGCTGGCCAGATACTGGTCCCGCTGGTCCAGGTAGCGACGCGTGTGCGGGGCTGCCTCATGCGCTTCGAATGCTGCCTTGTCCCGGTACAGCTCGTAGAAGATCCGCTGCAACGGCTGGCCTTCGACCAGGTGAGAGGCGTATACGAGCGTCCCTGGCTCGTTGGCCTTGATGCCTTGGATTGTCTCTGCCACCAGCCGGTCGTAAGCCTCGGCGCTGGCCTCGTCCTTGCACGTGAAGCGCACGCACAGACCGAACATCTGTCTCCTCCAACTCGTGTGACGCCATGCTCGCACCGAATGTGCCGGGCTAGTACACGGAGTAACAAGTATTTATAGTACGTTACTATGACCCAGAGTACGCTATCGGTAGCAGAAGATGTGAACCAGGCGCCGCAGCGAGGATCAATGCACACGCCAGCACCCAGGACGGTCGGGCTACGCAACACTGACGTCACCTATCCCGGCGGTACCGAGCACATCCGTGCTGTCCGAGCCGACCTACGCGCAGTACTGCGAGACTGCCCGAGAGCAGACGACGTGATCCTCTGCGCGTCCGAGCTCGCGGCCAACGCTGTCCTGCACAGCCGCTCCCGCCTGCCCGAAGGGACCTTCACCGTCCGGACCACAGTCCGCCCGGGTATTCACGCTCGAGTCGAAGTCGAAGACAACGGCGGCCCGTGGAACCTGGGAATGATCGATCCGGCCCGGCACCACGGACTGGACATCGTCCGCGCCCTCGCCGACGAGAGGGGCATCGACGGAGACCACACCACCCGAACCATCTGGGCAAGGTTCGACTGGCCTGAGTAGCTCGGGCAAGGAGACTCGCGCGACGCTCACCTGTCGTTTAACGCTAAGAAACAGTCACCTATCGTCACAAGAGTGGCGCCCGGCCTCTGTGCCCCGGCCTCTGTGCTCAAGCGCGCCCGCCGCCGCGACATCGCCGGCAAGACCGACACCATCCTGGCCGCGCTGCGCGGCGAGCAACTGCGCCAGCCGCAGCCGGTGACCGACGCCTACGCCGCCACCGTCCGCTTCCTGACGGTGATCATCGCCGCCCTCAACGGCGAGATCGCCACCATGGAACAGCAGGTGACGGCGTCCTTTCGCCGCCACCCCGACGCCGCCATCTACCTGAGCCAGCCCGGCATCGCCGAGATCCCCGGCGCCCGGCAGCTCGGCGAGTCCGGCGACGACCCGGACCGCTACGCCAGCGCCAAGACGCGCAAGAACTACGCCGCCACCAGCCCGGTCACCCGCCAGTCCGGCAAGAAGAAGACCGTCATGGCCCGGTACGTCCGCAACGACCGGCTCGCCGACGCGCTGCACCGCCAGGCGCAAAGCGCTCTGATCACCTCACCCGGCGCCCGCACCTACTACGACGAGCAACGCGACCGCGGCCTGGACCACGACGCCGCGCTGCGAGCCCTGTCTAACCGGCTAGCCGGGATCTTGCACGGCTGCCTGAAGACCCGCACCCTCTACGACGAAGCAACCGCCTGGTCACACCGCGTAAAACTTCCCGCAGCCGCTTGACAATCAAAATCCAGGGGTGTTTTTCTGCCAGCCCAGCGGGCCTGACGGCGAGGGCCAGGCCAGAGGCCAGGTCCGATCGGCGCGCGACGAACCTTCAACGACAGCGACCTCCCCTAATTAGACTGAGTGCCTATGAATCAGGTCATCTAGATGGGCGTCGTGCCGTCATCTCGGCTGCGCTGATCAGGGGTAGCCTCCGGCTGTATGCGGTGAGATCATTAGCCCTGCACCACTAAAGCAACGCGCGTCGCCAGAGCCTATGGGCGAAGATCAAGAGGCCATCTTGTTCGGACCACCACCTCAGCACGACCTTCGCCAAGCAGAGCAACTGAGCCGTGAGCGGCAGGCGCACTTGGAGAGCAGTGCCGCTCGGGACGCACAGCTGGGTATTCAGAGCCCCCGGTTGCGCGAGAGAATACGCCACTGGTATCGCTGGCTCACGCGGCGCAAGCCCGCGAGCTGACCACCACCCGTTGACCACAAAGGCATAACTTCTGACGGTTGAATCGGACTCAGAAAGGCCCGATGGCCAGCTGAACGACGGTAGCCGATACCGCGCCGGTAGCTTACGAGCAGGGATCAGTGTCAAGCATCCCTTGACGGTGTTCTTGTTCGCGCCAGTTGCCCCGTACGGCAGTGAGGTACAGCAACCCACTGTCTTGACAAGTGGTTGGCTGCCAGCTTCGGGTCGATGGTCAGACATGGCTGGCCCTATTTTGGCCTTACAACAACGCTCAAGGTTGCCGCTCACTGCGCATCGTTGACAAGTATTTCAGCAGGTCAGCGCTGGAATGAGCAGGTAGTGGACGCGACTGTAGATCACTACGGATCTGAAGGTTGTGCTGCACACTGCGCACCTGGCTCGCATGCGCAACCGCACGACTTCCCGGCCCAGGCTCGTCGTCCTTCGACTACCGCCCAGCCCGCGATCCCGAGCGCGACCACGCCGTCGAGCCACCAGGCTCCGAGCAGCGTGTTGGCGGCCAGCCCCGCGAACACCGCGATCGCGAGGTAGGCGCAGAGTAGATTCTGCGTTCCTTCCCCCGCAGTGGCCGACGACCCGAGCCGGACGCCGATGCGCCGCTTCGCCACCCCGAGGGCGGGTTCGAAGATGGCCGTTCCGGCAGTCAGGACCAGGCCGACGACGCTGGTCTCAGCACGGTCACCGGCCACCAGGGAGTGGATAGCTTCAGCGGCGATGTACGGCGAGAGCAGGAAGAAGCTGACCGCTACGAGCTGCTGAGCGCGCCGCTCGGAAGTCGCACTAGCCAGCCGGGACCCGGTAAACCGCCAGATCACGATGACACTTGCGATGGCCTCGATGCCGCTGTCCAGGCCGAACCCCAGCAGCGCCACCGACCCGGCCACGATCGCCGCGCCGATCGCAACCCCGCCTTCGATGCCCATCCAGGCCAGGGTGAGCCAGGACAACAGCCGGGCCAGGCGCGCGAGCTTGAGCCAATCGGCCGACACCGCCACCTGCCCGGTGTCATCGCGCTGGCCGGTTAGTGGTGACGGCCAGGGGAGCGGTGAAGTCATGGCGTCTCGATGTGCTCCAGGACGGTGTAGTACTCCCAGGCCATCCCATCGGGATCGTGCGCCCATACCTTGTCTTGCAGCGCGTAGCAGCAGATCGCGCCGGGCTGGGGCTCGGTCTCCAGGCCCTCAGCGTCGAGCCGTGTCCCAGCCTGAGTGACTTCCTCGGTCGAGCCGACCTCCACGCCCAGGTGGTTGATCGTGCCGCCTGGCCCGTTGCCGGGCGAGTTCAGCACTAGCTTCAACGGCGGATCATCGAGGGCAAAGTTGGCATAGCCCGGGCGCAGCTTGGCGGGCGCCGCGCCGAACAGCCGGGAGTAAAACGCCACCGCCGCGTCGAAGTCGCTGACATTGATCGAGAGCTGAACCCGGGACATCCGGTCACCTCCAAGGACGAGAACGGTGTGACATCACTGGCACCAGCCAGGCAGATCAAGCGCGGCAAGGATGCGCAGCCCATCGGCCAGCCGCTCGTCGGCCAGCTCATAGCGGACCCGGCGCCCTTCCGCGGTCGCCGTCACCAGGCCGCACTCACGCAGGCAGGTCAGGTGATTGGACAGGTTCGCCCGGCTGGTGCCGAAGTCCTCGGCCATCTCAGACGGATAGCCAGGACCATCGATCAGATTCACGAGGACCCGGCGGCGCGTCGGGTCGGCCAGCGCCATGCCCACACGGGCGAGGGTTCCCAGGTCCACCTGAACTGATACAGTCACAGCTGTACTATACAGGCTGGGCTGAATCGAGCAAAGCGCCCCGCGCATGCTCGCATCAAAGACGAGGTTGACACCGATCCGGCCGCCAGACGGCAGCCCGTACAGCAGCGAGGCACAGCAACCCATGCGCGCAATGGCTATCCTGGACGAGCGTCCGCACACGCGCTGGGCTGCACGGGTTGACCACGAGCAGGGACGCGCCCATAGCTTGCATCCAGATGCTCAGCCTTGCTCCGACGAGTCACACTGCCGCTGGCATCATGCCCGGAGGACCCGGTTGCCCCACATACTGGTGGGGGTCACCCGGATGAAGTGCGCAGGCACCCCCTCGATCCACGGCTCAAGTCCGGCGCCGATGACCGGCGCGCGCTCGGCCTCGGTATCCAGATGATGCGCCGCTCCCCGGACCAGCACGATCCACCCCTCGCGCGCCTCCAGGTCGATCTGGTCGGCCTCTACGGCCACCTGGTACTCGGCGTGCGCGATACCTGTACGCAAGTCTTCGTCGAACAGGGCGGGGTCCCACGTGCCCAAGACAATCGACCCGCCGTCGACCTTGTACACGGTCGGCAGCGCCGTGGGCCCATACCGGCTGTTGTAGACCAGACGCCCGACACCGCCGTTGGCGAGCAGCTGCATGCAGTCGGCCTCGCTCAAGGGCTCCAGCATACGCTGGGCACTCATTCCGGGGCCGGGCGAAGCAGAACCGCTGGGAGAACTGAGATGAGCTTTATCGTCTGGCATAGCTCCAAACCCTAGTCGCCCTGCCCGGCGATAGCACGCGGGCTCGGCGCGTTAGTCAAGACGGTCAACCTGCCTGGCGTCGTCGCATACCAGCAGGCTGGCCAGGCCCTAACGAGCGGCTGAGTGACAATGTGAGTGACAATCGCCACGGCCAGCGGCGGACGCCAGCGGACACCCACGGACGGTCTTTCCCAGGCTAAGCATGCTGCGGCGCTGGCAGTCCGCGCCTGTACTTGGCTTCGGGACGAAGAGGCCACGGCTACTGTAGCGTGCCCGTCGCGTGCCCGATGGGGACGGTCTGATGCGGTCTGCTGCGGCATTAACGGACAAGAGGAATAGGCTCTGAGCGCCACCCGGTTGGGGTAGCCGCGGACCAGATGCGGGCTACGGTGTTGCAAACGGCAGGGCTGTCCAGACTGTGCTGCCCGGCGTAGACTTTCCCCAAGTATGCGCTGCCGGGCAAGGGGCTCGCGAGATGCCCGCTACCCAGTCGATGCGGCTGGAGGACACTCTCCCGGGTCAGGCGCAGGGGAAGCGGCGGACCGGCGCGGCCGCACCCAGGGGAGGGGTAGTCATGCGAGTTATGGCCAGGATCACGGTTCCGGTCGAGTCTGGTAGCCAGGCGGTCAGGGACGGGCGCATGGGCAAGCTTATCCAAGCCGCCGCGGAGCGCTGGAAGCCGGAAGCGATGTACTTCGGTCCCTCTGAGGGGCGGCGGACAGCGTTCATGGTGTTCGACATGCCGGACCCGTCCGATATGGTCCCGTTCGCGGAGCCATGGTTCCAGGAACTGAATGCCGATGTGGAGGTTATCCCGGTAATGAGCGGCGATGACGTGCAAAAGGGGATCGCCAAGCTCGGCTGACGAGCAAGTATGGCCCGACGCAACGGCTCCGGCTCTGTGCGCATAGGCCGGGGCCGCTGCGGTGTTGTTACTGTCTCGGGCGACGCCCGAGTCACCGGCGCACGAGCCTGCCCCCTCGCTCCGCGAGCGGAAGGTCAAGGGCCACCGGATACAGAGGCCAGCTGCTAACGCGGTGCTAACAACGGCTGTGGACACGTGGGGCCGATCCTGGACACCGAGACGCCCGAGCAGGTCATCTGGCCTGATCAGGCGGACTGCGGTGGACTCGCGCAGACCCGGACATTCTCCTGAAAAAAAGGGACGGTCATGCGACGGCGCTGTTTGTGGCTGTCCTCGCTGGGTAGCCCGGCATGTCTTGTACCTCGTCGCATAGCCGGGATGTCGGCATACGCAGCATATGGCAAGCGGCATATGGCAAGGAGGAAAGGAAGACAGCCATGACCACGCCGCGGGACACTGAGCAATACATCCACCGCGCCGCTGTCGACGCCGAGGGCAACAGGATCGGCAAGATCACCAAGGTGTACCTCGGCGACCAGACCGGGCAGCCCGAATGGATCCTTGTGGAGACCGGCCTGTTCGGGACCCGGCAGAGCTTCGCGCCGATCCGCGGATCCCGGTTGGACGGCGAGCAGCTGGTCGTGCTGGCCGTGTCCAAGGACCAGGTTAAGGATGCCCCTAACATCGACCCGGACGCGCGCATCAGCGAAAGCGAAGAGGACGCCCTCCGCCAGTACTACAGCGCCCACCTCGGCACAGCAGGGTAGACCAGCGATTACGCCGAAGGCGGCCAGGCCAGACACAGGGCCGACGGCCAGGACGGCGCAGATGGAAAAGCCGACACGTAATCGTCGGCCGCGCACCCGCCGGCCGGGCAGCCCAGCAGGGACCGACGCGGCGCGGCGCGGCCGGGGAAGGAGGCACCGGAGCGGTGGTCGCGGACCGGCTGTGCTAACGGATCTGCTAACAACGGCCCTGGACCACCTCGGACGCGTGCGGGACGAGAAGCCGCGCGAGCAGGGCAGGTGTGACCGTCTGGACGCCCGTGGATGGCTCTATCCTCCTCGTAATGCGTAGGTCATCGGTTCGATTCCCATAGGCGGCTCCCAGCTAGAAGTGCAAATTCGAACGCTAGCATTCGAGAGCGTGGACCGGGTCGTGGACCGGGTGCACCTGATCGGGCTGTTGTGCCGTCATGGCCAAGACCAGCAAGGGCCACATACACCGGCTGCCGAGCGGCTCGATCCGAGTCAAGGTCTACGCGGGAACCGACCGGGTCACCGGCAAGGCACGCCTGCTCAGGCAAACCTGCCCCGACGAGGCCTCCGGAGGTGCGGGCGAGCACGCCGTTCGGCCGCAGTGCTCGCTGGCATGTCGCGTACAGCGACGTCTGGCCCGCGGCTGCACCGGAGCAAGGTGATCACAGCTCCGGCGTCGGCGGAGAACCAGCAGCTGATGCGGAAAATCACGTCGGGATAAGGTGAGTGATCAACTCGTTGACTACGGGAAAGCGCCGATCTAGGGGCTCACGCCGGCGCGCATCCCTGACTTGGTGCTGGCTATCAGCGAGCTCGCCGGCAACACCCTGCGCCATACTGGCGGCGGCGGACGGTGCACGTCTGGCGGACCAGAGAAGAGATCATCTGCCAGGTAGCCGACACCGGCCAGATCGCTGATCCGCTTGTCAGGTATCGGGCTCCCTCCGATCGGGCTGCTGGGCGGTAACGGCCTTTGGCTGGTTAACCAGGTCTGTGATCTTGTCCAGGCAGAACCGGCCAGATAGGCACCTCACCTGGCTGCACATACAAGCCCGGGAGCATCCAGGGGAACACTGGCGCACCGCCCCACCTGCTCAGGGAGGCACGCCAGGCTCCGTCAGCTTTCCCGTAATGCGAGCCGACGCCCGCGTCGTTGCCGTTTCTTCCGCTTGCCAGGATCCTGGCGATAATTTCTCGTGCCCATGGCCGGGCCAGGTGACGTGGCGCGGGTCGTTCCCGCGCTTGTGGGCGCCTGCTCGGCATCTCCTGCGGGATTCGGGCTGTTCACGATTGCCAGCCAGTACGGCAGCGCCAGCGTCGGCCTGGTGGCCAATCGCCGTAGTGGCCGGGACCGGGATCGTGGTGGCCGCGCTCACCACCATCCCGGCGCGCATCGGCGCCCGCCGCCCGTTGACCGAAATGCTGCAATCCGGGGCAGCCTGACCTCGCGGCTAGGCGAGGCCGAGCAGGGTGCGGGCGAGGCTGGTGTGGGTGACCAGGCCCTTGATCATGCCGCCACGTATCGCCGCACGGACTGCGGCAGCCCTGGGCACGCCGTAGGCGACGGCGATGACACACGGGATTTGCGCCAGAACCGGCCCCGGCGTCACGATCATGCGGCTGTCCAGCGCGGTCGGTACGGGACGGCCGTCTTGCCCCAGGAAGACGCCGGCCGTCTCCCCGCAGACGCCGAGCCTGGCGATCTCTGCTCGCTCCGCTGGGCTGCACGCGTCGTAGATGGTGGACAGTCCGGGCGCCCAGGCGCCGATCGCCACCATCGCGATCGTCACCGAAGGGACCAGCGCCAGCGCGTCCGCCACGTCGGCCTGCCGACGGATGGCGGCGGCCGTCTCGGCATTGTCCACGATCATCGGCGCGTAGAAGACATGCGCGGTACCGCCGCCGACCCGGGCCACAGAGCGCACCAGTTCCAAGCAGGTCCCGGCCGCCGGGCGGCGGGACCGCGCCGGTCAACTGGACGATCGGGCACGGCGGCATCCTGGTCAGCGACGCGGCCAGCTCGCTCAGCGACCGCGCCCAGGACAGGCCGAGCACATCGTCCGGCGTGATGATGTCCATCAGCGCCGGGCCGGCCGCCTCGCCCACGCGACGGCGCAGCGCGACCTCGTTGTGGTCGGGAAAGTCAAAGGCAAAGGCATATTTCAGGCCGAAGGCGTCGCACAACTCCGCGGACAGCCCTGCGTCCAGGGACCCGCCGGGCAGCGCGATCTCGATGCGCACCATCCCGGACGCGCGGGCCGCGTCCAGCAGCCGGGCGACCCGGAACCGGCTGATGCCGAGCCGGTCGGCGATGTCGACCTTCGAGATGCCCTCGAGGTAGAACTCCCGCGCCACCCTGGCGGCCAGGACGATCTCCGAGGGCCGGGTCGTGGAAAGGCCGACCATGGCTCTCCCCCGTTGATCGACTCGTTCCGCTCGTTTGAGCGTACTGAACTCTTTATTACAGCACGGTCTTGACTTTGGCTAGCGGCAAGCTCAGGATGGTGATTATCGCTTGAGCGATTTGAGCGGATACCGCTCAGATGAGCAGCAATGCGGGCGAACCCCCATGGGCAAGCCCACCTGGACGACGGGACGCGCGATGACCCGACGACGAGACCCCGGATCCCCCGGCCCACGGCTCCACTGCGATGCTGCTGTCCCGGCGCGCCTTCCTGGCCGGCACGGCCGGTGGTGCGGCGCTTGCCCTGACCGGCTGTGCCACCGGCACCAAGCAGCTCTTCGGCAGCGGCACCTCGGGGACGACGGTGACGGTGGCTATCGTGTCCAACTCGCAGATGCAGGACGCGATCAGCCTGTCCTACCTGTTCGAGCGCGAGCACCCGGGCGTGCACCTCAACTTCGTGTCGCTGCCGGAGAATGAGGCGCGTGCCAAGATCACCACGGACGTGTCCACCCATGGTGGCGAATTCGACGTGGTGATGATCAGCAACTACGAGACGCCGATGTGGTCGGCCAACGGCTGGCTGGCGAACCTCCAGCCGTACATCGACGCCACCCCCGGCTACGACGCCGGCGACTTCCTGCCCCAGCTGCGGGCGACTCTGTCGCACAAGGGGGACCTCTACTCGGTGCCGTTCTACGGCGAGTCGTCGTTCCTCATGTACCGCAAGGACCTGATGGCCAAGGCCGGCATCACCATGCCGACCCGGCCCACCTGGGATCAGGTGGAACAGATCGCCGCCCGGCTGCACAACCCGAAGACCGGAATGGCCGGCATCTGCCTGCGCGGGCTCTCTGGTTGGGGGGAGAACCTGGCGCCGATTGATACCGTGATCAACTCGTTCGGCGGCCGCTGGTTCAATCCGGCCTGGCAGGCGCAGATGACCAGTCCCCAGGTGACGCGCGCGCTGAGCACCTACGTGTCGATGGTGCAGAAATACGGCGAGCCCGGCGCGCCCGAGGCCGGGTTCTCCGAATGCGCCACGCTGTACGGCCAGGGCGATGCGGCCATGTGGTACGACGCGACCTCTGCCGTCAGCGTCATCGAGGACCCGCAGAGCAGCAAGGTGGTCGGCCGCAATGGTTATGCCTGGGCGCCCAGCCAGGACGGCCGCCCGTCCGGCTGGCTCTACACCTGGTCCCTGGCCATCCCGTCCACCTGCCCGCACAAGCAGCAGGCGTGGGACTTCATCGCCTGGATGACGTCGAAGTCCTACATCAGGATGGCGGGCAGCATGCTGGGCTGGTCCCACGTCCCGCCGGGAAGCCGGTTCTCCAGCTACCAGATACCGCAGTACCGGAAGCTGTCGGCTCTCTACGGCCCGCTGACGCTGCAGTCGATCAACGCCGCCAACTCGGCGCATCCCACCGTGCTGCCGGTGCCGTATACCGGCATCCAGTTCCTGGACATCCCGGAATTCCAGGATCTCGGCACGAACGTGAGCGAGCAGTTCAGCGCGGCCATCGCCGGTCAGAAGTCGGTAGCGTCCGCGCTCCCCCAGGCGCAGCGGTACGCGCAGGCCGTCGGCGACACCTACCGGACCGGCTAACGGCGGCGTGATGGCCGGCAACGCATCTGAACGGAGGTCACGATGACCGCGATCGCTTCCCCGGTTGCCACCGCGCAGCCCGCCCCGGCCCGTCCCGACCGCCGACGCGTCGGCTGGGCACGCCGGGCGCCGCTGCTGCCCGCGCTGGTCTTCACGATCATCGTCACCCAGCTGCCGTTCCTGCTGACGCTGTGGTACTCGCTCGAGTCCTGGAGCCTCGTGCGCCCCGGATCCCAGCACTTCGTCGGACTCGACAATTACATCAATGTGTTCCAGGACAGCCAGTTCTGGACGACGGCGCTGAACACGGTGGTCATGACGGTCGGGACGGTTCTCATCGCGATGGCCATCGGCGTCGGCCTGGCCCTGCTGCTGGACCGCAAGTTCATCGGCCGCGGCGTCGTGCGCACCCTGCTGATAACGCCGTTCCTTGTGATGCCAGTTGCCTCCGCGCTGGTGTGGAAGACGGTGATGCTGGATCCCACGTTCGGCATCGTGAACTTCCTGCTCCGGCCGTTCGGCATCGGTCATTTCGACTGGCTGAGCAAGTTCCCGCTCGGCTCGGTGATGATCGACTTGATCTGGCAGTGGACGCCGTTCATGATGCTGCTGGTGCTCGCCGGGCTGCAGAGCCAGCCCAAGGACATCCTCGAGGCGGCCAGCACCGACGGCGCCCGGCCGCTGGCCATCTTCCGAGAGCTGACGCTGCCGCACCTGCGCCGCTACATCGAGCTGGGCATCGTGCTCGGCGCCATCTACATCGTGAACGAATTCGACGCGGTCTACATGATGACTCAGGGCGGTCCCGGCATATCCAGCGCCAACCTGCCCTTCTACATCTACCAGCGGGCCTTCCTCGGCTTCCAGGTCGGCCAGGCGGCCGCCATGGGCGTGATCGTGGTCATCATGACCATCATCATCGCCACCTTCGCGCTGCGGCTGATCTTCAAGACGTTCTCCGGAACAGAGCAGGCGGCATGATGGCAAGCGCAGACATCGGCACGGCCGAGCCGGGCACCGCCACGGCAGCACCGGCACCCGTGGTCTCCAGGAAGAAGCGCGGGAACCACACCGTCGTGGGGATCGCCGCCTGGATCGTCGGCATCGTGTTCTTCTTCCCGGTGCTGTGGATGGTGCTCACCTCGTTCAAGACCGAGGCGCAGGCCTATACCAACACGCCGCACATCGTGTTCTCCCCGACGCTGTCCCAGTACCGGACGGTGTTCTCCAGCGGCATCTGGCCGTACCTCGCGAACTCCGCGTTCGCCACGCTCGTGTCCACGATCCTCGTCCTGCTGCTGGCGACGCCCTGCGCGTTCGCGCTGTCGCTGCGCCCGGTGCGTAAGACGCGCGACGTGCTGTTCTTCTTCATCAGCACGAAGATGCTGCCGGTGGTCGCCGCGATCATCCCCATCTACATCGCCGCCCGCAATCTGCACATGCTGGACAACATCTTCACCCTGGTCATCCTCTACACCGCCATGAACCTGCCGATCGCGGTGTGGATGATGAGGTCGTTCTTCCTGGAGGTGCCGGGAGAGCTGCTCGAGGCGGCGGAGATGGACGGGGCGCCGCTGCGCAAGACGGTGATGGAGGTCATCCTGCCGGTGGTCGCGCCCGGCCTGGCCGCCACCGCGCTGATCTGCTGCATCTTCGCCTGGAACGAGTTCTTCTTCGCGGTCACCCTCACCGCCACCCAGGCCGCCACAGTCCCGGTGTTCCTGGTCGGTTTCATCTCGTCCGAGGGCCTGTACTTCGCCCAGCTGGCCGCCGCGGCCACGGTGGCGACCCTGCCCGTCATCCTCGCCGGATGGATAGCGCAGCGCCAGCTCGTCCGTGGCCTGTCCTTCGGGGCCATCAAGTGAACACGGGAGTTGATCATGGCTGAGGTCACCTACGACAGCGCGACCTGCATCTACCCGGGCGCGGAGCGGCCAGCGGTGGACAACCTCCAGCTCGCCATCGCCGACGGCGAGTTCGTGGTCATGGTCGGCCCCTCGGGGTGCGGGAAGACCACCGCGCTGCGGATGCTGGCCGGCCTGGAGGAGATCGACGCCGGGGCTATTCGGATCGGCGGCAAGGACATGACCGGCGTGCCGTCCCGCGACCGGGACATCGCGATGGTGTTCCAGAACTACGCCCTGTACCCGAGCAAGACGGTCGGCGACAACATGGGCTTCGCGCTCAAGATGCACGGCGTGTCCAAGGACGAACGGGCGCGGCGGGTGCGCGAGGCAGCCCGGATGCTGGAGCTGGAACCGCTGCTGGACCGCAAGCCTCGGAACCTGTCCGGCGGTCAGCGCCAGCGGGTGGCCATGGGCCGCGCCATCGTCCGCGAGCCGAAGGTGTTCTGCATGGACGAGCCGCTGTCGAACCTGGACGCGCAGCTCCGGGTGCAGACCCGGACCCAGATTGCAGAGCTGCAGCGGCGACTGGGGGTGACCACCGTCTACGTCACCCACGATCAGGTGGAAGCGATGACGATGGGGGAGCGGGTGGCCGTCATGCGGGCCGGCCAGCTCCAGCAGTTCGCCTCCCCCACCGAGCTGTACGACCGGCCCGCGAACGTGTTCGTGGCCTCGTTCATCGGCTCGCCGTCGATGAACCGGTTCGACGCCGCGGCGGAGCGCGACGGCATCCGGCTGGGCAGCGTCCTGCTCCGGCCCTCCGATGCGCAGCTGCGCGCCGTCCAGGGCCACGGCAAGCTGGTCGCCGGGATCAGGCCGGAGCACCTGTCGATCGGCGACGGCCAGCTGACCGTCGAGGTCGCGCTGGTCGAGGATCTCGGCAGCGACTCCTACATCTACGGCCACCTGGCCGATGATCCGGCGGGCAGCGTCATCGTCAGATCCGGCCGCCAGCACCCCCGCCCGGGCGAGGTCGTCAAGGTCGCCATCGACACCGGTCACCTTCACCTGTTCGACGCGGGCACCGGTCTCCGGATCGGCGATTGAACCGCCGGGGACCGGAGCCGGAATCGACAACCACGAGGGGACATGATGCGCGCTGTTATCTGGGAGGAACCAGGAAAGCTGACGGTCACCGAGACGGCTGATCCGGCACCGCGCCACGGTGAACTGGTGATCCAGGTGGGGGCTTGCGGCATCTGCGGCACCGACGTGCACATCGCCGACGGCGAGTTCCCGCCCACGCCATACCCGATCATCCCCGGCCACGAGTTCGGCGGCCATGTCGTCGCGCGCGGTGAGGGGGTTCCCGCCGGCTGGCGGGACGGGGAGAGGGTGGCGGTGGATCCGTCGCTGTTCTGCGGCTACTGCCCGGCATGCCGCAGCGGGCGCGGGAACCTGTGCGCGAACTGGAATGCCATCGGCGACACCGTCAATGGGGCCTTCGCCGAGTACGTCGCCGTTCCTGCCGCCAACGCCTACCGCATCCCGGATAGCGTGGACGACGCCCAGGCGGCGTTGATCGAGCCGCTGTCCTGCGCGGTGCACGGTCTGCGCCGCATTGGCCCGGTCATCGGCGAGGACATCCTGCTGACCGGCGCCGGCACCATGGGCCTGCTGCTGCTGCAACTGCTCATCAGGGCGGGCGCCCGCTCGGTCAACGTGGTGGACCGCAAGGCGGCGCGACTACAGGCCGCGAAGACGCTCGGCGCGGCCAGCGCCGCCGAGGATGTCGCCGCGCTCGACCATCGCACGTTCGGCGTGGCGGTGGACGCGACCGGCGCTCCCGCAGCGATCGAGGAGTGCTTCCGATCCCTCGACCGCGGCGGCCGCCTGCTGATCTTCGGCGTCACTAACGGTGACGCCATGGTGTCCCTGTCGCCGTTCCGCATCTACAACGACGAGATCACCGTGCTCGGGTCGATGGCGGTGCTGAACAGCTTCGGCGCGGCAACCGACCTGATGGCGGCGGGCGCCATCGACACCGCATCGTTGCTCGGGCCGCCATTCGGCCTCGCGGAGTTCCCTGACGCGCTGGCCAGCGTCCGGGCCGGCGAGGGCATCAAGATCCAGGTCGTGCCCGGCAGCTGAGCACCGCCAGGTGCCGGCCGACGTCCGCGGCGCCAATGAATACTGGGCACAATCCAGAAAAGCTGGGAACATTAGATCTGGGGCGCTTATATGAGAGCCCAGACCGGCTGGACTGGAGGAGAGCATGGCCGGCTTGTCGGTTCGCGTCGACGGCCGGCGGGCGGGCGAGTTGCTGCCCGCAGGCGAGCCGCTGCCCGGCGCCACCGCCAACCGCGGCCGGGTCATCCGGGTCGGCGGCACCGTGCGGCGGCCGACCGCGCCTTGCCGGCGCGCAACCCACGCCCTCCTCGCCCACCTAACGGCGGCCGGCTTCGACGGCGCGCCCCGTGTCCTGGCGGTCAGCTCGGCCACCGAGGTGCTGACCTACATGGAAGGCCAGGCCGCGGTCCCGCCGCTTGCCGACGATATGCTCACCGATGCCACGCTGGTGAGCGTCGCCGACCTGCTGCGCCGCTACCACCGTGCCGCGGCATCGTTCGACCCGGCGGGGTATGTCTGGCCCCGGCCGATCCCGGCCCGCTTCCGGACCGGGCTGGTCAGCCACAACGATGTCCACCCGGCCAACCTAGTCTTCCGCGACGGCCGGGCCGTCGCGCTCATCGACTTCGACTGGGCCGGGCCCGGCAGCGCGATCTGGGACTTCGCCTCGGCGGCGCGGTACTGGGCGCCGCTTGCCGACAACGAGGACATCGCCGATTCCCGGCAGGGCCGCGCGCTGGAGAGGTTCCGGATCTTTCTCTACGCCAGCGGGCTATCCCGGGCCGAGCGCCGTCGCGTGGCGGAAGCGGTCGTGGCCAACCACGACTGGACCTACGCGATCGTCACCGAGGCGGCCGCCGCCGGCCACCGGGGTTTCGCCGACCACTGGCGCATGGTCGCGGAGGAGGCCACCCGGGCACGGAGCTGGTGCGTGCGGCACCGGAGCGACCTGCTGGCTGCGGCGCGATGACCGGTCCGGGCCAAGGCCCTCAGCCGGTCAGGTAACGGCCGGTGTAGCCGTTGCGGCGTAGTTGGCATGCTCGCCCGGGAAGCAGGTGTGCTACCGCGGCGCGGGGGCATCGGTCCTGGCTGAGCCGCCACTGTGCCGGGCCGGGGCCCGGGCAGCTGCTTGGCCTACCAGGTGGCGGGCGACCTCGGACAGCTTCCGGTGCTCGCGCTGGCTGAGCGTTTTCAGCCGCTCGAACGCCTCCTCAGGACCGCATCCGGCGCGGCCCATCACTATACCCATGGCGGGGAGGCCGGTGGCGCGCTGGCGGCGGGAACTCCGCCGAGGCGCCGCCGACGAAGTCGCGGGCGACGTCGGTCAGGTGCTGGTTGGTGTTCCTGGCGTAATCGCGCAGCATGGTGAAGGCGCGGTCCATGTCGATGCCGAGCCGCTCGGCGAGCTTGCCCTTGGCCTGCTCGATGATCACCCGGCTGTTCAGCGCGGCCTGGAGCTGCTCGGCGACGGTCTCGCGGCGGCGCACGTTCCGCTCGTGCAGCAGCCCGATGGTGGCCACGTCGGCGAGCGCCTGGCCGATCCGCAGCTCCGCCGCCTCGAGCGGGCCCGGCTCGGCGCGGAACAGGTTCAGCGCGCCGATGACCTGGCCCCGCAGCCGCATCGGCAGCGCCTCCACCGTCCGGAACCCGGCCTGCATCGCGGCTTGCGCGAACCGGGGCCAGCGCGGGGCCGGGCCGGCCAGATCGGCAGCGGTGACGGGCCGGCCGGTGCGGAAGCACTCCAGGCAGGGGCCCTGGTCGTTCTGCAGCTGGAACAGCTCCAGCAGCCCGGCTTCCTCGCTGGAGGCCGCCGCGAGGCGCAGCTCGCCGCGCGGGTCGGTCAGCACCACCCCGGCCGCGGACGCGCCCAGCAGGGCGACGCTGCGGTCGGTCAGCAGGTGCAGGAAGTCGATGACGTCGAAGTCGGCGACCATCGTGTCAGCCAGATCGACGAAGGTGTCCGAGAGCAGGTCGGTGTCCATCTGGGTCACCTTTCGCCACTAGCGGGGGGAGACTCGCGGCAGCGCCGCCGGGGCCAGGCGCAGCCGGCGCTGCCGGGATTGGTTACGGGCCGCCGCCCGGACCCTGGTCGCGGGACAGCCGCAGGCGCCGGGCGACGATGTCGCCGGCCACGTCGGCCAGGCGCCGGTCCTGAGCATAAGCGTAGGCCCGCAGCCGGGCGAACGCCTCCCCAGGTGTTGTGCTGATCCACACTGGGCTGCGGGCCGGCTGGAATGCTCAACCGCGGCAGACCCACCGGGTCGGCCATGTCCGTTGCTGCCCGGAGGCTGGGGAGACGGGTAGCTCACGGAGACTGCTGCTGGCCCGTTGCATCGCCGCCGTTCCCGAGGTTACCATCCATATGGATGGTAAGAAGATGGCCAGAAGATGGTGGACGGATGGCCCGGGGTGAGAGCGAGAAGACCGAGAAGATCACTATCAACCTGGGACTGGTGGACCTGGGGCAGATCGACCTGCTGGTCCAGGAAGGCTTCTACGCCAACCGCACCGATTTCATCCGCACCGCCATCCGCACCCAGCTCGCCACCCGGGGCGAGGCGCTTGACCAGACGGCGGCCCGGCGCACCCTCACCCTGGGCAGCTGTCACTACACCCGTCGCGACCTGGAGGAGATCCGCGACGCCGGGCAGATGATCCATATCCGGGTGCTCGGGCTGGCGAGCATCGCCGCCGATGTCTCCCCCCAGCTGGCCCTGGCCACGATTGCCTCGGTGGAAGTGCTCGGCGCCTTCCGGGCCCCCACCGCGGTAAAGGCCGCCCTGGCGCCTCGCACCGCCTGAACCGATGTGACCACGCGGCTGCCCGGCTCGCCGGCCCCGCCAACGCACAGGCCGTCCTGCGGGCGGCCGGCGAGGACAACCACCAGAAGGGACACGCCATGGACGCACGCCAGATGGCGGCGATGGCTGAGGCCACCCGCCTGACCCGCCAGGGCCGCCTCGTCGAGGCAACCGCGCTCATCCAGCAAACCCTGGCCAGCCCGGCAGTGACCCGGCAGGCGCCGGGTGCGCCCTCCGCCGAGCAGGAGACCGACAGCACGCCCGGCCGCCACCCCGCTCGCCCGCCAGCGCTGCGCGCCGGCCAGAGGACACAACCGGGCCAAGCCCATCCCGGCCGGGTTACCCGCCGCAGCGCGGCCCCCAGCCGAGGCGGCCGGGGTCTCCGCCGGCCGCACCGGCCCACGGCCCCGGCCATGAATCGGCCGGCGGGCCGGTTTGACCCCTTCTCCTACACCAGCGCCGCCGGCACCCGCGGCTACCGGCTCTACGTTCCCGCCGGCCACACCGGCGCCCCGCTGCCCCTGGTCGTGATGCTGCACGGCGGCACCCAAGACGCCGCGACCTTCGCCGCCGCCACCGGCATGAACGACCTCGCCGAGCCTCAGGCATTCCTCATCGCCTACCCCGAGCAGCCCCCCTCGGTGAACGCGGGCAGGTACTGGAACTGGTTTGCCCCCGGTCACCAGCGCCGCGACGCCGGCGAGCCGTCACTGATCGCCGGGATCACCCGCCAGGTCACCGATCGCTACGGGGCAGACGCCGCCCGGGTGTACGTGGCCGGGTTTTCCGCCGGGGGCGCGATGGCCGCGGTGATGGCCGCGGTCTACCCCGACCTCTACGCCGCCGCCGGGGTGCACTCCGGGCTGCCCTACGCCGCCGCCGACGACGTGGCCTCCGCACTCACGGCGATGAAGCAGGGCCCGCCACGCCCGGCCCGGCCCCAGGGCCGGCCCCTGCCGCTGATCGTCTTCCACGGCGACCAGGATCCAATCGTGGCCCCCGCCAACGCCGCCGGCCTCATCGACCACGCCCTGGCGGCCGCCAGCCCGGACCGCCTGGCCGCCCCGCCGGCCGCGGTGACCACAGGGCAGGTGCCCGGCGGCCATGCTTACACCCGCATCTGCTACCAGGACTCCGCGGGCACGGCCCTGGCCGAGCGCTGGACCATCCACCACGGCGGCCATGCCTGGTCCGGTGGTGCCCCGCACGGCTCCTACACCGACCCCCGCGGGCCGGACGCCAGCGCCGAGTTCCTCCGCTTCTTCAACCAGCACCCCGCCGTCCCGCCGTCCCGCTGACCGCAACCAGGCCGGACCGCACCAGCACGTGCACGGCGGCTGACCTGGAAGAGCAAGGTGAGCGCCACGCCGGCCAGGGCAAATGCTGGCACAGCAAGGCCATGTCCACGCCGCGCACGAAAGCAGTCTGCAGGGAAATGAGCAGCGATGCCGA
This sequence comes from uncultured Actinomycetota bacterium, assembly GCA_963744575.1. Taxonomy (GTDB): domain Bacteria; phylum Actinomycetota; class Actinomycetes; order Streptosporangiales; family Streptosporangiaceae; genus Palsa-504. The sequence continues at coordinate 167,537 of CAVUUF010000010.1, read as the reverse complement.
GCGGAACTGGCCGCCTGCTGCCGAAGAGGTTCTGGCGGCAGTCGCAGCGAGCGCCGGGGAGGCCGGCAGCCGCCTGGCAGTAACGCATCGCGACCAAGCGATGAACACGAACCGATCTGCGTGCTTCCAATGGTGAAGTCAGGCGCTCCGCAGCTTCAGAAGTGGTCGATCTGGGCGGCTCGGAGAGCAGCGGCAGAGTGAGCCGCATTGCCGTCGCCGCGCTCATAAACGCTTCAGGAACCTCAAATAGAACGCCGCGAACACCAGGACAATTCCGGCGTTTACTGTCAGCCGCTCCCAGAAGTGGTGCCTGAAGAACAGGACGTCCACGCCGACCACGACGGCTACCAGCGCGAGCACGTAAAGCACGACGGCTGCCTGTCTCCCCATCGTTTCGTTCTACTATGCGCGCCGGAGTGGAGCAAGAGCGGTGCTGGCGGGCCGCCCCGGCTTTCATGGAGACCACGGCGTTCGGGATGCGGCGAACTTCAAGCCGCACTCACAACCTGCGGCGCGACCCGCCGGTCCCTGAAATCACCGGTCCGGCGGCCTGGGTGGCGGCGCTGGTGATGATGGCGCTGGCCGCCACGGGCCAGACGGTGTCCATGAGGGCACGGCTGACCGCGGCGGGCCTGACGCGCGGGCAAGGGGCCTTGGTGATGGGGCACCATCGCATGCCGCGCTGGAAAGGAGGTGCGGTCATCGGGCCGCGACCCCGACTGCTGGATATTGGCGGCGGGTCTGGCCGGCGCGCATGGACCTGGGCACCGAGGGACAGGTGCCCGGCATCGATGACCCGGCCGGCCTGCAACGCCAGGTTGGCGGTGCGGCGTTCCGGTGTCCGCCGTGTCGGTAAGGTCGCTATAGGCCCTGCGGTGAGAAGGGCAAGCCCGGGTACGGGGACTGGAGCGGATCAGGGTGGCTGAGCGCGAGCGCCAGGGCGGCGGCCGGGGGCTGCCTGTTGTGCGCAGCGCCGGCCGCGCAGGACCGAACGCACCGGAGCACGGCGGGGACCGGGTGCCGATCGGCGAGCGGGTACGCCAAGCGCATCTGGAGCATTTCTGCCCGGGGGGTGCCGGGTTGCCCGTGACCGGCTCCGGCCCGATCGGGCTCAGCTGGGTCGAGGCTGACCCGGCCGGATGGGAGAGTAACGCTGCACGTGCCGCCGGACAGCGCTGCGGCCGTTGCGGCCGGCCCGTTACGCCACGGCAAGATGCCCGCAGGCGTGTCTGCGGGACATGGGTCCACGAGGCTTGCCCCAGCTGATCCGGCCCTCGAGTCGGCTATGACAGAGGGCCTCGCCGGCGCGTTCGGGGCACACAGGCAGCTCACGCGGTCGCCGGTCACCGCGGCGCATGTCACCGGCGTGACGTACACCAGCACCGCTGTCCGATACGACCGGGCACACCGTGCCCGCCGGTGCCGCACCCACCGGGCAATACGCGGTTAGGTTCGCACCTCGATCAGGCCGATCAGGGGTGTTAGGGGCCGCCGAGCGCTAGGCGGGCGGCGCTGACGTCTTCCCGGCCGTGGCCGGCGTCAACGGCTGCGCGCCACTGGCGGGACAGCGCGGCCAGCAGCGGCAGCTCGTCATCGCCCGCGGCCGCGATCGCCAGGTCCACGTCCTTGAGCGCCCACTCCAGCGGGAACTCGGGCGCGAAATCGGCCCGCTCCATCTTGTGCAGCTTGGCGTCCGCGATCGGCGCGTCCAGTGGGCCGCCCTCGATGGCCTCGGCCAGCTCAGAGCCATCGATGCCCAGCCGGCCAGCCAGTTCCAGGGCCTCAGCCACGCCCTCGATCAACACGGACATATAGGCGTTGACGACCAGCTTCATCCGGCTGCCCTGACCGGCCTGACCCAGCCACACGGTCCTGCGGCCGATCGCCTCAAACATCGGGCGCACAGCCGCGGCCGCTGCGGGCGGACCGGACGCCAGGATGAGCAGCTGGCCGGCCTTGGCGGGGCCCTTGCTGCCCGATACCGGCGCATCCACGAACATGACATCGGGCCGCAGCTGACCGAGCCGGCTGCCGATCCTGGTCGTGGCCGCAAGGCCGATCGTGCCCATTTGCGCCCACACCGCGCCCTCAGCCAGCGCCTGTGCTACGCCGCCAGCGAAGATCACCGAGTTAACCACGTCGGCGGTCGGCAGCATCGTGATCACCACGTGCGCATCCCCGGCCGCCTCCGCCGGCGACGCTGCCACCAGCGCTCCGGCCCCGGACAGCGGCGCAGTTGCGGTGGGCGACCGATCCCAGACCGTGGTACGCAGCCCGGCGGAGACCAGATTGCGGGCCATCGCCGAGCCCATGATGCCGGTCCCCAGCACCGCCACCCGCGCATCCTCGCCACCGGCATCCCTCGTAGCCATCTGAGTCTCCCTCCGCGCAGTGATGACAAACCCGTACGGCGGCACCGCAGCCGAGCCGGACCACCCAGACGAGCACTCGCCAGGCTGGCCGGGGAGGTGCCGACTGGTGCCTCAACGGTCGTAGCGCGTAGCCGGGAACGGGTCTCGTTCGCCTTCGATCACGTTACCCCTGGCCACGACCGGCAACCCGGCACTGACTAGATCGCGCCCGAGCTGGCGCACACTGTGCGGCGTTTCTGGATGTTCCGTCCTCGGATGAGAGCCTGTCCTGTTCGAGTGCACAGCGTGCAGAGCCACAGCCGGCGCCCAGCCGCGGCGCCGGTCAGGACTGCACGAAGGCCAGCAGGTCAGCGTTGATCGTGTCGGCCTGGGTGGTCGGCATGCCGTGCGGGAATCCGTGGTAGGTCTTCAGCGTCCCGTCCCGCACGAGCCGCGCGGACAGCGGCCCGGAGTCGGCGTAGGGAACGATCTGGTCGTCGTCGCCGTGCATCACCAGGACCGGCACGGTGATCTTCTTGAGGTCCTCGGTGAAATCGGTTTGGGAGAAGGCCACGATGCCGTCGTGGTGTGCCTTCGCTCCGCCCATCATTCCCTGCCGCCACCAGTTCTCGATGATCGCTTCAGAGGATTTCACGCCGGGCCGGTTGAAGCCGTAGAACGGGCCCGACGGCAGGGCCCGGTAGAACTCGGACCGGTTAGCGGCCAGCTGGGCCTGGAGGTCGTCGAAGACGCTCTTGGGCAGGCCGCCGGGGTTGGCGTCGGTCTGCACCATGAGCGGCGGCACCGCACTGATCAGTACCGCTTTCGCCACGCGGTCCTCGCCGTGCCGGGCGATGTAGTGCACGACTTCGCCGCCGCCGGTGGAGTGCCCGACGTGGACGGCTCCCCGGAGATCGAGATGGGTGGTCAGCGCCGCCAGGTCGTCGGCGTAGTGGTCCATGTCGTGACCGTCGCTGGTCTGCGTGGAGCGCCCGTGCCCGCGCCGGTCATGGGCGATGACACGGTAACCGTGCCGCAGGAAGAACAGCATCTGGGTGTCCCAGTCGTCGGCCGAAAGCGGCCAGCCATGGCTGAAGACAATCGGCTGGCCCGAGCCCCAGTCCTTGTAGAAGATCTCCGTGCCATCGGTTGTCGTGATCGTGCCCATCCGCTGCCTCCGCTGGTTTGGCCGTCGATGCCGAAACGTCCGCCCCGACAGGCTAACCACCTTTCTGTCAGCACTCCAGGCCACTGGGCTGCCGCCGCGGTGAGCCCTCGGGACCGGCATGGCCCCTGAGCCTGCAACCGTCCGCACTGTGGTGACCGGATGTCTCAGAATCCGGACTGCCGCGCCCGGCGGCCAGGTGCGGCGGTTCCGATCAGCTTTCCTGCCCAGGCCGCACCTCATCATCGCGGGGTGCCTGCTGCCAGATCCAGGGGCCAATCGCCTGGAGCCGGCGTGCCGTAGCCTGATCCCGGCGCCGACGGCGGCCGCCTGCCGGACCGTGCCCGGCCCCGGCACGTACCGCCCAGGCTGAAATGAGGGTCGCCAATGAAAGCCGAACAGAACAAGCTGCTGGTCCGGCGCCTGGTTGAGGAGGCGGTCAATCCCGGCAACCCGGACGTGCTTGACGAGGTAGCCACGGGCGAGTTCGCTGAGGCCGCACTCCGGTGGGTCGGGCCATTCCGCGGCTCCTTCCCCGACTTCACGATGGAGATCGTCGACCTGGTCGCCGACAGCGAGAAAGTGGCCGCGCATTTCCGGTGCTCCGGAACCCACTTGGGGGAATGGATGGGTCATCCGCCGACGGGTCGGCGCTTCCAAGACGTCGATGAGATCTACATCTTCCGCGTGGCCGACGGGAAGCTGGCGGGCGGGTTCGGGGTCGAGGACAACATGAGACGGATGCGCCAGCTCGGCCTCAGTACGTAAGCGCGGCCCGCGCTGGGCTGCTCGCCAGCCGCGGCCACTGGCTTGATGCCGCCGGCCTGGCACGGCACTTTCCGCGTGCGGACGGGTGTGCCTGACCCGGCACGTGAAGACACAGGCCAGTGCCGCCAGAGCGGATTCCTCGCGTGCTGACAAGTCTTATCCGGGGTCGCTGGCTGACGGAGCCTGCGTGCTGAGCAGCATGATATGGATCGGCCGGTCCTTGATCCGCCGGGCATATGCTTCATAGCCGCCATAGATCTGGCGGGCTCGCTCCCAGATTGCCCGCCGCTCTTCTCCCTGCACCTCGCGGGCAACGGCCGCCGTGCTCTTGTCCTGGTAGATAACCTGGATCGCCGGATCGGCCTGGAGGTTGTAATACCAGCCCGGCGTGCCCTTTTGCCCGAAGCGAGTCCCGATGACGGCAAGGTCGTCGGCAACGGGAACGCCCAGCAATGGCGTCGTACGGGTCCGCCCGGTGCGCGCGCCGGTCGTAACGATGGTGATGACAGGGACGCCCGCTACCAACTTCGCCAGCGTGACCCGGCCGTTGCTCAGCCGCAGCAGAAACCTGTCCAGTCGGGGCCCGGACTTGGCGAACAACCAGGCACCTGGCCGTGATGACGAAACATGCCACATGGCGCGCTGCGCTGCGTGTGGCTCGGGAACCTCGTACGCCAGCGCCTGGATGAGCCCCATCTGGGCAAGTGTAGAAGCGTCCGCGGATGCCCCGCCAGCCCAGGGCGACCAGAGCACGCCGCTGATCATTCCGCTGACCAGGCAGGCAACGAGTTCCTGCGCGGGCGTGGCGAACTCGCGCCAGCGCTGTCAACCAGGCATATTTGCCAGATCTGCACCGCCGCCGTCCAGGTCAGTTCGTCGGGCTGGAACCGGTTGCCGGCAGGCGCGTCCGGTCGATCACGGGTTACATCAGCTTGTCGAGGGTGATCGGCAGGTCGCGGATGCGCTTTCCGGTCGTCCGACGTGGCGGCCAGGACGGAAACGGGCGCCGAGTCATCGACCGGACATCGTGAGCGTCGCCGCGCCGACAGACAACCCGCGCTGACCAGCGCACTGTTGGGGTCGTGAGGTCGATGGCAGCGATGGTGGCGGGGGACTGACATGCTGGGAACCGGGGCGCCCGACAGGCCTGTGAGCAGCGGGATCGGGAGAACTGCCGAACTTTCGCCGACGGCGCGGCAGGCAGCGGCGGGGCCGGCGCCTGATCCGGGCCGCCCGCGCGGGCAGGCGCGGGCCGTGTGGTTCGCGGCCACCGCCGCCCTCAACGGCGGGCTCGTCGCGTGGTCAGTGGCCCGCGGCGGGGTCGGCAGCCGCGCGGTGGAGTGGTCACTTGCGGCGTTCTGCATCGCGGTGGCGGCGCGTCACGATGGGATCGTCCGCGGAGCGTTCGTCCTGGGCCGGCTGATCCGGTCGTACCGGCTGCATCAGCTGACCTACCACCTGGGGCAGCTGCACCGCGCGATGGCGATCGCGGGCGTGGCCTGGCTCGCGGTTGCGGCCGCGGCCGCTGTGCCGTCCTCTCCGGCTGCGGGCATGGCGTCCGCCGGCGTGTTCGCGATCCTGGTCGTTGTGGCGCGCACCGCCAGGGACCGGGTGCTCCAATCCCGGCACAACCGCTTCGAGTCAGTCCACCGGTTCGGCGGCTGGGCGGCGCTGGGCATCCTCGCGCTCCTCGTTCCCCTCCAGGCGGCCCGGTCGCTGCCGCCGGGCTCGGACCTGGGCGGGCTGCTCCGCCAGCCGCCGGTTCTGCTGCTTGCCGTGCTCGTCATGCTCGTGGCCCACCCCTGGCTGGGCGTGCGCCGCCTGCCGGCCGAGTTCCTCGCGGTTACCAGCGAGGTGGTCGTGGTCGCGCTTCCGGGACGGCGCTCGCTAGGGGAATTCGTCCGGGTCAGCCGCGAGGGACGCGAGTGGCACTCGTTCGCGGTGGCGACCACTGCCGCCGAGGGCGCCGGCCGGTACTGCCTGGTCATCCGGCGCGCGGGCGACTGGACTGAGCAGCTGGCCAGCGACGTCGAGGACGGGCACGGCCCCGCCAGGCTGTGGGTACGCCGGATGCGCGGCTACGGCTTCATGTATCACGCGCAGGCCTACCGCCGGGTGCTCATGGTGGCGACCGGGGCGGGGATCGGGCCGGTGCTGCCATATCTGCTGGGCCGGTCGCCCGTGCAGTTCGAGTGTTTGTGGATCGGCCGGTGCCACCGCGCCGCCATGGGCCCTGATCTGGTTGACCGGGTGCTGGCCGGCGGGTCGGTCACGCTGATCGATACCTCCCGCGGACGGCCGGACGTGGGGGCGTGCGTCGCCGGGATCGCGCACCGGTTCGACGCCGTTTTCGTGGTCAGCAATGACGTCGTGCGGGACAGCGTCGCCCGGGCCTGCCGGTCGCTTGGCGTGCCATGGTACGGCCCGACCTTCGACTCCTAGGCCACGTGTGCCCGCGGAAGCAACACCGCCTCGGTTCACGGCTAGCCCTGGTTCGCGGTCGGCAGCTATGCCATGCCTGCGGGTCAGGACGCGGGCAGGTGAGCGCCGACCCGGTCGCCGTTACCGTGGCGGGGTAACGGGCCCGTCCGCGCGCGGCACTAAGCCGGCGCCGAGGACCCGGCCATGAGCCGACAGTGTCCTAGGCTCGCGTCATGGCGAGTTCCCTGCCGCGCAGTGCGCCAGCGGATCAGCGGGTCGATCCGGCCGCGAGGGCCGAACGGGCGTACCGGCTTGCCCCGGCGACACAGGAGTGCCCGGTGGCGGTCAGGCGGCCCCGTCCCACCAGTTGAGGACCCGGAGAGCGCGGAGGGTGTTCCAGCGGCTCGGCGTGCCGACGCCGCCCTCGATATCAAAGTGAACGCGACCCGGATGAATACGGTCGAGCAGCCACCGGCCGTCGGGCTGCCGCTTGGACTGCACGACCGCCACCGCCTCCGCCATCCGGGGATCGCGATCCGCGGCTGCCTGCCGGAAGTAGTCCAGCGCCCGCAGCACGTCATAGTGCCAGTAGTAGGGGAACGCGAAATCCAGATACGCCGGGTCCACGATGGTCCCGGTGCTCTTGCGGCGGAGCAGGCCGCGCTCGAGCAGGTACTCCTCGCCGCCGCGGCGGGCCGCGCGCACCGGCGCGGAGCCGCCTACCGCGCGCTCGAACTCAAGCAGGCCGTCGAGCACGGTGATCGTGGTGTCGAAGGAGGACCGCACCGACCCGTTCTCGGCCTCGCAGTTCCAGCCGCCGTCAGCGAGCGGCTCGGTGCGGATCCGCTCGACGAGCGCCGCCACGTCCACCCCGAAGTACGCCCCGGTCTCGATCGTCCGGCCGTTGATGCAGGGCTCGACCTCCCCGTCGAAGTACCGCTGCCCGGCGTGCTCCCAGCGCCCGTTCTCCGCCACGAGCCCGATCGCCCGGCGGGCGGACTCCGATTCCGGGTCAAGCCCGAGGATCTGCAGAGTCTGCAGCGTGTGCATCGTGGCCGTCCACGGCTGCCCAGGTTCGCCGCCGGCGTAGGACGCCGGGAAGCAAGCACCGCCGTCCCAGAGCCCGTCCGGATCCTCCAGTGCGAGCAGGCGCGCCCCCCAGCCGTCGCGCTCCACCCGTGCTCGCTCAGCCGCCACCTCGCCGGCCGGCGCGTCCGTGAGGTCCCGCAGCACCTGCCAGCGGATGGCGGGGTCACCTTCGAGCAGCCAGCCGGTCACGCTCACCGCCGCAGTCTATCCAGGGGCCTGGAGCCATCCCAGGGTCCCGCGGTGCAGCGACCGGGACCTCACCGTGGTACGTGACCCCCACCGCACCGCGTGGGTGGATAACTGGTCATGCTATGCACCGCCGCCCAGTAACTGGCGGTCATGGGCGGCTCAATTGCGCGCGCGCCAGTTGCCTGGGCGGGTGGCGTCCCCCGCCATCGGTCCGAATTTCCCTTCAGCAGGGTGACGGTGATGACCAGCAAACCGGGGAAGAACAACCCGACGCCGGGCAGGAAGTAGCCGCCGACCATGAGCAGCACGCCGGCCAGAAGGAACAAGGGCTCCCAGCGGGCCCGTATCGCCCGGGCGAACCGCAGCACGCCGATAACGGTGAGCAACACGCCGATACGGAGCAGTCGGCGGGTCCGCCTTTGCCGGGTCGGTCGGCTACGCGTCAGGCTCGTGTACTTACCGGGCGCGATGGCACGCGGACTCAACTCGACCAGGATCCGGCGATGCGGCCGCAGTCTCATGGCAGCTACCCGTGCAGGAGTCGGTGCCGCCCGATGCATTCGAGCGTCTCTCCCACCTTAGGCGTTCTGCAGATTACGTCAATCGGCGGGAATGAGTCCGGCACCAGTGCCATCGACATCGCTGCCACGTCAATGTCGCCCCGGCCGCATGGCTGCCACATCGATGCTGCATCACCCCCAGGCCCTCAGCGTGGCGCCGCCGCAGAGCCGACAGGACCCGATGAGTCCAAGGTGGGGACAATGGGCCGCATGACGTCTTGGTACTGCTTGCCGACCGCTCGGGACTGGATCTGCTCCTCCTCGCCAAGTGACGCTCACGCCTTTCACCAGTCGCTGCCGGGCTACTCGCCCACACCGCTGGTATCGGTCCCCGAACTCGCCTCCGAACTGGGCGTCGGCCGGCTGCTGGTCAAGGACGAGTCGTCGCGGCTGGGCCTGCCGGCCTTCAAGGTGCTGGGCGCCTCCTGGGCTTGCCGCCAGGTGCTGCAAAGACGCCCCGGTGCCGCTCTGGTGACCGCCACCGACGGCAACCACGGCCGCGCGGTCGCCCGGATGGCGGCTCACTTCGGTGTCGGGGCGACCGTGTTCGTCCCGGTGGTGATGCTCCCGGAGGCTGCCGCACGCATCGCGGACGAAGGGGCGACGGTCGTGTGGGTCGACGGCGACTACGACGACGCGGTTCGTCGTGCCGCGGCCTTCGCCGACGATCAGCCCGGCCGCGCCCTCGTCCAGGACAGCGCCTGGGCCGGATACGAGCAGGTCCCCGCCTGGATCGTGCAGGGCTACCAGACCTTGCTGGACGAGATCGACACCGAGCTCGGCGGGACGCCGGACCTGGTGGCGGTTCCGGTCGGGGTCGGCTCGCTGGCCGAGGCGGTGGTGCGGCACTACCGGCGCCCCGGCGCCCCGCACCCGAGCGTGCTCTCGGTCGAACCAGATACCGCGGCCTGCCTCCTGGCGAGCCTGATTGCCGCGCGTGTCACCACGGTGGCGACCGCAGCGACGGTGATGGCCGGGCTCAACTGCGGCACCATTTCCAGCTCCGCGTGGCCGGTGCTGCGCGCAGGCTGCGACGCGGCCATCGCCGTCAGCGATGAGGATGCCCTTCGCGCCGCGGCGGACCTCGGCCGGCTCGGCATCTCCTCGGGCCCGAGCGGGGCGGCGAGCCTGGCCGGGGCGCGCGGCGCCCTGGCCGAACCCGAGCGGCGGGCCGCTCTGGAGCTCGATGACGACGCCGTTGTCGTCCTGCTCAGCACGGAAGGACGCACCCAGTGACCCGCACCGTGCGCATCAACCGCCCATAGCTCACGACCCCACCTCGGACCTGACCACCACCCGGGCGACGCGACGGCGCCGGAATAGCCGTCAGCGCGGGTCGCTCGCGATGTGGATCAGCCCCGGTCTTCGCCGGACGGAACGTCGAGCGCGATTACGTCGGCGTCAGGTCGCGGCACCGAACGCCGCCCGCTGGCCGTCTGCCAGTAGGTGTCCTTGCCCAGCAGCGACTCGCCGAACCGGTCGAACTCGGCGATGACCTTCTGCGTCGCCGCCTCGACGGCCGCCCGGGTCCGTTCGCCCAGCTCCTCGAGCTGCCGGGACACCTCTTGCTGGATCTGGGCGGCGACCTCGTCCCGCGCCAGGGCGGGCATCTCCTTCTTCGCCTCACGCACCGCGGTCTTCAGGTCCTTGGTGGCGGCGTGCGCTTCGCGGATCATCTCGCGGCATTCGCCTATCGCTGCTTCCAGCCGGTCGAGTTCGGCCACGGCATCCTCCTCGCTCATCAGCGGGCCGGTCAGTCCCAGTCTTGGCCGGCGACCGATTCGATCGCAAACGCCTAACCGCGATCCGGGTTCCCCGGGGCTGACGGTGGCGAACAGGTCGATGCCCTGATCGGCCGCGTGCGCGACGAGCAGCCGGCTGATGAGCCCGGACAGCGCATCGCGCTCGGCAGGCGGCAGGCGCCGGAGCAGCCGCGCGATGTCGGCCGGCCCGGGACCGGGCTACAGGGCGCCGACGTCTTTTTTCCGAACGAGGCCGACGAGTCTGCCGTCCGCCGTCGTAACCGGGGAACTGTCCAGATCGCGGTCCATCATCGTGCGGCGCATCTCCGCCACGCTCACGAACGGACGGTAGGTGCTGGGTCCCGGGCGCATGACCCGCTCGATGAGGAGGCCGGGATCGGCCTGGAGTTCCCTGGCCCGGAGCAGCCCGAGCACCACCTGGCCCGGGCTGACGACGACGCACGCGTCCCATCCCGCGGCGGCGACCCGGTCGCGGACGTCACCGACCCGCTCGCCGAGCGAGCACGTCGGCACGTCCCGCCGGACCACGTTGGCCAGGCGCGGCTGTTCCGCGTTCGTCCCCTCGGTGGGCAGGCCCGCTGCCATCCAGTCCTGCTTACCTGTCCAGTAGTCGTACACCTCGGTGAACCCGAGCAGCTGGAGCCGGCACGCGGCTCGCGAGCTGAGGTCTCAACCGGAGTCGGCGCAGTACACCACGACCGGCCGGGCCGGATCCAGGACCCGGCTCGCCTCGGCCTCGATCCTCCGCAACGGGAGGTTGATCGCTCCGGGCAGGTGCTCCTCGCCGAACTCCCGGGCCGGCAGCACGTCGACGATCTGGGCCCCCTGCTCCATGAGGCGGCGTACCTGCTCTCGGTCGATTTCCGGCGTCATCGTTACCTCCTGGCGAAGAGCATCCCCCGGAAGGACCGCTGATGAACGCGGTGATCCGGCGGGAGGCCGGGCGATGACCCTATGCTCGTCGCATGGCCAGGTACTTCGACATCCATCCGGCCAACCCGCAGCGGCGCGCGATCGTCCAGATCGCCGAGATCGTGCGCGCCGGCGGCGTGATCGCCTACCCGACGGACTCCTGCTACGCGCTGGGCTGCCAGCTCGGCAACCGGGACGGCTTCGCCAGGATCAGGTCGATCCGCCAGCTGGATGACCGGCATCACCTCACGCTGGTGTGCCAGGACTTCGCCCAGCTCGGCCAGTTCGTGTACGTGGCCAACCCGGTGTTCCGGGCCATCAAGGCGGCGACCCCCGGCAGTTACACGTTCATCGTGCCGGCGACCAAGGAGGTGCCGCGCATCCTGCAGCACCCGAGGAAGAAGACCGTCGGGGTACGGATCCCGCGGCACGTGGCGACCCAGGCGCTGCTCGCCGAGCTCGGCGAGCCGCTCGTCTCCAGCACCCTGCTGCTGCCCGGCGAGGACGAGCCCATGACCCAGGGATGGGAGATCGCCGGGCAGCTCGACCACGCCGTGGACGCGGTGATCGACTCGGGCGACTGCGGCACCGAGCCGACCACGGTGATCGACTTCTCGCAGCCCGAACCCGAGATCGTGCGCCGCGGGGCAGGCGACACGGCCGGGTTCGAGTGAGCCCGCCCGTCGTCAGCCGAGTGCCGCCGTGATCTGCTCGATGGCCTCGGCCTCGGCGGGACTCACGTCCTGCCCGTGTTCCCGGTGCGCGGCCGCGACCTTGCCGGCCAGGCTCAGGACGAAGCGCCGGTAGTCATCCAGTTCCCCGGCGGTCGCCTTGCTGCCCAGCACGGCCACCGCGCCGCGGAGGTGTTCGAGCCCGTTTTCCCTGAGCTCTTCGGGTGAGTGGTACCTGCTGTGGTCCACTGTGGGCTTGGTCGCCACGATTTCGTCGAGGAGTTCGCTCTCGCCGTGTTCGCCGCGCGCTTCCGCGTAGGCCTTGGCCATCGCGATCGTCTCGCGGAACGTCCCGCCGCGCGCCGCCGTCACGACGATCATCCCGGCGGTGGGCGGGCCTTCCAGGACCACGTCCCATTCCTCAGCTGAAAAGGCAGCCTTTGTCGTCATGCCACGCTCCTGGTCTGGTTACGGCCGGGTGCCCAGCGTAGCCGATCGAGGCGGGCCACGGGCGGGAGGCACGCACCGGCTCGTTCGGTACTAAAGAAGCGTCATCCCCAGCCCGCGCCGGCTGACCGGCGGGACCGCTGCCGGCGTCGCCACTTCCGGCGCGGCGCCCGGCCGGCTGAAGGGGCTACCCCCCATCCGGCTGACCATCTCGTCACGGGAGATGCCGTGCCGGTCGCCGAACTGTGTGAGCTGCTCCATCTCCACCGGATCGGGCAGCTCCCGCGCCGCCTCGTCGGCTTCGTGCGAGTAACCCATGCGGCGCAGCGTGTCAATCACCCACTGCCTGCTCTGTGCCATGGCACCACTATGCCTTCAGGTCCGCGCCTCCCCCGGCCCCGGGTCCCGAAGATGCCGTGGTGGAACACCGAGGAATAGGTGCCAGGCCGGGGACCGGGGTGTCGTAGGCCGAAACTAGCCTTCGTCCGAGTAGCGGCCCCGTCCCCGGGCACGAGGCGGTAGGAAGTCACTGCGCGGAGAGGGCACTCGGACGATCGGAGCATCGCAATGGACGGGCCGCAGCACTACCGCGAGGCGGAGCGCATCATGACCGAACTGACCCTTCTCCGGGATGGCGAGGTCCGGGAGGTCGCCTCCCCGAGGCCATGGCCGCGGCCCAGGTGCACGCCACCCTGGCGCTGGCCGCGGCGATCGCGGTGAAGACCAGTGCCGCGGAAGACGCGTGGACGGTAGCCGCGGGGGCCAGCTCGACCGCCCGTCTCAGCGAGTCCGCGCCTCCCCCGTCCCCGGCATGACCCCGATTGTTGCAGTATCGCAGTAGCTACTGCGATAACTAGCCGACGTGGGGATCACGGTAACGGAACCGGACGATCAGCCAGGCGCCGTAGACGAGGCCGCACAGGAAGAGCAGGACCCCGAGCAGCGCCAGCAGGATCAGCTTGGGCGTTATCGGTGGCAGCAGGGCGCGGAGACGTGCCGCGGCGGCCGGTTTCACAGCGTCCTTGAGACGCTCGAGCCAGTGCGACAGCCGGTGTCTTCTGCGCGTCACGAGCATCCCTCCCTGGCAACCCGGCCTCTGCCCCTCCGGCCGGGGCCGAAACATCCAGCCGCGCCGGCGACTCACGTTAGAGCCGCAAATGCGCGGGTAGGCGGGTAGTCGGCCTGAAATTCAACGAGACCAGATCCGGGCACGAGGACGAAGGGCGCTACGATAGGAGTTGCCGTCAGCGGATTATCCTGAAAGATGCCTGAAATCGGGCAGGCCGGCCATCACGTCTGGGCGTGCCAGGCACAGCCGACGGATTTCAGCGGATCCGGACCCTCGTCACTTCATCGGCGGCTATTGGTTTTGCGTACTTGGCGGAGGGTAGTCCAGCGCATCATTTCCCAGGGGGAGACGGCAACCGAACCGAAATGCTTCTACACCGACACATAGAACACCAGCTGGCCGGAGCAGGCGGCGTCGCCACGACGCCAGCGGCTCAGCGGCTGGGGAGAGGACAGCCATGAAGGGTGGCGCACGGGTAGCGCTCGCGATCGGAGTGGGTTATATGCTCGGTCGGCGGCGCAAGATGCGTCTGGCGACGATGATCGCCGCTGGAGCGGCGACCGGCGCCGCCAGCGGGATGGGCCCTGCCGTGATGCGGCGGGGAGCCAAGTACCTGGCCTCCACGGACATCGCCGGGGCGCTCGGCCCCCAAGTCGGCGACATCGTCAACACCTTGCGCGGCGAGCTGCTCGACGCGGCCAAGGGCGCCGCCACAGCCGCGGTAACCAGCCGGATCGACTCGCTGAGCGACAACCTGCACGAGCGGGTCGAGACCCTGAAGAACCCCGAGGAGGCTGTGGGCCGGGCCGGTAAGACCGCAGGCGAGACTGCGGGCCGGGCCGGCGAGGCCGCAGGCGAGACCGTGGGCCGGGCCGGTGAGACCGTGGGCCGGGCCGGCGGGAGCCTCGGCCGGCTGCGGCGTAAAGGCCGTCCAGCCGCCGAGGACGCCGACGAGGTTGACCAGGAGGAAGAGGAGCGCCACAACGGCCAGCCTCGGCGCGAACGGCCCCGGACCCGCCGGAGGGCGCGGCCGGAGCCAGCTGAGGCCGAAGAGCCGGAGGATGAGTACGAAGAGCCGCGTGAGGACGAGGACGAAGAGCCGCGGGAGGAGTACGAGGACGAGCCGGTAGAAGACGAGGACGAGCCGGTAGAAGACGAGGAGCCGGCCCGCGACGCTGACGAAGTCGACGAAGAGCCCGAGGAAGCTCCCCGGCCACGGCGGCGGCGGACCTCCCGTTCACCTGTCACCAGGACCAGGAGGTAACCGATATGGCGCGAGCAGACTCAGATGCCCGCAGCGGACCGGTGGACCGGCTCAAGTCTGAGGCGCGGGGCATCGTCGGCGCGCTCGGCAACCGGGCCGTGGCGTCGGTGCGCGACCGGCTCGAAGGCACCACAAGCCGCCTGACCGACTACGTGGAGGGCGGGGGCGGCCCGGGCCTCATCGCCGCCGCCACCGGGGCGAAAAACCTGGCCGAGGGCAAGGGCAAGACACGGTCCATGCTCGGCGCGGGCTTCGCGGGCGTCAAGGAGAAGGTGACCGGCCTGTTCCGGAAGGGTAAGGGCGGCGGGAGCAAGAAGCTCAAGCTGATCAACATCGTCGAGTCGGTCGACGTGGGCGTCCCGGTCAAGGTCGCCTATAACCAGTGGACCCAGTACAGCGACTTCCCCAAGTTCACCAAGAAGGTCGAGAACGTCGATTCGAACAAGAACGAGGAGAACAAGACCAACTGGAAGGCCCAGGTCTTCTGGTCGCACCGCACCTGGGAGGCCACGGTCGTCGAGCAGGTGCCCGATGAGAGGATCATCTGGCGCTCCAAGGGCCAGAAGGGCCATGTCGACGGCGCGGTGACCTTCCACGAGCTCACGCCGAACCTGACCCGGATTCTCGTGGTCCTCGAATACCACCCGCAGGGCATGTTCGAGCGCACCGGGAACCTGTGGCGAGCGCAGGGCCGACGGGCGCGGCTGGAAGTGAAGCACTTCCGGCGGCACGTGATGACCGAGGGCATCCTGCACGCCGACGATCTCGAGGGCTGGCGCGGCACCATCCACGACGGCGAAGTGGTGGAGAGCCACGAGGACGCGATGGAACGGGAAGAGAAGGAGAGCTCCGAGCAGTCCGGCTCCGAGCAGTCCGGCTCCGAGCAGTCCGACTCCGAGCAGTCCGACTCCGAGCAGTCCGGCTCCGAGCAGTCCGCGCGGGCCGGCTCCCGGCGGTCCGGGAAGGGCCGCGCCTCCGACACGGCAGAAAGCCGGGCCGAGGAGGGCGAGGCAGCGGGCGGCGAGCGCGACGACGGCGAGGACGAGGAAGACGATGACCGAGGCCGGCAGACCAGCGACGGCCGGGCGGCTTCCGCGCCGGCCGACGCCGACGCGCCGAGCCGGACCCGCCGTTCATCCCGGACGAGGTCGTCCGATGCGGGAAGCGGAGGAAACGCACGGCGGCAGCGAGCGGGCGCCGGGACGAAGCGAGGAGGTAGCAGGTGAGCACGGCAATGCAGGCCGGCTCGGGTGGGCCGCAGCCCTCGGGACTGGCCGACGTCATCGACACGATCCTGGACAAGGGCCTGGTCATCGACGCCTACGTGCGGGTGTCGCTGGTCGGCATCGAGGTGCTGGCCATCGATGCCCGTGTGGTGATCGCCAGCGTGGACACCTACCTGCGGTTCGCCGACGCGATCAGCCGGATGGACACCCAGCAGCCCGGCCACCCCGAGCCGCGCGGCCTGGGTGACACCATAGGCGGCATCGCCGGCGGCGTAACGGAGCCCGTCGCCAAGAGCAAGACCAAGGGAGCGCTGGAAGGCGCCGGGGAGACGCTTAAAGGGATCATAAGCGACGCGTCCGACAAGCGACAGGCTTCGCGCCGGGGAAGGGATTGATATGTCATCAGCGCCGCCGGACACCCAGCCGGCCGCCGAGACCGAGCAGAAGACGGCCTGCTACGTCTACGGCATCCTGCCGGGAGACGTGGAGATGACCGATGAGATCCGCGGGGTCGGGGACAGCGAGGTCACGCTGGTACGCAGCGGTGAACTGGCTGCCCTGGTCAGCGAGGTGGACCTGTCTTGGGCGATTGGCACGCCGGAAGACCTCGAGGCGCACCAGGAGATCCTGGACTCCATCGTCGCCGATTCGCCCGTGCTGCCGCTGCGCTTCGGCGCCGTGCTGGCCGACGCGGACGCGGTCGCCGAGGAGCTGCTCCAGCCCCACCACGACGAGTTCGTCGAGGCCCTGGAGCAGCTCGAAGGACGGATGGAATACCTGGTCAAGGGCCGCTATGTCGAGCAGGCGATGCTAGCGGAGATCCTGTCGCAGGATTCCGAGGCTGCTCGGCTGGCCGAGCAGATCCGGGGCCAGGACCCCGACGCCACCCGCGAGGCGAGGATCAGGCTCGGCGAGATCATCAACGGCGCGGTCGCGGCCAAGCGCGATGAAGACACGCGCGGCCTGCTGTCGCGCCTGGCCGATCACGCCGACGCCAGCTTCGTCCGGGAGCCCACGCACGAGCTCGATGCCGTGCACGTCGCCTTCCTGGTGGATGCGAACAAGGCCGACGAACTCGAGGACGAGGTCGAGGAGCTGGAATCCGACTGGGAAGGACGAGTGGAACTGCGCGTTCTCGGCCCGATGGCGGCATACGACTTCGTGGGCACCAGCCAGGAAGCCCCGAGCTGACATGGGCCTGCTGACCTTTCCGCTCCGGCTGCCGCTGCTCCCGGTGCGCGCAGTCGTGCACCTGGCGCAGATCATCCAGGAAGAAGCCGAGCGGCAGCTCGCCGACCCGGCCACGATCCGGCGCGAGCTGGAGCAGATCGCGCAGCGACAGGCAGCCGGCGAGATTTCGGACCAGGAGGCCGCGCAGCTGCAGAGCGAGGCCGTCGCCCGCTTCACGCAAGTCAGCGGCGCGGCGCGGCGGCCGCCGACAACAGTCAGGACTGACTGACATGGCAGAAAGACGAAGAACCCGTGCTGCCGCGCCGGCCGAACGACCGCCCGCCGGGGATCCGCCCCGGCGGGCGGCCGGTAGGCGGCGGCCCGCCGACGAGGAGCCGGAAGTGGCCGAGGACGAACTGGAGGCGGCCGACGAGGAGCCAGAACTGGCCGAAGACGAACTGGAGGCGGCCGACGAGGAGCCGGAACTGGCCGAAGACGAACTGGAGGCGGCCGACGAGGCGGAATACGACGACGACGAGGTGACGGGCAAGCCCCCGGCCAACGGCGGACGGCGCGCCCGGGGCCGGGGAGATCCGGCCCTGACCGCCAGGCAGGCGGTCCGGACCGCCTTGAAGCAGATCGCCGAGCTGACCGCCAAACAGCCCGAGGACATCACGGGCCTGCAGCGAACGGACGAGGGCTGGGCGATCTGTTTCGAGGTGGTCGAAGACCGCCGGATTCCCTCTTCTTCCGACATCCTCGCGACCTACGAGGCCATCGTCGACGCAGAGGGGGAGCTGACGTCGTACCGCAGGGTCAGGAGGTATGCTCGCGGCCGCGGCGACAGCAGCGAAGGGTAATGACATGACGGTAGGAAACGTGGGCGGTTCCGGCCTCGGCGGTGGCCAGCCGACCAATCTCGGTGACATTCTCGAGCGGGTACTCGACAAGGGGCTCGTGATCGCCGGGGACATCAGGGTCAACCTGCTCGACATCGAGTTGCTCACCATCAAGCTGCGCCTGATCATCGCCTCGCTCGAAACGGCCAAGCAGGTGGGCATCAACTGGTGGGAGAGCGACCCGTGGCTCAACGCCCAGGCCGCGGACCGAGCGTCCCGCGACCGGGAACTCGAGGAGGAGAATCACCAGCTGCGCAGCCGGATCAGGGAACTCGAAGCGGGTGAACGCGATGGCGACTGAAAGCCATTGTGCGTGGCTGTACGCGGTGACCGAGGAAGCGGCCGCCCCGCACGCCGGCGAGCTGATCGGCGTCGGCGCGGGCCTGGTGCGCCCGATCCGGGCCGCCGGGCTCGCCGCCATAGCCGGCGATGTGGGGCAGCGCGAATTCGGCGAAGCCGCACTGCGCCGGAACCTCGAGGACCTCGGCTGGCTGGAGCAGACGGCCCGGGCGCACCACGCGGTCATCGAAGCGGTGGCCAAGCGATGCCCGGTGGTTCCGCTGCGCCTGGCCACCGTGTACCACTCCGATGCGGGCGTGCAGGCGATGCTGCGGGAACGCGCGGCCGACTTCCGTGCCGCCTTGTCCCGGCTCGCCGGGTGCAGCGAATGGGGAGTCAAGGCGTTCGCGGCCGCGGCCGGCGAGCAACCGACGGCCCCCGCGGCTGAACGGGACGGGCCGGCTCCCGGGCCCGGCGCGGCCTACCTGCGACGACGCCGCGCGCAGCTGACCGCGCGTCAGGATGCCCGCCGGGAGGCCACGGCCAGCGCCCAGGACGTCCACGAGGAACTATGCCAGCTGGCCGTTTCCGCGCGGCCTTACCCGCCGCAGCCGCCGGACCTGACCGGGCAGCCGGCGCCGATGGTCCTCAACGCCGCCTACCTGGTGGCCGACGCGCAGGCCGACGCGTTCACCGCGGCGGTGCGGGATCTGAGCGGCAGGCACCCGTCCGTCGAGCTCACGCTGACCGGGCCGTGGCCCGCGTACTCCTTCGTGGCCGCGAGCGACGGCGAGAACAGCCGATGACGGCGCAGCCCGCTGGCCAGTCCGGGCGGCGGTACGACCCCGCGATCGGGGGAGAACGCGTTGCCCTGGTGGATCTGCTCGACCGGGTGCTGGCGGGCGGGGTGGTCATAGCCGGCGACGTGACGCTGTCCATCGCCGACGTCGACCTGGTCACCGTGTCACTGCGCGCGCTCGTCACGTCGGTCAGCACCCTCACCGGGTCCCAGCCGGATCGCAGGAGCATAACCGGTGACTTACGGCCACGACCCGTGGGTCGCTCTGGGCACCGGAGCCGTTGCATCCGGCCCGGACGGGCACGAGTCCCGGGCACCGCGTGAAGCCCGGCGCCGGATCCGGCTCGACGCCGACCCCGAAGCAGTCCAGAAGGACCTGGCGGCCCTGGTTCTCACCGTGGTTGAGTTGCTCCGCCAGCTGATGGAGCGTCAGGCGCTGCGCCGGGTGGACGACGGCTCACTCACCGACGAGCAGATCGAGAACATCGGATCCACGCTGATGGCCCTCGAGGCCAGGATGACCGAACTCAGGGAGCACTTCGGCCTGGCGCCCGAGGACCTGAACCTGGATCTCGGCCCACTGGGTCCCCTGCTGGCTCATGACTAGGACCCCGCTTGTGGCAGCGGGCCACATGGGCACCGTCATCCTCATCTATTCGGAAGCGATCGGCAGAGCCATCAAAATCTCTCTATCGGATCTATCGGTGCTGGTTACGACCCGGTTCGCCGGGCTGACGGCCAAATAGTTCGCTTAAGGCAAACGATTGCACCCAGGAGAGAAGGTTATCACGTCCCAACGATTCGGACTTCCCTCCTTACATTTTCGTTCGTATCTGTTCCATAATGGTCTTACGTCGGTTGGATACCGGGGTACGACGCATTTCCGGGGCCTGGTCATTCCATTGCGAGTCTGGGGTGGCGACGGTGGGTTGGGACACGAGAAAGCACACCTGCCTAGCCTCGTGGTGAGCGCCGTTGCATCGCGTAGCGAAGGGGCGTGGATTTCATGCGATCAATCCGGAACAGGGGCCATGCGCGTCCGCTGGGGGCGTACGGACCTCCGGCAGCGCGATGGGGACGGCGCCTGACGGCGGGGGTGGTGACATCGCTGGCCGCCGTGGGCCTGGCCGCGGGATCGGTGACGGCCGCCTCCGCGGCACCACTGCCCCCGGCACCGGGTGTCTCACCGGCTGTGGTGTCCGGCTCCGGCATCAGCACCACAGCGTTCTTCTACACCGCCGCCAACGGCACGGTCTGGACCAAGCCAGAGGTGGGAACGGCCGCCCAGGTGAGCAACGGAAGGGTGGTCGGCGCGGTGTCCGGGCTCTGGAACGGCTCCAGCCTCATCCTGTTCGGCGAGGGCAGCGACCACGCGCTCTGGTTCGCCACCCGCACCGGTAACACTAACACCTGGAGTAACTGGGCCTCCCTGGGCGGCAACATCACCGCCCAGCCCGGAGCGGTGTTCCGCGGCTCCGCCGCCGTCTACTCGGTGTTCGCGCGCGGCACTAACGGCGCGGTCTGGGCCCGCGACCACAGCTCGGCAGGGTGGGGCTCCTGGCACTCCGAGGGCGGCAACCTGTACGGCGGCACCGGGCCGTCCGCGGCCTACTTCGGCGGCATCACGTGGGTCCTAGTGACCGGCACCAACAAGCAGATGTACCTCGCGGAGGCGGGCCTGACCGGCTTCAGCCCGGTCGGCGGCCTGACGACCGCCACGCCCGCGCTGACCACGGCGCCGGGCGCGCTGGCCGGATTCGCCCGGGGCACGGACAACGTCGCGTACTTCCACCGGTTCCTGTCCAGCTCACCAGGCTGGCACTCGATGGGAGGCCGGTTCACCAGCGGCCTGGGGGCAGCCAACGTGGCCATCGGCGGCTCGTTCAGCTACACCGTCGGCCTCGGCACCGACAGCAACGTCTGGTTCGACGGAGCAAACTGGAGCTTCGGCTACCCGCCGCACTTCCTCGGCTGGAGCCCGATCACTCCCTGACACCAGTCGCGGGTCCGGCCTGCCCGGCCTCGACCTGCGACCCGCCGCTCTGCTGACGGAACACGTCTATGCAGGCGGGCGCGCGCCCGGCACCCGTGGTGCCGGGCGCGCGCGGTCGGGGGGCTGCGCGGTGCGCACCGCCCTGGCCCGGGCCAGCCGGCCTCCGCGCAACCCGGCCGGGGCGGGTGCCGGTGAGCCGGGCGTAACACCGGTTCGTTAGGGATAAAAATCCATTCCGGGCCGAACGGGGTGGGGGTTTCCCGCCTCCTGTGTGGCCCGGAGCGGGGGCGGGTAGATCACCGGTCGTGCCCGCCGGGAGTGGTCGCCTGAGTCCGAACGTGCTGCGCGAGGAGGTGCGGCTGCCGGCCTGCGTGCTGCGCGACGGCGCGGTGGAGCGGAACATCGCGGAGTTCCAGCGGTTCGCCTCGAATCGCGGGGTGCTGCTGTGCCCACACGCCAAGACGACGATGAGCCCGGCGCTTTTCGGTCGGCAGCTGGCGGCGGGGTGCTGGGGGCTGACGTTCGCCACCAGGGAGCAACTGGAGGTGGCGCGGCGGCACGGGGTGCCGCGGGTGCTGCTCGCCAACCAGCTGGTCGGCGCGTCGGATATCGGGTACGTGTGCGGCGAGCTGGCCCGCGACCCGGGGTTCGACTTCTACTGCCTGGTCGATTCGGTGGCCGGGGTGGAGCTGCTGGCCGCGGGGGCGGCGGCGGCCGGACCGGGGCGGCCGGTCCAGGTGCTGGTCGAGGGCGGCCTGGCCGGCGGGCGGTGCGGGGTGCGGGATGTGCCGACGGCGGTCGCGGTGGCCGCGGCGGTGCGCGCGGCCGGGCCCTGGCTGAGGCTTGCCGGCGTGGAGGGATTCGAGGGGCTGCCGGTCAACCGGGAGGCGGGGCGGCGCGAGGCCGCCGTGCGGGAGTTCCTCGGCTTCCTCGGTGTTATCGCTTCGGAGCTGGACCGGCGCGGGCTGTTCGAGAGCGGGGAGGTGCTGCTGTCGGCGGGCGGCAGCGCGTTCTACGACCTGGTCATCGAGTCGCTGACCGGGCTGCGGCTGGGGCGGCCGCACCGGGTGGTGCTGCGCAGCGGCTGTTACCTGACCCAGGACCACGGCCTCTACGACCGGCTGCTGGCGGACGTCCACCGGCGGACTGGTTCGGCCGAGCCGGAGCTGGAGCCGGCCTTGGAAGTGTGGACGCAGGTGCTTTCGGTGCCGGAGACCGGCCTGGTCATCCTGTCGGCCGGGCGGCGGGACTTCGGCCAGGAAGCCGGCAACCCGGTGGCGCTGGCGCACGTCCGCCGTGGGTCCGGGTCGCTGCGCTCGCTGCGCGGCGCCGGCTGGCAGATGGCCGCCGCCAGCGACCAGCACGCCCACATGGCCACCCCGCCCGGCCACGGCGTCGCCGTCGGCGACCTGGTCGCGCTGGGACCGTCGCACCCGTGCACCACCTTCGACAAATGGCGCGAGATCCACCTCGTCGACGACGACTACAACGTCCTGGACACCATCGCCACCTACTTCTGAGTCTGAGACCCGCCTCGCGCGGCTCAGGCCTGCCCGTTCAGCTGCCCTGCTCGCCCAGCCGCCGCCGGGACGCCTCGACTTCGGCCTCCGCGGCGGCGCGGCCGGCCCAGGCGGTGTCGCGGACGCTCTTGCCCGGCTCCAGCTCCTTGTAGACGGTGAAGAAATGGTGGATCTCGAGCCGGTAGAACTCGGCCACGTCGTCGAGCTCCTGCAGGTGCTCCTGACGCGGGTCGTCGGCAGGCACGCAGATGATCTTGTCGTCGCCGCCCTTCTCATCGCGCATGCGGAACATGCCAATGGCGCGGCTGCGGATCAGGCAGCCGGGGAAGGTGGGCTCTGGCACCAGGACCAGCGCATCGAGCGGATCGCCGTCCTCGCCCAGGGTGTCCTCGATGAAACCGTAGTCGGCCGGATACTGAGTCGCGGTGAACAGCGTCCGGTCCAGCCGGATCCGACCGGTGGTGTGGTCGGCCTCGTATTTGTTCCGGCTCCCGCGCGGTATCTCCACCACAACGTCGAACTCCATGTCGCGCCTCCGTCCGTCGAGAAATTATCGTCCCGGGATTCGGGCCGGCGCCAGGGTGCCACCGGACAACATCCACGGCCAGACTTGATACCGGGGGAACATAGACGGCCGCGCGCAGAGGTCGCGGCATGCGGGGGTTTCCGCTCCGGTGCCGGTTCACCCGGCGGCGGGGTTCAGGCGGCGACTGGCTGGCGGTCGGCGGCGGGCAGGAGCAGGTCGCCGAGGGGGCGCCTGGTCCGGGCGGCGGCCTCGCGGGCGGCACCGCGACGGTGTCATCCATTCCGCCAGGCCGTTCTAGGCTGGGGAGATGGGAGACATCCGGGTGGGCACGGCGTCGTGGACCGACCGGACGCTGATCGAGTCGGGCTGGTACCCGCCCGAGGCGAAGAACCCGGAGCAGCGGCTGCGGTACTACGCCCGCCAGTTCCCGCTGGTGGAGGTGGACGCCACCTACTACGCGCTGCCCGCCGAGCAGACCGCCCGGGCCTGGGCCGAACGCACGCCCGACCACTTCACCTTCAACATCAAGGCGTTCAGCTTGTTCACCCAGCACCCCACGCCGGTCCGGGCGCTGCCCGCCGACCTGCGCGAGGCGGCGGGCCAGGCCGGCAAGGACCGGGTTTACCTCAAGGACGTCGACCCGGACCTGGCCGATACGGCCTGGGACCGGTTCCTGGCCGCGCTCGAGCCGCTGCGCGGCGCGGGCAAGCTCGGCGCGATCCTGCTGCAGTTCCCGCCCTGGTTCCCGATCGGCCGGGCGAACAAGGACTACATCCTGGCCTGCGCGAAGCGGGCCGCGCCGCGCCGGGTGTGCGTCGAGTTCCGCAACCGCACCTGGATGAGCGACCGCAACCAGGCCGAGACGCTGGATTTCCTGGCCGGAAACCAGCTCCCGTACGTGTGCGTGGACATGCCGCAGGGCTACCCGAGCTCCATCCCGCCGGTGCTGGCCGCCACCAGCGACCTGGCCGTGATCCGGATGCACGGCCACTCGGAGAAGTGGACGAGCAAGGAGATCTCAGCGAAGTTCGGCTACAAGTACAACGAGGAAGAGCTCGGGGACTGGGCCGGGAAGATCCGCAGCCTGGCCCCGGACGCCGAGGTTACCCAGGTGCTGTTCAACAACTGCTACCGCGACTGGGCGCACGTCAACGCCCAGCGGCTCACCGAGCTGCTCGCTGGTCCCGCACCTGACGCTTGATCCGGGCCAGCATCGCGGCCATGCCGCGCAGCCGCAGCGGGCTGACCAGGTCGGCCAGTCCGAGCTGGCCGGAGAACTCGGCGGGCGTGGCCAGCACCTCCTCCGCGTCGAGCCTGTCCAGGCCGGCCTGCAGGATGGCGGCGAAGCCGCGGGTGGTCGGCGCCTCGGCCGGGGCGTCGAAGTACAGCCGCACAGTCTCGTCCGGCTCGACCTCGACCGCGAGGAACAGCGGCGTCTGGCACTCCGGGACCGGCTCCATCCGGTCCCGGTGCTCGGCGTACTGCTCCGGCAGGGCCGGCAGGTCCTGGGAGAACTCCAGCAGCAGCTGCAGCCGGTCCTTGTCCGGCACGTCGTGGAAGTCGTCGACGATCTCCTGCAGCCGGGGATGCAGGGTGGCGGGCTGTGCGGTCACGGGCTGTCCCCCTGGGTGATCGGGACCCGGACGCTGTTGCCCCACTCGGTCCACGAGCCGTCGTAGTTGCGCACGTGCGGGTAGCCGAGCAGGTGCTGCAGCACGAACCAGGTGTGGCTGGACCGCTCGCCGATGCGGCAGTAGACCACCACGTCGTCGTCCGGGCTCAGCCCGGCTTCGCCCTGATAGATGGCCTCGAGCTCGGCCCGGGTCTTGAAGGTGGCGTCCTCGGCCGCGGCCCGGGCCCAGGGGACGCTCTTGGCGCCGGGGATGTGGCCGCCGCGCAGCGCGCCCTCCTGCGGGTAGTCGGGCATGTGCAGCAGCGCGCCGCTGTACTCGCCGGGCGAGCGCACGTCGATCATCGGCTGGCCGAGATGGGCCAGGACCTGGTCCTGGAACGCGCGGATGTGCCGGTCGTCACGCTCCACGACCGGGTAGTCCGCCGACGCGCGCTTGGGCTTGTCGGTGCTGACCGGGCGGGCCTCGGCGATCCACTTGGCCCGGCCGCCGTCCATCAGCCGCACGTCCGGGTGGCCGAACAGCGAGCACACCCACAGCGCGTACGCCGCCCACCAGTTGTTCTTGTCGCCGTACAGCACCAGCGTGGTGTCCCGGGCGATGCCCTTCTCCGACATCAGCCGGGCGAACCCGGCCCCGTCCACGTAGTCGCGCGTGACCGGGTCGTTGAGCTCGGTGTGCCAGTCGAGCTTGACCGCGCCGGGAACGTGGCCGGTCTGGTACAGCAGCACGTCCTCGTCGGACTCGGCCACCACCAGGCCGGGGTCGTCGAGGTGCTCGGCGACCCACTCGGTGGAGACGATCATCGCCGGGTGGGCGTACTCCTGGAACTTAGGCGCGGGATCATACGGCAGCGCCATGGGTCACCTCCGCTCGTCGTCGGGCGTCACCACGCACTGTAACGCGAGGCCGGGGCCCGACCTTCCCCGGCTTGGCGGCTACATCCGTTCCGGCTGCTCTAGCGTTCTCGGATCCCGCATTATCGTGTGCGATTACCCCCCCGTTTTCCGCCGGTTTTCGCACCCAATCATGCGCTCGCTGGTCCCGGCCGGCTAGGCATCGCGCCGACGTCGTGAACATCCCTGATCGGCCTGCGCGCAGGATTTGCCGGGTTCATGATGGAACGGTGGGACTCGCTGACCTCGTATCCCGCCCAGGCAGCCGTCGCGTCCTCGGTTGGCTTGCCGTCGGGCTCGCGCTGGCGCTGCTCCCCGCGGCGGCCAGCGTCAGGCCGGCACCCGCAGGCAGCGTCAGGCCGGGACCCGCAGGCAGCGTCAGGCCGGCACCCGCGGCCAGCCG
Organism: uncultured Actinomycetota bacterium; assembly: GCA_963744575.1. Lineage (GTDB taxonomy): Bacteria > Actinomycetota > Actinomycetes > Streptosporangiales > Streptosporangiaceae > Palsa-504. The sequence goes on along the minus strand of CAVUUF010000010.1, from coordinate 141,526 downwards.
TCCGCTGGCGGGCCGGATCATCGGAATCGATCCGGGGCACAACGGGCTGAACTACACCAGCCCGGCGTTCCTCGATCACCAGATCTGGAACGGCCGCGAATGGGAAGCGTGCGACACCACCGGGACGCAGACCGCGGGCGGCTATACGGAGGCCAGGTTCAACTGGAACGTCGCGATGGACCTGCGCACGGACCTCATCCGGCTGGGAGCGCGGGTCGCGCTGACCCGGACCGGCAATCACGGCGTAGGGCCCTGCGTGGACACCCGCGCCCGGATACTCGACCGGGCGCACGCCAGCGTGTCCATCGACATTCACGCCGACTACGCGCCGCCCCCCGGCCGCGGCTTCACCATCCTTGAGCCGGTAGCCGACGGCCCGAACGACAAGGTCATCACGGCGTCGGCGCGGTTCGGCCGCGACGTGCACGCGATGATGTTCCGCGACACGAAGGTACCGGTCAGCGACTACTACGGCCATGACGGGTATATCAGCCGCGATGACCTGGCGGGCCTGAACCTCACCACCATGCCGAAGGTCCTGATCGAGTGCGGCAACATGAACAACGCGGCCGACGCCGCGCTCCTGGTGCGGCCCGGCGTCCAGCGGACAATCGCCGCGGCGCTCGCGGCGGCGATCGTCCGGTTCGTGACCGCGCGCTGACCGCCCCGGCCCCGGCTACGGCGAACGGCGGCGGAGCTTGACCCGGTAGGAGTAGTGGTCGGGGTCGAAATAGCTGATCGCGAGCTCCACCGGGTCGCCCGCGGCGTCGAAGTACAGCCGGTCGATCCGCAGCAGTGGCTGGCCGGGTGCGCAGCCGAGGTGCCGGGCGGCGGACGCGGGGGCGCCCGCCGCGCTGATGCTCTGCTCCGCGGCGGCCACGGACCCGCTCAGCTGCGCGTCGATCAGCCCGATCACCGTCACCCGGCTGCGCCGGCCGGCCGCGGCGAGCTCGTCGGAGTCGGCCAGCAGCCGCCCGATCCGCGGCGGCAGGTACACCGAGGTGTAGCAGAACGGCACGTCGGCGTGCAGCCGGAGCAGCGTCACGGCGGCGATCTCGTCCGAGGGGAGCCGCAGCCTGCTGGCCGTCTCGACGTCGACCTTGCGCTGCAGCGGGCTGATCACCTGGCACTCGGTGTCCAGCGACAGGGCCATCAGCTCCTCCACGGAGCCGAAGTGGTTGACGTACCTGTCTTCCTCGGCGACCGGGTAGGTGCCCCGTCCGGCCACCCGGTAGATGATCCCCTCGGACACCAGGTCCTGCATGGCCCGCCGGACGGTCTGCCTGCTGACCGAGTAGCTCGCCGCGAGCTGCTCCTCGGTGGGCAGCTGGCGGCCGTCGGCGTATTCGCCGTTGCGGATCGCGGTGCGGATCTGAGCCGCCAGGGTCCGGTAGGCGACCGGGCGCAGTTCCATGCCTCGAGGGTACGCAGCTGGATTGACTTTCGCCATACTTTTGTGACTAAATGGCCGTACATATCGCCGGGAGGAACTCATGACGTCGGTGGCCGTGACGCTGGCCCGGTGGGCCGCGGACTTGCAGCCGTCGCCGGACGAGGAGCAGCTGGCGCGGCGGTCGCTGCTCGACACGGTGGCGGTGACGCTGGCCGCCCGCGACCACCGGGTCACCCGGCTGGCCGCGGGCCTGCCGGACGGCGCGCGCTGGGCGGTGGCCGGGCACGTGCTGGACTTCGACGACCTGCACATGCCGTCGACGACCCACGTCAGCGCGGTGTGCGTGCCGACGGCGCTGGCGGTGTCGGAACTGGCGGGCGGCGGCGGGCCGCGCGCCTACCTGGCCGCGGCGGGGGTGATGGCGCGGCTCGGCACGGCGCTGGGCTGGCGGCACTACTCGGCCGGCTGGCACGCCACCTGCACGGCCGGCGCGCCGGCCGCCGCGGCCGGGGCGGCGGTGGCGCTGGGCCTGCCGGCCGAGGCGATCGCGGCGGCGATGGCGCTGGCCGTGCCCGCGGCCGGCGGGGTGCAGCGGGCGTTCGGCACCGACGCCAAGTCGCTGCAGGTGGGCTTCGCCGTGGATGCGGGCCTCCGGGCGGCCCGGCTCGCGGCCGCGGGCGCGCGGGCCGACCCGGCGGCGCTGGACGCGTGGCTCGGGCTGGTGGGCGGGGATCCGGCCGCGGTGGACCCGTCCGGCCCTTTGATACCGAACGGGCTGGCCATCAAGCTCTACCCATGTTGTTACGCGCTGCAGCGGCCGATCGCCACGCTGGCGGAACTGACCACGGCGCTGGACCCGGATGACGTGCGCCGGATCGTGCTGCGCACCCCGGAGGCCACGGTGGTGCCGCTGATCCAGCACCACCCGGACTCCGGGCTGCAGGGAAAGTTCAGCCTGGAGTACGCGGCCGCCGCCGCGCTGCTCGACCGGTACCCGGGCTTCGGCAGCTTCACCGACGAGGCGGTACGCCGGCCCGCGGCCCGGCGGCTGGCAGCCCTGGTGGAGACCAAGCTCGACCCGGGCGGCGACGGGCTGCTCGACGGCGAGCTCGAGGCGGAGATCCACACCGCCGACGGCACGGTGCTGCGGGCCCGCCAGCAGTTCCCGCCGGGCTCCCCGCCGCGGCCGCCCACGACGGCCCAGCTGGCGGCCAAGCTGGCCGACTGCGTGGCCGGCCTGGACACCGACCCCGCGTCATGGACGTGGGAGAACGCGGCGGACACACTGCGGAGGTACCTGGCGTGACCGATGAGCTGAACCCCGACGAGCTGAACGCTGACGAGCGGGCCATGGTGGAGCTGGTGCGGGACTTCGTCAACCGCGAGGTCAAGCCGGTGGTGCGCGACCTGGAGCACGCCAACACCTACCCGGACAAGCTCATCGAGCAGATGAAGCAGCTGGGCATCTTCGGCCTGGCTATTCCGGAGCCGTGGGGGGACGCCCAGGTCAGCGCGTCCTGCTACGCGCGGATCACCGAGGAGCTGGCGCGCGGCTGGATGAGCCTGGCCGGGTCCATGGGCGGCCACACGGTGGTGGCCAAGCTGCTGCTGGCGTTCGGGACGCCGGAGCAGAAGGACGCGTACCTGCCGCGGATGGCCACCGGCGAGCTGCGGGCCACGATGGCGCTGACCGAGCCGGGCGGCGGGTCCGACCTGCAGGCGATCCGGACGACCGCCCGCCGGGACGGCGAGGGCTACGTGGTCAACGGGTCCAAGACCTGGATCACCAACGCCCGCCGGTCCGGGCTGACCGCGCTGCTGTGTAAGACCGGCCCGGCGGCCCGGCCCGCGCACGCCGGCATCAGCATCCTGCTGGCCGAACCGGGCCCGGGCTTCACCGTCTCCCGCGACCTGCCCAAGCTCGGTTACAAGGGCGTGGAGAGCTGTGAGCTGGTTTTCGAGGATTACCGGGTGCCCGATACGGCCTTGCTTGGCGGGCGCGAGGGCGAGGGGTTCGGGCAGATGATGCGCGGCCTGGAGATCGGCCGGATCCAGGTCGCCGCCCGGGCCCTCGGCGTGGCGCAGGCCGCGCTGGACGACTCGCTGCGGTACGCGCAGCAGCGGGAGGCGTTCGGCCAGCCGATCTGGCGGCACCAGTCCGTCGGAAATTACCTGGCCGACATGGCGACCAAGCTCACCGCGGCCCGCCAGCTGGTCATGTACGCCGCGCGGCGCTACGACTCCGGGCGGCGCGCGGACATGGAGGTGGGCATGGCCAAGCTGTTCGCCTCGGAGACCGCGATGGAGATCGCGCTGAACGCGGTCCGCATCCACGGCGGCTACGGCTACTCCACCGAGTTCGACGTGGAGCGCTACTACCGCGACGCGCCGCTGATGATCGTGGGCGAGGGCACCAACGAGATCCAGCGCAACGTGATCGCCCGCCAGCTCATCCAGCGTCACCCGGCGGGGTCATGACGGCCCGGCCGCTGGACGGCCTGCTGGTCGTGGCGCTCGAGCAGGCGGTCGCGGTCCCGTTCGCCACCCGGCAGCTCGCCGACCTGGGCGCCCGGGTGATCAAGGTCGAGCGGCCCGGGGCCGGCGACTTCGCCCGCGGCTACGACACGTCCGTGCTCGGCCAGGCCAGCTACTTCGTCTGGCTGAACCGGGGCAAGGAATCGGTGGAGCTCGACGTCAAGAGCCCCGGCGGCGCCGAAGCCCTGGCCGCGCTGCTGGCCCGGGCGGACGTGTTCGTGCAGAACCTCGCGCCCGGCGCGGCCGAGCGGCTGGGCCTGGGCGCGGACCAGCTGCTGGCCCGCCACCCGCGGCTGATCTGCTGCTCGGTCTCCGGCTACGGCCCGGACGGCCCCTACGCCGGCAAGAAGGCCTATGACCTGCTGGTGCAGTGCGAGGCCGGGCTGCTCTCGGTCACCGGCACGCCGGAGGCGCCGTGCAAGTCCGGCATCTCGGTGGCCGACATCGCCGCCGGGATGTACGCCTGCAGCGGGGTGCTGACCGCGCTGTACGAGCGGGAGCGCACCGGCCGCGGCGCCAGCTTTGAGGTGTCCCTGCTGGACGCGCTGGGCGAGTGGATGAGCCAGCCGTACTACTACACGGTCTACGGCGGGACCGAACCCCGGCGCACCGGCGCCCGGCACGCGTCCATCTCCCCCTATGGTCCGTACCTTGGCGGACAGGTGTTCCTGGGACTGCAGAACGAGCGCGAGTGGGCGGTGCTGTGCGAGAAGGTGCTGGGCCGCCCCGACCTGATCGCCGACGAGCGGTTCGCCGCCAACCCGGGCCGGGTCAAGCACAACGACGAGCTGACCGCCATCATCGAGGCCGCGCTGGCCGGGCTGACGCCGGATGAGGTGGTGGCCCGGCTGGACGCGGCCGGCATCGCCAGCGCCCGGCTGCGCACGCCCGCCGAGTTCGCCGCCCACCCGCAGCTCGCCGCCCGGGACCGGTGGCGGGAGGTGGACACCCCGGGCGGCCCGGTGCGGACCCTGCTTCCGCCGGTGACCATGCCCGGCCGCGAGCCGGCCATGGGCGCGGTCCCCGCGCTCGGCCAGCACACGGACTCGGTGCTCAAAGAATTCCTACCTGGGAGGCAGACACCATGACCACAGTGGATCTGGCGCGGTACCAGCTCGTCATCGACGGGCGCCGGGTCGAGGCGGTATCGGGGCAGCGGTACGACTCGGTCGACCCGTACCTGGGCGCGCCGTGGGCGTCCGCGGCCGACGGCGACGCCGCCGACGTCGACGCCGCGGTGGCCGCGGCCCGCCGGGCGCTGGCCGGGCCGTGGGGGCAGCTGACCGGGTTCGGCCGGGCCGCCCTGATGCGCCGGCTCGGCGACCTGATCGCCCGGGACTCCGGCCGGCTGGCCGAGGCGGAGACCAGGGACACCGGCAAGCTGCTGCGCGAGATGCGCGGGCAGCTGGCCACCATCCCGCAGTGGTTCTACTACTTCTCCGGGCTGGCCGACAAGCTCGAGGGCAGCACCATCCCTGGCGACAAGCCGAACTTCCTCGTCTACACCCGCCGTGAGCCGGCCGGGGTGGTCGCGGCGATCGTGCCGTGGAACTCCCCGCTGCTGCTGCTGTGCTGGAAGCTGGCCCCGGCGCTGGCCGCGGGCTGCACGATGGTGGCCAAGCCGAGCGACTACTCCCCCGCCTCCGCGGTCGAGCTGGCCGCGCTGATGGACGAGGCGGGGTTCCCGCCGGGCGTGTTCAACGTGGTCACCGGGTTCGGGCCCGCGGTCGGCAAGGCGCTGGCCGGGCACCCCGGCATCGACAAGATCGCGTTCACCGGCTCCACCGGCGTCGGCGCGCAGGTCGCGGCGGCGGCCGCGGCCAACATCACCGGGGTGCTGCTTGAGCTGGGCGGCAAGTCCGCGCACCTGGTCTTCGACGACGCCGACCTGGACGCGGCCTGTAACGGCGTGCTGGCCGGGGTGTTCGCCGCCACCGGGCAGACCTGCATGGCCGGCTCGCGGCTGCTGGTGGCCCGCGGCGTGCACGACGCGCTGGTGGAGAAGATCGCGGACCGGGCCCGGGCGATCCGGCTGGGCGACCCGAAGGCGGCGGAGACCGAGATGGGCCCGGTGGCCACCGAACCGCAGTACCGCAAGGTGCTGTCGTTCCTGGAGGGCGCGGCTGGCGAGGGCGCGACCGTGGCGGCCGGCGGCCGCGCCGACGACGCGCTCGGCGGCTACTTCGTCCAGCCGACCGTGCTCACCAACGTCAAGCCGACCATGACGGTGGCCTGCGAGGAGGTGTTCGGCCCGGTGCTGTCGGTGATCCCGTTCGACACCGAGGACGAGGCGGTGGCGCTGGCCAACGACACCAGGTACGGCCTGGCCGGGGCGGTGTGGACCAAGGACATCCACCGCGGCCACCGGGTCGCGCACGCCATGCGCACCGGCACGGTGTGGATCAACGCCTACCGGGTGGTCGGCCCGGACGTGCCGTTCGGCGGCTACGGCCTGTCCGGCCTCGGCCGGGAGAACGGCATCGAGGCGGTGCACGAGTACACCCAGACCAAGGCCATCTGGGTCGAGCTCACCGGCGGCACCCGCGACCCGTTCACCCTCGGATGACCGAGGTCCGGGAGGTCACCGAGCTGATTACGCCAGGCCCGGCGCAGGCGCTGGCCGGGCTGCTCGGCGTACCGGCGCCCGGCCCCGCCGAGGGGCTGCCGCTGCTGTGGCACTGGGTGTACCTGCTCGACCGGCCGCCGCAGGCCGCGCTCGGCCCGGACGGGCACCCCGCCCGCGGCGGCATACCGGTCCCGCCGGCCCCTGGCCTGCGCCGCATGTTCGCCGGCGGCCGGGTGAACCGGCGCGGGCCGCTGTGCGCCGGAGCCGAGGCCACCCGGCGCACCTGGCCGGGCGGCGCGGCGGTCAAGCAGGGCCGGTCCGGGCCGCTGCACTTCGTCACCGTGCGCACCGAGGTCAGCCAGGGCGGCCAGGTGGTGATCAGCGAAGAGCAGGATCTGGTGTACCGGGAGGCGGCCACGCGGAGCCCGGACCGTTCGGCTCAGAATCAGGCCCCGGCCATCCCGGACCCGCCGCCGGCCGCGGCCGGGGACCGGGACTGGACGGTCGAGGTGAACCCGGTCCTGCTGTTCCGGTTCTCCGCGCTGACCTACAACGCGCACCGCATCCACTACGACCGCGAGTACGCCCGCACCGAGGGCTACCCCGGCCTGGTCGTGCACGGCCCGCTGCAAGCCCTGCTCATGGCCGAGCTGGCCCGCCGCCAGGCGCCCTTGCCGGTGTCGTGCGACTACTCCTACCGGCTGGTCGCGCCGCTGTTCGACGACCAGGGCCTGATCGTGTCCGCCGGGCCGGACGCGGGTGCGGTCCGGTTGGCCGCCCGCGACGCCGCGGGCCGCAGCACCGCCACCGGCGTCATCCGCCCGGCGGCCTAGCCCGCGCCATCCTGGCGTGCGGCCGCGGGGCGCAACCCTCCGGACGGGAGGATGATGAGGATCATGCCTTCGCCTTCATCCTCCTCTGCCGGGCCCGCGCCGTCGAGCACCGCGCCGTCGAGCAGACCGGATGGCCGGAAGCCGGGCTGGACCGCGGCCGCGCGGATCCTGGCCGCACGCGACCCGGTCATCGCCCGGCTGCTCGCGCAGGCCGGACCGCCCCGGCTCAGCCGCCCCACCGAATCGCACTTCGCCACGCTGGTCCGGGCCATCGTCTACCAGCAGCTGGCCGGCCGCGCGGCGGCCGCCATCCACGGTCGGCTGATCGCCGCGCTCGGCGGCGAGGTGGGGCCCGAGGGGCTGCTCGCGCTGTCCGATGAACAGATGCGCGCGGCCGGGCTGTCCCGGGCCAAGGTGGCCTCGCTGCGGGACCTGGCGGCCAAGGTGCTGGACGGGACGGTGGTACTGGTCCCCCGCGGGCTGGCCCGGGAGAGCGACGACGAGATCGTGGCGCGGCTGTCGGCGGTGCGCGGCATCGGCACCTGGACGGCCGAGATGTTCCTGATCTTCCAGCTGCGCCGGCTGGACGTCTGGCCGGTCGGCGACCTGGGCGTCCGCCGCGGCTACGGGCTGGCCTGGCAGGTCCCGGAGCCGACGGCGCGCGAGCTCAAACCGCTCGGCGAGGTGTTCCGGCCCTACCGTTCGGTGGCGGCCTGGTACTGCTGGCGGGCCGCGGAACTGTACGCCGGCGCCGCCGAGAGCGCGCTGACCAGGTAATGCCACCCGAAGTGTCCCTGCTCGACGGGGTGCTGGAACGGGTGACGTACGCCAACCCCGAGACCGGGTACACGATCGCCCGGATCGACGCCGGGCGCGGCGCCGACCTGGTCACGGCGGTCGGGCCGCTGCTCGGCGCGCAGGTGGGCGAGTCGCTGCGGATGCGCGGCCGGTGGGCCAGCCACCCGAAGTACGGCCGGCAGTTCGAGGTGCACTCCTACACCACCGTGCTCCCGGCCACCACCCAGGGCATCCAGCGATACCTGGGCTCCGGGCTGATCAAGGGCATCGGCCCGGTGATGGCCGAGCGCATGGTGGGCCACTTCGGCGTCGACATCATGCACGTCATCGAGAACCAGCCCGGCCGGCTGATCGAGGTCGACGGCCTGGGCCCGAAGCGCAGCGCGATGATCACCGCCGCCTGGGCCGAGCAGAAGGCCATCAAGGAGGTGATGGTGTTCCTGCAGGGCGTGGGAGTGTCCACCTCGCTCGCGGTGCGGATCTACAAGAAGTACGGCGACGCGGCCATCGACGTGGTGCGGGACGAGCCGTACCGGCTGGCCGCCGACGTGTGGGGCATCGGCTTCAAGACCGCGGACACCATCGCCGCGGCGGTCGGCATCGCCCGGGACAGCCCGGAACGGATCAAGGCCGGCCTGGCCTACACCCTGTCCGAGGCGGCCGACCAGGGGCACTGCTACCTGCCCGCGCCCAACCTGATCGCCGACGCCGCCAAGATCCTCGAAGTGCCGGCCGAGCTGCTCGCCCCGGGCCTGGACGAACTGGCCGCGGCGGACGGGGTGATCCGCGAGTCCGTGCCGGCCACGGCCGCCGCCGGGGCCGAGGCCGCACCGCAGGTCCCCGCCGTCTACCTGCCGCCCTTTCACGCGGCCGAACGAGCTTTGGCCTCCGCCCTGCTCCGCCTGCACGCCGCGCGGGCCGACCGCCTGGCGGCGTTTTCCGCCCTCGACTGGGACAAGGCGCTGGGCTGGCTGCGCGGCCGGACCGGCGCGCCGCTCGCGCCGGAGCAGGAAGAGGCGGTGCGGCTGGCGCTGACCTCGCGGGTGGCGGTGCTGACCGGCGGCCCCGGGTGCGGCAAGAGCTTCACCGTGCGCTCGGTGGTGGCGCTGGCCCGGGCCAAGGGCGCCAAGATCGTGCTGGCCGCGCCGACCGGCCGGGCCGCCAAGCGGCTGGCCGAACTGACCGGGCACGACGCGGCCACCATCCACCGGCTGCTGCAGCTGCGCCCGGGCGGCGAGCCCTCGTTCGACGCCTCGTCCCCGCTCGACGCCGACCTGGTGGTAGTGGACGAGACCTCGATGGTGGATGTGATCCTGGCCAACAAGCTGGTCAAGGCGGTGCCGCCGGGCGCGCACCTGCTGCTGGTCGGGGACGTGGACCAGCTGCCCTCGGTGGGGGCCGGGGAGGTGCTGCGCGACCTGCTCGCCGCGGGCACGCTGCCGGTGGTGCGGCTGACCAAGATCTTCCGGCAGGCCCAGCAGTCCGGCATCGTGGTCAACGCGCACCGCATCAACGCCGGCGTTCCGCCCGGGCTGACCGGCTTCGCCGACTTCTTCTGGTTCTCCTGCGACGAGCCGGAGCAGGCCGCGGCGCTGGTGGTGGACATCGTGGCGCGGCGGATACCGGCCCGGTTCGGCCTGGACCCGCGCGACGTGCAGGTGCTGTGCCCCATGCACCGCGGGCCGGCCGGGGCCGGGAACCTGAACCTGCTGCTGCAGGAGGCGCTGACGCCCGCGGCCGAGGGGCGGCCGGAACGGCGGTACGGCGGGCGGGTGTTCCGGGTCGGGGACAAGGTGACCCAGCTGCGGAACAACTACGAGAAGGGCGCGGCGGGCGTGTTCAACGGCACGGTGGGCGTGGTCACCGGCCTGTCGGCCGAAGACCACACGCTGACCGTGCTCACCGAGGAGGACGAGCAGGTCGACTACGGCTTCGACGAGCTCGACGAGCTCGCGCACGCCTACGCGGTCACCATCCACCGGTCCCAGGGCAGCGAGTACCCGGCCGTGGTCATCCCGCTGACCATGGGGTCGTGGATGATGCTCCAGCGCAACCTGCTCTACACCGGCGTCACCCGGGCGAAGAAGCTCGTCGTGCTGGCCGGCTCGCGGCGCGCCCTGGCCGTGGCCGTGCGCAACCAGGGTTCCGGCCGCCGCCACACCGCCCTGGACCACCGGCTCCGCGGCGAGCGGGCGCGATAGGGTCCCTGGAGGGCCGGCGACCGAGCGAGCGAGGCGACATGCAGAAGTTCTCTCTGGAAGCGATGACCCGTGAGCTGCTGGAACGCGCCCGCGTCGGCAGCGGGGGGCGGGCCGCGACCACGGTCATCGGCGGTCACGAGAAGGTGCTGCGCCAGACGGTCATCGCCATGGTCAGCGGCGCCACCATGGCCGAGCACGAGAACCCCGGCGAGGCGAGCGTGCACGTCCTGGCCGGCCGGGTCCGGCTGTCGGCCGGCCAGTACTCCTGGGAGGGCCGGCGCGGCGACCTGCTGCTGGTGCCCGCCGCGTCGCACAGCCTCGCGGCGCTGGAGGATTCGGCCGTCCTGCTCACCGTGGCCAAGCTGGGCTGACCCGGTCAGGCGAGATCGACGCGGGCCGGCCGGAGCGCGGAGGCTAGCGGGAGCGGGCGAGGGCGATGCCGCGGGCGAGGTTGTCGAGGCGGGCGGCGAGGGTGTCGCCGGCCGGGTACAGGCGCACGGTGTCCACGCCGGCCTCACGCCAGTTCCGCAGCCGGGCGCGCACCATGTCCTCGGTGCCGATCAGCGTGGTGGCCAGGATCATCTCGTCGGTGACCAGGGCCGCCGCGCCGTCGCGGTCGCCTGCCTGCCAGCGCTCGCGGACCCGGGCGGCCACCTCGGCCCAGCCCTGCCGGCTGTAGGCGTCGTTGTAGAAGTTGGTGGTGGCCGAGCCCATGCCGCCGAGGGAGAAGGCCAGTTCTTTCCTGCGGCCGGCCAGGGCGGCGGCCAGGCCGGCCTCGTCGACCAGGTTGATCTCGGCGCCCTGGCAGACGTCCAGGCCGACCCGGGTCCGGCCGGCCCGGGCCAGCCCGGCGTCCAGGTGGGTGAAATAGGCGCTCGCGCCCTCGGGCACGAAGCTGGTGCCGAGCCAGCCGTCGGCGATCTCGCCGGTCAGCTCCAGCATCCGCGGGGACAGCGCGGCCAGGTAGACCGGCACTGACACCGGCGGCAGGCTAACCCGCATCGGGCGGGCGTCGCCGATCGGGATGCGGTACTGGCTCCCGGTGAAGGAGACCTTCTCCCCGGCGCAGACCTGCCGCACGATGGCGACGGTCTCACGCATCCGGGCCACCGGATGGCCGAACGGGCTGCCGTGCAAGCCCTCCATCACCTGGGGCCCGGAAACCCCGAGGCCGAGCAGGAACCGGCCGCCGGACAGCTGGGCCAGCGTCATGGCGGTCTGCGCGATCAGGACCGGGGAGCGGGTGCCGACCTGGATCACCCCGGAGCCGAGCAGCATCGTCTCGGTCCGGGCCGCCAGGTAGCCAAGCGGCGACGGCGCGTCCGCGCCCCAGGCTTCGGCAACCCAGCAGACGTCCAGGCCGAGCTTCTCGGCCTGGACGGCGAACTCGACCGCCTCCCGGCCGGCCGAGGCCTCGATGGTCGTGGCGGTGCGCACCTACCGCTCGGCCCTTTCCTTGATGACCTCGATGTTGCGCTTCATGCTCGCCTCGTGCTCGCGCAGCCGGACAAAGACGATCTTCCGCTCCTTATCCGGCGTCGCGTCGATGGCGACGTTCAGGCCCGAGCGGGCCGGCCCCATCTGCATCCACTGCTCGAGCACCGCGCCCGTCCCTTCCGGCCGCACGGTGAACCGCCAGGTCGCCGACGGGTGACCGGGGTCGCCCACCGCCCAGGCGAAGCGGCGCGGCCGGTCGCACTCCACCACCGTGCTGACCGTCTCCCACTCCCCCATGGCCGGGTGGGCGCTGCGGCCGGTGAACCGGTGGCCGACGGCCGGGCCGCCCGGATCCAGCCAGGCCACCTCCTGCAGCTCGGCGCTCAGCTCGGGCATCAGGAGGATGTCGCTGACCAGATCCCACACCCGCTCCGGCGGCGCCTCGATGTAGATCTCGGCCGCCACCGTCGGGGTGTCGGCGTAGATCTGCCCTGTCCACTCCATGAGGTCCAGGCTAGGACGGCCCGGGCCTGGGGACCAGCGCACGCCGCGCGTCCTCCTCTAGGCTTCGGGCATGGGAGCGATCCGGGTGGGCCTGCTGGCGGCGTGCGTCGTGCTGACGGCGGTGGCGTGCACGAACGCTCCGCGGCCCGCGCCGGGCCGCCCGGCTGCCACCCGCACGCCGCGGATCGCGCCCGCGACCGGAACGGTCCAGCCCGGACGGGACGATCCGGACTGGCGGATCACCCGTCCCGCGCACCTGTACCAGCTCGAGGGCTTCCCGGACCGGACGGACGTGCTGCCGGGCACCTCGTTCCGGCTGTTCGTGTCGACCACCGCGGCTCGCTTCCGGGTGAGCGCCTTCCGGATGGGCTGGTATGGCGGCGACCTGGCCCGGCTGGTCTGGACCTCGGCGGAGGTCCCGGGGCGCTACCAGCCGGCCGCGAAGATCGTCCAGCCGGGATCGATGGCGGTCGCGCCGTGGCAGCCGAGCCTGACCGTGCCCACCGCGGGCTGGCCGCCGGGCTCCTACCTGCTCCGGCTGGACGCCCCTGACGTGCAGAGCTACGTGCCGATGGTGATCCGCTCGCCCTCGGTGGCCGGCCGGGTCGTGCTGATCTCGGCGGTGACCTCCTACCAGGCCTACAACGGCTGGGGCGGGTACAGCCTGTACGGCGGGCTCGGCGGGAGCTTCGCCGCCCGCGGCCGCCGGGTCAGCTTCGACCGGCCGCTTTCCTACGATCATGGTGCCGGGGCCTACTTCCAGCTGGAGCTGCCGCTGGTCGTCCAGGCCGAGCGGCTCGGCCTGCCGCTGGCCTACCTCAGCAGCGTCGACCTCGAGGAGTACCCCGGCGTCCTGGACGGCGCCCGGGCGGTGATCAGCGAGGCGCACGACGAGTACTGGTCGCCGGCCATGCGGGCCGCGGTGACCGCGGCCCGCGACCGGGGCGTGAACCTGGCCTTCTTCGGCGCCAACGCCATCTTCCGCCGGATCAGGTTCGAGTCCTCGCCGCTCGGCCCGGACCGGATCGAGGTGAACTACAAGATCCCTCAGCAGGACCCGCTGTACGGCCGGGACAACGCGGCGGTCACCGGGAACTGGCCGCTCGCGCCGGACGCGGACCCGGAAAGCTCCCTGATCGGCCAGTCCTACGTCTGCTCGGTCACGAGCAACTTCCCGATGGTGGTCACCGACCCGGGCAGCTGGGTCTGGGCCGGCGCCAGCCTGCACCCCGGCGAGTCGTTGCCCGGGCTGGTCGGACCGGAGTTCGACCAGGTCAACCCGGGCGAGCCGACCCCCAGGCCGGTGCAGGTGCTGGCCAGCTCGCCGGTCAGCTGCGGCGCCTCACCGACCTACAGCGACGTCAGCTACTACTCGGCGGCCAGCGGCGCCGGGGTGTTCGACGCCGGGACCGAGGACTGGGTCTGCGGGCTGCCCGACGCGGCGGACTGCCCGGCCGTCCCGGCCGCGGCGCGGCGCGCCATCCAGGCGGCCACCGCGAACATCCTCACCGCGTTCGCCGCCGGGCCCGCGGGCCGCGGGCACCCGGCCCGGGAACTGATCCCGGCCACCGGGCGCCCGCCGCTGCTCGGCATTAGCTGACCCCGGCCAGGTCGCGCATGTTGCGCAAGGCCACGGCCATGATGGTGTTCGTCGGGTTGTGCGCGCCCGAGGTGACGAAGACGGAACCGTCGGCCACGTAGACGTTGTCCAGGCCGTGCACCCGGCCGTAGCCGTCGGTCACGCTGGTGGTCTCCGGGCCCATCATCATGCCGCCCATGATGTGGTTGCCGGTGGGCAGCCCGTTGCTGTTGTACGTGGCCGGCACGGCCACGGCCGCGCCCGCCCCGGCCCTGGTCATCATCTGCCTCAGCCGCGGGATCCAGAACTGCTGGGCCACCTGCTCGTGGCGGCCGGCGCTCCAGGTGATCCGGGCCACCGGCAGCCCGAACACGTCCCTGACCGTCGGGTCGAGGGTGACCGTGTGCTCCAGGTAGGGCAGGTCGTGCCCGATGAGCGAGCACCCGGCCAGCCGGTCCCGCAGCAGCGAGGCCCGCATGAGCTGCTTGAACTCGGTGCCGAATGGTTTGGCCGAACGGGTGAAGTTCAACAGGGTCTGGTAGGCCTGGGCCTCGCTGATCGGGTCCTGGCTGCCGCCGAGCTCCATCAGGCCGCCGCGCAGGTACGGCAGCCCGTGCGCCCGGGCGAAGGCGCGGGCGCCGGGGAAGTCCGGATCTACGGCGTCCTCCACGCACTGCGTCACCGAACGGCCGCGGTAGGCGTGCATCCGCTCCCCGGTGAAGATCGCGCTGCCGTCGATGAACGCGTGCAGCATCAGCCGGCGGCCGAGCTTGCCGCTGCGGTCGGGGAACCCGGAAAGCAGCCCGAGGCGGACCGTCTCGATGGCCGACGCCGCCAGCACCACGACGTCGGCGTCCTCGGTCCCTGTTACCGTCCCTCGTTCGGTCATCCGGACCCAGCTCACCCCGGTCGCGCCCGAGCCGGTGAGCCGGACCTTGGTCACCATCGTCTCCGGGACCAGCTGGACCCGTCCGGTGCGCAGCGCCTGGCGCAGCGGGATCAGCGCGGACGGCCGGGCCACCACCGGGCAGCCGAAGCTGCTGCAGAACCCGCAGTTGTTGCAGGCGTGCTGGCCGTTGTAGCCGCTGGCCGAGTTGGCCGCCATCGGGAACGGGAACGGGTGCAGGCCGAGCGCGGTGGCGCCCGCGGCCACCGCCACCGACGCGCGCATCTGCGGGCCCGGCGGCATCGGGTACTGGGCCTGGCGGGGCGCGTGTTTCTTGACGATGCCGGGGAGCTTCGTGACGTCCCCCTGCACGCCGATGAGCTGCTCCACCTCGTCGTAGTAGGGCGCGAGCTCGGCGTAGCTGAAGGGCCAGTCAGCCACGTCCGCGCCCGGCACCGGGCCGAGCGCGGACAGCTGCTGGAAGTCCAGGTCCCAGAACCTCGGCACCTTGGCGTCCCAGTGCACGGTCCCGCCGCCGACGACCTGCGGCAGCTCGTCGACGCTGCCGGTGTACTGGACGGGGGCGGAGGGGTTCGGCCGCCAGGTGCGCGGGAACACCTCCGGGTCAGGACCGGGGAAGTTGCGCACGATCATGGCCAGGCTGTCGTTGCCGAACACGGTGCCGATCGGGCCCTGGCCGGCCAGGTTGGAGAAGTGGTTCGGGCCCTTCTCGAAGACCACGACCTGCCAGCCGGCCTGGGCGAGCACCATCGCGGCGAACGAGCCGGCGGCCCCGCTGCCGATCACCACCGCCGTGCGCGCCGCCATCCGCTAGATCGCGCTCAGCAGCTTGAGCACATCGGCCACCACGCCGGTGCTGGCGACCGGGTCGGGCCCGTCGGACCGCTCGACCTCGGCGGCGGTGTAGCCGCGCGGCTGGACGTCGCCGGGGAAGCCGATCTCCTGCCAGCCGGTCAGGCCCCGGTTGCCGCCGTATTCGGGGGCGGCGTACAGGCCCTCGATGGTGTGCTCGAACAGCAGCGCCAGGAACGCGCTCACCGACGGCGTGGCCAGGATCTTGTCCTGGTCCTTCTTGGCTGCTTTCGTGAAGTCGCCGCCGGCCAGCTTGTCCAGCGCGGCGATGCCGTCATGGTACTGCCGCTGCCAGCCGGCCAGGCGCGGACGCCAGGCGATCCGGGCCACCGGGTCGAGCGCGGCGAAGCGCGCCATCAGGTCGGGGCCGGACGTGTGCCGGTTGCTCCACGGCCCGCCCGCGAAGATCGGCGGCGGCGGGCTGGTGTCGTGCAGCGCGGCGAGGGCGCCGAGCATCGTATCGATGTAGCCGGTCACGTCGGCCTCGCGGGCACCCGGATGACCTTTTTCCGCGGGGTCGTCCGCCGGGCCCGGGGCGATCCGCGCGGTCGCGTCCTCGACCACGGCGGCCTGGCGGGCGGTGAAGAAGCGGAGCACCCGCGGCTGCGGCTGATCCGGTTTCCGCGGTGAGGTACAGCCGGCTGCGGAGAGGACCACGGCCGAAGGGATCGCCGCGATCACCGCCCGGCGTCGCGGACCGCTCCTGGCTGGCACCGATGCCCCTCCCTTTGGGGGAAATCATCACTTGCGTGCCGGACCGGGCGCAAGAGGGCCTTGTTTTTGCGAGCTGGACAGCGGCTCGTCCCGGGCCGGAAACTTGACCCATGACCGAGTTCGATGAGCTGCTCGACGTGCTGCGGGACTTCATCCGGCGCGAGGTGATGCCCGCCGAGGCCGGCATCGACGAGACCGACGAGATCCCGCCCCGGCTGATCGCGCAGGCCAAGGAGATGGGCCTGTACGGCTACGCGCTGCCGGCCGAGTACGGCGGCCTGGGCCTGTCGGTGCGGCAGCAGGTGCTGGTGACCATCGAGCTCGGCTACACCAGCCCGGCGTTCCGGTCCCTGTTCGGCACGAACAACGGCATCGCCGGCCAGGTCCTCAACATGGCCGGCACCGACGACCAGCGCAAGCGGTGGCTGCCCCGGCTGGCCTCCGGCGAGGTGGTCGCGTCGTTCGCGCTGACCGAACCGGACGCGGGGTCCGA
The DNA here is from genome assembly GCA_963744575.1 of uncultured Actinomycetota bacterium. GTDB lineage: Bacteria > Actinomycetota > Actinomycetes > Streptosporangiales > Streptosporangiaceae > Palsa-504. Next base: position 124,714 of record CAVUUF010000010.1, on the reverse strand, counting down.
CCCGAGCCGGCTGGTGACGTCCGCTGTTCGCGAGGGCGGCGGCTGGGTCATCGACGGCCTCAAGCGCTACATCACCAACGCCCCAGCGGCGGACGTCTTCATGGTGTTCGCCCGCACCGACCCGCAGGCGCCGCCGGGCCAGGGCATCGGGGTGTTCGTCGTGCCCGCCGGCCTGGACGGGGTCTCGGTCGCGGCGCGGGACCACAAGATGGGCCAGGCCGGCGCGTGGACCGCCGACGTGGCCTTCTCCGGCGTCCGCGTCCCCGCCGACGCGCTGGTCGGCGAGGCGGCGGCGGCCGGCTACGCCACGGCCATGCGCAGCCTGGCGCACGGGCGGCTGGTCATCGCGGCCATGTGCGTGGGCGTGGCGGCGCGGCTGATCGACGAGAGCGTGACCTACGCCAAGGAGCGCTCCCAGGGCGGTCACCCGATCGGCGAGTACCAACTGGTCCAGGCCATGCTCGCGGACTCCCAGACCGAGTACATGGCGGCCCGGGCGCTGGTGCTCGAGGCCGCGGCCTGCTACGACGCGGGCACCGACCGGCGGCTGGTGCCCTCGGCCGCGAAGTACTTCGCCAGCGAGGCGGTCGGCCGGATCGCCGACCGCGCGGTCCAGATCCACGGCGGCTCCGGGTACATCCGCGGCGTCCCGGTCGAGCGGCTCTACCGCGACGTCCGGCTGTTCCGCATCTACGAGGGCACCAGCCAGATCCAGCAGCTCGTCATCGCCCGGCAGATGCTCAGGTAGTTCCCGGAGTTCCGGGAGCGGGCCGGTTTCGGGGCTTCGGATCCGGCAAGTAGGGACTTACGTCCCTGCCTTTCGCGCATCCCGGGCCGGTGAAATACCAGGATGTTCGTAGCCGATGAGATACGGCTCGAGCTCAGCTTCGCCGTCGCGCGGGAACGGCTGGCGCGGCTCAGCGAGAGCGGTGCCCTGTTCGGGGCGTCGGAGGATGCCTACGCCCCCGGCCTGACCCGGGTGGGCGCGGCCGGCCTCTCCAAGCTGATCCGGGTGCAGGCCCGCGAGCTGTCGTGGACGGACAAGACGGCCGCCCTGGCGTTGCGGTGGGAGGCCACCGGCGCCGGCAGCGGGCTGTTCCCGGTGCTGGACGCCGACCTCAGGCTGGCTCCCGACGGGGCGGGCACGATGCTGACGCTGGCCGGCGCCTACCGGCCGCCGCTCGGACCGCTGGGCCAGGCGCTCGACCGGGCGCTGCTGCACCGGGTCGCCGACGCGACGGTCCGGACCTTCGTGGGCCGGGTGGCGGCTCAGCTCACCGGCCATCCCGTCGCTCTGGGCACAGATTTACGCCGGGGCATCGTGGCGCCCCGGAGCTGGCCGGGCGGATCCGCCACCTCGTTCGGCCCTGATAAATCGTCTCGGCCCGTCAGCTCGTCTCGGTCCTCGGACGAGCGCGGCCAGTGCCATCTTCCCGCGTCCCGGGGGCCGCCCGGGCGGAAGGGACGCTCCCGCCCGGGCTGGGCCCTTACTTCTGGCCGGCGGGTTCGGGTTTGGCCCCAGGCTGCGGCGCGGGCCCGCCCGCCGCCTGGCGGTTCCAGGCCCGCCAGATCAGCCGGTGCACCGGGATCCACCGGGGGATGTCCCGCAGGCCCGGGATGAACGGGATGAACAGCAGCAGCAGGGTGGCCAGGCCGGTCATGTAGATGGCGATCAGGTCGACGTTGGCGGAGTTACGCCAGCCGGGGAGGTGGTACCACAGCTGGTACAGCCACAGCCAGGGCTGGCCGGGGTAACTGCCGGTCTCGTTCATCACGCCCCACTGGTCACCGGTCAGGTGATCGGCGGCGGCCAGGTTCGCGTAGTACTGGCCGTCCTCCATGAACAGCAGCGGCCTGGTGAAGTCGGTGCCGTAGAAGGCCCGCTGGGCGAGCAGGTCGGTGTCGATCGAGCCGCTCCGGGCCAGCGCCAGTTCCGTGGCCAGCATGGCCGGGACCGGCCCGTCGTTGGCCCTGGGGACCACCGGGACCCCGTTGACGAACGTGACCTTGGCCACCGCGTTGAGGTAGTTCGTCGCCCACTTGGTCTGCAGGCTGGCGGGTGCGGCGTTGTAGGCGGCCAGCGCGGCCTTCACCGCCGGGTTGATCGGGGCGGCCTGGGTCAGCGGCGTGATCACGAAGCTCTGCGCCGGGTCGATGGGCTGCCGCAGGCCGACCCGGTTCGCCGGGGCGAACCATTCGCTCTGCGGGGTGCCGTTGGTGTTGTAGGGCGGCCCGTAGGTCGCGGTCAGGCTGGTGCCGTTCAGCTCGCTGGCGGCGGTGCCGAGGAAGTCGGCGGGAGCGACCTTTGCCCACGAGGCCACGGTGACCGGCGGGTCGTCGGGCGAGGACAGCAGGCTGGCCAGGCCGACGGTGAGGAGCAGGATCACCGCGGAGGCGATCGCGCCCTCCTTCAGGATGTCGTAACGCTTGGTCGGACCGCGCCACGCCGCCCGGTCGGCCTTGCGGGCCGCGCGGATGGCCGCCACGCCGCGCGGCCGGGTGACCGGCAGCGGGTGGCTGACGCCGCGCTTGCGGACCAGCAGCACGTGCGCGCCGACGATCGCGACCAGGACGATCGGGATGAGCACCACGTGCCACAGCAGCATCTGGCCGAAGTTCATCAGGTTGAAGAACGCGCCTACCCCGGCCGCGTTGAACGCGTCCTTGCCGTTGGTGGCGATCCACTGGGAGTCGAAGTTCTGCTGGGACAGGTAACCGGTGAAGCACTCCACGACCGAGGCGACGAAGGCCACCACACCGGTGATCCAGGTCGCGCTGCGCCGGCCGCGCCAGGCCGCCATCCAGAACTTGCCCCACAGGTGGATGACCAGCAGCGCCATGAACAGTTCGACGCTCCACAGGTGCAGGCTGTTGAAGAAGTGGCCGACCGGGTTGGTGTGCCACCAGTCGGTGCCGCCGAGCGCGATCGTGAAGCCGCTCACGATCACCATGCCCAGGGCGGCCAGCGACCCGACGCCGAACACGTACACCCAGGAGGCGACGTAAGCGGGCTGGCGGTCGGGCAGCAGCTTGTTGGGCGGGAACGAGCCCAGGGCCCAGCGGCGCGCCCGCGCCGTCCACATCTTCTCGTCGCCCTCGGCCGCCGTGTAGCCGGGGATCTGGTCGGGTTCTGCTGTGTCTTCCGGCGGTAGGTTCGGCCGGTGGCGGCCGGGGAAGGGCAGCAACAGCGCGGCACCGAAGATGACGACCATGACCGCGATCAGCACGAGGTTCGCCACGGAAACGGTGAAGACGTTCCACGTCAGGTATGAACCAGGTTGGTTCAGGTTGACGGCGACGGGAGCGTGTCCCGCCAGAGCTAGGGTTTTCACTGGAGCCTCCAGGCTGCCCCACGGACCTGTCCGCATGGCACGGATTCGATGGCGCGAGCTTTGTCCCTGGTCGGAGGCGGGCATAGTGATGAGGGTCACCAAGTTCCGGGACTTAGGTCCCGCCCGTCGGTGGCCCGGTGGAAATGGGCTGGGTCGTCGATATCACGGACTGGCCGTCCCGGATGGGCCGACGCTCCTGTGGGGCCATGCCGTAGGCGATTTCCTGCTGGCCGTGGTGGGATCTAACCAGCCGTACGTTATCGTCGGCTCTCGGCGGGCATGCCAGCCGATCAGGGACACGGCGCCAGGGAGGAACTGTGGATATCACCCAGCTGATCCTCGATGACCATCATGAGCAGCGGCGGTTGTTCGCGATCCTGGAGCAGATCGACCGGGCGGACACCGAGGTGCTGTCCGCGGTGTGGGACCGGCTGGGCGCGTTCCTCGAGTTGCACGCGGCGGCGGAGGAGGCGATCTTCTATCCCGCCCTGCTTCAGGTGGGCCTGGCCGCCCAGCGAGCGGCCGGGGTGGAGGGAGAGACCCTCGACGCCATCCACGACCACAACGAGATCAGGGACGCGGTGGCCGAAGTCGCCCGCCATCAGGTCGGCACCGACGAGTGGTTCGGCGCGGTCGGCGCAGCGAACCTGGCGAACAGCGATCACATGGCCGAGGAAGAACGCGAGGGCCTGACCGACTTCCGCCGACTGGGCGGACTGCAGCGCCGCCATCAGCTCGCCGTGGCCTTCGCCGCTTTTGAGGCGCGGAACTACGCTGGAGTGCCCGCCGTCGACAAGGACCCGGAGGCCTACGTCCGCGAGGTGGAAGAGGACGGCCAGGCGCCCAGGGCCGGGTCCCTCCGCATCGGCAGCCTCAAGCGGCAGTTACCTGATCCGACGCGCTGGCTGACCCCGGACCAATCCGCTCACTCCACAGCGCGATGAGCAACCGCGGGCACAGCGCGATGAGCAACCGCGGGCGCATTTGCAATGCGGTATCAGCGAGTGAGCCGTCACCCGTGCGGACAGGTGCAGGTACGGAGCAGGCTGTCTCTGGTCAGGTCGGCGAGGGCGGGAGAGCCGTCCACGGCCATGATCAGGCCCGGCGGGGTAGATCTCCAGCTGGTAGTCCCCGTAGGGCGGGCTGGCCATCAGGACTCCTCCGGTTCGGAAGGCACGGGCCACGGGCCCGGCCGCGGGCACTCCTATTACCAGGCCGTCCCCGAGGGGGGCGGGACCACCGGGGGGACGATGGCCTCGATCAGGTGGGGGCCTGGTTCCGCGTAGGCGCGGCGCAGCGCCTGGTCCAGTTCGGCGGCCGTGCTGACCCGGATCGCGGGTACGCCGAGCCCGGTGCTGATCCGGGTGAAATCCGGGGTGGGGCCGGACAGGTCGAGCATCCGCGCGGCGCGCTCACCCGGCTGCGCCAGGCACCCGGCTGGCCGGTGGAGCTGGCCGCGGTGCGGGCCAGTTCCATCCGCAGGATCGCGTAGGCGGCGTTGTTGATCAGGACCGTGGTGACGTTGAGCTGCTCGCGCGCCTGGGTCCACAGCGCCTGGATGGTGTAGAGCGCGCTGCCGTCGGCTTCCAGGGACAGCACCGGGCGGTCCGGCGCCGCGACGGCCGCGCCGGTGGCGACCGGCAGGCCCTGCCCGATGGAGCCGCCGGTGAGGGTGAGCAGGGTGTGCCGGGGCGCGGACGCCAGCGCCATGGGCAGCGCGAAGCCCGAGGTGTTGGCCTCGTCGGACACGATGGCCTGCTCGGGCAGCGACGCGGCGATCGTGTTGGCCAGGCTGATCGCGTTCAGCGGCCCCGGATCGGCGGGCAAGGGCGGCGAGGCCTCGGTAAGCACCGGCGAGAACCCCGCCGCGACCAGGTCCGCCAGCTGGTCGAGCGCCCCCTCGACGTCCTGGTCGGGGTCGGCCAGGACGGCGACAGGACCGGGGGCCAGGTCGCTGGCCCGGCCGGGGTAGGCGAAGAACGACACCGGCGCGCGGGCCCCGGCCAGGATGAGATGGCTGACCCCGGCCAGCTGGGCCTCGGCCTGTTCGGCCAGGTAGGCCAGCCGGTCGAGGCCGGGCACCCCGGCGCCGTGCTCCATCCGCGCGGGAAACGTCTCGGCGAGCAGCCGTGCCCCGGTCGCGGCGGCCACCCGGCTGGCCGCCCGCAGGCCGCGCTCGGACAAGGCCGCCCCGCCGAGCAGGAGCATGGCGCGGGAGGAAAGCAGACGGGCTGTCGATGATATATGACTATGATCGACCGCAGGTGCCGGGAGCGGAGCGCGGGGCGGGGCGGGCGCGGCGCCGTCGCTCCACGACACGTCGGCCGGGAGCACCAGCGTGGCGATCTGCCCCGCCCGCGCCGCCGCCACCGCGCGCATCGCGTCCTGGGCCAGGTCGCGGGTGGTACCGCTGGTGTGCATCCAGCCGGACACGGTGCGCGCGAGGGCCTCGATGTCGGATTGCAGCGGCGCGTCGTAGCGGACGTGGCCGGTGGCGTGCGCGCCCACGATGACCACCACCGGGGTATGGGCCCGGCGCGCGTTGTGCAGGTTGGCCAGCCCGTTGGCCAGGCCGGGGCCGAGGTGCAGCAGCACCGCGGCGGGCCGCCCGGCGATCCGCGCGTACCCGTCGGCGGCCCCGGTCGCCACGCCCTCGAACAGCGCCAGCACCCCGCGCATCGCGGGCACCGAATCCAGCGCGCTGACGAAATGCATCTCCGACGTGCCCGGGTTCATGAAGCACACGTCCACGCCGGCGCCGACCAGGCTGGCCGCCAGCGCCTGCGCCCCGATCACCGCGACCCTCCGGGGGGCGAGAGAGGGGAAGGTGAGGATCCTGCACAGTCCACAGGCTCGATCGTAAGGGCTGGGGCCACTTCCAGTTAGTGATCTCCGGGGCGTCCTCGCCCTGCTCGCGGGTGTAGGCGCGGCAGGTGATCCGCTTGTCCGTCATCAGCTGGCGGATGTGGCCGGCCGAGGAGGCCAGCCTGGGCACCCGGTCGATCACGTCCATGACCAGGTGGAACCGGTCCAGGTCGTTCAGCATGACCATGTCGAACGGCGTGGTGGTGGTGCCTTCCTCCAGGTAGCCGCGGACGTGGAAGTTGTCGTGCCCGTGCCGCCGGTAGGTCAGCCGGTGGATGAGCCACGGGTAGCCGTGGTAGGCGAAGATCACCGGCTTGTCCGTGGTGAACAGGGCGTCGAACTCGGCGTCGGACATGCCGTGCGGGTGCTCGGTCTCCGGCTGCAGTCGCATCAGGTCCACCACGTTGACCACCCGCACCTTCACCTCAGGCAGGTGCTCGCGGATCAGCGAGACCGCGGCGAGAACCTCCATGGTGGGGATGTCGCCGGCGCAGGCCAGCACCACGTCCGGCGCCCCGGGCGCGTCGTTGGACGCCCACTCCCAGATCCCGGCGCCGCGGGTGCAGTGGATGACCGCCTCGTCCATGGACAGCCAGTTCCACTGCGGCTGCTTGCCAGCCACGATGACGTTGACGTAGTTCCGCGAGCGCAGGCAGTGGTCGCCCACCGAGAGCAGCGTGTTGGTGTCCGGCGGCAGGTAGACGCGGACAACCGATGCCTTCTTGTTCATCACGAGGTCGATGAAGCCGGGGTCCTGGTGGCTGAACCCGTTGTGGTCCTGCCGCCAGACCAGTGAGGACAGCAGGTAGTTCAGCGACGCGACCGGTCGCCGCCAGCCGATCTTCTGACAGGACTCCAGCCACTTGGCGTGCTGGTTGAACATCGAGTCGACGATGTGGATGAATGCCTCGTAGCAGTTGAACAGGCCGTGCCGGCCGGTCAGCAGGTAGCCCTCGAGCCACCCCTGGCACATGTGCTCGCTCAGTACCTCCATCACCCGGCCCGCGCGGGCCAGGTGGTTGTCCCCGGGCACGATCTGCCCCTCGAACACCTTGTCTGTCACCTGGTAGACGGCGCCCAGCCGGTTGGACTCGGTCTCGTCCGGGCCGAACAGCCGGAAGTTCGACGGGTTGCCGGCGATCACGTCGCGCAGCCAGGCGCCGAGCACCCGGGTCGGCTCCGACATCCCCGCGCCCGGCGCGCTGACCTCCACGGCGTAGTCCCGGAACTCGGGCAGCCGCAATTCCCGGAGCAGCAGGCCGCCGTTGGCATGCGGGTTCGCGCTCATCCGCCGCTCACCGCGCGGGGCCAGCGCGGCCAGCTCGGGCACCAGCGCGCCGGAGGCGTCGAACAGCTCCTCCGCCCGGTACGAGCGCATCCACGCCTCGAGCTGCGCCAGGTGCTCCGGGTTGGTGCGCGCCCCGGCGATCGGGACCTGGTGCGCCCGCCAGGTCCCCTCCACCGGCAGCCCGTCCACCACCTTGGGCCCGGTCCAGCCCTTGGGGGTGCGCAGCACGATGGCCGGCCAGGCGGGCCGGCTGAGGTCGCCGTCGACCCGGGCCCGGCGCTGGATGGCGCGGATCTCGCCGATCACCGTGTCCATGGTGGCGGCGAGCTGCTGGTGCACCAGCTTCGGATCGTCGCCCTCGACCACATGCACCCGGTACCCGTAGCCGGTCAGCAGCGATTCCAGCTCGTCCTGCGGTATCCGGGCCAGCACCGTCGGGTTGGCGATCTTGTACCCGTTCAGCTGCAAGATCGGCAGCACCGCGCCGTCGGTGGCCGGGTTGAGGAACTTGGTGGAGTGCCAGCTGGTGGCCAGCGGCCCGGTCTCGGCCTCGCCGTCGCCGACCACGCACGCCACGATCAGGTCCGGGTTGTCGAACGCCGCGCCGTAGGCGTGCACCAGCGAGTAGCCGAGCTCGCCGCCCTCGTGGATGGAGCCGGGCGTCTCCGGCGCCGCGTGCGAGGGGATGCCGCCGGGGAAGGAGAACTGCCTGAACAGCCGGGCCATACCCCGGGTGTCCTGGGTGACGGCCGGGTACAGCTCGCTGTAAGTGCCCTCGAGGTAGGTGTTCGCCACCATGCCAGGTCCGCCGTGCCCAGGACCGCAGACGTAGATGACGTCCAGGTCCTGGGCCCTGATCGCCCGGTTGAGGTGCGCGTAGATCAGGTTGAGCCCGGGCGTGGTGCCCCAGTGCCCGAGCAGCCGCGGCTTGACGTGCTCCGGCCGCAGCGGTTCGGTCAGCCGCGGGTTGCCCAGCAGGTAGATCTGCCCCACGGACAGGTAGTTCGCCGCCCGCCACCAGGCGTCGATCGCGTCGAGTTCGGTTAGGTCCTGCTCGGTCATGGTCATGGTCAAAACCCCTTTTAGAGCCGAACGGGCCGGGCGCGTGCCCCGGGCCCCAGGCTATTGACCCGGGTACGGCGGCGCCGGCCCGGGGGCGAGCGTTAACGGAGCAGACACCTCAGCGCAACTTGCGCAGGAACGGGTCCTGCGGCTGGTACGGAGCCACCTTCACTCGCGCGTTTACCACGGCGGCCCCGTCGGGCCCCGCGACGACCGGGTCGAGCTCGAGCTCGGTGACCGCGGGCAGGTCGTCGGCGAGCCGGGAGACCCGGAGCAGCAGGTCGCGGAGCGCGCCCTGGTCGGGGGATGGCCCGGCCAGCTGGGCGGCGTCGACGTCGGCGAGGGGCGTGAACCGGGCCGTTCGGTTCCCATCGGGCGTAACCAGCGTGACCAGGGCTCCGAACATACGGTCGTCAGTCACCGTGACCCGCACCTCGGTGCCCGCTGGCGGCAGGTCGGCCAGCGGTATCCCGTAGCAGCGCAGCAGTTCGGCCGTCTGCCCGGCGGCGAGCTGGCCTCGGGGGGCGCCCTGCACCAGGGCGCGGGCGTCCGCGGTCCTGACGTCGGCGAAGACCGGCACGTGCCCGCGCGGCCCGGCTCGCCAGGCGCCGTAGCCGACCGCGCGGGCCAGCGCCCGCACCGCGGCCTCCGGCGAACCGTAGGCCGGGACCGGCCCGATGAGCCGGACGGATTCGGCCTGGGTCAGCACCACGGCGGCGAGCGGGACGCCGACGTCCGCGGCCGCGATCGCGGCTTCCAGGTCGCCGGTGGCCCCGGTGGGCAGGACGATGGCGACGATGGCGTCCACCTCGGGGGCCAGCAGTTCCAGGCACCGGCGGAAGTCCTCGGCGGAGACCGGGGTGATCGTCTCGACCGGGCCCGCCACGGAGTCGCACCGGACCAGGGTCCGCAGCCGCCGCCTGGTCAGGCCGGCCGGGTGGTGCACGGCCAGGCCATGGTCGGCGCAGGCGTCCGCGGCCAGCAGGCCGGCGCTGCCGACGTTGGACACGATCGCCACGGTGCGCCCGGCCGGGACCGGCTGGGTGGCCAGCAACGCGGTGGTCTCGATCAGCTCGCCGAAACCGCGGGTGGTGATGACGCCGGCCTGCTCGAACAACGCTTCCCGGCTGACCAGCGGCGCCGCGGCGGTGCGGTCGCCCAGCACGGTGAGCACCGGCATGGCGCAGCTGACCCGGCGGGCCGTCCGGGCGAACTTGCGCGGGTTGCCGAACGACTCGAGGTAGAGCACGGCCAGCTTGGTCAGGCGGTCGTTCTCCCACCACATCAGCATGTCGTTGCCCGACACGTCGAGCTTGTCGCCCACGGACGCGAACGAGGAGATGCCGATGCCGAGCCGGGACAGCTGGTCGACCATGGCGAAGCCCAGGCCGCCGGACTGCATGACCAGGCCGGTCACGCCCGCCTGGGCGGGACGGGCGGCGAACGTGGCGTCCAGGCCGATGCCGGGCACGGCCACCCCGAAGCAGTCCGGGCCGACCAGCCGCATGCCGTGCCTGCGGCAGACGGCCAGCAGGTCGGCGCAGGCCGCGGTGTCGAGCCCGGTGGTGATCACCACCAGGGCGTGCACGCCACGCTGGCCGCACCGCTCGGCCACGTCGAGCACGGCCGCCGGGGGCACCGCGACCACCGCCAGGTCGACGGATTCGGGCAGGTCGAGCGCGGAGGCCAGGCACCGCTCGCCGCCGATCTGCCGGGCCCGCGGGTTCACCAGGTAGAGCCGGCCGGCGTATCCGCCGGCCCGGATGTTGTCCACGATGGCCCGGCCCACCGTGCCGCGGCGGCGGCTCGCGCCGATCACCGCGACCGACTCGGGCGCGAAGATGTGCCGCAGGCTGGCCTGCTCGGCGCGGCGCTCCCGCTCGGTCACCGCGTCCAGGTAGCTGTCTAGCGTGGGTTCCGCGTGCGGCAGCGGGAACGTCAGCTCGGTGACCCCCTGCTCCGCGTACCGGCGCTCGACCGGCAGGCCGGCCTCGGCGAACACGCTCAGCATGGCCGTGTTCTCGGTCAGGGTCTCGGCCTTGAATGTGGTGACCTGGTGGCTCCGGGCGTAGGAGACCAGGTGCTCGAGCAGCAGGGTGGCGATGCCCCGGTGGTGCATGTGGTCGGCCACCGCGAAGGCGACCTCGGCCTGCTGCCCGGTCAGGGGGATGTAGCTGGCCACGCCGACCACCTCGGCGCCGGCCAGGGCGAGCAGCGCCACGCTGCCCGGCTTGGGGTTCCGGCAGATCCGCCGGGCCTCGGTCTCGGCCGCCAGCCGGCTTATGTTGAAGAACCGCAGGTAGGTGTTGTCCGGGGACATCGCCTCGTGCATGGCCTTGACCGCGCCGAAGTCGTCCGGGCCGGCCGGGCGGATCTCGACCGTGGTCCCGTCCGCCAGCAGCGCGTACACCGGGGCCTCGTCCTGCTGCTGCGCCATGCTCATAGTGTTCCCCAGGATCAGAACAGCGGGCCGGCCACCGGCACGGAGAAGTCGTCCGGGTAGCTGAGCCGGTCGCGGACCGCGACCACGCCCGGCGGTGTTCATTGTGTCTCGCTCCCTGCTAGCTCGCAGGTTTCCGTTACCAGCCTCGTCACCAGGGCCGGCTAAGGCAAGGGCGAAGGTCCCTTGCGACCGGGTTGAAAGTCGTGACCCTCTGGGCACGACACTTGAGTGTCCTGTGCGAGGATGTGGGCATGGCTGACCGCGTGATCGAGGAGCTGGACGAGGCCGAGAGCCTGCGGCTGATATCGGCGGGCGGGATCGGCCGCATCGCCTACATGAGCAGGTTCGGCCCGGCCGTGCTGCCGGTGAACTACAAGTGGTACAACGGGGCGATCGTGTTCCGCACCGCCAGGCACAGCGCACTGGACGAGGACCTGCAGACCGGGATCGCGGGCGGCGACTACCTGGTGGCCTTCGAGATCGACGACATCGATATGCCTGGGCGCCAGGGCTGGAGCGTGCTGATCCAGGGGCCCGCGCACCACGTCGAATCCGAGGAGGCGCGCGCGCGGGCCAAGGAGGCGGGCGTCGAGCCCTGGGCCCCCGGGGACCGGGAGCTGTTCCTGCGGATCGCCCCGAACCGCGTCACCGGCCGCCGCATTAAGCCCGCCTAGGGTCAGGTCTGCTCGGGTTGCATGTCGATGGCGCCGCAGGGGCATTCGGCGGCGCATAGGCCGCGGCCCTTGCAGTAGTCGTAGTCGACCTCGTACCGGCCGTCGGCCAGCTTGATGACGGCGTTGAGTTGACGAGCATGTAGCCGTCGCGGTTCAGCCCGTGGAGTGGGCGGCCCTGGAGGCCAGCCGCGCTCCGTGCCCGGTCGAGGTCCGGCCGCGGGTGGCGGAGGGACGGGCCGCGCAGGTGCTGGTGGAGGCGTCCGAGGGAGCGGATCTGCTGGTGGTGGGCAACCGGGGGCACGGCGGGTTGACTGAAGCCTTGCTTGGTTCGGTCGGCCAGTACTGGGTGCGCCACGCGTCGTGCCCGGTCGTCATCATGCGCGGCAAGGGCTGAGGGCGCGCCCCCGGCACCGTGCCGCCCGGCGCGGCCAGCCGGCTTGTAGGAGAATCGGGGTATGAGTGCGCCCGGGTATGTTGCCGCTGTCTTGGCCAAGGCTGAGGCGGGCGGTGTCGGCGCGGCTGAGCTGGCCGCCCTGCGCAGGCGCCTCGCGCAGCTGGGTGAGCAGCGGGCCGGATACCTGCCGGGCGAGGTTCTGGAGCCGGTTCCGGACCTGCCGCGCCTGGATGAGCTGCCCGAGCCGCCGCCCGGCCAGGCCCGTGACGTTCTTGACCGGCTGGCGGTCGTCAAGCTCAACGGCGGGCTGGGCACGAGCATGGGCCTGACCGGGCCGAAATCCCTGCTCGAGGTCAAGCCCGGCACCAGCTTCCTCGATGTCATCGCCACGCAAGTACTGGCACTGCGCGAGCGGCACGACGGCCGGCTGCCGCTGGTGCTGATGAACTCCGCGGCCACCCGCGGCCCCTCGCTGGACGTGCTGGACCGCTACGACGGGCTGCGCACCCCGGGCGTGCCGCTGGATTTCCTGCAAGGCCGCGAGCCCAAGATCCGCGCCGATGACCTGCAGCCGGTGCAGTGGCCGGGCGGCCCGGAGCTGGAGTGGTGCCCGCCCGGGCACGGCGACATCTACCCCGCGCTAGCGGCGTCCGGCACCCTGGACGCCCTGCTCGGCGCCGGGCTGCGCTATGCCTTCGTGTCCAACTCCGACAACCTCGGCGCGCTCGCCGACGTCCGGATCGCCGCCTGGATAGCCGCCGAGCAGGTGCCGTTCGCGCTGGAGGCGGTGCGCGGCACGGCGGCCGACCGCAAGGGCGGCCACCTGGCCCGCTACCAGGGCCGGGTGGTGCTGCGGGAGACGGCGCAGGTACCCGACGGCGACACCTCATTCACCGACGTGCAGCGCTGGCGCTGGTACAACACCAACAACATCTGGATCGACCTGCGCGCGCTCCGCGACCTGCAGGCCGCCGACCCGGCGGCACCAGATCTGCCGCTGATCGTCAACCGCAAGACCGTCGACCCGACCGACCCGGCGAGCATCCCGGTGATCCAGCTCGAGTCGGCGATGGGCGCGGCGATCGGCTCGATTCCCGGCGCCCGGGCCGTCCACGTCCCCCGTTCGCGGTTCGCCCCGGTGAAGACCACGGATGATCTGCTGGTCATACGCTCCGACACCTACCAGCTTACCGGTGACGGGCGGATGAGACCCCGCTTCGACGGCCCGGGGCCCGTCGTAACGCTGGACAAGGAGTATTACAAACTGCTGCCCGACTTCGAGCGGCGGTTTGCTGCCGGGGTGCCGTCGCTGCGCCGCTGCCGCCGGTTCGAGATCGAAGGCGACGTCACCTTCGGCGCGGGCGTGGTGGCCGTGGGTGAAGTGCGGGTAGCCGGCCCGCGTCACGTTCCGGACGGGGAGGTACTGGGCCGGTGAAACCGGAATGGCAGCCGGGAGGCCGCCGGGGTGGCCGATGGCGGCCTCTGGATCGGGAAGGCGGATGCCGTGAGCCTATTGCATGCGGTGGAGGTGCCGCGGCTGCCTGTCTCCCGGCTGGAGGCGGTCATCGGCGCCCCGCGGTATGCGGAGCTGGCCCGGGCCGCCGGCCAGCTGCGGCCGGTGCTGGCCGGGCGCACCATCTGGAACGTCAACTCGACCGCGGCCGTCGGCGGAGTCGCCGAGATGCTGCAGGTCCTGATCGGGTACTGGGTCAGCGGCCGGGTCTCGTAGATGACCTTGGTCCGCCTTCGGCGTGCAGGGCGAACACGTCCGGTCCTCGATGACCAGCGGCTGGCCGAAGCCAGGCACTACTGCTGCTCGCATGGGTAGCTCCTCTGGATTGACGCGCGGCGCTGCGCCGGCTCACCACCGCCCACGGTGTGCCGCGGCGACCCGCCGCCTGTAGGGTTGACCGTCACCGTCGGCCGGGACCTTGGTCCCGGCCGGAAGGCAGTTGCAAGAATGACCTCATGGCGAACCGGGACGGCTCCATTCTGAGCATCGGCTCGAGCGGATCGATCTTGTCGATCGGCTCGGCCGGGTCCATCTTGTCGATCGGGTCCGCGGGCTCGATCCTGTCGATCGGTTCGGTCGGCTCGATCGGATCGGTGTTCTCGGCCTTCTCCGCCGGATCGGTGCTCTCGGTCGGCTCGGCCGCAAGTGCAGGGTCGGTCTTTTCCGCGCTGTCCCGGTGGTCGGTACGAGCGTGGAAGGGGCGCGGACCGGTTACCTGACGATCAGGACCGGGCGGTCGGTGAGATGAATTACCTTGTGCGCGGTGCTGCCGAGGATGAAGCCGGCCAGGTCGCTGCGACCGCGTGAGCCCATCACGATGACGTCGGCGTCGTGGGCGATCGCGTCGTCGGCGATGTCGCGCGCGGCGTAACCGAACAGCGTGGTCCGCACCTCGCCGTGCGCCTTCACGCCGGCCTCGGTCAGCTTGTCGACGGTGGCCGCGACCGCGGCGTTGGCGTCGCTCTCGGTCTCGTCCGTCGTGGCCAGGCCGGTCTTGACGGCGATCTCGCGCTCCCGCAGGTGCAGGACCCACACCTCGCCCTTGGAGAGCAGCGCCAGGTCTCGGGCCGCGAGTACGGCCCGGCCGGAAATCTTCGAGTGGTCCGCGGCCACCAGGATCTTGTCGTACATGTTCTTGTCCCTTCCGGGTCACACCGCGGTGTCATCCTGGGACCTGCACGCGACCACGACCCAACTGCCGTGGATCGTGGACGCCTACGTCATCGTGTTCGCCGGCTTGCTCCTGGTGGCCGGCAGCCTGGCCGACCGGATCGGCCGCAAGCGGGTGTTCCTGGCCGGCCTGGCGGCATTCGCGGCCGGCTCGACCTGGGCGGCGTTCTTCGGCTCGGTGGGCATGCTGATCGCCCCCCGGGCCGGCATGGGCATCGGCGGGGCCATGATGATGCCCTCCACCTCGCCATCATCACATGGACCTGGGCCTGACCACCGCGGCGTGCGTGGCCGCCGCAGGGTGCCTCATCGCGCTGATCGCGCTGCCGTCCCGGGATCCCTCAGTCAACGTCCCGGCGGCCGAAGACGCGCTTGGCGACGGACGCCGTGCCGATGACGGCGAACAGCGCCAGGAGCACCGCTGACGGGATGGTCGTCACCTGAGGCGGGTTCGTGAAGACCATGTTGCCGCCGAAGACGCCGTCGAACAGTACGGCGAGCCACATCGCCACGATGCTCACTGCACCCCAGAAACCGGGGACCGGCAGCCGGGCCGCGATACCCTCCCGAGCGGGCTTGCCCGTGGAGGGCTCATGCGTCATGACAGTCATGGCATCCTCCTTCCCTCTGTCCTGCTTCCGGCGTACTCCATCGCTTACGTGGCGGCCAGGGCTGTTCGTCATGACCTTTGCCGGCCCCAGCCAGGGCCGAACGGCGGCCCTCACTACGCCGCGTAGACGGTGGCCTGGGTGACGTAGTGCCGGCCGGCCGGGGTGACCCAGACCAGGACACCCGGGCTTGGCTGTTCCAGCATCCATCCGTCACTTTGTTTGCATTTATGGTGATGCCTGCAGAGCGGGGAGAGATTACACTCGCACGTAACCCCGCCCTCATGCCAGGGAAGGGTGTGGTCCAGGTCACATCTGGCCGCCGGGCGGGAGCAGCCCGGCGCGGTACATCGGGTGTTCCGGGCGGTAACCAGGTGCCGCAGCCGTCGGCTGGGCCGGTAGCCACGCTCGGCCCGGGCGTGACCGCACCGCCCTCGGATGACTGTGTTGAGGACAACCCGGAGCCCGGCCACGAACTCCGCGCACGACCGCCCAGCGGGCCAGGAATGGCGGCCGGCTGCGCAACCGTGCGCGACGGCGGTCCCGTCCGGGCTCAGCACGGTCAGGCACCACCGGGTCCGCGGGTGCCCGGACGCCGCAGTCGCCACGGCGCGGGCGCCGACGGCGTCCAGCAGGCCGAACCCAGCCACCTCGCCGACTGCGCCAAGGTCGCCCTGCCACGCGGCCAGCGGCACGGTGAGGGTAACCAGCGCGGCCAGGCTGGGGCCGTCCTGTGGATGGCCGGGACCATCGTCGGCCTTGCCGGGGGGCGGGGATCCGCCCGTCCGGCCGGCCTGGGCTGGGTCCGGGGTAGCCGCAACGGCCCGGCTGTCCCGCTCCTGCAACAGGTCCAGATAGGCCTGCACGCGCAGATCCTGCAGGGTTCCCGGCAGGCCGGCAGCGCGCAGGTCCAGCGCCCGCTGCTCGACATGCTGCCACGACGCCAGGGCCTCGTCCGAGGGCAGCTCGTGAGCGATCATCCCGGCGTTCCCCGACTCCTCCCGGAACCGGCGCACGTGCGCCTCGCGGAGAGCGGCCGCCCTGCGCCGGACGGCTGACTCCGGATCCAGCTTGAGGACCAGCCGGTGCGCGGCGTACCGCAGCTGCCCGAACGACTTATCCCGCGCCGCCTCCGCCAGCACCTCGTCGGCCGCGGCGGCGTCCGCGTCGGTGAGGAACCGGGTCTCGTCTTCGATGATCCGCAGGTGCACCGGGTGGATCAGTCCCGCGGCCAGCGCCGCGAACGTCCGGGGCAGCCGTTTCGCGACCGCCTGCGCGTAGTCGATCTGGGCCGCAGCGGACTGCCAGGGCTGGCGGAACTCCGCGGCCAGTTCATCGGCGGCAAACCCGGGCTGGGTGGCGGCGCGGCGGGTGGCGAACTCCGCCATCGCGGCCATCTCGGTCCATGCGGCCCGCGATTGCAGTCGCCGCGCCGCCGAGATAACCCCGATCAGCTGGTCCTCCGACAGCTGGGCAAGCCCCGAGCCGTCCTGGCCGACCACCGCGTGCAGCACGGTAGCCAGCAGCGGGCCGGGCGCCATCGTGTCCGCCTGGCCATCTTGGCAGAATCCGGCCAGTGTCAGCTCCTCGGCCGGCAAGGACACGAACAGGCCCTGCTCCGCGCCCTCCAGGACCTCGTCGCCGGGTCCGTCCTGGCCGCCCGGAAGTGACCCGGAGC
The DNA here is from genome assembly GCA_963744575.1 of uncultured Actinomycetota bacterium. Taxonomy (GTDB): domain Bacteria; phylum Actinomycetota; class Actinomycetes; order Streptosporangiales; family Streptosporangiaceae; genus Palsa-504. The sequence continues at coordinate 107,687 of CAVUUF010000010.1, read as the reverse complement.
CCTCGGGCTCCGGGTCGTCCGGTTCCCAGCCGGAGAACGGTTCCGGATCCATGCGCCACCTTCCCGACGACGGCAAAGGGGGAAGCGCCAACGTAACTATTTTAGCGCAAAAACCAGTTAGAATCTAGTTATTTGAAATCAGGTTCGATAACTGAGCGATTGCCCTACAAGCCGTTCCGCCGTCGCGGCGGCGGTCATGGCTGCGCGGACATGTATGGGTCCGGGATCCCGGTCGCCGGGGCATCGCGCAGCAGGACGGCGGTGACGTGGTGGTCCACCACCATCTGGGCATGAGCCTGGCGCATGGCGTAATGATCGGCTTGCCGGCCGGCCGCGACCGCGGCGGCGGGGACCACGCCACCACGATGATCATGGCCAGTCGCAGGGCGGCCTCGATCCGGTCGGTGCCCCGTCGCAGCGGGTTGCGGGCGAAGCCAAGCCACCGAACCAGCCTGGCCAGGCTCCCGTACGGCCGCGGTTTCGCATGGCTGCGCATGACGTTCACCTCCATCAGGCGCCTTTGGTGAAGCCTGCCGCGCTAGGCGACTCCCGGGGCAGGGTCGTTAGGCCCTGGCCTTGGGCTCTTGGTCCCCGGTACTGCGGCCCATGGGCCGTCGGGCATCGACGTCCGGTAACCCGGCCTCGGGATCTGCTTTCCTGTTACCCCGGCAGGTCGGGCCGGGACCGGGCCGGGCCGGCGGAAGGGACGAAAGACCCGTGACCCCGGGTACCCCGCCGACCGATGATAGGGCGAAGACAAGGACATTTATCCCGAACGGACCCGGTTCATGGCTACTCCGACCGCGATTCCCGGCCCCCGGCAGATCGGCATCGACGGGCTCGGCGCCCTGTTGGAGGCGCTTGCGGCCGATGGGTACCCGGCGAGACGTGCTTCTGCGCGTCCATGGGCACCGGACCGGGCGCCGGCCAGTCGGGTTTCGATCTGGCGCTGACCGAACTGGCCGGCGACGGCGGGCACCGGTTCGTGGTCGAGGTCGGCTCCCAGCGGGGCGCGGACATGCTCGCGCGCGTGCCGAGCGAGGCTGCCATGGAGGATGTCGTGCAGCGAGCTCGTTCGGAGGTCAATGCGGCGGCCGACCGCATGGGACGGCAACTGGACGCCGGCGGGGTGGTCCGGTCCAGCAATCACGCCTGGGTATGGTCGTTCGAACTCCGGCCGGTGAACGGCCACACCAGGCTGATCAGCCGGAACCGCTTCGACACCGCTGCCCTGCCGATGAGGGACAAGCCCGCCTACCCGATCATCGAACCCGGCTCGTGGGTGATGGAGCGGAAGATGCTGCTCACGATCAAGCAGCGAGCCGAGCAGCTCGCCCGGCAGCAGATTGCCGGGTAAAGTACGCGGGTCTTCAATCCGGATAGGGTCAAATGGTCGCGCGCACATCCTGGTGGCCGGCGCGGTCCGGCCGTCGCAGGTGCACGAGGGCCCCGACGGCGTGCGGGCCGTGCTGCGATCGCCGGCCGGGACCGAGCTGGACGGGAACCTCGCCGCGGACGCCGCCCGGGTCGTGGCCGGGCGGCACGGCCTGCTGCTCGCGTTCCGGTTCGGCGAGCGAGCGACCTGGCGGCTGCTCTGCACTCGGCCGGCCGGCGCGGACCGGGCGCCGCCCGGGCAGTTCGGCCCCGCGGTTCCGGTCAGTGAGCTGCAGGCACTGGTGGACCAGGCCGGGCTCGGCGCGCGGATCACTGCCCTGGCGTCGAACGCGGCGGCCAGGGCGGGCCCGGTGCCGAGGTGCTTGAGCAGGTCGTGGACGCCGGGGTCCGGCCGCGTCCGGATCCAGGCTCAGGCCGCTGTCCGGCTTGGCGGCTGCCTTGGCCGCCATCCGCCGGGTCATGGGGCTCGACATCCCGTGCATGTGGATCGGGCCGCCGACGACCAGGAGATCGGCGGAGGCGAGCAGATCGGCGCCGGCCTCGGCCACCGGGACGACGGTCACCTGGTGGGTGGCACGCAGGCCGTCGGCGACGTTGCTGGCGACGACGTGCGTGGTCCCGTACATCGATTCGTAGACCACTAGGGCACGCATGCTGATCACATCCTTCGCTGCGTGCCTTCAGTCCAGCCGGCCTGCCGTGGCCGGTACCAGCTGCTCAAGCGCGTCACCGCGGTGATGTACCAGCGCCTGGGGTCGGCCCGGGTCCGCCTGCTCGACCTCTACGGTTCCGGACCCCGCACCAGCCTGGCCTCGTCCGCTGACTGATCAGCCCGCCGCCCCGATGCTCGGAGCCCGGCGCTAGGGGTCCTAAGCGCCACCACGACCGCGGGCCGCCCCCCGCCACGGTCCGGGTCGCGCGATCCGTCGTCACTGTACGGAATGTGAACAAGACGGCCGGTTCAGCTGACGTACAGCTGGCCGTTGGACCCCTCGGCGATCGTGATCTTCATCAGTCCGGTCGCCGCCGGGCCGACCTCGACCGCGCCGGTGCCGGCGTTGAACTGAGAGCCATGGCACGGGCAGATGATCACCTTCGCGGTGGGGTCATATCCGACCGTGCAGCCGGCGTGCGGGCATACGGCGTCGAAGGCCAGGAACTTGCCGGGACTTGGCTGGATCACGATCGACGGGTCGCCCGTAGCCGGATCCCGGAACGAGGCGGCCTGTCCGACGGACACGTCGTCGGCCGGGCCGATGGCCGTGCCAGGGGGAGTCTTACCCGTCGGGCCCGCCATGGTCGCCGAATCGCGGGGCGTGGCCGTGGTCTTCGGGACGGGGCCCGCGGCCGGCGGAAGGCTCGGCCCGGGAGCCTTGCCCGCAGTCCCGCCGGCCAGTCGGCCAAGCCCCCCGGCCAGGCCGCCGATGACCAGGCTCACGGCCGCCACCGCAGCGGTCACCACGCTCCTGAGCACGACCTCGCGGCGGTCGGCGTCCGGATCGGCGGTCCCGGACCGCCGATCCGGACGCTGGGCGAGGCCGGCCCGCTTGCCCGCCCGGTCCGCGATCGCCGCGTCCAGCGACAGGACCGAGCCGGAACCGGCCAGCAGCAGCGGCGTCCAAGCGAACACGAACACGATGTCCGCCCCGGTGTAGTACGGACTCGTATGGAAGCTGACCGTCAAGAACAGCATCAGGGACAGCACAAGGCCCCCGGCCGCGGCGAGCCGCGCCCGGAGCCCGAGCAGGGTGCCCACGCCGACGGCCAACTCGCCGAATGCGATGAGGATGCCGAGCGGGACCGCGATATGGACGAGCGGTGAAATCAGCGCATGGATCGGGCTGTGCCGGGCCGCGCCCGCCAGCTGGGACTGGATCGAGGCAGGGTCGGCGGCGTCGAAGAACCGGGGGTTTGCCAGCTTCTGCAAGCCGGCGAAGCAGAACGTGAACCCGAGGAAGGCGCGCAGCGGAAGCAGTGCGCGGCCCAGCACGTACGATGTCGGCGGCGCCGGAACTGGCTTGGATGTCACCTGGTACCTCCGGATGGTCACACCGACCGCTTCTGCTGCCTAGATGCTAGATCCCGTCGTGGCCCGCTGCGCTTACGGTGCGCACTGTATGAGGAGAACGTGACCGTCATATGAATGACCGCGGCCGGGGCGCGCTCGTCATCTGCCTATCGTCACCGCCGGATGTGTCATTCATCTCGATCGCATCCGGGAACGTCCCGCGGCGGCAGGGGCGGAGGGCACATCGTGGCGTGACCTTCGCCCGCCGGATCGGGCACGCGGCGGCGGCAGGCTCAGCCGCGGCGGCCGCTCCACAGCGGGCCACTGGCCCGCCACTCCGCCTCCCAGGCGTTCAGCCGACGACGATCCAGGGCGCGGCGGACGAGCGTCCCGGACACCAGCAGCAGCAGCCAGGACACGATGCAGGTTCCGACCACGGCGATGCAGACGACGCCGACGACGTTGCGATGGCCCATCGGCGGACTGATGACCGCGCCGGAGCGGTCGACCCAGGTATGCACGGTGCTGCCCTTGCGCGCTCCCGCCACCGCCAGGACCTGGCCGGTCCGGAGCGGCTGTCCCGGCGGCTGCCAGCGGGTCTGCACCCAGGCGTCCTGCACGAACGTGTACGGGTCCGGGAACCCGGTTACCGGGGCGTTCTGCAGCAGCACGGCGGTCACCAGGTGATCCCCGGCCTGCTGCGCGTGCGCCTGGTTCAGGGCCAGGTGATCGGCCTGCTGCCCGGCGGCGACCGCAGCAGCGGGCATCGCGGCCAGCAGCAAGACCGTGACCAGCCGCAGCACCCCCTCGATCCGGTCCGTGCCCCGGCGCAGCGGGTTGCGGTCGAAACCGAGCCACCGGGCCAGGCGCCGGCCCGGCCAGTGCTTCTCATGCCTGCGCATCACGTCACCTCCGGCAGGCCATCACAGGATCCAGCCTGCCGTGCCGGGGCCGGGCCGGCCAGGGTCGTTCGTCCCTGTCTCCTGGCGTTTGGGCCCCTCTGCGGCAGCACGGGACCTTCTTCCCTGGTACCAGGGATCAACCGGTAGCAGGCTGAGCCCGGGACCAACGCAGGTGCTAACCATGACCGGGACGATATACGGGATCGTGGCCGGCTACGACGGGTCACCCGGCGGCGCGCTGGCACTGCGCTGGGCGGCCAGGGAAGCCCGCGGCCGTGGCACCGCGCTGACGGCCTGCCTGGCCTGGACACCGGATCACATGGAACTGCCCACCGAGTCGGCTCTGTGCGACCTGGCCCGGCAGCACGGCCGCGAGATCCTGACCCGCGGGCTGCCCGCGGCCGCGACGGCCTCGAGGAGATGAGCCTCGGTTCCGTCGCCCAAGCCCTACTGCAACACGCCGTGCCTGGTCGCAGTCACCCGCCAGGTGCATGACGTCGCTAGTTTCTCCTGTTCCCAGGATGGCCACGGCACGCCGCGGGCCCGTGGTAAGCGGTCGGCTCAGGACGGGATGATGGCGATGGGGCCGTGCGCGTGGTTCAGCACCGCGTGCCGGACCGAGCCTGGGCCCTCCAGGCCGGGGTGCTTGGTGTACCGGCCAATGACCACCAGGTCGGCGCGGGCGGACAAGCCGACCAGCGCCCGGCCCGGATGGCCGTGCCAGACCTCATGGCTGACCGCCACGTCGGGGTATTTGGCCTGCCATTCGTCCAGCAGGCCGACGAGGTGCCGGTCGGCCTCGGCTCGAACGGCCCCCGCGGCCTGGGGCGGCGCCTCCTCGCCCGCCCGGGAAATGTTGTCAGGCTGCGGCATGTGCCAGGCGTGGATGGCGACCAGGCTGGCATGGCGCAGGCTGGCCTCCTCGAACGCGAAGGTGAGCGCGGCGGCGCTGTGCTCCGGGTCGCCGACGCCGACACCGATCAGCCCGTGGGCGGGCGTCTCGTCCCGGATGACCAGGACCGGGCCGGATGCGTGGCTGGCGGCGTACCGGCTGACCGAGCCGAGCACCAGCGCGGTGAACGCGCCGGCGCCGCGCGAGCCGAGCACCAGCATCAGCGCGCCCGCGCCGCTGTCGGTGATGGCCTGGGCGGGCTCCCCGGTCAGCTCGTCGGTGTCGATCAGCAGGCCGGGCGCGACCTTGGCGGCGCGCTCGGCCGCCGCGGCCAGGGCACGGTCACGCTCGGTGAGCAGGACGTCGGTGACGGTCTCGTACTGGCCGGGCCCGGCGCGCGAGATCATCCGGGGCGGCGTCGCCGCGGCGGCCACGATCCGCAGCGGGGCACCGCGGAGCACGGCTTCCCTGGCGGCCCAGTCGACCGCCCGCAGTGATTCCTCAGAACCGTCCGTACCGATCACGATGGGCTTCGATGCCATTTTCGCTCGTCCTCCTCAAGGACCCGGATGCACCGGGTTGTGCGGGGCGCATCGTCCGCCCCAACGTCATCATGGTTGCCCGGTGGCCCGGCCGGCAAGGCCGTACCGGCCGTGGTCTTGGTCCCGGACGGCCGCCTCAGGTTCGGGGGTAGCTGAATCGGTCGCGTACGGCGACCACGCCCTCGAGCTTCCGGCCACCTTCCCGTCGTCGTCGACGACGGGAAACCCGCTGACATGGTGCTGGCGGAACATGGCGGTCATCTCCCGGTACGAGGTGCCGGGCCGCGCGGTCACCACGTCGGTGGTCATGATGTCCTTCACGTACGCGTTCATGATCACAGCGTCCCTCGCGCTCGCGCGGCCGGGAAGAGACGTAGCTCACTATCGCCGGTGCCAAGGGTCCCATACCTTGGACCCTGGCCGGCGCCTTCTCCCTGCGGTTGTCTTGCAGCTAGTGAGCGCGAGAGGAGGAGCAGATGGCCGCGGCAGATCCTGGCCGCGCAGGGGACGATCGTGGCGTTCCTGATCGTCGGGATCTCCTGGCTCGCGCACGCCACCCACGCGGTCCCCTACACGGCCGGGTTCCCGACCGTCCTGGCCCAGGAGGCCGCGGTGGTCTTCGGGCACACCGCCATCGGGCAGGCCATGTTCTTCGCGCTCCAGGCCGCGACCGCGGCCATCTTGTTCACCGGCGGCAACACCAGCTTCACCGGCTTCCCGTTCCTGGCCAGCTTCGTCGCCGAGGACTCCTTCCTGCCCCGCTGGCTGAGCCGGCGCGGCCACCGGCTTGTGTTCTCCAACGGGATCATCCTGCTGACCGTGCTGTCGCTGAGCCTGATGCTGGTGGCGGGGGCCACCGTGGACGCGCTCATCGCGTTCTACGCGATCGGCATCGGTGACGACGGTCGCCCCGCGATGGTCAACCCGGCCTACGAGCTGGTCAGGTCCTAGCCGGCCCGACAGTCGGCCGATATTCTTACGGTGCGTCGTCAGCCGGAGGGAACGGCCTGTGGAACCTGACGCTGGGAGCCGCCCCGAGCTTCTTCCCCAGCTGCAGCTCGACGAGCTGCTGGCCGAGCTGCAGGCCCGGCTGCAGATGGTGCTGGTCACCAGGGACCGGATGCGCGGCCTGCTCGAGGCGGTCGTGGCCATCGGGTCGGGCCTGGACCTGGAGTCGACGCTGCGGCGGGTGGTGGAGGCCGCGGTCGGCCTGGTCGACGCGAGCTACGGCGCGCTGGGCGTCATCGGCGAGGGCGAGGACGGTGACAAGGTCAGGCGGCTGGCCGAGTTCATCCCGGTCGGGCTGAGCCAGGACGAGATCGCCCGGATCCACCACTGGCCGGAGGGCCGCGGCCTGCTCGGCCTGCTGGTCGACGACCCGCGGCCGCTGCGGCTGGCCGACATCGCCGCGCACCCGGGCTCGTCCGGGTTCCCCGATGGGCACCCGCCGATGCGCGGCTTCCTCGGCGTCCCGGTCCGGGTCCGCGACGAGGTGTTCGGCAACCTGTACCTGACCAACAAGCGCGGCGGTGGCGAGTTCACCGAGGACGACGAGGCGGTGCTGGTCGCGCTGGGCGCCGCGGCCGGCGTGGCGGTGGAGAACGCCCGGCTTTACGACGCGGCCCGCCGCCAGCAGCGCTGGATCCAGGCCAGCGCCGAGGTCACCACCCGGCTGCTGTCCGGCTCGGACCCGGGAGAGGTGCTCGCCTGGATCACCCGGCAGGCGCTCGACCTGTCCGGTGCCGACCTGGCCGTGCTCGCGCTGCCGGACGAGGAGGGGCGCCTGACCATTGCCCAGGCGGAGGGCGACGGGGCGGAGGCCGCCCGCGGCCTGGTGCTGCCGGCCGGCCAGTCCCTGTCCGGTCAGGTGCTGGCCTCCGGCGACGCGGTGACCTCGGCTGACTTCGCCGCCGACGAGCGCGCCTCGCACGCCGCCCGCGGCGCGATGAGCCAGATCGGCCCTGCGGTGGTGTTCCCGCTCGGCGCGCCGGGCAACGTCCGCGGCGTGCTCACCGTCGGGCGGCGCCACGGCGCCACGCCGTTCTCCCAGGCCGAGGCGGACATGGTCAGCTCGTTCGCCGCGCAGGCCGGGGTCGCGCTCGAGCTCGCGGCCAGCCGGTCCCACGCAGAGCGGCTCTCGCTATATGAGGACAGGGACCGGATCGCGCGCGACCTGCACGACCAGGTCATCCAGCGGCTGTACGCCACCGGCATGTCGCTGGAGGGCACCATGCCGATGATCACCAGGCCGGAGGTGGCCAGCCGGATCACCAACGCGGTCGACGCCATGGACGAGACGATCAAGGAGATCCGCGCCACCATCTTCGCGCTGCAGGCTCGCGACAACGCGGGCGCGCCCGACCCGCGCGCGGGCATCTTCGCGCTGGTGGAGGAGATGACCCCGATGCTCGGTTTCGCCCCGTCGCTGCGGCTGGGTGCGGGTCTCGGCGCCGAGCTCAGCCCGGAGGTGGCCGAACAGATGCTGGCCACACTGCGCGAGGCTCTGTCCAACGCGGCCCGGCACGCGAGAGCCAGCCAGGTCGACGTGACCGTCGAGACCGGCCCGGACGGGATGCTGACCGTCCGGGTCATCGACGACGGGATCGGGATCCCGGCCGAGGGCAGGCACAGCGGGTTGGGTAACCTGGCCGGCCGGGCCGAAAAGCTCGGCGGGGAACTGCGGCTCGAGGCAGCGAATCCGGGCGCGGCCCGGCCGGGAACCAGGCTGGAATGGCGAGTGCCGCGCGGCTGACCGGTTATCCGGACCTGGCCTGGATGGCGGGACAGGTCGCCCTCGTGCAGGATCTCGGGTTTCAGCTCGCGGACCAGGTCACTGACCCGGGGCCAGGTCAGCTCGGGCCGGTACGGCACCGCGGCGATCAGCCGGAGCCCGTGCCGGGCCAGCGCGGACGGCCCCAGGCTGAGCCCTTCGACCACAACGACGTTGGAGTCGTCATAGAGCGGCGCCCAGGCCGCGACGATCTTCTCCAGGATGACGTCGAGGCCGCCCTCGCCCAGTTGCCGCTCCAGCTCGGCGGTGCCGAGCGGTTCCGGCGGGCGCGGCATGGGCCATGGCCTGAGTATGTGTGATGACCAGCGGCCGGCCCCAGGGCTGCGCGTCCCGCGCTATCGGGACGTTGGTCCCACGCCTTCGTCTGGCCTACACCAGCGCCGCGTGATCCTCGCGGAGGAAGCTGGTGATGACCGGGACGACCCGGTCGGCGCTGTCGAGCAGCACGAGGTGGCCGCCGCCCGGCGCCACGTGCAGCCGGGCCCGCGGCATCAGCGCGGCCATGACCCGGTGGTTGACCAGCGGCGTGACCGGGTCGTCGTCGCCGGCCACGACCAGGGCGGGCTGGCCGATGGCCCACAGCCAGGGCAGGCTGGACCAGCCGAAGAGCCCGGCCACCCGGTACAGGGCGGCCAGGGTGTCGGCCGGGCGGCGGATGTGCATCGAGCGGACCAGGTGCGGCTCGGCGCGCAGCCGGCCGCCGAACATGGCGCCGGCCACCTGCTCCAGCCGTCCGGCATGGTAGCTGCCCGGGTGGACGAAGTGCCACAGCGCCTCCAGGTTGCCCGGCATGGCACCGCCGCCGAACGACGTGGACACCAGCACCAGCCGGCGCACCCGGCGGGGATGGGAGAACGCCATCTGCTGGGCCACCGCGCCGCCGAAGGAGGCCCCGAGGACGTGGGCGGACTGCAGGCCGAACGCGTCCAGCACCGCGGCGCCCAGCTGCGCCAGCGACCACATGCTCAGCGGGTAGGCGGGCCGCTGCGACCGGCCGATACCGGGCGGGTCGAACGCGATCGTGCGGAACCCGGCCAGGTGCGGCAGCAGCCGCTGCCATAGCCGCACCTCGCCCCAGACACCGGAATACAGCAGCAGCGGCTCGCCCTGGCCGCAGACCTGCACGTGGATCCGCAGCCCCCGGAAGCGCAGCTGCACGTCCTGCACCGGCCCGGCCGGCCCGGCTGAGGTCATGGAACCCTCCAGACGTCACGTTACTTCTCGGTAATTATGTTACCGAACGATCGGTCGTTTTTATTGTGAACAGTAGTACCCGGGATGCGGGTCGCTTAACCAGGGCGCACCGGCCTGGCGATCCAGTGACTTCAAGGCGCCGGTCCGCGGGACCTTCGGCCATACCCCTTCAGCCGGGCCGGTCGTTAACCTCCGGTTAAATCAACGTTCCGGTATCGCCAGTTCGCGGGTTCAAGGTGCATCGAGTTGCGCACCGAGCCGCTGCCCAAATCGGCGGCCGGCAAGATCCTCAAGCGGGAGCTGCGCGAACCGCACTGGGCCGACGCTGCTCAACGACTTGCGCACCCAGAACCAGGCGATCGGCCTGGAGACCATGTGCGTCGGCGGCGGCCAGGGCATGGCCATGATTCCTGTTCGCGAGCCCGGCGACCCTCGCGCTGGCCAAGCAGGTATCCAAGCCCCGGGGCGTGATCGACGGCTGGCAGATGGGTCGATGTTCGCCTGGCTGCGCCCCAACGACCTGGTCTGGAACTACTGGGTGAACAACTGGGCCAGTTGCTCAAGAGCCGCGTCGTCGGAGTACATGTCCCGAAGCATGCCCGGTGGCGGAGCCGCCCGCTTAGAGCATTAGGTCCCTAGCCGCCGGGACCTGCGTGACCCTCGCGCCCGCCGAACACGCGGACGGCGTAGGCGGCCGCCTGGGTGCGGCGCTCCATGCCCAGCTTGGCGAACAGCGCGGATACGTAGTTCTTCACCGTCTTCTCGGCCAGGAACATCCGCTCACCGATCTGCCGGTTGGTCAGCCCCTCCCCGATCAGCTCCAGGATCTTGCGCTCCTGCGCGCTCAGCCCGGCCAGCGGATCGGGCCTGGCCGACTGATCCCGCAACCGGGCCATCAGCTGGCTGGCCGCCCGCGGGTCCAGCATCGACTGCCCCGAGGCCACCGTCCGCACCGCCCCGACCAGGTCGGTACCGCGGATCTGCTTCAGCACGTACCCGGCCGCGCCCGCCATGATCGCGTCGAACAGCGCCTCGTCATCACCGAAGGAGGTCAGCATCAAGCAGGCCACCTCGGGCATCCGGGACCGGATCTCCCGGCACACCGACACCCCGTCGCCGTCCGGCAGCCGCACGTCCAGCACGGCCACGTCCGGGCGCAGCGCCGGGATCCGGGCCAGCGCCGAGGACGCCGTGCCGGCCTCGCCGACCACCTTGATGTCCGGCTCGGCCTCTAGCAGGTCACGGACGCCACGGCGGACCACCTCGTGGTCATCGAGGAGAAACACGGCGATCGGGTCCTTGGCCGCCTCGCCAGAACGCGCACCGCTCACCGGACTAGTCACCATAACTCCTGAGATTCGCGACGGGCCCCGCGGGACCGTGTGTCACGTTCACTCTAGGCAGTCGGCCCACACCAGCTTAGGGACCAAAGTCCCTAGCGGCCAGCTCGGACGACCCTTATCCGGCGGGTCCCACGTGCCTACCGTCGGTAACGGAGGGACAGAGAGCCCCATGGCAAAAGGAGGCCGTTCACGGCTTCCCGGTCGAAGAACTCATCAACGCGAGCCAGGACGCCGACCTGATCGTCCTGGGCTCGCGGGGCGCGGGCGGATTCACCCGGCTGATGATGGGATCGGTGGCCGGCCAGGTCGTCCAGCACGCGCACTGCCCGGTCCTCATCGTCCCGCCGGAGGAGCGCGGCTGAGGCCAAGACGGTCCCGGCCTCAGGGCGTCAGCCCGTGCAACGGGAAGACGGCCTTCCTGGTGGCCATGATGGCCTGGTCGGATCGTCCCAGAACGCCGCCTCGACGCCGTCCCCGTGGTGGGCGTCCACGTCGACGTAGGCGATCCGCTCCGCGCCCTGGCCGAGCAGCCGGGCGATCGCGATGGCCGGGTCGTTGTAGACGCAGAACCCGCTGGCATTCCTGGCCAGCGAGATCAGGAGAGCTCCGCGGCGGGACGGCGGGCGGTGGGGTGCGTGGCCCGGACTACCCCCAGCTGGAGCAGTATCTGCGGCCAGCCGGGCAGAGCCAGGCTGTACTGGATCAGGGCCCGGGTGGCCGGCGTCTGCAGCGGCTCGGTCTGCAGGCCGGCGAAGACCCACTGGCTGGCGGCGCGGAGCAGCAGCCGGTGCAGAGCCTGGCCGGCCCGCAGCCAGTCCTCCTCGTGATCGCCCGGGGTCATCAGGATCGCGGTGACCTGAGCGGGAGCTCCGCCCGTGGGCAGCAGGCCCAAGCCCCGGCCCAGATCGAAGTCGCGCTGCGGCAACCCCCCGCCGTCCCGGGCGTGCGCGGCCGGGAAGGCATACGCCGGCACGCCGTCCCGGGCCTGGCTGCGGGCATCACGGGTCCACCGCTGCGTCTCGGCCCGCGACTGGATCACCGGGTGCGACGTCGGGTATAGGTCCCCTCGCCGGCTCCAGGTGGTGAGGATCGCCGCGAGCTTGTCATACGAGGGTCCGGCATCGACGACCGCAAGCGTCGCGCCCTCGGCCGTGACCTCGTCGTGCAGGCGTGCGAGCAGCCCGGCGGGCAGCGGGCCCGGCTCGAACGGCCCGCGGTGGGTGTGCCGGTGCGGCACCGCCAGGAGCAGCGCTCGCTCATCCGCCGTCATCGGAGCGGCACGTCCCGGCCGCACCCGGGCCAGCGGCCGCGGCCGACCGGGCCGGGGCAACGAGCCGGCCTCGGGCCGGGAGCTTGGTGCGTCGGTCTCGGGCATATAGCCCAGCGAGCGGATCCCGAGCCGCAGCCCGTAGAGGGCCGCGCCGCAGCTGATGAGCATTTCCCGGCCGGCCGGATCTTCGCGCAGCTGGCGACTGGCGTCGGCGTACAGCTCGACCGTGCGCTCGCTCACCTTGAACCGCCACGGCTGGGTGTTGTGCACAGACGGGGCCCGGGCCGCCATCCCGATCAGGTGCGCGGCCTGCCCGGTTAGGTTCAGCACCGTTTCGTCAGCTGTGCTGCTGGTCTCGGTCACGTCGGTCACCGCCTCACCCAGAGCGCCGACCGCTCTTGGACGGCATCACGCTAAGTGCAGCCGTCGCCCTTGGCTGGAGCCGTTCGGCCCGCCGGGTACGGCCGTAAGTCCCGGAGACGATGGCCAGGATGCCCGGGACATCGGCCAGTCGGTGGTGGCCTACGTTACGCTGAGCTCCGGGCTAGAGGGCAACGGCCCGGATATCGGGCGCCGCGACCGTCGGTGCCGGTGCGCCCCTGTTGCTGCAGGGCCTGGTGGGCCTAATCTCTTTCATACTGGCGGCGGATGCGGCCATTCAGCAGAAGGAGGATCGCAATGCCTGGAATAGTCGTGGGAATTGACGGTTCCGGTCATTCTCAGCGGGCCCTGGAATGGGCCTTGAAGGAAGCGGCGCTCCGCCGCGTACCGGTCACCGTGATCGCGGTGCACGAGGCCGTCCGGGGCTACTTCTCCGGCCCCGCCGTCTACCCCGGCGACCCGGAGATGACCGAGAAGGCGGCGACCGCGGCGCGGGAGGAAACCGAGAAGGCGCTGGCCACCCTGGGTGACTCCCGGCCGGAGTCGGTCACGGTCCGGGGGATTCACGGCTTCCCGGCCGAGGAACTCGTCAACGCGGGCCAGGACGCCGAGCTGCTCGTGGTGGGCTCGCGCGGCGCGGGCGGCTTCTCCCGGCTCTCCATGGGGTCGATTGCCGCCCAGGTGGCCGAGCACGCTCCCTGCCCGGTCACCATCGTCCGGCCGGCCCACCACCACTGAGGTCCGGTTACCGCGGATCCGGCGGGGGATCAAGGGCCTCCTCGGTCCCCCGCCGGGTCTCCGCGGCGGGAATAGCGCCCGGCCCGATCACGCTGAGGCCGGTAATTCCGCCGAACGAACCGGGTGCTCCGCCCGGCCCACGGCGGCAAGCACCGCCTGCGGGGCACGCCACCCAGCCCGTTCGGGGAAAATAGGTCTTTTGCCTGGAATATCTGTGGCCAGATCGTTGTCGATACCCCCACAGGTATTTAAGGAGGGCAAACGATGGCGACGGTCGAGCTGATGGCCGAGAACTTCAACTCCACGGTGACCGGCGGCGGCCTGGTCCTGGTCGACTTCTGGGCGGCCTGGTGCGGCCCGTGCCGGAGGTTCGGGCCGGTGTTCGAGAAGGTGTCCGAGCGGCACCCGGACGCGGTGTTCGGCAAGGTCGACACCGAGGCGCAGCCTGAGATCGCGGCCACGTTCAGTATCACCTCCATCCCGACGCTGATGATCATCCGCGACGGCATCGTGCTGTACGCGCAGCCGGGCGCGCTGCCCGAGGCGGCGCTGGAGCAGCTGGTCAGCAAGGCGGCCGAGCTGGACATGGACGAGGTCCGGGCCAGCGTGCCCGCGTCGGCAGACGCCTAGGACAGCACGCGGCGGCGGAAGTTGCGCAGGCCGAGGGCCAGGAACACCGCGCCGAACCCGGCCACCACCGGGTAGATCACGTACAGGTGCAGGTGCGGGAGGTCGGTGAACGCGGCCCGCATCCCCTCGTTCACGTAGATCAGCGGGTTGATCAGGACCAGGGTCTGCAGCCAGTGCCAGCCGCTCACGGTGACCGGCGCCAGCCTGGTCCACGAGTAATAGGTGCCGCCCAGGAACGTGATCGGCAGGATGATGAAGCCGAACATCAGGCCGATATTCCTCGGCTCGAAGCTGGTCCCAAGGAGCAGGCCGAGGCCGGCCATGGCCACGCAGGCCAGCGGCACGAACGTGACGATGATCCACCAGTGCAGGCTCAGCTGGGCCTGCACCCCGGGCGCGTGCACGACCGAGGCGATGGGCAGCACGATGACCGCGGACAGCAGGCCCTGGGCCGCGCCGGAGAGCACCTTCTCGACGGCCACCAGCCAGATCGGGCAGGGCGCTTGCACCCGGTCCTCGATCTCCCGGGTAAAGCCGAACTCCTGGGCCATGGCCAGCGCGATGGACTGCACGCCCTGGAACATGACCGAGATCCCGACCACGCCGGGCACCAGGATGGTGGCGAAGGCCGACTGCTGCGCCGCGCCGCGGCCGCCGATGCCCTGGCCGATCTTCGGGAACACGTAGAGGAACACGAAGCAGAGCAGGAACGGCTGGATCAGGGTGCGCAGCACGAACTCCCAGAAGTGCTTGCGCAGCACCACCACGTCGCGCAGCATCAGCGCGCCGAGCGCGGTCCAGCTGGCCGCGGCGACCGAACGGGTCGGGCCGCCGCCGATGCTGTGTGCTCGCGTCTGCTCGGTCGTGCTGGCCATCAGTCGCGCAGCTCCTTCCCGGTGAGGCTGATGAAGACGGTCTCCAGGGTGGGTGCGGCGATGGACACGTCGACCAGCTCAAAGCCGCCGCGTTCGGCCGCCAGCACGATGCGCGGGACCAGGCGGTCGCCGCCCTGCATGTGCAGCTCGAGCCGGTCGTCGGCGATCCGCGTGCGGGTGACCCCCTCGACGTCACTGGCCAGGAGTTCCGCGAGTTTCCGGATGTCGCCGGTGGTGCGGACGGTGACGATGGTGTCGGCGCCGGTGCCCTGCTTCAGCGCGGCCGGCGTGTCCAGGGCCAGGATGCGGCCGTGGTCCATGATGGCGACCCGGCCGCAGAGCCGGTCGGCCTCCTCCATGTAGTGCGTGGTGAGCAGGATCGTCTGGCCGTCTTGGTGCAGCTCACCGAGGAGATCCCAGAGCGCGAGCCGGCTCTGCGGGTCCAGGCCCGCGGTCGGCTCGTCCAGGAACAGCACCGACGGCCGGTGGAAGATGGCCCGCGCCACCATGAGCCGCTGCGCCATCCCGCCGGACAGCGCGTACACCGACGCCGTGGCCCACTTGGTCAGCTGGAACTGCTCCAGCAGGTCGGTGGCGATCTGCCGGGACGCCCTGGCCCCCATGCCGAACAGCCTGCCGTGGAAGTACAGGTTCTCCCACACGGTGAGCTGGCGGTCCAGCGTGTTCTGCTGGGAGACGATGCCGCTGAGCTGCTTGGCCAGCGCCGGGTGGGCGGCCACGTCCACGCCGGCCAGGAACGCCCGGCCGGACGTCGGCACCACCCGGGTGGTGAGCATGCCGGCGGTGGTGGTTTTGCCCGCGCCGTTCGGGCCGAGCAAGCCGAAGATCTCTCCGGCGCGCACGTCGAGGTTGAGCCGGTCGACCGCGGCGAAGTCGGTGCCCGGGTAGACCTTGGTCAGGTCCTCGGTGTGGATGACCGCGTTCTGCTCGCCTTCGGTCGTGCGCTGCGCTGCGGCTGGTACTGCGCCCATAGGCCATCCAGCCTAGGCGCTGGAGCTGACCGGACGGGCTAGCGCCTCGCCGGGCACCGGGTCCCGGTAGAACGCCTTGTAGCCGCGGGCCAGCACCTCCCAGGCGTCCCGGTCGCCGGGGCGCAGCGGGCCGATCTCGATCATGGTGACATCCTCACCCGGCCAGGGTGTCACATCCGTCGCGGGGCATGAGGCGGGCGCGGAGCAGGGACCAGCGGGCCGGGCCGGGGGCGGCCCGGGGCGGGCCGGGCTCGCGGATCAGCAGCGTCCCGGCCGGGGTGGCGAGCAGGTAGTCGGTGTGCGGCCCGCGGAACCTGACCTCGCCGAGGGCGCCGGGCAGGTCCCCGCCGAGGCGGGCCCAGTCGGGGCGGACCAGGACCGCGGGCGGGGCCGGGCCGGGGCCGGGCGCCACCCCGGGCGCCACGGTGGCGGGCACGGTCGTGCTGGTGTCGCCAATCTCAATCGTGTACGTGCCGGGCGTCGCGAAGCGGCCCTGGGCGGCCAGCACCGACACCGGGCCGGTCAGCCGGGCCACGGCCAGGTCGTCCGGTTCGGCGTAGACGGCGGCGGGCGGCCCCGACTGGGCCAGCACGCGGGAGTGCAGCACCGCTACGGTGTCGGCGATGGCCAGCGCCTCGGCGGCGTCGTGGGTGGCGTAGATCGCCGCGGCGCCGTCGGCGGCGCGGCGGCGGGCCACCTCGTCCAGGATCTGCCCGCGCAGGCCCGCGTCCAGGTGCGCGGTCGGCTCGTCGAACAGGTAGACCGCGGGACGGCAGGCCAGCGCCCGGGCCAGCCCGACCCGCTGCTGCTCACCGCCGGAAAGCTGGCCGGGGCGGCGTCCGGCCAGCGGGGCCAGGTGCAGCTGGTCCAGGATGGCCAGCGCGTCGCGGCGCGCGGCGGCCCGGGAGGCCCCGGCCCGGCGCGCCGGGTAGGCCACCGTGTCCAGCACGGACAGGTGCGGCCACAGCGCGTGGTCCTGGAACACCATGCCGATCCGCCGCCGCTCCGGCGGCAGGCTCTTGCCCGGCCCGGACGCCAGCACGCCGGCCAGCCAGATCTCCCCGGCCCGCGGCGGGACGAACCCGGCGATCGCGTTCAGCAGCGTGGTCTTGCCCGACCCGGACTCCCCGAGCAGCGCCACCGTCTCCCCCGGCGCCACGGCCAGGTCCAGGCCGGCCAGCGCGGGTTCCCGTCCGTAGCCCAGGGAAAGGCCCGTGCAGGCGACCGCCCGGGAATCGGCCGAACGGGCCGGGTTCACGGGGAGCCCGGCCCGTTCGGCGTGAAAATGGGCCGGCGGGCCAGCCAGGCGGCCAGCCCGGCCACGATCACCACCGGCGCGGTCAGCACCACCGCGAGCGCCGCGGTCGCGCCGATGCCGCCGAGGTCCTGCTGGTTCATGATGACCACGGCGAACGTCTCGGTGCCCGGCCCGTACAGGATCGTGGACATGGTCAGCTCGTGGAAGGCCAGCACGAACACCAGCGCGCTGGCCGCGGTCACGGCCACGGTCAGCGGCGGCAGCACCACCGTGCGCAGCGCCGTGGCCGGCGACGCGCCGCTCAGCCGGGCCGCCCGGGTCAGGCCGGCCGGCAGCCGGTCCAGCGCGGCCTGCACCGGGCGGTGCCCGAACACCCAGAACTTGGCCAGGTAGGCGAGCAGGATAATGAGCACCGAACCGTCGAGCCAGCGGCCGTACCCGATGGTGATGCCGACCGCCAGCGCGGAGCCGGGGATGGCGTAGGCCAGCGTGACCACGGTGGCCAGCGGGCCGCGCCAGCGGCCGCGGGCCAGGCCCGCGACGCCGCTGCCGAGCAGCGGGGCCAGCACCGCCGCGGCCAGCGCCAGCCCGGCGCTGCGGGCCAGGGCCTGGCCGGCCCCGCCGGCGAAGCCTTGCTGGAAGTTGGCCAGGGTCCAGTTCGCGGGCACCGGTGCCAGGCCAGGCCCGCGGGTCAGCGCGGTCAGGATCAGCGTCAGCATCGGTATCCCGGCGCCGAGCACGGCGTACAGCCAGACGATCACCGTGACCACGCGGTTCTTGTTCTCCCCGGGGGCGGGGGGCGTGGCGGTGCGCGCGCTGGGCCGCAGCCGCGCCAGCCACAGGTCGAGCGGGCCGAGCGCGAGCAGCACCAGCACCACCATGGCCAGGGACAGCACGGTGAGCTCGGTGAACGCGGCCGGTCCGGACAGGCCGAGGTCGGTGTAGATCAGCGTGGGCATGGTGGCGAACCCGGCGGGCGTGCCCAGCACCTGGGGCACGGCGAAGCTGCCCGCGGCGGTGACGAAGACCAGCGCGGCCGCGCCGAGCAGCGGGATCCGCAGCAGCGGCAGCGTGACCGTGCGCAGCGCGGTCCGGCCGTTCGCGCCGGCCGTCCGGGCCGCCCGCTCCAGGGCCGGGTCGGCGCGGGCGGCCAGCCCGGCGGTGACGGCCAGGTAGGCCAGCGGCAGTCCGTACACGGTCAGCACCGCGACGATGCCGACCGGGCCGAACAACCCGGGCAGGATGAGCCCGGTGAGCCGGTCGGTCAGCCCGGCCGGGCCGTAGGCCTGGCTCCACGCGAAGCCGAGGACGAACTCCGGGATCACCAGCGGCGCGGCGATCAGGATCGCGGTCTTGCGCGGGCGATGCTGGGTGGCGAGGGCCAGCGCGGTGCCGCCGGCCACGGCCAGGACGGTGACCGCGGCGGCGACGGTGACGGTGTGGACGATGGCGACCCGGCTCTGCGGCGCGGTCAGCGCCTGCGCGATCCCGGTCAGCCCGCCGCCGGCCGCGATCCGGCCGAGGGACCACAGCGGCACCGCCACCAGCGCGGCGATGCTGATGCCGACCACGCCGGCGGCGGCCGCGCGTCCTGGTTTCACGCTCCGAAGATCGCCTGGTACTGCTGGAGCACCTGGTCCTGGTGGCCGAACAACGCGGTCCAGGCCGGGTAGACCTCGGTGGCCCCGGCCGGGCGGGCCGGGCCGGGGACGCCGGGCAGCACCGGCTGCCACCCGGTCTGGCCAATCGCCGTCTGCCCTTCGCTGGACAGGACATAGCGCAGCAGGGCCTGGGCGGCCTGGCTGGTCTGGCCGTGCGCGGCGGTGGTCTCGGCGATCGGGCTGTACAGCGAGATCGCGCCGTCGGACGGCCAGACCAGCACCACCGGCGAGCCCTGCTTGACCGCGGCGCGGACCTCGGAGTCCAGCGTGATGCCGAGCTGGTACCGGCCCTCGGCCACGTCGGTGACCACCTCGGGGATGGTGCTCACCTGGACCGCGCCGTCGGCCTTGAGCGCGTGGTAGAAGTTCATGCCGAAGCCCGGCGCGGTGTCGAAGTAGCCGAGCGCCGCGAACGCCGACCCGGCCGCGGCCGGGTCGGGCAGCGCCACCTGGCCCCGGTAGCTGGCGCTGGTCAGGTCGGACCAGGTCCTGGGCATGGGTTTGAGGCCCTTGTGCGCCACGATGACCAGGTACAGCTCGCGGGTCCCCCAGAAGTACCTGGTCTTGTCCTGGGCGGGGACGCCGGAGAGGTTCGGCAGCGGCCAGGGCTGGAAGAGTCCCTGCTGGGCGTAGGACTCCATGGACAGCGGGTCGGTGCCCCAGATCACGTCGGCGCGCAGGCCGCCGGAGTGCCGGTCGGCGGCGATCCGCGCGTTGAGCTGGCCGGTGGTGGCGCGGAACACGCTGACCTTGATGTTCGGATTCAGCTTCTCGAATCCGTTCAGGACGGCCGTCACGGTGTTCTGGGTGGCCGACGTGTACAGGGTGAGCTGGGTGCTGCCGTTCTGGCTTGCGGCCTGGCTCGCCTGGCTCGCCTGGCCTGCCTGGCCGGGCTGGCTCGCCTGGCCGGGCTGGCTCGGCTGGCTCGTCGCCGGGGACGAGCCGCACGCGGCGGCGCCCAGGGTGACGGCGAGCAGGGTGACGGCGAGCAGGAACGGTACGGCGGGGACGAACGTCCGGGTAATCCTCATCGCGGCCTCGGGGGTGGTTAAGACGGATGGGTCCTTGCGTCTCTCGTGTCTCTCATGTCTCTCGGGGTGCTGGGCACGTCGGGGCCGAGGATCCAGCTGCGGCGGGACGCGCGGACCGGGCCGGACGCCGCCGGGCGGCGGGGTTGCGGTGGCACGCCGGGTCGTTCGCCGGGCTGGTTACCGGGTTTCTCACCTGGCTGGCTGTCGGGCTGCCAGCGGCGCGGGTCGGTGGTGAGGCCGAGCAGGTAGGTGACCGTGCAGTCGAGCGCCTGGGCCAGGTCGGGCAGGCGGCCCACCGCCAGCCGGCGGCCGTTCTCGATGGCGCTGAGCGCCTGGTTGGACAGCTGCGACCCGTGGACGGAGACCCGGTCCACGACCTCGGCCTGGGTCAGCCGGAGTTCCCTGCGCCGCTCCCTGATGCGAGTGGCGCAGGTCAGGTTCCGCTGCGCCACCGTCTGATAGCCCGCCACGGTCCCTCCGCCGCTGGGTTCCGGGATTTGCATTTCTGAGTATTCGCCGAATCCCGGATTCACGCAATCCGTGATTCCGGGGCAAGGAGTGGCGGTTCCGCCGGATAACGACATCGCTGCCACCTTGATGATGTCGTCCTGGCAGCATCGCTGCCACATCGATGCCGTTAAGCCGGGGCGGTCAGCCGGTCGCGCCGGGGGGCGGGGTCTCGTCCCAGTCGGGCATGTCGGCCAGCGGGTAGACGGTGTAGTGCGCGAAGTTGTAGATGGGCATCAGCGCGATCAGGCGCTCGAGCTCCTCGTTGGAGCCGACGTCGTACAGCCAGGCGCCGCCGTGCGCGCCCACGATGTGGTACCTGGCCGCGATCCGCCCCGACTGCTCCAGCGGCTTGGCGTAGCCGGGCATCCGCGCGACCGCGGCCGCCACGTGGGGGGACAGCAGCGACAGCTCGAGCTTCCAGATCACCAGGAACTTCACCCGGGACTCCGGTCAGCCGTCCGCGTCCGCCTGGCCGAGGTCCACGTCGAACTCCACCGCGACCTGGTCGCTCAGCTTGAGCGCGCCGAAGAAGCCGGTGTACGGCTTGATCCCGAACCCGGTCTGGGCCAGCGTGGCGCTCCCCCGGTACCGTCCCGGTCCCGGCGCGGTGACCTGGAGCCGGGCCGGCTGCGTCTTCCCCTTCAGGGTGACCGTGCCCTCGATGGCGCCGCCACCCTCCCCGGCGGGGATGACGCGCGAGGAGGTGAAGGTCGCGGTGGCACCGCCGAGGATGCCCTCCATCTGCTTCTTGATCTGGCCGCGGTCCCCGTCGGTGAGCGGCTTGACCCCGCCGGTCCCCGCGCGGACCTCCAGCGAGCCGAGGTCAAGGTCGGCGCTGACCGCGGCCTTGGCCGCACCGCCGTCTTCCCCGGCGGGGATCTCGACCCGCGCCGACCAGCGGGTGACCTCGATGGTGAGGTCGTGACCGGCCTTCGCGGCCAGCCCGGCCCGGCTGGTCTTGAGCACGACCCGGCCGGCGCCCGGGCCCAGCCGGAAGCTGCCTGTGTATGAAGTCACGCGCCCAACCGTACGGGGTCGGGCCGGAGCAGGTCTACCGCCGGTTCCGGTGAGATCGGCGGCGCGGCCCCCGGCATCGGGCGCTGCGGACAAATGTGTCCGGCGGCGGCGAGGGCCGGTCAGGGCAGCGGGAAATCGCCGAACAGCTCGCGGATCCGGCGCAGATCCCGCAACCGCGGTTCGGTGGCGCCGCCGACCCAGCGGCTGACCGTCTTGACCGAGACCCCGAGCTGGCGGGCGGCCATCTCCATGGTCATGCCCTCGCGGCGCAGCACGCCGGCCATCCAGTCGGCGAACGCCGTCTCCCCGGCGTCGTCGCGCGCGCCCGCGTCGTCCCGGCCGGTCGCGGCGGCCTCCATGTCCTCGGCCTGGGTTTTCAGCAGTGAGGCCAGCGCGTCGAGGCCCGCGGGCGAGCTGACCTGGGCGCCGGAGCGCAGCACGTCCACCTCGACGTGGTCCGGGAAGATGCGGAAGGAGACGTTGATCGCGCCGGTCGGGCCCGCCGCCTCGAGCAGGGCGTGGGCCACGGTCTCGCCGACTTCGCGGTTGTCTTCCTCGGTGAGCGGGGACTGGGCCAGGCAGCGCCGGACGAAGTCGCGGACGTCCGGAATGGAGGACGGGCGGGCGGGGAAAGTCTGCGACAGGACCACGACGGGTACTACCTCGATATTGCCGCTGATCACGTCGGCTGGCTTGTCCATCGCCGCCCTCCGGGTCGCGAATCAGGTAAATCGCCGGCGTGCGCCGTCACCGGGTATGACAATGAGAGTACGTGGAAAACGTCTCTCCAGACGAGCCGGAATCATTAGACATATGTGTCCGCGGCCCGACTCATCTGTCTTGAGATCTCACCGGCACGGGAATAGTCTGGTGTAACCGGTGATGGCCCCGTCGCCATCGGCCGGCTTATTGTGAGCATGTGATGAGCGGTAAGGGGGCCGGCGTCGCCCGCCGGGTACTTACTGAGGCACGACGAGAATGGTCTCGCGTGGCCCAGCAGCACCGCATCGCCCGACTCCGGCCGCGCCCGCGTGCGGCCGGCTCCGGGCCACATGCACCAGCGCGACCCCGGCACGGAGGCACGACGGCCCGGCCGGGCCGCGTTCCCGGCACTCCGCGCCCCGCTCGCGCACGACCTTAACCAGGGCGCCCGCAGACGCGGGCCGCCTAGCGAAGGGGTGGCCACCATGACCCAGGCCGCGGAGGATCCGGTTCTGCATATCCTGTGGATGAACGGGGGTCTCGGCTGTGACGGGGACTCGGTGGCGCTGACCGCCGCGACCCAGCCCAGCATCGAGGAGATCGTGCTCGGCGCCCTGCCGGGCCTGCCCAAGGTCGCAGTGCACTGGCCGCTGATCGACTTCGAATGCGGCCCCGAGCAGGGCGCCGACACCTTCATCGAGTGGTGGCACAAGGCCGACCGGGGCGAGCTCGAGCCATTCGTCCTGGTCGTCGAGGGGTCCATCCCGAACGAGGCGATCAAGTCCGAGGGCTACTGGTGCGGCTTCGGCAACAACCCGGCGACCGGCCAGCCGATGACGACCAGCGAGTGGCTGGACCGTTTGGCGCCTAAGGCCACGGCCATCCTCGCGGTGGGCACCTGCGCCACCTACGGCGGCATCCACGCGATGGCCGGCAACCCGACCGGGGCCATGGGCGTGCCCGACTACCTGGGCTGGGACTGGAAGTCCAAGGCCGGGCTGCCGATCGTCTGCGTGCCCGGCTGCCCGATCCAGCCGGACAACCTGTCCGAGACCATCCTGTACCTGCTCTACCAGGTGGCCGGGCAGGCGCCGATGATCCCGCTGGACGAGGCGCTGCGGCCGAAGTGGCTGTTCGAGGCCACCGTGCACCAGGGCTGCGACCGGGCCGGCTACTACGAGGAAGGCGACTTCGCCTCCGAGTACGGCTCGGCCAAGTGCCTGGTCAAGCTGGGCTGCTGGGGCCCGGTGGTCAAGTGCAACGTGCCCAAGCGGGGCTGGATCAACGGCGTGGGCGGCTGCCCGAACGTCGGCGGCATCTGCATCGCCTGCACCATGCCGGGCTTCCCGGACAAGTTCATGCCGTTCATGGACAAGCCGCCGGGCGCGACCGTGTCCACGACGGCCAGCGGCATGTACGGCACGGTGATACGCAGCCTCCGCGGTTTCACCGCCAAGACGGCGGACAAGGAACCGAAGTGGCGCGTGAAGGGCTCAGAACTCCGCACCGGCTACCAGAAGACGTGGTGACACGATGACAACCGAGGCCGAGACCGAACTCACCGAGATGACCTGGGACCCCATTACCAGGATCGTCGGCAGCCTAGGCATCTACACCAAGATCGACTTCAAGGCCAAGCGGGTGGCGGAGTGCCACAGCACCTCCTCCATCTTCCGCGGCTACAGCATCTTCATGAAGGGCAAGGACCCCCGCGACGCGCACTTCATCACCAGCCGGATCTGCGGGATCTGCGGTGACAACCACGCCACCTGCTCGGTCTACAACCAGAACATGGCCTACGGCGTCCGCCCGCCGCACCTCGGCGAGTGGATCATCAACCTGGGCGAGGCCGCGGAGTACATGTTCGACCACAACATCTTCCAGGAGAACCTGGTCGGCGTGGACTTCTGCGAGAAGATGGTGGCCGAGACCAACCCGGGCGTGCTGGAGCAGGCCAACGCCACCGAGGCGCCGCACGCGGCCGACCACGGCTACCGCACCATCGGCGACATCATGCGCTCGCTGAACCCGCTGGCGGGCGAGTTCTACCGGGAGGCGCTGCAGGTCAGCCGGTCCACCCGGGAGATGTTCTGCCTGATGGAGGGCAGGCACGTGCACCCGTCCACGCTGTATCCCGGCGGGGTGGGCACGGTCGCGACGGTGCAGCTGTTCACCGACTACCTGACCCGGCTGATGCGCTACGTGGAGTTCATGAAGCGGGTCGTGCCGATGCACGACGACCTGTTCGACTTCTTCTACGAGGCGCTGCCCGGCTACGAGGAGGTCGGCAGGCGGCGGGTGCTGCTCGGCTGCTGGGGCAGCCTGAACAACCCCGAGTACTGCGACTTCACCTACCGGAACATGGCCGACTGGGGCCGCAAGATGTTCGTCACCCCCGGCGTCGTGGTCGACGGCAACCTGGTCACGACCAGCCTGGTCGACATCAACCTGGGCATCCGGATCCTGCTCGGTCACTCGTTCTACGAGGACTGGGAAGACAAGGAGATGTTCGTCACCCGCGACGAGCTGGGGAACCCGGTCGACCGGCGGCACCCGTGGAACCAGCACACCATCCCGCGGCCGGCCAAGCGCGACTTCGACAACGCCTACAGCTGGACCATGTCCCCGCGCTGGTTCGACGGCCAGGACTTCCTGCCGCTGGACACCGGCGGCGGCCCGATCGCCCGGCTGTGGGCGACCGCGCTGGCCGGCCTGGTCGACTGCGGCTACGTGCAGTCCACCGGGCACAGCGTGAAGATCAACCTGCCGCGGACCATGTCCCGGCCGGAAACCACCTTCGAGTGGAAGATCCCGGTGGACAAGCAGGGCCAGCCGCTGTCCAACGCGATCGAGCGGGACCGGGCCCGGACCTACTTCCAGGCCTACTCGGCCGGGGTGGCGCTGTACTTCGTCGAGCAGGCGCTGGCCGAGATCCGGGCCGGGCGGACCAAGACCTGGGAGTCCTTCAACGTGCCCCAGGAGGCGTTCAGCTGCGGCTTCACCGAGGCGGTGCGCGGCGTGCTGTCCCACCACATGGTGATCAGGGACGGGAAGATCGCGAACTACCACCCGTACCCGCCCACGCCGTGGAACGGCAGCGTACGGGACGTCTACGGGACGCCGGGGCCGTACGAGGACGCGGTGCAGAACACGCCGATCTTCGAGGAGAACCCGAAGGACAACTTCAAGGGCATCGACATCATGCGCGCGGTACGCAGCTTCGACCCGTGCCTGCCGTGCGGCGTGCACATGTACCTCGGCGGCGGCAAGGTCCTCAAGACCGCGCACTCCCCGACGGGCGTGACCCTGGCGATGTAAGGAGATCACATGGCCGAGGGCCATGACGCGCGGGCGGCGGGCGAGCGGGTCGAGGCGCTGCTCGCCGAGCTGCGATCAGATGCCGGGCCGCGGGTCGCGGCCACCGCGGAGGAACTGGTCGGCTGCCTGGTCGGGCTGTACGGCGCCGCCCTGGCGCAGATCGCGGCGATCCTCGGCGCGGACGAGGACGGGCCGCGGCTGCTGGCCAAGCTGGTGGCGGACCCGCTGGTGGAGAGCCTGCTGCTGGTGCACGACCTGCACCCGCTCGACACCAGCACCAGGGTCCGGCGCGCGGTCGAGGAGGTGCTGCCGCAGCTCGGCGCGCACCCGGGCGAGGTCGAGTACCTGGGCCTGGACGACCAGGGCGTCCTGCGGCTGCGGCTGGAGCAGCGCGGATGCTCGGCGGACACGGTCCGGGACCTCATCGAGAAGGCCGTGGCGGCGGCGGCGCCCGAGGCGGCCGGGATCGGCATCGAGCTGGCGGAGCCCCCGGCGGAGCTGCCGCTGCTGCAGATCACCCGGCGTCCCGCGGGGATCCAGGGGGCCCGGTGATAGCCGAGGGTCCAGCGGGCGTACCGGGACCGGCCGGGGTTACCGGGCTGCGCCGTTTCGCCCGGCAGCCGGCCGGCCCCCCGGCGCGCGGTGCGCAGGTGCCGGCCGCGGCCGGGCCGCGGCCCGGGAGCAGCGCGGCCGACGGCACCGAACGGTGCGAGATGTGCCGCGCGGTCCTGGACGACCGGCACGGGCACCTGGTCGACATGGACCAGCGCTCGATCGCCTGCGCCTGCCGGGCGTGCTACCTGCTGTTCACCCACGAGGGGGCGGCCGGCGGCCGGTACCGGGCGGTGCCCGAGCGGGTCCTGCACGACCCGGAACGGCCGCTGTCCGAGGCCGACTGGAGCGAGCTGCAGATCCCGGTCACGATGGCGTTCTTCTTCTTCAACTCGGTGCTGGGCCGGGTGGTAGCGGGATACCCGAGCCCGGGCGGAGTGACGGAATGCGAGCTCGACCTGGCCGCCTGGGACCGGGTCGCCGCCGCCTACCCGCTCCTCGGGGAGATGGCGCCGGACACCGAGGCCATCTTCGTGAAGCGGGATGAGATCTTCCTGATCCCCATCGACATGTGCTACTCCCTGGTCGGCGAGCTCCGGCTGTACTGGCAGGGGTTCGACGGCGGCGCGGAGGCCCGCGCGGCGCTTGAGGCGTTCCTGGCCGGCCTGCGGCGCCGGGCCGTCGCCCTGGAACGGGAGCGCTGACGTGGCCAACCTGGTCTTCGGCTGTACCAGCGCGAGCGCGGACCGGTACGCCGCGACGCCGACCCTGACGTTCCAGCTGACCATCACCGAGCGGTCCGGCGTGCGGGTGCACGCGATCGCGCTGCGCTGCCAGATCCGCGTCGAGCCGCACCGCCGCCGGTACTCGGCGGCCGAAGCGGAGCGGCTGCACGACCTGTTCGGCGACCCGTCGCGCTGGGCCGAGACGGTCAAGCCGATCCAGCTGGCCACGGTGACCACGATGGTCCCCACGTTCACCGCGGTGACCGAGGTCGAGCTCCCGGTGCCGTGCACCTATGACCTGGAGGTGGCGTCGGCCCGCTACCTGCACGGCCTCGACGACGGCACGATCCCGTTGCTGATGCTGTTCAGCGGCACCGTCTTCGTCGCCACCGGGGAGGGCTTCTCGGTCGAGCTCGTGCCGTGGAGCGCCGAGGCCTCCTACCGGATGCCGGTGGCCGTCTGGCGCGAACTCGTCGACGCGCACTTCCCCGGCGGCGCGTGGCTGCGCTGCAGCCGCGAGACGCTGGATGCGCTGGCCGGGTACAAGGCACAGCACGCGCTGCCCACCTGGGACGCCACCCTGAACGCACTGCTGGGCGAGGCTAGGGCGACGGAGGCCAGGGGGGCGACGCCGTCGTGAACCTCGACGCCGTGCGGAGCATCGCGGACGCGGTCCTCTACGAGGGTTACATCCTGTACCCGTACCGCGCCTCGGCGCAGAAGAACCGCAGCCGCTGGCAGTTCGGCGTGGTCATGGCGCCCGGGTACGCGGCGGCCGACCCGTCGGAGACTAGCTTCACCCAGGCCGAATGCGTGCTCGAGCACGCGGGCCGGCCGGCCGTCCGGGTCGTCCTGCGGTTCCTCCAGGTGCAGCGGCGGACCGCGGCCGGATCCGGCGAGACCTGGGACGAGGCCGTGGAACGCGAGGTCGAGGTCACCGCGGACAGCGCCGCGCTGCTCGGCGACGGCGTGACCGGGGACTTCGCCGTCGCGGGCGGCGAGGACTGCGCGGACGACGTGGTGCGGCGCCGGGAGCCGCTGGCCGGCGCGGTGACGGTGCGGGCGATCGAGGTCCCAGGCCCGTGGCGCGCCCTGCGGCTTCAGGTCCGGGTGGAGAACCGAACGGAGCTGGGTACCCCGCCACAGCGCCGCGGAGACGCCCTCCCGACGGCGCTGGTCGCGGCGCACACGATCATCAGCGTCTCCGGTGGGGAGTTCATCTCGATGACCGACCCGCCGGAATGGGCCCGGCAGGCCGTGGCCGCATGCCAGAACGCGGGCGGCTGGCCGGTGCTGGCCGGCCCGGACGGCGGCCGGCGGGTCATGCTGTTCTCCCCCATCATCCTGTACGACCACCCCGAACTCGCCGAACAGAGCCCAGGCGAACTCTACGACGGCACCGAGATCGACGAGATCCTCACGCTGCGCACGCTCGCGCTGTCCGACGAGGAGAAGGCCGAGGCCCGGGCCACCGACTCGCGGGCCGCCGCGCTGCTGGACCGGGTTGAGTCGATGGACCCGCAGGCCATGGCGCGGCTGCACGGCACCATTCGGCCGCCCCGCCAGGGCGGCACCGATGAGCCGGCCGTGCCGTGGTGGGACCCGGACGCGGACGCGTCGGTGTCGCCGGACACCGACACCGTGACCATCGGCGGGCAGCAGGTCGCCCGCGGCAGCCGGGTCCGGCTGCGGCCGGGCGCGCGCCGCGCCGACGCCCAGGACATGTTCCTGGTCGGCCGGATCGCCGAGGTCCAGGCGGTCCTGCACGACGTGGACGACACCCCGTACCTGGCCGTGTCGCTCGCCGGCCAGCCGGATGAGGACCTGCGGATCGCGCACGGCCGGTTCCTGTACTTCACCACCGACGAGGTCGAACCGTGCGAGGCCGCCTCGTGACCGGGCGGACGCTGGTGGCGGGCGTGGGCAACGTGTTCCTGCGCGACGACGCCTTCGGCGTCGAGGTGGTCAGGCTGCTGGCCGGGCAACCGGTGCCGGACGGCGTGGAGATCCGCGACTTCGGCATCCGCGGCGTGCACCTGGCCTATGACCTGCTCAACGGCTGCGACCTGTTCGTCCTGGTGGACGCGGCCGCCCGGGGCGAGCCGCCGGGCACGGTGACCGTCCTGGAAGTGGAGGTGCCGGAGCCGGACCCGGCGGCCGGCCCGGTCATCGACGCGCACAGCCTGACGCCGGACGGCATCTTCGCACTGCTCGGCTCGCTCGGCGGCCGGCCCGGGCGCAGCCTGCTGGTGGCCTGCGAGCCCGCCGACGTCAGCGCCGGGATGGGCCTGACCCAGCCGGTCCAGGAGGCGCTGCCGCACGCGGTGCGGACCGTGGCGGAAATCCTGAGCCGGGGAAGGGGGTGCTAATAAGGATGCTGAGCAGGCTGGTCAAGGCGGCCATCATCGCCGCGGTGCTGGCGATAGTTATCGACTCGCTGCCGGACATCAAGCGGTACCTCAAGATTCGCGACATGTGAGAGGCACGGGAGCGGAATGCACGAGTACGGCTTGGCCGAAGGCGTGCTGGCGACGGTGCGCCAGCGCGCCGACGGCCGCAAGGTGGCCGGGATCAAGGTCCGGTTCGGCGTCAGGCACGCCGTTGACGCCGAGTCGCTGTCCCAGGCGTTCGGCTTCGTGGCCGCGGGCACGGAGGCGGCCGACGCCACCGTCGACCTGGTCACGGTGCCGGCCGCCGTCACCTGCCGGACCTGCGGGGCGGCCGCCGAGACCAGCGACGTCCTGGCCGTCTGCCCGCGTTGCGCCGGGGCGGACGTCGAGATCAGCGGCGGCGACGAGATGACCCTCGAATCGATCACCTACGAGCCGGTCCCGGCCGGGGGGACACGGTTATGTGCCTGGGGATCCCGGCCCGGCTCGTGGCCGGTGACACCGGGCATCCCGACCTGGCCATGGCGGAGGTGGGCGGCGTCCCCCGCGCCGTCAACGTCGGGCTGCTCGACGAGCGGCCCGGGCCCGGCGACTGGATCCTGGTGCACATGGGGTTCGCGCTGTCGGCCATGACCCCGGAGGAGGCCCGGGACGCGCTGGACGCCCTGGGGGCCGAGCGCACCGCCGCCGAGGCGCTGGACCGGGGGACGCCGTGACCGGGCCGGACGGACCGCTGATGTTCGTCAGGTACGCGTACCCGCCGAACGCCCTCGGTTACTGCGGCCCGGACGACTTCGCCGCCTTCCGCGAGTACGCCGTGGCCGGCGTGGTCGACCGCGGCCTGGTCCAGCTCGCCCAGGCCTTCGCCGGCGCGTGGCCGTACCTGGAGCTGATCTCGGCCGGCTGCGGCATCCCCGACCCGCTCGACCACCGGGTGGTCGAGGCCTACTGGGTCGGCAACGACCTGCTCGACCGGGTTCCCCTGGCCGAGATCGGCAGCTCGATGGCGGACCGGTTCCGGCCGCGCGTCGGCAGCAAGTTCCAGTTCCTCGCCGAGGGCGTGCTGGCCGGCGGGGTGCCGCATCATAGCTTCCACGTGTTCGGCGTGTACCCGTGGGTGGGCCTGCTCGGCGACGACCGCAAGGCCAGGCATGCGCTGATGGTGCTGGACCGGTGCCGGATCCGGTGGGGGAAGGTGGTCGCCGTCCTCGGCGACCAGGCGACGGTCGAGTACCGGCCGCTGTGCTGGGACGGACGGCTGCTGACCCTGGGCGAGCCCGCGCACGAGACGGCCCGGCTGGCCCTGGACGGCACGGTCATCGCCCGCGGCATCGGCCCGGGCGACTGGGTGTCGCTGCACTGGGACTGGATCTGTGACCGGCTCACCGGCCGCCAGCTCCGCGCCCTGCGCGGCTACACCCGGCGCCACCTGGACATGGTCAACCACCGCGTGGAGCACTCCGGCCCGCTCGCCGTCCTCGGCTAGCGTACGCACGAGACAGCCGAGACTAGCGGGGCGTGTGATACTTACGCCTGCGCCCCGTCTCGGCCACCGCGGTTGCCTCGCGGCGGCGCGCCGAGCGGAGCATGGCCCAGGCGAGCGCGAGCACGGTGAGCATGATGATCACGTACTCCGGCCACGCCCCGGCCCGGTCGGCCAGCGTGCGGTAGCTCACCAGCGGCACCCGTGCGTCCAGGACGGCCTGCCGCCAGACGCCGGTGTGCGCGATCAGCCCGCCGTCCGGTGCGACGATCGTGCTCTCCCCGGTGGTCGAGGCGTACACCAGGGCGCGGTCGCTCTCCACCGCCCGGATCCTGGCCATCGCGGTCTGCTGCTCGGTCTCGCCGAGCTGCCCGTCGATCTCGAAGTCCGCGTCGTTGGACTGCACGGTGAGCAGGTTCGCCCCGGCGTTGACCTCGGACCGGACCAGGTTGTCGAAGCCGACCTCGTAGCAGATCACGTCGCCCAGCCGTATCCGGCCGACATCGAAGACGACGGCCTGGCGGCCGGGGGTGAAGTCGATGGGCTGCAGCGACGGGAGCGAGCTGAAGCTGGAGATGATCCCGCGGAACGGGATGTACTCGCCGAACGGGACGAGTTGCCGCTTCACGTAGATCGGCCACGTCGGGCCACGGCCGGGCACCCACAGCTGGCCCGCGTTGCGCCTGGGGTCGTTCAGCACCTCCCCGACCAGCACCGGCCGGCCGAGGGCGTTCACCGTCGCGGCGAGCTCGGCGTAGATGGCGGGGGTCTGGAACGGGTCCTGGTCGGTGGCGTTCTCCGGCCAGATCACCAGCTCGGGTTCGGCCCGCCGGCCGACCTTGACCTCCGCGGCCAGCTTCAGCGTGGCGGCGGCGTGGTTCTGCGTGACCTCGCTGTCGTTCAGCTGCTGGGGCAGGTTCCTGGCCCGCGGCACGTTCCCCTGGATCGCGGCCACCTGGGCCGTCGGCGCGCCCCTGGTCGGGTCGACGGGCAGCAGGCCGCCCGCGACCACCAGGCCGCCCGTCACGACCGCGGCCAGCGCTGGCCCCCAGGCCGCTCGGGACCCCAAGGCCGGCCGGGGGTGCGCAGCCAGCGTCAACATCGCCCGGGCGAGCATGGCGCCGGTCAGCGCGACCAGGAAGGTGAGTAGCGGCGCGCCGCCGACCGCGACCCAGCGGACGTCCGGCGCGACCGACTGGCTCATCGCCAGCCGGCCCCAGGGGAAGGCGAACGGCCACCGATCCCTGACGCCCTCGACCAGCACCCACCAGCCCGCCACCGCGGCCGGCCAGTACCGCAGCCGCAGCAGCAGCCGCTGGCCGATGGCGAGCAGCGCGAAGATGACCGCCTCGGCTCCGGCCAGCGCGAACCAGCCGTACCAGGCCACGTTGACCAGCCAGGACAGCAGGGGCACGAACAGCGCCAGGCCGAACGCCAGCCCGCAGCCGAACGATCCGCGCAGGCTCCGCCCGGCCAGCGCCACGACCAGCAGCGCCGGCCCGAGCGCGGCCAGCGGCCAGGCGTCGACCGGCGGGAGCGAGGCGAACACCGCCAGCCCGCCCGCCACTGACATGAGCAGCGCCCAGCGCAGGCGGAACCCGCCGTCCCCGACGCCGCGGCCCGTCCGCGCGGCGGCGGAAACAGCCTGGGCGGAGACGGGAGCGCGGCCACCCTCGATCGCCTGCGGCTCGCTCACGCTGGCAGCCTAACTCCACCGCCGTAGTTGCCGTTAGCCCGGCGAACCCGCACTACCCTGGTTCAGGCGACGAAGGAGGGCGGGTTTGACCAGGCGCGGGTGGCTGCTGTTCGCGGCGATGAGCGTGATCTGGGGGATCCCGTACCTGCTCATCAAGGTGGCTGACGGCGGCGTCTCGGTGCCGGTGCTGGTCTTCAGCCGGGTGGCGCTCGGCTCGCTGCTGCTGCTGCCCGCGGCTGTCCGCGGCGGCCACCTGCGCCAGCTGAAGGGACATTTCGGCTGGCTGGCCGCGTTCACCGCGTTCGAGATCGTCGGGCCGTTCGCCCTGCTATCCACCGCGGAGAAGCGCCTGCCCAGCTCGACCAGCGGCCTGCTGGTCGCGGCCGTGCCCATTTTCGCCGCGCTGCTGGCCATCGCGACCCGCAGCAGCGACCGGCTCACCTGGGTCCGCTGGGCCGGCCTGGCCATCGGGCTCGGCGGCGTCGCCGTGCTGGCCGGGCCCGGGGCGGGCCGCGGCGACACGCTGCCGGTGATCTTCGTGCTGCTCACCGCGCTCGGCTACGCCATCGGGCCGCTGATCGCCAACCGCAAGCTGGCCGGCCTGCCGCCGGTCGCGGTCAACACGGTCTGCCTGGGCGCCGCCGCGCTCGTCTACGTGCCGTTCGCCGCGCTGACCTGGCCGCGCTCGGTGCCGTCGGCCCAGGTGCTGCTGGCCCTGGCCGGCCTGGGGGTGATCTGCACCGCGGCCGCGTTCCTGGTCTTCTTCCGGCTGATTGCCGAGGTTGGCCCGGCCCGCGCCACCGTCATTACCTACGTCAACCCGGCCGTCGCGGTGGCGCTCGGCGTCGTCGTCCTGGGCGAACCGCTGACCCCGGCCATCGGCGTGGCGTTCGTGCTCATCCTCGGCGGCTCGGTGCTGGCCACCCGGCCCGGTTCGGCCCGCCGGGCTGCGGCCGGCGCGGAGCGTGACACCCAGGCCGTTCGGGCTAACTTAGTTCTATGAGCGAAACGGCTGCGGCGCAGGCGGTGAGCCCGGCCTTGCGGCTGTCCAGCGCGCGGGGGAGGTGGGTGGTCGCCGCCACCGTGCTCGGCTCGGGGATGGCCGCGCTCGACGCGACCGTGGTGGGCATCGCCCTGCCGGCCATCGGGCGGGACTTCCACGCCAGCGTGACCAGCCTGCAGTGGGTGGTGGACGCCTACACGCTGACCCTGGCCGGCCTGCTGCTGCTCGGCGGGACGCTGGGGGACAGCTACGGCCGCCGGAAGATGTTCGTGATCGGCACCGTGTGGTTCGCGCTTGCGTCGCTGCTGTGCGGCGTGGCCCCGGACGTCGGGGTGCTGATCGCGGCGCGCGCCCTGCAGGGAATCGGCGGGGCGCTGCTGACCCCGGGGAGCCTCGCCATCCTGCAGGCCTCCTTCGCCGAGGACGACCGGGGGGCCGCGATCGGGGCGTGGTCCGGTCTCGGCGGGGTGGCCACGGCGTTCGGCCCGTTCCTCGGCGGCTGGCTGATCGACGCGGTGTCCTGGCGGCTGGTGTTCTTCATCAACCTGCCGGTGGCGGTGCTGGTCATAGCCGTCGCCGCCCGGCACGTGCCGGAGACCAAGGCGCCCGGCCCGGTGCCGCGGCTCGACGTGCGGGGCGCGATCTGCATCAGCGGCGCGCTGGCCGGCATCACCTACGGGCTGATCGCGGCGTCGTCGTACGGCTGGGGGTCGCTGCCCGTGCTGGCGCCGCTGGCCGCGGGGCTGCTGCTGCTCGGCCTGTTCGTGCTGGTCGAGGCGAAGGAACCGGAGCCCATGCTGCCGCTCGGGCTGTTCGCGTCCCGGCAGTTCTCGGCGGCCAACGCGGTCACGTTCGTGGTCTACGCGGCGCTGGGCGGGCTGCTGTTCCTGGTGCCCACCGTGCTGCAGGTGGTGCACGGCTACAGCCCGGTCGAGGCGGGCACGGCGCTGCTGCCGGTGACCTTCATCATGCTCGTGCTGTCCTCCCGGTCCGGTGCGCTGGCCGCCCGGATCGGCCCGCGGCTGCAGATGACGGCCGGGCCGCTGGTCCTCGCCCTGTCGCTGCTCTTGTTCGCCCGGCTCGGCGGGTCCGGTGACTACCTGACCGCGGTGCTGCCCGCGGCGCTGGTGTTCGGCTTCGGCGTGGCGATCATGGTGGCGCCGCTGACCGCCACCGCCCTGGCCGCCGCCCCGGCCGACCATGCGGGCGTGGCCTCCGCGGTCAACAACGACGTGGCCCGGGCGGCCGGGCTCATCGCGGTGGCGGTGCTGCCCGCGCTGGCCGGCATCACCGGCGACAGCTACCTGCACCCGGAGCAGCTCGCCCACGGCTTCAAGATGGCGGCGCTGATGGCGGCGGTGTTCTGCGCGGCCGGCGGGGTGCTGGCCGGGCTCACCATCCGCAACCCGAGCCGGGCCAGGTGCACCGCGACGACCCCGCAGGGGTTCAACTGCGGACTCGAGGCTCCGCTGCTGCGTAACCTGGAGCAGACGGCAGCCACCGAGGCAGGAGAGACGTCATGACCACCGAGCCCGACGCGCTCAAGGCCGTCGAGGAGGCCGCGCGGGCCGCCCGCGGCACGGTCGCCGACCTGGCCAGCGTCCCCGGCGAGCGGCTGGACGACGCGCTGCGGCAGGTCGCGGACGCGCTCGGCCGCCGGCCGGAGCCGGTGCTCGCGGCCAACGAGGCGGACCTGGCCGCGGCCCGGGAGGCCGGGATCGGCGGCGCGCTGCTGGACCGGCTGCGACTGGACGCCGGCCGCCTGGAGGCCATCGCCGGCCAGCTCCGCGCGCTGGCCGGGGTCCCGGCCGAACCGGGCCGGCGGACGGTCCGGGAACTGCCCGGCGGGCTGCTGCTCACCGAGCGCCGCAGGCCGGTCGGCGTGATCGGGGCCAACTTCGAGGCGAGGCCGAACGTAGTGGTCGACATCGCCTCCCAGTTCGTCAAGTCCCGCAACGCGGGGGTGCTGCGGACCGGCTCGGCCGCCATCCGTTCGGCCGTCGCGCTGGCGGACGAGGTCATCGCGCCTGCCCTGGCCGAAGCGGGCCTCGACCCGGCCATGATCCAGCTGGTCCGGGTGCCCGGGCAGTCCTCGGCCCGCGCCCTGGTCAGCCAGCCCGGGCTGATCCCGCTGGTGATCCTGCGCGGCAGCGGGGACAGCACCCGGTCGCTGGCCGCCGAGGCGGCCAGGCACGGGGTGCGCACCATGGCCCACGCCGACGGCGGCGCGGTCCTGTACGTGGACGCCGCCGCTGACCTGACCCTAGCTCTGAATCTGATCGAGGCCAGCCTGGACCGGCTGGGCGTGTGCAACCGGCTCAACCTGCTGCTGGTGCACCCGTCGAGGTGGGACGAGGCGATGCCGCGAATCCGCGCGCTGCTCGACCGGCTCGGCGTCGCCCTGTCGCTGCCGCCGCACGCCCACCGGCTCGGCCACGAGTGGGCGCTGGATTCCGGCCGCGAAGCGACCGTGACGGTGGCCCCGGCCGACGGCCCGCGGGCCGCGGCCGTGCTGGCCAACGAGGAGACCTCGGGGCTGGCCGCGGCGATCGTCACGCGGGACCGGGCGGCGGCGGAGGAGTTCCTTCATCGCTACGCCGGCACCGGCGCGTTCTGGAACTCCACCACCCGCCTGCTGGACGGCTTCAAGCTGTTCTCGGTGCCGGAGACCGGGATCAACATCGACGCCGTGCCCGGCCCGCGCGGCCCGGTCACCTTCCGCGACCTGTACCTGCGCCAGTTCGTGGTCACGCCGCGATGATCCTCTACCGGGATGCGGCGCTGGCCGATGCCCGCTCGCCGCGGCTGCGGCTCGGCGTCAGCGTACTGACCGACGGCGGCCGGATCGCCTGGATCAGGCCCGCGGGCGACGAGGGGCCCCTGGGCCCGGGCTGCGAGGTCGTCGACGCCGGCGGGAGCACGATCGTGCCCGGGATGGTCGATGGGCACAGCCACCTCACGTTGCCCGGCGGCTCGCACTGGATCGACCGGGGCAACGACCCGACTGAGACCCTGCTGGCCGTGGCCGAAGCCAACGGCGAGCTGCAGTACCGCTCCGGGGTGCGCTGGGCCCGCGACGTCGGCGCCCCACGGCGGCCCGTCGGCGGTGTGGAGCGGGCGGTCAGCCTCGGCGTCCGGGACCGCTGGCGGGCCCGGCCGGACCGGCCGTACGTCCGCGCGGCCGGCACCTGGATCACCATTCCCGGCCTGCTCCCCGCGGGCCTGACCGTGGAAGCCGCCGACGGCGACGCGCTGCTCGCCGCCTCGCTCGGCCAGCTCCACGACGGCGCCGACTTCGTCAAGCTCTACCTGGACGGCCCCGACCCGGCCACGCCCCCGTTCAGCGCCGCCGAGGTGGGCCGGGTGGTCGAGGCGGTGCACGCGCGCGGCGCCACGGTCACCGCGCACGCGACCAGGCTGCCCGGCACCCGGGTGTGCGCGGCCGCCGGGGTGGACTCCATCGAGCACGGCTTCGAGCTCGACGCCGACGTCGCCGCCGAGATGGCCCGCCGCGGCTGCGCGCTGGTGACCACGATGACCGTGCTGAAGTCGTGGCTGACGTTCGGCTCGACCACCACGATGCCCCGGTTCACCGAGGGCGCGGCGCGGATCGCCGAAACCCTGGAAACCGCGATGGCCAGTGTCCGGCTGGCCCACGCGGCCGGGGTGACGATCATCGGCGGAACCGACTTCGGCGGCGGCTCGGCCCGGGCCAACCAGCTGCCCTGGGAGATCGAGTGCCTGGTGCAGGCGGGCCTGGAGCCGTGGCAGGCGCTGGCCAGCGTCACCTGGCGCGGCGGCGAGCTGCTCGGCGAGCCGGACGCCGGGGTGGTGCGCGAGGGCGGCCCGGCCGACTTCTCCCTGGTGCACGGCGACCCGCTCAGCGACCCCACCGCCATGTGGCGCGTCTGGCGGGTCGCCTGAACCTCCAGCCTTCCCCGCTGAACCCGCACCGACTTCCCGCTGAACCCGTACCACCGGGAAGCGAACCCACTGGCACCATTGGCCCCGCTGGTATTTCCGCATTCACCTGTCACGCTCCGCGGCCCGGAGATAACAGCATCGATGTGGCATCGATGTCGCCCCAGCAACATCGATGTGACAGCGATGCTGCTGGCCCCGGGCTCTTGAAGGGCAGGGACTGGTAACCAGTGGGGCGGTTCTGGCGTCTGTAAGGGCGTGGGGCGGATCGTGTCAGCCGTTTCCCGGTCAGGTAAGCACCACGTAATATGCGTTCGGGTCGGCGAGACGGGGATCGCGGCGTCCGGCGGCTACTACAGCGAACTGGTCAACTACGCGGTCCGGTTCACCTTCAGCGGCGACTACTACCATTCCGCGCCGTGGTCCGTCGTGGACCAGGGCAGCACGAACGTCAGCCACGGGTGCGTGAACCTGCCGCCCGCCGCCGCGCAGACCTACTACGACATGCCCATCCCCGGCGACCCCATCACCGTACCGCCAGCACGGCCGCGGGCAAGTGGGACGACGGCTGAACCGAGTGGTTCCTGCCCTGGTCGCAGTACCTGAAGGGAAGCGCCCTCGGCCTGGCCGTGCGGGCCGGTCCGCGGGGCAGCACGTTCGTCTCGCCGTCGTCGCTGCCGGCCGACAGCGCCAGCGCCCCGCTTGAGACCTCCGCCGTCGGCAACTACGACGCCGGCTCGGCCAACCTCGGCTGACGGGTAATAAGGCCGCCGGTGCCTCGTCGGCGACCCGCAGCGGGCGCGCAGCCAGGGCATGCCGACTGGCCGCGATGTCTTCCAGGCTGCGTCCGGCCGGTTCGGGCAGGACAAGAGTGAGCGCGAAGCCGAGCACGGCGACGCCGGCGGTGAGCAGCAGCGTGCCGCGCAGGCCCAGCGAGCTCTGCAGCGCCGGGAACAGGAAGACCCCGATGAAGGCGCCCAGCTTGCCGACGCCGGCCGAGATCCCGTGCCCGGTCGTCCGCATGGTGACCGGGTACAGCTCGCTGGGCATGACGAACGTGGTCATGTTCGGTCCGAACTCGGTGAAGAAGTAGCTCACCCCGTACACCAGCAGGAACGGGGCCACCGCCGTGGTCATGCCGGGCACTGCCGCAATGACCAGGAAGCACAACGCCATGATCGCGAAGCCGATCAGTTGCAGCCGCCGGTGGCCCATCTTGTCCAGCCGGGCGATGGCCAGCACGTAACCGGGGACCGCGGCGACCAGGAAGATCGTCAGTTGCAGGGCGATCTTGGTCGTGGTGGAGGCGTGCGGTGAGATCAGGCCGAGGATCTGCGGGGTGGAGATCGTGTTCCCGTAGTAGGCGTAGTCGAGCAGGAACCAGCAGCCCGCCGTGCCGGCCAGCGTGAGCAGCCACCGTCGGCTGGTCAGGAAGGCCCGCAGCCCCAGCTGGGGCGGGGGCGCGTCGTCGACCACCGGCGCGCCGGCGAGGCCCGGTACCCGGCTGGCCGCCTGCTCGGCTCGCCCTTGCACCTGGGCCTGGTAGCGCGGCGATTCGGGCATCCGGCAGCGCAGGTAGATTACCGCGCCCGCGGGCACCGCGCCCAGCGCCAGCAGGACCCGCCAGACCACGTTGTCGCTGGCGCCCGAGCCGAGCAGGGCCAGCGCGATCAGCGGCCCGACGATGAGCCCGAGCGCCTGGGTGCCGAACACCATCCCGACGAGCTTGCCGCGGTCCTTGCGGTTGGCGTACTCGCTCACCATGACCGCGCTGACCGGGTAGTCACCGCCGACGCCGAAGCCGAGCAGGAAGCGGAACCCGATCAGGACCCAGAACGAGCCGGACAGCGCCGATCCCAGCGCCCCGGCGATCATGATGGCGGCGACCAGCCAGTACACCCGCTTGCGGCCCACCACGTCGGCGTAGCGGCCGAACACCAGCGCGCCCAGGAACGCGGCCGCCAGCATGGTGCTGTTCAGTATGGCCAGCTGCCCCGAGCTCAGGTGCCAGTCCTTGGTGATCAGCGTGGAGGCGATCCCGATGACGAACAGGTCGTAGGCATCGGTGAAGAACCCCATCCCCGAGGCCAGCACCGCCCGCATGTGGAACTTGCCAAGCGACGCCTCGTCCAGCGCCGTCACCAGGTCTCTGGCCTCGGTCTCAGCCACTGCATCACCCGCCACTCACGCAGCCCAAGGGCCGCTGTTTCTCCTGCTCTTGTGGCGGAAGCTACCTAGACCAGGCAACGCTCAGCCGACTCTAAAATGAACAGAAGATGAATGAAAAATGTCTGGAATCCGAATGAGAGCCATGGGCGGACCGGCCGCGCCGCCCAGTTACGCGTAACATGGACTGATGGCCAGCACCCGCACCTGCGAGCAGTGCGGCACGTCGTTCACGCCGCGCCGCGAGCACGCCCGGTTCTGCTCGGCCCGCTGCCGGGTCGCGTGGAACCGCCGCAACGCGAGCGCTCCCACCGCCGAGACCGGCGCGCTGGACTGGTCCTTCACCGCCATGCGGGAGAGCACCGACCGGCTGCTGCGTTACGGCGCCTGGGACCGGACCCATGGTTTCGCGGCGATCAGCGAGGCCGTGTGGTGGGTCACCATGGTCGACGCCACCCTGGTGCGCTATCACCCCGACAGGTACGGCGACATCCTGTCCCGCCAGCCAGCCGCCCGGCGGCG
Source organism: uncultured Actinomycetota bacterium (assembly GCA_963744575.1). Taxonomy (GTDB): domain Bacteria; phylum Actinomycetota; class Actinomycetes; order Streptosporangiales; family Streptosporangiaceae; genus Palsa-504. The sequence continues at coordinate 67,779 of CAVUUF010000010.1, read as the reverse complement.
AACGATCGAGGACACCTTCGCCGGGCTGCGGTTCGTCCGGAACCGGATGGGCTATGACGCCGATCCCGTCGACTTCATCCAGCCCCGCGACTCCCATTCCGGCGCCGCCGCCCCCTGCCTCGCCGCCTGGACCTGGAAATCGGTGCCCGAGCCCGCGCTGGCGTCACTCGCGCCGAGCGCGCGGGAGTGGGAAATGACGCGGTACCGCGCCTATCAGGCTCAACTGGCCGGCCGACCCGCCGGAGAGACGTTCAGCCAGGCCGTGGCCTTTCTTCGTGAAGCCGCCGAGGGCAGCCTCAGCCGGACATGATCGTCGTCACGCTGAACGAGTTCTCCGGCCGCCAGGGGAGGAAGGCCCGGGCGCGGCAGGCCCTGACCGGTGCCGGCCCGTGCCGCGGTGGCCTGGGGGCAGACCACCGCGGCGCGGATCCGGATGCTACGCGCCCGACGGGTCCATCAGATGGTGGCCGTGCCGGCCCTTCCGCCAGGAAGTCTGCCGGCCCGGCGGCTGCGCCGGCAGCGGGTTGCCCAGCTGGGTCCCGCCGCCACCGCCGCCACCGCCCATGTTCCCGCCCGGGCCGGTGGTGTTGCTCGCCTGCTGCGGGGTGGTGTTGAAGGTGGCCGACATGGCCGCCCCGTCCCCGTCGAGGACGACCGTGACCGGGTTGGTGAGGCCGAAGTTCTGGCAGCCCAGGTTGGTGAAGGACATGTTGAGCCGGTTGGCCATGAAGGTGAACAGGTTCTCGCCCACGGCCGGCACCGGGGTCGGGCCCTGGGACAGCAGGTTCTGGTTAGCGGCCAGGAACGGGGTCTGGATGTTGACCATATTCTGGCAGAACATGGCCGGGCTGCTGGTCCGGTTGGTCTGGAAGTCGACCGGCGCCTGGCCGATCTCGGCCCGGTACAGGTCGGTCTTGGCCGGGTCGAGCTGGCCGTTGGCGTCCAGCACCATCTCGTCGTTCTCCGGCACCAGGGCGGCGGTCCTCGGCTGGTTCCTGGTGGCCAGCAGCTCGTCGAGGGCCTGTGAGGTGGTCGGCGTGCCGTTGTTCCCCAGGTCGGGCGCCATGAACGGGGTGCAGCCGAACGCCGGGTCGAGGAAGTTGTCGAGCAGGGCGTTGTCGCTTCCGTTGACCAGCGTCTGGGCGCCCGGCATGGCGGCCGTGTCGGCCGCGTTGTCCTGCGCCGTCTGGCCCGTGCCCGGGTCGAACAGGTACTTCGTGGTCACGTTGTCGCTCGGGTCCTGGTCGACCATGTCGAAGTTGCGGGTGACCGGGCACATGGTGGCCGTCCCGATCGCGCCTGCGGTTGCCACCATGCTGGCCGACCTCCCAGTGGACGGCACGCGCAGCCGCCCCTCGCGCATCAGGGCGAACGCCGCATTGAAGAAGCGGATGCCGTTGCAGAACGAGACCTGGCCGAAGACCGAGCCCAGGCCGTCGACGCAGCGGCCCTCGCGCAGCGCGCCTGGTGTCGCGCCCACCTGGATCAGGTCGGTGCCGTTGAACCCGAAGTCGATGGTGACGATGGCGTTCCTGGGCAGCTTAGGCACCACCGGCGCGACGGCCGGGGTGGTGCCCTGGGTGATGACCAGGGGGTTGTAGACCGACAGCGCGCCGGTCCGCGGGTTCAGGATGGTGGCCTGGACGTAGGCCCCCAGGTTGGCCGCGTTGGCCATCGTGCAGCCGGACGCCGCCGCCGACGTCCCGGCCGGGCCGGTCAGCTGGTACGGGGTGGCGAGGCCGCGCGCGCTCAGCGGGTTCGCCGGGACGATGATGTCGCAGTTCACGTTGACCGCGGTCGCGGCCGGCGCGGAGCCGCTGGCCGAGGCGGAAGCGCTCGGGCAGGGTGCTGCGGATCCCGAGGCAGCCGCAGCCGGTCCCGAGGAGGCAGCCGCAGCCGGTCCCGAGGAGGCAGCCGCAGCCGGTCCCGAGGAGGCAGCCGCAGCCGGTCCCGAGGAGGCAGCCGCAGCCGGGCTCGCGGACGCCGTTACACAATCCCCCAGCGCCGACTGGGTGATGGGCGTGGTGCGATTGCCCGAGACCGCGATGATGATCCCGAGCGTCAGGCCCAACGCCATCGGGATGGCGAGAGGGACCGCGATACGCGCCGCGCGGCTGCTGCTCCTGCGGCGGCGCCATGCGGACCGATGCCCGCTGAGCATTCACTCCACCTCCATGGATGTCCCCGGTAACGCTCCCGGTGGATCACCGTAGACCCGTGGCGCGGGCGAGATCGGCGAATCGGAAAGATTCGCGCTGTGTAAGGATTTTTTAAGCTTTCGGCCGGACCGGCCCGGTAACCTCTGAAAATCCTTGCTAAGTCCTTACGTTGCAGCTCAGAGGCTGTTTTGGCGAAGCGATATCATCCCGTGATAGGTCGGCGCTTGCATCGCAACCGTTTGCGTGATGGGGGCCTGGAGCGGCCCGGTTTTTGCCCGTACATGGCGAAGGTGGCCCCGGATTTCCCGGGGCCACCTGGGCCATGGAGCGCATGATTGATGCTCGGGCTGACACCCCGCCGAGGTGCTACATGCCTGCCTGGTTCTGCCGGTGGTGACGCCCGCTGAACTGGTTCTGGTTGCCGGGGTTGGCGCTGGCCGGCGCGGAGGCGGCCGGGTTGGCCGCTGCCACCTTGGCCGTCTGCTGGGTCAGGTTGTAGGTGGCCGCAGTGGCCACGGCGTTCCCGCCCGGCGTGACCGTCACCGGGTCGGCGAGGCCGAAGTTCTGGCAGTTCAGGTTGGTGAACGACATGGCCAGCCGGTTGGCCATGAACGTGGCCAGGTTGTTGCCCACCGCGGCGACCGGGGTGCCGAAGGCCAGCTCCCTGGTCATGTCCAGCTGGTTACGGGCCGGCTGGATGTTCACCAGGTTCTGGCAGTAGTCCGCGGCGACCGTAGCCGGGTCAGCGTTGGCGCGCAGCAGCGGCTGGTCCACCAGCGACCGGTAGACGTTGGTCTTGGCGATGCTCATCGCGCCGCCGACCAGGGTCATCTCGTCGTTCGGCGGCACCACCGCGATGGTCCCCCGCTGGTTGGCGCGGGCGCTCAGCTCGTTCAGCGCCTGCGAACCGGAGTTGCCGGCCGGGTCGGTCGTGTCCGGCGCGGTGAACGCCGTGCAGCCGTTCGCCGGGTCGAGGAACGCGGCGAGCAGCTTGTCGTCGCTGCCGTTGACCAGGGTGGTGGTACCGGGGGTCGCGTTGGCCGCGGTGTTCTGCGCGGTCTGGCCGTTGCCGTTGATCAGGTACGACGTGATCACGTTGTCGCTCTGGTCCTGGTCGACGACGGCGAAGTTACGCGTGTCCAGGCACGGCCGGCCGTCCAGCGAGGTGCCGAGCGCCGGGACCTTCAGGGTGCCGTTGGCAATCTCGCGGTTGGCCAGGTCGTAGAAGCCGACCGCGTTGCAGGCCGAAACCTGGCCGATCAGGGACTGGCCGAGCGCGTCGACGCAGCGGCCCTGCCGGGCGCCCCGGCCCTGCAGGACCAGGTTGGTGCCGTTGAAACCGACGTCGATGATGACCTGGGAGCCCTGGGCGATGGTCGGCGCGGCCGGGGTGGCGGCCGGGGTGGTGCCCGCGGTGATCACCAGCGGGTTGTACACCTCCACCTGGCCGTTCGGGGACAGGATGGTGGCCTCCACGAACGAGCCCTCGGTGGCGGCGTTCGCCATCGAACAGCCGTCGCCGAGCTGCCAGGGCGTGGCGAGGCCCTGCGCGCTCAGCGGGTTGGCCGGCACGGTCAGCGTGCAGTTCATCGACGTCGCGGCCTGCGCCGCCGTCTGGTTCAGGCTGATCGCGTTGCCCGCGCCGTCGACCGGGACGGTGGCCAGGTCGCCGAGCGGCCGGAAAGCGGCCGGGCCGGTGGCGTTGCTCGGCGCCGGGGGCACCGCCGCCGCGGCAGCGGCCGCCGCGGCACCCGGCGCCGCCGACACGGCGGCCCCCGCGCCATGCCTCCGGACGGGCTTCCTGATGGGCTTCCGGACGGGCTGGCCGGGGCTGCCCCGGCGGCCTGCTGGATCTTCGAAACGTTGTGGCCCGAGATCGCGAGGATGATCCCGAGCGTCAGGCCCATCGCCATCGGGATGGCGATAGGTACCGCAATACGCGCCGCGCGACTTCTGCTACTGCGGCGGCGCCATGCGGACCGATGCCCGCTGAGCATTCAATCCACCTCCATGGATGTCCGCTGTGCCGCTCCCGGTGAAACACGGTAGACCCGCCCCGCCGGCGCTTTAAGGGAATTCTCCAGATTCGCGTTTCGTCCCTTTTCCTGGCCGCGGCCGCGCCGGAACCTTGGTAATTCATTGCCAGGTTCTTAAGCCGCAGGTGACCGTCTATATCAGCGGAGCGGGATCGCCTCGTGATAGTCCGGCGCGTGCCGCCGTCCGGCCGGACGGCCCGTCATGCCGACGGGTGGTAGTTATTACGGCTCTCACCGTGACCAGCAAATATTGCCGGGAGGTTACGGCTGCGGGGCGGGCTTTTGCGGTGGTTAATGAATTGCCCGGGATAACGGTCCGCCTGAACGGCATGGGGGTGGCGCGGGGCGGATCACCCGGCCCGTTCGGCATAATTGCGCGCGGGATCCGGCGCGGGACGGCCGGCGGACCGCCCGGCCCCCGCCGACTCGCCGGCTCCGGTACCTCCGCTTACCCGCCGCGCCGGGTGGGTAAGCTCATCTTCGTGCTGGCCGGCCCCCGGTCGGTGCGTGTTTATCCGATTACTGTCAGCAACGTCCCGGGGTCCGGGCCCAGTGGACCGGCGCAGACCGGCAACCAGTTCCCGCGGGTGCGCGTCTGTCAGTAGGAGGAGCCGGTTTGCGATCTTGGTTGCCTTGAGAGTTCCGCCTTTTGCTTTCGCCCATTTGTGCAGTCACGGGGAGGAGACAGCGCCGTGCCGGGATCCGGTTGGTTCCGCAGACAGCAGGCCGTGCGGGAGGGTGAGGAGACTTCCGGCGCCCCGAAACGGTTGAAGAGGCGCGGGCTGGCCCTCACCGCCGGCAGCGCCGCGCTCGTGCTCGGCGCCGGCGTGGTGATCGTGGCGTTCGCCTCGCCGGGCAGCCACGCCTCCCTGGTGTCGTCGGACGCCCCCGCCGCCGCGGCCAAGCCGCTGCAGCCGGCCGCCCCGCTGCAACTGGTCTCGGTGACCCCGGCCGCGGGCGCCAAGGGAGTCAACGGCACCAATCCCATCCGGGTCCAGTTCTCTGCTTCGCTCGCCGCTAAGTCCCCGATGCCCACGTTGTCACCGTCCATCGCGGGCCACTGGGCGATCCAGGGCGACGCCGCGGTCTTCACCCCCATCGTGGGGTACTACCAGGACACCAAGGTCACGGTGATGATCCCCGGCGGGCTGGCTGGCGTGCAGTCGGCCGCCGGAGCCCTGGCGGGCAACGGCGGAACGCTCGGCTCCAACCTGAGCCCGAGCTTCACCACCGGCTGGTTCAGCACCACGCGGCTGCAGCAGCTGCTCGCCCAGCTCGGCTACCTGCCGCTGACCTGGACGCCCGGCTCAGCCGCCGGGATCATCCCGGCCAGCACCCAGGCGCAGCTCGCCGCCGCGTACCGCGCCCCGGCCGGGACGTTCGGCTGGCAGAGCGGTTACCCGTGGAGCCTGACCCACCAGTGGCAGGCCGGCGCCGACAACCTCCTGCAGATCGGCGCGATCCGGGCGTTCGAGTCGGTAAGCCACCTGACCATGGACGGCATCGCGGGCGGCACCGTCTGGTCTGACCTGTTCACCGCGCTGGCCAAGGGCCAGAAGAACCCGAACGGCTACACCTATGCGCTGACCAGCCAGCACTACCCGGAGACGATAACCGTCTGGCACGACGGCCACGTGGTGCTCAAGAGCCTGGTCAACACTGGCATCCCGGCCTCCCCCACGGTGGACGGCACCTTCCCGGTCTACCTGAGGTTCTACTTCAGCTACATGAAGGGGACCAACCCGGACGGCTCGAAATACGACGACCCGGTGTACTACGCGAACTACTTCAACGGCGGCGACGCGGTGCACCAGTTCGACCGGTACAGCTACGGGTCCTACCAGAGCCTGGGCTGCGTCGAGCTGCCCTTTGACGCGGCCAAGACGGCCTACTCCTACCTCAGCTACGGCAGCCTGGTCACCGTCACCGGCCCGGTGGCCTGACTCCTGGCGCGCGAAAGGGGGCGGCCCCGGTTGCGGGCCGCCCCCTTTTGGTGTCGTGACGACGTGTTACAGCGGGTGGACTTCCTCCGCCTGCGGGCCCTTCGGGCCACGCCCAGCGGTGTACTCGACCCGCTGGTTCTCCTGGAGGGCGCGGAATCCGTCCATCTTGATGGTGGAGTGGTGGACGAAGACGTCGGCCGAGCCGTCGTCCGGGGCGATGAAGCCGTAGCCCTTGTCCGAGTTGAACCACTTCACGGTGCCCTGAGGCATGTACTTCTCCTACTGATGACGATTTCGGGAACCACGGTCGTGTGTCCCGGGTTGCCGCGACCGGTCCGGGCGCTCGCCGTGTGCCGGCGCCCGCGGTCGGAATTTCGCTGGCGCTGTGACACGTACACGAAGTTCGTACAACCGAACCCATTTAACCACCCACGGCTACCAGCGTGTTCCCGCCCCGCCGAAATGCTGCTGCGGCCTGCTTTACCTGCCAACGGCGGCCGGTTGGCGTAGGCGGGTCAGGCAGGCGGCGAAGCGGGAGACCGGCGCCAGCTCGGCGACGCGCTCGGCTTCGCGGACCGTGTCTATGTCCGTGAGTTCGGGCAGCAGGTGCACGCGCAGCCCGGCGCGTCGCAGCCGGGCCAGCTGACGGCGGCCGGTGTCGGGCTGCGACATCGGGACGCCCAGGAGCAGGCCGGGGTCGAGCTCGCGCAGGCCGAGCAGCCAGAAGCCGCCGTCCTCGGCCAGGCCGAAGGTGGCGTCCGCGGTCCTGGACACCAGCGGCGCGGCCGCCGCGGCCAGCAGTTCGGGTGTCACCTGCGGGGTGTCCATCCCGATCAGCACCACGGGCAGCGGCAGCGTCACCCGAGCGTCGGACAGCGCCCAGGCGATGCGCTCATCCAGGCCCGCGCCGCGCTGCCCGATCACGTCGAAGCCGTTCGGCAGCCAGGGTCCGGGCATCCCGTCCAGGGCGAGCACCCGGCGGGCGACGGTGGTCTGCGCGACCGCGGCCAGGGTGTCGGCCAGGGATGCCCCGGCTAGTTCGGCCGCCTCGGCGGGCGTGAACGGCGGGGTGAGGCGGGTCTTCACCCGGCCGGGGACCGGCTCCTTGGCGATCACCACGACCTGCGCCGGCAGCAGGCGGCCCGCCCGGGTCCAGGCGGGGACACCTGGCGTTCTCAGCGCTCCCGGGGTCCCCGGGGCTCCGTCGCGGCGGTGCCTGCCGGTGTAGACGTCGGCGGTCATGACGAAGCTCGCACGGGGGCCGGATTGGTAACGGGGGCGGCCGGCTGGGGCGCGGTGATCGAGGCGAGCACCCGGCGCATGTCCCTGACGGTCCGCGCGGTGCCGCGCAGCGTGCCGGTGACCTTCGACTTGCCGGTCCGGGGGTAGTACGGCACGTCCGTCTCGGCGATCCGCCAGCCGGCTTCCGCCGCGCGCACCACCATCTCCAGCGGGTAGCCGAACCGGCGGTCGCTGAGCGCGAGGGCCAGCAGCGCCTCCCGGCGGGCGGCTCGCATCGGGCCGAGGTCCTGGACCGGGACGCCGACCCGGCGGCGCAGTTCGGCGGCCAGCACCCGGTTGCCGATCCGGGCGTGCAGCGGCCAGGCGCCCTGGCCCCGGACCGACCGCCGGCCCAGCATGAGGTCGGCGGCGTCGGTCCTTACCGGGTTCGCGACCAGGGGCAGGTCGCCAGGGTCGAAGGAGGCGTCGGCGTCCATTACGCAGACGATGTTGCCGTGCGCGGCGAGCAGCCCGGCGTGGCAGGCGGCGCCGAAGCCGCGCTGCGGGACGGGCACGACGCGCGCCCCGTAGGCCGCGGCGATGGCGGCCGAGCCGTCGGTGGAGCCGTTGTCCGCGACGATGGGGCGGTATCCGTCCGGCATCCGGGACAGCACCCAGGGCAGTGCGCCTGCCTCGTTGAGGCACGGCAGGACGACATCGATTTCCATGGCGACAGACAGTACTTCCGCGGCTTCCTGATTAAGCCCGGAAAATGGCTGATCGGGCCTTACGAAGGTATGACGGTCTCGGCTGCGGGTCGTTCCTTGGCGTGGGCGAGGCCGCCGGCATGGTTCGCTGTGGGTCATGCGCGTACTAGTCACCGGTGCGGCCGGGTTCATCGGATCGCACATCGCCGAGACCCTGCGGGCTGCGGGCCACGAGGTCCGCGGCCTGGACTCGCTCACGCCCGCCGTGCACCACGGCCGGCCGGATCCTGTTCCCGGCGACCTGGTCATCGGCGACGTCCGCGACCCGGCGGCCGTGGACGAGGCGGTGGCCGGGGTCGACGCGGTGTGCCACCAGGCCGCCATGGTCGGGCTGGGCGTGAACCTTTCCGACCTGCCCGTGTACGCCGACGTCAACGTCACCGGGACCGCGGTGCTGCTCGAGGCCATGGGCCGCCACGGCATCCCGCGGCTGGCCTTCGCGTCGTCCATGGTCGTCTATGGCGAGGGAGCCTATGAATGCGCCTGGCACGGCCGGGTGCGGCCCTCGCCGCGCGACCCGGCCGACCTGGCCGCGGGCCGCTTCGAGCCGCGCTGCCCGTCCTGCGGCTCGCCGCTGGTCACGGCCACCGTGGACGAGGACGCGCCGCTCGACCCGCGCAACGCCTATGCCGCGAGCAAGGTGGCCCAGGAGCACCTGGCCGCCAGCTGGGCCCGGCTGACCGGCGGTGCCGCCGTCGGGCTGCGGTACCACAACGTGTACGGCCCGCGGATGCCGCGCGACACCCCCTACTCGGGCGTGGCCGCCATCTTCCGGTCCTGCCTGGAGAACGGCGTGCCGCCGCGGGTGTTCGAGGACGGCGGCCAGCGCCGCGACTTCGTGCACGTCCGCGACGTGGCCCGGGCCAACCTGCTGGCGCTGGCCGCGGTGGACCGTTCGGTCAGCGGTGGTTCGCCGGGGCTGCGGTGTTACAACGTGGCCAGCGGCGAGCCGCACACGGTGGGCGAGATGGCCAGCGCCCTGGCCGCCGCCTTCGGCGACATCGAAACCGTGGTGACCGGCGAGTACCGCCTCGGCGACGTCAGGCACATCGTGGCCTCCCCCGACCGCGCCGCCCGCGACCTGGGCTTCCGCGCGCAGACGCGGTTCGCCGCGGGCATCGACGAATTCGCCCGGGCGCCCCTGCGCGGGCCCGCCCTGGCCGGGCGGTAACGTCCCCGGAACGATCCGGGCGGTAACGTTCATGAGCGAGACGCGGCGGCCGCCGGTGCTGGCCGCGGTCCGGGGCGTGCTGCGCGTTGCCAGCCTTAGAGCATCTTCGTTATCGTGGACCACTACCCCCGTATATCGCTGGTTTTAGTGCACAATAATTTCGACCGGGCGACGCTGTCCAGTTCGGGTGGCGCTCGCGGGCCGGGGAACCGCGACCCGCGAAGCAGGCGGAGATCCTGGAGGAGGCGCGGGGGTCAGCGGGCGCTGACGCGGGGCTGGTCGGGGCTGGCGGGGCCTCTGGGGCCCGCGGGGGGCGGCGCGCCGGCCCGGCGGTGGGGCACGGTGCGGTTGATGGCGGGCACGCCCGGGCGGGCCAGCGGCAGCCGGATGACGAACTGGCAGCCGGGGCCCGCGTTGCGCACCGCGATCTGGCCGGAATGCGCCTCCACGATGCCGCGCGCGATGGAAAGGCCGAGGCCGCCGCCCTGCTGCGGTCCCGGGGTGCGGGCCGACTCGCCGCGGAACGCCACGTCGAACACGCGGGGCAGGTCGTCCGGCGGGATCCCGCCGCAGGCATCCGACACGGTTACGCAGGCCAGGCCGCCCTGCACCTCGGCCAGCACGTCCACGCCGCCGTCGGCCGGGGTATGCCTGATCGCGTTGGTCACCAGGTTGCGCAGCGCGCGGCCCATCTCGGCCGAGTCGACGTACACCGGCATGCCGCGTACCGCGGCCCCGGTGAGCCTGACCCCGTTGTGCCGCGCGACCGGCTCCGCGCTGGCGACGACCTCGGCCACCAGGTCCTCGAGCCCGACCATCCGCCTGGACAGCCGCAGCGCGCCTGCGTGGATGCGGGACAGCTCGAAGAGGTCATCGATCATCACGGTCAGCCGGTCCACCTCGCGGCGGATCTGCGAGTGGTACTGGGACACCTCGCGCGGATCGACCACCACCTGGTCTTCCAGCGCCTCGGCCATGGCCCGCAGGCCGGCCAGCGGGGTACGCAGGTCATGGCTCACCCAGGCGACGAGCTCGCGCCGGCTGGCCTCCAGTGCCCGCTCCCGGGACCGGGCCTGGGCCAGCCGCTCGTGCGTGGCGGTGAGCTCCGCGGAAAGCTCGCTGAGCTCCGCGGGCAGGGTGACCTGCGGGGCCACGTAGACGCCGTTCTCGCCGACGCTCTCCACCGCGGTGGCGAGCGCCCGGCTGGCCTTGGTCAGCCGGCGCGCGACGACCAGGGCCACCGCAAGGCCGGCCAGCCCGCCGATCGGGATCAGGGTCAGCATCACGTTGCGATCGCTGGACGTGCCCATCATCCGGTAGGCGATGACGCCCACTCCGGCCATCGAGGCCAGCACCGAGGCGGCCACCACGATGGTGATCATCAGGCTGAGCGAGCGGGCGGCCAGCAGGCGCAGGCACACGATCCCGACGGCGCCGATGACCACGGCCGCGACCAGCGTCCACATCGCGATGTACTCCAGGTCCGAGACCTGGATGCCGAACGGCAGCAACTGCGAGGCGAGAACGTGTTCGCCGCTCACGCTGCCTCCGGCTCGTACCGGTAGCCGACACCCCACACGGTCACGATGCGCCTGGGCATGGTCGGGTCGGGCTCGAGCTTCTCCCGCAGCCGCCGCACATGCACGGTGACGGTCGACGTGTCGCCGAACGTCCAGCTCCACACCTCGGTGAGCAACTGCTCCCGGGTGAAGGCCTTGCGCGGGTTCCGCATCAGGAACACGAGCAGGTCGTATTCGCGCGAGGTCAGCTGGATCAGCTTGCCGTCGGTCCTGACCTCGTGCGCGGACAGGTCCACCATCAGGTTGCCGTCGGTAATGGCGCCGAGGTCGAGCTTGTCGGGCAGGCCGGCGCCGCGGGACCTGCGCAGCACCGAGCGCACCCGCAGGGCCAGTTCACGCGGGCTGAACGGCTTGGTCACATAGTCGTCCGCGCCGGTCTCGAAACCGACGAGACGATCGGTCTCGTCACCGAGCGCGGTCAGCATGACCACCGGAATCGGCCAGCGGGCGCGCAGCCGGCGGCACACCTCGAGGCCGTCCATGCCGGGCAGCATGAGGTCGAGGACCACGAGATCGGGCGGTTCCTCGGCCACCCGGCGCAGTGCCTCGTATCCGTCGTGCACGCACTCGACCGCGTGTCCGTCACGCTTGAGATAGCGCCCGACGACATCCGCCACGGTGGGATCGTCGTCGACGACGACGATCCGGCCCGGCGGATCGGGGTTGCTTGTCAAAGTTCCCGTTCCTTGCCGTTAAGGGCTCGATTACGCCTCCACGGTAAGACGTATTCAGCCGGTTAAGCCAGCAAACGGGCGAAAAGCGTCACGACTCCGTAAGCACGCTGACGATTCGGTGAGGTCCGGCCTGATCAGTACCGGACCAGCCCGGCGGGATTGAACACTGGGGAATGTCTTGCGCCGCCGGAACCGGCGGGGCGATCGAGCGATCGCGATCCGACTGCCAGGATCCAGGGAGGAGTCCCGCGTGATCGGGGAACTTTACGAGCACGCGCTGGCCGGCTGGGCCCGGCCGGAGATCGAGCACGCCGACGGCAGCCGCAAGCCGCTCCCGGTGGATGGCTGGCTGCGGGAAAGCCCCGGCGACATGTCGATTCTCGACCGCTGTGAGGGCCCGACGCTGGATATCGGTTCGGGACCGGGCCGTCTCACCGTTGCCCTGGCCGAACGCGGCATCCCCACGCTCGGCATCGACATCACGCCGTACGCGGTGGACATGGCTCGCTCCTCCGGCGCGCTGGTCATGCTGCGCGACGTGTTCGACCGGGTGCCCGGTACCGGCCGGTGGACGACGGTGCTGCTCGCGGACGGGAACATCGGGATCGGCGGCGACCCGGCGGCGCTGCTCCGCCGGGTGGCCGAACTGCTCGCGCCGCAGGGCCGCGCCCTCGTCGAGCTCGAGCCGCCCGGCTCGCCGCTCCGCCAGGAGCAGGTCCGGCTGTGCCACGCCGGCTCGGCCAGCGCGTGGTTCCCCTGGGCCTACGTCGGCGCCGACCACATCACCGAGGTGGCCAACCAGGCCGGCCTCGGCGAGGTGGACATCTGGACCGTCGACGGACGATGGTTCGCCTCCATCGGCGGCTGCCGGATCGGGGCCGAACGAGCCCCCGTCGCGCTGTTACCGAATGCTTACAGCCCAGCTCGCGGAGGACCCGACGGCCCGCCGCGATGGCACTCTTCCCATTATGAACGGAAAACTCCGGGTAGCCGCCATCGGCCTGTCCCTCACGGCGCTGGCGGGGCTGGTGCTGCTGCTCGTCCGCCCGGGCATCAGCCCGGCGCGGGTGCGGCCGCTGGCGCTGCTGATCGGCGCCTGGATGGCGTTCGCCGCCGCCGCCTGGTTGCTGCGGAAGGCGCCGAAGCGGACCGCGGTGGTGCTCATCCTGCTCGGCGGCGTTGCCGTCCAGGCGGCCGCGGTGGCCGCGCCGCCGCAGAACAGCAACGACCTCTACCGTTACATCTGGGACGGCCGGGTGCAGGCCGCGGGCATCGACCCGTACCAGTACGTGCCCACGGCCACGCAGCTCGACGGGCTGCGGAACGAATTCCTCTTCTACCCGGGCGGCGAGTACTGCGTCACGGCGGGCTACGTGGCCCGTCATCCGGCCGCCGAACTCACTCCGGGCTGCACCAGGATCAACCGGCCGGCCGTGCCCACCATCTACCCGCCGGTCGCCGAGGCGTACTTCCTCGGGGTGTACTACTTGCACCCGGCCGACAACTCGAGCTTGCCGATCCAGGCCGCCACGGCGCTGGCCGCCGTGCTCATCACCGTGCTGCTGCTGCTCGGCCTGAGGCAGCTGGGCCGGGACGTGCGGATGGCGGCCCTGTGGTCCTGGTGCCCGACGGTGGCACTCGAGGCCGGCAACAGCGCCCACGTGGACGTGATCGCGGTGGGCATCGCGGCGGCCGCGATCCTGCTGCTGGCCACGGCGCGCACCATCCGCGGGACCGCGCTCGGCGGGGTCCTGCTCGGCCTGGCCGTCGCGACCAAGCTTACCCCCGCGCTGGTCGTGCCCGCGGTGCTGCGCCGCCGCTGGGTGACCGTGCTGGTCGCCGCGGGCAGCGCGTGCACCGTGGTGTACATCCCGCACGTGCTCGGGGTGGGCGGTAAGGTGCTCGGCTTCCTGCCCGGCTACCTGCAGCAGGAGGGGTACACCGAGGGGACCAGGTTCGGCATCATCGGCCTGTTCGTGGCCGGCCCGCTGGCCATCGCGGTGGCGGTGCTCATCCTGGCCGCGGTCGCCGTCGCCGTGCTGCAGTTCACTGACCCGGACCGGCCCTGGTCGGGTGCCCTCGTGATGACCGCGGCCGCGCTGGCCGTGACCACGCCGCACTATCAGTGGTACTCGCTGCTGCTGGTCATGCTGGTCGCCCTCGACGGCCGCCCGGAGTTGCTCGCGTTCGCTGCGGGCGGCTACTACGCGGCCGAGCCGGACCTGGGCCGGTATACCCCGCCGTGGCGGCTCCATTATGCGATCGCCTACGGCGTGCCGCTGGTGATCGTGGCCGTCGGCTGGCTGGTCCGGCGCGAGCTGGCCAGGCGCGCGGTCACCGCCGAAGCCGTCGCCGCGGAAGCCGCAACCGCCGAGGACACGGCCGCAGCGGATCTGACCGTGCCCGATCCCGAGGCCGGACCCGTGCTGGCCGAGCCGGATCGCGAAGTCCGGGTCTGAGCGGGCCGGGATCGCTCTTTCTTACCGCTTGGTTACCCCCGGGGCAAACATCGAACCGGACCGGGCATCAGGGCCGTGAATATGAGCATGACTTACGACCCGTCGCACCGCATGCCGCCTCGTCAGGAGCGCTGGCCCGCGGCGACCCCGGCCGAGGGCTGGCCGACCTACCGGGATGCCGACGCGTACCGGTATGAGACGGACCGTCCGGCCGCGTACCCGGCCACCCGGCACCGGGCCGGCTACCAGCGCGCGGGCGGCGAATCAGGCGACCGGGGCTACCCGTCGCCGGTCGCCACCGACACCTTTCCCCCGGCCGGGAACGGCTACGCCTACCAGGCCGACGACTTCGACGGCGTAACCGTCGGCTACAGCCGGGCCGGGAACGGCTATAGCCAGGCCGCAGACGGCCATAGCCATGCCGGGAACGGCCATAGCCATGCCGGGAACGGCTACAGCCATGCCGGAGACGGCTACGGGCATGCCGCAGACGGCTATGACCACACCGGAGACGGCTATGGCTGGGGCCGGGGCGGCTACCGGCAGGGCGACGAGGGATACGCGGACGACCTCGACGGCTACGACTGGGAACCGGACGGCTACGGGACCGTCTCGGACGGCTTCGCGGCGGGCCCGAACGACCTCGGGCCGGGCAGCTACACCGAATACAACGAGCACCTGTCCGGCGACCCGGGGCTGACGGCGCCGGACGCCGGCGTCCACCCGCACGCCTGGCAGGCCGAGCAGGACAGCAGGCGGGAGGCGCGCCAGCGCGGCATGCTGACCGCCGCGGTGACGGAGATCCTCGGCATCGCCGTCGCCATCGGCGTCTCCACCCTGGTCGCAGGGCTGATCAAGGCGCAGACCTCGCCCGCCGCCGCCATGGGCAGCGTGTTCATCGACCGGACGCCGGCCGCGCTGCGCGGCGCGCTGGTCCAGCACTTCGGCGCGCACGGCCGGAGCGTGCTGCTGCTCGGCATGTACGCCGCGATTGCGTTCGCCGCGCTGGTCATCGGGATGATGGCCCGGCGCGCCGCGGCGCTCGGCGTGGCCGGCATCGCGGCGTTCACCCTGGTCGCGGCGTTCGTCACGATCACCAGGCCGGGCGGCCACGTCGGGGGCGTCACGCCCGCGGTCGTCGGCGGCCTGGCCGGCGTCGCCGCGGTGCTGTGGCTGGTGCGCGCGTCGGCAGCGCCGCAACGGACAGCGCCGCAACGGACAGCGCCGCAGCGGCATGCCCACGGCGCGCGGAGGAAGAACCGATGACCGCCGTCGACCGGCGCAGGTTCCTCGCCGCGGCCGGCGTCACCGCGGTGACCGCGGCCGCGGCCGGGGTCGGCGGCGAACTCCTGCTCGGCAAGCGCCTGCAGCCGAACGCCCCGGCGGCGCCGATGGCCCCGGCCCCCAGTGCCACCGCGGTCCCGCAGCTGCACGTCGACCCGATGACGCCGCTGCCGGTCGGCGAGACGCTGACCATCCCCGGCCTGTCGCCGTTCTTCACGCCGAACGCGGAGTTCTACCGGGTGGACACGGCCCTGGTGCTGCCCAAGGTGCCCGCCTCGAGCTGGCAGCTGCGGATCGGTGGCATGGTGGACAAGCCGATGGTGCTCAGCTACGACGACCTGATCCAGCTGCCCATGATCGAGCGCGACATCACCCTGACCTGCGTCTCAGAGGCGGTAGGCGGCAACTTCATCGGCACCGCCCGCTGGCAGGGCACGCTGCTGGCGGGCGTGCTGCGCAAGGCCGGCATCCAGGCCGGCGCCGACCAGATCGTGATGCGCGACGGCGACGGGATGACCATCGGCGTCGCCACCGAACCAGTGCTGGACGGCCGGGACTCCATGCTCGCGGTGGGCATGAACGGCCAGGTGCTGCCGCAGCCGCACGGCTACCCGGTGCGGGTGGTGGTGCCGGGGCTCTACGGCTACGCGTCCGCGACCAAGTGGGTGACGGACATGGAGTTCACCACGTTCGGCGCGTTCAACGCGTACTGGGTGAAGCAGGGCTGGTCGCAGCAGGCGCCGATCAAGACCGAATCCCGCATCGACGTGCCGAAGCGCCGCAGCACCGTGCAGGCCGGCCGGGTGACGATCGCCGGGGTCGCCTGGGCCCAGCACACCGGCATCGAGGCCGTCGAGGTGGGCATCGACGGGGTCTTCTACCCGGCCAGGCTGCCGGCCCAGGACACCATCGACACCTGGCGGCAGTGGTACTACGTCTGGGACGCCACCCCCGGCCCGCACGTGCTCCAGGTGCGGGCCACCGACAAGGCCGGCTACACCCAGACCGCGGTGAACCACAAGACCGAGCCCGACGGCGCGACCGGCTACCACACGATCAGGGTGACGGCCGTGTGACCGGCTGACCCGGCGAGCCGCTGGCGCGCACCCGCTTTGCGCACCATCGGCTACACCCCCGAGCCCGCTGACCGCCGCCTTCCGCGCGGCGGTCAGCGGGCCCCCAGGGCGGCCAGCAGGTCATCGAGCGCGTCCAGGTTGTGCGCGCTGACCACGGCGTCGCAGTACGGCCAGGCGGCCGCCATGCCGCCGACCTCGGGCCGGTACCGCGGGGACTGGGTGCGCGGATTCGCCCAGACGATCCGGTGCGCCACCCGCGACAGCCGCGCCATCTGGGCGCCGAGCAGCTCGGGGTCGCCGGTCTCCCAGCCGTCGGAGATGATCAGGACCACCGCGCCCCGGGCCATGCCGCGGCAGCCGTAGCGGTCGTTGAACTCCTTGAGGGCGGCGCCGATCCTGGTCCCGCCCGACCAGTCGGGCGCCGCCTCGCCCGCCTTGGCCAGCATGGTGTCCGGGCTGGCCGCGGCCAGCGCCGGGGTCAGCCGGGTCAGCCGGGTCGCGAAGCTGAACACCTCGGTCCGGTTCGGGTCGCGTCCATCACGGGGCTGCCCGGCGTTGAGCACGTAGAGCAGCATCAGCAGGGCGCGGGCGTAGGGCTCCATGGAACCGGAGATGTCGCACAGCACCACCAGGCGGCGCGGCCGGACCCGCGGTGCCCGGCGGGCGAACCGGATCGCCTCGCCGCCGCTGCGCCGGGCCAGCCGCAGCGTCCGGCGCAGGTCCGGGCGCTTCCCGTCGCGGGCCGGCCGGTACCTGCGGGTCCGCCGGGGCGGGATGGCCAGGGCCAGCTCGCGCATGAGCGTGACCAGCTGGCGGAGTTCGGCCGGGGACAGCTCGGTGAAGTCGCGGCCGCTGAGCCGCTCGGTGGCCGAGGCCACCCGGTGCACCGCCGGGCCCTCGGCCAGCGGCTCGTCGGTCTCCGCGCTGGCCGGCTCGGCGTCGGAGACCCGCAGGCCGGACGGCGGGCTACCCGGGTTTGATCGGGACGGGGCGGCCGGCTGGGGGACGCCGTCCTGATCGGCGTGCTGGTAGCCGGGCGCCGCGGTGGGCCGGTTGAGATCCCGGAACGGCGACGGGCCGCCGAACAGCGCCGCGAACACCCGGTCGAAGGCAGGCATCTGGGCCGGGTCGGACACCATGGTGGCCAGCGCGCAGGCCCGCAGCTCGGCCACCGTGGTGGCGCCCATGACCGTCACCGCCCGGGCCAGCCGCTCGCAGCGGTCGGGACCGACCGGCAGCCCCGCGGTGTGCAGGGCGATGCCCAGGCCGGTGGCCATGGCGGCCACGTCCGGGCCAGCAGGAATTGGCACAGCGAGCTCAGTCAATGCGGCCGACCACCGACGCCAGCCCGGCCTGGCGCACCGCTTCCTCGTCTTCTGGGTACTTCAGCACCGTGCTCAGGGTCTGGTCGGCGACCTGCGGGGACAGCTCCTCGGCGGCGAACACGCTGGCCGCGAAGGCCCAGCTGATCGCCTCGGAGATACCGGGCGGCTTGGTCAGGTCGAGGCCGCGCAGCCGGTTGACCGCGGTCGCGATCTGGCCCGCCAGCTCCTCCCCGGACGCGGGCACCCGGCGCCGGACGATCTCCGCCACCCGGGCGGTGTCCGGGTAGGCGATCCAGTGGTACAGGCAGCGGCGCTTGAGCGCGTCGTGCAGGTCCCTGGTCCGGTTCGAGGTCAGCACGGTCACCGGGGGCAGCGCCGCCTGCTGCGTGCCCAGCTCGGGGATGGTGACCGCCGCCTCGGCCAGCAGCTCGAACAGGAACGCCTCGAACTCGTCGTCGGCCCGGTCCACCTCGTCGATGAGCAGCACGGCGGGCCGGGGACCCGGGTGCAGCAGGGCGGTCAGCAGCGGCCGCGGCAGCAGGTACTCCTCGGTGAACAGGTCCTTGTCCTCGATGTGCTCCCCGGCTGCCTCGGCCAGCCTGATGGCGAGCAGCTGCCGCGGGTAGTTCCACTCGTACAGCGCCTCCGAGGCGGTGATGCCCTCGTAGCACTGCAGCCGGACCAGCGGGGTGTCGATCGCGGCGGCCAGGGACTTGGCCGCCTCGGTCTTGCCCACGCCCGGCTCGCCCTCGAGCAGGATCGGCTGTCCCATCCGGACCGCCAGGAAGAGCGCGGCCCCGAGCTGGTCGCCGGCCAGGTAGCCGACCGACTCCAGGGCCGCGGCCAGGTCGCCGACCGCGGCGAACCGGTCATGGAGATCATGGGTAGACAGGCTGCTCACAACGAGCCAGTTTATCCGGATTCAGCTGATCGCCAGGTCGGTGCGGAACGGGCGGCCCTGGATGGCCCGCCACACCTGGGCCGGGGTGAGCGGCATGTCGGCGTGCCGCACGCCATAGGGCCGCAGCGCGTCGATGACCGCGTTGACCACGGCCGGCGGCGAGCCGACGGTGGCCGACTCGCCCACCCCCTTGGCCCCGATGGGGTGGTGCGGCGACGGGGTGACGGTCGCGCCGAGCTCCCAGGACGGGCACTCCAGCGAGGTGGGCAGCAGGTAGTCCATGAACGAGCCGCCCAGGCAGTTGCCGTCGGCGTCGAAGACGATGTTCTCCATCAGCGCCATCCCGATGCCGTCGGCGAGTCCGCCGTGCACCTGGCCCTCGACGATCATCGGGTTGATCCGCACCCCGCAGTCGTCCACCGCGATGAACCGGCGCACGTCGACCTTGCCGGTGCCGGCGTCCACGTCGACCACGCAGATGTACGCGCCGAACGGGTAGGTCAGGTTGGGCGGGTCGTACACGCAGGCCGCGTCCAGCTGCCCTTCGACGCCCTCGGGCAACTCCAGGCTGGAATGCGCGGCCATGGCGATCTCGGCGATGGTGCGGCCGGAGTCCGGGTCGCCCCGGACGAACCAGCGGCCGGGTTGCCACTCCAGGTCGGCCGGGTCGGCCTCGAGCATGGCCGCGGCGACGACGCGGGCCCGCTCGCGCACCTTCCTGGCCACGATGGCGGTGGCCGCACCCGACACCGGCGTCGACCGTGACCCGTAGGTCCCCAGGCCGAACGGGGTGGTGTCGGTGTCCCCGTGCATGACTTCCACGTCGCCGGGGGCGATGCCGAGTTCGGCGGCCACGATCTGGGCGAAGGTGGTCTCGTGCCCCTGGCCCTGGGTCTGCACCGAGATCCGGAGCACCGCGGTCCCGGTCGGGTGGATCCGCAGTTCCGCCCCGTCCGCCATGCCGAAGCCCAGGATGTCCATGTGCTTGCGTGGACCGGCGCCCACGGCCTCGGTGAAAAAGCTGACACCGATACCCATCAGGTGACCGTTCGCCCGTTCGGCCTCCTGCTCTTTCCTGAGGTCTGCATAGCCGGCCATGTCCATGGCCAGGCGCAGCGTGCGCGGGTAGTCCCCGGAGTCGTAGACCCAGCCGGTCTGGCAGGTGTAGGGGAACTGCTCGGGCCGGAGCAGGTTGCGCATCCGCAGCCCGGCCGGGTCCAGGCCGAGGTCGAAGGCCAGGATGTCGACCATCCGCTCGACCAGGTAGACCGCCTCGGTGATGCGGAACGAGCAGGAGTAGGCCACGCCGCCCGGCGCCTTGTTCGTGTACACCCCGGTCACCTGGCAGTACGCGGCCTCCAGGTGGTAGGAACCGGTGAACACGCCGAAGAACCCGGCCGGGTACTGGGTCGGCTGCGCGGCGCCGTTGAACGCGCCGTGGTCGGCCAGCACCCGCACCCGGACGGCGCGGATCGTGCCGTCCCGGCTGGCGGCCAGCTCGCCGCGCATGTGAAAGTCCCGGGCGAAGCAGGTGGACATCAGGTTCTCCGACCGGTCCTCCACCCACTTCACCGGCCGGCCGGTGAGCATGGAGCCGGTGATCGCGCACAGGTACCCCGGATAGATGGGCACCTTGTTGCCGAACCCGCCGCCGATGTCCGGCGATATCACCCGGATCTTGTGCTCGGGCAGGCCCGTCACCATGGCGTACAGGGTCCGGTGCGGGTGCGGCGCCTGGGTGGTGGCCCAGATCGTCAGCTTGCCGCTGACCCGGTTGAAGTCCGCGACGATGCCGCAGGTCTCCAGCGGCGCCGGGTGCACCCGCGGGTACAGCATGTCCTGGCTGACCACCACCTCGGCGTCGTGGAACACCTGCTCGGTGCGGGCCGCGTCGCCGGCTTCCCAGTCGAAGATATGGTTGTCTGCCTGGTGATCCCGATCATCACGGATGACCGGGGCGCCGGGATCGAGCGCGCGGCGCGCGTCGACCACGGCGGGCAGCGGCTCGTACTCCACGTCGATCAGCTCCAGGGCGTCCCGGGCGGAGTAGCGGTCCTCGGCCACCACGAACGCCACCTCCTGGCCCTGGAACCGCACCTTGCCGGTGGCCAGCACGGGCTGGGTGTCGCCGGACAGGGTTGGCATCCAGGCCAGGTTCCGTTGTGCCAGCATCTCGCCCGTGATGACCGCTCTTACTTTGGGGTGGGCTTCCGCGGCGAGGATGTCGATCGACACGATGCGGGCGTGCGGGTGCGGGCTGCGCAGCACCGCGCCGTAGAGCATGCCGGGCAGCTTGATGTCGTCCACGTAGGTGCCCTGGCCGCGGATGAACCGCTGGTCCTCCTGGCGGAGCAGCCGACCGAAGCCAGTGGTCATGGTGTGCCCCCCGGGTGTTTCGCGGCCCACCGGACCGACCTGACGATGTTCTCGTAGCCGGTGCACCGGCAGATCTGGCCGGAGATGGCCTCGCGGATCTCCGCCTCGCTCGGATCGGGATTGTGGTCGAGCAGCCAGCGCGCGGTCATCATCATGCCGGGCGTGCAGAAACCGCACTGCAGGCCGTGGCACTCGACGAACCCCTCCTGGACCGGGTCGAGCCGACCGTCCCGTTCCAGGTCCTCGACAGTACGGACGCAGCGTCCGTCGGCCATCGCCACCAGTACCGTGCACGCTTTGACCGGCCTGGCGTCCAGCCACACCACGCAGCTGCCGCAGTTCGACGTGTCGCAGCCCCAGTGGCTGCCGGTCAGGCCGAGCTCGTCCCGCAGGAAGTGGATGAGCAGCAGCCGCGGTTCGACGTCGCGGGTGTACTCGGCGCCGTTCACGGTCACCGTGACCCGCATGGTCATGCGGTCTGGCCCGCCCGCGCGGCCGCGCGGCCCGCTGCACGACGGAGCGCGCGGGTGGCGAGTTCGGCGACCAGGTGCCGCTTGTAGTCCTCGGGTCCGCGCTGGTCGGCGGCGGGATGGCAGTGCCCGGCGGCGATTTTCGCGGCTGCGGCGAAGTTGTCCTGGGTGGCGGGGCGGCCGCGGAGGAAGTCCTCGGCCTCGGCCGCGACGAAGTGCTCGGCGCCGACGGCGGTCAGGCCGAGGCCGGCCTCCTGGATTTCGTGCTTGCCGTTGAGGCGCAGCACGGCCCCGGCGGCGGCGATCGACCAGTCGCCCACCCGCCGGGCCACCTTCTCGTACGCGCTGCCGGTGGCCCGGTGGGCTGGCACAGGCACCCGGATCTCGGCCAGCAGCTCGCCCCGTCCGATGACGGTCTCGTAGGGCCCGAGGTGGAACTCCCTGACCGGAACCAGCCGGTCGCCGTCCGGGCCGCGGATGACCGCGGTGGCGCGGGCCGCGGCGAACACGGCGGACAGGTCCTCGGACGGGTCGGCCTGGCACAGCGACCCGCCCACGGTGCCCCACAGCCGGACGATCGGGTCCGCGACGACCCGTTCGGCGTCATGGAAGATGGGGAAGTGCTCGCCGGCCACGGCCGACTCCAGCAGGTCCGCGTGCCGGGCCAGGGCGCCGATGCGCAGCCGGTCTCCGTCCAGCCGGATGTAGGCCAGCTCGGCCAGGGCGTTGATGTCGACGAGCATCCCGGGCTGGGCCAGCCGCAGCTTCATCATCGGGATCAGGCTGTGGCCGCCCGCCAGGACCCGGGTGTCCGGCCTGCTCAGCAGCGACAGCGCGTGCTCCACGCTGGTCACCCGCTCGTACTCGACGTGGGAGGGGACCTGCATGTAATGCATCATTCGGCCTGCCCGGGGCGTTACGCAACCGCGGTTAAGCCTTCGCTAATCCGGGCTGGGTCAGCGGCCGCCGATGTCCTCGCTCCAGACTTCGGGGTAGCGCCGCTGGAACTCGCGCATGACGGCCACGCAGTCCGGGTCGTCGAGCAGCACGATCTCCACCCCGCGCCCGGCCAGGAAGTCCAGGTCACCCTCGAAGGTCCGGGCCTCGCCGACCACCACCCGGGGGATCTGGAACAGCAGGATCGCCCCGCTGCACATCTGGCACGGGGACAGCGTGGTGTACAAGGTGGTGTCGTGGTAGGAGGGGCGCCGGCCCGCGTTGCGCAGGCAGGCGATCTCGCCGTGCGCCACCGGATCGCCGCGTTGCACCCGCTCGTTGTGCCCGGCCGCGACGACCTGCCCAGCCGCGGCGAGCACCGCGCCGACCGGCACGCCGCCGGAGGCCAGGCTGACCCGGGCCTGGCCGAGGGCCAGCTCCATCATGTCGCGATCGTCCTGATCCGCTTGCCCGTATCCCATGCCGGCTTACCTTACCGCTCAGTTCCCTGGCCACTCGTAGCACAGCTCCTCTCCGACCCGTAGCCGGGCCCAGCGGGCCGCCTCCACCTGCAGCGCCCGTGCGGCGGCCGCGATCACGACCGGGTCCACGTCCGCCTCCGGCAGGACCGAGAGCTTGTCCCGGGCCAGCCGCCTGATCGTGTGGTCGGTCATCGTGTCCAGCGCGGCGGCGCTGGACACCAGGCCGGCCAGGAGTTCGGCGCGCAGGCCGGGCTGGCGGAAGCCGCGCAGCAGGTCTTTCGAGCGCTCGGCCGCGTGCGGCGGGCGCCGGCCGCTGACGTACCGCATGCTGTTGAAGACGACGCCCGCCGCGATGCCGCCCCAGATGCCGTCGTGGATGCGCAGTTCCCGCTCGACCACGAGATGCATGATGTCGTGCGGCAGCCGGGGCCCGGCGGTGCCGCCGTACAGCCGGTACACCACCCCGTCGTCCCGCTCCACCAGCGCGTAGGCACGCTGATGGTCGGGCAGCCTCGGGAACGTCACCTGCATGCCCCCACTATGCGGACATACTGGACAGCCGACCTAATGGTTTTCGCCGGGCGCCGGATAGGGTGACCGATCGTGGCAGGACGCGGGACGGCGGCGACGATGGCGCTCGAGCGCGCCCGGATCCCGTTCACGGTGCACGAGTACCCACACGACCCCCGGCGCGAGTCCTACGGCCAGGAGGCCAGCGAGGCGCTCGGCGTCTCGCCCGAACGCGTGTTCAAGACCCTGATCGCCGAGGTGGACGGGACCCTGGTGACCGGGGTGGTCCCGGTGGAAGGCCAGCTCGATCTCAAGGCGCTGGCCGCCGCCTTCGGCGCCAAGAAGGCCGCGATGGCCCAGCTGGCGGCGGCCGAACGGGCCACCGGATACGTGGCCGGCGGCATCTCCCCGGTCGGTCAGCGCAAGCGGCTGCCGGTGGTGCTGGACGAGTCCGCGATGCGCTTCGCCACCGTGTTCTGCAGCGCCGGGCGGCGCGGGCTGGAGATCGAGCTCGCCCCTGCCGACCTGGCCCGGGCGGCAGGAGCGACGGTCGCGAACATCAGCCGGTGACGCCCTCCCAGGCCGCCCGGCTCGCGCCGCCGCGCAGCGGCCTGGCCGCGGTGACCTGGACGGCGGTCCCCCACAGCGCTTGCAGCCGTGAGGTCAGCACGCTGGCCGGTTCGTTCGGATCGGTCATGACCTGAACCATCTACGGCCGGACCCTGGCCGTCAATGGGTCAGGCGGTACGGCGGCGGAACAGCCACGCCGACAGGGCGACCGAGACGGCCAGCAGGCCGCCGCACCAGGCCAGCGCCGCATCCACCGGAATCCCGCCCGGCGTGCGGAGCAGGCCGCGGATGGTCTCGGTGACCGGCGTGGCCCGCTGGTGCTCGGCGGCCGGGATCGGCCTCGTCCAGCCGGGCGCGGATCTCGGCGGCGCTGCCGTCGGTCGGCAGGCCGGCCGTCAGGCTGGCCGCGTCCCGGTGCGTCGCGCGATCGCCGAGGTGGGCGCTGACCTTGGCGAAGGCCGCTGGGTCAACGCAGGTCAGGTCGAGCCGACGGGCGGCCACCCGCTGCTTGAGCTCGGCGGCGGTGCCCTCCGCGATCACCCGCCCGCCGTCCAGGACGGCGATCCAGTCGGCCAGCCGGTCGGCCTCCTCCAGGTACTGGGTGGTGAGGAAGACGGTCACGCGGGAGGCGGCGAGGTGGCCCGCTGGGTCACCAAGGAGGTGGCGGCGCGTTCAGGGAACCTGAGACGTGAGCCATCTGCAGGTCGAACAGGGCGGTGGGCTGGAGCTGAGGGGGGATCCGCCCGGTTAGCTCCAGGGTGATGGCGCCGTGGAGCTGGGCGTATCCGATCAGGCAGGCGACTAGGGCGCCATCGGGGAGGTCGGCCATCTCCCCGGTGGTTTCGCGCCAGTCGGCGAGCTGCTGGCGAAGTGGGGCTGGCGTCGCTGTGTGGAGCCTTCCGGTGTCGATCTCCCCGGCGGCGAGGGCATCGCGCATCATCGCGAACAGCACGGCAACGACCTTCGACATGGCCTGGCGGGCACTGCGGTTTCCGCCCGGGGCGACGCGGAGTCCGGTATGACCATAAAGCAGCAGGTACTCCGAAGGGTGCTCGAGGGCCCAGGCCCGGTGGGCGCGGGTCACGGCAATCCACCGCTCATGTGCCGGCCGCGGCCGGGTCTGCTCGTAGCGGGCTCGCAAGGCCATGGCCAGCGAGTCCCATCCGTCGACGATGAGGGCGTCGAGTAGTGCTTCGCGGCCGGGGAAGTAGTAGTGCACAGCGGAGGGCGTCATGCCCAGCTGGCGGGCGATGGCCCGCAGAGAGATCCCGGCTGGACCGCCCTCGGCGAGCTGCGCCCGTGCGGCTGTCTTGATGTCGGCGATCGTCTCTCGCCGGCGTTGGTCGCGTCGGCTCGGAAGGACCTGGGGTGAAGATCGGCTGACCACGCGAGCAGCGTGCCGACATATTTGAGCAGTGTCAAGTTTTTGCTCACTTGCCACCAGTCTCAGCTGCCAGCAGACTTGGCTGTTATGGGAGGACCAGGTAGGCGCGAGGGCCGCGTCCCGCCAAAGGGCGCATTCGGGGACGGCGCGTGCAGGCCACCGCAGAAGCGTTTGCGATCAGCCAATGGATCACCGAAGCGCTCACGGCGATCGTGCGCGACCACCGCCCCTGCGGCCGTCGGGCGCACAACCCCCGTTGGTGCCGGCGCGACCCGACCCGACCCCGCGGATGTGGCTGTCGGGATCGCCCGGCACCGGATTCTCATTCGCGTTCAGCTACCCGGGGAAGGACCGCGATCGTGACAGTACGTCCTCCGGTAGATGGCGGCACTGTGCTGATCACCGGTGCTTCTTCGGGCATCGGTCGTGAGTTTGCCGCTCAGCTTGCAGCCCGGGCGGGGACCCTGGTCGTTGCGGCCCGCCGGGCCGGGCTGCTCGAAGGACTGCGGACCGAGCTGATCGCGGCGCACCCCCAGCTGCAGGTGGTGGCCCTCCCCGTCGACCTGTCCGACGAGCGCGACGTGGACCGGTGCGTGGCGGCGCTGCATGAGCAGGCCGGCGCCGTGGACATCCTGATCAACAACGCTGGCATCGGCGACCAGGCGTTGTTCGACGGCACGGACTGGACCCGCACCCGCCAGATACTGCACACTAACGTGGTCGGCGTCGTCCAGCTAACCGCCCTCCTGGTGCCGTCGATGGTGGAACGGGGCCGGGGCGGCGTGCTCAATGTGGGCTCGGGAGCAGGGCTGACGGTGATGCCCGCGTCCGCGGCGTACTCGGCCAGCAAGCATTTCATCGACGGCTTCAGCGAGGCCCTGCGTGCCGATCTGGCCGGCACCGGAGTGGTCGTCACCCAGGTTTGCCCGGGTCCCGTGGACAGTGAATTCGACACCGTCGCCGGCTCGGTCGGGGGCATGGCCGGCGCTCCGCCCCAGTTCCTGCGCATCAGCGCGGCGCGCTGCGCCCGCGAAGCGCTGGCCGGCTTCGAGGCCGGCGCAGCCCCTGGTCTTTCCGGGACGGGCCTACCGGATCGTCATGCGAGCGCTCCCGCTGGTACCCCGCTCGCTGCGGCGCCGCCAAGCGGCCTCCTCCGCCGCACGTCTTCGCAGCCAGGCACCGTCCGCAGCGCCGGGGCCACGCTCAGCGCAGCCGGGGATATCGAAGAGGGAGACACCGACATGAGGATCAGCCGTCTGGTGCTCAGCGGGGCGGCCATCGGCACGATCGCCGGCACCGCCCGCGCCGACCTCAACCGCAGCCACGTGTTCAACCCCGACTGGCCACCCCATGCCCGATTCCACAGCGTAGCGGGGTGGGGCAGCATTGCCGGCTCGCAACTGCTCGCCCTGTGGCTGCTGTGGCGGCCCGGCCAGCACGCAGACCACGATGAAGTGGCAACCAAGATCGCCGCGCTGCTTCCCGCCATCGCCTGGGCACCCTTCTTCCTGGCTCTCGCCACGCCCGGTACCGCGGTTGAGGACGAGCCGGGACACCTCGCCCGCGTCGCCGGTGTACCCGCGAACCTTGTGCCAGCCACCCTGATCCCCATCATCTCGGCGCTCGGCTACACCTTGCACCGCCACGGGCAGTTAGGTCCGGGGCTCCAGAGCCACGCGCCCGGTCCTAAGCGGGGCAAAACCCCGCAATGGCGTGGTCTCAAGGGTGGTGTGCTGCTGCTGGTGCAGGTTACCGCCTCGCGCTCGGCGTGCGCGGCGGCTGCCGCGAGGGTGGCCCGGGAGGACCGGCCCGCGGCCGCGGTGTCCAGGTGAAGAACCTCGGCGGGCGGCCGCCGCTCCCGCCACCAGCCCCAGTCGGAGACGAGCGGGTCACCCATGCGTGGATTCGGAGCCGTGAGACTCCTGGGACTGCTGGGATTCCTGGAGTTCTTGGGATCGCTGGGATGAGGCGGAGGCGGTGGCAGGGGCGGGGGAAGCTGGAGGGGCCGACGTGGCGGCGGCAGCAGGCGAGGCAGGGGCTTCGGCGGCCCCGGCGGCGGACGCGGAGGCGATGAGCACGCGGTCGGGGCGGCGCTGGCTGCGGTAGAACCAGACCGCGCCGAAGATGGTCAGCGCCGAGGCGATGTACATGTTCAGGCGCAGGCCGAGGATGTACACCGAGGAATCGATGCGCAGCGACTCCTCGAAGATCCGGTACGCCGAATAGCCGAAGACGTACAGCGCGAACAGGCCCGGCGGCTTGATCTTGCGGTGGTACCCAAGCCAGATGAGGAAGCCCGCCCAGGCGAAGTCGAAGATCAGCTCGTACAGGAAGGTCGGCTGGAACGTGCTGAAGTGCAGGTCCTGGGCGGGGATGCCGCCGGACACCCGGTAGGAGTAGGGGACCTCGAGACCCCAGGGCAGCGACGTCGGACGGCCGAACAGTTCCTTGTTGAAGTAGTTGCCGATCCGCCCGATGCCCTGGGCCATCAGCAGGCCCGGCGCCATGGCGTCCGCGAACAGCGCCGGGCTCACGCCCCGCTTGCGCAGCCGCCAGACGCCGACCAGCCCGCCGACCAGCACCCCGCCCCAGATGCCCAGGCCGCCGCTCCAGACGGCCAGCGGTCCGTACCAGACGTGCGGGATGTCCATCGGGGTGGTGATGTCGAAGTAGATCCGGCCGCCGATGATCCCGGCCGGCACCACCCACAGCGCGATCTCGCCGACAAGTTCGGGGTCGCCGCCCACGGCACGCCACCGATACCGGGTCAGCACGATCGCCAGGGCGATCCCGACCAGGTACGCCAGCGCGTAGAAGTGAATGTCCAGCGGGCCGATGTGAAAGCTGTTGATCGGCGGGCTGGGCAGGTACGCCGGCAAGGCCATGGCCATACGGCCGAGAGTACACCGGTCCGGGTACCGGACCGGCGGCCGGAAGGGCCGGGGACCATGGTCCGCCCGCCGCACGAACAACGTCTCCGCGGATCACCGCGCACCGTGGCGAGACTGCTTGCGAGGCACCCCCGGTCGACGCCGCCGTGGACCAGGTGCTAAGGCTGGCCGGGGGGCATCTCGAGGCGGTGGCGTGAGCCGACTCGAGGGCACGCAGTACGGCCCGTTCGGCCTGATTAGTCGTTACCGGCGTCGGGACGGCGCGCGGAGTTATGGACGGAACCGGCGTCGGCGGCCGCCACCGCCCGGGGGGCCACCGTGATCGGCGGCTGCGGCGGGGAGGCCGACCGGTCCGGCTGGCCGGTGAGCCGGTACACATCGGAGCCGTCCACTGTTTCCCGCTCCAGCAGCAGGCCGACCAGCGAGTCAAGCTGGGCGCGATGCTCCTTGAGCAGCTCCGTCGCGCGTTCCTCGGCCTGGCGCAGCAACTGGGAGACCTCGCGGTCGATTTCCGCCTGGGTAGCCTCGGCGAACGGGCGGCTGGACATGGCGGGTCCGCCGCCGCCGAGGAACACCGACCCGCCCTCGGGGTACCCGATCGGGCCGAGCGTCGGCGACAGGCCGAACTCCCTGACCATCTTGATGGCCAGGTCGGTCGCCCCGGCCAGGTCGTTGGCGGCCCCGGTGGATCCCTGGCCGAGCACCACCAGCTCCGCGGCCCGGCCGCCGAGCCGTACCGCGAGCGAGTCGTGCAGGTAGTCCTCGGTGTACATGTGCCGTTCGACTAGCGGCAGCTGCTCGGTCACCCCGAGTGTCTGGCCCGCGGGCAGGATCGTCACCTTGGCCACCGGGTCGGCGTGCTCGGACAGCGCGGCCACCAGGGCGTGCCCGGACTCGTGCACCGCCACCGCGTTCTTCTCTTCGGGCAGCAGCACGTTGGAGCCTTCCCGGCGGCCCAGGATGATACGGTCCCTGGCCGCGTCGAAGTCGGCCGCGGTGATCACGTCGCGCCCGGCGCGCACCGCGTTGATGGCGGCCTCGTTGACCAGGTTGGCCAGGTCGGCGCCGGAGAAGCCGGGAGTGCCGCGGGCGATGACGTTCAGGTCGACATCGGAGCCCAGCTTCTTGCCCCGGCAGTGCACGACCAGGATCGCGGCCCGCTCGTTGACGTTCGGCAACGGGATCGTCACCTGCCGGTCGAACCGGCCCGGCCGGAGCAGGGCCGGGTCGAGGATCTCCGGCCGGTTCGTCGCCGCGAGGACCACGATACCGGCCGTCGGCTCGAAGCCGTCGAGCTCCGCGAGCAGTTGGTTGAGCGTCTGCTCCCGTTCGTCGTTGGCCACGTACGCGCCCTGCCCGCCGGAGCGGCGCTGGCCGATGGCGTCGATCTCGTCGATGAAGATGATGGCGGGCGCGCGCTTGCGCGCCTCGGCGAACAGGTCACGGACCCGGGCCGCGCCGACGCCGACGAATAGCTCCACGAAGCCGGAACCCGTCACGGAGAAGAACGGCACTTCCGCCTCGCCGGCCACCGCGCGGGCCAGCAGGGTCTTGCCGGTGCCGGGCGGCCCGATCATGAGGACGCCGCGGGGCACCATCGCGCCCGCCCGGGTGTAACGTTCCGGCTTCCGCAGGAAGTCCACCACCTCGGCGATCTCGGACTTGGCACCCTCGTAGCCGGCCACGTCAGAGAACTTGGTGTTCGGCCGCTCCTCGTCGAACACCTTGGCCCGCGACCGGCCCACGCCCATTACGCCCTGCAGGCCACCCGCCGCGCCGCGGGATATCCGGCGGAACAGCCAGATGAAAAACACGATCGGCAGTCCGAAGGTGATCAGGTAGATCAGCACCTCGGTGCCGAAGCCATTCCCCGACGGCGCTGACGAGATCTGCACGCCGCTGTCCTGCAGCTGGGTGAGGAGGTTCTGCCCGGCCTGCGGCGGGATGACCACGGTGAAGGTCTTCCCGTCGGTCAGCGTGCCGGTGCTCGTGCCACCCGGAGTGCTCGCGAGCTGCACCGTCTTCACCTGGTGCGCCGACACGTCGGACAGGAACTGGGAGTAGGTGAGGCTGGTCGAGGGCGTACCGTGAGGCAGGAGATAGAACAACGCGAAGATGACGACGATCATGATCAGCCACAGCCAGTTCCGCCACGCTGGCGGCGGCGGCGGCGCGGACGCCTTGGGCTTGTCGCCGGGCGGCGGCGGTGTGGCTTGCTTACTCATGGCAGCTCCTTGTGATGCCCAGTATGCCCGGTATCCGGGACGGCCCGGCCAGCGGAGGGCCCGTTCGGCACACTGGCGGCAAGCCGTCAGCGAACACTAAGGAACCAGCACGGCGGCGCCGTCGAAGGCGCCGGCCTTCAGGTCGCGCAGGGCCTGGTCGGCGGCGTCCAGCGGGTACGGGTGCACGGTGACGGCCAGCTTGTGTCCGGCCGCGAAGCCGAGGAACTCCAGGGCGTCGGCGCGGGTGTTGGCGGTGACGCTGCGCAGCTGCCGCTCCTGGAACAGGTGCTTCTCGTAGTTCAGCGGCGGGATGTCGGTCAGGTGGATGCCGGCGATGGACAGCGTGCCGCCGCGGTCCAGGGCGGCCATGGCGGGCAGCACCAGGTCACCGACCGGAGCGAACAGGATCGCGGCGTCCAGCGGCTCCGGCGGCATGCCGGCCGCGTCGCCGACCGAGGCGGCGCCGAGCTCGCGTGCGAGCTGCTTGGCCTGCTCGCCGCGGGTGAGCACGTGCAGGGTGGCGCCGCGGGCCAGGGCCACCTGGGCGGCCAGGTGCGCGCTGCCGCCGAAGCCGTAGATGCCCAGGCGGCCGCCCGGCGGGAGCTCGGCTCGCTGCAGGGCGCGGTAGCCGATGATGCCGGCGCACAGCAGCGGGGCCAGCTCCAGGTCGGAGTAGTTTCCCGGCAGACGGTGCGCGTAGGCGGCCGGCACCGTCATGTACTCGGCGTAGCCGCCGTCGGCGTCCCAACCGGTGTAAAGCGAGGCCGGGCACAGGTTCTCGGCGTCGCGCCGGCAGAACTTGCACGTCTGATCCGTCCACCGCAGCCAGGCCGCGCCGGCCCGGTCGCCCACGGTGAATCCCTCGGCGCCCGCTCCGAGTTCTGTCACCTCGCCGACGACCTCGTGGCCGGGGGTCACGCCGGGCCGGTGCGGCGGCAGGTCGCCCTCGGTCACGTGCAGGTCGGTGCGGCAGACGCCGCAGGCCAGGACCTTGAGCAGCAGCTCGCCCGGTCCCGGCCGCGGTATCTCGTCGTCGGGGTGCAGACGCAGCGGGTGGCCGGTCACCGGCCCCGCGGTTTCTACGTGCCAGGCTCTCATACCCCGAACGTTACGCTCGGCTTGCTAGCCCTTCCGGGGCTCGCCCCGGTAAGTCCCGAACGACCAGCGGTTCCCCTCCGGGTCACAGGCGGCGAAGTCGTGGGAGCCGTAGTCGGTGTCGTGCGGCTCGGCGATGATCTCGGCCCCGGCCGCCTTGGCCCGCTCGTACACCGCGTCCACCAGGGAACCGCTGAAGATTCCCTGTCCGCCGGTGAACCTGAGCCACCGCTCATACGTGATACTCAGCAGAATCGCGGTATCGCCTGAAGTACCGGGGTTCTAATTATTTGCGCTGGTAGTGACCTTGCTGCCAGAATCGGGGCCATCACCCCAGTGTACGGGGACTGGGGTGGGCCTCCCGGTTCGGCGGTACGAGGAACGTTTGCCGGGCCGCGGACGTTTACCGGGAGGGCACGTGTTCATTCGTCTACTGGATCGCGTCAACGACGACGCGCCAGTTACAGACGGGGGAAGTGATACAGCCGTGATAAACGCAGATAGTCTTCCCGCCGAAGCCCCTGGCGTGCAGGGAGGCTGCCCGCCCCCGCGCACCCCCGCGGGCGAGCCTCCCCCCGCGGCGGAGCACCATCGCCCCGCGGCGGAGCCCGCTCAGCTCGAGCTTTCCTGCCAGCCGGGACCGAACGGCTACCAGGTAGTCAGCGTGGCCGGCGAACTCGACATCGCCACGGCCGAACAGGCCTACTCCTACATCAGCGAGGTCATCGACGGCCGTCCGGCCCCGGTCACCGTGGACCTGTCCGGCCTGACCTTCTGCGACGCCTCCGGGCTCGGCGCGCTGGCCAGGATCGCCCGGCACGCGCGGGAGGCCGGCCGCCAGCTTATGCTCACCTCGGCCCGGCCGTCGCTGCTGAAGATCATGCGGATCACCGGCCTGGACCGGGCCTTCCCCGAGCTGCGCCCGTCGGCCCACGCCTACTCCGCGTGACCGCTTGGAGCGCGCACCCGGCCCGCCCCCAGCAGATCGGTGGCCCGTGACCATGGAGGTTACTGGCTGCTGGCGTTAAATTTGGAGTGCTTCCGGCGTTTAATCTGAAAGTACGCGCAAGCGGAGGGACTCCCAATGGCCGAAGAAGTTCAAGGGCAGGCCGCCGAGGCATCGGAATCATCCGAGTCTTCCGAGGCAACGATCGCCGTTCACTGGCGCGAGGAAGGCTATTACCCGCCGCCGCCGAAATTCATCGGCCAGGCGAACGCCTCTGACCCGGCCATCGTGGACCGTTTCGCCGAAGAGAACTTCCCGGAATGCTTCCGGGAATACGCCGACCTGCTGGACTGGGACGAGTACTGGCACACCACGCTGGACACCAGCAACCCGCCGTTCTGGAAGTGGTTCGTCGGCGGCAGGCTGAACGCCAGCTACAACTGCGTCGACCGGCACCTGGCCAGGGACCGGAACAAGGCCGCGCTGATCTGGGTGCCCGAGCCCGAGAGCGAGGCCCACGCCGCCATCACCTACCAGGAGCTCTACCGCCGGGTCAACGAGATGGCGGCGGTGCTGCGGGACGACTGCGGCCTGCAGGCCGGCGACCGGGTCACGCTGCACCTGCCGATGGTGCCCGAACTGCCGGTCACCATGCTGGCCTGCGCCCGGCTCGGCGTGATCCACTCCCAGGTGTTCGCCGGATTCAGCGGCGGGGCCTGCGGCGGCCGCATCGCCGACTCGGGCAGCAAGATCCTCATCACCATGGACAGCTACTACCGCAGCGGCGACCTGCTTGACCACAAGGTCAAGGCCGACGAGGCGGTAGAGGCGGCCCGCAAGGAGGGCCAGGAGATCGAGAAGGTCCTGGTCTGGCGACGCTACCCCGGCCAGTATTCGGCCAAGACCCCGATGGTCGAGGGCCGGGACGTCTTCGTGGACGAGTTGCTCGCCGAGCACCGGCACGTCACCGTCCCGCCGGTGTCCATGCCGGCCGAGGCGCCGCTGTTCCTGATGTACACCAGCGGCACCACCGGCCGCCCCAAAGGCTGTCAGCACTCCACTGGCGGCTACCTCGCCTACGTGGCCGGCACGTCCAAGTTCTACCAGGACATCCACCCGGAGGACACGTACTGGTGCATGGCCGACATCGGCTGGATCACGGGCCACTCCTACATCGTGTACGGCCCCCTGTCGTGCGGCACCACCAGCGTGATCTACGAGGGCACGCCGAACTACCCGGACGCCGGCCGCCCGTGGCGGATCGCGCAGCAGCTCGGGGTGAACATCTTCCACACCTCCCCCACCGCGATCCGGATGCTGCGCAAGGTCGGCCCGGACGAGCCGGCCAAGTACGACTACCAGTTCAAGCACATGACCACGGTCGGCGAGCCGATCGAGCCCCAGGTCTACCGCTGGTACTACAACACCGTCGGCAAGGGCAAGGCGGTCATCGTGGACACCTGGTGGCAGACCGAGACCGGCGGCTTCATCGGCACCGGGCTGCCCGCCATCTACCCGATGAAGCCCGGCAGCTGCGGCCCGGCCGCGCTCGGGATCTACCTGGCGATTCTGGACGAGAACGGCGAGGCGATCCCCAAGGGCAGCGGCAAGGCCGGCAACATCGTCGCCCGCAACCCGTGGCCGGGCATCTTCGAGACCATCTGGGGCCAGCCCGAGCGGTTCGTGTCCACCTACTTCGCCAAGTACAACAAGGACCCGGACAGCAAGGACTGGCACGACTGGCCCTACTTCGCCGGGGACGGCGCGGTGCAGGCCGAGGACGGCTACTTCCGCATCCTCGGCCGGGTCGACGACGTGATCAACGTGGCCGGCCACCGGCTCGGCACCAAGGAACTCGAGTCGTCCGCGCTGGCGGTCGAGGAGGTCGCCGAGGCGGCGGCCGTCCCGGTCATCGACGACGTGCGCGGCCGGGTGGTCGAGATGTACGTCGCGCTCAAGCCGGGTTACGAGGCCACCCCGGAGGTCGAGGCCAAGGTGAAGACCGCGATCGAGACCGACATCGGCAAGATCGCGCGGCCGAAGAACATCTGGATCGTGCCGGACATGCCGAAGACCAGATCCGGCAAGATCATGCGCCGGGTGATCGCCGCCACGTCCAACTTCGCCGACGTCGGGGACATCACCACGCTGGCCAACCCTGAGATCGTGGAGCAGATCCGGGAGCAGGTGCAGAATGCGAAGCGCGCCAAGGGCGAGGAGCCGCCCGAGCTGAGCGAGTCCGAGGAGCACGAGATCAAGACGTTCGGCTCGGAGTGAGCTAGCACCGCCACCCGCGCCCGGCGGGCCGCCGTAGGCCGGTGGCCCGCCGGACGCACTTTTTTACGGCCGAACGGACCCGGTGCACGCCCGGCGCCGGTGGCTCACCTTTATCGCGATCCGGGACCTTGGTCCCTATGCCGCCGCGGCACCGACCTCGACGGTCAGGTCGTCGTGCCGGAAGGACAGGTACCCGCTGACCGCGGCGGCGTCGCCCTCGGCCCGCGGATAGGACCAGACGGCGTCGGTGAGCTTGCGGTCGCCCGCGCTCACCGTCCAGTACGAGGCGGTGCCCTTGTAGGGGCACACGGTGTGGGTGTCGCTCGGCTCGAGCAGGTCCTGGCGCACGTCCTGGGACGGGAGGTAGAAGCGGTTCGGCAGCCCGGTCTCCGACAGCAGCAGCGGGCGGCGCGTCTCGGCCAGCACCTCCTCGCCCAGCAGGACGCGGACCGGCCGGGAGGAGCGGCGCACGTCCACCCGGTGGTAGGGGTCACGCAGGTGGCCCTCGACGCGCTCATCCTCGTCGTACCACTCGTCCATGGCGTCCCAGTAGAAGCCGGCGTAGCCGTGCAGCCACTTCGATTCGTCGTTCGGCTCCGGGTAGGCCCAGATGGCGTTCGCCGCGACCTGGCCGCCGGCCGTCACCGACCAGTAGGACGCCGTGCCCTTGAACGGGCAGTACGTGTGGTGGTCCGTGGGCTGGATCAGTTCGGCCCGGATGTCGGCCTGCGGCAGGTACACCTGGGGCAGCAGCCCGGTCTCGTGCAAGAGTACGGCGCGGTCCGTGTCGAACACGGTCTGGCCGCCGAAGGTCGCCCGCAGCCGGCGCGGGAACCCGTGCATCAGCAGCCGGTGCGCGGGACCGTCGATCCGGTAGTTGACGGTCTCCGGCGGGTGCCCAGCCAGCGGACCGGAGGAAAAAGTCAGGGACATCAGGGAGTCTCCTCACAGATCGTCGATGCCTGTGCTAACCCGAGCCGCTACCCCGCCCATTCCGCGCGACGCGTCCACCGCAGCGGCCGCCCTATTACGGGCAGGGGCGGAGGTCGGCGGGGGTGGTGAAGGCCAGGAGGCGGCCCCCGCCGGGGGCTGAAGGGTCCAGGTCGGCCCAGTCGCCGGCCAGCTCGAGGATGGCCACGGCGGCGGTGGGGAAGCTCGGCACGGGCGCGGCGGCGCCATCTGGCGATGCGGTCAGGCTGGCGGCCAGGTCCGAGACGCCCGGGTTGTGCCCGATGAGCAGCGCGGACCGGGACGCCGCGGGCAGCTCCCTGACCAGGTAGAGCAGGGTCAGCGCGGTGGCAGCGTAGGCGCGCGGCTCGAACGTCACCGCCGCGGAGCCGCCGAGTTCGGCGGCCACCAGCTTCCACGTCTGCCGGGTTCGCCGGGCGGCCGAGCACACCACGACCTCCGGCAGGTAGCCGTGCTCGCGCAGCCAGCGCCCGATGACCGGGGCGTCGCGCCGACCACGCTTGGCCAGCGGCCGGTCCTGGTCGGGCACGTCCGGCCAGGCGGACTTGGCGTGCCGCAGCAGCATCAGCCGCCGCGGCGGCGGCTCGCCGTTCACCGTCAGAGCCAGCCCGCGCGGCTGCCGGCGTGGTCCGGCCGGACGCGCATGAAGTTGATCGCGATGGCCCGCATCACCGGCAGGCCGTCCTGGTTGACCGCCTCGATCATGGTCTTGACGATGCCCCGGTCCGGCTTGCTCAGCGACCGGCGCGCCTGGACGACCGTGGCCCGGACCCGGAGCGTGTCGCCCGGCCGCACCGGGGAGGGCCAGCGGATCTCGTCGAGGCCGGGACTGCCCAGGCTCGCCTGCGCGGACAGGTAGTTCTGCACGAGCAACCGCATCACCAGGGCGGCGGTGTGCCAGCCGCTGGCGATCAGGCCGCGGTACGGCCCGGCAGCCGCGGCCGCCGGATCGACGTGGAACGGCTGCGGGTCGAATTCCTTAGCGAAAGCAACGATGCCAGCTTCGTCGACGGTCACGCTGCCGCACTCATGCGTCGTCCCGAGCACGTAGTCCTCGAAGTACCTCAAGTCATGATCGGTCACGATCGCAGTATCTCAGCGCCGACGTCTCCCTGAGCTCGAAGATCACAGATGAGTTACAGAAATACTTCAATTCACCTGCGCGCCCCCGGCGGTTGCTGCCATGCTTCCGCAGACGGAACGAACCACCGAAAGCGAAAAAAACCACATCGGTGACATCCGTTTACCGGCAAGGCCCGCCAGCCGACCCGTCCGCGGGACGAGCGGGCGGGCACCGAACCCACTCGGGGAGTTCTGTGGATTCAGCGCACACGCACCGCCGACCGCGGAAGATCCGGCGTGCCGGTCGGCATACCACCCCGTCGCAAGTCGAGAAGGTCGCGGAGAAGGCCGGCAAGGCCGCCCCCGCGATGGCGATCGCCGGAACGCTGGTCGCCGCCGCGCCGCAGGCCCACGCCGCCGCGCGGACGCCCGCCCGGACCACCACGGCGACCGAGCAGGCGCACACCGACGCCGTCGTCTACCGGGCCGCCCAGCCGGCCAGCCGCAGCTACACCGTCCGCCCCGGCGACACGCTCTCCTCGATAGCGGAGCGTTACTACCACAGCCCGGGCGACTGGCAGTGGATCTACAACGCGAACCGGTCCAAGATCAGCAACCCTAACAGCATCTACATCGGCGAGCAGCTGACCATCCCGTACGGCGCCACGTCGTACACGCCGCGGCACGCCAATACCTCGTCGCAGCCCGCCGTGCTGACCTCCTCGTCCGGCAAGCTAAGCGGCACCCTCGGCTGCGCCGACCTCGAGGCGCTGTGGGAGGCCGCGGGCGGCGGGTCCGGCGAGGCCTTCATGGCCGCCGAGATCGCCATGGCCGAATCCGGCGGCAACCAGTACGCCCTCAGCCCCACCAACGACTACGGCTACTGGCAGATCAACGGGTCCCACGGGCCCGCGGAGGCGACTTTTAACCCGATCGGGAACGCCAGGGCCGCCATCGCCATCTCCGACGGCGGGCGCGACTGGTACCCCTGGACCACGTACGTCACCGGCGCCTACCGCGGGCGCTGCTGACCCCGGGCCTGAGCCCCGGAACTGAGCAGGGCCGGCGCGGCGTAAGTTCGGTGTCATGGACATACCGGACGTACTCGCCTGGCGGGCCGGGCAGATCGAGGCCCTGGACCAGACCGCGCTACCGCACCAGGTCCGGGTGCTGCGCATCACCACCGTGGACCAGC
This sequence comes from uncultured Actinomycetota bacterium, assembly GCA_963744575.1. Classification (GTDB taxonomy): domain Bacteria; phylum Actinomycetota; class Actinomycetes; order Streptosporangiales; family Streptosporangiaceae; genus Palsa-504. The sequence continues at coordinate 29,795 of CAVUUF010000010.1, read as the reverse complement.
TGGTCCAGGCGATCACCACGCTGGCCGTCCGCGGGGCGCCGGTGCTCGGCGCGGCGGGCGCCCTCGGCGTGGCGCTGGCCACCCGCCAGGGCGACCGGGAGGGCTGGGACCAGGCGCGGCTGGACGCGGAGGTCAAGCGGATCGCCGACACCAGGCCAACCGCCGTCAACCTGCGCCGCGAGGTGGCGGCGGTGGCGGCCCGGATACCGCAGGGCCGGGCGGCCGTCGAAGCCGCGGCCCTGGCCGTCTGCTCCGCCGCCGTCGCGGCGAGCCAGCAGATCAGCCGGCGCGGCGCCGCCTACCTGCGGGAGGTCTGCGGGAGCGGGCGGCTCCGCGTCCACACCCACTGCAACACCGGCGCCCTGGCCTGCCTGGGCTGGGGCACGGCGCTTGGGGTGATCCGCGCGCTGCACGCCGAAGGCGCGCTCGACCACGTGATCGTGGGCGAGACCAGGCCGCTGCTCCAGGGCGCCCGGCTGACCTGCTGGGAGCTCGCCCAGCTCGGCATCGAGCACCGGCTGGCCTGCGACGGCGCGGCTCCGTTCCTGATCAGCCAGGGGATGGCGGACGCGGTGGTGGTCGGCGCCGACCGGGTGGCGGCCAACGGCGACGTGGCCAACAAGATCGGCACCTACAGCCTGGCCCTGGCCGCGCGGGCGGCCGGCATCCCGTTCGTGGTCGCGGCGCCCGAGTCCACCCTGGACGAGGCCACCCCGTCCGGCGCGGCGATCCCCATCGAGCAGCGCGCGGACGAGGAAGTCACCGTCCCGGCCGCGCCGGCCGGCACGCGCGCGCTCAACCTGGCCTTCGACATCACCCCGGCCGAGCTCGTCACCGCGGTGGTCACGGAGGAAAGGCTGATCACCCGGCCGGGCGCTCGAAGCTGAACTGGGCCTGGTGGTCGGCGAAGCCGCAGGCGCGGTAGACCCGGATGGCCACGTCCGCCGGGTCGGCCACGATCACCAGGGTGGCCGCCCCGAGCTCGGCGCGACCGTAGCGGCCCGCCTGCCAGACCAGCGTCCCGGCCAGGCCCTGGCGCCGTGCCGCCGGGTCGGTCTCGACGTGCTGGTACCTGGCGTACCCGTCGCCCGCGTCGAGCAGCCCGAGCTGGGCGAGCAGCCGGCCGCCGCCGAACGCGCCGAACCAGGCCCCGCCGCCCCGCTCGGTGACCCGCCGCCGGGCCGCGGCCCGGCGGGTCAGGTAGCCGCCCGGCTCGCCCTGGTCGTAGCAGCGCAGGCTCAGCTCGGCCGACTGCGCCCAGTCGGCGTCGGACGCCAGCCGCCGGATCTCCGCGGTCGCGTTCTCGTGCGGCGGCGGCCGGACGGCGGCGCAGGTCAGCACCGTCAGATGCTCGGGCGCCAGCCCGGCGGCGGTGAACTCCGCGGGGACTATCCCCTGGCCGGCACTATCCACGCCGAGCGTGATGTGGCGGGCCCGCGGGAACTCGGCCGCGAACCGGGCCAGCCAGGCGTCCCCAGTACCCGGGCCGGGCCAGGCGGCCAGCAGCAGGAAGTTCCCCCACCAGTAATCCGGGTTGTCCGGGGTGCGGACGACCAGGTAGTCGCCGCGGTCGGTGACCACGGCGCCCTCGGCCACCCGCAGCGCCACGTCGGTCCGGAAGCCGAGCGAAGTGATGCGCACCGCCCCGACCCTAACGGGCGGGGGCGCCGCTCGGCTGGGCAGCGGGCCGGCTGACCGGGGTGCTCGGCGGCAGCTACACCTCTGACGTGGCCGACATCGGCATCGTCGCCTCGCTGGACGAACTGGCCGGGCCGTCCTTCGACCCGGCCGCCGTCGACCCGCTGGTCCGCGAGTTCTACGAGCACACCACCCGGTTCGCCCTGGACATCGTGCCGCAGTGGCGGCTGTGGGTGCGGCCCGGCTACCTGCTGTACCGGACGCTGCTGGCCCGGCCGCTTCGCCGAGCGGCTCGACGTCTACGTCACCGGCGGCGAACTGCGGGCCGAACACGCGTTCTGGGTGTTCGGCCTGCCGTTCCTGGTGCTGCACTACCGCATGCACCGCAAGCCCGGCCCTAGTTCTGCAGGGGCATGAGCTCGCGCGCGAACCCGTCGAGGAAGGGGCCGAACGGGCCGGGTTCGACCGGTCGCACCACGAACTTGCTCAGCCCGGCCTCGACGTACTGGCCGATCATCCGGCGGGCACCGTCCCAGCCGCGCGGGACCAGCGCGGCCGGGTCGGCGTCCGGGCGGCGACGGCCGATCGAGGCCAGCAGCGGGGCGGGGATGCCGTTCAGCGCCACCGGCAGGCTGAGGCCGAAATGGTCCGGCTCCACCTCGCGCCTGGCCTCCGCCGCAGCTTCGGTGATCACGCGAACCGACGCGCCCGCCTCGTTCGGCGTCATGAGAGAGCCGAGCCAGCCGTCGGCCAGCCGGCCCACCCGCCTCAGCCCGGCCGGGGCCGAGCCGCCCAGCCAGATGTCGAGCGGCTTGGCCGGCGGCGTGCCGACGGTGGCGTCGGACACGGAGAAGAACTCCCCGTCGAACGTGACCCGCTCCGCGGTGAGCAACAGTCGCAGGAGTTGCAGCGACTCGTCGAACACGGCGGCGCGCCTGCCCTCGGGCACGCCGAACAGGGCGCGTTCGGCGGGCTGGGCCGGGGCCAGCCCGAACACCGGCAGCACCCGGCCGGGGGCCAGCCCGGCCAGCGACGCGAGCTGCTTGGCCACCAGCGCCGGATGCCGTCCGGGCAGCACTGAGATGCCGGTGCCGACCTTCAGCCGCCGGGTCCGGGACAGCGCGAACGCCATCCCGGTGAACGGCTCCACCAGCGGGGAGTACACCATCTCCGACAGCCAGAGCGAATCCACCCCGGCCTGCTCGAGCCGGTCGACCGCGTCCGCGAACTGCTCCGGGGTCCCGGCCGGTCCCAGCGAAATGCCTATCCGGACCCTCATGGTTCCATGGGATCACACGGCTAGCGCCGCCGGACCACCAGCACCGCGGAGTCGACCCGCGGCGGCGGGCTGAAGGCACGCCGCGGCAGGACCGGCCCCCTGGTTACCCGTGAAGCCGCGAGTTTCCCTGAGTCAACCGGGGCAACGGGTTTTATCGTGGAGCGGTGAACGGCACCGAGGCTGATCTGGTCCTGACCGGCGGGAAGATCCGCACGCCGGCGCACCCGCCGGGCTTCGCGCGGGCCCTCGCGGTCCGCGACGGGGTGATCGCCGCGGTCGGCACCGACGGCGACATCCGCGAGCTGGCCGGCCGCCGGACGCGGGTCATCGACCTGGGCGGGCGGCTGGCGGTGCCGGCCTTCGCCGACGCGCACGTGCACCCGGTCAGCGGCGGCCTGGAGAGCCTGCGCTGCAACCTGGCCGGCCTGCGGTCCCGCGCGGAGTGCCTGGAGGCGGTGGCCAGGTACAGCGCGGCCCTGTCCTCCGGCGCCTGGGTGCTCGGCGGCGGCTGGACCATGCCGGCCTTCCCCGGGGGCCTGCCGACGGCGGCCGACCTGGACACCGTGACCGGCGGCCTGGCCTTCCTGCCCAACCGCGACCATCACAGCGGCTGGGTGAACACCGCGGCGCTGAGCCGGGCGGGCATCGACGCCGGTACCCCCGATCCGGCCGACGGGCGGATCGAGCGGGACGAATCCGGGCGGGCCACCGGCGTGCTGCACGACGGGGCCATGCGCCTGGTGGCCGGCCTGGTGCCGCCGGCCTCGGACGCCGAGCTGCTGGCCGGCCTGGTCGCGGCCCAGTCCCACCTGCACTCGCTCGGCATCACCAGCTTCCAGGACGCCTGCGTGGGCGCGGCGGGCGAGCTCGGCATGCCGGACTCGTTCGGCACCTACCTGATGGCGGCCGATTACGGGATGCTCACCAGCCACGTGGTCGGCGCGCTGTGGTGGGACCGCGGACGCGGCCTCGGCCAGATCGACGACCTGCTGGCCCGGCGGGAGCGGGCCGGCCACGGCCTGTTCCGGGCGACCACGGTGAAGCTGATGCTGGACGGCGTGTGCGAGACGTTCACCGCCGCGATGTCGTCGCCCTACCTGGACCGTTCCGGGCATCCGGCCGGCCACGCCGGGCGCCTGTTCATCGAGCCGGAGGAGCTCACCGAGGCGGCGCGGCGGCTGGGCGCCGAGGGGTTCCAGCTGCACTTCCACGCCATCGGCGACCTGGCGGTTTCGACCGCCCTCGACGTCCTCGAGACGCTCCCGGCGGCGCAGCGCCGGGCCGCCCGGCACCACCTGGCGCACCTGCAGTTCATCACCCCGCGGGACATGGGCCGGTTCGCCGAGCTCGACGCGGTGGCCAACTTCCAGCCACTGTGGGCGTGTAACGAGGCGCAGATGGAGGAGCTGACCCTGCCGTTCGTCGGGCCGGAGCGCGCCCGGTGGCAGTACCAGATCGGCTCGCTGCTGCGGGGCGGAACCCGGATCGCGTTCGGCAGCGACTGGCCGATCTCCAGCGCCGACCCGCTGCAGGAGATCCACGTCGCGGTGAACCGGGTGCTGTCCGGGCGGCTGGGACGGCCGGGGCGACCCGAGTGCGAGAACCCGTTCCTGCCCGGCCAGGCCATCACCGTCGACGCCGCGATCGACGCCTTCACCTCCGGGGTCGCCTGGGTGAACCATGCCGAGGACGTGGCCGGGCGGCTGCTGCCCGGCATGCGCGCCGACGTGGCCGTGCTCGACCAGGACCTGTTCACCATCCCGCCCGGCGAGATCGGCAGCACCTCGGTCGTCATGACGATGGCGGGCGGGACGGTGGTATACGGCGACCGGTGAGCACTTTCCCGCGGCCCGCTGGTGACCAGCCCGCCGGAATGTGCTGTGCTAGTGCTGTGACCAGTGCACCTGCCAATGACTTCAACGCTCTCCCGGTTAACTGGGCCTCCGACCGCGAGCTGCTGGCCGGCCTCACGGTGGACGACGACGACGAACACGACGACCCCGTGCTGCGCTACGCCGACGGCCGCACGGTGCAGACCTGGCGCGAGGACTACCCGTACGACGAGAAGATGACCAGGCACGAATACGAGTGCCGCAAGCGGCCGCTGCAGATCGAGCTGGTCAAGCTGCAGAACTGGGTGAAGTCCACCGGACAGCGGATCGTGATCGTGTTCGAGGGCCGCGACGCGGCCGGCAAGGGCGGCACGATCAAGCGGTTCAGCGAGCACCTGAACCCGCGCGGCGCGCAGGTCGTGGCGCTGGTGAAACCGACCGAGCGAGAGCGGACCCAGTGGTACTTCCAGCGCTACGTGCCGCACCTGCCCGGGGCCCGGGAGATCGTCATGTTCGACCGCTCCTGGTACAACCGGGCCGGCGTGGAGCGGGTGATGGGCTTCTGCACGGACGAGGAGTACTGGGAGTTCATGCGGGAGGCACCGGAATTCGAGCGCATGCTGGTCCGCTCCGGGCTGAACCTGACCAAGTTCTGGTTCTCGGTCACGCCCGGCGAGCAGCGCACCCGTTTCATCATCCGCCGCATCGACCCGGTCCGGCAGTGGAAGCTGAGCCCGATGGACATCGAGTCGCTGGACAAGTGGGACGGGTACACCGAGGCCAAGGAGGCGATGTTCTACTACACCGACACCGAGCACGCCCCGTGGACGGTGGTCAAGAGCAACGACAAGAAGCGGGCCCGGCTCGAGGCGATCAAGCACGTGCTGTTGATGTTCGACTACGCGGGCAAGGACAGCGAGGTCATCGGGGAACCGGACAAGCTCCTCATCGGGCCGCCCTCGATAATGTCCGAGCACAACCCCGAGCGCGCCTTCCCCGAGCTGTAGGCGTTCATGCGGTCGCAGCTGTGGCAGCCGGAGTCCCGGCGGCCGGACGCCCTCCCGTCCCACGCCACCCTGGTCAAGCGGGTGCAGGAAACCCCGGAGACGCTGGAAGAGCTGGAAGAGCATTACGCCGTGGCCAATTACTCGCGGCTGCTGTACTGATCGTCTCGGTCCGTTACCTTAATCCGTGGAGGCGAGGCGGATGACGGGGCAGGACCGGAAGGTAAGCATCCTCGGGGTACCGACCAGCGCGGGCTCGCACAATCCCGGGCAGGAGAAGGCTCCGGCCGCGTGGCGGGCCGCGGGGCTGATCGAGGCGCTGCGCGGGGCGGGCCTGGACGTCGAGGACCGCGGCGACCTGCCGGCGGCGCCGTACCGTCCGGTGGACCCGGTCGACGGCCTGCGTGACGTCGACCGGGTTGTCGAGGTGATCCAGGGGGTCGCGCGCGAGGTGGCGGCGATCCGCGCGGACGGGCGGCTGCCGCTGATCCTGGGCGGCGACTGCACCATCACGCTCGGCGTGCTGGCCGGGTTCGGCGGCGGCGGCCTGGTGTACTTCGACGGCGACGCGGACCTCAACACCCCGGAGCGGAGCGATTCGGCGGTGGCCGACACGATGGGCATGACCCACATGCTCGGCGACGGGTCGCCGCGGCTGGCCAGGTCCGGCTCGCGGTACCCGCTGCTGCGTCCCGGGCAGGTGGTGCTGTTCGGCTTCGACCCCGCCGAGCTGGACACCGGTCAGTGGACCGAGCTGGTCAGCAGGCACCTCTATGCCGCCCCGGCCCCGGCGGTGCGGGCCGACCCGGCCGGGCAGGCCCGCCAGGCCCGCGCCTACCTTGAGCGCCGCACGGTCAGCTACCTGGTGCACCTGGACGTCGACGTGCTGCACACCGGGCTTTTCCCGGTTGCGAACTTCCCGCACTTCGCCGGGCTCACCCTGGACCAGGTCGGCGGGTGCCTGAACGAGTTCACCAGCGGAGAGAAGTTCGGCGGCCTGGTCATCACCGAGGTCAACCCGGACCACGATCCCGATGGGCGGCTCCTCAGGTCCCTGGCGTCGATGGTGGCCGGGGCGCTGGCCGCTTAGTCCCGGCGGGACGCGGCGGCCCGGGGCGGCTGCGACAGCTGGTACCTCGACACGGACGGCGTCAACCGGACCCGGTGGCCGGGGTTCTCCTTCGAGTACTGGGCGCGCACCCGGCGGGCGCGCCGCGCCGACTACATGGTCACCGGCTGATGAGCGCGGCGCCGGTCGTGCGCCGGGCCGACAGGGTTCCGGCCAGCGCGTTCGGCCCCGGGATGACCGTGCGGGAACTGCTCAACGACGAGCACGGCTGCCGTGGCCTGCACCAGCGGCGGCTCAGGCTCGGGGGCGGGGCGCAGCTCGCGGGGACCGCGGACGGGCTGGGCGAGGCCTGGTACGTGATCACCGGTTCGGGTGTCATTAAGACGCGGCGCCGGGGTCATCCAGGTCACGCTGCTCGCCGCAGCGGTCAGCACGGTGGTCGTGGCGGCGGTGCTGCCGTTCGCGGCCTCGCCGGGGCCCGGCGCGGCCGCGCTGGCCTGGGGCTTCGTGGCCGGGTTGGGCGGCACGCTGGGTGCGTTCGCGTTGTACCTGGGGTTCCGGGATCACGCTGGCGCTGCCGGCCATCGTCGGCGTGTCGGCCAGCGCGGCCCGCGACACCGCGGCCAGCACAGCCGGCGACACCGCGGCCAGCACGGCTGACCGCGCTGCGGCTGGCCGGGCTCGGACTGGCCGGCGCCTGTGTGGCGTTGATCGCCGCGGGCGGGGCGGGCTGAGCTCTGCTGGCCAACCGGGGCTGGCCAGCAGGGGCTGGCCAACCCGGGCCTAACCCACCGGCCAGGTGTGCACCGGCTCGTTGGAGTGCATGCGCTCGATGTACCGCTGGGTCATCTGGCGCAGCGCCTCCCGGCGGTCCAGGCCGTCGTCGGCCAGATGGGCCACCGTAGCGAGCTGCCAGGAGGCGCCGTTCTGGCCGGTCAGGCAGCGCTGCTCGATGATGCCGAGCAGCCGGCTGGCCACGCCCTCGTCCACCCCCCAGCGGGCCAGGCCCTCGCGGGCCAGTGGCAGCAGGCGGCGCAGGATGAGCTCGGACGCCGGTGTGTCACCCACGCCCGGCCAGTACAGCTGGGCGTCCAGGCCGTGCCGGGCGGCCTCGTGCAGGTTCTCCGCGGCGGTGGTGAAGGACATCTGGGTCCAGATCGGCCGCTGCGCCTCGGCCAGGGACCGCACCAGGCCGTAGTAGAACGCCGCGTTGGCCACGACATCGGCGATGGTGGGGCCGGCCGGCAGCACCCGGTTCTCCACCCGCAGGTGTGGCCGGCCGCTGACCACGCCGTAGACCGGACGGTTCCACCGGTAGATCGTCCCGTTGTGCAGGCTCATCTCGGCCAGCGCGGGGCAGCCGCCCTGGTCGAGCACGGCCAGCGGATCCTCCTCCTCGCAGATCGGCAGCAGCGCCGGAAAGTACCTGAGGTTCTCCTCGAACAGGTCGAAGACCGAGGTGATCCAGCGCTCGCCGAACCACACCCGGGGCCGCACGCCCTGCTCCTTGAGCTCGTCCGACCGGGTGTCCGTGGCCTGCTCGAACAGCGTGATCCGGGTCTCGTGCCACAGCTGCCTGCCGAACAGGAACGGCGAGTTCGCCGCCAGCGCCACCTGCGCGCCGGCGATGGCCTGGGCGGCGTTCCAGTAGTCGTCGAAGGCGTCCGGGCTGACCTGGACGTGCAGCTGCACGCTGGTGCAGGCGGCCTCGGGCGTGATGCTGTCGGTGTGGGTGAGCAGCTGTTCGGCGCCGTCGATCTCGATCCGCATGTCCTCGCCACGGGCGGCGAAGATCTGCTCGTTGAGCACCCGGTACCGCTCGTTGGCCGACATGGTGCTCTCGTTCACGTCGTGTTCGGCCAGCGTGGGCAGGATGCCGACCATGACCAGGTGACTGCCCACGGTGCGGGCGCGGGCGTCGGCCGCGTTGAGGTCGCCGCGTAGTTCGGTCTCCAGGGTGGCGAGCGCGTCGCCGTCGAGCATCCGCGGCGGCACGTTGATCTCGAGGTTGAACTGGCCGACCTCGGTGGCCCAGGCCGGGCTGGCGATCGCGTCGAGCACGTCGGCGTTGCGCATCGACGGCATCCCGCGCGAATCGACCAGGTTCAGCTCGATCTCCTGGCCCACCGTGGAGGGGCTGTCGTCGAACAGACGCTCGCGGAGCATGCGGGCGAACGCGTCGAGCGAGCGGCGCACCTTGTCCCGGTACCGGCGCCGGTCCTCGCCGCTGATCTTGATCGCCTGGATGTCACGGCCCACGTCAGGCCTCCACTCCCGAGATAACCAGCCATGTATCCCTCTAGTCCCCTTCTTTACCCGTTCGCACGCCCCCACGCCAGAAAACCCGGGGTCCGTTCGGGGCCGGGGACCCGGCCGCTACCTCGGAGTCCGGGGGCCCGGCCGCTACCTCGGGGTCCGGGGGTGCCCCGGAAACAACATCGCTGCCACATCGATGTCGCCCCAGCAGCAACGATGCCACATCGATGCTGTTTGAGCCCGTGGGATAAGGCTCGCAAAAGGTATATTCCGGGTGCAATGCCGTGGCCGCGTGCCCCGGCGTCGGGCGGGAGCCAGGTGTGCGCTCGTCGCGGGGTCAGGCGGCGGCCAGCCGGGCGCTCTCGTCGCGGACCCACAGGTGGAGCAGGCCGCGCAGGTGCGCGATGAACTGGTCGTGCTCGTGGGCCGGGTACACCGACTGGACGGTCCGCACCAGCAGCTGGTCAAAGTCGGGGCCGGCTACCCAGTCCAGCACGATCTGGTCCAGGCGGGCGAGCCTGCTCGCGCAGAAGTCCCGGTACCGCTCGGTCTCGAAGTACGCGTCAGCCAGGACGCGGTAGCCGGCGAGCTTCTCCTCGTAGCTCATGCCAGGCTCGTCGGCGATGGCGAAGAACCGGTCGGTGTCCAGGTCCAGCCGGGCCCGGCGGCCCGTGACCAGCGCGAAGACACACCACTTGACCAGGGCCTTAATCGCCCAGGGGAAGTAGTAGTGCAGGCTGGTCAGCGCGACATCCGGGCACGCGTTGGCGTAGTCGATGGGATAGACGTCGCCGCCTTTGACCAGCGTCTCGCACGAGTTGAACTCCCACCGGAAAAACGCGTTGACCAGCCGCCCGATCGTCACCACCTGCGCGCCGGCCGACGCGGACAAGAAGCCGTGGTCGACCGCGTAGCGCAGGTGCATGGGCTGGTCCGGCTGGAACTTCATCACCATCGTCTCGGCGCCGATGGACAGGGAGCGGGCGAAGACGTCGTAGTCGATGGCCTTCTGCAGGTGCATGAGCATCTCGCCGCTGGCGTCGTAGGCGGCGTGCAGTTCGGTGTCGTTGTTGATCCGGGAGACGCCGCGCCAGGCCCCGCCGTCGTAGGGCTTCATGAACAGCGGGTAGCCGATCCGCCGGGCGATGGCGTCCAGGTCGAAGGGCTGGTTGTAGCGGGACGCGGTGTAGGCGTAGCGGGAGTTGTCGACCGGGTTCTTGTACGGCACGAGCACCGTCTCCGGCACCATGAGCCCAAGCCGGATCATCGCGCAGTAGGCTGCGTGCTTCTCCATCGACTGGAACGTGAACGGGCTGTTGAGCAGGTAGACGCCGTCCATCATGGCGACCTTCTTCAGCCATTCCCTGGGGTGGTAGTACCAGTACGCGAGCCGGTCAATGACCAGGTTGTAGCGGGGATGGTCGCGCAGGCTGAACGGCTCGATGGTGATCCGCTCGCAGTCGAAGGCGTAGCTGCGGCCGTCCGGGCCGTCGACCGGTCCCAGCCGGCGCAGGATCTCATCGAACGCGGCCGGCCAGTCCTCTTCGGTGCCGAGCAGCAACCCGATCGGGTGCCGGGCAGTGGTCAAGGCGGGCTCCCCTCGTCAGCAGTAATGCGGCAGTTGGTGGGCCAGCTGGGCGCGCCAGGAAGGCCAGTCGTGCGGGACCTCGTACCCCCACAGGTCCAGTTCGTGGCTAATCTTCTTGTCGGTCAGCAGCGCGGCGAACCTCCTGGTGCTCGCCAGCGAGCCGGTGGTGTCCTCCCACTGGCCCTGGCCGCAGACCAGCAGCAGGCTGACCTGGCTGCGCAGCCAGTCGAGGTGGTCGCCGGACAGGTTGGCGATGTAGTCCAGCGGGCTGTTGAAGTAGGCCTCGTTGCCGCGCTCGCCCCAGCCGTTCCACGAAGCGGGGTCGTAGTTGCCAGAGAAGCACATCGCCTGCGGGAACAGGTCGGCCCGCTTGAGGGCGAAGTTGGCCGCGTGGAAGGCACCCAGGCTGCAGCCCAGGGTGACCACCTCCTGCTGGCCGCCGCAGTCCTGGTAGATCCACGGCACCACGTCGCCGACGACCCACGACTCGTACCGGCCGTGCCGGCGGCCACGTTCCTCGAGCGGGATGTCCTGGTTGGACCAGGAGGCCGCGTCGTAGCTGTCTACGCAGTAGAGCTTGACCCGGCCCGCGTCGATCAGGTTCTCGACCGCGCCGACCATGCCGTTGTTCTCGAAGTCCCAGGCCCGGCCGCGCTCGGACGGGAACACCAGCACCGGCCGGCCCCAGTGGCCGTAGCGGATGACGGCGCCCGCGGCGCCCAAGGCCGCCGACCACAGCTCGGTCGCTTCCCGCTTCATCCGCACACCTGCCCGGCCAGGTCGCTCCGGTGCACACGGAACGTGCCGTCAACCCAGGCGCCTGTCACGGGGACCACTCCGATCACTCGCACATGGTGCCTGGTCCGGGCCGAGATGACAATAGCGGCCAGCCTCACTGCCGCCGTCGTGATGCCGATCTGCGCAGGTCCCGCTCGCTTCCGCGGGCGCCGGCCCGGATCACCAGCATCGTGACGTCGTCCACCAGGTGGCCGCCGCTGAAGTCGTTCATGGCCCCGCGCATCCCCGCCACCAGCTCGTCCGGCGCCAGGCCGGCCAGCCCGGCCAGCTCGTCGGCCAGCCGGTCGGCGAAGTAGGTGTTGTCCGGGCCGCGGGCCTGGGCCACCCCGTCGGTGTACAGGAACAGCACGTCCCCGGTTTCCATGGCCAGTTCCTGCGTGGCGGGCTCGGCGTCGGGGAAGAGCCCGAGCGGCAGGCCGCCGCCGCCCAGCATGCGGACCCGCCCGTCGGAAAGCAGCACCGCCGCGGCCGGGTGGCCGGCGCTGCCCACGACCACACGCAGCTTGCCGTCCTGCCAGGTCAGGTGCGCGATGCTGGCCGTGACGAACCCGCCGTCGAGCGCGAGTTCCTCGGCCAGCACGATCTCGTTGGCGCCGGCCAGCACCTCGCCCGGGTCGGCGCAGCGGCGGGCCAGCACGCGGATCGCGTACCGGGCCGCGGCCATCACGGCGGCCGCGTTCTCGCCCATGCCGCAGACGTCGCCGACGGCCAGGCCCCAGCCGTCTGGGGTCTGGTAGACGTCGTAGAAGTCGCCGCCCACCTCCGGGTCCTCGGGCGCGGCGATGTAGGTCGCCGCGATCTGCACGCCGGGGATCTCCGGCCGGCGCCTCGGCACCAGGCTGGCTTGCAGCGCGTCGACGGTGTCGGCCCGGCGGCGGAACATCCGGTTGACCCGGATCGCCAGCGCCATCTGCTCGCCGAGTTCGGCGGCCAGCGCCAGGTCGGCCACCTTGAAGTGGCCGGCGCCCGGCTGCCGGACCAGGGTCAGCACGCCGTACCGGCTGTCCCCGTCGGCCAGCGGGACAGACAGCACGGACGTAGCGTCCAGCCTGGCCAGCAGCGGCTCGCCGTCCGGGCTGTCGCCGAGCACGCCGACGTCTTCGGCGTGGGCGATGAGGACCGGGCGGGCCGACTCATACACGATGCACGGCACCGACCCGGGCGGCGGGTCGACGGCGGCCAGCGCGCTGGTCAGCTCGGCCAGGCCGGGATCGTCCGGGCCGGCGACGAACTGCCGCCGCACCCGGTGCCTGCGCTCCATGTCCACGATGACCCAGGCGGACAGCTCGGCGGCGATCAGCCGGGCGCACCGCTGCAGGGTCCGGGACTCGCTGAAGCCCTCGTTCTCGAGCAGCAGCCGGGCCGTCGCGGTGACCAGGTCCAGCCGGCGGGTGACCGCCTGCACCGCGCCCAGCCGGGAGCGACGCTGGCCAGGTGCCTCGTCCTCGGGCTGAGGCTGGGCCAGCGGGGCGTCGCGGACGGTGACGACCAGGGGGTCGGCGTCGTCCCGGTTGCCCCGGACGCCGACCCGGCCGATGACGAGCTCGCACGGCACCAGGCCGTCCTCGGCGACCAGGCTGCACCGGATCCGGCGCGGCTTGCCGGTCCGGCCGACGGCCGTGAGCTGGGAGTGCACCGCCGCGCGGGACGGCAGGGCGACGAAGGCGGTGAACGGGCGGCCGGTCGCGTAGCCGGGCTTGGCGCCGGTCAGGTCGCCCGCGGCCCGGTTGACCCGCTGGACGGTGCCGTCGCGGGCCACCAGGAACAGCGGGACGGGCGCGTCCTGGAACACCGCGCGGAGCAGGCCGCGCTCGGTGTCCGCAGGCTGGCTCGCCACGGGCGCGCCGCGGTCCGCCTCGGCGGGCGCCGCCTCGCCCGCCCGGAGCAGGTCGATGGCCGCTTCCAGTTCGGTGAAGGCGGCCTCGAGGACGTCGCCGGATTCGGCGCTGGCGGACCTGGCCGCCTGCCGCAGCGCGGCGTAGCGCGCCTCGAGCCCGGCGACCTGGTCCGGTCCCGCTGCCTCGGTCATGTCGTCATCCGGCGGACCGCGATCATCGCCACGTCGTCCTCCCGAGGGCCGAAGATGGACATCAGGTGATTGCTGAAGGCCTCCACGTCGGCGCCGCTCACCTCCTGGGCCGCGACGCGCAGCTTCTCCAGGTTGACGTCGAGGAAGATGCCACGGTCCTCGACCAGGCCGTCGGTCATCAGCAGCAGGGTGCCTCCCGGCGGGAGGGTCGTCGTTTCCACGTGCGGCTCGTGCATGGGCAGGCCGAGCAGCAGGCCGCCCTCGCCCCGGTAAACCGCGTCCGGGCCGTCGACAAGCAACGGGGGCATGTGCCCGCAGTTCACGATCTGCAGCTCGCCCGACGCGGGGTCGAGCAGGAGCACGACGGCCGGGCTGTCGGTCATGCCGCGTCCCTGAGGACCGTGCGGATGGTGAACTCCAGCCGCTCCCTGGTGAGCTCGTCCTTCCGCAGCTGGGCCGCGGCCCGCGGCGGGGTCGGCAGGTCGGCGCCGGTGATGATGACGGCGGGCACCGAGGCGGGCAGCCGGGCCGGCAGCGCGCAGCGGCAGGTCGAGCACGACGGTGGTGCCCGCGCCCGGCTCGCTGGTCAGCGTGAGGTCGCCGCCCAGGATCCGGGCCAGCCGGCGCGCGTAGGGCAGGCCGAGCCCGGTGCCGCCCCGGCGGACGCCGGGCACCTGGTAGAACTCCTCGAAGACATGCTCTGTCAGGCCGGCCGGTATGCCAATGCCGGTGTCGGCCACGGTGATCTCCAGCCTGTTTCCCGTCACCCGTGTACTCAGCCGCACTTCGCCACGATCGGTGTACTTTATGCCGTTAGACAGCAGGTTACGCAGGATGCCGGTGAGGGCAACTTCGTCGGTCAAGCTCGCGCCGCACCTCGGCGGCCGAACTCCGGCCGCGCAGGGCCGTCACCACCAGCTCGGTCCAGCGCCCGACCACCTTGTCCTGGTGATCGCGCATATAGGCAGTCATCCGCCGCTGGCTGCTGTCGACGTCCATGAACACGCATTCCTATGCATTCGGGGTTGCCGGTCAGTCATGTACCGACCAACAGTACATCTGTGCGGTTGGCGCGCCGGCCCGGTATGCCGACACGGGCCGGGTAATCAGGAATACGCTTCTGGTGACCATCGCCCGTCCGAGCAGAACCGTGGGAGCGCGCCGTGACCGAGCCTCGCTTCTCGATGGAAACGCGCGGCGACAGCGTGGTCGCGAGCGTCCACGGCGAGCTCGACGTGACCTCGAGCCAGCCGTTCGACGACTTCCTGGCCGACGCCACCGCCGGCAGCGACCGGGTGATCCTCGACATGTCCGGCATCGACTTCATGGACACCACGGCGCTGGCCGTGATCGTCGGCCACTGGCGGCACCAGGTGGCGGGCGGCGGGGCGTTCCTGCTGGCGGGCGCGCGCTACCGGTACACCAAGGCGCTATGGATCACCGGCCTGGCCGACCGGCTGCCGATGTACGACACCGTCGACGAAGCCCTCGCCGCCGGATCAACAGGCGGCCCGAACGCATCTGGCGTCGCGGCCGGGAACGGCCGCGACGCCAGGGAGTCAGGTGAGCCGGAAGCAACCGCCGGCTAGCGCGCTGCTAGCCGCGGCAGGCCGGTAACCAGCGGTACCAGCGACCCCGCGAGCTCCCCTCGCCCATCCGGACGACGAACCCGACCAGCCAGATCACCAGCACGATCAGGGCGATCCACCACAGGATGTGAATCACGAAGCCCAGCCCGCCGAGGATCAGGGCGAGCAGGAGGACCAGCAATATAATTCCCATGAGCTGATTTCCTTCTTTCTGTATGGCCCTGCCTCCGCGGCGGCGCCAGAACAGGATCCGATTACCCGGTAATCGGCGATCCACACCAGTTCAGGGCTTCAGGCCTTTCCCGGCGTCCTTGATCTTCTCACCGGCCTGCTTCACGTTGCCCTTGGCCTGCTCGGCCTGGCCCTTGGCCTCGAGGCTCTCGTTGCCGACGGCCTTGCCGACGGTCTCCTTGGCCTTTCCCTTCGTCTCCTGGGCCTTGTTCTTGGCCTTATCGGTGGCGCTCACTACCGTTTCCTTCCGTTGGAAATCTCTCGTACTGGCATCCTTCTGCCCCAGGAGAAGCGGTCTAACCCGTTTGGGGTACGCCATGGGGGTAGATCCCCGGTCAGGGAGGAATCAGGGAGGCGGCCGGTGCCCGGTACTGCTCACGACGACATCCTGGAGCGGCTGGTGGGCGAGGCCAGCGCGGTGCGGGACGCCTTCGAGCAGTTGCCGATGGGGCTGACGGCGCTGGACGGCCCCGATCACCGCCTCGCCGCGACGAACGCGGCGTTCCGGGCCTTCACCGGCCGGTCCGACCTGATCGGCCTGGCCTGCCGGGACGCCTTCCCCGAGCTGGCCGGGCAGCAGCTGTTCGAGCTGCTCGACCGGGTGTACGCGTCCGGGCAGCCGGAGACGGGCACCGAGTGGCGGGCGCAGGTCGGCCTGGGCCCGGACGGCATCCGCGAGGTGTACGCCGACTTCACCGTGCTGCCCCGGCGGGCCGCCGACGGCAGGGTCAACGGGCTCCTGGTCATCGCCACCGACGTCACCGCCCGGGTGAAAGAGCGGCGGGCGGCCGGAGCCGGGCAGGCAATCCCGGGGGCCCGCGCGATCGCGGCCGAACTCCAGGAGGCGCTGCTGCCCACCGCCCTGCCCGTGCTGCCCCAGGCCAGGATCGCGGCCCGGTACATGGTGGCCGGGCGCGAGCACTCAGCCGGCGGCGACTGGTTCGACGCGATCCCGCTGGCCGGCGGCAGCGTCGCGCTCGTGGTCGGCGACGTGGTGGGCCATGGCGTGGCCGCCTCGGCCGCGATGGGGCAGCTGCGCGCCGTGCTGGCCGAACTGCTCGCCGCCGAGGCCGATCTGGGCCAGGTGCTGCGGCGGACCGACGCCTTCGCGGCCAGGTACCCGGCCCTGCGGGCCGCGACGCTGGCCCTGGCCGTGCTGGACCCGGCGGGCGGGCAGCTGCGCTACACCACCTGCGGTCATCCCCCGCCGCTGGTCATCGGCGCCGAGGGGACGGCCAGGTACCTGGCAGCCACCGGAACGGGACCACTCGGCACCGGCTCGCCGCCCGTCCTCGCGACCAGCGCGCTCACCCCCGGCGAGCTGGTGCTGCTGTACAGCGACGGCCTGATCGAGCGGCCGAGCCGGACCATCGCCGAGGCCATGGCCGAACTCGCCGCGGTCGCCGCCGACGCGGCCGCCAACCGGATCCTGGCCCTCGGTGCCGACCCGGCCGCGGCGGAGCGGGTGTGCCAGCTCACCGTGGAGCTGCTGACCCGCACCGGCCACACCGACGACATCACCGCGCTGGCCGCGCAGCGGCTGACCGAGCCGGTCCCGGCGCTGCACCTGGGGCTGCCGGCCGAACGGTCCAGCCTGACCGCCGCCCGGGACGCCTTCGCCGGCTGGCTGAGCCGGCTCGACGCCGCCGCCGACGACTGGGAGGCACTGCACCTGGCCATGGTGGAGGTGTTCACCAATGCCATCGAGCACGCCTACGCACGGGAGGCGCCCGGCGCGATCGAGTTCGACGCCACTCTGGGCGACGACGGCTACGTGGAGTGCCGGGTGACCGACCACGGGCGATGGCGGCCGCCCGAGGTGGCCGACGCCGACCGCGGCCATGGCCTGATGGTGGCCGGGCACGTCGTGGACCGGCTGGTGGTCAGCCACCCGCAGGACGCCGACGGCACCGTGCGCACCCGGGGCACGATCGTGACCCTGCGGCACCGGCTGCGCCGGCCCGCCATCCTGGACCCCGGCCGCAGCGCGCCGGCTGCCAGGACGGCGGAGCCGTCCTTCGCGGTGGACACCTCGGCCACCGGGGGCGCCACCGCCAGGGCCGTCATCCAGGGCCCGGTCGACATCACCACCGCCGACGTACTGGCCCGGCGGCTGCTTTCGGCCAGCCGGGGCGGCACGGTCCCGCTGGTCGCCGACCTCACCGGCGTCACCGAGCTGGCCAGCGCGGGGGTCCAGGCCCTGTACGCGGTCAGCGAGCAGCTCACGGCCCACGGGCGGGAGCTGACCCTGCTCACCGCGCCGGCCAGCGCCGCCCACGTAGTCCTCGACCTGGTCCGGCTGGACCACGTCACCAGGGGCGAGGCCGAGGCCAGCATCGCACGCGGGGTGGCGGACACAGGCACCAGGTCCGTTCGGCCTTAAGTCTTTGATCCCGAACGGGCCTGGCGCGTGCCCCGTACCCCAGCGTGCGCGGGCCCCGGCCTTAACGACAACGATGCGGCAGCGATGCTGCGGGGCGACATCGATGTGACAGCGATGCTGTTGGCGGGCGGCCGCGGGCCGGGGCGAGGCCTGGCGGCTGGGAATAACGGGACGTGTGAGGCTAGTGGGGCCTGAGGGAATGGCGGCCGCCTTACGTCGACGCGACGACTATGACGGTGCGGCCGATCTTGACCTTGTCGCCCTTCTTCAGCCGCTGGGCCTTGAAGATGCGGCGCCCGTTGAGCCAGGTGCCGTTGGTGGAGTTGAGGTCCTCCACGTACCAGTAGCCGTGCGCGGGCTGGAAGAGGCAGTGCTGGCCGGAGGCATGATCGTCGCTGATGATCAGCGAGCCCTGGCGTCCCGCGGTGAAGTCCTTACGGAAGACGTGGGTCTGGTTGCCGGCCTGAACGACGATCGACGGGGTGTGGCCCGCTTCGGTGAGGGTGACGTCGCCCTGGCCGGTGACGGCGGTCACCGCGGCCCTCCAGGCCTGCTTCTCCTGCGCCGTGGCGTCTTCCCACGACGGGAGGGGCCCGGACTGGGCGTCGCGGTGGGCTTCGTAGGCGGTCCGCGCGAGGCGGTCGAGGTCGGTGCTGGTCACGATTCGATAATGCCAGAGCGGCCGGGCGGTGCGGGCGGCCGGTGGCCGATGCGATCGTTTGCAGGATGCGATAACCGGGTAGACCCGTCCGGCCTCATTCGTGATGATCTGACCTGTGGACCTTCCGCGTAGTTTCACCATCCGTGAGAGCAGCCACCGCATCCACAACCCGCTCAGCGACGAGAAGCTGGCGGCCCTGGGGCGGGCGGTGCGCCCGGCGCCGGCTGGGGTGCGATGTAGTGGAGATGATGCTCGCCGACTCCGGCAGCTGGGACCGCTACGCCGCACCGCAGTGGCTGAACATCCGGCGCTGGCTGGACGCGAATCGGGACGACGAACTGGCCGCCGCGATGCGGGCCGAGCTCAGCACCGCCCCGGCGCGCCACGTCCGGTACCGGCGCGAGTACCTGGGCTGGGGAGTGTTCGTCCTGATGGACCGGCCTTAGTGGGCCATGTGGTCGAGGACCGCGGTGACCGCGAGCATCAGGACGTCGTCCTCGCCCGGGGCCACCTCGACACCGAAGGTGTCGCGGACCCGGAACCACCGCTTGGACACCTCCGCGACCGGGTCCTTGTCCCGTTCGATCCGGTACTCGTGGTCGACGATGTTGCCCTGGACGTGCAGGTCCTGGCCGTCTTCGAGATTGACGATCCACCGTTCGCGCAACGGTGTGATCAGGGCCTTCTTGACCATGACGATCCGGTTCCCGGCTGGCCCCTCGATCTCCATGCTGTCCTTGATGTGCAGCATCTTTTCCTGGATCTTGACCAGTTCGCGGCCGTCCATGTCCTTCAGCAGGATGGTCCGGCGGATCCGCAGCGCCTTGCCGTCGAGCTTGTATACCCGCTCACCACGGTCGTTCTCGATCTCGTAGTCGTCGCCGAGGGAGAGGATGCGCTGGCGCATCTTGTACCGGGTGGCGACGCGGTCGAACCGCCGCTCCTCGCGCCCTTTCCTGCCGAACAATGTCCCAGCCCCCCATCGTCTGTGCCGCAGGGCCCGTGCTGACCCCAGTCTGCGCCCGGGCGGCCCGGCGCGCATCACCCGCCGGGGATGATCGCCTCTCGGCTGGCGTCGCGGGGCAGGAAATCCACCAGCAGCGCGTTCACCTGGTCCGGTGCGTCCAGCTGCATCCAGTGGCCCGGGCCGTCCAGGCGCTCGTACCGCCACGGGCCCGCGACGTTCTCGGCGGAGTCGGTCATCTGGGTCTCGGTGAGGGCGGGATCTCCCGTACTCCAGATGCCCATGGTGGGGGCCTGCACCGGCGGAAGCTGCAGCGGCGGGCCGACCCACGATTCGGGCGGGACGTTGGCCCGGTACCAGTTGAGGGCCGGTGTCAGCGAACCGGTTGCCTCCAGGTCGGCGATCACCTGGTCGGCGTCGGGATGTCCGGCCCAGGTCCGGAAGTTGTACCAGTTGTCCTCGGTCAGCCAGCGCTCGGCGATGCCGGGGAACTGGAACAGCAGCATGTACCACGACTTCTCGCGCTGCCGCGGGGTGCGGCGGAAGGTGGACGGGTGGCCGACCGAGAGCGTGACCAGATGGTCGACGTGGCCGGGCGTGAGGGAGGCCAGCGCCCAGGCCAGCGCGGCGCCCCAGTCATGACCTACCACGTGGGCCCGGTCGGCCTGCAGGTCCGCCAGGATCGCCATCACGTCCCCGGCCAGGAGCATGAGCGAGTAGGCCTCGATGGCCTCGGGCTTATCGGAGCGCCCGTAACCGCGCAGGTCGGGGACGATGACCTGGAATCCTGCCGCTGCCAGTGCCGGTACCTGGTGCCGCCAGAGCCGGCCGGAGTCGGGGAAACCGTGCAGCAGCACGACCGGCGGCCCTTCCCCCGTGACCTCGTAGTCGATACCGACCCCGTCGACGTTCACCCGGCCCACGCTGGACTCCTTCCCGTTTGGGTCCTGCGCGCTGACCCGCTCGGCCCGCCAGTCCCCTAGATGCATGGTCTTATCACCCGGACCCGGGCCCGCGAAAGCCTTCCCCGGGAGTTCGGATAGGCGCGCCCTGCGCGGGCGGGGGATGTGAACCCGAAGCCTGCCAGGAAACACCATGAGCCAGTGGGGACGCCCCCGCCACGCTGGCACCCGGCACAACAGGCGGATCTCAACGGAGTCTGCGGACAGGCCCTGCAGGAAGTCGACGACGTTGAAGTCGCTGGCCAGCGTGTCCGCCAGGCGTACGAAGGCCCGGGCCAGCGCGGCCTCGCGGCCCCTTCGGTCATGCTGGCCAGAGTCTCCGGGCCGGGCGGCCGGTCGTGCTGGCTGGCGACTGTCAGGGGACGTTGCTGTAGTTCCGTGCCGTACTTTGCCGCATTAGCCCAGCCGTCAAGATTACCTTGACCCGACAGACTGTCAGGGATACCTTGACGCTATGACCAACTCTCGAACCTCCGCGGCAAGCGCCACCCGGCCGGAGACCACATTGTGCTGCTCGTTCTGCAACAAGGACAGCAAGGCAATCGCCAAGCTCATCGCCGGTCCGGGCGTCTATATCTGTAACGAATGCGTGGATCTGTGCGACCACATCCTCGCCGAGGAGCTGGTCCCTAAAGTCGGCGGGTGGGATGAGCGGCCAGACGCCGACCTGCTCGCAAGCCTGGTGCGGATTCAAGCGGTGGTTTCCCAGGTCGACGCCGCGGTGCGCGACCATGTGGATATCTTGCGCGGCCGGGGCGTCAGCTGGACCCGCATCGGCGAGGCGCTCGGCGTGTCGAAGCAGGCAGCATGGGAGCGGTTCTCCGGAGAGGACTAAGGAATCGCAGAGAATTAACCCGTAGCTTCCTGGAATCGGGCACGCTGTTGTGGTATGGGCGTCATGACGGTAACCAGGGAGATGCTGGCGGCGAAGTTCGAGGTGATCTTCCCGCATCTGGATGAGCGGCAGCGGCGGCTGCTGATGGGCACCGAGGCCCGGTCGCTGGGGCATGGCGGGATCCGACTGGTGGCCCGGGCGGCCGGGGTCCGGGAGGCGACGGTGGCGCTGGGCGTGGATGAGCTGGATTCGGGGGCTGAGCCGCTGGGCCGGGCGCGGCGGCCGGGCGGGGGCCGCAAGCGGGCGGCCGACTTGGATCCGGGGCTGCGCCCGGCGCTGCTTGCCCTTGTTGAGCCACAGGAGCGGGGCGACCCGATGTCGCCGCTGCGGGGAACGACGAAGTCCACGCGGAAGCTGGCGGCCGAGCTGACAGCCCAGGGTCATGAGGTCTCGGCGGACACCGTCGGCGATCTGCTGCGGGCCGAGGGGTTCAGCTTGCAGGGCAACGCCAAGGCCGTCGAGGGAAAGCAGCACCCGGACCGGGACGCGCAGTTCCGTTACATCAGCGGGCAGGTCGGCGAGTACCAGGCGGCCAGGGACCCCGTGGTCAGCGTGGACGCCAAGAAGAAGGAACTGGTCGGCGAGTTCAAAAACGGCGGCCGGCAGTGGCGGCCCAGGGGCGAGCCAGCCCGCGTCAGCACCCACGACTTCCCTGACCGGAAGCTGGGCAAGGCGATCCCGTACGGGGTCTATGACCTGGCGGCGAACGCCGGCTGGGTGAACGTCGGCACTGACCACGACACCGCCGCGTTCGCCGTGGAGTCGATCCGCAGCTGGTGGAACGCGGCCGGCCGCGGCGACTACCCGGCCGCCCGGCGGCTGCTGATCACCGCGGACGCGGGCGGCTCCAACGGCTACCGCACCCGCGCGTGGAAGACCGAACTCGCCGCCTTGGCCGCCGAGACGGGGCTGGAGATCACGGTGTGCCACTTCCCGCCGGGCACATCCAAGTGGAACAAGTGCGCATGACCTGGCGGCCACCCAGGATGATGAAATGCCCTCAGCGGCTCGCCGGGCGCGGTCGCCGTCTCGATACTGGAGCGCTGACAGTCCGCAACAAGTTTGGTGCAGGACCCGCGGGACCTGGGATTGTCGCTGCGAGCACGAACCCCAGATTCGGTTAACTACCAGGTCCTCCCCGGTGGGTCGTCTCGGGAACCCAGCGAGGAGGAGACATGGAACAGATCCACGACCGGGTAGCAGGCCTGGATGTGCACCGCGACACGGTGGCGGTGTGCGTACGGACCCCGGGGCCGCGCGGCGGCGTGAACACCGAGAAGGCCCGGTTCGACACGACTGCCGGCGGGCTGGCCGGGCTGGCCCACTGGCTGGCCGAGCGCGGGGTGGCCCTGGCCGCGATGGAGGCGACCGGGGTGTACTGGAAGCCGGTCTACTATGCGCTCGAAGGCCGGTTCGAGCTGTGGCTGTGCAACGCTCATCACGTCAAGAACGTCCCGGGCCGCAAGACGGACATGTCCGATGCCGAGTGGCTGGCCGACGTGGCCGCGCACGGGATGGTGCGGCCTAGCTTCGTGCCGCCGCCGGCGATCCGGGAGCTGCGGGAGCTGACGCGTTACCGCAAGACCCAGATCGACGTCCGGGCCGCGGAGATCGCCCGGCTGGAGAAGGTGCTCCAGGACGCCGGGATCAAGCTGACCTCGGTCGCCTCCAAGGTGCTGACCCAGTCCGGGCGGGCGATCATCGAGGCGCTGATCGCCGGGCAGCGTGACCCGGCGGCCCTGGCCGGGCTGGCCAAGGGCAAGCTGCGCCCGAAGATCCCGCAGCTGACCGCGGCGCTGGCCGGCCATTTCGGCGCGCATCACGCCGCCGTCGCGGCCTGCATCCTGGGCCACCTGGACTTCCTGGACGCGGCGATCGCCAGGCTCGATGAGCAGGTCGCCGCCCGGGTGGCAGAGGGCTACCAGCCAGCCGCCCGGCTGCTGGCCGATGTCCCAGGACTGGAGCGGCGAAGCATCGAGGTCATCATCGCCGAGACCGGCGCCGACATGAGCCGGTTCCCCAGCCCGGCGCACCTGGCCTCGTGGGCGGGCCTGTGCCCGGGCAACCACGAGTCAGCCGGCAAGCGCCGCCGGGTGGCCACCACGCCCGGCAACCAGTGGCTGCGCCGCACCATGATCGAGTCGGCCCGGGCCGCGGCGCGGACCAAGGGCAGCTACTTCGGCGCCCAGTACCGGCAGATAGCCCGCCGCCGGGGCCCGAACAAGGCCGCTGTCGCGGTCGCCCACAGCCTCTTCGACGTGATCTGGCACATCCTCACCACCGGAGAGGTATTCACTGACCTCGGCGAGGACTACTTCACCTCCCGCCAGGACAAGGAGCACCAGGCCCGCCGCCTGATAGGCCAGCTGGAGAAACTCGGCTTCACCGTCCAGCTCACCGAAGCCGGGTAACCGGCCGGCCGCACCCATCCGCCAGGGCTTCGCCCCGGCGAGCTGCCGCGCGCCCAAAAACGCCCGCATTTCACCCCAGATCGAGCACCGGCTGTTCTCGGCCATCACCATGAACTGGCGTGGCAGGCCTTTGACCAGCCACGAAGTCATCGTGAACAGCATCGCTGCGACCACCACCGGCACGGGCTTGACAGTGCGCGCCGAACTCGACCCAGGCAGTTACCCGACCGGGACCGAGATCAGCGATGCGCAGATGGCCGCGGTCCCGCTGGCCCGGCACCGCTTCCACGGCGACTGGAACTACACCATCCATCCACACCTCACCCCGCCCCCGCCTGCCACCAGCGCCGCCGAGCCCAGCAGGATTGCCGCCGGTTCCCCCGACCGCGTCACGCTGCCATACAACTCTCACAAACATATCCGCATGACAAAGCTAACTTGCCGGACCGCAGGAAACCCAGCGCGAGCAGAGCCGGCACCGGCGGCGCGGCACCGAGCGCCGCCGCGCGGCCGGAGCAGGCCCGCGCGCCAAGCTCACCAACGCCGACCGGATCCTGGCCACCGTGCTCTACCTGCGCAGACTTTGCACCCAAGCAGTTCTTGGCGAACTGTTCGCCGTGGACGCAGCAGGATCACCGAGGCCACCCGCGAAATCCGCCCGCTTCTGGAAGAACACGGACACGCCATCACACCCGCGACCGCCCGGTTCCCCGCACCGGCAGACCTGATCACCTTCCTCGCAGCCGAGGACGCCGAACCGACAGCACAGATCAAACCAGCGTGTTAATTCTCTGCGATTCCTAACTGGTGGCGCTGGTCCCGGGAACCGCTGTGACCTGGTGGGCCGTGCAGGATTTGAACCGGTGGACCTCTGCCGTGTCAGGTCTCAGCCGCGACTCGGCCTGTCTGCGTCAAACCAGCTCACGCCGCACGCGGTGTTGTCCGTGAATGACCGTGGTAACCCTAGGTCGTCCGCCTCATCGGGCACGCAGCGGGCACGGTTTCAGGCTGGGTCCTCGCTCAGCGCGGCCCTGTCTACGCCCACGCGTGCACACGCCTGGTCGATGAGGTCGTCATATGCGGCTGTCGGACTGTCGCCGCGTCCGATGAGCCGCTCCTGTATCCCGGCGCTTCTCCAGAACGACGCACACTCGGTCTCGTCGCCATCCCAGCCGTGCAATGCCGGGTCGATGAGCCGTCCCGGATGCACAGGGAAACACAGCCAGGGCGCCCCCTCGTATGAGCCGTTGTAGCGGGCCTGCACGATAGTGGCCGGGTGGACCAGCAGCTTTGCGCCCACTCCGGCTTTGGTCACGATGACCTCGCGGTACAGCCAGATGTTGCCTTCGAAGGTCAGGCTGGGCACCCGCCAGCTGTCTAGTTGCCGGTCCTTCATATGCACCTGCCGCGACGCTCGTCCTGCTCACGACCGTACCTCTTTGGCGCTGCTGTCGGCCTGCGCGGCGTGGTCGCGGACATCGCGCGGCGCGTAGCCTGGTGATCCGTAGGTGATGGAGCTGGCCTACGGCAAGACCTTCCGCCCCTCCCTGTTCCTCACCCTGACCTGCCCGTCCTACGGGCCGGCCCGCGAGGACGGCACCCCGGTCGACCCCGGCGCCTACGACTATGACCAGGCCGCGCGGGACGCGCTGGCCTTCGCCGCGCTATTCGACCGGTCCATCCAGAACCTGCGCCGCTACCTCGGCTACGACCTGCACTACTTCGCCGCCGTCGAACCCCAGCGCCGCCTCGCCCCGTACGTCCACATCGCCATCCGCGGCACCATCGCCCGCGCCGAGATCCGCCGCGTGCTCGCCGCAGCCTATCACCAGGTGTGGTGGCCGACACCGCCGAGGTCAGATACGACGGGGACCAGCTGCAGGTTTGGGACGAAGCGGCCGGTGCCTACCTGGACCCGGCCGCCGGGGAAGTGCTGCCCACCTGGGACCAGGCTCTCGACGCCATCGGGCCCGAAGACGAGCCGTGGCATCCTTGGGTGCTGCGGATCGCTGACGCTTGCCGTTGGCTGCTGCTGTTGCTGTCGGGCGACCTTCGTTTCACCGCGGCCCGGAGAACGGATGCCCGGTCGTGGCCAACGGATACGGGGGTGCTCAGCTGGTGAGATGTCCGTAGGTCTTGCGGATGTCGAAGTCGTAGATCAGTCGCCCTTCAGCCGCCGTCATGGCGACGATCTGGTCATCGGTCGCGTCCTTGTCGCCCCAGGTGATCTTCTGCTCTGGCCCGAGGGTCGCGGTAGGGACCGCCCTTGCGGGCGGCCCCTCGCGCAGATCCCAGCGTGCGGGACTACCGCACTGGGCTCCTACCTTGGGTGCATGGCGGCGAAGCGCGCCTGCGGGAATGGATGCACGGTGCGGGTCGGGGGTATCCACCGGGCCGCGACGCGGTTCATCCTGGCCCAGGTGAGCCCTCGGCCTTTGTGGCTGCGGCGCCGTAGCGCCTTAAGCCAGTGCCGTATCACCTGGGTGCGGAAGGCGTTCACCGCATCGCTGTTGCCGGGCACCGGGTAGTAAGCCTGGTGCCCGCCTACCACGGCGGCCAGCCATCGTCCCTGGTCGGGGATGGGCAGGCACCGGCGCCGCCTGATCTCGGCTTTCACCTCGGCAAGCTTGGCCCGTGCCCGTTTCGAGTCGGTTTTCCGCCTGATCCAGAATCGCCCGTTCTTCGAGGTCGCGCAGATGTGCGTGAACCCTAGGAACGTGAACGTCTCCGGCTTCCCCTCACCCCGCGCCACCCGGTCCCGGGCGGCGCGCCGCCCGAACTCGACCAGCCGGGTCTTACCGGGGTGCAGCTCCAGCCCGAACCGGGCGAACCTGCCGCCCAGCTCGTCCCGGAACCGCTCGGCATCTTGCCGGTACTCGAACCCGACGATGAAGTCGTCCGCGAACCTGATGATGATCACATCACCGTGCGCGAAACGGTGCCTCCACCAGTCGGCCCGCAGGTCCAGGACGTAGTGCGCTGGATGATCTTGTCCTCCAGCGTGGCAATGCCGAGCGGCCGCTGCCGCCCGTCCGCCTTCGGGATGTATGCCCGCCGAGATGGGCTCGCCCGGGTAGCGCCCCTGCTGTACCCGTGCGTGCAGGTCCCGGAGGTTGGCTACCAGGTCCTGCCCGCAGGCGTCCCATGTCACCCCGTCCACGCCCGGTGCGGCCTCCGGGCTCAGGTCCCAGTAGGCCATCACCAGCCGCTCCAGGCTGACATGGCGCAACAGCGCGGTGAACCGCGCATTCCTGTCCTTCTGCGCGACCTCGCGCACACGGCCCAGCTCGCTTGACACGCCTTGCCCGGCACTGCGTCCGGGGCGTGTTTCACCGGCCGTGTTCCCCTTGGTTCGCTGCCTTTCCTCCCCCGCCTCCGCAGCCGCGGCCTTGTCCGGCGGGTTCGCAGGTACTACGAAGCGATCCGACTGCCCGGTCCCGTTCATCCCAGGATTACCACCTCGGCGTTCCCTGAGCGGCCCGCCGGTGATCAGCCAGGCGGGCGGGCACGGGCTCTCCCGGTTCTCCCGCATGAAGGTTCCGTACATGCCCTGGTTCCCCCGGCCGCGCGGGGTCCGCCGGCGACTCGCGCATAACGCCGCCGGCAGTGTTGCCTTCCGCTATTGAGACAGCGCAGTCACCCCGGATTGCCATTTCGCGGCTCAATAGCCCGGCCTGCACGTGCCCCTGTCAACGCTTCGCCACGCCCTCGCGGATCGTCGACGCATGACTCGGGGTCGCCGTGGGTCGCTAGCCCTTCGGCGTAGAGCTCTTCCATCTCCTCCTCCATGCCGGTTTATCCCGGCGCTTTCCCCAAGACGGCACGGAACAGGCGAGGGTGCAGCCCGGGGGCGTCGGGGCCGTCGATGATCGTGACCGTCGTCTCCAGCCCGAGCCAGCGCATGGGCGGCGGATCGAAGACAAAGAGCGTGCAGCGCGGGTCGCGGCGCAGGTGCCGGGTCCGCACCCGTTTCTGCGTGCCGCTGGCCCACAGGTGCTGGACCCCATCAGGTCCGGTGACCAGGGCGATGCCGACCTGAGCGACGTGCGGGGTGCCGTCGGCACGCAAAGTGACCATGGCCGCGTGGTGCTGGTCGTTGAGGAACCGCAGCTCGGCCTCGTCGAGGCGAAGAGTCATCAGGTCCGGTCCGGAGTCGTTATTACTGGCCGGAAGCTTACATCGGGCAGGACCGCCCTCGGGTTCCAGGATCTCGGATGCCAGAGCGGCGGCCTGCGGCGTGGCGGAAGCCGGCTTGTCCCTGCCCGCCCCGGGCTGTCGCCAGTGCACCTGCGTGGCCGTCGCCACTACCATCCGGCACGTGATCGCGTTAGGCTCGGTAGGCGGCGGCGGAGCGTCAAGCATCCTGATGCCAGGCGGCGGGACCCGAGCCGCGGGGCCAAGTCTGCGGGGAATGGGCAGCGTAATTCCAGATAGCGATCATTGGTTGCGCTAGGGCGTGTGGGGACGTTTGGCGGGTGGCGGACTGCATGCCTGATAGCGACCACGAGACGAGCAGAGGGGTGGGTCATGGCAGATTCCGGGCTCTTCATCGGTTTCGGGGCTCCCGTGCGAGGCCGTGAGCGACAGGCCACGAAGGTGTTCAACGAAGCTTTCGAGTATTACTCCCGGTTGCAGCAGGAGGGTGAGATCGAGAGCTTCGAGCCGGTTCTCCTCGAGCCGCACGGCGGGGAGCTTGACGGCTTTTTCCTGCTGCGCGGTGACCAGGACAAACTCGCGCGCATTCGCAGCAGCGAGGAGTTCGAGCGGCTGACCGTGCGAGCCCAGCTCATCGTCGAGAACCTCGGGATCGTGGGCGCGGCCCTGGGCGGGCGGCTCATGTCCCAGCTGGGAGTGTTCGGCGGGCAAGTGGAAGAACTTACCTAGCGGTCCAGGGTCACTGATTCACGCGGACCAGGTATCCGTGGGTAACGTGGCTTGAAGTCGCCCAGTTCGCCGTGGCCGACCTCACCAGCCGGCAGATCGCCGGGCAGCTGGTGCTCGCGCGCCCGGGACAGTCTCGGCACACACAACCCGTTCATCATGCAGGTCTCCGCAGATGTCACCCGGCGGTCGCTGAGCCTGATCGGTTCCGCACAGGGGCCGGCATTGGGGTCCGCGATCCACGCCGCCGTCGCGGCGGGCGCCTACCCGGACGGGCCGGCCCCGTCAGCTCTGGTTCCCTCACCGGTCGGGGTCTGCTCGATCATGTGTGCGCCGTGCCGTTCGTACAGCTCGACCCGGCCCTTGTCCCCGGTGACGGCCACCCGCAGTCCCTCCCAGGGCGAGTAGACCACGAGCGAGTAGCTAAGCAGCGCCCCGCTGCGGTAGCGGGCGGACACCACCATGGTGTCCTCGATGGAGATCTCCTCGCCGAAAACGTTGCGGTCCCGCAGGTACCCGGACTGTTCCTCGGCGTCCAGGTACAGGCCGCGCAGCATCGGGCTGCGCTCCAGGTCGAGGGCGAACGGGTCGTCATGGGCTCTGGGGTCCTGGCCGGTATACCGGCTGTAGCCGTAGCTCTCGCCCCGGCCGGCCGCCGCCTCGCGGCCGTAGAACGACAGCGAGCCGATGGCGTAGACCGTCTCCGGCCACGAGCCGATCCACCAGTTGACCAAGTCGAAGTGGTGGGACGCCTTGTGCACGAGCAGCCCGCCGGACATCGGCTTCTCCCGGTGCCAGCGGCGGAAGTAGTCGGCCCGTGGCTGGTGTCAAGGGTCCAGGAGAAATCAACCAGGTGCGGGGTGCCGATTGCGCCCTCGGCCACGAGCTGGCGCAGCCGGGTGTAGGCCGCCGAGTACCGGTAGTTGAAGGTGACCGTCAGGCGGCGCCCGGTTCGCTCCACCGCCGACAGGATCTGCGCCACCTTGACCTCGTCGGTGGTCATCGGCTTTTCCGTGATGACATCGCAGCCGTGCTCCATGGCCGCCACGATGTAGCGGTGGTGGTAGGCGTCCACGGTGGCGACGACGACCACGTCAGGACGCTCCCGGCTGATGAGGTCGGCGAAGCCGCTGGCCAGGTAGGCCGGCACCGCTGGCCAGTCATACCGATCGGCCAGGCGGCGGTTGTGATAGGACATCCGCAGCGAGCTGGTGTCGCAGAAGGCGACGAGATCGCAGTGCCCGGCGTACGTCCCGCACAGGGCGTCGAGGTACATGGTGGCCCGGCTGAGAGTGTGGTGTTGCCAGCGGAACTCCGTGGCCCAG
>CAVUUF010000009.1:0-167104 GCA_963744575.1 uncultured Actinomycetota bacterium | reverse complement strand
CAACCATGCCCTGTGGCGGATCGTGATCACCCCGATGAGCGCGCACCCCGCCACCCGCGCCTACGTCGACCGGCGCAGCAAAGAAGGCCTTTCCAAGAAGGAGATCATCCGCTGCCTGAAGCGTTACGTCGCCCGCGAGGTCTACCGCCACCTCCGCGCCGCCGGCTAACGCCCATTCTCCGGGGACGGCCTGGCCCTCTAACCGGCTGCCGTATTCGTCCTGGCCTGCTAACGATTCGCCGGCCGTCCCCGGTCCCCGTCCTGCCTTGCCGGGCGTGACCTGATAAGAGCTTTCCCTCACCCGAGTGGACCTTCCCTGTCTTGTCCGCAACCCAGCAAACTGCCCGTTCACTATCCTTTTCAGAACCTAGAAATGAGGCCAGGAAATGTCACACGAATCCCTTGACAAGACATAGGAGCATCGATCTGCTGGACGCACGCAGCGACAGCCCGTCCGTCGATGCCGACCTGGTCCAGCACGAAGTCATCGGGCGACTTGGCCTCGACGTCCCACTGCCGGAGATCGGCAGCCGGGAAATGCTTCAGGTTGCTGGTGACGATGACCTGGGCGCCGGCCTTGATCGCCGCTGCCAGCACGTGCCGGTCGGCTGGATCCGGGAGCTTGAGTCCCTCGAGGAGAGGTTCGTACCCTGAGACCAGGCAGTCCCTCACCGCCTCGTTCATCAGCTGCCGGAGGCGGTCAAGCTTGTCCGATGGGATGTCCGGCCGGTTCCTGCTCAGTGCCCGGAGCATCTCGTCCAGGATCTGGTCAGTCCACTTAGCCTGTACAAGGCCGGCCTGGCTGATGCGGATCAGCAGGTCCCGCAACGTGTTGGGGTAGAGCACATTGGCGTCGTAGACCACGATGAAGGCCATAGGTCAGTACAGCCCCAGCTCCTCGCTCAGCTGAGTGAG
Organism: uncultured Actinomycetota bacterium; assembly: GCA_963744575.1. GTDB lineage: Bacteria > Actinomycetota > Actinomycetes > Streptosporangiales > Streptosporangiaceae > Palsa-504. Next base: position 166,189 of record CAVUUF010000009.1, on the reverse strand, counting down.
TCCGTCCGCGGCCTGGCGGCGCTTCAGGTCATCCCGCCGCCGGTACTCACGAAGATCCTCGAACCTGATCCTGCGGTGGGTGCCGACCTTGCGGTAGGGAATCTCATCCGCCTCCAGCAACCCGATCAGGTACGGCCGGGACACGTTCAGGAAATCGGCCGCCTGCTGCGTGGTCAGTTCAGCGGAATCCGGGATGATCTGCACGCCCTGCCCGGTGGCTAGCAAAGCGAGGATCTGGGCAAACACGACTGCCGCGGACCGCGGGATAACAAGGGCGTCATCGCCCGCAAGCTCGCCCCTGATCCTGACCGGATCAGTACCAGGGTGAGCCGCCAGGTAGTCCCTGATCCGGCGCGCTGCACGACTGGCCAGCTCCGCGTCAGCATCACCTGGCCTGATCACACCACCAGCCCTGGCAGACACCGCCACCCGCCTCCAACGCCCTAGCCCGCTATCTGCATTATCCGCAACAATAGCAGCATCCGCAATAGTTCCCGGGACGATCCATGGGGACACGGATACCACCGATGACGCGCAGGATGCGATGGGCTACGCCGATTCGATCGCCCGCCTCGGCCGCGCCGTGGCCGTGACCCTGGTAGCCGCCACCCAGCGTCCGACCCAGAAACCCATGGCCAGGGCGCGGTGCGCTCACAGATGAACCTGCGGATCTGCTTCCGCGTCCGCGAGCGCCGCGACGTCGACCTGATCCTCGGCCAGGGCATGCTCGGCGCCGGATGGCACGCCCACACCCTCAACGCCCCCGGCAAATTCCTGATCTCCTCCCCCGAGCACGACATCCCCAGGCGTGCCCGCGCCTACCTCGTCACCGACCAGGACGTCACCGAAACCGCCGCGCGCCATGCCAGCATCCGGCCCGAGCTAGACGACGTGTCGCGCGCCGCGATCCAGCCCGCCAGCGACCCGGGCGCCGGCTAGGACGAAAGCCGCGCCGACGCGAACGGGCAGCACCAGATGGAACCGCCCGGCAGCGACACGGCCGACGCCGCTGAAATGCTCTGGTTCGCCCAGTGCGTGGCGCCCGCCGAGGGCACCGGAATCGGCGAGCTGATGCGCATCACCGGCATGAGCTGCCCGACGCTGTACCGCTACCTGGCCCAGCTCGCCCGGGCAGGCGACGCGGAACAGGTCGGCTGGGGCCGGTGGCGTGCGGTCACCACCGAGGAGCCTCACGGTGAGTAACTGTCTCACGAATTGTCTCATCGCCTGTCTCACGCGCGTGTCTGCACGTAAACGCGCGAATGCAGCCGCTGAGACAATTACACCGCGTAGCATCCGGGCCGGTGACGTCTCATAGCAGCTAAGGACAAGAACAAGCGGATCGCGGCTGAAATCTCGTGGAGCCGCACCGACGACCGAACCGCCCGCACCCGCCCCGCCCGCGAGAAGTTCCTCCAGCGCTTCGAGCGCGAGGTCGACCCAGACGGCAAGCTCCCGCCCGACGAACGCCGCCGCCGCGCCGACCACGCCAAGAGAGCCGTAGTCGCCCGTAAGTCCGAATGAAGCTAGACGCATCGGGAGCCGCGCGAGTCGGGGAGTCCCGACCCGCGTGGCCTGTGACCTTCTAACCTCATTTGTCGTCCTCGGGAGGCTTTCGTCACCGCTGCATCGCAAGAGCGCACAAGGTTAGCGCCACAGTTCCCCGGCCGGGTACTCCAGACTTACGTCCCCCAGGCGGTGAACGCTGCCCAGTATTGAGGCGCTGCGTAGGGCACGGTGCCGGCTGTGCCTGGCGTCCCACCCGGTGGCTGACCGGGGATTTCCGCCAGTGGTGGGTGTTCGGCGATGAATGCCGTGAGTTGTTCTGTGGTGAGGTGGCGGAGCCAGGTTCGGGCTTGCCTGAGTGCCGCGATGGGTGCAGCGCTGGTGCCGGTGTCGCGTGCTGGACTGAGTAGCAGTTCGTAGAAGCGAGTCATCATGATGGCGGTGACGAGGTCGTTGACCTGCCAGAGGCTGACGACCGCGCAAGCGGCGCCGGACTGGAGGAATCCTGCCGGGAGGCCGGTGAACTCATCGGCCACGCCTGAGGTGGCGTAGTGCCCCGACTGGCATGCGCTGGCGACGGCGAGGCGGCATCCTTCGAGTCGGCCGTCGATCAGGTCGCCGATGGTGAGCGTCGTTGCGTCAGCGAGGTGGAGTTTTCCGTCGGCGGTGCTGCCGAGGGCGCTGGCACCGTGGCAGCCCAGGTGGAGGTGGGAAGCGTGCCCGACGTGCTGCAAGAGCCAGCCGCGGGTGGCATCTGTTCCGAACGCGCAGGTGACGGGCCCATACTCGGCGAATATGGCCCGGATGGCGGTGAGTTCGGCCCGGCTGCCGGGCAGTGAGCGTAGCCCGCTTTCCGGGTCGGCCAGGCCGACGAGATGCTTGGCCCCAGGGGAGGCGGTGCGCTTACGGCAGGCTGCGAAGACCGCGACTGAGGGAGCCAGGAGCATTTCGCCGGCGTCATCCAGGGCCTGCGTATTGCCAGGTGGCAGGGGTATGGCGTGCAGGGGGATCAGGCCGAGCAGTCCGGTAGGGATGACGATCGCCCGGTGGGTACGGGTGAGGATGTCGGCGACGGGCTGGATGAGTGGTTGCAGCTCGCTCAGCCGGTTCAGTGCGGCGGCCAGCACACTGACCCGCCGGAGCGTCCTGGCATATTGGGCGCTGATCAGTCCCGGCGCATCTCCGCGCTGGTAGTCGAACAGGACTACTTGCAGCACGTCGGTGCTGGTCACTTCCGGGACGGCGGTCGCGTCGACCACCGGCGGACCCGGCTCGCCGGGCAGGACAGCGAGCACGTAGCTGCCCCATGGGGCGCTGATGAGATAGATCACCGGATCGCCCTGTCCTGCCTCGCGGATATCGGCCGCGGACATGGGTCGCAAGAAGTTCGCCAGCCCCGGGATGCTGCGGATCTGCTGCAGGAGCACCTGGATGTCGCGCTCGGCGGCCACGATCCTGTCTTGCGCGGCCGGTCCCGCCAGGGCCTGCTCGGCGTCTGCCAGTGCGCCGCGGAACTCAGCCAGCGCCTGGCGGTAACGGTCAGCGAGGTGAGGGTCGGCGGCGGTGAGCCGGGCTAGGTCGGCGGATTCCCGGGCGAGACTCGCTGAGAGCTGGCGGGCCCGACCGTGCTCGATGGCCTCCACCGCCCGGTCCCGGCGTCCGGCGCGGGCCAGGGTGTAGGCGGCCCACCGGGCGAGGTTCGGGCTGCGGCCCAGGACCTCCTGCCGGGCTTCCCCGGTGACCTGGGCATCGTAGAGAGCGCTGAGAGCGGTCAGTATCCCCTCGTAAACGTCCGCGGCAGCGTCCCAGCGGCCCAGCTGGTTGTAGGCGTCGACGAGTTCGCCGCCGATCAGCCGGTACAGGTCGGGCGCCTGGGCAGGTTCCAGCAGCCCGAGTGCGTCTCGCCGCGGCTGCATCGCTTCCTCGGAAAGCTCGCCGTGGATAGCATCCTCGGCCCGGCCCAGCATCCACGCGACACGGGCGGCCGTCAGCGGGTCTCCGTTCCGTCTGGCCACGTCGAGACCAGCCCGCGCGGCCTCCGCCGCTCCCGCGGCGTCGTGGGACTCCGACGATAGGAGGACGTCAGCGAGGTTATTCTGCAGGGTCGCCCATAGCTGCGGCTGGTCGGCTGGCTGCAGGTGAGCCAGCGCCTGCCGGTAGCAGTCAACGGCGGTCTCCGGGTCGCCGCCTTCGGCCCGGCGGTAGTACAAGAGCCCGAGGTTCAGCTGGGAGTATGCCCAGTCCACGGCGTTGGCTTGCGGGGAGCGCTCTTCCAGGCCGGCGAGCAGATGCTCGATGCCACTGGCCAGGTCCCCCGGCCTTGAGCCACCGGGCCGTTCAGAGAGCAGGAGGCCGTAGTTCGTCTGGTTGATCGCCCATGCCCTGGGATCGGTAGCCCGGTCCGTGGTCGCGCAGGCGCGGTCTAGCAGGTGCCGGGCGGCTTCCCAGTTCTCGGTGAGATCGCCAGTCGTTCTCCGGTGATAGGCGGTGGCGAGGTTCCCCGCCCAGGCGGGCCACCGGGGATCGCTATCCGGAATGAGGGTCAGCGCGTGCCGCAGCAGCCCGATTGCCTCTTCTACTTTCCGGGCGTCCAGGCCGGCACCCGTGAGCAGCCTGAGCGCAAGCGCCGCGCTCAGATAAGCTTCCGGATCCTGGTGCCCCAGGGTGGTCGCCATCGCGAGCGCCTCGCGTGCCTGCGGGATACCGTCCGGCCCTGGATGGTCCCCGGCCAGTTTCAGCAGCCGCTGGAACCGCTCGTTCAGCAACCCGCCGAACTGCTCAAGCGCCTGGATATAGTCGGCAGCGACCTCTTGAGCGGGTGTCCCGTCCGCCAGGCTCTGCACCAGATGCACCTGGGCCTGCAGAAGTTCGGTGTCCGGTCCGCCGCTGCCGGCAGCCAGCTGGTCTGTGACACGGGCCAGCACGGCCGGCCCACCGAGTTCGGGATGGCTGTCCAGGAATTCAGCCAGCTGATCCAGCGGGACGCCGGAGAGCTCACGCAAGGTCAGTTCGGCGCGCCGCTCCGGCTCGCTGCTACGGACCAGATCGAGAAACGCCTGATACCAGCCTGCCACTTGCTCGCCGAATCCGCGCACCTGCTGAAAGGCACGGTCAGGATCAGCAGCGTCGGCAACGACGTCCCGCGTCAGCGCCAAAAGCAGCAGCAGCCGCGGCACCGGGACCATCCGGCCAACGAGGGCGCCGCTTTCCGCCGCGCCTGCCTCCCACGCCTCCTGCGCCAGTTCCACACCCGTTGCTTCTGAACGCTCTTGGGTTTCGCCGCCGCCCGCAATAGCCAGCAGCAGCGGAAGCGGGTCACCGGGGCGGATAAGCAGCATGGTGGAGCGGATCAGGGCCTGCGAGCCGCAGGCCGGACACGACACGCACACCAGGCCGGGAGCCCGGGGTTCGACGGCGTTCTGGGCGCTCGCCGGCATCCAGGATGCGCCAGACCGGCGCTTCCTGGCACTGCCCGCAGTCCGCGCATTCCCACTGGTACGCAATCATGCGTGACACGGCCACGATGACAAGTCTGCCCACAACCAGCCCGCTGGTCCACACTGCCACCTACACGGCGAAGGAATAGGGCACAATCGCTATGTGACCGCCACTGATTCCCTCCAGAAACGGATCGCCACTCTCACTGATGAGCAGGCCATCCAGGTTCTCGGGCTCGTTGTCGAGGACGCCCAGCTACCTGTCCCGGCAGACCACTGGGACAGCGTCGAAAGCCACCTTGGTGAGGCGATCGCGGCCTCACACCTTGACCTATACGAACCGACCCCGGGTACCAGCTACTCCGAAGGCGACCTTGCTCGCGCCGCGCTGCGCTATCACGCAGAATCCAGCAGCGGCGCCGCCGACACCATACAGCAGGCCATTGCCTACGCCAGCGGCTCAGGCGAACGATTCGACCCGGTAACGCTAGCCGTCGGCGCACTCGTAATAGCAGTACTGCAGACCGACGTTAAACTCAAGCGGGACGCTCGCGGACGATGGTCATTTGAGCTGCACAAAAAAGCAATGCGCGACTCTACCCTCGGCCAGGTCATCAGCACATTCATCGGGCACTTCGTGAACCCGGGGAATTGAGAGCCTATCAGCCGATCCTCTGGCGTTCGGGGGTTCACGGCGTCGGAGATCAGGGTCGGCAAAAAGACCACCGCCTTCCCCAGTCCATGGTGTGCCGTCACTAGCCTCGATTCGTCAGGATCTTGCGTTAAAGCGTGGCTGACGTGCGGAAACGCCTCCTGATGCCTGCACCCAAAAGGGTGCGGGCCAAACCAGGTCAAACCGGGCGTCTTGAGGATGTTTACGCAGTTCAGGCGCATGACCGAGACGCTCGTCGATCATGGGCTGAATAGCCCAGGCTAGGACCACCAATGGCGGTAGCATACTTGCGAGAAGCGCGTCATGTCGGCCTGTCTGTACCTTCGTCGGGTCATTTTGGCGATGTGATCCCCACGGCAGCGAACCGACGCGCTACTGCCTCGTACTCCTCCTCAGTGATCCCGAGCTTTCCCGCGATGAGGAACTCACGTTGATGCGATGCCCACTCGTGCCAGCGCTTGTAAGCCACTTCGAGGCTGTTGCCGAGCGCGCCAGCGATGGCCTCCATCCTGGCGCCGGCAAGCACCGCGCCGTGAATCGCGATCGGCTGCCAGCGGGTGAGCCATTTCGCCAGCGCGGACATGGTTGCCAGCTCAGCCAGCTCGTCATACGCGGTCCGCTCGCTCAGAGGCCATGCAGTACGGTCGGCCCACAGCTGCGCCAGCTCAAAGGCGCCGAGGTTCTCGGCCGCGTTGAACGTGATAGGCCGCTCCGGGGTTTCGGAGCGGCTGTGCGACGGGATCATGACTGTGTCCTCCTCGCCAGAGCGGAGGACAAGCCCAAAAGGAGCGCCCGCAAGATCAAATTTTAAGCGTCTGATTCGGTGCACACCGGTCGGTCGTTATCTGGGTTTTCCCTGGTCAGCACAGCGGGGAACGAGAAACGATCCGTAGTCAGATGCTCTATCCGTTGAGCTACGAGCGCAGTCACTGCAGCATACTGCACTCCGGACCTTTACGGTGGTGCTAGAGACCGCGCCAATCTCACAGCGGTGATAGGGCATCTGAGCTCTTGATCCCCGACCGGTTGAAGATGCCGACTTGGCCCGGTACGAAGGCATCGGTCGGCTTTGGCCTTCGGTCCAGGTTCATTCGGCCTGGATCCAGCTGACCAGGTCTTCTCGGCTGACTGTTTCTAGCAGGACCGGATGGTCGGTGGTCATATGCCCCCGAATCATCCCGACCACCTGGTCATCGCTATCGCCGCGGGCTACGAACCCGCATTCGCATCGGATCAGTTTCACCCTCGCGCCTCCTGCTCTGGCTGTTCCGCCCAGCGTAATGCCAGGATGTTGGCGTGACCTTGGCGTCTTCGGATCGGGTGCGGATCCAGATCTGCGGGGCGCTGGCTGTCGAGCGCGACGGCCAGCGGCTGGAACTCCGCCTGCCCGGCCGCCAGGGCCGACTAATGTTCACCTATCTGGTGGTCAACCGTCACCGTTACATCCCCAGGCACGAGCTGGCCGAGGCGCTGTGGCGCGAACCCGATCCGGCGGCGGTCGACGCCCGGCTCAACCCGCTGCTGTCCAAGCTGCGCCGGGTCTTCGGCGCCGACGCTGTGGACGGGCGCACCGCCCTGCGGCTGTGCCTGCGCGACGCCTGGGTCGACCTGGAAGCCGCCGCCGAGGCCATCCACCGGGCCGAATCCTCCGTTGCCCAGCATGACTGGGCACGGGCGTGGGGACCGGCGCTGACCGCGCTGTTCGTGGCCGAGCGGGACTTCCTTCCCGGCGAGGACGCGCCCTGGATCGACGAGATCCGCCATCGGCTGACCGAACTGCGGCTGCGCGCCCTGGAGTGCTATGCGGCAGCCGGGCTGGGCATCGGCGGGACCGAGCTGGCCGCCGCGGTACGGGCCGGCCGACAGCTCACCCGCCTGGCTCCGCTGCGGGAAAGCGGCTACCGCTATCTCATGCAAGCCCTCGCCGCTCAGGACAACGTAGCTGAAGCTCTGGGCGTTTACGGCCAGCTGAGTGAATGCCTGCGGGACCAGCTGGGCGTCTCACCCAGCCCGGCTACCCGCGAGCTGCACGAGCGCCTCCTCGCCGCGACCTGAATGGTCACGATGCCGCCCGCCCCGCTTGCGTGCGATCGCCTGCTTGATGGCCGGCGGTGCTCGCCGGGCTGATCACGGCGCTTCATTTCGCCTGGCTGGCGCGTGAGGCCTGACGCCAAGGTTTCGCCAACCCTGCGACAACGTTGCGACAAGGGCCCTGTCGTAGACCTGAGCCCAAGAAGCCGAACGCAAGGAGGGTCGCAATGAAGACCGCAATGGACGCTTCCACGGGGCGTCAGGACACCAGCGACGAGGTGCTGGTGGATCCCGGATGGCTGCAAGCTCACCTGTCCGACCCACGGGTGCGGGTGGTCGAAGTCGACGTCAGCCCGGCCGCCTACAACGACTGGCACATTGACGGCGCGGTGCTGTGGAACATCTACGCCGACCTGAAAGACGCCGATTACCGCCTGGCGGGCACCGCCACGCTGGAACGGCTGGTCGCGCGCTCGGGGATCGGCCCGGACTCCACCGTGGTGTTCTACGGGTACGCGCCCGCCCTGGGCTTGTGGCTGATGAAGCTGTACGGCCATCCCGACGTGCGTATCCTGGATTGCTCCCGCGACACCTGGCGGGCCGGAGGCCACCCGTGGAGCACCGCCGCGAGCGAACCGCCGACCGGCGGCTTCTGCCTCGGCGGCGAGGATCCGGTCATCCGGGCAGGCCGGGCGGCGGTGCACGAGGCCATCGGCCGGCCGGGGACCACCCTGGTGGACGTGCGCTCAGCGGCAGAATACCGCGCGGAGCGTTTCTGGCCATCGGGCGGCATGGAACCAGGCGGCCGCGCCGGACACGTGCCCTCGGCCGTCCACCAGCCCATTGACGGCATCTACCGCGAGGACGGGTCGTTCCGCTCCGCCGCGGAGCTGCGCGAGGTGTTCGCGCCGATCGTCCTGGACGGCAGCGGGGAGCTGATCACCTACTGCACCATCGGCGGGCGCGCCGCCACCGCCTGGTTCGTGCTCACCCAGCTGATCGGCCGCGACCGGGTCCGGGTCTACGACGGATCCTGGGCCGAGTGGGGCCGCACCCCCGGCACCCCCGTCGAGGCCCCGTGACCGGCTGACCGCCGCCGGATTGTCACGGCCAGACCCAGCCCAGTCCGCGGGAGCCCACGATGAGCGCAGCAGAACCGGCGATGCCAGACGCCGGGATCAATGACCGATGGCGGCTGGATGGCCGCGTCGCGCTGGTGACAGGTGCCTCGGCCGGGCTGGGGGCACGCTTCGCCCGCGTACTGCACGCCGACGGCGCGCACGTCATCGCCACCGCCCGTCGCGCCGACCGCCTCGAGGAGCTGGCGCAGCACTGCGGGGACCGGATCCAGACCATCGCCGGCGACATCGCCGACCCGTTCCACCGGCAGGCTGTCATCGACATGCTGCGCCCGCATGGCCGACTCGACGTGCTGGTCAACAACGCCGGGATCTGCGACGACGGGCCGCTGGAGCAGCAGGGCCTGGACGACCTGCGGCGGGTGGTCGAGGTCAACCTGATCAGCGTCATGGACCTGGGCCGGCTGGCCGCAGGCCTGCTGCGGGCCGCGCCCGCGGCCAGCGTGATCAACGTCGCGTCGATGTACGGTATCGTCGCCTCCCGCAGCCCGATGGCCGCCTACAACGCCACCAAAGCCGCCCTGATCAACCTCACCCGGCACCTGGCCGCGGTCTGGGGCCAGCACGGCGTGCGGGTCAACGCCCTCGCGCCCGGTTACTTCCCCACCGAGCTGACGGGGTTCCTGGCCGACCCCGCCTTCGCGCAATCGATCCGCGACCGCACGCTGCTCGGCCGCGTCCCGGAACCCGGCGAGCTCGACGGCCCGCTGCTCTTCCTCGCCTCCGACGCTTCCAGCTACATGACCGGGCAAGCCCTCGTCATCGACGGCGGCTGGACCGCGGTATGACCGGGCACCCGCCGCGCACGGCGGCGAGGCCCGAACCAGCCAGCCGGGAACCGGCGGTCCGCGACGGCAGCTTTACCAGGTTCCGGCATTCGTCGGCCAGAGGTACACCAGCCCGTGCCGTCCGCCGCAGCCAGCAGGTCACCCCGCGGACCGAACGCCACCCCGTTCACCCCCCGGCTCCCCGGAGCGACCCGAGCTCCAGCCAGCACCCCGCGAAAGACATCCCACAGGAACACCTGCCCGTTCGCGTCCGCCGCGGCCAGCAAGTCACCCCGCGGACCGAACGCCGCCCCGTTCACGCCCTGACTCCCCGGACCAGCCAACCCACCCACCGGCACCCAGCGAACCAGATCCCACAAGAACACCTGCCCGTTGCCGTCCGCCGCGGCCAGCAAGTCACCCCGCGGGCTGAATGCCACTCCGTAAATGGCGCGGCTGTCAGGGATGATGAAGCTGCGCGTGACCTTGCCGGTGACCACGTCCCATAGATGGACCCGCCCGTTGCCGTCGGCGGCGGCCAGCAGGTCACCGCGCGGACCGAACGCGACCGCGTACACGGCCCGGCCGCCCGGAGCGGCCAGCGTCACGGGCACGGCGCCGGGATCGGACACGGCATAAACCCTTCGGCTTGCTCGGGTGACACGAATCCGCCACGCCAACCCCCGGACGACAATTACAGGGAGCCTATACCGCCGCCGGGTCCGCATCCGGTGACGGCCGCAGATGACACCGAACGGGTGACGAGGGGCTTACCGGCCATGGGTACCCGGCCAGACCGCGGACTCGTCCTGAATAGAGCGCCGGTCCCCGGGCACTTTCCGACGGTGAGTTCTCGCAGGGTAGGCGTGGAAGAGGAGTTCCTGCTCGTCGAACCGGGAACATGGCGTCCCCGGGCGGTGGCGGCGACCGTGATGCAGACGGCGGGACCGGCCGTCCGTTCGGATCTGGACGCCGAAATGCAGCAGCAGCAGCTGGAGACCAACTCACGGCCCTGCCGCTCTCTGGATGACCTGCACGGCGAGCTGCGCCGGTGCCGGGCGACGGCCGCCGCGGCGGCCGGGCGGGCCGGCGCCCAGGTAGTCGCGCTGGGTACCTCGCCGGTCCCGGTCGAACCCGAGCCGGTTCACACCAGCCGGTACGAGCGGATGGCCGCAGACTTCGGCCTGACCGCGCACGAGCAGCTCACCTGCGGCTGTCATGTGCACGTCGAGATCTCCTCCGATGACGAGGGGGTGGCGGTGCTCGACCGAGTCGGACCCTGGCTGCCCACCTTGCTGGCGCTGAGCGCCAACTCCCCGTTCTGGCAGGGGCGGGACAGCGACTACGCGAGCTTCCGCTACCAGGTGTGGGGCCGCTGGCCTAGCTCCGGGCCGGCCGGGCCGTTCGGTACCGCGCGGGCTTACCACGAGACCGTGCGGCAGATGGTGGCGACCGGCACGATCCTTGACCCGGGCATGGTCTACTTCAACGCGCGCTTGTCCGAGCGGAATCCCACGCTCGAGATCCGGATCGCGGACGTGTGCCTGCGCGCCGAGGACACGGTGCTCATCGCCGCGCTGGCCCGCGCGCTGGTCGAGACCGAGGCCAGGGCAGCCCAGGACGGGCGGCCCGCCCCGGGCGTCAGGACCGAGCTGCTGCGGCTGGCCGCCTGGCGCGCCAGCCGGTCCGGCCTCGACGCCGACCTGCTCAACCCGGCGACCGGCCGGCCGGAGCAGGCCGCCGCCGTGGTGGCGATGCTGGTCGACCACTGCCGGGACGCGCTGGCCGACACCGGTGACGCCGATGCCGTCGCCGAACTGCTGGCGGCCCTGCTCGCCCGAGGCAACGGCGCGTCCTTCCAGCGGTCCGCCTACCGCCGAGACGACCGCCTGCCGGACGTGATCCGCGACGCGGCCACTCTCACCGAAGCGGGCTGACACCGGGGCGCCCGGGCGTTCCGGCACACTGGGATCATGACCAGCACCCGCCCGCCGGACGGCTGCCGCCGTGGGTGTCCGGGACCGGGACGGCGGACCGCTGATCCTCTGCCACGGTGGCCCGGGGCTGTGGGATATGTTCGCCGGCCAATGCTGACCAGCCTCATTACGGTCGGGCCATGTCCACAAAGCGGCTGTAATGGCCTTGGAACGCCACGGTCACAGTCATCGTTGGTCCGTTCCTGTGCTTGGCCACTATCAGGTCCGCCTCACCCGCCCGCGGCGACTCCTGCTCATAAAAATCCTCGCGGTGCAAAAGGATAACGACGTCTGAGTCCTGTTCGATAGAACCCGACTCGCGAAGATCGGATAGGAGGGGCCTCTTGTCGGTACGCTGCTCGGGACCCCGGTTGAGCTGGGACAGCGCGACGACGGGCACATCGAGTTCCTTGGCCAGCAGCTTGAGCGACCGGGACATCTCGGAGACTTCCTGCTGCCGGTTCTCCACCCGCCGGGGCGAGGACATCAGCTGCAGGTAGTCGATGAGGACGAACTTCAGGTCGTGCCGCTGCTTCAGCCGACGGCACTTGGCCCTGATCTCCATCATCGACATGTTCGGCGAGTCGTCGATGAACAGCGGCGCGTCCGCGACCTCGCTCATCCGCCGGGCCAGCCGGGCCCAGTCGTCGTCGTTCATCTGCCCGGTGCGCATGCTAGCCAGCGATACCCGCGCCTCCGCCGACAGTAGCCGCATCGTGATCTCGTTTCGCCCCATTTCCAGGCTGAACAGCACGGTGGCCATGTTGTTCTTGATGGCCGCCGCCCGGGCAAAGTCGAGCGCCAGCGTCGAGTTGTGCGTCGGAATCATGGATCGACTGGCCAGGTACATATGATCGGCGCTGTCGACCTGCACACACCTCACGGCTACGCTATCGACCGGGCGAACGGCAGTGATGAAACGCTCCCGGGTCCGCGGCGTCGTTCTTTCCGGTCTACGCTCCGTGTGCGCAACTCGCTTCCTTGCCAGGCGGAAAACATCATCAGTCGTGGTAAAGGTGATTGTGTACGCGATAGAAGAGGACGCCGACGCACCCGGTACGCGCCTCTCCGACCAGCCGCACCGGTAGCCGAGCGATATGATCAGCTCTCGCACGTCAGCCGCGAGTCGCCCGGAAGTCACGCAGAACTGGACGCTGCCGCAAGGCGTCACGGTGCCGTCAGTATCAAGCAGTCCCGCCAATAGCGCCCGGCGCTCTTCCTCTGAAGCGCGAAGATACCGGGGCGGGATGTGCTTATTGCCAAGGACATCCAATGCCCGAAGAAACGCCTGCGCGGTCGTGTGCCGGTCGCGGAGACGGATCGAGTAACGCACGGGGACCGTGGGCGACTTGGTCACCCACATCCCTTCAGCCTCGATTTCAGCCGCGATCTCAGGGTCCGCCGAGGTGAACTGCGATGCCCGGGAAGTCCCATCTCCAAGCCAGCACCCGAAGGCGTAGGGCGGGAAGGGGAGATCTATATGCGGCAGATCGGCGGGTCGCGCGACGGCTACCGCATGATTAAGGCGTCCGTCGGCTGGACACCGGAGCGTGGCCGCGATTTGCGCCGTTGTCACCACGTCGTTATGCATAGCGGTGACGGCGGCGTTCTTAGGCCGGTCGGCAAGCTGAACCATCGCAGCGAGCAGCGCACGTCGCGAAGAATACGCTGGGGCTCGCCATAGATGGGACCTCTTGGGCCCGACTACATTGACGGGCACCCTTTCTGGCGCCAACCCGACTGCACGCCCGGCCGTATGAACGAGGTTCTTGAATTCAGGTCCGACGGTCTGAATTATCTCCGCGGCGGTGATACACCGGGCGGGTTCCGCCAGCGCAGCTTTGCATGCCGTCCGCAGCCGCAACCTAGATTCACTGGGCCAGTACCAGGCCGTCCGTCGTTCCGCTAGCTGCCGTCGCGCGGCGCGCGTGGTGGTTCTCCACTGATGCTGGGCATCGGCGACGATCACTTCACCGTCATCGAACTCCACCTCGTAGCAGGGGCGGCCGTACATCACTTCCGTCGCGGCGACGACCCTGGTGGGCTTGCCGTCGGCTCCTATCAGTTGGTCGCCGACCCGGACCTCCCCCATGGTGGTCCATCCGGTCGGTGTCGGCAGCGGCGTGTCGAGCGCGAGGGCCTTGCCGATGGCGGGTCGCGCGGCGATGACCACCATCTGGCCGGGGTGCAGGCCGTTGGTGAGGGTGTCCAGGTCGGAGAAGCCGGTGGGCACGCCGGTGAGCACCCCGTTGCGGCTGCCGATGGCCTCGATCTCGTCCAGGGCGCCCGGCATGATCTCCGACAGCGAGTGGTAGTCCTCGCCGGCCCGGCGGTCGGTGACCGCGAACACCTCGGCCTGGGCCCGGTCCACGAGTTCGTCGGGGTCGGCCTCGCCTGCGTAGCCGAACTGGACGATCCGGGTACCGGCCTCCACCAGGCGGCGCAGGATCGCGCGCTCGCGGACGATACGCGCGTAGTAGCCGGCGTTCGCCGCGGTCGGCACCGAGGCGATGAGGGTGTGCAGGTAAGGGCCGCCGCCGACGCGGGCGATCTCGCCGCGCCGGGTGAGCTCGTTGGCGACCGTGATCGCGTCGGCGGGCTCCCCCCGGCCGTACAGGTCGAGGATCGCCTCGTGGATCAGCTGGTGGGCCGGCCGGTAGTGGTCGACTGGCCTGATCACCTCGATCACGTCCGAGATGGCGTCCTTCGAGAGCAGCATCCCGCCGAGCACGCACTGTTCGGCCGCCACGTCGTGCGGCGGGGTACGCTCAAAGTCGTCATTCCGCGGCACGATCTCGGTGACGCTCACCCGGCCCCCTTCCCCGTACAGGTTACTTTGTTCGTCTTAGCCTGCTGGTCGGCGGACGGGCGCGAACACTCTTTTGCTGCCGCCTGACACTGTCCTATCTGGTAGGTCTGACATTTTGTCGGCCCGCCGCGCCGGGCACCAAGTCACACCGTGGACGAAGGTGTGGACAACGTGTGCAGACACGCCGACTGCGTTGTGCGCAGCCTGGGGACATAATTGTGGAGATGGCCGCCCTCTACCCCCTCGTCCCTGCATGAGCAGGGAAAACGTGATCCACCGGGTGTGTGGAAGAAAAACTTCGCGGAGGTTTTCCCGACGTACAATCCACAGCGGTTATCCACAGCGGGCCTGCGGCGACCTGTGGATAACCGCTCTTCCCGAAGGGCGGACGGCGGCACCGTCGACCTGATAATCTTCGACGGTGTGTTCGACAGATGAGTCTGCTCTCCGGCGCCTGGTCGAGGCCATCGACCAGCTCGAGGCCGACCGTAAGAGCGCGGACTCCTCCGATCTGGAGGCACGGATCGCCGCGGTCTGGGCGATGGTGCGCGAGATCGACCCGCGGCTGGCCCGGCTGACGTCCAAGTACGCGAACCCCTCAGGCTAGCCGGGCCGTTTCGCCGGGTGCCACGATGCATCAGAGCCCCGGATCAGCCCCCGCCCCGAACTTATCGCGAAGGAAATGGCCTCTGCGGAGGATCAGGTACCCCAGGAAGGCTAACGCATCCCTCTGGCGGCCGGGCATAACAACATCGATGTGGCAGCGATGCTGCCAGGGCGACATCGATGTGGCAGCGATGCTGTTCCCGGCCGGGCGCCAGCCCGGATCCGGGTCAACCCGGCGGGGCTGGCGGGACGCGTGATGCTGACGGGTCCTCCGGGACGACCGGTCGCGGGCCACGGGCCAGCGCGCTCCGATCGGAGGCACACGTACCGCACCGGACCAGTCATGCGACAGCCTCCAGGGGTACCTGATCCTCCCGGTAGCCGAAATGCTCCGCGTTAAGTTCCAGCAGCTCGAATAAATATACAGATTTGTGTTGCTGGTGATACGAGACTTAGCTGGCGATGATCTCGATGTCGACCGGGGCGCTGACCTCGGGGTGCAGCCGGACCCGGACCTGGTGGGTGCCCACGGTCTTAATCGGGTCGCGGACCTCGATGCGGCGCCGGTCGAGTTCCGGGCCGCCGGCCTCGCGCACCGCGGCCGCGATGTCGGCGGGGCCGACCGAGCCGAACAGCCGGCCGCTGCCGCCCGCCCGCCGCCGCATCCGGACCTGCAGGCCCTCGAGCCGCTCCGCCACGGCCTTGGCGTCCTCGAGGCCGCGGATCTCCCGGGCCGCCCTGGCCCGCTTGATCAGTTCGATCTGCTTCTCCGCGCCGCGGGTCCAGTTCATCGCGAAGCCGCGCGGGATGAGGTAGTTGCGGCCGTAGCCGGCCGCCACGTCCACCACGTCACCGGGGGCGCCGAGACCGCTCACTTCCTGGGTGAGGATGAGCTTCATCGGGGTACGACTCATCTGCCCATGCCTTCCTAGCGTGCCGTGCTCGTGTACGGAAGCAGCGCCATCTCGCGGGCGTTCTTGATCGCCGTCGCGACGTCCCGCTGGTGGCGCGTGCAGTTGCCCGTCACCCGCCGGGCGCGGATCTTGCCGCGGTCCGAGATGTACTTGCGGAGCAGGCCGGTGTCCTTGTAGTCGACGTAGGCGATCCGCTCCTGGCAGAACACGCAAACCTTCTTCTTCGGCTTGCGCAGTGGTGGCTTGGCCATCGTGGTGCTCCTTAGAGCCCCGCCCGCGGCGGGGATGGTCGGTTTCTGTGTATCTGGCTTGTGTTGTTACTGGTTAGAACGGTGGCTCGTCGGAGTAGGCGCTGGCGCCGCCGGGGCTGTCGGTCGCCCACGGGTCGGCCTCCCCGCTGCCATAGCCGCCGCCCGGACCGCCGGAGGACCGGCTGCCGCCCGGGCCGCGGCCGCCGCCGTAGCCGCCGCCGTTGTAGCCGCCGCCGTCCCCGGCGCCGGACCGGGCGACCTTGCTCACCTTGGCCGAGGCGTTGCGCAGCGAGGGGCCGACGTCATCCACCTCGACCTCATACACGGTCCGCTTCTCGCCCTCCTTGGTCTCATACGACCGCTGCCGCAGCCGCCCCGACACGATCACCCGCATCCCCCGGGTCAGCGACTCCGCCGCGTTCTCCGCCGCCTGCCGCCACACGTTGCAGGTCAGGAACAAGCTGTCCCCGTCCTTCCACTCCCCGGTGCTGTTATCGCGGAACCGCGGCGTGGACGCCACCCGGAACCGCGCCACCGGCTGCCCCGCCGGGGTGAACCGCAACTCCGGGTCATCCACGAGATTCCCCGCGATCGTGATCTGAGTATCGCCTGCTGCCATCGAGGACTCCCGTTCGCTAACGGTTTCTGGTGGGAAACGGATCTTGGGTCAGTGCTGCTCGGGCCGCGTGACCTTGGTCCGCAGCACGGTCTCGTTGAGGTTGAGCTGGCGGTCGAGTTCGAGCACGACGCTCGGCTCCGCCGTAAGGTCCACGACCGCGTAGAAGCCTTCGGCCTTCTTCTGGATCTGGTAGGCCAGGCGGCGCTTCCCCCAGATGTCCACCTTGTCTACCTTGCCACCGCCGCCGGTCACGACCTTGAGGAACTGGTCGAGTGACGGCTGGACGGTGCGCTCCTCGAGGTTGGGGTCGAGGATGATCATGATCTCGTAATGGCGCATGGGCGTCCTGAGCCTCCTCTGGACTGATGCGGCCACGGTCTTTCCGTGGCAGGAGGTGCCGCGGTCACGAGCCGACGCAGGTCAACAGCCGGGTGGTCCGCAGCCCGGTCAGTCTACCCAAGATCGCGGGAACGCGGTAACCGGATCGCGCACCGCGTCGCGGGCCGGGAAACCGTGCCCCGGGAAACCGTGGCCGGAAACCTGTGGATTCCCTTCCGCCCCAGCAGGGAAGACTGTCCGGTGAAATCGGATGCTCGCCGTGACAGCCAGGAGGTGGTCACCGTGGCAGGCGCTGTCCCGGACGACTCGCGTGCCGGCATGATGAACTCGGACCGTCAGCCGAGTCGCCTCAAGAACATCCTGGACGTCGTCATCTTGGCGCTAGGCCTGGTGTCCTTCGTCCTCGGCATGATCATCCGGAACGCGCACACCGGCGCCGCGGTGATCGTCATCGCGACCGCCACCGGGCTGGTGTCGATACTGGTGGGGCTGTACCTGCAGATGATCTCGGTCACCCGGGAGCAGCGGATCCTGCTCGTGACCGGCATGATCGCCGGTTTTGTCGGGCTGGCCCTCGGCCTGTCCAAGGGCGGCTTCACCCCCTAGCCGCCGGGCTCAGCCGACCCGGGAGGGGACGACCCCCGGAGCCCCCCGGGTACGCTCGGGGCATGGCGCGCATCGGAGCCCACTTCCACGTTGACAACCCGCTGAACGAGGCGATCGCCCGTGGCGCGGACGCCGCCCAGTTTTTCCTGGGCGATCCGCAGGGCTGGAAAGGGCCGGTGATACCCGGCGGCGACCCCGCCGCGATCCGGGACGCCTTCGCCGCCGCCGACGTCGACACCTACATCCACGCGCCGTACGTCATCAACGTCGCCACCAGCAACAACCGGATCAGGATCCCGAGCAGGAAGCTGCTCGGCCAGCAGCTCAAGGCGGCGGCGTCGGTGGGGGCCAAGGCCCTGATCGTGCACGGCGGGCACGTCACCGCGGGCGTGGACGCCGCCGAGGGCCTGGAGAACTGGCGCAAGGCGGTGGAGCGGATCGACCGGCCGCTGCCGATGCTGATCGAGAACACCGCGGGCGGCGACGGCGCCATGGCCAGGTCGCTCGACGCGATCGGCCGGCTCTGGGACGCGGTGACCGGCGCCGCCGGGGACGACGCCGCCAGCGTGGGCTTCTGCCTGGACACCTGCCACGCCAACTCGGCCGGCATCGACCTGGCCGACGCGGTCGACCGGGTCAAGGCGATCACCGGCCGGATCGACCTGGTGCACTGCAACAACTCGCGGGACGAGTTCGGTTCGGGCCGGGACCGGCACGCCAACATCGCTGCCGGGACGATCGACCCCGGGCTGCTGCTCGGCGTGGTCCGCGCCGCGGGCGCGACCGCCATCTGCGAGACCCCCGATGACGACGGCGGCCTG
This sequence comes from uncultured Actinomycetota bacterium, assembly GCA_963744575.1. Classification (GTDB taxonomy): domain Bacteria; phylum Actinomycetota; class Actinomycetes; order Streptosporangiales; family Streptosporangiaceae; genus Palsa-504. Next base: position 147,695 of record CAVUUF010000009.1, on the reverse strand, counting down.
GCCGCCGATGTCAGCTGGCTGAAGCAGCACCTGCCCGCCTAGCCCGGTAGGCCCCCGGCGTCAGCCGGAGCCTGAACCGGTCCTCGGCGCCGTCCAGGACGCCGCCGGCCGGGTCATCCTGTCCCCGGGCACGCACCACATCCCGTTCGGGCTGAAGAATGTCCCGCACCACGTAGGCGGCGAGCAGGCCTACGGTGAGGAACCTGGCCAGCAGGGCGGCGAAGTACCACCCGGTGCTGATGCCCTGGTAGCCGGTCACCTGATTGCCGTCGCCGATGAAGACGAAGATGAGGTAGCCCCAGACGCCGAAGAAGTAGGCCACCTCGGCCAGCTGCCAGAGCAGGTAGGGCCACAGCCGGGGGCGGGCGAGCACCGCCAGCGGCACCAGCCAGATGATGTACTGCGGCGACCAGACCTTGTTCGTCATCAGGAACGCCGCCAGCACCAGGAAACACAGCTGCGGCAGGCGCGGGCGGCGGGGCGCGGCCAGCGCGAGCGCGGCGATCGCGACGCAGGCCGCGGCGAAGAACACCGCCGACATGTCGTTCAGGGCGCTGAGCTGGGTATTGCCGAGCACGGGCACGCTGTAGTGCTCGAACAGATACCAGATCGAGCCCCAGTCGGCGCCGCGGTTCTTGCTGAACACGTAGAAGTAGGCCCATCCCGACGGCGCGGCGATCATCACCGGCAGGTTCACGGCCAGCCAGGCGACCGCCGCGGCGGCCAGGGTCCTGGCGAACTCGCGCATGCGCCCGGCCCGCAGGCACAGCAGCAGCAGCGGCCCGAAGATCACCAGCGGGTAGAACTTCGTCGCCACCGCGAGGCCGAACCAGACACCCGCCCATCCGCCGCGCCGGGCGGCCCACGCGGCGATCCCGAGCGCCGTCAGCGCGAGCGCGATCAGGTCCCAGTTGACGAACGCGTTCAGGATCAGCGCCGGGGAAAGCGCCACCATCAGCGCCTGCCAGCGCCGGTCCGGGCCGGCCGCGCGAGCGGTGGCGAGCACGCCGACCACCGCGCAGGCCGCGAGCAGGACAACGGTGACGTCGAAGAACTCGCGGCCCCGCAGCACCGGGCTGACGTTCCTGACCAGCCAGGCCGCGGCCTGCATGGCCCCGCCGATCAGCACCGGGTATTCGACCGGGTGGCCGGTGTAGGGCACCTTTCCCGCGTACAGGCCCTCGCCGTAATACAGCGGGTAGATGTCGGTGTAGCAGGCGTGCTGGAACTGCTTGGCGTAGTAGTTCCAGTCCCCGGACCGGCACGGCACCTTCTCCGCGAACGCGAGCGCCATGCCGAGGACGGACGCGGCGACCAGCACGCCGGTGCTGCCGAGGGCGACCGCCAGGGTAAAGGGCCGGGCGGAGCCCGCGCGCCCGGCTCCGCCGCCAAACCGCGTGTCCGTCGACCCCGGAGCATCCACCCCCTTATCTAACCGTGCCTACGGCCTCGTCGGCGACGCCGGACCCACAGGCAGGTCGAGGGCAGGCCGAACAGGCCGCCCACGGCCGCGCCCACCGGGACGGCGCTCACGCTCTGGCCGCCGCCGTTGCCCCCGCCGTTGCCCCCGCCGTTGCCTCCGCCGGGGTTGGGGTTCCCGCCGCCGGGACCCTGGGCGGGGAGGGGGAACGGGTTGTTGCCGCCCTGGTTGTGGTGGCGGTGCCCCTTGTGCTTCGTCGGCACCACGCGCAGGCCCGGCGGCACCTGGTTCCAGGGCATGCCGGTGAAGGTCGGCGGGGTGAACTGCTCGACCCCGAGCGGGACGAACATGGCCTCGCCGTAGGTATGCCAGATCGCGGCGGCCCAGGTGCCGCCGAAGCCGCCCTGGGAGTTGCCGCCCAGCCCGTTGAGCGACTCGTCGCCCCTGCCCTGCTGGTTGGTGAACAGCGCGACGGCCAGGGACTGACTGGGGATGGCGCCGATGAAGAACGCCGACTGGGCGGTGTTCGTGGTACCGGTCTTGGCGATGATCTCCTCGCCGTTGCTCAGCCCGGCCGTGGGCGCCGTGCCGTACGGGGCGGTGTCCTCGGACATCGCGTACTGCACCTGGGTAGCTTCTTCGGCGTTGAGCGCCGGGTCGGTGCTGAACACCGGGTAGCTGCTGATCTTGACCGGCGTCGGCGAGCCGTTGTTCTGGTTGATCGACGTGACCACGTGGGCGTTGTGGTAGATGCCGTTGTCGTCGATCGTGGCCAGCATGGTGGCCTGCTCGCCGACCGTCAGCGAGGCCTGGCCGAGTGCTATGCCCGCCTGGTCCTCCATCGTCGGGCCCGCGGTGATGCCGGCCGCGCCGGTGTTCACGCCGAACGCCTGGGCCATGCTGACCACGTTCGCACCGTGGGTGCCGGCCACCCGGTGCCACAGGTCCGCGTACGCGGCGTTGATCGACGCCGCCATCGCCACCTGCGGCGTGTACGGCCCGTTCTCCCCGGCGCTGTCGTTGTGCACCGGGTACCAGCCGCTCTGGCAGGCCGGCGCCGTCGCGGCCGAGTACGTCAGGGGCTGGGTGTCCGGCGCGATGCACAGGTTGTCGTAGCCGTTGAGCGTGCTGGTCTGCACGTTCATGCCCTGCTTGACCGCGGTCGAGAGGATGTACGGCTTGAACGAGGAACCGACCTGCTCGCGGTTGTAGACCGCCATGTTCACTTCACAGGCGATCTTCTTGCAGTAGCCCTTGGTGATGACCCTGCCGGTCCCGTTGTACTTCGCCCCTGGGTAGCCGGGCCCGGGGTACAAGGCCTCGATGGCGCCGTTGGCGGGATTCTCCAGGACCGCGCCCGCGTGCATGTAGGTGGGATCGAACGGGACGCCGCTGGAGTCCATCAGCGCCTCGTTGTCGCGGACCGCCTGATACAGCGCGGCCATCTTGGCGTCGTCGATGGACGTGCGGATGACGTAACCGCCGTTGTAGATCTGTGACTGGCTGAGGTGGTACACGCCGATGAGCTCGTTGTAGACCATGTTCAGGACGTAGGGGTCCCAGACCTGCTTGCCGACGCGCTGCGGGACGAAATCGCCGGGAACCGGGAACTTCATCGCGGCGGCCTGCTGCGCCGACAGCGACCCCATCTGCACCATGCCGTTGAGCACGTAGCGCCAGCGGGCCTCGAGCTGGGCGCGGTACTGCGGCAGCGGGTAGGTGCTCGGCTGCTGGATGATGGCGGCGATGACCGCGGCCTGCGCCGCGGTGAGATCCTCCACCCGCTCGTTGAAGTAGGTTCCCGCGGCCGCGCCGATGCCGTAGGCGCCGTCACCCAGGTAGATGGTGTTGAGGTAGTTGGTGAGGATCCACGGCTTAGACTTCTCCTTGGCCACCTTGATGGCTACGAAGATCTCCTTGATCTTGCGGCTGAGCGTCTGCTGCGTGCCGATGCCGGTGTAGTACTGCCTGACGAACTCCTGGGTGATGGTCGAGCCGCCCTGCAGCGACCCGTCGCTGCCCCTGACGTCGTCGTAGGCGGCCCGGAAGATGCCGGTCGGCGAGATGCCGCCTTCGTTGAAGAAGTTCCGGTCCTCGGCCGCGAGCACCGCGTCGACGAGCCACCTCGACTGCCGGATCTGGTCGTAGGTCAGCATCTGCCGGTTGGTGGTGCCGAACCGGCCGATGAGGGTGCCGTCCTTGGAATAGACCACTGACTGCGAATAGGCGGTGGCCGCCATCGCCGCGGTGGGCACCGGCGTCTGGTCGTAGGCCATGACCACCGCCACGGCGCCGAGCACGACGAAGGCGCCGGTCGCGGCCAGCAGCACGCCCAGGGCCTTGCGCCACGTCCAGTGCCGCCACCAGCTGCCCTTGACCTTGACCAGGGACCGGTCGAGCCCGCGGCGGCCGGGGCCGCGGAAGCCCTCCGGGCCGCGCGGCCGCCGCGGCCGCCTCGGCCCGCCGGGACCGCCAGTGCCGCCGCGGCCGTCCCGGCCGGGGGCCGCGGTCGGCCAGAAACCGCCGACGGCGCCGGATTCCCAGCTCAACTGGCTCGTCTGCGCGGTAGCCGCGCGCGTGTCGCTGCCGTCCCGCTGGCCGGCGGTACGGCCCTCAGGGCGGACCGCCGTGCCGACGCCGCCTCCGGTGTGGCCGGACGGCTGGCTGTGTCCATCTCCGGCCAGGTAGTCCAGCTCCGGGCGGCGGAACCCCTGCGTGTCCCAGTCCTCGGCGTCGTAGCCCAGGTCGTAGTCGATATGCCCGGCGCTGCCCCGATAGCCCCCGCCAGCGGCCGGCTGTCCGGATCCGGCCGTGCCGGTGTCGCGATACCGAACGTCAAAGTCATCAGCTGTGCTGCTCACGCGTCCTCGCTGGTGGCTCAGAGGTCGCGGCTGACGGAAATGCGACCTCTACCCGAAAGGCGGGTCCGCTCGTCCCGGGAACCCGCCGGAGTCAAACGTTAACTCGTGCAGACCGTGTTCACTGGCTGGACCGCGCACGCCGCCTCCGGCGCACGGCGGGCTCGCCGGTACCGAGGACGTAAGAGGAAGCGAGGTGGTTCCACCCGCAACTCTGACAGACCTCGACCACATAGACCCGGAATTCTCCGTATTCGGCCGCCATTTGCGCAAGTTCCCGAGTTTGCTTGACTCGTCCCTCGTACTGGCCCAGTTCGTCGCCGTAGACGTAAGTCACGTGGGTGAGCTTGGCTTTCCGGCAGATCGGGCAGCGGTCTTCGGTGGGCTCGCCGTGGAACTTCGCGGCCCGCAGCAGGTAGGGATGAGCGTCGCACACGTCGGCGACCGTCGTGTGCCCGGAGCGCACGGACGCGAGCATGGCCCGGCGGGCCAGCCCGTAGTCCACGACGGAACGCCTTGACGTCATGTTCGCCAGCGTACGTCGGATCTCGGCGAGAGCCGAGCCCAGGTTTGCTCATGTTCGCCGGGAAGCCGGGTGAACCAGCGGAAACCAGCGCACACTTGCGCCCGGGGGAACCGCTGCGTACTATCCATATGTATCGGTTCGATACATCGCGGCGATCTAACGGCCTGATCTAACGGCCCGAAATATCGCGGCGAGGCATCGAGCCGAGACATGTCGGGATACCACGATCTCCTGGGGGAAGCGTGGGACGCAACCGCTCAGGCGTGCTCGAGCTGGCCGTGCTCGGGCTGCTGCGCGAGACACCAATGCATGGCTATGAGCTGCGCAAGCGCCTGTACACCGTGCTGGGCGCGTTCCGGGCTCTGTCCTACGGGTCGCTGTATCCCTGCCTGCACGAGCTTCAGGCCGCCGGGCTCATCGCGGCGGAGCAGGACGAGGCCGAGCCGCCGGCCCCGGCCGGGGCCGCGCGGGCGCGGTCGCGTGGCCGGTCGCTGAAGGTGTACCGGCTGACGGCCGAGGGCAAGGAGCGGCTGCAGGAACTACTCGGCGAGGGTGGTCCCGCGGCGTGGGAGGACGACGGGTTCGGGGTTCACTTCGCATTCTTCGGGCAGACCAGGGCCGACGTGCGGCTCCGGATCCTGGAGGGCCGCCGAAGCCGGCTCGAGGAGCGCATGGAGGCCATTCGGGCGGCCTTTACGCGCACCAGGGAGCGGGTGGACAGCTACACCCTGGAATTGCATCGCCATGGCCTGGAATCAGTGGAGCGGGAAGTCCGATGGCTGAACGAGCTGATCGCGTCTGAGCGGCAGGCCGGAGGACCAGACAACATTTCCGAGAAGGAGTCATCCTGATGGGTAAGGTGCGCATCGCCATCGTGGGGGTGGGTAACTGCGCTAGTTCCCTCGTGCAGGGACTGGAGTATTACAAGGACGCCGACGACAGCGCCCGGGTTCCCGGCCTCATGCATGTCCGGTTCGGGCCGTACCACATCAGCGACGTCGAGGTGGTCGCCGCGTTCGACGTGGACGCCAAGAAGGTCGGCTGCGATCTCGCCGAGGCGATCAACGCGAGCGAGAACAACACGATCAAGATCGCCGAGGTCCCGCCGACCGGCGTGACCGTGCAGCGCGGTCCCACCCTGGACGGCCTGGGCGAGTACTACCGGGAGATCATCACCGAGTCCGACGAGCCGGCCGTGGACGTGACCCGGGCGCTGCGCGAGGCCGGGGCCGATGTCCTGGTCTGCTACCTGCCCGTGGGTTCGGAGCAGGCGGACCGCTACTACGCCCAGTGCGCCATCGACGCGCGCGTCGCCTTCGTGAACGCGCTGCCGGTGTTCATCGCGTCCGACCCGGAGTGGGCCGCGAAGTTCACCGCGGCGGGTGTCCCGATCATCGGTGACGACATCAAGTCCCAGGTGGGCGCCACCATCACCCACCGCGTGCTGGCCAAGCTGTTCGAGGACCGCGGGGTCGAGCTGCTCCGCACCTACCAGCTGAACTTCGGCGGCAACATGGACTTCATGAACATGCTGGAGCGCAGCAGGCTCCAGTCGAAGAAGATCTCCAAGACCCAGGCGGTGACCTCCCAGATCCCGCACGAGATGGAGCGGGCGGCGGTGCACATCGGCCCGTCCGACCACGTGCCGTGGCTCGACGACAGGAAGCTGGCCTACGTCCGGCTCGAGGGCCGCGCGTTCGGCGACGTGCCGCTGAACCTGGAATACAAGCTCGAGGTCTGGGACTCGCCCAACTCCGCCGGGGTGATCATCGACGCGGTGCGCGCGGCGAAGATCGCGCTCGACCGGGGCGTGGCCGGCCCGGTGACCTCGGCCAGCTCGTACTTCATGAAGTCCCCGCCGGAGCAGTACGGCGACGACGTGTGCCGGGACCTGGTCGAGAAGTTCATCCTGGGCCAGGTCGCGCGGTAAGCCGGCCGGACGCCGGTAACCGCCTAAGCTGGACGGGTGGACAGGCGCCGCTCGACGTTCCTCGGTGACCTGCGCACGGTCCTCGCCGAAGGAAACTTCAGGCGCCTGCTCGCCACCCGGCTGGTATCCCAGGCCGGCGATGGCATCATCACGGCCGGGGTCGGCACGTACGTGTTCTTCAATGCGTCGTCGTTTCCCAGCCCGGCCGCGGGCGCGGCGGCGTTCGCCGTCCTCTACCTGCCGTACTCGCTGATCGGCCCGTTCGCCGGGGTGTTCATCGACCGTTGGTCCAGGCGGCAGATCCTGGTCTGGTCGGCCCTGCTCCGGGCGGCGTTCGTGGCGCTGGCCGCGGCGCTGATGGCGGCCGGCGAGCGCGGGGTAACGCTCTACATCGCGGTGCTGCTGATCCTGGGCGTGAACCGGTTCTTCCTGTCCTCGCTCTCCGCCGCCCTGCCGCACGTGGTCGCCGAGGACGAGCTGGTGATGGCGAACTCGGTGTCCCCAACCGCCGGCGGCATCATGGCGACGATCGGCGGCGTCGTCGCGCTGGGGCTCAACGTCGCCACCGGCAACACGGAGCGCGGCGCCGCGATCACCGTGCTCGCCGGGGGCGGCTGCTACGTGGCGGCGAGCCTGGTCGCGGCCACCATGCGGCGCGACCTGCTCGGGCCGGTGCGCGCGCCCGGGCAGCCGCCTGGGCGGTTGCGCAGCGAGCTCGCCTCGGTGACGGCCGGGCTGGCCGACGGCGCGCGCTACGTCATCAGGCAGCGCGGCCCGGCGGCGGCGCTCGGCGCCACCGGCGCCTTCAGCTTCCTGTTCGGGCCGCTGTTCCTGATGTCGATCCTGCTGTACCGGAACTACTTCTACCGGTCGAGCGCGGGCGCGGCCGAAGGTCACATCGGGGCGCTGGTGATCGCCTCCGGCATCGGCTACGCCTGCGCGGCGCTGGTGACCCCGCCGGCCACCGGGCGGCTGTCCAAGCCCGCCTGGATCACGCTGCTGCTCGCCGCGAGCGCGGTGGTGACGGCCACGCTGGGCGAGACCTTCATCCAGGCCGCCTACCTGGCCGTCGGGTTCTGCCTGTACCTCACCCGGCAGGGCGTGGCCATCTGCGCCACCACGATCCTGCAGGAGGAGGTGGACGATGCCTACCGGGGCCGGATCTTCGCCTTCTACGACATGATGTTCAACGTCACGTACGTGATCGGCGCCGCTCTCAGCTCGGCCTTCATGCCGTCCGACGGGCGCTCGCCGGCCGTCGTGGGCGTGGTGGCGGCGGGATACGCGGTCGCCGCCGCGGTGTACTGGCTGTCCGTGCGGGGTCAGTCGCCGCCCGGCTCCGGCGGGGGCGGGAGGATCCCCTCGGCGGCCGCCCAGCGCAGCAGTTCCTGAGTGGCCCGCTGCTGGCCGAGCTCCCCTTCGGCGATGCGCAGCTCGAGCATGAAATCGTAGGCCCGCCCCACCAGCGGGCCGGGCGGGATCCCGAGGATCCGCATGATCGCGTTGCCGTCGAGCTCCGGCCTGATCCTGGCCAGTTCCTCCTGCTCGCTGAGCTCGGTGATGCGGTCCTCGAGGCCGTCGTAGGCACGGGCCAGCCGGGCCGCCTTGGCCTGGTTCCTGGTGGTGCAGTCGGCCCGGGTCAGCACGTGCAGCCGGGTCAGCAGCGGCCCGGCGTCCCGCACGTACCGGCGGACCGCCGAGTCGGTCCATGCTGGCTCCGGGGGGGACGACCCCGCCGGCGGGCCCCCCCGACCGGCGACCCCCTCGGCGTACCCGTGGAACCGCAGGTGCAGCTCCACCAGCCGGGACACGTCCCGCACCACGTCGTTCGGGAAGCGCAGCGCGGCCAGCCTGCGCCTGGCCAGCTTCGCGCCGACCACCTCGTGCAGGTGGAACCCGACCCGCCCGCCGGGCAGCAGGGTCCGGGTCTTCGGCTTGCCGATGTCGTGCAGCAGCGCGGCCAGCCGGACGACGAGGTCGCCGTCGAGCCCGTACCGCGGCTCGAGCCTGATGGCCTGCCGCAGCACGGTGAGGCTGTGCTGGTAAACGTCCTTGTGCCGGTAGTGCTCGTCGGCTTCCATCCGGAGCCGGGACACCTCGGGCAGCACCTCGTCGGCGACCCCGGTCTGGACCAGCACGTCGATGCCGAGCGCGGGGTCGGGTGCCAGCATCAGCTTGGTCAGCTCGGCGGTGATCCGCTCGGCGGAGACGATGTCCAGCCGGCCCGCCTGCTCGGTCATGGCCGCGCGCACCTCGGGCGCGATCGTGAAGCCCAGCTGAGCGGCGAACCGGGCGGCGCGCAGGATGCGCAGCGGGTCGTCGCCGAACGACCGCTCCGGCGGGCCCGGGGTCCGCAGCACCTTCTCTTTCAGCGCCTCGAAGCCGCCGAACGGGTCGGTGAACTCGTATCCGGGCAGCCGGGCCGCCATCGCGTTGACGGTGAAATCCCGGCGGCCCAGGTCTTCCTCGAGCGACCGGCCGTACCGCACGTCGGGCTTGCGCGAGGTCCGCCCGTACTGCTCGCTGCGATAGGTGGTGATCTCGAACACCGAGTTCCCCTTGCGCAGCCCGACGGTGCCGAAGGCGATCCCGACCGTCCAGGTCCTGTCGGCCCAGCCCCTGGTCAGCCCGAGCACCTGGTCCGGCGTCGCGTCGGTGGTGAGGTCGAGGTCACCGGGCCGCTGACCCAGGAATACGTCCCGGACCGGGCCGCCGACCAGCGCGAGCTCGTGGCCATGGCGCGCGAACAGGCGGCCGATCTCGGCCGCGGCTGGCACCCGCTCGCGCAGCAGCGCGGCGGCCGCCCTCCGCTGTTCGTTGCTCATGGACACGGCCATCGAGGGTATCGACCGCGCGGGTCCGGCGCGAACGATAATAACCGGCCGGCTGCGGCGGCCGCGGCGGGAGCCGCCACGGGTGGCCGGCAGACACTAACATTCAGGTGTGTACGGCGAGCGGGCGGCGAAGATCAAGGGACGGATCCTGTCCCTGGCCGCGGCATTGACCGCAGCCGCCGGCGCGACGGCGATCCTCGCCGCCGGGCTGGCCGCCGCGCCCGCGGCCCAGGCCAGCCCGGATGCGGGCAGCGCGAGCGGCCTCTCGGTGACCATCAACTCGATGAACCCGCCGTACGCCACGCCGGACGCCACGGTCAGCCTGTCCGGGACGGTCACCAACCACACCCGCCAGACCCGGGCCGGGCTGCTCGTGCAGCTGTACACCTCGCCGGCCCGGTTCGCGAACCGCGACAACATGGATTCCTACCTGGCCCACAACGCGGCCGCCAACCTGGAGACCGCCGGGCAGCCGTTCGGAATCCCGGCCACCGTGCGGCCCGGCGGCACCGTGGCGTGGCGCACCTCGTTCCGGGTCGCCGCGGCGGGGATCAGCGTGTTCGGCGTGTACCCGGTGACCGCGCAGCTGCAGGACCTGTCCGGCAACGTGTTCTCGGCCGAGCAGACGCTGCTCCCGTTCTGGCCCGGCCAGCAGGCGGCGAGCCTGCTCAGCCCGCTCAAGGTCGCCTGGCTGTGGCCGCTCATCGACCAGCCGCACCACCAGGCGTGCGCGGCCCTGACCAACAACGACCTGGCCGCGAGCCTGAGCCCGGGCGGCCGCCTGTCGGCCCTGCTCGCCGCCGGGGCCAGCCACGAGGACGCCGGACTGACCTGGGTCATCGACCCGGCGCTGCTCAGCGACGTCGCCACCATGACCCAGCGTTACCAGGTGGGCGGCCGGGCGAACTGCACCGGCGCCCCGTACAAGCCGGCCCTCGCCGCCGCCGGGAAATGGCTGGCCGCGCTGCGGGAGGTGTCGCCCGCCCAGCCGACCGTGATCACCCCGTACGCCAACGTCGACGTGAGCGCCCTCGTACACCAGGGCCTGACCACCGACCTGACCACCGCCTTCAGCACCGGCGACGCGGTGGCGGACGGCGTGCTGCACGGGAAGTTCGGCCCCGAGGTCGCCTGGCCGCCGGGCGGCACCGCGGACCTGTCCGTGCTCACCAGCCTCGCCGCGACCAAGCACGTCGGCACGGTGGTGCTGAACAGCAGCGAGATGCGGCCCGCCGACGCCGCCACCGTCTTCCGGCCCGACGACGCGGTCACCTCGCTGCGGGTCGCCGGGCTGCCGATGAACGTCCTGCTCTCCGACGAGACGCTGACCAGCGTGCTCCAGGCCGGCGACGCCAGCACCGGCAGCCTGCCGAAGTACACCGAGTTCGCCGTCAGGCAGCGGTTCCTCGCCGAGACGGCGATGATCGCCGCCGAGGCGCCCAACTCCGCTCGCGCGGTCGTGGTGGCGCCGCCCGCCGACTGGAGCCCGTCGCAGACGCTGGCCGATGACCTGCTCGGCGAGACCACCACCACCCCGTGGCTGGCGGCGACTCCGCTGGGCAGCCTGAGCTCGGCGCCGGACACCCAGCGCACGGTCCAGCGGGTGCCGCCGGCCGCCGGCCGGGCCAGCCCGGGCGAGCTCAGCCGGGCCTACCTCGGCCAGGTGCACCAGGCTGGCGACCGGCTCAGCGTGTACAAGTCCATGCTCTACAAGCCGGGGGCGGCCTATCCGCAGTCGCTGGACCAGGCCCTGGTCGCCACGGAGTCGGCCGCCTGGCGCGGCGGCGCGGCGGCGCCGGGTCAGGCGCTGGTGACCAGCCTGAAGGATTACCTCAGCGGCGCCGAGGACAAGGTCAAGATCATCACGTCGGCGCAGGTCCCGATGGGCGGCTCCGCCGGGCTCGTGCCCGTCTCCATCCAGAACGGCCTGCACCAGGCCATCCAGGTCACGGTGGTGGCCAGCGCGGTCAACTCGCCCGGCCGGACCTCCCAGCTGACCGTTGGCCACTTCCAGAACCGGATCATCGTGCCGCCCGGCGAGCCGGTGACGGTGCGGCTGCCGGTCTCCTCGGCCCCGCAGGGGTCCACCGAGATCCTGCTCGGCCTAACCAGCGCGGACGGGACGGTGCTGCCGGTCTCCGCGAAGCTCGTCGTGGTGTCGACCAGGTACGGCCGGGCGATCTTGTTCCTGATCGCCGCCGCGATCGGCGTCCTCGTGCTCACCTCGGCGTATCGCGGCGCCCGGCGGTGGCTGCACGACGGCACGGATCTTCCCCCCAAGGAGGCGGACCCACCGGGTAGCGTCGTGACTGGCACCAGCGACCCGCTACACCCGACGGAGGCACCGGATGACCTGGCCGATGCACGACGCTGGGTCGACGACGCCTGATCCCGGGCCCGGCGAGCACCGGGCCGGCGAACCCGAACCGGACGACGACGGCGGCCCGCCGCGGCGCGCCCGGCATGACGTCCCGGACCCGCTGCCACCGGTCGAGGGGCCGATGCCGGGCGGCGGCCCGAGCCCGGCCGAGACCACGCTGCCGCTGGCGCTCGAGTGGCCGGCCCCGCCAGCCCGGCCGCGCCGACCGCCTGGCCCCGGGTCGTCCCAGGTACCCGGCTCGACTGAGGCCCCTCCGGGCTGGCGCCGGGTACCGAGGACGACCGGCTACCCGCCGCCGGGGCCCGGCCAGCCGCAGCGCCCCCAGCCCACCTTCACCCCGGCCCAGCCGCAGCGCCCCCAGCCCACCTTCACCCCGGCCCGGCCGGGTCCACCGGGTCCCCCGCCTGGCGGTCCGCGGGGAACGACCGGGGCCGTCGGCGCGGGCGCCCGTCACGCCGGGGCGCCGGCGCAGGCCGCGACCCAGCGTTCCAGCCTGGTACGCTCCGGCGCCGGCATGGCGGTCGGCACCCTGGTCTCCCGCGCCACCGGCTTCCTGCGCACTCTCGTCCTGGTGTACGCGATGGGCACCGCGGCGCTCGGCAACGCGTACAACAACGCCAACACGCTGCCGAACACCGTCTACTACCTGATGCTCGGCGGCATCTTCACCAGCGTGGTGGTGCCGCTGCTGGTCCGGGCGGCACAGCGCGACCCGGACCACGGCGAGGCCTACGCGCAGCGGCTGTTCACCCTCGGCGCGCTGGCCCTGCTGGCGGTCACCGGGGTGGCCACGCTGCTGGCGGCCCCGCTGGTCACCCTGCCCGCGCCCACGATCCACGGCGCCGAGCACAACCTGATGGTGGTGTGGGCTTACTTCTTCATCCCGCAGATCTTCTTCTACGGGATGAGCTCCCTGATCGGGGCCATCCTCAACACGCGCGGCCGGTTCGCGGCGCCGATGTGGGCGCCGGTCGTCAACAACCTGGTCGTGATCGTCCTCGGCGGGCTCTACGTGCTGACGGTGGGCCTGCACAAAGACCCGTCGAACATCTCCGCCGTCGGCGTGCAGCTGCTCGGAATCGGCACCACGCTGGGTGTGGTGGCGCAGACCGTCGCGCTGTTCCCGTCACTGCGGGCGGCCGGGTTCAGGTGGCGGCCCACGCTAGGCTTCCGGCCCGGCGAGGTGACCGAGATGGGCCGGATGGCCGGCTGGATGTCGTTCTATGTGATCACCCAGTTCGCCGGCTACCTGGTCGCCCAGCGGGTCGCGAACGCGGCCTCGGCGGGCCGGAACGGTTATTCCGCGTACTCCATCGCGTGGCAGCTGTTCCAGCTGCCGTACGCGATCGTCGGCATCTCGGTGATCACGGCGTTGCTGCCCCGGATGAGCGAACATGCGAGTGCGCGCCGGTATTCGCTGGTCAGGGACGACTTCTCGATCGGCGTCCGGCTGGCCTCCGTGCTCGTGGTCCCGGCCGCGCTCTACCTCGCCGTGCTCGGCGGCCCGCTGGCCGAGTTCCTGTTCTCCTACGGCAGCAACACGCCCGCGGAAGCGCGCTACATCGGCGAGGTCTTCGGCCTGTTCGCCCTCGGCCTGGTGCCGTACATGCTCACCCAGCTGCAGCTGCGGGTGTTCTACTCCTTCCAGGACAGCCGGACCGCCGCCTTCGTCGGCCTGCTCACGATGTGCGTCAGCATCGCGGGCGCCCTCATCGCTCAGTCGGTACTGCCGGGCGCGCACGTGGTCGCCGGGCTGGCCGTCGTCTACGGGCTGGCGAACCTGGTCGGCACGATCGCCGGGTGGGCGCTGCTGCTGCGCCGGGTCGGCAGCCTCGACGGGTGGGCGATCGCCCGGAGCCTGACCCGGATGCACCTGGCGACCGTGCCCGGGCTGGTCTTCGCGCTGGCCGTGATGGTCGGCGCGGGACACGTGCTGACCAATCCCAGCGGGACCTATGGCCTGATCGTTACCGTCGTCGGCGGCGGTGGCGCCGTCGCGCTCTACGCGCTCTGTGCCAGGTCACTGCGGGTAGCCGAGTTCGGGTTCCTGGTCAAGACGGTCACCGCGAGGTTCGGCGGGCGCAGTGGCCGGCATTAGCATGGGTGGCAACCTATGAGCACATACACGTCGGAACCAGGAACCCGGCTGGCGGGACGCTATCGTCTCGTCGACCAGGTCAGCGAGGGCGCAGGCTGGACGTACTGGAAAGCCACGGATGAGACCCTCGCCCGGGCTGTCACCGTGCTCACCTTCGCGGCCGGATTCCCCCGGGTGGCCGAGACCGTCACCGCGGCCCGGGCCGCGGCCCGGCTCGGCGATCCGCGTTTTTCCCAGGTATTCGACGTGGAGGACGCCGATGATCTCCCCTACGTGGTGCTCGAGTGGGTGGCTGGCGAGTCACTGCTCGACATGCTCTCCGAAGGCCCGCTGGATCCGCCGCGCGCGGCCGCGCTGGTCGCCGAGGCCGCCCGGGCGGTCGCGGCCGCGCACCAGGTCGGCCTGGCCCACCTGCGGCTCGATCCGGCCTGCCTGCACTGGACGCCGCGCGGCGGGGTTAAGATCGCCGGGCTCGGCATCGACGCCGCCCTGGCCGGGCCCGCGCTGGCGGCGGCCGGCCAGCTGGCCGGCATCGGGCCCGATGACCCGGAGGTCATCGACACCCGCGACCTCGCCCGGCTGCTCTACGCCGCGCTGACCGGCTACTGGCCCGGCCGCCAGATGCCCGGCGGGTCCGCGCCGGGGCTGCTCCCGCCCGCGCCGGAGAACGACGGGATCCCGTGCGCGCCGCGCCAGGTGTCGGCCGGCGTGCCAGGCCGGCATCGACGACGTGACCTGCCGTGCGCTGTTCCAGCGCCCGAACCGGCACGGCCCGGCGCTCAGCACGGTAGCGATGTTCGCCGACGCCCTGGCGGACGCCGCCCCGCCGCTGCCGTTGCCGGTCTCCCCGGCGGCCACGGCGCCCGGGCCGACGGCGACCCGCGGCTACGGCTACCAGCCGGACGGAACGGCCGGCTCGTACCCGCCGCCGGATGCGGCGGCCAGGACCCAGCGGCCCCGCACCGGCGGCCGGACGCCGCCCGGCCAGCGCTCCGCGGCGGCCCGGGCCGTGGTCAGCGTGGTGATCGTGCTCGTCCTGGCGGCCATCGGGGCGGTCGCGTGGTCGGTCAGCCACAGCCTGCACCGCTCGGCGTCGGCCACGCCGCCCCGGTCGCACCCGTCGTCACCGACCGCGGTCGCGGCCGCCGCCGTGCTCAAGCCGGTCAGCGCGACCGTCTACAACCCGCTCGGCAGCGCCGACGACGACGATCCCGCCGAGGCGCGGAACGCGATCGACGGCAGCACCAGCACGTTCTGGCATACCAGCTACTACTTCAGTCCCGTCTTCGGCGACCTGAAGAAAGGCACCGGCCTGGTCCTCGACATGGGCAGGCAGGTGCGGCTGAGCCAGCTGATGGTCCAATTCGGCGCCCCCTGCTGCACCCACGTCGACATCGAGATCGGCAACAGCAACGCGTCCAGCCTGGCGGCGCTGCGGAACTTCACCTTGGTGCAGAGTTCCGCCACCGCCGCGGACGGCACCACCTTCAACGTGACGAATCAGGCCACCGGCCGCTACGTGCTCATCTGGCTGACCGACCTGCCGCAGCTGACCGGGAACCCGGGCAAGTATGAGGCGCAGATCTACAACGTCATCGTGCGCGGTTACGCCGCGGGCCAGTCGGGCTGATGACCGATGCCGGACCCCGGCCGGCCAGGACCGTCTGACCAGGAACTGCTCCGCCGGCACGTGGCCGGCGACGCGGACGCGTTCGGCGAGCTTTTCCGCAGGCACCGGGACCGGCTGTGGGCGGTGGCGCTGCGCACGGTCTGCGACCCGGAGGAGGCCGCCGACGCGCTCCAGGACGCGATGGTGTCCGCGTTCCGGCGGGCCGCCGACTTCCGCGGCGAGTCGGCCGTCACCACCTGGCTGCACCGGATCGTGGTCAACGCGTCGCTCGACCGGCTGCGCCGCCGCGCCGCCCGGCCGGTCCTGGCCGCCGGGGACGAGCAGGCCTTCGAGGCCCTGGTGGCGCAGGACGGCGATCCCGCGCGGGCCGCGGACACCAGGCTGGACGTGGACGCCGCGCTGCGGGTCCTCCCGCCCCAGCAGCGCGCCGCGCTCGTCCTGGTCGACATGCTCGGCTTCGCCGTGGCCGATGCCGCCGCGATCCTGGACGTCTCACCGGGCACGGTGAAGAGCCGCTGCGCCCGGGCCCGCGCCCGGCTGCTCCCCTACGTACAGCACCTGCAAGGGAACCGATCGACCACCGAGAGCGTCCAACCTGCGCAGGGAGGAGATATATGAGTGCGCCGGTGACCCACGTGGACGCCGCGACCCTGGCCGAGTTCCGCGCGGGACTGGTCACCGGGCGAAGTGGCGCCCGGATCGCCGCGCACCTGGCGGGATGCGATCGCTGCACCGCCCTCGGCGACCAGCTCGCCGGGGTCCCGGTGCTGCTCGCGTCGGTCCCGGCGCCGGTCCTGCCGGACCGGGTGGCCCGGCGGCTGGACACCGTGCTCGCCGCCGAGGTGACGGCCAGGAATGATGCCGAACGAGCCGGGCGCGAGCCTTCGCCGGAACCCGGGACGCGCTCCCGGCGGGCCGCGCACCAGGGTTTCCGCCTCCCGTCCCGGCGCGTGCTCGCCCCGGTCGCCGCCGCGGCGGCCGTGGTGCTGGCCGCCGGCGGCTACGGCCTGAGCCTGATCGCCGGCGGCCCGGGGAGCCAGAGCATCGCCTCATCGGCGGGCAGCGCCGCCGCGAAGTCGGTGGCCGGCCCGAACGGGGCCGCCAATCGTGCCGCGGCCCCCGCCTCCCTGCCACCGCACAGCGGGGCGTCGATCCGCTCGCAGCGGCAGTCCCCGGCTGGCTTCACCGTCGTCCGCGACAGCACCAACTTCCACCGGCCGGCCTGGCGCAGCAGCTGGAGAAGGCGCTCGGGACGGCACCTACGGCCGGGCAGCAGGTGCCCGCGGGGGTGCTGGCGTGCGTGCGCGAGGTGGCCGGGAGCGCCAGCCCGGTCCGGGTGCTGCTGGCTCGTTACCAGGGTCACCCGGCCACCATCGTCGTGACGCGCGCGGGACCGCGCTACACCGCCTGGGTTGCGGGTCCGGGCTGCTCGGGCACCAATGCTGACCTGCGCGCCCGCACATCGCTGCCAGCGGGAATCTAAGAGCCCTAGTATCTGTTCACTGGATGCCAGTAGATGAGGGGTTGATTACGGTTGGCAGAAGTGACCGAAGCCCGGAACGTCATTGTCATCGGGTCCGGCCCGGCCGGTTACACGGCGGCACTTTACGCGGCGCGTGCCGAGCTGAGGCCATTGGTCTTCGAGGGTTCGGTCACGGCCGGCGGCGCGCTCATGCAGACCACCGAGGTGGAGAACTTCCCGGGGTTCCCCGACGCCATCATGGGTCCCGAGCTGATGGACTCGATGCGCAAGCAGGCGGAGCGGTTCGGCGCCGAGTTGCTGGCGGACGACGTGACGGCGGTCGACCTGGCCGCAGACCCCAAGGTGGTCAAGACCGACAGCGAGACTTACCAGGCCAAGGCCGTGATCATCGCCACCGGCTCCAGGTACAAGGAACTCGGCGTGCCGGGCGAGAAGGAACTCGGCGGGCACGGCGTCTCCTGGTGCGCCACCTGCGACGGGTTCTTCTTCCGTGGTCACGACATCGCGGTCATCGGCGGCGGCGACTCGGCCATGGAAGAGGCGATGTTCCTCACCCGGTTCGGCAAGTCCGTGACGGTGGTCCACCGGCGCGACACGCTCCGCGCCTCGAAGATCATGCAGGAGCGGGCGTTCGCCAACCCCAAGATCACGTTCCGGTGGGACAGCGAGGTCGCGGAGGTCCTCGGCTCGGACAAGGTCACGGGCCTGCGGATCAGGAGCACCAAGGACGGCACCGAGCAGGTGCTCCCGGTGACCGGGGTGTTCGTGGCCATCGGCCACGACCCGCGCTCCGACCTGTTCGACGGCCAGCTCGGCACCGATCCCGACGGCTACCTGCTGGTCGACCAGCCGTCCACGGGTACCGCCATCGAGGGCGTCTTCGCCTGCGGCGACGTCGTAGACCGCGGCTACCGGCAGGCGGTCACCGCGGCCGGCACGGGCTGCGCGGCGGCACTCGACGCCGAGCGCTGGCTGGCCGGCCAGGAACACTGAGCCGCGGAAAATATTCATCGCAATTAAGGATGTGATCGCAGTGGGCGCGACCAAGGTCGTGACGGACGAGACCTTCGAGGCGGAGGTCCTGAAGAGCGACAAGCCGGTCATCGTGGATTACTGGGCCGAATGGTGCGGTCCGTGCCGCATGGTCGCCCCGGTGCTCGAGGAGATCGCCACCGAGTACGCGGAGAAGGTCAACGTGGTCAAGCTGAACATCGACGAGAATCCCGCGGTGTCGCAGCGATACGGCATCATGGCCATTCCGACCATGAACGTTTTCTCCGGCGGCCAGGTCGTCAAGCAGATCGTGGGGGCGAAGCCGAAGTCGGCGCTCCTGCGTGAGCTGGCCGACTATATCTAACCCGTTCGGCAGCTAAAAGGCCCCCCAGGGGTACGGCGGGCGCCGGGTCCCCGGCCCCGCCGCCCCGTCACACCGGCCGCAGGGCGCCCTGGGGGGTCGACGGCGTCATGGACCCGAGCAGCCGCTCCAGCGCCACCTCGACGTCCTCGCGCCAGGTGAGCGCGGTCCGCAGTTCCATCCGCAGCCGCGGGAAACGGTGGTGCGGACGGACGGTCTTGAACCCCACCGCGAGCAGGTAGTCGACCGGCAGCATGCAGGCGGGCGACTCCCAGCGCCGGTCGCCGAAGGCCTCGATGGCCCGCACCCCCCGGCGGGTGAGGTCCTTGGCCATGGCCTGGACCAGCATCCGGCCGATGCCGCCGCCGGCGAACTCGCTGAGCAGGTGGGCGGTCATGAACAGCACCGCGTCGGCGCTCACCGGGCTGGTCGGGAAGGCTATCGAGCGGGGCACGTACTGCGGCGGCGCGAACAGCATGTACCCGGCGGGCACGCCGTCGACATAGGCGATCTTCCCGCAGCTTCCCCACTCGAGCAGGACGGACGAGACCCACGACTCCTTCTCGAGTCCCGGGTCGCCGCTTTCCTCGGCGCGCGCCCGGCCGACCGGGCCGAGTTCCCAGAAAACGCATTTGCGGCACTTCGGCGGAAGGTCACCGAGATTATCCAGCGTGATGTTGACAATACGACGTGACATCCTGTTCCCCAGCGGAATCCACAAGCGCTCCCGGAAGATACCCCGTATCCTGGCATGATACTCAAGGGGGACGGGACGGTCGTGTCCCCGGGGAAACAGAGCCGACGACTTCAGGAGAGAGGCCGTGACACCCGAGCCACACCCGATATCGCAGCCGCAACGCATTGACCGGTATGTCGGTCAGTACGCCGAACGTGCGGTTGGCATGGTGGCTTCGGAAATCAGGGCCTTGTTCGCGGTGGCGGCCCGGCCTGAGATCGTATCACTGGCCGGCGGCTCGCCCTACGTGGCGGCGCTGCCCCTCGACGTGGTCGGCGACATGGTCGGCCAGCTCATCGCCAGCCAGGGCGCGACCGCGCTGCAGTATTGCACCGCGCAGGGAGACGCGGCCCTGCGGGAGCGGATCTGCGACGTCATGGCGCTCGAGCAGATCCGCGCCCACCCCGACGAGGTGGTGGTCACCACCGGCTCCCAGCAGGCACTTGACCTGATGGCCAGGATCTTCATCGACCCCGGCGACGTGATCCTGGTCGAGGCGCCCTCCTACGTGGGCGCTCTGGGCGCCTTCACGTCCTACCAGGCCGACGTGGTGCACGTGGCGATGGACGACGACGGGCTCATCCCGGCGGCCCTCGAGGAGGCCGTCAGGCGCACGGCCGCAGCCGGACGCCGGGCCAAGTTCCTCTACACCGTGCCGAACTTCCACAATCCCGCCGGGGTCACCCTGGCCGCCGGCCGGCGCCACCGCATCCTGGACATCTGCCGCCGTGCGGGCCTGCTGGTCGTCGAGGACAACCCGTACGGCCTGCTCGGCTTCGACGGCGAGCCGATGCGCACGCTGCGGGCCGACGACGCGGAGGGGGTCGTCTACCTCGGCACGTTCTCCAAGACCTTCGCCGCGGGCGTGCGGGTGGGCTGGGCGGTCGCGCCGACGGCGATCAGGGAGAAGCTGATCCTGGCGGCCGAGTCGGCCGTGCTCTGCCAGTCCAGCTTCTCCCAGCTGACCGTGCGCGAGTACCTGAACACCCAGCCCTGGCGCGAGCAGGTCAAGGACTTCCGTGAGCTGTACCGGGAGCGCCGGGACGCGACGCTGAGCGCGCTGTCCAGCATGATGCCGCCGGGATGCCACTGGACCCGGCCGGCCGGCGGCTTCTATGTCTGGCTCCGCCTCCCCGAAGGGATCAACGCCAAGACGATGCTGCCGCGGGCGATCTCGTCGCGGGTCGCCTACGTGCCGGGCACCGGCTTCTACGCCGACGGCTCGGGCGCGCAGCACGCCCGGCTGTGCTACTCGCTCCCCGAGCCGGCCCGGATCACCGAGGGGATCCGCCGGCTCGCCTCGGTGATCGGCACCGAGGTCCAGCTACGTGACGACTTCGGACCGGGTTACTAGGTAAGGCAGTATTTTCGAAACCATGAACGATCTCGAGCGTATCGTCGTACTGGCCGGTGGCCTGTCCCCCGAGCGAGAAGTGTCGCTGCGCTCCGGGGACCGGGTCCGAGACGCCCTGGCCGAGGCCGGCCTGCACGCCATCGTCGCGGACGCCGACGCGGCCCTGCTCTCGCTGCTGCGCAGCGACCCGCCCAGCGCGGTGTTCCCGGCCATCCACGGCGTGTGCGGGGAGGACGGCGCGATCAGGGAGGTGCTCGGCCTGGCCGGCGTGCCCTACGTCGGCTCGGTGGCCAGCGCCTGCCAGATGGCCTTCGACAAGCCGACGGCCAAGGCGCTGACCGCGGCCGCGGGGCTGGTCACGCCGCCGTCGGTGACGCTGCCCCGGGAGACCTTCCACGACCTCGGCGCCGCCGCGGTCATCGACCTCATCGTGGCCAGGCTCGGGCTGCCGCTGTACGTCAAGCCCTCCCGCGGCGGTTCGGCCCTGGGTGCCGGGCCGGTCCGCACCGCGGCGGAACTTCCGGCCGCGGTGCTCAGCTGCTTCGCCTACGGCGACACCGCGCTGATCGAGCGGTACATCTCCGGCACCGAGGTGGCCGTCGGCGTGATCGACCTGGGCCAGGGGCCGCAGGCGCTGCCCGCGGTCGAGATCGTCCCCGGCGAGGGCGAGTACGACTACGCGGCCAGGTACACGGCGGGCAAGACGGAGTTCTACGTCCCGGCCCGGCTGCCCGCCGGCGTGGCCGGCGAGGTGGCCAGAATCGCCATCGCCGCGCACACGGTCCTCGGCCTGCGCGACCTGTCCCGGACCGACCTCATCGTCGACGAGGCGGGCACGGCCTGGTTCCTCGAGGTCAACGTGGCACCGGGGATGACCGAGACGAGCACGCTGCCGCTGGCGCTGGAGGCGTCGGGCCACTCGTTCGGCAGCACCTGCGTGCGCCTGCTCGAGCAGGCGCACGCCCGCGGGGCCTGACCCGACCCGGGCTACACGATGTCGGCCGCGCTGGAACTGGCGCCGTTCGGCGTCACGGCCAACGTGGTGCACCCGCCGGTCACCGACACCGGCTGGGTCACCGACGCCGTACGGGACCAGGTCGCCGCCAGTGCGACGCTTATCCACATCGCCAGCCCGGGCGAGGTCGCCGAGGTGATCGCCTACCTCGCCTCCGACGCGGCCGCGCTGATCACCGCGAACGTGATCACGCTCCGCTGAGCGCCGGCCGTCGCGCCCACCCGGTCCTGGCCCAGGCCCTCCCCGCCGCCGGACAGCTGAATTTCCGGGCGTCCGGGCGGCGTCCTAGGCTCGGGGACATGACACAGCGCAAGAGCTTCGGCAGTGACAACCACGCGGGCGTCCACCCGGCCGTCCTCCGCGCGATCACGGACGCGAACTCCGGTGACACGGTGGCCTACGGTGCCGACCCGTGGACCGAGCAGGCCACCGCGGGACTGCGTGCGGCCTTCGGCGCCCGCGATGCCTTCCTGGTGCTGAACGGCAGCGGCGCCAACGTGCTCGGCCTGAGCCTGCTGCTACGCCGGCACGAGGCTGTCATCTGCGCCGACTCCGCGCACATCTACACCGACGAGTGCGGCGCGCCGGAGCGGCTCCTCGGCACCAAGCTGCTGCCAGTGCCGAGCGCGGACGGGAAGATCACCCCGGAGCTCATCGCGGAGAAGCTGTCCGGCCGTGGTGACGACCACCGTGCCCAGCCGGGCGTGGTCGCCATCACCCAGTCGACCGAGCTCGGCACCTGCTACACGCTCGCCGAACTGCGGAAGATGGCCGACTTCTGCCAGGCCAGCGGCCTGCGGTTGTACCTGGACGGGGCGCGGCTGGCCAACGCGGCCGCCACGCTGGACTGCTCGCTGGGCGAACTGGCCGAGTGCGCGGACGTGCTCAGCTTCGGCGCCACCAAGAACGGCGCGATGGGCGCGGAAGCCCTGGTCGTCATGCGCTCCGGCCTGGCCGCCGACGTACCCTACCTGCGCAAGCAGCAGACCCAGCTCACCTCGAAGATGCGTTTCGTGGCCGCCCAGTTCAGCGCGCTGCTGCGGGATGACCTCTGGCGGTCCAACGCGGCGCACGCCAACGCCGTGGCCCGGCGGCTGGCCGAAGGGGCGGAGGCCGTGGACGGCGTGCAGCTCGTCCACCCCGTCCAGGCCAACGCGGTCTTCGCCCGGCTCCGGCCGCGGCACATCGCCGCCCTGCACCGCGACTGGGCGTTCCATGTCTGGGATGAGGACGAGAACATGGTCCGCTGGATGACCGCCTTCGACACCACCGAAGCTGACGTCGACACCTTCCTGGCCGCCATCAGGGCCACGGCCGGCTAGCCGCCATGCCGCCGATGTTTCCCGTGAAACATGACAGGCTCTGCTGCGGACGCCGGTCAGCACGCTCCGCCGGACGCCTGGTGCCGTGTGGTCCCGCTACTCCGCAGGCTCGTCACCGGCCGCGGCTGGGCTCATGGCCCGCACGATCCGCTCCAGGTCATCGACCGTCGCGAACTCGACGATGATCTTCCCCTTGCGCCGGCCCTGTTCCACCTTGACCCGGGTCTCGAACAGGTCGGAAAGGCGGTCGGCCAGGCGCCGGAGGCCCGGGGCGGTCGGCGGCCTGGTGCCGGTGCGGGCCGAACGGCGTGGCGGCGAGTCGTCGAAGCCGATCGCAACGATTTCCTCCACGGCACGGACCGACAGGTTCTCGGCCGCGACCCGGGCGGCCAGGCGCTCCTGCGCGTCGGGATCCGGCAGGCCGAGCAGGGCCCGGGCATGGCCGGCGCTGAGCACGCCCGCCGCCACCCGCTTCTGGACGGCGGGCGGCAGGTTCAGCAGCCGGAGCGTGTTGGTGATGTGCGGGCGGGAGCGGCCTATCTTGCCGGCCAGCTCCTCGTGGGTGGCGCCGAAATCGTCCAGGAGCTGCTGGTAGGCCGCGGCCTCTTCCAGCGGGTCGAGCTGCTGGCGGTGCAGGTTCTCGATCAGGGCGTCCCGGAGCAACTCGTTGTCCTGGGTCTGCTTGACGATGGCGCCGATCTCGGTCAGCCCGGCCCGCTGGCAGGCGCGCCACCGGCGTTCGCCCATGATGAGCTCGTACCGGCGGGGCCCGGCCGCACGGACCACCACCGGCTGGAGCAGCCCGACCTGCCGGATGGACTCAGCGAGTTCGTCGAGCGCCTCCTCGTCGAAGGCTTGCCTCGGCTGCCGGGGGTTCGGCGTGATCGCGGAGACCTCGATCTCCTGGTAGTGAGCGCCGAAGACCTCCGCCGGAGCCGCGGATCCGGCCGGTGCGGCACCGGCGGGCGCCTGCGCGGCGGTATCCGGCCTCCGGGCGGCGTCGCCATCCGCCAGCCGGGAGGATTCCGGGATGAGCGCGCCGAGTCCCCGGCCTAGTCCGCGCCTTTGCTGAGCCACTGCCTCTCCCGATCTCCCCGCACCGTCCTCGACTGCACCGTTCTAGACGGCGCCGTTCCAGCCCTGCTATTGCCTTACCGCTCTGGTCGTGCCACCGCGGCGGCTGACTGCATCGCCAGCTCGCGCGCCGCTTCGGTGTACGCGATCGCGCCACTCGACGTGGGATCGTAGGTGATCACCGACCGTCCCCGGCTGGGCGCCTCGGACACCCGGACGCTCCTCGGGATGATAGTGCTCAGCACCGAGGTGCCGAAGTGGGCACGCACGTCGTCGGCCACGTCGGAGGCGAGGCGGGTGCGGCCGTCGTACATCGTCAGCAGCACGGTCGAGACGTGCAGGCCCGGGTTGAAGTTGACCCGCACCAGGTCGGCGGTGTTGAGCAGTTGCTGGACGCCTTCGAGCGCGTAGTACTCACACTGGATGGGCAGCAGCACCTCCTCGGCGGCCACCAGAGCGTTCAGCGTCAGCAGCCCGAGCGACGGGGGGCAGTCGACCAGCACATAGTCCAGGTTCGACGTGTCATAGGCCTTCAGCGCCCGGGCCAGGCGCAGTTCCCTGGCCACCACCGGCACCAGTTCGATCTCCGCCCCGGCCAGGTCGATGGTGGCAGGCGCACAGTACAGCCCGGGCAGGTCCCCGGCCGGACGAACCACCTCGGCCAGCGGACGGTCATCGACCAGCACGTCGTAGACGGACGGAGTGCCGATGTGATGCGGCACGTCCAGGGCGGTCGACGCGTTGCCCTGCGGATCGAGGTCGACCACCAGGACCCGCGCGCCGTGCTGGGCCAGGCTGGCGGCCAGGTTCACCGCGGAGGTCGTCTTACCGACCCCGCCCTTCTGGTTCGCGATGGTCATCATGCGGCAGCGAGGAGGCCGTGGCCAGGGCTGGGGTTCGCCCCGCCGCACGACGGCCGCCTTCGCGGCCCGGGCTATCGGGGGGTCCACGGGATCCGGCGCGATCTCCGGGACCACAACCGGCGTGGTTTTACGTGAAACATCGGCGCCGGGTCCGGATCCTGGGCTCCAGCAACCTCAACCGCCTCGCGAGCCTCGCCGTTGCTGGCTTCGGTCCTTCCCTGGTCCACCTGAACGCCTCTCGATTCTCGGCCCGCATTTCGCCCCGAGCTCATGGTCCCCGAGCTCATGGTCCCCGAGCTCAGCGGCGCTGAGCTCCCGGCACTCCGGGACCCCGGACTCCGAGGCCACCGTGAACTTCCCCGCCAGCCGGAGTTTCCTGGCCAGCCGAGCCCCACCATCCGGGACACGCGATCGGCGGCCGGGACCGCCACGCTCCCGATCGGTTCAACGCCGTCCGCCCGGTCCGCCAGGGACGCTTCCGGCCAGCCCAGCCCCGGTACGCTCAAGCCCGTCGTTCTCGGACCCGCCGCGCCTTGCTGGTGATAGCTGCGCCCCACCTACTGCCCTGCCTTAGGTAGCGAATTAGGTCGCGAAGAACCGCACGACGGTAGTCGCAGGATCGACCTTACCCTGCCCCACGCGCACAACCTCGGCGCCACGAGCACCAATCCGCCTCAGGACCGGACGGGCCTTCCGCAGTTCATCCGCGGCAGTTCGGCCCTTGATCGCGAGCATCATCCCGCCCGGGCGTAGCACGCCTATCGCGAGCTCGGCCAGCCGGTCCAGCGGCGCCACCGCCCGGGCCGTGGCCACGTCGGCCCGCAGGGTCGTCTCCTGGGCCCGGTCGCGCCGCACGCTCGCGTTGGCCAGCCCGAGTTCGGTCACGCACTCGGACAGGAAACGGCAGCGCCGCTCCATCGGCTCGAGCAGGATGACGTCGAGGTCCGGCCGCACCAGGGCCAGGACGAGTCCCGGGAGTCCCGCGCCCGACCCGATGTCCACCAGGGTGACGCCCCGGCCGTCGATGAGCTCGGCCACCACCGCGCAGTTCAGCAGGTGCCGATCCCACAGCCGCGGCACCTCGTGCGGCCCGATCAGGCCCTGCTCGACCCCGCGGGTGGCGAGGATCCGGGCGAACGCCTCGGCCTGGTCCAGCGCCGAACCCAACACGGCCCCCGCGCCCCCCGGCTCCAGGGCACGAGCGTACTCGACCGGTGTCGTCACCCCGGGCACGACAACATCGGCGGCAGCGGCCCCGGTGGCCGTCTGGCCAGGCCCGGTCACGGGAGGCGTCACCCCGCCGGGTAGACCACCACGCGGCGGTTGGGCTCCTCACCCTCCGACTCGCTCCGCTGGCCCGCCGCGGCCACCGCGTCGTGCACGACCTTCCGCTCGAAGGGCGACATGGCCGCCAGCGTCTTCGGCTCGCCGGTGCGCGCGACCTCCTCGGCCACGGTCCGCCCGTAGTCGGCCAGCTCGGCCCGGCGCCGCGCCCGGTAACCGCCGATGTCCAGCATCAGCCGGGCCCGGGCACCGGTCTGCCGGTGCACGGCGAGCCTGGTCAGCTCCTGGAGCGCCGCCAGGACCGCGCCGTCTTCGCCGACGAGCTCATCCAGCGTGGCGCCGACGACCGACACGATGGCCCGGTCGCCTTCGACGTCCATGTCGATGTCGCCGTCCAGGTCCGCGATGTCCAGCAGGCCTTCGACATAGTCCGCGGCGATGTCGCCCTCGAGCTCGAGATCAGTCAGCCGGGTGGCATCCGCAGCACCCTCGGAGGCCCCGGCTTCCCCGGCGTCCTTGGTGACCTCCAGGACATCCTCCGGGTCGGTGACCTCCACGTCCTGCTGGCTCACGACCGGACCTCCCACTATGCTCCGTGCCTTTCCAAGTCCAAGTTGGCGTCAGCGCTTGCCGGACCGCTTGCTTCTCGCCTGCCGCACCGGCTGCTGCCGCACCACCCTAGTGGTCGGCACGTCGTCCTGGGGCTCGGGTTCGGGTTTCGCCCGGCCCAGCCGGAGCAGTCCGCGCTTCTCCCCGCCGTCCCCCCCAGGGGCGGCCGGGTGGGGCGCGGCGGTGGCGGGGCGAGCGGCGGTTCCGGTCCGCGCTCCGCCCGATCCGTTGCCAGCCCGGCCGGAGCCGGCCGCCGCGCCGCCCTTCCCTCCGGCCGAACCCGCCGAAGCCGGCCGCTGCCGGCCGCCCCGGTACGCGGGCTCTTGGCCGCCGATCCGGTACGCGCACCGCTACCGGATGTCCCGGTGCGCGCACTGGTACCGGTCGTCTTGGCCGCACCGGAGGATCCCTGACGCTGCGTCCGCACCGAGCTCTGCGTGGTCTTCACCGGGCCGCCGATGTTGGCGCCGGCCAGCGCCCCCTCGGCGCCGACGGGCTCGGTGCTCCAGTTCCTGAACATGAAGAACTGCTGGCCCAGGGTCCACAGGTTGGTCGTCACCCAGTACAGCACCAGCCCGTACTGCCAGTACAACCCGGTCAGCGAGAAGAACGGGATGATGTACTGCATGTACTTCTGCGACTGGGCCATCGGGTTGTCCGGGTCCACGTTGGTCTGCATGAGACCGCGCTTCGCGCTCTGCCGGACGGTCATGAACGTCGTCGTGGCGCTGATCGCCACGGTGATCAGGATGACGATCGACTGCTGCCAGGTCAGGTGCATCCCGGCCGGCCGGAACAGCAGCTTGTCGCCTAGGTGGACGCCGAAGATCGTCGCCTTCTGCGCGCTCTCCACCACCGGGATGGTCAGCCCGTAGGCCGGCCTGGTGCCAGGTTTCCAGTCGGCGATGGCGCGCAGCACGCTGAACAGCGCGAAGAACACGATCATCTGCGGGATCATCGGCAGGCAGCCAGCCAGCGGGTTGACCCCGTTTTCCTTGTAGAACTTCATCGTCTCTTCGTTGAGACGCTGCTTGTCGCCCTTGTACTTCTTGCGCAGTTCCTGCAGCTGGGGCGCGTGCTGGGCCATCTTCCGCTGGGCGTGCACCTGCTTGACGAACAGCGGGACCAGGCATAGCCGGATGAGCACCACCAGGATCACGATTGACAGGCCCCAAGCCAGCCCGCTGGCGGGGCCGAACAACGCGCCAAGACCAGCATGGAGCTTCATGATGACCCAGGCGACCACGTTGTTCAGCGGATCGAGCGCACTCACCTGCTAGCTCCTCGCGACCTTGGCGGGTTCCCTGGCCGGTACCGGATCGTAGCCGCCGGGATTAAACGGATGGCACCGGGCGATGCGCGCCACCGCGAGCCAGAGCCCGCGGATGGCACCGTGCTCAGCCAGCGCGTCCAGCGCGTAAGCACTGCACGAGGGCGCGAACCGGCAGCGTGGCCCGAGCAGCGGGCTGATGAACCGCCGGTAACCCGCGATGGGGAGCATCAGCAGCCGGGCCGGCACCGTTGCGGTGCGGGCCGGACCGTTAGCAATACGTCTATCTGGCATTACCGACGCGCGCCCCAACCTGCCGCCGCAGCAACCTGCTGATCACCGAATCCAGATCCGCGGCGAGATCCGGATGGCTTGCGTGCGCGGCCGCGGCGTTTGCGCGCACCACAAGAAGGCTACCGCCAGGAAGGGACTGAAGGTAACCGCGCGTCAGCTCACGCAGGCGCCGCCTGACCCGGTTCCTGGTGACCGCCGAGCCAACCGCCCGGCTCACGACGAAGCCTACCCGGGCTGGTTCCTGCTGGTGCCTGGCATCTTCCCGGACCAGCAGATGACCCACCACCCGTGGCCTGCCCGCACGGGTCCCGGTGCGCACGGCCAGCGTGAACTCCGCGCTGCGGCGCATCCGGGACTGGGACGGCAGGATCAGGCACTCAGCCGGTCGCGGCCCTTACGCCTGCGGGCGGCAAGGATGGCGCGCCCGGCCCGGGTGCGCATGCGGAGCCGGAAACCATGCGTCCTCGCGCGGCGCCGATTGTTCGGCTGGAACGTGCGCTTACTCACTGGAGCTCCAGGTAGGGATCTTGACTGTCATTTCAAGGCACGCGTGAGCACGGCGTGCGGTTCTCGGATTCAGCACAGGCTACCACCCCGAACACCGCTGTTTGCCGGGCGCGCGTTGCCGGTGCGACTTAGGCTGTGGAAAGCTACTCTCCCCAAGGCTGCCCCGGTCACGGCGTGCAGCGGGGAAGCCACGTGCACAACATGTGGATAGATCTGTGGATCGTGAGCGCGGCTCGCGACGGGGATGCGAGGGGAGCGCGCAGGTGGCAAATTCAGACCTGGCAGAAGTCTGGGCCCGGTCCCTCGAGGGACTGGCTGACTTGCAGATCCAGCCACATCAACGGGCCTGGCTGAAACTTACCCGGCCGCTCGGGCTGGTGGAGAACACCGCCCTGATCGCCACGCCGAACGAGTTCGTCAAGGAACAGCTGGAGACCAGGCTGCGCGCGCTGGTCACCCAGGCCCTGTCGCAACAGCTCGGCCGCGACATCCAGCTGGCTGTCACCGTGGACCCGTCGCCGCCGGCCGCGACGCCTGCCTCCGGGCAGGCCGCCGACCTCCCGCCGGAGCCCCCGGCACCGCGGCTGGCCGGGCTGGCCGGCCCGCAGGTCCCCGAGGCCGACCATGGCTCGCGGCTCGGCCCTCCGGTGGCCCCCCCGCACGTCCACCCGTCACACGAGGGACCGGCCGGCGAGCCCGGCCACGACCCCGGCCTGGGGGCGCACGGCGCGATTCCCTCGCCGCGGCTCGGCGGCACCCGGCTGAACTCCAAGTACACCTTCGAGACGTTCGTCATCGGGTCGAGCAACCGGTTCGCGCACGCCGCCGCCGTGGCCGTCGCCGAGGCGCCGGCCAAGGCGTACAACCCCCTGTTCGTCTACGGCGACTCAGGGCTGGGCAAGACCCACTTGCTGCACGCAATCGGGCATTACGCCCAGACGCTCTACACCGGCCTGAAGGTCAGGTACGTCAGCTCGGAAGAGTTCACCAACGATTTCATCAACATGATCAGGGACGGCAAGCAGGACGGCTTCCGCCGCCGGTACCGCGACGTCGACGTGCTGCTCGTGGACGACATCCAGTTCCTGGAGAACAAGGAAGGCACGCAGGAGGAGTTCTTCCACACCTTCAACACCCTGCACAACGCCAGCAAGCAGATCGTCATCTCCAGCGACCGCGCCCCCAAGCGGCTGGTCACCCTGGAGGACCGGCTCCGCAGCCGGTTCGAGTGGGGCCTGCTCACCGACGTCCAGCCGCCTGAGCTCGAGACCCGCATCGCCATCCTGCGCCGCAAGGCCATCCAGGAGGGCCTGAACGCGCCGCCCGAGGTGCTCGAGTACATCGCCAGCCGGATCTCCACCAACATCAGGGAACTCGAAGGCGCGCTGATCCGGGTGACCGCGTTCGCCAGCCTGAACCGCCAGTCGGTCGACCTCCAGCTGGCCGAGATCGTGCTCAAGGACCTCATCCCCGAGGCCCAGGGCCCGCAGATCACCACCGCGACGATCATGGGCCAGACGGCCTCCTATTTCGGCCTGTCCATCGAGGACCTGTGCGGGACCTCCCGCTCCCGGGTGCTCGTCACCGCCCGGCACATCGCGATGTACCTGTGCCGCGAGCTCACCGACCTGTCGCTGCCCAAGATCGGCCAGCAGTTCGGCGGCCGCGACCACACCACCGTCATCAACGCCGACAGGAAGATCCGCTCCCTGATGGCCGAACGCCGGTCGATCTACACGCAGGTCACCGAGCTGACCAACCGCATCAAGCAGCAGGCCCGGACCGGCTGAACCAGCGGGCTCACGGTTAAAGCGCACAGTTTGTGGACAACATTGTGGATGACATTCGGATAACCGGGGGACAACTGGTGGCAAGCGCGGGCCGGGCCGCCCGCCGACCACAGGGCGGCCTCGCATTCCCCGGCTCAAGCACATCCCCTGTGAGCGGGAAAATGGCCGCTGGCCTGGGATGACAGGGGTTCTCCCCAGAATCCACCGCAGCTATGACTATGACGGTTCTTTCAATAAGAAAAGAACAAACACCAAGTAGGCCCTGTGCGAGAACCAGCGGGCACCGCAGCTATACCCGGTGACACGCACACTGACACTGAAGTTTTGGAGGCAGTTCCCGTGAAGCTCCAGGTTGAGCGTGATCATCTGGCCGACGCCGTGGCCTGGACCGCGCGCGCCCTGCCGGCCCGCCCGACCGCCCCCGTCCTGGCCGGAATGCGCCTGCACGCGGGAGCGGATCTCACCCTCTCGACGTTCGACTACGAGGTGTCCGCGCAGGCCACCGTGCCGGTGGTCACCGACGAAGAGGGCACGGCGCTCGTCTCGGGCCGTCTGCTGGCCGAGATCGTGCGGTCGCTGCCCGCCAAGCCGGTCGACCTGATTACCGACGGGACCCGGGCCACGCTCAAGTGCGGCAGCGCCACCTTCACCCTGATCCTGCTGCCGGAAGAGGAATACCCGACGCTGCCGGAGATGCCGCCGCTCACCGGGTCCGTGGGCAGCGACGCGCTGGCCTCGGCTATCGGCCAGGTGGCGATCGCGGCCGGGCGCGACGACACGCTGCCCGCGCTGACCGGCATCAGGATCGAGATCGCGGACGACACGCTCACCCTGGTCGCCACCGACCGGTACCGGCTGGCGGTCCGCGAGCTGCGCTGGAACCCGGACCAGCCCGGCCTCAGCACGGCCGTGCTGGTCCCGGCCCGGGTGCTCGGCGACACGGCGCGCGCCCTGACCGCGGGGGCCGAGGTGTCGATATCGCTCGGCGGTGACAGCCTGATCGGCTTTGCCGGCGCCGGGCGGCAGACCACCACGCGGCTGCTGTCCGGCGAGTACCCCAAGTATCAGTCGCTGCTGCCCAGCGAGTTCAGCGCCGTGGCCGAACTGTCGGCCGGCCCGTTCGCCGAGGCGGTCAAGCGGGTGGCCCTGGTGGCCGAGCGCAACACCCCGGTGCGGCTGGCCTTCAGCGCCGGGCAGCTGGTGCTCGAGGCCGGCGCGTCCGAGGAGGCGCAGGCGGTCGAGGTCCTCGAGGCGGCGTTCGACGGTGAGGACCTGCAGATCGCCTTCAACCCGCAGTACCTGCTCGATGGCATCGGCGCACTGGACTCCGACACGGCCCGGATCTCGTTCACCTCGCCCACCAAGCCCGCGGTCGTCACCGGCAAGAGCGAGGGCGAGCCGGACTACCGGTACGTGCTTATGCCGATCCGCTCGGCCGGCTAGTGCTGGTCCGGGGGGACGCCCCCCGGAACCCCCCGATTCCGGCTGCGCTGCCCGCCGTAGTATCGCACGTCCGGGGGGCCCGACGGCCCCCGCGGAACGCGCGATCGCGGCATTCGCCGCGCCGAGACCGTACGCTCAGTCTGTGCACCTCACCCGGCTGGCGCTGACCGACTTCAGGTCCTACGCCGAGCTCAGCCTGGAGCTCGGCCCGGGCGTGACCACGTTCAGCGGCCCGAACGGGGAGGGCAAGACCAACCTGGTCGAGGCGATCGGCTACCTGTCCACGCTGGGCAGCCACCGGGTCGCCACCGACACGCCGCTGGTCCGGCGCGGTGCCGACCGGGCCGTGCTGCGGGCCGCGGTGACCGGGGCCCAGGGCGGCATGCTGGTCGAGATCGAGCTCAACCCCGGCCGGGCCAACCGGGTCAGGCTGAACCGGGCGCCGATGCCGCGGCCGCGTGACATCCTCGGCGCGTTGCGCACGGTGCTGTTCGGGCCCGAGGACCTGGCCCTGGTCAAGGGCGATCCCGGCGAGCGGCGCCGGTTCCTCGACGAGCTGCTGACCGCCACCGCGCCGCGCTACGCCGCCGTCCGCGCCGACTACGAGCGGGTGCTGAAGCAGCGCACCGCGCTGCTCAAGTCCGCAGGCTCCAAAGGGCACCTGCGCGGCGCGGCCCGTGAGTCGATGACCGCGACGCTGGACGCCTGGGACGCGCAGCTGGCCCGGGCCGCCGCGCCGCTGCTGGCCGGCCGGATGCGCCTGGCGGCCGCGCTGCGACCGCACCTGACCGCTGCCTACGAGGCGGTCTCCGGAGGCCGTTCCGGCGATGCGCCCGGAATGTATTACCGCAGTTCAGCGTTGAATAATAGTGATGAGTTCGATGATGTGCCCGGGATTGAGACCACGCTGCTCAAGGCGCTGGCCGCGGTCCGGGCGAGCGAATTCGACCGCGGGGTCTGCCTGGTCGGCCCGCACCGTGACGAGCTCGAGCTGTCCATCGGCGGCCTGCCTGCCCGCGGTTACGCCAGCCACGGCGAATCCTGGTCGCTGGCTCTCGCGTTGCGCCTGGCCGGCTTCGCGCTGCTCCGGGAGGGCCGGGAGGATCCGGTGCTGATCCTCGACGACGTGTTCGCCGAGCTCGACTCGGGCCGCCGGGACCGGCTGGCCGCCCTGATGACCGGCGCCGAGCAGGTCCTGATCACCGCCGCGGTGCCCGCCGACATCCCCGGCGTGCTCGCGGGCGCGCGGTTCACCGTCCACGGCGGCGGGGTGGTGGCCCGTGCCGGCTAGGTCGCGGGGAACGGCGGACCCGGACCGGGTGCGGCTGGCGGTCGAGGCGCTCGCCGCGGCCAAGGCGGACGCGCGGGCCAGGGGCGAGCTGCCGGCCGGCTTCCAGCGCCAGCCGGGCCCGGGTAAGGGCGATGATGCCGAACGGGCCCGGGTATCCGCGGCTCCCCAGGCCGGCTCGCCCGGCCCGGCGGGGGCCGCCCGCGGACGGCCCCGCCGGGAGGACCCGCAGCCGCTGGCCCGCGCGATCGGCGGCCTGCTGGACACGCAGGGCTGGCAGCAGCGGGCGGCGATGGGCTCGGTGTTCGGACGCTGGGCCGAGATCGTCGGTCCTGACTTGGCCGCGCATACCAGGCCGGACAGCTTCGCCGACGGCGAGCTCGCGGTGACCGCGGACTCGACCGCCTGGGCGACCCAGGTCCGGCTGCTCGCCCCGGTCCTGGTCAAGCGGCTCAACGCCGAACTCGGCGACGGTACGGTCCGCCGGGTCAAGGTCCGCGGCCCGGCACCGCCGCGCCAGCGCGGGGCCTGGCGCGTCCCCGGCAGCAAAGGCCCCCGCGACACCTACGGCTAGTGCTGGCAGCGCCAGGCGCGACACATAGGTAAGACGACCCTGGCTGTCAGTACCTGAAGGTAAAATGAGTAAGCGCGAAGATGGCCACATCGTGGGGGGCTGGGCTACGCGCTTCTTATGCAGGATGGAGTTCGGTTTGTCCTACGACGCACGCTCGATCACGGTACTCGAGGGCCTTGAGGCCGTCCGCAAGCGCCCGGGAATGTATATCGGCTCGACCGGCGAGCGCGGATTGCACCACCTGGTCTACGAGGTCGTGGACAACGCCGTCGACGAGGCGCTCGCGGGTTACTGCGACACCATCGAGGTGACGCTGCTGGCCGACGGTGGCGTCCGGGTGCGGGACAACGGCCGCGGCATCCCGGTGGACGAGCATCCGGTGGAACACCGCCCGGCGGTCGAGGTCGTGATGACCACGCTGCACGCGGGCGGCAAGTTCGACGCGAAGTCCTACGCCGTGTCCGGCGGCCTGCACGGCGTCGGCGTGTCCGTGGTGAACGCGCTGGCGATGATGCTCGAGGTCGAGGTCCACCGGGACGGGTACGTCTGGACGCAGGCCTACGAGCGCGGTGACCCGATGGGCCCGCTCGAGCGCGGGGCCGTGACCGGCGACCGCGGCACCACGATCACGTTCTGGCCGGACAACGAGATCTTCGAGACCACGGAGTGGTCCTTTGAGACGCTGTCCAGACGGATGCAGGAGATGGCCTTCCTGAACAAGAACCTGGCCATTTCCATCACGGACCTGCGCCAGGACGAGCCGCGGGAAGCGCAGTACCAGTACGCCGGGGGAATCGCCGACTTCGTTAGGTACATTAATGCCTCGAAGGAGCCGGTCCACGGCTCGGTCATCGATTTCGGCGAAGAGGCGGACGGGATCTCGGCCGAGAT
Source organism: uncultured Actinomycetota bacterium (assembly GCA_963744575.1). Classification (GTDB taxonomy): domain Bacteria; phylum Actinomycetota; class Actinomycetes; order Streptosporangiales; family Streptosporangiaceae; genus Palsa-504. The sequence goes on along the minus strand of CAVUUF010000009.1, from coordinate 112,868 downwards.
CGCGATGCAGTGGAGCGGGGCGTACACCGAGTCGGTGCACACGTTCGCGAACACCATCAACACCACCGAGGGCGGCACCCACGAGGAGGGCTTCCGGGCCGCGCTCACCTCGATCGTCAACAGGTACGCGCGTGACCAGAAACTGCTCCGCGAGAAGGACGAGAACCTCACCGGCGACGACGTGCGCGAGGGCCTGACCGCCATCGTCTCGGTCAAGCTGGCCGAGCCGCAGTTCGAGGGCCAGACCAAGACCAAGCTGGGTAACACCGAGGCGAAGTCGTTCGTGCAGAAGGCCTGCAACGACCACCTGCGGGACTGGTTCGACCGCAACCCGGGCGAGGCCAAGGAGATCATCAACAAGGCCAGCCAGGCGGCCCGGGCCCGGATCGCGGCGCGCCAGGCGCGCGACCTGACCCGGCGCAAGTCGCTGCTCGACTCCACCTCGCTGCCCGGCAAGCTGGCCGACTGCCAGTCCACCGACCCGGAGGTCTCCGAGATCTACGTGGTCGAGGGCGACTCGGCCGGCGGCTCGGCCAAGGGCGGCCGGGACCCGAAGTTCCAGGCCATCCTGCCCATCCGCGGCAAGATCATCAACGTGGAGAAGTCGCGGATCGACCGCGTGCTGAAGAACAACGAGGTCCAGTCGATGATCACGGCGCTCGGCGCCGGCATCTACGACGAGTTCGACATCACCAAGCTCCGCTACCACAAGATCATCCTGATGGCGGACGCCGACGTGGACGGGCAGCACATCCGGACGCTGCTCCTCACCTTGCTGTTCCGGTTCATGAAACCGCTGGTCGAAGCCGGGCACGTGTACCTGGCCCAGCCGCCGCTCTACAAGATCAAGTGGGAGGGGCGCGGGGTCAAGCCCGGCTACGCCTACAGCGATGCCGAGCGGGACCGGCTGATCGAGGAAGGCATCGCCGAAGGCCGCAAGGACCCGCGGCCGCGGGACGGCGTGCAGCGGTTCAAGGGCCTCGGCGAGATGAACCCGAACGAGCTGTGGGAAACCACCATGGACCCGGCGCGGCGGGTGCTGGGGCAGGTGACGCTCGACGACGCGGCTCAGGCCGACGAGCTGTTCAGCGTGCTGATGGGCGAGGACGTCGAGGCGCGTCGCTCGTTCATCACCCGCAACGCGAGGGACGTCAGGTTCCTGGACATCTGAGGGATTTCCGCCAGTGACTGAAATTATCGAGGGGCCCGAGCACGACCGTACCGAGCCGGTCGACATCCAGTACGAGATGCAGCGCAGCTACATCGACTACGCGATGTCGGTCATCATCGGCCGGGCCCTGCCGGACGTGCGGGACGGGCTCAAGCCGGTGCATACCCGCATCCTGTACGCCATGTACGACGGCGGGTTCCGCCCGGACCGGGGCTTCTTCAAGTGCTCGCGGGTCGTCGGCGACGTCATGGGCAACTACCATCCGCACGGCGACAGCGCGATCTACGACGCGCTGGTGCGGATGGCCCAGCCCTGGTCGATGCGGATGCCGCTGATCGACAGCCAGGGCAACTTCGGCTCGCCGGGCAACGACCCGCCCGCGGCCATGCGGTACACCGAGTGCCGCCTGGCCCCGCTGGCGATGGAGATGCTGCGGGACATCCACGAGGACACCGTCAACTTCCGGGACAACTACGACGGCCGCTCGTCCGAGCCCGTGGTGCTGCCCAGCCGGTTCCCGAACCTGCTCATCAACGGGTCCGAGGGCATCGCGGTCGGCATGGCCACCAAGATCCCGCCGCACAACCTGCGCGAGGTCGCGGCCGGCGTGCACTGGTACCTGGAGCATTTCGACGCGACCGACGAGGAGCTCCTTGACGCGCTGATCGAGCGGATCCCGGGCCCGGACTTCCCCACCCGGGGCCTGATCGTGGGCCGCCGCGGCATCAGGGACGCCTACCGCACCGGGCGCGGCTCGATCACCGTGCGCGCCGTGGTCGAGGTCGAGGAGGACGCCCGCGGCCGCACCTGCCTGGTGGTCAGGGAACTGCCCTTCCAGGTCAACCCGGACAACCTGGCCGCCAAGATCGCCGAGCTGGTCAAGGACGGCAAGATCAGCGGCATCTCCGACATCCACGACGAGAGCAGCGGCCGCACCGGCCAGCGGCTGGTCATCGTGCTCAAGCGGGACGCCGTTGCCAAGGTCGTCCTCAACAACCTGTACAAGCACACCCAGCTGCAGGACACGTTCGGCGCCAACATGCTGGCCCTGGTCGACGGGGTGCCGCGCACCCTGCGCCTGGACCAGATGATCAGGTACTGGGTCACGCACCAGGTCGAGGTCATCGTCCGGCGCACCAGGTTCCGGCTGCGCAAGGCCGCCGAGCGGCTGCACATCGTGGCCGCGCTGCTCAAGGCCATCGACCGGATCGACGAGGTCATCGCGCTGATCCGGGCGAGCGCGTCGGCGGCCGAGGCGCAGCAGGGCCTGATGCGGCTGCTTGAGATCGACGAGATCCAGGCTCGCGCGATCCTGGACATGCAGCTCCGCAAGCTGGCCGCCCTCGAGCGGCAGGAGCTCGTCAACGAGCGCGACGAGCTGGAAGCCAAGATCGCCGACTACGAGGACATCCTGGCCTCGCCGGAGCGGCAGCGGCAGATCGTCGGTTCCGAGCTGGCCGAGATCGTGACCAAGTTCGGCGACGACCGGCGCACCGAGATCATCGCCTACGACGGCGAGGTGGCCGACGAGGACCTGATCGCCGAGGAGGACGTGGCGGTCACCATCACCTACGGCGGGTACGCCAAGCGCACCAGGACCGACCTGTACCGGGCCCAGCGGCGCGGCGGCAAGGGGATCCGCGGCGCGCAGCTGCGCACCGACGACATCGTGGACCACTTCTTCATCACCACGACCCACCACTGGATCCTGTTCTTCACCAACAAGGGCCGGGTCTACCGGGCGAAGGCCTACGAGCTGCCGGACGCCGGCCGGGACGCCCGCGGCCAGCACGTGGCCAACCTGCTCGCCTTCCAGCCAGACGAGCGGATCGCCGAGGTGCTCGCGCTGCGCGACTACCGGGTGGCGCCCTACCTGGTGCTCGCCACCAAGTCCGGGCTGGTGAAGAAGTCCAGGCTGACCGATTTCGACTCGCCGCGGTCTGGCGGCATCATCGCGATCAACCTGCGCGAGGACGACGAGGTCATCGGGGCCCGGCTGGTCTCGCCCGAGGAAGACCTGCTGCTGGTCAGCAAGGGTGCGCAGGCCATCAGGTTCGATGCTGATGACGACTCGCTGCGCCCGATGGGCCGGGCCACCTCGGGCGTCATCGGGATGCGCTTCAACGACGGCGACGAACTGCTCGGCATGTACGTGATCAGGGACGGCGGTGACGTGCTGGTAGCAACCGGCGGCGGGTACGCCAAGCGCACCCCTATCGACGCCTACCCGGTGCAGGGCCGCGGCGGCCGCGGCGTGGTCACGGCGAAGATCGTCGAGGCCCGCGGCGAACTGGTCGGCGCGCTGATGGTGCACCCGACCGATGAGATCTTCGCCATAACCTCCGCGGGCGGGGTGATCAGGACCAGCGCGGGTGAGGTCAAGCAGTCGGGCCGGCAGACCATGGGGGTCCGGCTGATGAACCTGGCCGCTGGGGACAGCGTGGTGGGCCTGGCCCGCAACGCCGAATCGCTGGCCGAAGCCGACCCGGAATCAGCCGAGGAAGAAGCGTCTGACCAGGGTATTTCCGAGGATCTTGGCGGCCTGCCCGACGAGGTGGACGCGCCGGGTCCGGAGGACGAGACGCAGGGCGAAGAGTAAAACTCCGGCTAATTGTGTAAGGTCGGCAGATACGCCCGGCTTTTCAGGGTGACGGCAACTATCGCGGGGGCAGAAGCGTCCCATGAGTATAGCGGAGTCCGGCAGAATACCGCCTTCTTCGGATGGGTGGTCATATGGTCGTCTCGTCCGGAGATAACCTCGTGAGGGTCTGGATCAGAGGGAGGACGGCTTGGATAGGCGCAGGGACAGGCCCGATGGCGCGGGCGGCGGCATCCCCGCCGTAATGACCTCGCAGGCTACCGACGACGACCTGACCGGCGACCAGGGCACGCGGCCGAGCGGCGTCATGGCACCACCCAGGCGGCCGTCGGCCGAGCCTACCGGGGCCGACCCGGCTTCCGCCGACACGGCGCCGGATGATGCCGTCTGCGACGGTACGTCAGGCGCCGGCGTTTCGCCGAACGGCGCGCCGGCGGCCGCGCGGGACTCCTCCGTTAACGGTACTCCGGCGAAGGACCCGGCTCGCCCGAGCGCCGCGGACGCCACCGCCGTCGACGCCGTGCCCGTGCTGCCCGCCGACGCCATCGGCTCGTCATCGGCCGCGCCGGCCCGGCCGCGCCGGCCCTGGCCGCTCACTATCGGACTGCGGCCGACCGGACCGCGGCCGACCGGACCGCGGCTGATCCGGCGAAGCCCTCGGGCGGCGATCCATCGCCTGCCACGCCGTCATCTCCGGGGTCCGGGCCTTCGTGGCCCGCGTCTTCGGGTTCCGCCTCGGCCGGGCCGGTGCCGCCTGGCCGCCAGTCGCCGGGCGGCCCGCCTTCGGTTTCCCCGGCCGCGTTCGCCTGGGAGATGCCCGACCCCCCTGCCAGCTCATCGTCGTCCCCGGCCCGGAATTTCCTGAGGTCGGGCCTGAGCCTCAGGGGTTCGGCGGCCAAGACCGGCTCGTCCGACGGCGCTGGCCAGGCCCCGGCCGCCGCGACCCCGGCTGCGCCGCACGGGCCGGCGCCGAAGGCCCCGGCGCCGAAGGCCCCGTCGGCCAAGAAAAAGGCGAAGCGCACGGCGCGGCAGGCGCACCTGACCATCGCCCGGGTTGAGCCCTGGTCGGTGATGAAGTTCAGCTTCGTGGTCTCCCTGGTCGCCTTCGTCATCTTGTTCGTCGCGGTGAGCGTGCTCTACGCCGCGCTGTCCGCGATCGGCGTGTTCGATTCGCTCCAGCACGTGGTGACAAGCCTCACATCCAGCCAGGGTTCGGCGGGCGTGAACGCGAAGACCTGGTTCTCCGCTTCCAAGGTGCTCAGCTACACGGCCCTGCTCGGCTCACTCAACATCGTGCTGATTACCGCGATGTCCACGATTGGCGCGGTGGTATACAACCTGACGTCCCGGCTGGTTGGTGGCGTGGAAGTGACGCTGCGCGAAACCGAGTGACGGGCCGCTTGGCGGTAGCACCGCCTGACGGCTCCCGCGCGGCGGATGCGGTGCCGGGCGAGGTCAGGAAACTGCGGCGCATCCCGCTGCGCCGGTGCGGTAGGATGATGGTCGCTCCTGTTCCCGCAGGTCAGCCAGGTACGGCATGGGGTTATAGCTCAGTCGGTTAGAGCGCGTCCCTGATAAGGACGAGGCCCGTGGTTCAAGTCCACGTAACCCCACCACGTCCCGCCCAGATCAGTCCCGTGGCCCGTGGCCCGCGGCCGGTCGGCCCGGAGGCCCCGTCAGCATCACGCGTCCCGCCAGCCCCGCTGGGCTGACCCGGATCCGGGCCGGCGCCCGCCCCAGTTACGCCCGGCAGCCCGGAGCAGGCGAGAGCCCTGGATCAGGGGCGTGGCGTCACCCGCTAAGCGCAGCTGTGACGGCAGCGGCGGATGATGCCTGCAGAGCCCTGCGGGTGGTCTTCCTGCGACCCGGGCGGCACCAGTGCCCGGCCCCTGGCCTTGGGAGTCCCTGGCCGGGCACCCCTGCTGTGGCGCGTCCGCTGTCCGCACAGGATAGCGGGTCGGCTTTGCTAAGCTGCCGTACACCTGCGGTCGGCGGAGTCTCGATCCGCCGCCCGATTTCATCGAGGTGGAGGGTTCTTCGCTGTGAAGAAGCTCATCGTGCTCGCCGCGCTCGGGCTTGGCGCGTTCGCCGTCTGGCGCAAGGTCCAGTCCGACCGGGCCGAACTCGACCTGTGGACCGAGGCCACCACAGCCGACGAGGACTGACCCGCGCGGTCGGAGGCCATGTCCGACAGTCGGGAAGCCTATCGGGTGTCTGGAGGCAAGCAGGTGAGCGATACGTCTGGGGTGTCGCTCGTCTGCTGTGATGTAGTTGGAGCTGCCGTCGCCGGCGAGAGTGTCCTGGAACGGGCGTTCGCGGAAGCGATCGCCACCCAGGGCGTGGTCGCCGGCACCGCGGCGTACGTCCGGTCGATGGTGCAGTTCGACCGGACGCGCGGCTGGCCGCCTGCCGACGTCATTCGGAGCCTGTTCCCTGAAGACGAGATCCGGGCTCAGGCTGCCATCCTCGCCTTCGAGCGGTCATTCCGGGCGGTCGTGGACCGGTTCGGGATGCTGCCGCTACCTGGCGCCAACGAGGCGCTGGCCAAGCTCACTGCGGCGGGCGTAAAGATCTGCCTGATGTCCTCCCTGTCCAGGCCCGCGCTCAGCCCGGTGATGGAACACCTCGACTGGTGGCAGCGCGCGGACCTGGTGCTGTGCGCCGACGACGTCGCCCGGGGCTTCCCCTGGCCCGACCTCATCCTCACCGCGATCATGCGGCTGGGCATCGCCGACGTGCGTGACGTGGCCGTGGTCACGGCCAGCGGCGGCGGGGTGCTCGCCGCCCGGCGCGCCGGATCCCGTCTGGCCATCGGCATGCTCAGCGACTCCGGCGACGCGAGCAGGCTCCGCCGGGCCGGAGCTACGCACCTGCTGGCCGACATCGGCGAACTGCCCGATCTGATCGCCTCCCAGACCGGCATCACCGCTATGGATCTCACCACAGGTGACTAGCCCTTTACATGTGGTGAGTGACTTACTTCCCCGCGCACATGGCAGACTGTGAAGCATGCCGGAACTGCCCGAAGTGGAGTCTCTGGCCGCGTTCCTGCGCGGTCACGCAACGGGTCATGCCGTCGCGCGGGCCGACACAGCCTCCTTCTCGGTCCTGAAGACGTTCGACCCGCCGCTGACCAGCCTCAACGGGGAGATGATCACCGACGTCGGCCGGCACGGCAAGTTCCTGGACATCGCCACCGACCAGGGCCTGCACCTGATCATGCACCTGGCCCGGGCCGGCTGGCTACGCTGGCGTGAGGAGCTGCCAAAGACGCCGCCCAAGCCGGGCAAGAGCCCGCTGGCCTTCCGGCTGGCCCTGGACAACGGATCCGGGTTCGACCTGACCGAGCAGGGCACCCGCAAGCGCCTCGCGGTGTACCTGGTCCGCGACCCGGCCGAGGTGCCCGGCGTGGCCACGCTCGGGCCGGACCCGCTCGCCGCCGACTTCACCGTGGACACCCTGGCCGGCCTGCTGGCTGCGCGCCGGACCCAGGTCAAGGGCGTGCTCCGCGATCAGCGGATCATCGCCGGCATCGGCAACGCCTACTCCGACGAGGTGCTGCACGCGGCCAAGATGTCACCCTTCAAGATCGCGGCCAGCATGACGTCGGCCGAGGTGGCCACCCTGTACGACGCGATCAGGACCACGCTCACCGAAGCAATGGAGCGGTCGGCGGGCCTGGCCGCCGCGGACCTGAAGGGCGAGAAGAAGAGCGGCCTGCGCGTGCATGGCCGGGCCGGCCAGGAGTGCGCGGTATGCGGCGACACCATCAGGGAGGTCTCGTTCGCCGACTCGGCGTTGCAGTACTGCCCCACCTGCCAGACCGGCGGCAAGCCGCTGGCCGACCGCCGCCTGTCCCGCCTGCTCAGGTAGCAGGCCGCAAGGTCCCAGGGCAGAACCTGCAGGTAGCCGCGACACTTGGATCCGGTCTCACATGACCACAGAACCAAACGGACCGCGGTGCCCGCCAGGCTGTCCGGTCGGCCTTGCCCAGACGGCCTTTCATCGCGGTGCAGGCTCGTAGCAGGTACCCTTGGGGAGAAATCCTGGGGCTATAGCTCAGCTGGAAGAGCGTCTGGTTTGCATCCAGAAGGCCAGGGGTTCGAGTCCCCTTAGCTCCACAGGTCAGAGGCCACTTGCGATCTTGAAGGCCTCGAAGCAGAGCCAAACCAAGAGCCAAAGCGTGCGCCTCGGCAACTGCGACGGGCTCCCCGCTGGACGCCGCTGGCCAGGCTGCGCGCTGGCTGGTCCGGTAGGATTGGCGTGGTGCGGTGATCGGCGCGGACGGTGCGCCGCAGCCGGCCAGCCTGGTCTGGCCCGCCGCGGCGGGGACGCCAGGTTGCCAGTGGAGGCCGGGGCGCGGATGGCCGAAATCAGGGGCAGCAGGACATGGGGCAGCGCACTTAGCGCGGGCGAGTTCGCCGCGATCCGCAGCGTCGGTTTCGAGCCGACCGGGCAGGTGCTTGGCACCGCGGTCTACAGCATCGGCTACCCCGGCGGGTACGACTGCCCGGGACCGTTCGGAGACGGCATGGTCAGCCCGGACCGATCGGTCACCCAGGTGTCCGGGCGCAGCGGCCCGGGGTCGTTCGGGCCGCTTGTGCGGGCCCTGTGCCAGGCGCGGCGCACCGCCCTCGCCCGGATGACCGCCGGATGCGCCGACCTCGGCGGGCACGGCGTCGTCGGCGTCCGGCTCACGATCGAGGCGTTCCCCGCCGGGGGCCAGGAGTTCAAGGCGATCGGCACCGCGGTGCGGGCGCCGGGCGCACGGCGGCTTCGGCGGCCGTTTACCTGCGACCTGTCCGGCCAGGACTTCACCAAGCTGATTTCGGCGGGCTGGGTGCCTGTCGGCCTGGTATTCGGCATTTCGGCGGGGGTCCGGCACGACGACCGGCTGACGCGCGGTCAGACCTGGTGGAGCGCTGGCAACGCCGAGGTGCCCGGTTACACCGAACTGGTCAGCGCCGTCCGGCGCGATGCCCGGAGCCGGCTTCACCTGGACGTTCAGCGAGCGGGCGGCGAGGGCGTCGTCATCGCCGGCGTGAGCCTGCAGATCAGGGAGCGCGGCTGCCCGGTGCGGGAGGTGGGCCAGCGCGATCACATCGCGGAGGTGACGATCACCGGCACCGCCATCGCCCGGTTCTCCCGTGCCGCGGGCCGGCCGGGCCCGCCGAGCCTGCCAGTACTGTCCCTGGACCCGCACCGCCGGGCGGCGGCGCGCAGCGGAGAGCCGATCGCGCGGGACCGCGGCTCCTGACCCACCACGAGAGACCGTCCCGGGGGCTGGTCGCCAGCACGGCTGGGTCCAGGTCGGCGAGTTCAGTCATGGCCGAATCGGGTATCGCGGTCGCCGGGACCGCCCGGCTGTCCAGGCATTCCAGTTCGAGGGTGACCGGGACGATCTACCGTCACGCGCTGTGCCCGGCGATCGCCACCGGCGTCGGCGTGACGGACAAGATATTCATTTATCGGATGCTCCCGTGTGCGATTTATAACCGTACCGGCACGCTCTGTCATGAACCTTTTCCCCGCGAATAGGCCGTTTTTACCCTGTTCGCGTTGAATATCGAACTTAAGTGTGTTTATATCCTCATTCAGTGGCTAGTTGTTTTCGTCAGAGGAGAAAGCATTATGAGATCCAGACGGGCCCTCACCCAGCGTAGGCAGGAGGTGACCTCCACGGGTCTCACCGTCTAGCTATTGCGGTCCCGGCCAGGTGTTCGCAGCACGCGGCCGGGACCTTTGTCGGACAACCTTAGGAGGAACCCCGACATGTCCATTATCACTGTGGTTGGCATGGCCAAGGTCGTGGCCGCGGTCACGATTTCGCTGCAGCCCGGGGCGCACCATGTCCCCGCCAGCTACACCGTTCAGCAGGGCGATACGCTGTCCACCATCGCAGCTCATGAGTACGGCAGCGGGGCCGACTGGCCCGCCGTGTGGTGGTCCAACCGCCACCAGGTAGCCAATCCGAACATGATCGCCGCAGGCCAGCGGTTGCGGCTTCCGGCCAGCGGCCAGGTGCCGGCGTGGATGGCCCGGGCCGAAAAAGCCGCCGTCCCGGCGTGGGCGCCCGCCTCCGCTCCGGCCCCGGCGGTGGCTAGCACCTCGCAGGCGGATCGGCCCGCCGCCGCACCGGTCTCTACGGCCCCGGCATCTTCAGGCGGGGTGAACTGGTCGGCCATCGCGGCGTGCGAGTCCGGCGGGAACTGGAGCGCCAGCACCGGCAACGGCTTCTACGGCGGGCTGCAGTTCACCGAGCAGACGTGGCTTGGCTACGGCGGCGGACAGTACGCCTCGTCGGCCAACCAGGCCAGCGAGGCCCAGCAGATCGCTGTGGCCCAGCGGGTGCTGGCCGGCCAGGGCATCGGCGCCTGGCCGGTGTGCGGGGCCGGCGGCTAAGACCCGCCGGGCACCTGTGGCGGCGGGAGCTGGGGTCGCTCACCGCATCGTTGCGGTGCAGAGCGCGTCGATCAGGGCCTTGGTGACGTCTTCGGTGGTGGCGGTGCCGCCCAGGTCGCGGGTGAGGATGCCGGCCGCCGTGGTCGCCTCGATGGCGGTGTGCAGCCGTATGGCCTGTTCGGGCAGGCCCAGGTGTTCGAGCATCAGGGCCGCGCTGCCGACGGCGCCGATGGGGTTGGCCAGTCCTTGTCCGGCGATGTCCGGGGCGGAGCCGTGCACGGGCTCGAACATGCCGGGGAAACGTCGCTCCGGGTTGAGGTTGGCGCTGGCGGCCAGGCCGAGGCTGCCGGCCAGGGCGCTGCCGAGGTCGGACAGGATGTCCGCGTGCAGGTTCGAGGCGACGACGACGGAGAGGTCCTCGGGATGCAGGACGAACTTCGCGGACATCGCGTCGACCAGCACGCTCTCGGTCTCCACGTCGGGATAGTCGCGGGTGACGCGCTTGAAGACGTCATCCCACAGGACCATGCCGTACTGCTGGGCATTGCTCTTGGTGACGCTGGACACCTTTCGCCGGCTGCGGGTGCGGGCCAGGTCGAAGGCGAAGCGCATGATGCGCTCGCAGCCCACCTCGGTGAACAGGGCCGACTGGACGGCGATTTCGCCGCCCGGGCCGCGGCCGGTGAAGTTGCGTCCGCCCGCGCCGACGTATTCCCCCTCGCTGTTCTCACGGACGACGACCCAGTCGAGTTCGGTGTCATCCGCCTGTCGCAGCGGGCTGCGCACCCCGGGGAGGAAGCGCACCGGGCGGATGTTGGCCCATTGATCGAAGCTCTGGCAGATGGCCAGGCGCAGGCCCCACAGGCTGATGTGGTCGGGCACGCCGGGCCAGCCGACCGCGCCGAAGTAGATGGCGTCGAAGTCCCTGAGGACATCCAGGCCGTTCTCGGCCATCATCCGGCCGGTGCGCGCGTAGTACTCGCAGCCCCAGCCGAATTCCCGCCAGTCGAACGCGAACGCGTCGGCGCTGCCGGCGGCCAGCGCGTCGAGCACCTGCCGCCCGGCGGCCACCACTTCCTTGCCCACGCCGTCCGCGGGGATTGCCGCGATCCGGAACCTGCGGGGTGCGCTCACCGTGTCTCTCCGTCCTGCTGGGACCGTTAACCTGTACAGCCGATTCAACGCCCTGGGACGGTGGTCGTCCAAGAGCCGCCGGTGCGGCTAGCCGTCCGGGATGCGGGCGACCGGGCCGGATCGCTGCCCTCCGCTCACGGGTACGGGCGGCCTGGCCGGGTAGCAGAAACCGCCCATCGTCCAGGGGTGCCCGGAGTCATCCGGGTGCGGAACGATAATGGTGCAGGTCGGGTCGATTGCGGGAGGTGGTCGTGGTGGTGGCCGACCATCAGGTTTTCACGTCCAGGTTGAGGGGGCGTCCGCTGCTTGACAGCGAGGGCCTGGCCATCGGCCGGATCCGTGACGTCGTGATCCTGCCGTCGGCCGGGGACGAGCCGCCCCGGGCGCTCGGACTGGTGGTGACGCTGCAGCGGCGGCGCATCTTCGTCAACCTGGGGCTGATCACGGAGATATCCGTCGACGGGGCGCACCTGCCAGGCGGCACCGTTGACCTGGAGCGCTTCACCCGGCGGACCGGGGAGATCCTGGCGTCGGAGTTGTACGGTCGGCACACCGAGGGCGGGACCGTCGTCGACGTCGCCATTGTCCCCTGCGAGCACCAGCGGATTGGCTGGGAGGTCTCCGCGCTCGCCATCACGCACGGACTCCGGCTCCGTGGCCCGGCAATCGTCCCGTGGAACAAGCATCCCGAGCTTTTCCAGGCCGGTCCGCTGGCTGAGCAGCTAGCCGGGCTGCGTGAGTTGCGGCCGGCCGACCTGGCCAGCGCCGTGGAGGGCATGGCGCCCAGTTGGCGTAGCCAGGTTGCGGCCGCCCTGGAAGACGAGGAACTGGCCGACCTGCTGGAGGAGATGCCGGAACAGGATCAGGTCCGGCTGCTGGCCAGCCTCGGGCTCGAGCGCAGCGCCGACGTGGTGGAGGAAATGCAGCCCGACGACGCCGCTGACCTGCTCGCCGAGATGCCGGCCGAACAGCGTGAACGCCTGTTGACGGCGATGGAATCGGTGCAAGCGGCGGACCTGCGGCGGCTGCTACGGTATGACGCGACGACGGCGGGCGGCCTGATGACCTCCCAGCCCATCATCGTCACGCCGGACACGCCGGTCGCTGAGGTACTGGCGCGCATCAGGGACCCGGACACGCCGATCACGTCGGCGGCGCAGGTGTACGTGTGCGAGCCGCCCATGGTGACGCCAACCGGCCGCTATCTCGGCAGCGTGGGCTTTCAGCGGCTGCTGCGCCGTCCGCCGTCCGCCCTGGTCGGCCAGTGCGTCGAGGCCACGAGCGTCTTCGTCCGGCCCGACCTGCCCGAGCGTGAGCTGGCGGCCCGGCTCGCTGCCTACAACCTGGTCGGCGTGGCGGTATGCGACCAGGACGGCCGGCTGCTCGGCGCGGTGACGGTGGACGATGTGCTGGATCACCTGCTGCCTGCGGGCTGGCGGAGGACGGGAGGCTAAGATGGCCCGGATTTCCCTGCGTCGCCTCGGCGAGCGCGCCGACCTGTCCGTTCCGCGCGGTACGCCCCAAATGGGCGCCCGCTACGACGCCGACGCGTTCGGCCGGTTCTCGGAGGCGATCGCCCGTTTCCTCGGCACCGGGCGCTTCCTGTTCTGGCAGACGGTACTCGTGATCGGCTGGATCATCCTCAACACCGTCGGTTTGGTCCAGCACTGGGACCCGTACCCATTCATCCTGCTCAACCTGGCCTTCTCCACCCAGGCCGCCTACGCGGCACCGCTGATCCTGCTCGCGCAGAACCGGCAGGACGACCGGGACCGGGCCAACATCGACCGCGACCGGCAGGTGGCGGCGCGAACCCAGGCCGACACCGAGTTCCTCTCCCGCGAACTCGCCGCCGTCCGCCTGGCGCTTTCCGACGTGGTGACCACGCAGGATCTCGAGGACTCGCTGACCCGGCTGGCCAAGCTGATCGCCGACCGCCCGCTCCCGGACGCCACCGACTCGCTCGCGTCACCGGACGGTCAGTCACCGCTCCCGGGGAGCACGGCGGGGTGGCCAGAAGATCAACCCCGCGGCCGGCCCGGCGAGCTGCCGGAAGGACGCTGAGCTGAACCGTCCGGACCGGCTCGCCTGCGCTCAGCCCGGCACCGTCCGCGACGCCGTCCGCGCCCACGCTGTCGCCATCGGCGGGATCGGCGTCGCCGTGACACCGGGCCCGGCCACGACGCGCCGCCCGGCGGCCGCGCCGCCCGGTCAGCCGCTCCCGGTGGTGCAATCGTCCCAGGCCACGTATTCACGCGGCCAAACATGCTGATACTTCTCAAATAGGGTTACGGCACATGTACGCGTGTAAACCGGAAAGCTTAGGAGAGCGTCTACCGGATATACCAATGAAAACGAGCCTTAGCCGACGTTCGGGGTGAAATTGGGGTACGCGGGACTGCAGCCCGACGACCCGCGTGAGATCGGGCCGTACCGGCTGCTGGGGCAGCTGGGCAGCGGCGGCATGGGACGAGTGTTCCTGGGCATGTCCGTCGGCGGCCGGCCCATCGCGGTCAAGGTCATCAGGACCGAGCTGGCCGAAGACCCGGAGTTCCGGGCCAGGTTCCGGCGGGAGGTCGCGGCCGCGCAGAAGGTGAGCGGCCTGTTCACCGCGCTCGTGGTCGACGCTGACCTGGACAGCCCGATGCCGTGGCTGGCCACGGCCTACGTCGCCGGGCCTTCGCTGACCGAGGCGGTGCGCGAGCACGGGCCGCTGCCGGCGCGCACGCTGCTGACGCTGGCCGCCGGGCTGGCCGAGGGCCTGAGCGCCATCCACGCCGCCGGGGTGGTACACGGTGACCTGAAGCCGTCCAACGTGCTGCTGGCCGAAGACGGCCCGCGCGTCATCGACTTCGGGATTTCCCAGGCCGCCGAGGCGAGCGCGACCGCGAGCTTGGACCTGATGATCGGCTCGCCCGGGTTCATGTCCCCCGAACAGGTCCTGGGCTCTGCTCTCACCCCGGCCAGCGACATGTTCAGCCTGGGCGCTGTGCTCACCTTCGCCGCCACCGGCCGCGGGCCGTTCGGCACGGGGTCCACCGTCGCGCTGATGTACCGGCTGGTCAATGATCCCCCGGAGATCGGCGCCGTGCCCGCCGAGCTGCGGCCGCTGGTCGGGAACTGCCTGGCCAAGCACCCGGGCGACCGGCCTACCGCGGGCGAGCTGCTGGCTCAGGTGGGAGCCATCCAGCCCGCGCCCGGCTGGCTGGCGGAGTCGATCATCACCAGCTTCAGCCAGGGCCTTCCGGCCGTCGGCCCCGCCGTCGCCGCGGAGGCGGGCAGCCTCCTCGCTCTGGACGCCGTGCGGCAGCCTCCGGCCGCTGGGGTGGCCCCGGCCATGCAGATCCAGAGCCGCCGGCGGCCGGGACGGCACCGCATTTCCCAGCCGGTAGCCTCGGCGTGGGTGAGCGGCAGCCTGCTGGCCGCGTCCGCCGTGGCGGCCTTCGCCCTGATCGCCGGCAACCCGCACACCGACGCACACTTGCAGCCGCGGGCTGGAGCGGGAGCGGGAGCGGCGGTGGTCGCGCCCACGACGGCCCCGGGGGCCAGCGCCTCGCCCGCCGGTCTGTCGCGGCGGTCGTCATCGGCCAGGCCGGCGGCCTCGATCGCGCCGACCGTGTTCCTGACCCCGGCTAGCTCCACGTCCACGACCATCAGCCCGGCCCTGGCATCGTTGTCCCCCGCGCCGGGCACGTCCCCGTCGACCGGGTCGTCGTCCGGCAACCCGGGCAAGCCGCCGTCGTCCGCACCGCCGTCGTCGCCTCGGCCCTCGTCGACTCCGCCGTCGAGCACTCCGGCCTCCTCCACTCCGCCCTCGTCGGCACCGCCGCCCTCGTCGGCACCGCCCTCGTCCACTCCGCCCTCGTCGGCACCGCCCTCGTCGGCACCGCCCTCCTCCACTCCGCCCTCGTCGGCACCGCCCTCGTCGGCACCGCCCTCCTCCACTCCGCCCTCGTCGGCACCGCCCTCGTCCACTCCGCCCTCGTCCACTCCGCCCTCGTCCACTCCGCCGTCGTCGGCACCGCCGTCGTCGGCTCCGGCCTCGTCTCCGCCGTCGTCGGCGAGCGCGTCCGCGAGCAGCACCTGACCCTCCGCCCAGGGCGGGCTCAGCCGGCCGTGCGCTCGGCGCGGACCAGGGTGTCGATGGCCGTTGCCTGCCCGCCGTCCCGCTCGACGGCACGGCGCACCCGTTCGGCCCGGACGATGCGCAGCCCGGGCAGTTCGGCGGTGATCGCCCCGGGCGTGTAGAGCACGTCCGGGCTCTGCGGGCCGCCGACGCCCTCGGTGAGGTTGGTCAGGTCGTGGCCGATGACGAGCAAGGTCCCACCGGGCGCCAGCGCCGCGGCGGCGCCGGCCAGCACCCGGGCCCGCAGCGCCGCGCTGACCTGGAAGTAGGCGATGAGCACGAGGTCGAAGGCTTCGCGGGCCGGCTGGTACTCGGTCAGGTCGGCGACCACCCAGGTCACCCGGCCGTCGGCGACACCGCGGGCGGCGCTCAGCCTGCGGCCCTTGTCCAGCCCGACCCGGGAGAAGTCCACCGCGGTGACCGACCAGCCTCGCTCGGCCAGCCAGACCGAGTTGCGGCCCTCCCCGGCCGCCAGGTCGAGCGCCCGGCCCGGCGGCAGCCCGGCCAGTTCGGCCGCGGCGAACTGATTCGGGTGCATCGACCACTCGAATCCGGCGCCGGCGTACCGCTCATCCCATTGCTGCCTGTCCACCCGGTCACTTTCCCCGATGACGGGCCCGCAGGCAAACACAACGGGCAAACACAGCGGGCAGCTCAGGAGGCGGACGCGCCCAGCAGCTAAGCGGCTGCCGCCGCGGGCGAGCACCTCACGCAACCGGACGCGGGAACCGGTACGCAGGATCGACCGCCCATAGATGGTGGCCGCCATCCGCGCCATCCACACGGTGCCCGCCGCGACCAGGACCGCAGATATCGCCGCCTGCCAGGCGGGTACGTCGCCGGCCGCGTACAGCACTGGCGTGGCCACCGGGGCGGTCGGCGGCAGGAAGCCGAGCACCCGGTAAAAGGCGTTTGCGCCGTTGGCGTAGATCACCGTGTAGGACAGCGCGTAGGCGACGATCAGCGGGATCTGCACCGGCAAGATCACCGTGCCGACGTCGGACTGCCTGCTGACCAGGGATCCGGCCGCCGCGAACGCGGTGCAGTAGAAGGCGTAGCCGAGCACCAGGAACACCGCGCCGGTGATCACGATCCCGGGCGCCGCGCCGTGCACCAGGCTGGATCCGACCGCGGCCCCACGCCGAGGAAGACGGCTACCATCAGGGCGGCCTGGGCCAGGGCCAGGATCCCGATCCCGGTCACCTTCCCGACCAGGAGCTGGATGGGCCGAACGGAGGCGAGGATCACCTCCACGATCCGGTTCGACTTCTCCTCGCCGACGCCCATGGCGATCTGCGATCCGTAGGCGCTGATGAGTATCCACACCAGCACCACGGTGAACAGCCCGGTCAGCCGGCGCGCCAGGCTGGCCGACGGCGGGGTCAGGCCGCGCACGGGCAGGCTGACACCACTCGCGGCGGCGCCCGCGGGCAGCTGGCCGACGAGCCTGCTCAGGCCGGCTGCGAGTCCCCTTGCCGGCTACACTGGGAAAGTGATATCACAATAATGTCCCGGACGGAACCCTTTTCCTGGCCGCCTGCTGGAGGTCGCTCATGACTGCTGATGGTTCTGATGGTGCGAGCACGATCAGGCCGGCCTCGATGGCTGCGCCCGTCCCGGCCGCGCCCGTCCCGGCCGCGCCCACCCTGCCCCCGGCCGCGGCTGCCCCGGCCGGGCCGGCGACCGCCGAGGTCACCGAATTCGCCGCGGCCACCCTACCGGGCTGGCCGGTAGCCTGGGCCGCGCTCGCCACGGCGGCGGTGGGTATCGTGCTCGCCGTGGTGGGGGGCGCGGAGAAGATCGTGGTGTCCGGCGCGGTCGGCGTGGTGCTGGTCGTCGTGGCCCTGGCGGTCGGGGCCGGGCTGACCCCGGTGGCCCCCGGCGAGGCCCGGGTGGTCCAGCTGCTCGGCCGGTACACCGGCACGATCAGGGCGCAGGGCCTGCAGTGGGTGAGCCCGGTGACCAGGCGGCGGCGGATCTCGACCAGGATCCGCAACCACGAAACCGGTGTGGCCAAGGTGAACGACGCGGACGGCAACCCGATCGAGATCGCGGCCGTCGTGGTATGGCAGGTCGCGGACACCGGCAAGGCGCTCTTCGGCATCGACAACTTCCAGAGTTTCGTAGCCATCCAGGCCGAGACCGCGGTCCGCCGGGTGGCCGGCAGCTATCCGTACGACGCGCACGGCGGGGAGAGCCTCTCGCTGCGGGAGAGTGCCGAGGAGATCACGGCCGGGCTGGCCGCCGAGATCGCGGACCGGGTCCGCCCGGCCGGCGTCCAGGTCATGGAGGCCCGGCTCACCAGGCTGTCCTATGCGCCCGAGATCGCCACCGTGATGCTGCGCCGTCAGCAGGCCAGCGCGGTGGTGGCGGCGCGCCAGCGGATCGTCGACGGCGCGGTCGGCATGGTGGAGGCCGCCCTGGAACGGCTGTCCGCCGACGGCGTGGTGGACCTCGACGACGAGCGCAGGGCGGCAATGGTCAGCAACATGATGGTGGTCCTGTGCAGCGACCAGGCCACCCAGCCGATCGTCAACACCGGGACGCTCTATCAGTGAGGCCGGCGGAGGGGGTGATGGCGGTGGGGCGTGATGGCGGAGCGTAAGCCGATCCTGCTCCGGCTCGACCCGGCCGTTCACGACGCGCTCGCGAAGTGGGCCGCCGACGAGTTGCGCAGCACCAACGCGCAGATCGAGATGGTGCTGCGCCGGAGTCTGGACGAGGCCGGGCGGCTCCCGGCCAAGCTGTCACCGCTGCGCCGCCCCGGCCGCCCGCGCAAGGGCGCAGATCACGGTGACGGTGACGCCGGCAGCGTTACCGGTGATGACGACAGCCGGTCCGGCTGAACCGATGAGACATGCCTGGGCGCCTGAATGACTTCCCGCGATGAAGCTCGTAACGTCGCTTCCGAGGAGCCGAGATGGACAAGCCCGGGTATCTACTGCACCGCGGCGATGCGCTGGCCGCCTACGGCGGCTGGCCCGCGCCGGCCGTGGTGATCAGCGACGGCGCCTACGGTGTCCGCGGGTTCCACGGGGACACCACCGGGTCCGGCGGGCTGCTCGACTGGTACCGGCCGCACGTGACGGCGTGGAGCCGGTACGCGACGCCGGGCACCACCCTGTGGTTCTGGAATACCGAGGTTGGCTGGGCGACTGTCCATCCGCTGCTCGCGGCGTGCGGCTGGGACTACATCCAGGTCATCACCTGGGACAAGGGAGTCGCTCACATTGCGGGCAACGTCAACGGGAAGACGATCCGCCGCTTTCCGGTCGTAACTGAGGTATGCGCCTTCTACCAGCGTCGTTTCGAAGTCCGGGGAGCCGACGGGCTGATGCCGGTGCAGCAATGGCTGCGCCATGAGTGGCAGCGTTCCGGGCTCTCTCTCGGCCGGGCCAACGACGCATGCGGGGTGCGGAACGCGGCGACACGCAAGTACCTCACGCAAGACTGGCTGTGGTACTGGCCTCCGGGCGAGATGATCGAGCGCCTGGCCGCTTACGCCAACGAGCACGGGGCCGAATCGGGCTGGCCTTATTACTCTCTTGACGGGCGGACGCCGGTCACCGGCAAGGAGTGGGACGCCCTGCGGCACAGGTGGCGGCACGTGCACGGGCTCACCAACGTGTGGCAGCTGGCGCCGCTGCATGGCGTAGAGCGGATAAAGGGCACGATGAAACGAGCCGCACCCCGGGTCCACAACCCCAGCAGGCTGTCGGCCGCGCACCTCAACCAGAAGCCGCTGCAGTTCATGCACCGCATTCTCCGCGCCGTCACGGACCCCGGCGATGTGGTCTGGGAACCGTTCGGGGGCCTCGCCTCGGCATCGGTGGCGGCCGTGGAGTCGGGACGATTTCCCTGCGTGGCTGAAATCGACCACGATTTCGCGGAGATTGCCGCCCAGCGCCTCGACGATGCCCGTTCCGGACGGGACCAGGAAGCCGACGACCCGGCATAGGCCGGCCTCAGCCTCGGCTGACGTAAGCCCGCCTGGATCTGCCCGGCCGTCCGGCCGAGCGCCTTCTCGTTCTCCAGCATGATCCCGGAGATGGGCAGGCCGCTTGAGGAGGCGTGGGCCAGCAGTTCCTCGCCGGTACTGAACGGATAGGGCAGTACCGGACCGGCCTGGGGCGGCCCGGTCTGCGCGGGCCCGGTCTGCGGTGGCACCGCGTCCGTTGTCGCGGCCTCCGTCTCGTCGGCGATCGCGGCGCCGGTCCGCGACGCCGAGGGCCGGGTGATCGCCTCGGTCAGCGCGTCGGGCCCGAGCTTCCGTATCCCGGCCGAGCGCATCCCGGCCCTGGCCGCCTCGGTCCGCCGCGCCGCCGCCGCGGTCTCCGGCCGCCTGGGCTGGCTCGCGCACTGAAAAGCCGCGCTGAGAAGCAAGGCGCGGGCGAGGCGAGGCGCCGGACCCGGGGCCGCCGCGCCGACCTGGCTAGTCGCCGAGCTCGCGGCGGCGGCGCGCCACGAAGTCGTCGAGCTCGGCGCGGATCGCGTCGTCCAGCGGCGGCGGCGCGAACTGCTCCAGCCTGGCCCGCCAGATCTGGCCGGCCCGGGCGGCGGTGTCCTTGGCCGCCCTGCTTGATCCAGCGCTCGAAGTTGGCGGTCGAGGACAGCATCGGGCGGTAGAAGCACTCGCGGAACCGCTCCATCGTGTGCGCCGCGCCGAGGAAGTGGCCGCCGTGGCCGACCTCTTCGTGCGCGCCGAACGCCAGCGATTCCCCGGTGATCTCCAGCGGGGTGAATTCCACCCGGAGCTCGCGCAGCAGCTCGATGTCGATGATGAACTTCTCGTAGCAGCTGACCAGGCCGCCTTCCAGCCAGCCGGCCGCGTGCATCACGTAGTTGGTGCCCGCCAGGAAGGTCGGCAGCAGCGTCATCAGCGCCTCGTACGCGGACTGCGCGTCCGCGGTCTGGCTGGAGTTCAGCCCGCCGCCGGTGCGGAACGGCAGCCCGTAGTGCCGGGCCAGCTGGCCGGTGCACAGCAGGCCGATCGCCGACTCCGGGGTGCCGAAGGACGGCGACCCGGACTGCATGTCGATGTTGGACAAGAACGAGCCGAAGATCACCGGGCAGCCCGGCCGGATCAGCTGGGCCAGCGCGATGCCGCTCAATGCCTCGGCCAGCTGCTGGGCCAGCGCGGCCGGGATCGTCACCGGGGACATCGCCCCCATCAGCAGGAACGGGGTGAGCACCACGGGCTGGTTAGCGGCGCAGTACTCGAACTGGGCGTCCAGCATCCGGTCGTCCCAGCGCAGCGGCGAGTTGCAGTTGATCAGGGAGATCGTGGCCGGCGTCCGCTCGATCGCATCGCGGCCGCCGAACAAGATCGACGTCATCGCGATCGTGTCCGCGGCGTTCGGCCCGGAGACCACGTTGCCCATGTAGATCTTGTCGGTCAGCGTTTGCAGC
The DNA here is from genome assembly GCA_963744575.1 of uncultured Actinomycetota bacterium. GTDB lineage: Bacteria > Actinomycetota > Actinomycetes > Streptosporangiales > Streptosporangiaceae > Palsa-504. The sequence continues at coordinate 92,027 of CAVUUF010000009.1, read as the reverse complement.
GCGTAGATCATGTCCAGGTGCCGCGAGTCCAGCGGCGCGTCGTTCGGCTCGCAGATCACCCCGCCGGCCGAGTCGAGTTCGGCAAAACCCTGCGACAGCATGGCCAGCTGGCGGAAGTCCTGCATCGTGGCGTCCCGGCGCACGTCGCCCTCGCGCACGAACGGGCAGCCGTAGACCGCGCTGAACACCATGTGGTCGCCGCCGATGTGCACGTTGTGCGCCGGGTTGCGGGCCTGCACGTCGAACTCGCGGGGCGCCTTGGCCACCTGCTCGAGCACGAACTCCGGGTCGAGCTTCACCACGTCGCCGTCCACCTGCTGGCCCGCCTTGGCGAACAGCTCGACCGCCTCGGGCTTGGCGAACTGGATGCCGATCTCGGAGACGATCCGGCGCCAGCCGCGGTCGAGTACCGTCATCGAGTCGGCGGAGAGGATCTCGTACCTCGGCATCGTGTTCACGAACATCGACTTCACCGTGCCTTCGGGACGCAGCGACAGCAACTTGACCGATCTTAGACCCGGACCCTACGATTCACATAGTAGAACTGGGTCCCATAAAGTGGAACCTATGCCAGCCGCGCAAGAACGAAACCCCACGCCGGAATGAGCACGCAGGGATGAGCAACCAGAGCGGCACTCAGGCCGTGGACCGGGCGGCTCGCCTGCTCTCGGAGGTCGTGCACGCGGCGGACCCGATGACGTTCACCGGGCTGAGCGCGGCCACCGGGCTGGCCAAGTCCACCACGTCCCGGCTGCTGCTCGCGCTTGAGCGCAACGGGCTGGTCCGGCGGGACGACCACGGCCGGTTCCTGCCCGGCGAGATGTTCGTCAGCTTCGCCTGGCGCGGCGGCGCCGAGGCCGGCCTGGTCGCGGTGGCCCAGCCGTTCCTCGAGCGGCTCGGCAAGGCGACCGGCGAGACGATCAACCTCGGCGTCGTGGCAGGCCACGGGCTGGTCGAGCAGATCGCCCAGGTGGACAGCACCTTCCTGATCGGCGGCACCAACTGGGTCGGCATGTCGGTGCCGCTGCACTGCTCCGCGCTGGGCAAGGTGCTGCTGGCCTACGGCACGGTCCAGCCGACCGGCGACAAGCTCGAGCGTCGCACGGACAAGACGATCACGTCGGACGCGGCGCTGCGCGCCGACCTGACCACGGTGCGGGCCCGCGGCTACGCGGTGACCGAGGAGGAGCTCGAACCCGGCCTGATCGCGGTGGCCGTGCCCATCCGGGGTTACGACGGCAGCGTGGTCGCGGCCCTGTCGGTGTCGGCCCCGACAACCAGGATGACCAGGGACAGCGTGCCCACCGTGGCCGGGTACTGCGCGGAGGAGGCGGCCGGGCTGTCCGCCGTGCTCGGCTACCGGCAGCGGGCCGCCAGGCAGAACCGGAAGGCAGGTGCAGCATGACGACCGAAGAGCTGCTCGGCCAGCTGTATGACCAGACGCTGGTCGGCAACGGGCCCGCGGTGCTGGAGCTCACTAACCAGGGCCTGGCCCTGGGTCTCGGGCCGGAGACGCTGCTGTACGAGGCGCTGATCCCGTCGCTGGAAGAGGTGGGCGCCCGGTTCGAGCGCGGCGACTTCTTCGTGCCCGAGATGCTGATCGCGGGCAAGGCGATGGCCGGGGCGCTGGAGATCCTCCGCCCGCTGCTGGCCGAGACCGGCGCCGCGGCGATCGGCACGATCGTGATGGGCACGGTCAAGGGCGATGTGCACGACATCGGCAAGAACCTGGTCAACATCATGTTCGAGGGGGCCGGGTTCCAGGTCATCGACCTCGGGGTGCAGGTCGCGCCGGAGAAGTTCGTCGAGGCGATCAAGGAGCACAAGCCCGACATCGTCGGGTTCTCCGCGTTCCTGACCACGACGATGCCGATGTTCAAGGCCAACATCAACGCGCTGACCAAGGCCGGCCTGCGGGACCAGGTCATCGTGATGGTCGGCGGCGCCCCGGTCACCCAGGAGTACGCGGACGTGGTCGGCGCGGACGGGTACGCGGCGGACGCGTCCGCGGCCGTGGCCCGGGCCAAGGAACTCCTCGCCCGGCGCCGCGCCCCCGTGACCGCCTGAGACAGAGCCAACGCATAACGCAGACCAACGCCCCGGAGGGGAACGAGCCCGTGCACACCATCCTGTCCTCAGCGGCCAAGACGGTCCGGATCGGTGACGACCAGCCGTTCGCGATCATCGGCGAGCGGATCAACCCGACCGGCCGGAAGATCTTCCAGCAGCAGCTGCGCGCCGGCGACCTGTCCCGGGTGGAGATCGACGTCAAGGAGCAGGTGGCCGGCGGGGCCATGCTGCTCGACGTGAACATGGGCGCGCCGCTGGCCGACGAGGCCGGGCTGATGCGGCAGGCCATCCCGCTGATCCAGCGGCTGACCGACCTGCCGCTGGTCATCGACTCCTCCATCATCGAGGTGCTGGACGCGGGCCTGGCCGCCTACCAGGGCAAGGCGCTGGTCAACTCGGTGACCGCGGAGGACGAGCGGCTTGAGGCGATCCTGCCGCTGGTGAAGAAGTACGGCGCCGCCGTGATCGGCCTGCCCAACGACGAGGAGGAGATCCCCGAGGAGCCGGCCCGGCGGGTCGAGCTGACCCGCAAGCTCATCGGTGTCGCCACCGAGAAGTACAAGATCGATGTCGAGGACATCGTGATCGACCCGCTGGCCATGCCGGTCGGCGCGGACACCCTGCACCCGACCCGGACGATCGAGACCATCGCCATGCTCAAGGCCGAGTTCGGGGTGAACATGACGCTGGGAGCCTCCAACGTGAGCTTCGGCATGCCGGACCGGCACTCGATCGCCGCCACGTTCCTGCCCATCGCCATCAGAGCCGGGCTGACCAGCGCGATCATGGACGCCCGCGCGCCGCTGATCGTCCGCGCGGTCAAGGCGGCCGACCTGGTGCTGGGCCGGGACGAGTGGGGCGCCAGCTGGATCGCGGCGCACCGCGCCGCCCGGAAAGCAGCCGAGCAGGCCGCCGCGGAGGAAGCCAAGGCGCAAGCCCGGGGAGCCACGTGACGGCGGCAGAGGACCCAGCCACCCAGCCCGTTCGGGTCAATCTGCTTTTCAATGAGCGGGCGGTGCGGGTTCCGTACGGCGTGACCCTGTTCGACGCGGCCAGCTGGAACGGCATCGCCATCGACTCGACCTGCGGCGGCCACGGCACCTGCAAGAAGTGCCGGATCAGGATCACCGGCGAGCCGCCGGCGCCGTCCAGCCTGGACGTCAGGGCCTACACGCCGCAGGAGATCAGGGATGGCTGGCGGCTGGCCTGCCGCAGCACCGCGACGCGCGACACCCAGGTGGAGGTGCCGCCGCTGACCACCCGGCCCAAGGCGGCCACGGTGGGCGTGGGACGCCAGGTGATCCTGCGCCCGGCGGTGCAGAAGCGGTACCTGGAACTGGCCGAGCCGAGCCTGGCCGATCAGGCCAGCGACCTGGAGCGGGTGCTGGCCCAGCTGGACGACCTGGAGCCGCGGGCCGAACTGTCCGTGCTCAAGACCCTCGGCCGCACGCTGCGCGAGGCGGACTACCAGGTCACCGCGGTGGTCGTGGACGACGTGCTGATCGCGGTCGAGCCCGGCGACACCACCGCCCGGCGGTTCGGCATCGCCTTCGACCTGGGCACCACCACGGTGGTGGCCACCCTGCTCGACCTGTCCGCCGGGACGCCGGCCGGGGTGGAATCCACGCTGAACAAGCAGCAGCCGTTCGGCGCCGACGTGATCACCCGGATCAGCGCCACCATGATGGACCCGGGCGCGCTGGACAAGCTGCAGAACCTGGCCCGGGAGACCCTGGCCGAGCTGGCCCAGGCGGTGTGCGCCCGGGGCGGCGTCGAGCCGCACGAGGTGTACGAGGTCGCGGTGGCCGGCAACGCCACCATGACCCACCTGGTGCTCGGCATCGACCCCGAGCCGCTGGGCATGGCGCCCGTTCATCCTGTCCGCCCGGATGCTACCCCGAGGTCCTCGCGGCCGACCTGGGCCTGGGCGGCGTCGTGCACCCGCGGGCCCGGGCGGTGGTGTTCCCCGCGTTCGGCGCCTACGTGGGCGGCGACATCACGGCCGGGCTGCTGGCCAGCGGGATGGACCGGGACGCGCGGGTGCGGCTGTTCGTCGACATCGGCACCAACTGCGAGATCGTGCTGGGCAACCGGGAGTGGCTGCTGGCCACGGCCGCGCCGGCCGGGCCCGCGTTCGAGGGCGCCGCGATCAGGTGCGGGATGCGGGCCGCGGACGGCGCCATCGAGGTGGTCGCGGTGACCCCCGATGAGCTGGCCCTGAAGGTGATCGGCGACGCCGAGCCGCAGGGCCTGTGCGGTTCCGGCCTGGTGGACGCGGTGACCGGCCTGGTCCGGGTGGGCCTGCTCGATTCCTCCGGCCGGTTCATCAGCGAGGAACAGGCGCGGGTCACCGCGCCTGGGCTGGCGGGCCGGCTGACCAGCGTCGGCCAGGAGCGGGTGTTCGTGCTGCACTGGCGGGGTCCGGCGGCAGCAGACAGCATCTACCTGTCCCAGCGCGACGTGCGCGAGCTGCAGTTCGCCAAGGCGGCGATCGCCACCGGCTGGCAGATCCTGCTCGAGCAGGCCGGGCTGGAAGCGGCCGACGTGAAGCAGGTGCTGCTGGCCGGGTCGTTCGGCAGCTACCTGTCCCCGGCCAGCGCGATCAGGATCGGCCTGGTCCCCCAGGTGCCGGTGATGCGCGTGGTGTCCGCGGGCAACGTGGCCGGCGAGGGGGCGAAGATGGCGCTGCTCAGCCTGCGCGAGCGGGCCGGCGGCCTGGCGCTGCTGGAGGAGGTGAGGTATGTCGAGCTCTCTGACCGCGCCGACTTCAACGACCGCTTCGTGGAACAGCTCCCCTTCCCCGCTTCTTGAGGTGATCGCCTGCGGGGCGCTGGCCGGGCACGTCCGGGAGATCGTGGCCCGGCGCGGCTGGCCGGCCGCCGTACGGCCGCTGCCCGCGGTGCTGCACAACCGGCCGCAGACGATCATTTCCGAGGCCGAACGGGCGATGGCTTCCGCCCGGGCGTCGGGCCGGACCGTCGCCCTGGCCTACGCCGACTGCGGCAGCTACGGCGCCCTGGACGAGCTGTGCGCCCGGTACGGGGTGCGGCGGCTGCCCGGGCTGCACTGCTACGACGTGTTCGCGGGCGCCGACCGGGTGGCGGCGGTGTTCGCAGCCGAACCCGGCACCTACCTGCTCACCGACTTCCTGCTGCGCGGCTTCGACCGCTGCGTGCTGGCCGAGCTGGGCCTGGACCGGCACCCGGAGCTGTGGGCCGATTATTTCGGCCACTACACGCGGCTGGTCTGGCTGGCGCAGGAGCCCACCGCGGCGCTGGAGGCCGAGGCGGAGCGGGTGGCGGGGATGTTCGGCCTGCCGCTGACCCGGATCGACACCGGGGTGAGTCGGCTGGAGCGCGCCCTCGCGTCGTTGGTCGAGGAGACGCCCTCCGCTCCGCCGTCTTGCGCGCCCCCGTGCGTCATGCCGGAGGCATGCCAGAAGACGCCGCCAAGAGAAGCGCCCGCGAGGGGAGCGGAAAGATGAGCACCATTTTGGAGGCGCTGCTGCGGAGCCCGCGGTACGAGGTGATCCCGGCGAAGGGCACCGAACAGGCCGTGGCTCGACTGGGTGCCAGCGGGGCGACCGTGACCGTTACCGCGTCGCCGGTCAAGGGCCTGGACCCGACGATCGAGCTCGCCGAGCGGCTGGCCGCCCGGGGCTACCGGGTGGTGCCGCACCTGGCCGCCCGTTCGGTCCCCAGCCAGGCGCACCTGGACGACATCGTGGCCCGGCTGCGGGCCGCCGGCGTGGACGACGTGTTCGTGCCGGGCGGCGACGCCACGCACCCGGCCGGCCCATTCGACGGCGCGCTGCCGCTGCTCGAGCGGCTGGCCGAGATGGACCACCCGTTCCGCCGGATCGGCATCACCGGCTACCCGGAGAGCCACCCCAAGATCCACGACGACGTCACGATCCAGGCAATGTGGGACAAGCGCAGGCACGCCAGCTACATCGTCAGCAACGTGTGCTTCGACGGGGCGGGGCTGGGCCGCTGGATCCAGCGGGTCAGGGCCCGCGGCGTGTCCCTGCCGCTGTACGTGGGGCTGGCCGGCCCGGCCGAGCGCAGCCGCCTGCTGCGGATGGCGGCGGTGGCCGGCGCCGCGGAGTCGGCCCGCTTCGTCACCAGGCATCCCGGCTGGATCGTGCGGTTCTGGGTGCCCGGCGGGTACAGCCCGGACCGGCTGCTCGACCGGGCCGCCCCGGTGATCACCACGCCGGGGGCCGGCGTGGCCGGGCTGCACCTGTTCACCTTCAACCAGCTCCGGCAGGCCGAGCAATGGCGCAAGGCGGCCCTGGAGCGCACCGGAACCGGCAACACACTACTGGCAGGATGATTCATGAACCAGACTCCGGCGCGGGCCAGCGCCGTCATCATCGGGGCCGGCATCGTCGGCAACAGCCTCGTGCACCACCTGGCGCAGCTCGGCTGGCGGGACCTGGTCCTGGTGGACAAGGGACCGATGCCGAACCCGGGCGGCTCCACCGGCCACGCATCTAACTTCATCTTCCCGATCGAGTACTCGAAGATGATGTTCGAGCTGACCGCGGACAGCACCGCGCAGTATCAGGAGCTCGGGGTGTTCACGCAGAGCGGCGGCATCGAGGTGGCCCGCAGCCCCGGAGCGGATGACCGAGCTGCGGCGGCGGTGCACCCAGGCCAGGGCGTGGGGCATCCCGGCCGAGCTGATCACCCCGGGCGAGGTGAACAAGCTGGTGCCCTACCTGGACGAGTCGGTCATCCTGGGCGGCGCGCACTTCCCCACCGTCGGCGTGGTCGACTCGCTGCGGGCCGGCACGCTGATGCGGGAGGGCGCGCAGCGGCCCGGCGCGCTCGCCGTGCTGGCCGGCACCGAGGTGCACGACATCACGGTGGACGGCGGCCGGGTGCGCGCCGTGACCACGAGTGCTGGCGAGATCGAGACGGACAACGTGGTCATCTGCTGCGGGGTGTGGTCGCCGCGGATCGCCCGGATGGCCGGGGCCAGGCTGGCGCTCACCCCGACCGTGCACCAGATGATCAGCGTCGGCCCGATCGCGCTGTTCGCCGACACGCCGGGCGAGATCTCCTACCCGATCGTCCGCGACGTGGACACCAACATGTACGAGCGCCAGCACGGCGGCGACATGGAGGTCGGCTCGTACGCGCACCGCCCGATCATCGTCCCGGCGGAGGCGATCCCGTCCATCGAGGAGTCGGTGCTCTCGCCCACCGAGATGCCGTTCACCGGCGAGGACTTCGACCCGCAGCTGGAGCAGGCGCTCGAGCTGATGCCCGAGCTGCTGGGCGATGAGAAGGCCGGCATCAGGTACGCGATCAACGGCCTGATCTCGATGACCCCGGACGGGCATCCGCTGCTCGGCGAGATGCCCGAGGCCAAGGGGCTGTGGGCGGCCGCGGCGAGCTGGATCAAGGAAGGCCCGGGCTGCGGCCGCGCGGTGGCCGAGCTGATGTCCGGCCGGGTGCCTACGGTGGACGTGCACGAGGCCGACGCGGCCCGGTTCTACCCGTACCAGACCACCGCCGGGCACGTCCGCGGCCGGGCCCGCGAGGGCTTCAACAAGATGTACGGCATCGTGCACCCGGCCGAGCAGTGGGAGTCCGGCCGCCCGGTCCGCCTCAGCCCGGTGTACGAGCGGGAGCGCGCGCTGGACGCGGTGTGCTACGAGACCGCGGGCTGGGAGCGGCCGCACTGGTACGGCTCCAACGAACCGCTGCAGGAGCGGTACGCGGGCCGGCTGATGGACCGGACCGCCGAATGGGAGTCGCGCTGGTGGTCGCCGGTCATCAACGCCGAGCACCTGGCCATGCGGGACGCCTGCGCCCTGGTCGACCTGTCCGCGTTCGCCGTCCTGGAGATATCCGGGCCTGACGCGCTGGACGCGGTGCAGAACCTATCCGTGGCGCAGCTGAACGTGCCGGTCGGCCGCGTCGTCTACACCTCCTGGCTGGACGAAAACGGCGGCTTCCGGGCCGACCTGACCGTCATGCGGCTGGCCGCCGACCGGTTCCGGGTGGTGACCGGCGGCGCGACCGGGATGTCCGACGCCAAGTGGATCCGCCGCCACCTGCCGGCCGGTGCGTTCCTGGCCGACCTCACCTCGGCCTGGACCACGATCGGGCTGTGGGGACCCCGGGCCAGGGACGTGCTGGCCGCGGTGACCGCCGACGACGTCTCGCACGAAGGGTTCGGTTTCGGCACCTGCCGTGAGATCGAGGTCGGGGGGATCGTGGTGCTCGCGTCGCGCATCTCCTACGTGGGTGAGCTCGGCTGGGAGCTGCACGTCCCGATCGAGCAGGGGCTGCGGCTGTGGGACACCCTATGGTCGGCGGGCCAGCCGCACGGTCTGGTCCCGGCCGGCATCGGGGTATACGGCACCACCGGCCGGCTGGAGAAGGGGTACCGGGCGTTCGGCGCCGAGCTCACCCCGGACTACACGCTGGTCGAGGCCGGCATGACCCGGCCCAAGGTGAAGGACGCAGGCGTTCATCGGCAAGGAGGCCTACCTGCGGCAGCGTGCCGAGCCGCCGTGCGCGGTGCTGTGCACGCTGACCGTGGACTCGCACGAGTCGGCGGACGGGTCGCTGCGGTACATGCTCGGCGGCGAGCCGATCCTGTCGTCTGCCGGGGAGCGGCTGGTGGACGTCAAGGGGCGGCCGTCGTACGTGACCAGTGCGGGCTCGGGCCCGTCGGTGGGCAGCCACCTGCTGATGGCCTACCTGCCCGCGGAGCACGCGGTCGAGGGCGGTTCGCTGCTGGTGGAGTACATGGGCGAGCGGTACCCGGTCACGGTGGCCCGGGCCGGCGCCACGCCGCTGTTCGACCCGCAGAACGACCGGATCAGGAGCTAAGCAGGTTATGGAAATTCTGGTCTGCGTCAAGCGCGTCCCCACCGTGGGCGGCAAGATCGCGGTCACCCCGGACGGGCAGGAGGTGGACACCCGGGCGTCCGGGTTCTCCATCAGCCCGCACGAGGAATGCGCGGTCGAGGAGGCGGTGCAGATCACCGAGCGGGACGGCGGCTCGACCTCGGTGCTGACCCTGGGCCCCGAGGCGGCGATCGAGCAGCTCCGCGGCGCCCTCGCCCTCGGCGCCGGGCGGGCGGTCCTGCTGGAGACCGACGGCCGCGAGTTCGGCCCGATCGCCACCGCGGCCGCCATCGCCGAAGAGGTCCGGGCGCACGGCTACGACCTGGTGCTGCTCGGCAACGAGGCGGCCGACACCGGGGACTACCAGGTCGGCGTCCGGCTCGCGCACGAGCTCGGCTGGCCGGTCGCCACCGGGATCAAGAACCTGACCGTGTCCGACGGCGACGTGGTCGCCCGCCGCGAGTACCGCGGCGTGGAGGAGGCCTACGAGCTGCCGCTGCCCGCGGTGGTCACCGTCAAGGAAGGCATCAACCTACCGCGCTACCCGTCGCTGCCCGGGCGGCTGCGGGCCAAGCGCGCCAGGGTCGAGCGGACCTCGCCCGAGTGGGCGGCCGAAGGGCTGCGCAAGGAGGTCCTCCGCGTGCCCGAGTCCAGCCAGCACCAGGCCGAGGTGCTGGGCAACGGTGTCGAGGCCGTCCCCGGCCTGGTCCGCGTGCTCGAGGAAATGGGGGTCCTGTCATGACGGTGCTGATCTTGGTGGAACTCGACGGCGCGGAACCCGCCGACGCCTCGCTGCGGGCCCTCACCCTGGCCCGGTCGCTCGGCGACGTCAACGCGGTCGTCTTCGCCGCCGCCGCTTCTCGGGACACCCTGGCCCGCTACGGCGTCACCGACGTGTACCTGATCGAGCCCGGCGCGCTCGACGGCTACGCGCCGCAGGCCTGGGCGCGGACGCTGGCCGGGCTGGCGGCCGAGACCGGGGCGACCGCGGTGCTGGCCGCCGGCACTGACCGGGGCAACGAGGTGCTGGCCCACCTGGGCGCGATCACCGGGCTGCCGATGGCCGCGAACTGCACGATCGTCACCCCCGACGGCGGGCGCACGCACCGGCTGGTCCGGCACCGCTGGGCCGGGCTGCTGCTCGAGGAGGCGGTGATGGAGGCGCCCGTCGCGCTGTTCACCGTGGCCACCGACTCGGTCGCGGCCGTTCCCGCGGAAACGCCCGCCGCCATCGAGGCGCACCTGCACAAGCCCGAACTGGCCGAGGCCGACCTGGTGGTGCGGGCGGCCGAGTCGCCGGCCGGGGCGGGCGGCGCGTCGCTGGCCACCGCTCGGGTCGTAGTCGGCGGCGGCCGCGGCGTGGGCGGCCCGGACGGCTTCGCCGCACTGGAGGAGCTGGCCGGGCTGCTCGGCGGCGTGGTCGGCGTATCCCGCGTGGTCACCTCGGAGGGCTGGCGCCCGCACAAGCAGCAGGTCGGCCAGACCGGCACCAAGATCACCCCGGAGCTCTACCTGGCCTGCGGCATCAGCGGCGCCATCCAGCACATCGCCGGCTGCGCCGGCGCCAAGCACATCATCGCGATCAACACCGACCCCGGCGCCCCCATCCTCGCCCACGCCGACTACGCCGTCGTCGGTGACCTGCACCAGGTCATTCCCGCCCTGGTCGAGGCCCTCCGGAACCGCCGCGCCACGGGATGAAACCGCGCATCCCCGGCGTTCTGACCGCCTGAGCCTCGCCGGCCGCCTGCGAGTGGGGCGCATGGTCGCGGCTGACATGGGAAGTGTGAGAGCGTCAGCACGCACTCCGCGCGAGGGATGGGACATTTGGCGGCAACTGGCGTATGGCCGGGCGACAGCTATCCGCTGGGGGCCACATATGACGGAGCAGGGACCAACTTCGCCCTGTTCTCCGAGATAGCCGACCGGGTCGAGCTCTGCCTGTTCGACGAGGACAGCCGGGAAACCCGGGTCGACCTGCACGAGGTGGACGGCTTCGTCTGGCACGGGTACCTGCCCGGGGTCAGCCCGGGCCAGCGTTACGGCTACCGCGTGCACGGCCCCTACCACCCGGCCGACGGGCACCGCTGCAACCCGCACAAGCTGCTGCTCGACCCGTACGCCAAGGCCATCGAGGGCAGCGTCAACTGGGGCCAGCCGGTGTTCTCCTACCAGTTCGGCCACCAGGACCGGCGGAACAATACCGACTCCGCGCCGCACGTCCCCCGCTCGGTGGTGGTGAACCCGTTCTTCGACTGGAACCTGGACCGGCCGCCGCGCACCCCCTACCACGAGACCGTCATCTACGAGGCGCACGTCCGCGGCCTGACCAAGGAGCACCCGGTCATCCCCGACGAGCAGTGCGGCACCTACCTGGGCCTGGCCCATCCCGCGGTGATATCGCACCTGAAGGGGCTAGGCGTGACCGCGGTCGAGCTCCTGCCGGTGCACCAGTTCGTCACCGACAGCCACCTGAGCGAGAAGGGCCTGGGCAACTACTGGGGCTACAACACCATCGGCTTCTTCGCCCCGCACAACGCCTACGCCGCGAGCGGCGTCCGCGGCCAGCAGGTGCAGGAGTTCAAGACCATGGTCCGCGCCCTGCACGCGGCCGGCATCGAGGTGATCCTCGACGTGGTCTATAACCACACCGCCGAAGGCAACCACCTGGGGCCCACGCTATCCTTCCGCGGCATCGACAACGCCGCCTACTACCGGCTGGCGGACAACGACCGGAGCTACTACATGGACACCACCGGCACCGGGAACAGCCTGCTCATGCGGCACCCGCACGTGCTGCAGATGATCATGGACTCGCTGCGGTACTGGGTGCTCGACATGCACGTCGACGGCTTCAGGTTCGACCTCGCCGCCACCCTGGCCCGCCAGTTCTACGAGGTGGACCGGCTGTCCGCGTTCTTCGACCTGGTCCAGCAGGACCCGGTGGTCTCCCAGGTCAAGCTGATCGCCGAGCCGTGGGATGTGGGTGACGGCGGCTACCAGGTCGGCAACTTCCCGCCGCTGTGGACCGAGTGGAACGGCAAGTACCGGGACACCATCCGCGACTACTGGCGGGGCCAGCCCGCCACGCTGCCGGAGTTCGCCTCCCGGCTGACCGGGTCATCCGATCTGTACCAGCAGGACAGCAGGCGCCCGGTCGCCTCGGTCAACTTCGTCACCTGTCACGACGGCTTCACCCTGGCCGACCTGATCTCCTACAACCACAAGCACAACGAGGCCAACGGGGAAGACAACCGGGACGGCAGCGACGACAACCGGTCCTGGAACTGCGGCGCCGAAGGCCCGACCGAGGACAAGGACGTGCTCGCGCTGCGCTCCAGGCAGAAGCGCAACTTCCTGGTCACGCTGCTGCTGTCGCAGGGCGTCCCGATGCTGCTGGCCGGCGACGAGATGGGACGCACCCAGCGAGGCAACAACAACGCCTACTGCCAGGACAACGAGATCTCCTGGGTGGACTGGGCCGTCCGGGCCGAGGACGACCAGGCGCTGTACGACTACGTCCGCACGCTCATCAGGCTGCGGGCCGGCCACGCGGTGTTCCGCCGCCGCCGGTTCTTCCGCGGCCAGGCGCTCCGCGGCGGCCGCAACCGGCTCGGCGACATCGCCTGGTTCACGCTGGCCGGCGAGGAGATGACCGGCGAGGACTGGGACGCGGGGTTCACCAAGTCGCTGACGGTGTTCCTGAACGGCCGGGCGATCAGCGAACCTGACCGGCGCGGCGAGCGGGTCCAGGACGACTCGTTCCTGCTGCTGTTCAACGCCAGCGACGACGACCTGTCCTTCGTCATCCCGCCGCACCGCTACGGGCCGCGGTGGTCCAAGGTGCTGGACACGGCGGTTCCCGTGACGGAGTTTGAAAGCGAGAGTGCCGTCAAGCCGGGAGATGCGATTACCGTGATCAACCACTCCGTGCAGTTGCTGCGCCGTGGCTGAGCTCACTACCGGGCCCGGCCGGCGGCCGGTGTCCACCTACCGGCTGCAGCTCAGGGACAGTTTCGGGTTCGGACTAGCGGCCGAGCAGGCCGGCTACCTGTCCGCGCTGGGCGTGACGCACGTGTACCTGTCGCCGATCCTGCAGGCCAACCCGGGCTCGCCGCACGGCTACGACGTGGTGGACCATTCCCGGGTCTCCGCAGACCTCGGCGGGGAGCCCGCGTTTCGTGACATGGCGGCCGAGTTCCACCGGCACGGCCTCGGGGTCGTCGTCGATGTGGTGCCCAACCACATGGCCCGGCCGACCCCGGAGACGCTGAACCGGCAGCTGTGGTCGGTGCTCTACCAGGGACGGCAGTCGGAGTTCGCGCACTGGTTCGACGTGGACTGGGACGCCCAGGAGGGCAGGCTGCTGATGCCCATCCTGGCCGGGCCGCTCGAGGAGTGCCTGAGCGACCTCATCATCGACACGGCGCCGCGGAACCCGGAGAACGCCGGGCACCGCGGGCCGGTGCTGCGCTACTTCGACCACGTGCTTCCGCTCCGGGACGGCGTTGCCGATCTGCCCCTGCCGGTCCTGCTCGCCCAGCAGCACTACCGGCTCGCCGACGCCCGCGACGCGGCCACCCGGCTCAACTACCGGCGGTTCTTCGACATCAACGAGCTCATCGCGATCCGGGTGGAGGATCCCGGCGTGTTCGCCGCCACCCACGAGGTGCTGCTGCGCCTGCTGGGCGAGAGGCTCATCGACGGGCTGCGGGTGGACCACCCGGACGGGCTGACCGACCCGCGCGGCTACCTCACCCGGCTGGCGGAGGCGACCGGCCGCGCCTGGGTGGTGGTGGAGAAGATCCTGGCGCACGGCGAGGAACTGCCCGACTGGCCGTGCGCGGGCACCACAGGCTACGACGCCCTGGCGCTGGTCGGCGGCCTGTTCACCGACCCCGCCGGGGACGTGCCGATGACCGGCGAGTACGTCCGGTTCACGGGCGGGAAGGAAAGCTTCGCCGAGGTGGAGCGGGACGCCAAGCGCGACATCGCGGACGGCACCTTCGCGGCCGAACTGGCCCGGCTGACCCGGCTCTTCGCCCGGGCCCGCTACCCCGCGCTGGCCGGCTTCAGCGCCGCCGACCTGCACGATGTGCTGGTCGCCGTGCTGACCGAGTTCGGCGTGTACCGGGCCTACGTGACCCCGGGCGAGCCGCCGTCCGCCGCCGCGGCCGCGGCGGTGACCGCGGCCGCGTCCGCCGCCCGCGACCACCTGGACGAGCGCCTGCATCCCGCCCTGGACGGGGTCCGGGTCGCCGTGCTCGGCCTGGGCGGGCCGGCCGGTGACCAGGACGAGCAGGCCGTGCGGGACGAGCTGGTGGTGCGGTTCGGCCAGACCACCGGCCCGGTGCTGGCCAAGGGAGTGGAGGATACCGCGTTCTACCGCTGGTCGCGGCTGGCCGCGCTGAACGAGGTGGGCGGCAGCCCGGACGTCTTCGGCGTCAGCCCGGCCGAGTTCCACGCCGCGGCCGGCCGGGTGGCCAGCCGCTGGCCCGGCACCCTGACCACGCTGTCCACGCACGACACCAAACGGCAGGAAGACGTCCGGGCCCGGCTGGCCGTGCTGGCGGAATGGCCGCAGGAGTGGGGACACCAGGTGGCCCAGTGGCGCGGCCTGGCCCGGTGGCTCACCGACGGCGCCGTGGCCGAAGCCGCCGAGCGGGCCCCGGAGCCCGACCTGGAGTACCTGATGTGGCAGACCCTGGTCGGCGCGTGGCTGATCGGGTCCGGCCGCCTCGGCGAGTATCTCGGCAAGGCCATGCGCGAGGCTAAGACCCGGACGTCCTGGACGGTGCGCCGACCCGGCTACGAGTCGGCGGTGCTCGGCCTGGCCGAGGCCGTGACCGGCGACACCGAACTGATCTCCGCCATCGCCGGCTTCGTGGCCAGGATCGCCCCGGACGCCCGGGTGAACGCCCTCGGCGCGAAGCTGGTGCAGCTCACCATGCCCGGGGTGGCCGACGTTTACCAGGGCTGCGAGCTCACCGGGCTGTCCCTGGTGGACCCGGATAACCGGCGGCCGGTCGACTACCGGCGCCGCCAGCGGCTGCTGGACGCGCTCGAGGCGGGCCCGGACCACGCGGTCGGCCTGGACGCGGAGAAGCTGCTGGTGACCTCGCGTGCGCTGTGGCTGCGGCGGGACCATCCCGACTGGTTCGCCGGCGGCTACACGCCGCTGGCCAGCGAAGGCCCGGCCGCCGAGCACGCGTTCGCCTTCCTGCGCGGCGGCCACGCGGTCACCGTGGTCACCCGGCTGCCCGCCGGGCTGCGGCGCCGCGGCGGCTGGGCGGACACCGCCCTGCTGCTGCCCGAACCGCACTGGCATGACGTGCTGACCGGGGTCAGGCACGCCGGCCTGCGGCCGCCGCTGGCCGAGCTGACCAGGCGTCTCCCGGTGGCGTTGCTCATCCCGGACCGGATCTGGGCGGCGGAGCAGGAACAGCGCGGGAACGGCCAGTCCCGGTGACCACATTCAGCGTCTGGGCCCCGGCCGTCAGCAAGGCCGAGGTGGAGGCGGCCGGACAGCGCTACCCGATGGGCCAGGAAACCGCGGCGGGCTGGTGGAGCGTGGACGTCCCCGACGTCGTGGTTGGCATCGACTACGGCTTCCGGCTGAACGACGGCGAGCCGCTGCCCGACCCGCGCTCGCTGCGGCAGCCGTTCGGTGTCATGGGCCTGAGCCGTACCTACGACCACTCCGCCTTCCGCTGGACCGACTCCAGGTGGCGTGGCGGCGCGCTGCACGGGTCGTTGATCTGCGAGCTGCACGTCGGCACGTTCACCCCCGAGGGCACGTTCGACGCCGCCATCGGACGGCTCGACCACCTGCGCGACCTCGGCGTGCACACGGTCGGGCTGATGCCGGTCGCGGCCTTCCCCGGGCATCACGGCTGGGGGTACGACGGGATCAACCTGTGGGCGGTGCACGAGCCCTACGGCGGTCCGGACGGGCTGAAGCGGTTCGTGGACGCCTGCCACGCCCGCGGCTTGGCCGTGCTGCTCGACGTGGTGTACAACCACGTCGGCATCGGCAACCGGCTGGACGCCTTCGGGCCGTACTTCACCGAGGCGCATGTGACCCCGTGGGGTCCCGCGGTGAACCTGGACCAGCCCGGTTCGGACGAGGTGCGCGCGTTCCTCATCGGCAACGCGCTGATGTGGCTGCGCGACTACCACCTCGACGGGCTGCGGCTCGACGCGGTGCACGCGCTGGAAGACCACCGGGCGCTGCACTTCCTCGAGGAACTCGCCACCGAGGTGCTCGCTCTCGCCGCGCTGCTGAACCGCGAGCTGATCCTGATCGCCGAATCCGACACCAACGACCCGCGCCTGGTCACCTCGAGAGAGGCCGGCGGATACGGGCTGGCCGCGCAGTGGAGCGACGACTTCCACCACGCGGTGCACGCGGCGGTCACCGGCGAGCGGCAGGGCTACTACTGTGACTTCGGCTCGATGGGGGCGCTGGCCAAGACCCACACCCGGGTGTTCTTCCACGACGGCATCTGGTCCGCCTTCCGCGGCCGGACGCACGGCCGCCAGGTGGATGTGTTCCGCGTGCCCGCCCACCGTTTCCTCGGCTACCTGCAGGATCACGACCAGGTCGGCAACCGCGCCAGCGGGGACCGGATCTCCGCCACGCTCGCGCCCGGCCTGCTCAAGGTCGGTGCCGGCCTGGTGCTGACCTCGCCCTACACGCCCATGCTGTTCATGGGTGAGGAATGGGGTGCGGCCACCCCGTGGCAGTACTTCACCGACCATATCGAGCCGTGGCTGGCCGAGGCCGTGGCCAAGGGCCGCGAGGCCGAGTTCACCGAACACGGCTGGGGGGCGGCCGACATCCCGAACCCCCAGGACGAGCAGACCTTCCTGCGGTCCAAGCTCGACTGGGCCGAACGGGACCGCGACCCGCACCTGGGCATCCTGGCCTGGTACCAGGAGCTGATCGCGCTGCGCCGGGCCCGGCCCGAGCTGACCGACCCCCGCCTCGACCGGGTACACGCCGACTTCGACGAGCAGGCGCGCTGGCTCCTGGTCCGGCGCGGGCGGCTACGGATCGCGGCCAACCTGGGCAGCCGCACCGTCCGGCTGCCGCTCGGGCAGCCCGGCGTGGGCGTGCTGGCCGCGTCCAGCCCGGGTGTCACGATCAAGCAGGGCACGGTCACGATGCCACCCGCCACCTTCGCCGTCATCGAGACCAAGGCCCTGACCCCGGCGTCATGAGCCGACCGCGCTCCGCCGGCCGGGGTGAGGACCGTGCTACGGCTTGCGGCCCACGCCGCAGAAGTGGGGCACCATCACGCCGGGCTCGCCGTCCGCGCCCGGTCCGTCCGGCCGCCACTCGGGCAGCGATACCACTCCGGGCTCGAGCAGCTCCAGGCCGGTGAAGAACCGGGCGATCTCGGCGCGGGACCGCGGCCAGATCTTGACCGGGCTGGCCTCGTTCCACACCCGGGCGGCCTCGTTCATCTCCGCCGAGGTGTCGATGGGATGGGAAACCACCAGGTAGCTGCCCGAGGGCACGGCGTCCATCAGCCGGGCGACGACCGCGTGCGGATCGTCGTCCTCGCCGAGGTGCCCCAGGATGGCCAGCAGCATGACCGCGACGGGCTGGCCGAAGTCCAGGGTCTGCGCCGCCGCGGCCAGGATGCCGTCCGGATCGCGCAGGTCAGCGTCGATGAAGACGGTCGAACCCGGCGGCGTGCTGGTCAGCAGCGCGCGGGCGTGGGCGAGTACCACCCGGTCGTTGTCGACGTAGACGATGCGGGACTCGGCAGCGAGCCCCTGGGCCACCTGGTGGGTGTTGTCGGCGGTCGGAATGCCCGTGCCGATGTCGAGGAACTGCCGGATACCCTGCCCGGTCACGTAGCGCACGGCCCGGCCGAGGAACGCCCGGTCCTCGCGGGCGATCGTGCCCATGATCGGCAGGGCCGCCAGGACGTGATCGCCGGTCTCCCGGTCGGCCGCGTAATTGTCCTTACCACCCAGCCAGTAGTTCCAGACCCGGGCCGAATTCGGCACGCTGGAGTCCACGCCGGGTGGTACGGTCTCAGCAGGTGAGTTCCCGCTCACGAGTGCCCTTCTTCCGGATGAGTGGTTTCACGTCGGCGGCACACCCCGAGCCGGGACCCCGCCCGCGGCCGCGTGGTACTGCTCTGGACAATACCGGACGCCGCGCCGGAACCGGATCAGGACCCGCGGCTTTGCCGGGCCGCCGAGATCACGGCGGAGGCCACCCAGGGGCTCTGCGGGCCGTTACCGCCCCGCAGCGCCTTGGGCAGCCCGTCCGGGAACCTGAACGAGGCCCGGGTCCAGACGGCACACGCAATACCGGCCCAGCGCGCGGCCTGCCGGGCTCTGCGTATTCGCAGGCAGCATGAATTTCAACCCTCAAAGCTCAGCCTTGCTCGCACAGTAGCGCCGGCGAAATATGAATACTCATGGGTGATGAGGCGCAGGACGTCAGCGACTTGTGACGAGATGGTTACGCCATTCGCCTGGGCCGAACCGTATCCGGCCGGTCACTCGTAGTACGAATTGTGACCAGTGCCCGCGGTCGCCGCTGATCACCGCCTTCTTCCACCGCGGCGGCCGCGGCACCGGTCACCCGGCTGATCGCGCCTGCCCGGCGCGGCGGCAGAACACGGTGATCCCAGGCGGGGAAGGGCAGGGAGGCGGATGACAGCGGCTTGGCTGGCGGCTGGCGGCCAGGGCGGGAGCGGCCCGGTGCTCGGCCGGGTCGTGCTGGTGGCCGTGGTGATGCTCGCCGTGGGCACGTTCGCGGTCTTGCAGGCCAAGGCGCGATCGGGCCGGCGTGGGCGGCCGCCCGGTCACGAGGAGCAGGGCCGGCCCGGCTGGCGGTACGGGTACCCGCCCGGGTACGAGCCGTACCCCCTGCACGACCCCGATCGGTCGCCGTGGGCCGTCCGCGGCGACAGGCGGCCGTGAGGCGCGCCCGGCCCATCCGCCGTCGCCCCCGGCGGCCCTTCCAATGCCCGACTCTGCGTGTCTAAGGTGTTTGTATCCGTGACGGGTCACGTGTTGATTGGCGGCAGTTTGATCGCGCTCCCGGCAGCCACGGTACGCGGATGAGGGCCTGGCAGCGGCTCAGCGAGCTTGACGCGTACCGCATCACCGAGATCCCCCGGCGACCCGGGGCCGACGCGACGGGACCCGCGGCGCGCGAGCCCGGCGACGCCGGGCGCAGCCAGCGGCTCGCCGCCGTGGCCGCGGCGTATCACGCCGGGGCCGGGGCCACGGGTGGCGACGCGGGCGCCCTGGCCCTCGGCTGGATGAGGCTGAGCGTAGACGGCCCGGTTCAGCTTCTGGCCGCGGGCGCGGGCCTGGTCGGCAGCGCCGCCGGCCCGGAGGCGTTCCTCACCCTGCCCGGTGGCGCCCGGGCCCGGGCGCTGGCCCGCGGCGCGCTGGCCGGGCTGATGGCCCGGCTGCCCTCGTGGCGCGCCATCGGCGGGATCAGCGACGGGCTGCTGCCGGACCATGACCATGACCGCCGCGGCGGCGACCGGCCGCCGCCGTCGCTGGAAGAATGCCTGCTCGCGGTGTGGCCGGGACCGTTCGGCTGGCTCATCGTCGCCGAGCCGCTGAGCGCGGCCGAGATCCTCCAGATAGCGGACGAGCTGGCTCGCGACGAGCGCTGGTCCACGGGCGATGCGGACCGGTTCCCCGACCGGGCCACGGCGGCTCGCCGGCTGAACTTGCGGCATGCCGAGGTGCGCACGGGTGCCTCGGCGGGCCTGTGGCGGGTCCGGCTGCTCGCGGGCGGCGCCGACGCCGGGGCCGCGGCGCGGGTGGCCGGCCTGGTGTGCGCCTCGGCCGACCTGACCGGGCTGCCCTACGCGATCGCCCCGTCCGGTAACGCCGCCCGCAGCCTGCAGGAAGTCCTGGAAGATCCGGGCCCGGGCCCGGCCGGCGGCGACGCGCTGCCCGGTTACCCGTTCTACGCGAGCACCGAGCTGGTCGCCGCCCTGTCCCGGCCGCCGGAGCGTGAGCTGCCCGGGATCCGGCTGGCGCTGCGGCCGGATTTCGACGTCACCCAGGAGTCGCAATCCGACCGCCAGGCCGTCGCCGTCGGCCAGATCCTGGACCGGAACCGCAGGTCAGCGGGGCCGCTGGTGCTGCCCCTCGACTCGCTGAACCGGCACGTGTTCGTCAGCGGCGCGACCGGCTCGGGCAAGTCGCAGACCGTGCGGGCGCTGCTCGAGGCCGTCACCCGGGCCGGCATCCCCTGGCTCGTGGTGGAACCGGCCAAGGCCGAGTACCGGCTGATGGCCGCCCGCCTGGCCGGCCCCGGCCAGGCCCCCGGGGTGGTGCGGATCCGGCCCGGTGAGCCGGACGCGATCGCCGCCGGGCTCGACCCGCTGGAGCCCGCGCCGGACGCCGACGGCCGCCGGTTCCCGCTGCAGACCCACGCCGACCTGGTCAAGGCGCTGTTCGTCGCGTCCTTCCGTTCGGACGAGCCCTTCCCCCAGGTGCTCAGCGCGGCCCTGACCAGGGTGTACGAGGACGCGGGCTGGGACCTGGCGCTGAGCGAGACGGTCACGGCCGACACCAGCCCCCGTTACCCGAACCTCACCGACCTGCAGCGGGCCGCGGTCAGGATCGTCCAGGAGATCGGCTACAGCCAGCGGATCACCGACGACGTGCTCGGCTTCATCAAGGTGCGGCTGTCCAGCCTGCGGCTCGGCACCACCGGCCGGTTCCTCGAAGGCGGCCATCAGCTCGATTTCGGCAAGCTGCTCAAGACGAACGCCGTACTGGAGATAGAGGACGTGGGCGACGACGCCGACAAGGCCTTCCTGATGGGAACGGTGCTGATCAGGCTGGCCGAGCACCTGCGGATGGCGAACCGGGCCGGACCTGTAATCCCGGGTGGGCTGCGCCATCTGACCGTCATCGAGGAGGCGCACCGGCTGCTCCGCCGCGAGGAAACCGGCGCCTCCGGGGGTGCGACAGGGCACGCGGTCGAGATGTTCGCCGGGCTGCTCGCCGAGATCCGCGCCTACGGCGAGGGCCTCGTCATCGCCGAGCAGATCCCCGGTCGGCTCATCCAGGACGTCATCAAGAACACCGCGGTGAAGATCACCCACCGGCTGCCCGCGGCCGACGACCGTGAGGCCGTGGGCGCGACGATGAACATGACCCAGGCGCAGAACCGGTTCCTGGTCACGCTCAGGCCGGGCGAGGCGGCGGTGTTCGCCGACGGCATGGACTTCCCGCTGCTGGCGCAGATGCCCGACGGCACCGGCCGGGAAACGGCCGCGGAGGCATCCACCGCCAGCCCGGCCGGCGTGGTGCGCCCGCGCAGCATCACCTGCGGCACCGACTGCGCCGGACGGCCCTGCACGCTGCGGGACATGCGGATGGCCCAGCGCGCGCTGGCGGAGTACCCGGCGATCAGGCTGTGGGCCGAGCTGTCGGTGCTCGGGCACCTGACCGGCTGGCCCATGCCGGTGCCGCGCACCGCGCTGCTCTCGCTGCTGCGGGTGATGCCGTCCCGGCTGCGGGACTGCGCCATCTCCCATGGGGTGGACGCGGCCGTCAGCGCCCGGGTGCCGGTCATCGCCGCCCGGGTCAGCCCGGTCGGCCTGGCCTCCCACGTCAGCACCGCGATCAGGTCGCGGATGTCCCGGGGAAGCTGGCTATGCCAGCGGGAGGAACCGAAGTGGCTCGCGCCGGCCTACGAGTGGACGCTCGTCCTCGACGCGCTCAAGGCGGCCGACCGGAAGGGCCCGGGCGCCGGCCCGCACCCGCGAAGTCCGGAATGGGAGCGGACATACGGGCAGGCGATCACCGGGGACACCTGCGCGCGCCAGGTGGGCACCGTGCAGCGCTGGTATGACAGTGCCCAGCGTGAGGCCTGGGAAGTGCGGGCCGTGGCGTTCGGCGTGGACCTGGCTTCCGGCATCGAACGGGCCGTCGGCGCACGGGCGGAAGACGCCGATTTCGAGGAGCGCCTGGCCGGCTGCCTCGACCAGTTCGTCGATTGCCGCTGGCCGCGCCTCTACCTGGCCGCCGACCCCCTCGGCGTGCCCCCGGAGCAGCCGTAGCCCAGCTGGTGAGAACGGCCCGGCCAGGCATCTCCTGTTGTCCACAGCGCAATCCACAGCGGTGGGCAGCGGATTGCCAGGGCGGTGCGCGTGCTGGTCTGCTGAGTGAAGAGTTATCCACAGCGCGTGCCCGGCGGGGAACGGCGGTCAGGTGGCCGGCCACGCATCTGCGGGCCGGTTCCGCCGGTAACTGCCCGCCGCTACGTGCCGGGTGCCGTGACCCGCCCGTTCACCTCCGAACCCAGGGCCGCGTCGCCCGGGGCGTCCGTCGTGTCCCGGTCGTCTTCGGGCAGTTCGGTGGCGTTCTTCGCCTCCTCCGTGGCACTGGCGTAACGACGTCGCATGGTGATGGCCGCGCCCGCGCCGGCCGCGGCCACCACCGCGCCCGCGCCGAGCAGCCAGCGCCAGTCCAGCAGTCTCCGGATGCCGGGTTTCCGCCCGCCCGGCCTGACCTTGCTGGCGGTCGACCGCAGCGCCGACGACACCGCGGGTGCGACGGTGACGGTGACGGCCTCCGCGGCGTCCTCCAGTCGCGGCGCCGCCCACTCCCTGGCGCCGTGCACGGCGTCCTCAAACCGCGGCTCGGCCCATTCCCTGGCGCCGTGCACGGCGTCCTCGAGACGGGGCGCGGCCCATTCCCTCGCGCCCTGAACGCCCTGGCGGACTCCCTGGACCGCTGTCGTTCCCGCGCGCTTCCCCGCGGGGATGGCCTGCGCGGCGGCGTTCTTCGCGCGTTCGCCGAGCGCGGCCGTCCCGTCGGTGCGGTTGGTATTGATAAAGGACACAGTTAACCTCCCGAGCATGATCCCGTTACCACAGGCTTCCCGGCTGTGCGGGGTTCAATCATCGCGTGCTACCGGTACGGTGTTGACAAGAGGAAATTTACACCGGCGAAATGTCCGGCCATTAGCGGGCTGGACGAGGAGTCAACCGTATGACACAGACGCTGACCGCGACACTGCGCACGAACACCGGGCCGGTTGTCGTCCGCCTTTTCCCTGATCACGCGCCTAAGACGGTGCGTAACTTCGTGGAACTCGCCGAGGGCGGCAGGCAGTGGACCGACCCGGGCACCGGGCGGCCCACGACCGCCCGGCTGTACGACGGGACCATCTTCCACCGGGTCATTCCCGACTTCATGATCCAGGGCGGCGACCCGCTCGGGTCGGGCCGGGGTGGTCCCGGCTACAAGTTCGCCGACGAGATCCACCCGGATCTCGCCTTCGACCGGCCGTACCTGCTGGCCATGGCGAACGCCGGACCCGGCACCAACGGCTCGCAGTTCTTCATCACGGTAGCCCCGACGCCCTGGCTGAACGGCAAGCACACCATCTTCGGCGAGGTCATCGAGGGTGCTGACGTGGTTGACCGGATCAGCCGGGTCAAGACGGGCAGCCAGGACAGGCCGGTGGAAGACGTGACCATCGAGTCGGTCACGGTGCAGCGCGACGACGCTTCCTGACCGATCGGACCAAGCCGTGAGCATGACCAGCGATCCCGGATCGGGCGGCCAGGCCCGGCCGGACGGGGTCGCGCCGGAGGGCCGGGAGTTCCCGGCCTGCTACCGCCACTCCGGCCGGGAAACGTATGTTTCCTGCGTCCGGTGCGGGCGCTACGCGTGCCCTGACTGCATGCGCTCGGCCTCGGTGGGCCAGCAGTGCGCGGAGTGCGTGGGCGAGGGCACGCGGGGTGGCCGCCGGGCCAGGACCACCTTCGGCGGCCGCCCGGCCGCCAGCGCCGTCGTCACCTGGACGCTGGTCGCCATCAATGTGGCGGTGTTCCTGGTGACCTGGATCCGCCCGGGCATCGTGAACGACCTGCAGATGCTCGGGTACGCCTCGTACACGACGGGCGGCCCCATGCACGGGGTGGCCGCCGGAGAGTGGTACCGGCTCATCACCTCGGCGTTCCTGGCCCCCGCGACCGGCCTGAGCGGTCTGGGATTCATGGACATCCTGTTCAACATGTGGGCGCTGGTCTTCGTCGGACCTTCGCTCGAGGGCCTCCTCGGCCGGGTCCGCTTCCTGGCGGTCTACCTGCTCAGCGCCGTGGGCGGCGGGGTGATGTACTACTTCCTCGCGCCGCAGAACTATCCCGCGGTGGGCGCCTCGGGGGCCATCTTCGGGTTGTTCGGAGCCTGGTTCGTGGTGTCCCGGCGGTTGCGGCTGGACACGCGCGGGATCGTCGTACTGATCGCCATCAACCTGGCGCTCAGCTTTTTCTTCCACAACGTCATCGCGTGGCAGGATCACATCGGCGGCCTGCTCACCGGGGCGCTGCTCACCGCGGCCTACGTCTACGCGCCCCGGAAGAACCGTGCCCTGTTCCAGGCGGCCGCCACCGTCTTGGTGGCGGTCCTGATCGCGGTCGCGGTCGCGGTCAGGACCGGCCAGCTCACCAGCGGATTCTGAGGGCGTATACCCGGGCCGGAAGCGCGCCGGTCAGCGCCACCTGGTGGACAGGACGACGCCCGCGATGATGAACGTGAAGCCGATCACGAGGTTCCACGCGCCCAGCGCGGAGATACCCGGTATCGAACCCTGCGTGAGGTAGTAGACCACGATCCAGGCCAGGCCGAGGACCAGGCAGACCACGATGGCGGGACCCACCCATGGCGCACTGACCTTCCGCTGCGCCGTCTTCGGCGCCGGAGGCGTATAGACTGTCCTCTTACGGACGCGCGACTTGGGCACGACGGCCTCCTGCGTAGCAATCCTGGCGAAGCAACCGCGAGCGAACCCCGGATGCGGACCCAAGCGTAGCCGCTCCTCGCCGTGGTCGGCGCGACCGGCATCCAGGTCGCCGCGCAACCCCGCTAACACGTCCCGTTTCAGCGCCGCTCAGCCACCGCCTCCGCCCCCGTTGCCGCCCCCGCCCCCGTTGCCGCCCCCGCCCCCGTTGCCGCCCGCCCCCGTTGCCGCCCGCCCCCGTTGCCGCCGCTGGCGGGCGCGGTGGGAGAGCCGGTGTCGGACGGGGAGCCCGACGCCGACGCCGACGGCGACGCGCCATTCTGCACGTAGATGGTGACCGTGGAGCCCTTCGCCGCGGTGCCGCTAGCCGCTGGCACCTGGTTGAATACCGTCCCGTTGGCGTACTGTGACGGGCCCGACCCCTGCTGCGCGCTGACCTGGAAGCCGGCCTGGGTCAGGACTTGAGTGGCCGTCGGCTGCGACTCCCCGACGACCGAGGGCACCGTGACCGCCCCGCCGGAAACCGTGATGGTCACCGTGGAGCCCGGCGCGGCCGTGCCTGCGCTCGGACTCTGGCTGATCACCTGCCCGGTCGGCGCGGACGAGGTGGGGTCGGTCTTGACGCTGACGTTGAACCCCTTGGCCTGCAGCGTGGACTCGGCCGCGTTCTCCTGCTGGCCGACCACATTCGGCACGGCGACCGGCGCCGCGCCCGTGGAGACGTACAGCGTCACCAGGGTGTTCGTGGCGACGTTGTTGCCTTCCGGCGGGTTGGACTTGATCACGAGTCCCTGGTTGACGCGGGCATCAGCCTGGTCGACCACCGTCGAGCGCAGATGCGCGGCCGTGATCTGCGCCTGGGCCTGGGCGACAGGCTCGTTGTTGACCAGCGGCACCGCGGTCTTGCTTCCGCCGGCCAGCAGGTAGTAGGCCACGCCCGCCACCACGGCCGCCACCAGCACCAGGCCGAGAACCCAGGGGATCCACCGGCGGCCGCCGCGGCGCCCGTCCCGCTCGTAGTCCCGGTCGGCGTACTCGTAGTCCTCGACCGGCGGGATCTGCGAGGTCGGCCCGGCCATCATCGTGCCCGTGCCCATCCGCTGGTTCTGCGGGTACATGTCCATCCTGGTCGGCGGGGCCGCCGCCACGGGCATGCCGGAAGCGGCGCGCTGCAGGTCGGCACGCATGTCCGCGGCGGTCTGGTACCGGTCCGCCGGGCTCTTGGCCATCGCCTTCAGCACGATCGCGTCCGCCCACGCCGGGACGTCCGGGTCTACCCGGGACGGCGGCACCGGATTCTCCCTGACATGCTGGTAGGCGATGGCGACCGGCGAGTCGCCGGTGAACGGGGGCCGGCCGGTCAGCAACTCGTACAGCAGGCAGCCGGTGGAGTACAGGTCACTGCGGGAGTCGACCCGCTCGCCGCGGGCCTGCTCCGGCGACAGGTACTGCGCGGTGCCGATCACCTGGGCCGTCTGGGTCATCGTGGCCTGGGCGTCGCTCATCGCCCGGGCTATGCCGAAGTCCATGACCTTGACGTCGCCGTTGCGCGTCACCATCACGTTGCCCGGCTTGATGTCGCGGTGCACGATGCCGGCCTGGTGGCTGTAATCCAGGGCCCGCAGCACCCCGTCGATGATCTCAAGCGACCGTTCCGGCAGCAGCCGGTGGCCTTCCTGGAGCAGGTCCCGCACCGTGCGGCCGTCCACGTACTCCATCACGATGTACGGCACGGGAACGCCCGTGGCCATATCCTCGCCGGTGTCGTAGACCGCCACGATGGACGGGTGGTTGAGCGAGGCCGCCGACTGCGCCTCGCGGCGGAATCTCGCCTGGAATATCTGGTCCCTGGCCAGGTCGGCGCGCAGCGTCTTGATCGCGACGATCCGGTCGAGCCGGATGTCGCGTGCCCGGTACACCTCGGCCATGCCGCCGCGGCCCACTACGCCATCGAGCTCGTAGCGGCCGCCGAGTAGACGGGGCTGTGTCATATCTCGCACTGTGCCAAACCACCCTGCGTTATTTCTAGTGTCTCTCTAGGACGACGGCGAAGACGACGACGACGACGGTGACACGATCGGTGACGACGAACTCGTGGAACTGGG
The DNA here is from genome assembly GCA_963744575.1 of uncultured Actinomycetota bacterium. GTDB lineage: Bacteria > Actinomycetota > Actinomycetes > Streptosporangiales > Streptosporangiaceae > Palsa-504. Next base: position 65,226 of record CAVUUF010000009.1, on the reverse strand, counting down.
CGAACTGCTCGCCGACGCGGACGCGCTCGCGGTGGGCGACGTCGTCCGGGACGGCGTCGGTTTAACGGATTTCGAGGGCTGTGGGTTGCCGGCCGGGGCGGGTGATGCCGACGGCAGGATCCTGGCCAGGCTAGGGCTTGACCTCGCCCGGGGGTGCGGGCTGGCGCTGTGGGTCGGTGTGACCGCGGCCGAGCTCGGGTGCTGCCGCGCCGTGCTGCCGCCTACGTTGCCGCTGCTGGCCTGGCCGGGGGCATGGCCGCTCAGGTACAGCCCGATGGCGGCCGCGGCGGCGCACAGCACCGCGGTCGAGCCGACCGCCGCCAGCTGGCGGTTCCGGCCGGAGCGGCGGACGGCGGGAACGGGCGGCCATCCGGTTCCGGGACCCTCCTCGCCGAGCAGCGGACCGGTCGCCGCCGCCGGCAGGTCCGCCCTGGTCACGCCCGGGTACCCGGCGACCTCGGCGGACGCTCCGGGGGCGCCCAGGGCCAGCGCGTCCCGCAGCATGTCGGCACGGTCGGCGACCACCCGGACACTGGACGGACGCTCTTCCGGGGTCTTGGCCAGCATGTGATAGACCAGGTCGCTGACCGGCTGCGGCACGTCCGGCGGCAGCGCGGGCACCGGTTCGTGCTTGTGCGCGAACGCGATCGCCAGCGGTTCGCTGGCCGTGAACGGCGGGTGCCCGGCCAGGCACTCGTACCCGACCACGCCGAGCGAGTAGATGTCGGAGGCGTCGGTGACCTGGGCGCCGGTGGCCTGCTCGGGCGACACGTACATCGCGGTGCCCATTACCATGCCGGTCTCGGTCAGGTGCGACGCCTGGGCCGCGGCCACCGCGGTGGCGATGCCGAAATCGGTGATCTTCGTGGTACCGCCCGTGGCGACAAGCAGGTTGCCTGGCTTGATGTCGCGGTGCACGATGCCGGCCTGATGCGCGGCATCGAGCGCTCGCGCCGCCTGGCTGACGATGTCCAGCGTCGCCTCGGCGGGAAGGCGTCCGGTCCGGGCCAGGATCGCGGACAGCGGCTCGCCGTCCACCAGCTCCATGACCAGGTAGGCCCCGCCGAACTCGGAAGACTCACCGTAGTCGTAGACGCGGGCGATGCCCGGATGGGACAGGCTGGCGGCGTACCGCGCCTCGGCCCGGAACCGGGCCAGGAACGCCTCGTCGCCGGCCCGCCCGGTGGGCAGCAGCTTGACCGCCACGGCGCGGTTGAGCAGATTATCCTCACCGCGCCACACCTCGCCCATGCCGCCAGCCGCGATGCGGTCGGTCAGCCGGTAGCGGCCGGCCAGCAGATAGTCGCTCACTGATTCCCCACGGCTTGCTGATATGCCTTGATGACCTGCACAGCGATGGGTGCGGCCGCGGCGGCGCCGTAACCACCGCCTTGAATTATGACGCCGACGGCGATATCCGGGTTGGCGTACGGGGCAAAGCTGGTGAAAGCCGCGTCATCAAGCCCGGTGACGATGCCGGTCTCGGCCGTGCCGGTCTTGCCCGCGATCTGGACGCCGGTGACGCTCTGCCGGAAGGCGTAGGCCGTGCCCTCGGGCTGCTGGACCACGGCGAGCATCATCTGTCCCACGCTGCTGGCCACCGGCGAGGAAACCGACTGCCTGAGCGTTGACTGCGACGTGCCCTGGACCGTGCTCAGGTCGCTCGCGGTCACCTGCTGCACCAGGTGGGGCTTCATCAGCGTGCCGCCGTTGGCGATGGCCGCGGAGAACATGGCTTCCTGCAGCGGGGTGACGGTATCGCTGAACTGGCCGATCGCCGAGAAGGCGGTGAGCGCCTGGCTGGGCGGGATCACGTAGTTGCTCTTGGCCACCGGCATCGGGACGGTCAGGTTGGCGTCGTTCAGGCCGAAGTTCTCGGCTGTGCCGTTGAGCGTCTGCGCGCCGAGCTGCATGCCGATCTTGCCGAAGGTGGTGTCGCAGGACTGGGCGAACGCGTAGATCAACGGCACCTGACCGCTCCCGTTCCCGCACGCCTCGCCCTGGTCGTTGGTGAGCACGTGGGTGGTCTGCGGCAGCGTGAGCTGGGGCGGCGAGTCCACGCTGGTGTTGATCGTGGTGCTCGGGTTCTGCGTGAGCAGCCCCGAGCTGGTCACGATCTTGAACGTCGAGCCGGGCGGGTACGTCCCCTCCAGGGCCCGGTTGAGCAGCGGCTGCGCCTTGTCCGCGAGCAGCTGGTTGTCGACCTTGTTGAGCTGCGCGCCGTCGTGGGTGGCCAGCAGGTTGGGGTCGTAGCTCGGGTAGCTGGCCATGGCGAGGATCGCCCCGGTCTTCGGGTTGAGCGCCACTATCGCGCCCGGCTTGCCGAGTGCCTTCAGCGCGTTCCAGGCCGCGTTCTGGGCCTTGGAGTTGATCGTGACCTCGACGGTGGCGCCCCTGGTCGTCTTGCCGGTGATCAGGTCGATGACCTTCCTGACGTCGAGCGCGGAGTCGTTGCCTGACAGCAGCGAGTTCTCCGCGGCCTCGATGCCGGTCTGGCTGTAGATCGTGTCGTAGCCGGTCACCGGAGCGTACTCGGGACCATACGGGTAGTAGCGCTGATACTTGATGTTGTCGTTCGGGCCGGTGCTCAGCTTGGAGGCGGCGATGGTCACGCCGTCGGAGGTGACGATGCTGCCCCGCTCGTACTGGTTCTGCGCGGCGAAGAACGCGCGGGAGTTGCCCGGCTTGCTCGCCAGGCTGGTGGGCGCGAAGCCCTGCAGGTAGTTGACGTTGATGAGCAGCAGCAGGAACATCACCAGGACGGCGATGGATATCCGGCGCAGCGCCCGGTTCACTTCAGCGTCACCACCTGTGTCAGTCCCTCCTCCTGTATCGGCCGCGGCGGCGGGCGGCGGGCGCTGTCGCTCAGCCGGGCCAGCAGGCCGATCAGCATCCAGCTCGCCACCAGCGAGGACCCGCCCTGGGACAGGAACGGGGTGGTGATGCCGGTCAGCGGGATGAGCCGGGTGACGCCGCCGACGATGACGAACACCTGCAGGGCGAGCATGAAGGACAGGCCGCCGGCCAGCAGCTTGGAGAACGGGTCCTTGACCGACATCGCGGTCCGCAGCCCGCGCTGCACGATCAGCCCGTAGAGCAGCAAGATGGCCATCACCCCGGCCAGTCCGAGTTCCTCGCCGAACGCGGTGAACACGAGGTCGCTCTGCACCAGCGGGGTGATGTACGGCTGGCCGCCGCCGAGGCCCTTGCCGAGCAGGCCGCCGCTGGCCATCCCGTACAGGCCCTGAACCAGCTGGTAGGCGTTGCCCTGCGCGTTGGCGGAGGTGAACGGGTGCAGCCAGATGTCGAACCGCTCGCCGACATGGGGGACGAACTTGCTCGCGGCGAACGCGCCCGCCACGAACATGAGGAAGCCGATCAGCAGCCAGGACGTCCGTGAGGTCGCGATGTACAGCATGGCGACGAACAGGCCCATGAACACCGCGCTGGTGCCGATGTCGCTCTCGAAGACCAGCAGCAGCAGGCTGGCCGCCCAGGCCACCAGGATGGGGCCGAGATCGCGCGCCCTCGGCAGGTCGATGCCGAGCACCCGGCGGCCGGCCAGGGCCAGGACGTCCCGCTTGGCCACCAGGTAGCCGGCGAACGAGGCGGCCAGCGCGAGCTTGGCGAACTCCTCCGGCTGAATGGTGGTGAACGAGCCGAGCCGGATCTGGATCTTGGCGCCGTAAACCTCGCTGATGGACGCCGGGAGCAGCGCCGGCAGCGCGATCAGCAGGATCCCGACCGCACCGAGCGTGTAAGTGTAGCGCTGCAGCACCCGCGGCTCGCGGATCAAGGCGAGCACCGCGACGAAACATCCGACGCCGACAGCCGAGAACGCGATCTGCAGGCTGGCCTGCGAGGTGCTGATCACCGGATGTCCGGTAGCCGGATTTACCTGTGCCGACAGCCGGTACATCATCACGATGCTGAGGCCGTTCAGCAGGGCCGCGACCGGGAGCAGCAGCGGGTCGGCCCACGAGGCGAACCTCCGCACGGCCAGGTGAGCCAGGAGGATGATGACGATGTAGACGGCTACGTATTCGGCCACCCCCGAGGGCAGCTTGCCCTTGAGCGTGAAGCCGACGTTCGCGAGGGCGAAAAGGACCAGGGCGAAGGCGAAGACCAGCATGATCAGCTCGGTGCGCCGCCTGCTGCGGGCCACCGGAGCCACGGGGCCCGCCGGGTCAACCGCCGGCGACGGGGCAGTGACGCTACTCACGAGTGCCCTGTGGCCGCGGGGACGAGGTCGCCGGCCGCGATGCCGAACGCGGTGGACGGCGGGCACATCGCCGCGGCCTTGAGCGGCTGCGGGCCCGGCTTGGAGATAGTGTTCGCGTTCTTGTGCTGCTGGCGGGCCCGGTTCACCGCGGCCTGGTAGGCGTTCTCCTGGGTAACCCAGGCCTGCAGCGCCGTGTACTGCTGCAGGCAGCCGTTCACCGCGTTGCGGACGTTGGCCACGATCGCCTGGGCGCTGCTCAGGCTGCTGGCCGCGTCGGTGGCCTTGACCGTCTCCCGGTAAGGCGTGGGTACCTGGGTGAGCCGGATCCCGGTCACCTGATAGGGGCTGGACAGGTTGATCCCGGCGATCCGCTGGTTGACGCCGCGGTAGATGACCACCTGGCCGTTGCTGTCGGCCCCGACGTAGTACTGGTCCTGACTCCACCGCCAGGCGAGGTAGCCGCCGCCGATGATGACGGCCAGCAGCACTACCAGGGACGTGGTCACGATGGGCCAGCGGCGCCGGCTACGTCTCGGCTGGGCCCGGTGGCTGCGCCGGGCCCGGACCATGGTGGGGCCGGTGCCGTTGCCGGTCGCCACCGGCAGCGGCATGGCCGCCGGATCCAGGTCGTCCACGACCACCATCGGCTGCGGAGCGGTCATCGACGGCTGCCCGCGCTGGTTGTAGGCCGCCGTGAAGCGACTCCCCAGGTGGTCTTCGATGTCGTCGAACGGCCTACCCGAACCGCTGCCGTCGGCGCTCAGCATCGGGTCGCTGACGCTGGCCGCGGCGCCGGCCATGACCGGAGTCCCGGTCGGCGGCACCCGGGACGTGGCCGTGTCCACCACATCGGCCACGATGCAGGTGACGTTGTCCGGGCCGCCGCCCTGCAGCGCGAGTTCGATCAGCTCACGGGTGACCGCCTCGGGGTCTTCGATGCCGGCCAGCGTCTCGCGCAGCGTCTCGTCGCTGACCACGCCGGACAGCCCGTCCGAGCAGAGCAGGTAACGGTCGCCCGGCTGGCTGTCGTGCACGGACAGGTCGGGCTCGGCGATCGACCTGCCGTCCAGCGCCCGCAGCAGCAGCGAGCGCTGCGGGTGGGTGGAGACGTCGTTGGCGCTGATCCGGCCCTCGTCGACCAGCGACTGCACCAGCGTGTGATCGTGGGTGATCTGGTACAGCTCGCCCTCCCGCAGCAGGTAACCACGGGAGTCGCCGATATGGCATACCGCCGCGTGCCCGTCGGACCAGAACAGCGCGGTCAGCGTGGTGCCCATGCCCTCGACCGCCGGGTTGGCGACAATCATTTCCTGCAGCCGGCCGTTGGCCTCGGCCACCGCGAGGGACAATTCGGCCAGCATGTCGCCGCCGGGCGGCTCCGAGTCCAGGTTCGCCATCGAGGCGATGGTCAGCGAGCTGGCCACCTCGCCCGCGGCGTGGCCGCCCATCCCGTCCGCCACCGCGAGCAGGCGCGGCCCCGCATACGCCGAGTCCTCGTTCCCTTCACGGAGGAGGCCGACGTCGGAGCGTACCGCGTAGCGGAGTACCAGTGTCATCTGCGCAGTTCCAGAACGGTCTTACCGATGCGGATCGGCACGCCCAGCGGCACGGGCATCGGCCGCGTCACCTTCTGCCGGTCCAGGTAGGTGCCGTTGGTCGAACCGAGATCCTCGACGATCCACTGACCGTCCTGGGGGAAAATCCGGGCATGTCGGCTTGAAGCGTAGTCGTCGTTCAGGACCAGCGTGGCATCATTCGCCCGCCCGAGCGTGATCTGCTGCTGGGCGAGATCGAGGCTGGTGCCCTTCAGCGCGCCGGCCGTCACCAGCAGAACGCGCGGCGAGCCCCGGCCCGGGCGCGGCGGCCGGGCCGGACGCCCCTGGCGCGGCGCCTGGGCCTGGCGCGCCCTGCCTCGCCTGGCCGTCGTGGACGGGCCGCCGAGCAGGTCAGTGCGGACGACCCCGATGGCCGCTATGACGAATAGCCATAGCACGGCCAGGAACGCCACCCTGATGATGGTGAGAGACAGCTCGTTCATGTACGGCCACGCCCTTGGACCTAGTAGCTGGTGCGCGAGTAGGCAGTGCCCTGGCCATCCTCGCGATTCTGGCCGTCCTGGCGGAAGATCAGCGTGGTCCGGCCCAGCGACACGTGCGTCCCGTCTGTGAGCGCCACCCGCCTGACCGGCTGACCGTTGACGAATGTTCCGTTGGTGGAGCTCAGGTCGACCAGGACCACCTGGTCGTTTTCCACCCTGAGCTCCGCGTGGTGCCGCGACACCCCCGGATCCACCAGCCGCAGGTCGCAGTCGGTGCCCCGGCCGAGCAGGGTCACCGGCGTCTGCAGCTCGTAGGTGTGCTGCTCGCCGCCGGCCGGACCGCCGGGCGCCCCCGGCCCGGAAACCAGCAGCCGCGGGTGGCCGGGGAAGCCGCGCCCCTGGGTCCGCGGCAGGTCGCTGGCAGGCAGCCTGATCTCGCCGCCCTCGATGGTGGAGCCGCGGATGACGCCGGAGCGGATCCGGAACGTGCCCGTGGTCATCTCGGGCAATCCCTCGAACCGCATGCGCACCGGGCCCACGAACGAGTAGCCCTGTTCCTTGGCGTAGTCCCTGGCCAGGTTGGCGAGCTCTACTCCCAGGCTCTCGGCGTAGACGTCGAGGCGCTCGTGGTCGGTCTCGGCCAGCTCGACGACGAAATCGTTGGGCACGAGCGTGCGTCCCTTGGCCACGATGGCGGCCCGGTCGTCCATCTCGCGCTGCACCGCGCTCGCCACCTCGACCGGCTGCAGCTCGGACCTGAAGGCGCGCGCGAAGGCACCTTCGACCATGCCTTCAAGACGACGCTCGAAGCGCTGCAGAACTCCCAACGTGCCACCTCCCTTCACGTCCCTCGCCCCCGATGGTATCCGGGGCGCGGGAGCGCTCGCGGTCGTGCTAACCTACTCGTTGCCCAGGGCGGGTGGCGGAACGGCAGACGCGCACGGTTCAGGTCCGTGTGTCCGAAAGGACGTGAGGGTTCAAATCCCTCCTCGCCCACCTCGAGGTGAGGCCCCGTGCCGGGCGGCACGGGGCTCACGCGTTACGGAACGACTATGACGGGACAGCGGGCATGGCGGGCCAGCCATCCGGAGACGGAACCCGCCACCCGATGCCAGATGTGCTTCGGCGCCCCGATCACGAGCGCGTCCGCGCTGAACTCCTCGGCGGCGGCGGCGAGCTCCCTGGCCGGGCTGCCCCGCCTGGTGCGGACGTGCACCTCCACTTCGGCGTGCCCGGTCACCTGGTCGAGCTCGGCGAGCAGCCATCGCTCCAGCGCCTCAGCGTCCCGGGGTACGCCGACGACCTGCCCGGTCAGCGGCTCGCAGTAGACCCCGGACGAGCACACGTACACCACGAGCAGCGGCCGGCCGAGCCGCTGCGACACGCCGGCCGCGTACGCAAGCGCGTTGCGGCTTGACGCGGAGCCGTCGTAGCCCGCGATGACGGGATGCTCGAGCCTGAGCGCGGATATCGGCGACTCGGCGAGCGCAGCCGGCTCGGGAACGCCGCCGGTTCCCGCCGCGGCATCCGGCGACGGCCCGGGAGTAGGCGGTCCCGGCGGCCGTTCCGGCTCGCCTTTCCCCGGCTGGCCCGGCGTCGGGCTTGACTCTGCCTGATCCATGTTCCGCGTCCTAGCGGAGGACCGTTTCCACGACAGCCATACCGTGATGATTGCCCCGGATGAACGGCGTTACTCGTATCTTGAAAAGCACTATAGATCAGCGCACCGCCAGATGGTGAGTACTCACGGGTGCTCACGTGGCACGATGTTCGGGTGACCGCAGAGCAAGCGGTGCCTTCCGGCGCGCCTCCGGCACGACCAAGCGAAGCGCCCGTGTTCCGCTGGTGAGCGTCCAGCTGCGACATCATGCCTCCTCGGGGCTAACCCGATACGATTCCGCTGTGGACATCCCCGAACGGTGCCCGACCTGCGGAAACCCGACTGCTAACTTGTTGGACTTTCTCAACGTCTCGCATCAGGCCGGGGGAGACGACGTGGCCAGGCACTATATGGCCGAACGGGCCAGGGTAGTGCGCCGTCTCGGGGACGTCGTCGCCGACATGAACGCACAACGCGACCTGGAATCGGTGCTCGACCGCATTGCGGCCAGCCTTCGCGAGCTGACCAGCGCCGACGCCGGCGGCTTCGTGCTCATCGAGGATGACTCCCTCAGGCTGGTCAGCACGGCCGGGCTGCCGGCCCGGCTGCGCGGCCGGACCGCCACCTTGCCCAGCAGCCTGGTCGGCGAGCTGATGCGCTCGGGCAAGACGGTCATGATGGCGACCGGTGAGTCGGGCGGCTTCGACGACCTGATCTGGTCGGCGCTGCCCGGGCTGCACACGATCGCGCTCGGCCTGTCGCACGTGGCGGGCAAGCCCTACGGCGCGCTGTACGCGCTGTACAGCAGGCGCAAGCTCAGCCATGTCGAGCTGGAACTGCTCGAGCTGCTGGCCGGCCACGCCGGCGTGGCCCTCACCAACGCGATGGCGTTCGAGGAGGTGGTCAGGCAGCGGGCGCACGAGCGGGCGGTCATCGACGGCAGCGCGGACGGTATCGCCGTGCTCGACGAGGCCGGCCTGGTGCGGCAGTGGAATCCGGCCGCGCACCGGATCACCGGGACGGCGGCCCAGGACGCCATCGGCAAACCGCCGTCGTTCCTGCTGCCCGAGCCGGGCTCGACGCTCAACTGCAAGCTGCCGAACGGGCGCTGGCTCGACGTCCTGTGCACGTCGCTGGCCGACGGCGGGGAGCTGGTCATCGACTTCCGTGACGTCACCTCGGCCAAGGAGCTCGAGGAGGCCAAGGACCTGTTCCTGGCCACGACCAGCCACGAGCTGCGCACGCCGATCACCGTGGTGCAGGGCTTCGCCAGCACGCTGGCCAGCCGGTGGGACCAGCTCGCGGACACCGAGCGGCGCGCGGCGGTGCGGACCATCGCGGAGCGGGCCGGCTCGCTCGGCAGGCTGGTCGAGCAGCTGCTGCTCGGCTCCAGGGCGGGTGCGGACCAGCTGCCGGTCAGCAACGGCCCGTTCGACCTCAGCGCCGTCCTGCACGAGGCCGCGGCCGCGTTCCGGCCGCTGTCGGACAAGCACGTCGTGGTGGCGGACATCGCGGCCGGCCTGCCGGCCGCGAGCGGCGACACCATGGCCACCGACATCATCGTCGGGCAGCTGCTCGAGAACGCCTTCAAGTACTCGCCCGACGGCGGCACGATCAGCGTGCGGGCCCAGGTAACAGAGGAAGGTGAGCCGGGCGGAGGCTGGATCGAGGTGATGGTGGAAGACGAGGGCGTCGGCATCGCCGATGGCGACCACGAGCGCATCTTCGACCGGTTCTTCCAGGGCGAGGCGGGCGATCGCCGCAGGTTCGGCGGCGTCGGCATCGGCCTGTTCATCGTCCGCCGGCTGGCCGAGGCGCAGCACGGCGAGGTCACCGCCAGCTCACGTCCGTCCGGCGGCACGACCATGTGCCTGCGGCTGCGACCCGCCGGAGGCTAGGGCGCCGGTCAGCGGGCTGCGGGGACAGGCGGGCCGCCGCGGCGGGGGGTCGGCGCGCCGATCGGCGGGCCAGGGTCCGCTCACCCCGCCCGGGCGCCCTCAGCCGGTGGCGCTGTGCTCGCTGCCCTGGGGCTTGTCGCGTTTTCGCGGCTCGCCGCCGGTGGCCCGCAGGTAGGCGTCGACGATCGCGGGGACGTCGTAGCCCTGCCGCATGATCTGGCCTTTCTCCAGCCAGATCACCCGGTTGCAGCTCGCCTCGATCTCGGCCAGGTTGTGCGCCACGAGGAACACCGTGCCGGCCTCCCCGCGCAGCTGGACGATCCGCTCGTGGCTCTTGGCCCGGAAGTTCGCGTCGCCGGTGGCCAGCGCCTCGTCGATCATCAGGATCTCGTGGTTCTTGGCGGAGGCGATGGAGAACCGCAGCCGCTGTGCCATGCCGGTCGAGTAGGTGCGCATGGGGTAGTCAATGAAGTTGCCGACCCCCGAGAAGTCCACGATGGACTGGTAGCGGTCCTTGGTCTCCTGCGGGGTCATGCCCATGGCCAGGCAGCCGAGCACTACGTTGCGCTCTCCGGTCAGGTCATCGAGGAGCGCGGCGTTCACGCCGAGCAGCGCCGCCTGCCCGCTGGTGTAGACGCAGCCCTGCTCCGGCGGGAGCAGGCCGGCGATCGCCTGCAGCAGCGTTGATTTGCCCGAGCCGTTCCGGCCGATGATGCCGACCGCGTTGCCGTGGTTGATCACGAACGAGATGCCCCTGATCGCGTGCACCTCCCGCACCGACGGGCGGCGCTGGCGCTTGATCACCCGCATCAGCGCGGTCGCCGCGGTGCCCTTGTCGCCGCCCGCGCCGTACACGCGGTAGACCACGTGCAGGTCATCGACGACGACGGTGGGCACAGAGCCGTCAGCCACGGCCGTACCTCGTTTCCGCTTCCCAGAAGAACACGAACCCGATCACGAGTGCCACGATCGCCCAGCCGATCCCCCACAGCCACAGCGCGTTCATCGACACCGTCCCGTGACAGTACGCGCTGTTCAGGACGTAAGCCTTGTTCCCGGTGTGGTAGAGGGCGCAGTTCGCCGCGCTGTACGGCTTGCTGCCCGGCCAGGACTCGCGCTGGGACATCAGGATGGCGTTGCGCACCAGGCTGATGTACACCGCGGCCGGGTTGACCTGCAGCAGGTAGGTGATCGTGGGGTGATGCCGCAGGGTGCTGATCGTCTGGATGCTGAACATCACACCGGAGGCGTACATCCAGGTCCGTACGAGGAACGGCATCAGCTGGCTGAAGTCGTCGGCCCCGGCGCCCAGCCGGGCCAGGAACAGGCCCATGCCGACGTTGAACACCGCCTGCAGCAGGAAAGCGGGAATGGCCAGCAGCCAGTACCAGGTCAGCGGCTCGCCGGCGGCCAGGACGATAATCGTGAGCACGACCAGGGCCATGCCGAGCTGCTCGAGCTCTATGAGCACGTAGCCGATCGGCAGGCAGGCCCGCGGGAACGGCAGGGCCCTGATCAGCGGCAGGCTGTCCGGCATGACCCGGGACGTGGTGATGAAGGCCCGCTGGGTGAAGTTGAAGACGAAGATCCCGGTGATGAGGAAGGGCAGGAACTTCGGCACGCCGCGGCTGGTGTCCAGGATGATGCCGAAGATCAGGTAGTAGACCGCGGCGTTCAGCAGCGGGGTGAGCACCTGCCACAGCTGGCCCAGCCTGGCCTCGGTGTACATCGCGACGTTGCGCGCGGTGGCGAAGCCCACGATGAAGTGCCGCCGCTCCCACAGCTGCCTGGCGTAGGCGAACAGGCGGGCCCGCGCGGCGCTGGGCCGCAGCTGGTACCTGGCGGCCAGGTCGGCGAGCGGCTCGGCGGGCAGCGCGGACGGATCCGCCTCGGGAACCGCCAGGTCGTCGGTCAGCGTGCCCGGGCCACCCTGGTCACGTGCGCGCTCCCTCATGGGGGCGAGCCTACGGCCTGCCCGGCGGACCAGGCGCGGCGGCAACGACGGACAACGTTCACGGTGAGACGTTACCGTGCCGGCCAGGCGGGCCGGCGCCGCCGGGGGTTTCTGCTGAGACGCCGTTACCGTTCAGATATCTGGAGTACCCGCGTGTTTCCGGAACGCTTTCACGGGGCATTTTCGCTCGTACCGGGTTCGCGTAAGGCCGGACAGACGGGCTGGGGCTGACATGGAGGTGACCGAGGCGAGCGACCTACTGCTCCCGTTCGCCGCTTCAAGCGTCGGCGCGGCCCGGCGGCGCCTGGTATCGGACCTGATCGCGGCCAACACCTACGATTCTGCCGTCTGTGACGTCGCGCTCGTCATCAGCGAGCTGCTCAGCAACGCCTTGCGGCACGCGGCGCCGCTGCCCGGGTCGAAGATCCGCGTCGCCTGGCGCATCGACGCCGACAGCATCCTGGTCTCGGTCAGCGACGGCGGCGGGCCGACCCTGCCTGAACTGGGCGAACCAACCCAGGGGGCGACGGGAGGCCGGGGCCTGAGGATCGTGGAGAAGCTGTCCAGGCGCTGGGGTACCAGCACGGGCGACGAGGGCACCACCGTGTGGGCGGAGGTGCCGGTCCGGCCGGTGCCGACCGAGATGACGGCGGTGGGCGGCCCGGCCGTGGCGGACAGCGGGTAGGGACGGCCGGACCGGATCCGGCGCCGCTTCCGGCCTGCTTGTCCAGGAACCTTTAAGGATGCGCTCAGCGCAGTTGCCTGGCTTACGGCCGCCCGGCACGGTAAGGTTCGGCTCGTGGAGCTTAATGTCTCGAGTCGATTTCACGATGATCACACAATCGTGACCATCTCCGGTGAGATCGATCTCTATACCGCTCCGCGGATGCACAGGGAGCTCGGCGCCGTCCTGGTCGATGGCATGCCCACCCGGGTTGTGATCGACATGTCCGGCGTGGAGTTCTGCGACTCGACTGGCATGAACGTGCTGCTCTCCTGCCTGCGCCGGGTGCGCGAGCGGGGCGGCGAGCTGGAGATCGCCTCCCCCAAGCCCGCGGTCCGCAAGATCCTTCAGGTGACCGGCTTGGACTCGGTGTTCACCCTGGTCGATGGCGCCACCGTGAACCAGCCGAAGCCGGCGGTCCCGCGCAACTAGGGCTCCCGTTCGCCTAGGATCGGCCCCATGTCAGCAGGTTCCCAGGCCGGCGACGTGGCGGTGGTCATCCCGGCGCGGAACGAGGCCGACCGCATCCACGCGACCGTGACGGCTGCGTCCGGCCTGGCCGGCGTCGGCCTCGTCGTGGTGGTCGATGACGGCTCCCGGGACGCCACCGGTGTCATCGCCCGCCGGGCGGGCGCCGTGGTGATCCGGCATGCGCGAAACCGGGGCAAGGCGGCCGCCATGCAGACCGCCGCGAACGCGGTAGGCCTGGTCGACCAGCGCGAGGGCCGCGAGCATCCGCGGCACCTGCTGTTCCTCGACGCGGACCTGGCCGAATCGGCCGCGCAGGCCGGGCCGCTGGCCGATCCGGTGATCGCGGGCACGGCCGACATGACCATCGCCGTCTTCACCACGACGGTCAAGCTCGGCGGGCACGGCCTGGTTGTCGGGCTGTCCGGGGCCGGCATCCGCCGTGCGGTCGGCTGGCGGCCGGCCCAGCCACTGAACGGGCAGCGCTGCCTGACCCGGGCCGCGTTCGAGGCGGCGCGGCCGCTGGCCCCTGGCTGGGGGGTGGAGACCGCGCTCACCATCGACCTGCTGCGCCAGGGCTTCCGGATCACCGAGGTCGAGGTCGAGCTCGCGCATCGGGCCACCGGAACCGGCCCGCGCGCCCAGCTGCACCGCGCGCACCAGCTCGCCGACGTCGCCAGGGCGCTCGCCGCACGGCCATGACCGGGCGGCCAGGGCGCGCGGGAGCGGCCGGGCGGGCAGGACTCATCGCCGTCGGCGCCAGCGTGGCGTGCACGTTCGCGGTCGCCGTGGCCGGACCGTCGGTCATGGAGCCGGCGCTGCCCGGCCGCCCCGGTCAGCCGCCGTGGTCGCTCGGCCTGCACCCGTCGCCCTACCTCGTGGTCGGCCTGACCGCGGCCGGGCTGGCCGCCGGGACGTTCGGGCTGGTTCTCGGGCTGCGAGCGGTCCGCCGGGGCTGGTCCTTCCCGGCCCGGGCGGTCCTGGTGGCGGGGCTGCTGGCGGCCGCGGCGCTGACGCTGGTGCCGCCCATCGGGTCCTCGGACCACCTCAGCTACGCCGCCTACGGGCGGATGCTGGTCACCGGCCACAACCCGTACACCACCAGGCCGGCCCAGCTGGCCGCGCTGGGAGACCCGGTGGCCCGGGCCGTGCAGGACTGGTCCGGGGCGCCGTCGGTCTACGGGCCGCTCGCGACCGCGATCCAGGGCCTGGCCTCGCTGGCCGGCGGGACCTCGGTGCGGCTCACCGTGTTCGTGCTCGGCCTGGCCAACCTGGCCGCTTTCGCCGTCACCGCGCTGCTGCTGCACCGGATGACGCGCCGGGATCCGGCGCGGCAGCTGCGTGCGGCCCTGCTGTGGGCCGCCAACCCGCTGCTGCTCCAGGTGCTCGTGGCCGGGGCGCACGTGGACGGCCAGGCGGTCGTGTTCGGCGTCGCCGCCGTGTCGGTGATGTCCGGGGCCCGTGGGGGCCGCGGGGGTCTGGGGGGGACGGTTCCCCCCCAGGATCGGGGGGATCCCGGGGGGTCGTCCCCCCGGGTAAGCGCAGCGGCGATCGCCGGGATGCTGGTCGGCCTGGGGCTTGCGATCAAGGTCACGGCCGCGCTGGTCGGTCTGGGACTCGCCGTCGCGATGGTCCTGCTGGCCGGGCGGCGATGGCGGGAGCTGGCGCCGCGGCTGGCGGCGCTCGGCGCCGGGTTCGCGGTGACCGCGGGGCTGGCGGTGGCCATCGGCGGGTCCGCCATGCTCGAGCAGTCGTCCCGGGCGAGCGACATGGTGTCGATCGGCTCGCCGTGGCGGGTGATCCGGACGGTCGTTCATCTCGCCGTGGCCGGGACGGCCGCGACCGACATCGTGAAGGCCGGGGCGGCCGCGCTGGCCGTGCTGCTCGCCGTGCTGCTGATCCGCGGGCTGCCGGGCGCGGCGGGCTGGCGGGCGCAGGGCCGGGCCGGGTACGCCGCGGTGCCCTTCGCGCTCGCCCTGGCCTGGCTGTTCGCCTGGCCCTACGTGCTGCCGTGGTACGACGCGCTCGGCTGGGCGCTGCTGCCGCTGGTCCCGCTGGGGTCCGCCGCGGCGGGCCTGCAAGGGGTCGAAGGGCTGACCTGGCTGCTGCTGGCCAGGACCGCCGCGCTCGGATTCGGCTACCTGCCCGCGCGGCAGACCGACGCGACGCTGCCGGCCGGACTCGGCTGGCTGCAGCCCGTGATCAGGCACGGGGTGACACCCGCGGTGCTCGCCGCGGCCACCGTCTGGCTGGTCATCGTGATGCTGCGCGCCCGGTCTTCGGTCCCGGACCGGCGGTCCCGGGCGAAGCCGCCCCCCGAGGCGGCTCAAGCGCCGACCAGGGGAGCTGTGGGTTGAGTACCGCCACCGGGGTCCCGGCTGCGGCCGAGGCGGGCGGCCGGGGACCCGCGAGCTGGCCCGGCCGGCTGGCCGGCTGGCCGCCATGGGCGGTCACCGCCCTCGCGGTGCTGGCCTGGATCGCGGCGCTGGCCGCCGTGGAGCCGCTGGTGCGCGGGTACCTGACCAGCGTGCCCGACCAGCGGATGGTGGACCTCAGCGTCTACCGCGCGGGCGGCCTGAGCGTGCTTCAGGGCCAGCCGCTAAACGGCATGCTGACCCAGCCGCCCCAGCTGCTCCCGTTCACCTACCCGCCGGCCGCCGCGCTCTTCGCGGTGCCGCTGGCGCTGCTGCCCTGGCCAGCCGCCCAGCTGGCCTGGGTGCCGGTCATCTACCTGCCGCTCGCGGTGGTCATCTGGTTCGCGTTCGCGCCGCTACTGCGCCGGACGTCCGGGCCGCCGCGCGCGGCCGTGTTCGCGGTCATCTTCGTCGCCTGCGCGTACCTGTTCCCGATGCGGGACGAGATCCGATTCGGCCAGGTGGACATGGTCCTGCTGGCGATGTCCGTGGCGGACTGCGCGGCTCGCGCGCCGCGCTGGCCGCGCGGTGTCCTGGTGGGGCTGGCCACCGCGATCAAGCTGGTGCCCGGGGTGTTCATCGTGTACCTGTGGCTGTCGGGGCGCCGGCGCGCCGCGCTGACCGCGGCCATCACCGCGTTGGCCTGCACCACCGGCGCCTGGCTGCTGCTGCCGGACGATTCGGCCAGCTACTGGACGAGCGCCGTCTTCCAATCCGGGCGGCTCGGGTCCAACTCGGGCACGTCCAACCAGTCGCTGCGCGGCATGCTGCTCAGGGAATTCCTGCCCGGCCAGGCCCCCGGCGCGCTGTGGGCCGCGCTGGCCGTCGCGGTGGCGGTGGCCGGCTTCGCGCTGGTCAGGCGGCTGGCCGGGGAATCGCGGGAAATGGAGGCGATCGCGGTCACCGCGCTGCTCTGGGTACTGCTCTCGCCGGTTTCCTGGATCCACCACTTCGTCGTGGTTGTGCTGGTCATCGGGGCGATCCTGGCCGACGGGCGGTCCCGGCCGCGGGTCGTCATCGCGGCGGCCACCGCGACGTTCTTCGCCCTGACCGTTCCCTGGTGGGGCCAGTCGCTGCTCGGCCAGCCGGGCGTGCCGGCGCTGGCGGCCAGGGTGGTCCAGGATGCCTTCGGTATCGCGGCCGTGGTGCTGATCCTGGTAATCGCCCGGCTGCCCGCCGCGGGCCGGCGCGTTGCCGCTGGTTAACTTGCCATAATCGATATAGTGCGTCCCGTGATACCGGTTGCCGTGATACACGATGCGCAGGTGGCGGCCGGCCCGGTCGTGGGCGCGGTCGGTATCCTGATCGCGATCATCGCGCACCGCCGGGCCGCCCGGGCGGTAGCCGAGTGCACGGCGCTGATCAACGGCAGCGTGGGTTCGCGCGGGACCGTGGATCCCCGGGCACTGCGCGACCTCGCGGTGCTGCGCTATGACGCGCTGAGCGAGATGTCCGGCCAGCTTTCCTTCTCGGTCGCGCTGCTCAACGCGCTCGGTGACGGCGTGGTGCTCAGCTCGATCAACGGCCGGTCGGAGACCCGTACCTACGCCAAGGTCGTGCGGTCCGGGGTGGGCGCGCAGACGCTGTCACCGGAAGAAGAGCACGCCGTCCGGGCGGCGCGGCTCGGGCAGGGCCTGCCGGACGTCGAGCGGGCGCCCGACCCCCGCCCGACGGTCCGGACGCGCCCGCCGATGTCGGCGGCCTGACCAGCGGCCACCTGCCCTGGCGCGGCCGCGCCACGCACCCCGCCGTACTGGCATCATGTGGGCTATGCCATATGCCTACCTGGGACCCGAGGGGACGTTTTCCGAGGCGGCGCTGCGTGCCGTCGACCCGGGTGCCGAGCCGCTGTCCTGCCCCACCATCCAGGCCGCCCTCACCACCGTGCGCGACGGCGCGGCGGAACGGGCCGTGGTCCCCATCGAGAGCTCGGTCGAGGGGGTCGTTACCGCGACCCTCGACGGCCTGGCCGCCGGGCACGATCTGGTTATCGTGGCGGAACTGCAGATTCCCATCGCGTTCGCGCTGCTGGCCAGGCCGGGGACCGTTCTCGGCGACGTCAAGCGGATCGGCGGTCACCCGCAGGCCATGCCACAGTGCCGGGGCTGGCTCGCCGCCAGCCTGCCGGACAGCGAATGGGTGCCGCTGGCGTCCAACGCGGAGGCGGCCCGTCAGGCCGCGGACGGGCACGTGGACGCTGCGTTGGCCGGCGCGTTCGCCGCGGACCGGTACGGCCTGGAGGTCATCGCGCCGGACGTGCACGACCGGGCCAACGCCGTCACCCGGTTCGTGGTGGTCTCGCCGCCCCGGCCGCTGCCCGCACGCACCGGCGCGGACCGCACGTCGCTGGCCGCGTTCCTGATCGAGGACCACCCGGGCGCACTGCTTGAGATCCTGACCGAATTCGCGGTGCGCGGCATCAACCTGACCACGATCCAGTCGCGGCCCACCGGCGGCCGGCTCGGCCAGTACTACTTCTTCATCGACTGCGAGGGCCACGTCGATGACGCACGGGTCGGCGAGGCGCTGATGGGGTTGCGCCGGGTTTGCCGCGAAGTGCGCTTCCTCGGCAGCTACGCCAGGTGCGACGGCGGCGTCACCCACGTCCGGCCGGGTACCTCGGACGCGGAGTTCGCCGCGGCCGCCGCCTGGCTGGGGCGGCTGCGCTTCGGCCGTCCGTAGCAGCCACCCGTGGCCCGGTGCCGCAGTCCCGTTCGGCGGGGCACGCGCCCGGTCCGTTCGGGAAAATGATCTTTACAGGTACGGACCTGAGCCTGGCCGCTGGTGAGTTTCCTGGTCGGGCTGCGGCATCATCCCGGGCGGCAGCGCGCGGCGCATCTGCTCGAGCTGGGCCCGGGCCGCCATCTGCTGGGCGAACAGGGTGGTCTGGATGCCGTGGAACAGGCCTTCCAGCCAGCCCACCAGCTGTGCCTGGGCGATCCGCAGCTCGGCCTCGCTCGGCAGCTCCTCCTCGGTGAACGGCAGCGACAGCCGCTCCAGTTCGTCGACGAGCTCGGGTGCCAGCCCGTCCTCGAGCTCCTTGATCGAGCTCTGGTGGATCCCTTTCAGCCTGGCCCGGCTCTTCTCGTCCAGCGGCGCCGCCCGGACCTCCTCGAGCAGCTGCCTGATCATGTTGCCGATCCGCATGACCTTGGCCGGCTGCTCGACCATCTCGGTGACCGGCCGCTCTCGGCTGGCGTTCTCTCCCGGCTCGCCGCCGGACGTCGCGATGCCGTCCGGGCCCACCACGAGGACCTGCGGGTGCTCTTGTGCCTGAGGGTTCATCCCGTCGTTCATCCCCCTAGTCTGTCGGATCCCGCCGCCTGCTCAGGGCGGCGGGGTTCATTCCGGCAGCAGCAAGATCTTGCCGATGTGCTCGCTGGCCGCCATGGCCCGGTGCGCCTGGGCCGCCTGTGACATCGGCAGCTCCCTGTCGATGACGGCGGCGACCTTCCCGGCGTCGATGAGCGGCCACACGTGCTCGCGAACGGCCGTCACGACCGCGGCCTTCTCCCGGTCCGGCCGGGCCCGCAGCGTCGTGGCGTGCACGCTGGCCCGCTTGCCCTGCAAGACGCCCAGGTCCATTTCGGCCCGGCTGCCGCCCTGCCGGCCGATGATGACCAGCCGGCCGCCGGCGGCCAGCGCGGCGAGGTTACGGGCCAGGTAGCTGGCGCCCATGATGTCGAGGATCACGTCGGCTCCCGCGCCGCCGGTGGCGCGGAGCAGCGCCGCGACGAAATCGGTGTCCCGGTAGTTGACGGCCAGGTCGGCGCCGAGCTCGCGGCAGCGCGCCAGCTTCTCCGGCGACCCCGCGGTGCAGGCCACCCGGGCGCCGAAGGCCTTGCCCAGCTGGATCGCCATCGTGCCGATCCCGCTGCTGCCGCCGTGCACGAGCAGCGTCTCCCCGGCGGTCAGCCGGGCCAGCTGGAAGACGTTGGCGTACACCGTGCACGCGGTCTCCGGGAACGCGGCGGCGGTGGTGGTGCCGACCTGCGCGGGCACCGGCAGGAGCTGCCCGGCGGGCACCACGACCTGCTCCGCGTAGCCGCCGCCGGACAGCAGCGCGCACACCTCGTCGCCGGGCCGCCAGGCGGCGACGCCGTTGCCGACGGCCCGGACCCGGCCCGAGCACTCCAGGCCGGGATACGGCGGCGCGCCGGGCGGCGGCGGGTAGTGGCCCTGCCGTTGCATCAGGTCCGCCCGGTTGACGCCGCTGGCGGCGACGTCGATGACCACCTCACCGGGGCCGGGAACCGGGTCGGGCACCTCGAGCCAGCGCAGCACCTCGGGCTCGCCGGGTTCGGTGATGACGACGGCGTGCATGACCTCTCCTTCGTTCGGTGGCCGGGCGGCCCAACTGTGTCATCCACGAGCCAACGAGGCAGTGATCGCGACTCAGTGCTACCAATCCTGTGCGCTGGGTGTCGAAATCGCGCCTCGTTTGACATACGCTCGGAGATATACGCACCCGGCCCGCATGCGCACCCGCCCATGAGGACCACGAGGGACGGCCCGTGACGATGAACAACGATACGCCGCAGATCTTCGGCGAAGGCACAGCTGACTATCCGCGCGGTCCCGGTCCGTTCGCCGGACACGACGGCGACGCCTTCCCGCCCTTCCGCGGGTGGCCCGGCCGGGGTGACCGGGTCGAGCCGGTCGCGCCGGACGACTATCCCGGGCGCCCCGGCCGCGGGGAGCCGGGTTACCCGCAGGATCCCTGCTACCCGCCCGGCCTGCAGTACGCGCCGGATCTGGAATACGCGCCGGATGCGGGGTACCCGCCGGACCATGGCTACGCCGAGCTGGGCCACGCCGGGGACCCGGGCTACGGGAGAGAGTTCGGCCTGGTACCCGACGCGGAACCGCTGCCGGTGATGGAGCCGCTGCCGGCCGCCGCGAGCGCGCCGCTGCCGACCAGGGTCCTGCCGCCGGGCGATGCCCGCCGCATGCCCTGGGACGAGGCACCCGCCGCGCTTCCCCAGGTCGCCGAGCCCGAGTACGCGCGGGAGACCTCCGACAGCCTGACCGCCGAGTCGCTGCTGCACGGCAAGCCGGCGGCTCCTGGGTCGGGCTGGCGCCGCAGCGTGTACCGGGTGACCGGCGGACTGCTGCGGTTCGGTGAATCAGCGGCCGAAATGCGCCGCCGGGATCTCATCAACCGGGTCAGAACCCAGGTCTGGGGCGGTCATCACCGGGTCGCCGTGCTCAGCCTCAAGGGCGGCGTGGGCAAGACGACGGCCGCGGTGGGCCTCGGCGCGACTCTCGCCACGCTGCGCGGCGACCGGGTGATCGCCGTCGACGCCAACCCCGATCGCGGCACGCTGTCGGACAAGGTCCGGCTCGAGACGGCCGCGACGATCAGGGACCTGCTGAACGAGCGCAGCCAGGTCGCGCGGTACGGCGACGTCCGCGCCTTCACCTCGCAGCTGCCAAGCCGGCTGGAGGTGCTCGGCTCCGATCGCGATCCCGCGGTGTCGGTCGCGTTCGGCGCGGACGACTACTGTGACGTGGCGCAGGTGCTCGAGCACTTCTACTCCATCTGCATCACCGACTGCGGCACCGGCTTGCTGCATTCGGCCATGTCCGGCGTTCTGCGGCTGGCCGACCAGATCATCCTGGTCAGCTCGCCTTCGGTGGACGGCGCGCGGAGCGCGAGCGCCACGCTGGACTGGCTGGAGGCGCACAACTGCGGCGACCTGGTCAGGAACGGGGTCGTGGTGCTGTCCGCGATCCGGCCGAAGAGCAAGAGCGCGGTCGATCTCGACCGGCTCGAGCACCACTTCGCCTCCCGCTGCCGCGCGGTGGCCCGGATCCCCTACGACCCGCACCTGGAGGAGGGCGCGGAGATCGACCTGGACCTGCTCGGCGGCGACACCGCGGAGGCGTACCTGGCGCTGGCCGCCGTCGTCGGCGACGGGTTCGCCTGGCCGCGCCGGATGACGTCCCAGTCCGGGTTTACCGTAGGCTGGTGACCCTCAGGAGGGCTCGCCTAGTGGCCGATGGCGATGGTCTTGAAAACCATTAGGGCGTTGACGCGTCCTCGTGGGTTCGAATCCCACGCCCTCCGCTGACCAGCAGGAACGTGTCCGGCCACTCCCATCGGCATAGCGGGAGCGGCCGGGACGGACGCAAGAAGGACGCATCCGGTCGTGATCCGGTCCCCTTCGCGCCCTTGAGGCCGGAAGGCAAGGCCACGACTTTCTCCGCTGAGTCCGCGTGCACCTGGTGCCGGACGTGCTGGTAGAGGTCCTGAGTTATCCGCGTTGTGGAGTGACCGAGCTGCTCGGACACGATCTTGATATCGATGCCCGCCTCGAGCGCGAGCGTCGCCGCCGTGTGCCGCGCGGCATGGAACTTGATGACCGGCAGCGCGGACCCCTTTGCCAGCTCGCGGAAGCGCCGGGAGACGTAGTCCGGGTGCAGCGCCTCTCCGAGTTCGTCCGTGAACATCCGGCCGGAATCCGCCCAGGCCTCCCCGGCCGCCAGGCGCTCGCGCTTGCGCAGAGTGCGATGCGCCTTCACGCTGGCGACGCTGCCGCTGTCCAGGGCCACGACGCGCTCGCCGGCCTTCGACTTCGGCCGGCCCCACACCAGCCTGCCGCCGACCTGAACGAGCGCCACGTTGACTGTCACGGCGGCCCGGGCGGTGTCGACGTCGGCATCGGCGAGCCCGCATATCTCGCCGCGGCGGAACCCGCGCAGCAGCACGAGCCGCCACAGCAGCGCGAGCCGGTCATCCATGGTGAAGTCCAGGAAGTGAGCGACCTGGTCCGGGTCCCACACCAGCGGCGCGGCCCGCGTCTCAGTTTCCAGCTCGACCATGTAGATCGGGTTGAACGGGATCTTGTGCGCCCGCTTCCACTGGTCGTTCAGAAACTTGCGCAGGACGCCGTAGATGCGGTGCTGGGTGGCGACGCCGGTATACCTGGTGCGCCCGCGGACGTCGCCGGGCAGCATGGGCTTGCGGTCGGCCTCCCGCGCCGCCTCGATCTCCTCATTGAACATGTCGATCCGCTCGAAGACCAGCGCGCAGTGCTCGCCGGTCAGCCGGTCTAGCGCGACGTCCTTCAGTACGGGCAGCAGCCAGTTGCGGCCGTGCTGCTCGAGGGTGTTGGCGTAGCTGTCGCGCGCCTTGCGCCTGCCGGCCAGCCATGCCGCCCAGGCCTCGCCGAACGTCTCGCTGGCGTCTAGTTCGCGGCGCAGGCCGAGACGACGGCGGACGTCCTCCACGGAGGGAAGCTGGCCGCCGCGGGCCGTGGGCCGGAAGATGAGATCACCGATGCGCTGCTGAGTCCCGGTATCAGCCCCGCCTAGCTTGATCAAGTCCCACACCTGCGTGGCGGCCGCATCAGCATCGCCTTTGGTGGCAAAGCCGAACCGCCGAAGTTCCCGGACGCCGCTGGTGGTGGGTATCCGGGTGCTGTAGCCCACTGTCCCGTGGTGGCGTCCGGTCAGCTTCGGGCAGGTGCGCCCGAGTTCCTTCCCGTCGGCGTCCTTGCAGTTGCAACGCTTGGGCAGCGACCATTTACCGCTCACGGTCGCCGTCTCCTTCCTGACCGACGTACACCTCGTTGAGGAAAGCCCAGAGCTCGGAGAGCATCTGACGGGTGACAAGACCCCTATGTGCCTGCCGGCTACGCGGCTCAAGCTCGCCAAGATTGCCGACCTGGCGGTCCCGCTCGTCATCGAACTTCCAGTAGCCCCACGAGCCCTGGGCAGCGATGACCCGGGCGGAGAGCTTCAGCTGCGTTACCTCGATACCGAGCCGCCGCGCGGCGTGCCGTTCGGCATCCGACGGCGTCTCGAATATGGCATCCCAGTCCTCGCTCGTGAGCTTGACGTTGTGCTGCTCGGCCCACTCCAAGATCGGCGCCACGAGAGCTTCGACGCGATTCTCCTCTGCTCCCAGACGGGGCATCGCCTCCGCCATGACCTTGTGGACAGGGAACTGTGCATAAGGCGCCTCGGCCGAGGGCCTCGGCTTATCGCGGTGAAGCTCGCCTGTCAGCATCTCGCGAATCCACCGAGGGCTCACCGTCGCGCCGTCTCCCAACTCGACGCGCTCGTCATCCCCGCCCGGGATCAGCCGGTCCACCGTGACGTGGAGCGCCGCAGCCATCAAGAGGACCTCATCAAGCCTTGGCTTGCGCAGGCCGGCCTCAAGCTGGCCGACAGTGCCTTTGCGCCAGGCAGTGAGCCCGCGACCCTGAAATCGCCTGGCTAGCTGCTCCTGCGTCAGGCTCTGACTACGGCGCGCCTCGGCAACGCCTCTGCCAATCAACTCATGCACCTGCACCCGCCAAGTATCTGCGGACAGAGCCATTGAGTCATCCTACGGTTCCAAAGACTCTTCGACTAGAGGCGCACAGTTCGTTGACTCTCGCCTTGCTCCTCGCTAGCCTTTCAATAGCTCTGAAATCAGAGTCAAGGATCCGATGGGAGCACCATGGCCCACCTAACCCGAGAGCGCGTCGAGCGCGAGTTCAAGGTCCGCGTCATCGACCTGGCTGATGCCACCGGCTACAGCCCGAGCTACATCAGCC
Source organism: uncultured Actinomycetota bacterium (assembly GCA_963744575.1). GTDB lineage: Bacteria > Actinomycetota > Actinomycetes > Streptosporangiales > Streptosporangiaceae > Palsa-504. Next base: position 41,362 of record CAVUUF010000009.1, on the reverse strand, counting down.
TCATCCTGCCTGGCAAGCGGGTGGTGGCCCCGCTGCATGTCCGGAGCGCGATTGCCCGCGCTCTCGGCACCCGGGTTAAGGCCCTGTGGCCACCTGAGCGCGAGGCGGTTGAAGCGTGACCGAGCAGCGCGTGTGGACGCCCGAGGATGTAAAGGCGCTCGGTGTCCGTACGACCGTACCCATCGCTGGCGAGATCATCGCCGGGCTGTGCAAGGACGAGTCGTATCGGGCCGTTAAGCGCGGGACGTTCCCGGTACCTGTCATCCAGTGCGGCCGCCGAATGGTAGTGCCCGTCGCGCCGATACTCGCGCTGCTCGGCATCAAGCCGGATGTTAACGCGGGCGGTCCTGCGCCACCAAGCTCGGCGGCCGAGGACGCAGACGCCGCCTGACTCCTGCCCCGCTATGCCACCGCTTGATCTTATCTCCGCTCTCCCCAGTTTCGCTCTTCCCCGAGGAGACCCCCGTGCCCCCGTCCGCGCCGCAACCGCAGACCGCCGGGCCTCACGCACCTATCCTGTCGCAGGAAAACGACCTCAGGAACAACCGGGTGAGCGGCGCCGATGCGGCCGTGGAAGCCGCCCGGCGCGGCTGGGCCGTCTTCCCTTGCCGTCCCGGTGACAAGGCCCAGCCGTACCGGACTGGGAGCACCGCGCCTATTCCGATCCGGAGCGCGTCGGCCGGTACTGGCCATCAGGCCGGCACAACATCGGCATCGCGTGCGGACCATCCGGGCTCGTCGTCGTCGACCTGGACACGCACAGCCCGCTGCCGGATGACTGGCGCCTGCCCGGCGTCCATGACGGCCGGGACGTCCTGGCCCTGCTGGCCGAGTGGGCGGGCCAGCCGTGGCCGGTGACGTATACGGTCAAGACCCCGACTGGCGGCCTGCACCTGTACTTCACCGCGCCGGGCGGCCCGGAGATCCGCAACAGTGCCGGCAAGATCGGCTCGCTCATCGACGTGCGGGCCGGCGGCGGCTACGTGCTGGCTGCGGGGTCGGTGCTCGACGAGCGGGCCTACCCGGTAACCCCGGGTGCCGCGAGCTCGTCCGGGACGGCAAGCCGAACGAACTCGCCGACGACAGCGACCCTGAGCCGCTCCCCGCATGGATTGCCGCTCTCGCGGCGGACACTGAGCCCGCCGCACGGCCCTGCAGCCCGGGGCGCGTACGCCCGACCTCAGGTGCCCGGCTTCAGGGCCTTGTCAGCACCGTCCGCTCCGGCCAGGAAGGCGATCGCAACGGCCCGCTGTACTGGGCGGCCCGCCGGGCGGCGGAGATGATCGCGGCCGGGGAAGTCGACCGCGGCACCGCCGAGGAGGCTCTCGTCGCCGCCGCGCTCAAGGCCGGCCTGCGCGGCGGGGAGCGCGAGGCACGGCGGACGTTCGCCTCGGCGATGCGGGGAGGGGTCCTGTGAGCCGGGTGCCCAGCCTGGCGGAGGCCAGGCGCCGCGCGGAGGCCACCCGGCGGGTCAAGCCGGACATCGAGGCGCCCAGCGGCCCGGCCGCCATCCGGGCTCTGCGGGAGGCGATCAACGCCGGGAAGATACCCAGCACGTACGTCCGCGGCGGGCGCGTGGTGGCGGTTGAGAAGGTGTCCGGCACTGCGGGGGGCGCCGCGGGTGACGAAGACTCGCCGCTGCCGGTGACGGCCAGCGAGGTCGGCGCACCGGAGCTGGCCGCGCTGCTTGCCGAGCACACCTGCACCTACAAGATCCGCAGCCGCAAGACGGAGGACGGGGGCACCGAGACTTACCCGGAGGAGATCACTCCGCCGGCCGCGGTCCTGAACGCCGTGCTCGCCCCGAAGGAGTGGCCGGACCTGCGGCCCCTGCTCGGCATCGTCGGCGCGCCGGTGCTGCGGCCCGACGGCACTCTGCTGCAGCAGCCCGGCTATGACCCGGCGACGTGCCTGTACCTGGCCAGCAAGGTGCCGCTAGAGCCAGTGCCCGGGGAGCCGGATCCCAGGCAGGTCTCGGCTGCCCGCGAGTTCCTGCTAGCCGCCTTCCTCGGCGACTTCCCGTGGGTCAGCACGGCCGACAAGGCCAACTACCTCGGCCTGCTGGTGACCCCGATCCTGCGCAGCTACCTGCGCACCCTGATCCCGTTCGGCGTGGTCACCTCGACCATGCCCGGCTCGGGGAAGACCATCCTGACGTGCGGGCTCGGGATGCTGTATGGGCAGCGGGTGCTGACCTGGACGCACAGCGACGAGGAACTGCGCAAGGCCATCACCTCCGTCCTGGCCGACCCGGTCGGCACCATCGTCTTCGACAACCTCGCCGAGGGCACGGTCATCGACTCGCCCGTGCTGGCCCGGCTGATCACCGACCGGACGTGGGCCGACCGGCTGCTCGGCGGGAACAAGACCGCCGCGTTCGCCAACGACCGGGTGTGGACCGCCACCGGCAACAACCTGCGGCTCGGCGGCGACATGCGGACAAGGTCCGTGCTGGTCGGCCTGAACCCAGACATGCCCCGGCCCGAGGAGCGGACCGGGTTCCAGATCCCGGCCCTGGACCAGTGGATCCTCGCCCCCGCGAACCAGCGCCTGGTCCTGTGCCACCTCCTAGTCCTGGTCGCCGACTGGACGCGCTCGGGTGGGCCGCGGCGAGGCGGCCTGACCATGCGGCAGTTCACGCCATGGGCGGAGGCCGTGGGCGGCTTCCTGGCCCATCACGGCGTCCCGGGGTTCCTGGCCAGCGTCGAGACCGTCCGTGACATCGACGACGAAGAGGCAGCCTGGACCGCGTTCTTCGCCCGGTGGCGGAAGATCCACGGCGATAAGTGGCTGACCAGCAACGAGCTGCGCCTGTCGGCCGACACCCCGCCCGGTGAGCCCGGCCCGTGGGACGGCTGCTTCATCACCGACGGCCGCGGCAGGTTCCCCACCACCAAGTCGCTCGGCAGGCAGCTCACCGGGCAGATCAACCGCTACCGCGGCCCGTTCGTGCTCCGGAACGACCAGGACAAGCACAGCAAGGTCAGTACCTGGTGCGTCCAGGAGTGGTCAGGATGAGCGGAGTACGCGGTGTCTATCAGCAGCCCCGGCGCCGAGGCGGAACGGGAATCTCCCGTGCGCACACGGGAAACACACCCCGCAAACCCCGCAAAAGGCCAGGTCAGAGGCTGGAAAGCCTGCGGGGTTTGGGATTGAAGCCACACTGCTTAACCCCGCAAACCCCGCAGTCTTGCGGGGTTTGCGGGGTTATGCGGGTCATTCCTGCGGGGTTTGAAAAAGCAGCCCGGGTCGCTGTTAGTGCTGGTCAATAGCAGTGCTGCGGGCTTTGCGGGCTTTGCGGGGTCACTTTCAGCCTCGCGCGTATAGCGCGCGGGACCGGAGGCGGCAGATGACCGCTCACGCCGCGCTCAGCGCACCGGCCGCCAGCGCCTAGCCGGACACCGCAAGCTGGCCGATAGGGACAGCTAAACCGAGGAGGAGAACACCATGGCGCAGGCGATACCCAGATCACGATCGCGGGCAACCGCGGAGGTATATGCCGCCGAGGTACGCCGGCCGAGGTCCGCGCGGGCGAGGTCAACGGATCGGATGTCGTGCCCTACATCCCGACGCCCGACCGCGGTGACGGCGGCTTGCACATCCGGCCGGGTCGACCGTTCCTGTTCCTGACTGGCGGGATGACCGGGCGGCGGCCGCCGGTCGTGTGAGTTCTCGCGGATGAACGCGGTAAGCACCTCCATCACAGTCGGGTGGTCTCTCGCGGAGTCGCGGGCGACACGCTCGAGAGCGTAAACGCCGCCGATGCGCACGTCGAGCTTGTCTGAGCCGAGTTGCTCGATGGCCTTGGCGTAGCGGTAAGTCACCTTCCCCTGCTCGGTCGGCTCGAACGTGCGTCGTGTCAGTTCGACTGTGTGCCGCGACAGGGTGAGGTTCCGCGCGGTGAGTACCAGGGCCCAGCGGCGAACAGTCCGGCACCCAGCGTCAGCAGCCGACCGCGCGCGTTATCCAGTGCCGTCTCGTGCAGCGGTCCTTGACTGAGCCGACGTCATGGTGTGCCAGCCAGTCCGGCGCCGGCACGAATAACACCCACACGACCGCCACTGCCAGCACGGCAGCGGCCGATCCCCACCAGCCATCGGAAAACCGGCGGTAGAGCCGCCCAGCGCTTCAGCATAAGCAGACGCTAGATGGCACCGCCGTTACCTCGACGCGGAACAGAGCAACCTTGCGGCCGGCCGGGGGGCCAGGTCGGGCCAGGCGTTCTGGGGCTGGATGCCGTACCGGAGCCAGTTCGTCGCACGCGCTCACCGGCGTGTACAAGAACATGCCCCGCGGCATCATCGCCCTGGTCTTCCGCTGCAAGATCACCGGCGGGCAGCTCGCCACCAACAACGAGGTCACCGCCTTCCGCTGGGCCGGTGAAGCCGCCATCCGCGAGCTGACCACCCAGGCCTACGCCGTCCGGTTCCTCGACTACGGCAGTTGTAGATCGTGACCTTGGCTGCGTATCCGCAGGTAGCGTCTGCCGCTAGGCGGACGGTGACACGCTGGCGCAGCACACTGGTAACGGATGCCCGAACAGGCGAGAAGACAGGCGCGGCTGCCGTGATCATGCCAGTTTGTGGAAAAGACAAATCACCCGGCAGCCGCTGACGCCAGCGTAGACCATGACGCGCACGCTGACCTGTTCGAGGACCTGATGGCACAGGTCGCGTCGTGCTTCGCCCGGCGGGAGGCCCGCCAGACCTGCCGCGACATGGTGAACGGCATGCTGACGGAGCTGGAGGATCACAACTGCTGGACAATGGCAGAGGCTGCCGGGCACGACCGTCCGTACCGGATGCAGCACCTGCTGTCCCGCGCCCGCTGCGACGAGCAGCGGATGCTCGACACCGCCGCGGACTGGGCCGTCGGCCATCTTTCCGCAGGCCAGGATAGTGACGGAAGCAACGCGGTGCTGATCGTGGACGAGACCGCCGACGAGAAGTCCTCGGACAGCTGCGCCGGGGCATCGCGCCAGTACAGCGGCACCGTCGGCGGCATCGCGATGTGCCAGGTCGCGGTTACCCTCACCTACGCGGTCCCGGCCGGGCACGCCCTGGCCGGCCGGGCCCTGTACCTGCCCGCGGACTGGGCCGCCGACGAGGATCGCCGTGAGCGGGCCGGAGTCCCGGACGAGGTCGTCTTCAAGACGAAACCCCAGCTCGCAGGCGACCTGCTGCAGCACGCGCACGACCTCGGCATCCGGGCCGGATTCGTCGCCGGCGACGAGGTCTACAGCGGCCGTGACCTGCGCAAGAGCATCCGGGAACGCGGAACCGGCTATGTCCTGGCGGTTCGCTCCAATTACGCGGTGACCCTGTCCCCCGGCCGGCGCCTTTCCGTGAAGAAGACCGCCGGCCTGGTGAAACCCGGCATGTGGCAGCGGATGCGCACCGGCTCGGCCACCAAGGGCGCCAAGGACTACGACTGGGCGATGATCGAGGTCCTGCCCGACGACACCCCCGCCGGGCAGGACGACGGGCACGCGTTCCTGCTGCTCAGGAAGCACCGCTACACCGGCACCGTCAGCTGTTACCTGTGCTGGAGCCCGGACCCGGTCCCACTGGCGAAACTGATCTCCGTGGCCGTCGCCCGCTGGAAAATCGAGGAGGACCACCAGCAGTCGAAGCAGGTCAGCGGCCTCGACAGCGGCCAGGTCACCACCTGGACCTCCTGGCACCGCTGGACCGCCATCAGCCTGCTCGCCTATCTCTTCCTCGCCGTCGCCGCAGCCTGGCAGCGCGCCCGCGACGAAGACGCCGGCTTCCCCTGGCTGATCCCCATCACCATCCCCGAGCTGCTCAGGCAACTCCGCGGTGCCGTCATCCCCGAGCCCCGCCGTGACCAGGCCCACCGCGACGGCTGGTCGTTCTGGCGACGCCGCCACCAGTACTACGCCAGGCAAGCCCACCAGCGCTGGCACGCCTACGCCGACAAGCTGCCCGGATAACGATCTACAACTGCCGTATCGACGCGCTCCGCGAAGGCACCCCGCCCGCCGTCCGCCGGCACGACGAAACCGAACCCATTGGCTAAAACCGCAGACATCCTGCACAGCTCTGTCTGCCTCGCGTTGCCGTCTTGGGGAAAGCGCCGGGATAAACCGGCATGGAGGAGGAGATGGAGAGTGGATCGCCCCGGCTTCTTTGGACGCCTTTGCTTGCCGGATTCGATTAATTTACCATTCTTTCCTGCCGTGTGTAGTAGTTTTCCTCATATTCTCTCGGGGGAATGTACTTGCAAGCGGAGTGCAGGCGCTCAGTGTTATACCAGTCAACCCACTCCAGGGTCGCGAGCATGACATCATCGGTCCCGCGCCACGGTCCTTCCCTCTCGATGAGCTCTTTCTTGTAAAGGCTGTTCAGCGACTCGGCCGCCGCATTATCATAAGAATCGCCCTTGCGCCCGACCGACCTGACCGCGCTGATCTCGCCGAGCCGCTCGGTATAGCGGATCGCGGTATACTGGACCCCGCGATCCGAATGATGGACAAGCTGGCCGTCCATCCGGTCGCCGCGAGACCAGACGGCCATTTCGAGCGCGTCGAGCGCCAGCTCGGCCCGGAGCGTACCGGAAACCTGCCAGCCGACAATCATCCGGGAAAACAGGTCAAGGATAAACGCGGCGTAAACAAAGCCGGCAGAAGTTTCTATATAGGTAATGTCAGCTACCCAGCGGCGGTTCGGCGCCGGGGCAGTGAAGTCGCGTTCCAGCAGGTCAGACGCCTCTCCTGGCCAGCCGGACCAGGAACAGTGGTCCGCGGCCTCTTCTTCCTGGCCCGCAGGCCCTCCAGGCCCATCTCGCGCATCAGCCGCTCGACCGTGCACCGCGCGACCTCGATCCCGTCACGATTCAGCTCGCGCCACATCTTCTTAGCACCGTAAAGCTTCCGCCCTCTCTTTTCCCTGGCCTGCGTGATTGCCTTCTTCAGCTCCTCGTCGCGCCCGTCCCGCGCGGACGGATTCTCCTCTCTCTTCTTCACCGCGTAATAGGTGGACGGCGATATCTCCAGGACCGCGCAGGCCGGCTCCACTCCGAACCGGTCCTTGTGTGAATCGATGAACTCGACTAGCGCGGAAGTCGGGGGTCGAGTTCCCGGGCGAAATAAGCGCTCGCCGCCTTCAGGATCTCGTTAGCCCGCCGCAGCTCGCGGACTTCCTTCTCCAGCCCGGCAATACGCTTCTTGTCATCGCTCGTGATACCGGGCCGCTGCCCGCTGTCGATTTCCGCCTTCTCAACCCAGTTGCGGAGAGTCTCAGGATTGACGCCCAGCTTGTGGCCGACGCTTGCCAGGGTGCCGCGGGAGCTGCCCGACGCGGCACGCAGCTCGAAGACCATTGCCACCGCACGTTCCCGCAGCTCAGCAGGGTGCTGTTTCCGTGATGCCATAAGTCCCAACTTTCCCAGAGGTCACAGCCTCCAAGAAACTCGGGGTGGTCCAAACAGCATGGTCCGGGATATTCGCATCTGACGAACAGCGGGACAACCGCCCGGAGATGGCCCTGGACCTCGTCCGCCAGTACCTGGCAGCCCACGCCGACAAGATGTGGGGCAGCAACAACGGAAGCCACCCGCCAGCAAGCGGGTGGATCGGCCACAAGGCCAGGGAAGGCCCGGCGCTGCTGCCCGAGAAGCTCCGCGAGGAACTCCGCATGCGCGGATACGAGCTCGAACGCCGTCATACCCGGCTGGCTGGAAATGGGCGCGCTGTTTACCAAGGACAGCCAGCGGCCCCCGTACCTCATCGGGCGCAGGACGGCCGGGCACCTGTCCCGGCACCTGATCTTCCGCGACGAGATCATCGACCCCCCCGACCTGGAGGACGGCCAGTGAGAAACCTCTGTGTTATGGCCCGCAATAAGGTCTCTCTCTCTCAGGAAACTGCGTAGCATCCGGAAAGCGGCCATTGACCTGCGAAAAGCCTGTTACCGGCCACTGCGTAACAGGTAACAGCAGGGCCTTGATCGCTACGCTCCGCGTAGCGCTGCGTAACAGGCCTGCGTATCAGCTTTTTGCTGCTCTGACCTGCATGTTCCTTGATCATCTAAGGGACTGTTACGCAGTTACGCAGAAAAGAGAGACCCACGCGAAGCCGAATCGCGACAAGCCAATGCTGGCTCGATGCCCTGCCACAGCAACGGAAGGACAGTCAGCTCGCCGCGATCTTCGCCACCTTGAGCCGGCTCCGTGCGCTCGAGCCGGGTGCTTGCCGCAGCTGTCCCGTGACAGCCAACATGTCGTCCTCGACCGGGAAGGTGACAGGTTCCTGACGGTTGCCCGGTAGTTCCCTGGCTCCAAGCGGCAGTGCGCAGCCAGAGCAGCCGTCTTGTAAACAACCTGGCTAGCCCCGTCCAGTGGGCTGCTGAGCTGCAAAGATGCTGACAGCGGGCAGTCCCTGTCGTTGATTTCCGCACGTATTCGGCAAAGCTGAGTGCTGAGAGCTACGCTCGGCCGCTACGCATTCACCCCCGGCGCCTGGCACCGGGCTCCGCCCAACTGCGCGGCCCGTGCACCCGGTGAGGAGAACTGAGCAGCGAGGTGAGGCCGCTAGTCAAAATGCGGGCACGGGTGCTGCTTGTGGTGAGCTGCGGCAAGCGAACTGCACGCGGTGCGCGGAAGGCCAGGCCCACGGCCCGTACTGGTACCGGTACTACCGGCGGAGCGGGAAAGGTGGTCAGCAAGTACGTCGGCAAGCAGCTCCCGGCGGAGGTAGTTGAGCGGCGCCGCGCCGAGTCTGGGCGCATCGCCGGCGAGGTCGAGAGCGCGCTGGCCGCGGCCGCGGTTCCGTCGGCCGCCCCGGCGGCGCCCGCCGCCGCCGGTGACGCGGCCGCTGTAGAGGACCGGATCCGCCGTGCCTACCGCGCCCTGGCTCAGCGAGGTAGTCGCCGCAGCTTCCGGGGCTGCTGCGGTGGTGCGTGACGTTGACTAGCTCATCGACGAGGGCCTCCCGGCGGCCGCGGTGCAGCAGCTTCGTGTCGACAAGCTGAACGCGATCTGCAACACCGCCACCGGGCTCGACACCTTGGTCAAGATCGCGCGCCGTCTCGGTGGGCCCGCCGTCGTGCCGGCAGTCGAGGTCGAGAGCGGCCTCAGCGCCGCTCGTGTTGCCGGCCCGGATCCCGACGCGATCGAGGCCTGGCTGTCGCGGATGGGTCGGGTCCGAAGCAGGCTGGCCGCCTTGGACGACCTCCGCCTATTCCTCGAGGCGGCCGGCCAGGTGCTCGAGCCCCTGCAGGTGCTCCAGCTTCCCCTCGTCGCCGCCGAGGGCTGGCTTGCGGACGCGCTGCCGGCCAACCCAGGGGGCAACACGCTCCGTGCGTGGACGCGACCTGATGGGCCGCGCGTGCACGTCCTCGCGTCCGGCAATCAGGCGCTCGTTGGCGCAGCGACCGCGCGCGCCTTGATCGTCGACGAGGTGACCGAAGTGCTTCCGTCGCCGACTGTCTCTACGGGTCTGGCAATCCATTACGACGCGCCGACCGCCCGGCCGCCGCCGACGCTGCTGCTCGCCGTGCACCCGGACCCGCCGCAACCGTGGAGCTGGACGCTGCTCGATGAGGTCGCCCGCGAAGCTCGGCGCTTGCCAGGCTTCGTGGTGTCGAACTCGACAATCTCGCCGGAACTGGCATTGACGAGTACCTGCCACTGACCTACGTGCGCGATGGCGTGGACCGGACGAGTCCGATGTCGGAGCTCACTGCGGGCTTGGACTTCCTCCGAGTGGCGATCGATGCCAACCGCTATCTGGGGGTGCAGGCATAAATGGGATTCGTGACCTGGGCACGCATCGAACCGCACGCACAGACGACCGACATCGATGTCGGGCTCGCCGCCGAGGTTGCTGATCCGGCATGGCTGCTGTTGCGGCAGTTCCAACTTGGCGAGCTCACGGGCGACGACGGCGGTGCGCCCGTCGCGATCGACGTCGCTGCCAGCTGGTCTCAGTTCTCGCGCTACCGCGCAGAGGGCACCTCGCCACCGCCAGATTCGATGCGGTTGAAGACGTCGACGGGGCCAATCGAGGCGCTGGTAGAGCGCGAACCGGTGATCCGGCTGGGGGCCGACGCCCGCGGCACACCGTGGACGGCGGCCGTGCGGGCGGGACGCTCGTTGCGTCGCCGCCTCGTCGCTGCCGGGCTCGCCGCCGTCGCCGACAACCTGGCCACGCATCACGACACCACCTTCACGGCGGACCCGATAGTCAATGTCGTTGAGAGCTTCGACGACGCCAGATACCGCGCCCTGCTCGCCGGCCACGTCATCGACGGGGCGAAAGTGCTCGGGCTGTCTGGCGGAGCCGGACTCCCGGCGGCGGCGATCGCCGGTGCGGATCCCGCTGCGCTGCAAGGCGTACTCGCGGCGTGGACGGCGGATCTCGACGAGGAATGGGGGATCAGCGCCGTCGGTGCCGCGGCATTCTCGCCCGCATGGGTGCCGGACCGTCTCGAGTACGCGTTCGCGATCGCGGCACCGCCACTGCCCGGAACCGGCAACGAGCTGGTGTTGAACGCCGCCGAGTACGACGGCACCGGGGTCGACTGGTACTCACTCGATCTCGACGCCACGCCCAGCGCGTCTCTCGGCGCCGCCACCGACGCCGGTGCAGACCCGTCGCTCGTCGGCGGCCGGATCAGGACGCTCCTGCCGACACCCCTGACCTACCCGGGCATGCCGGCATTCCGCTTCTGGGAGATGGAGGATTCCGCCGTCCCTCTCGGCCGGGTCGGCGCCGGCCCCACCGACCTTGCCCGCATGCTGCCATCGACTTCGCCGTGGTCTTCAGCCCTGACTGGTTCCTCGCTCCGGTGGAGGTCCCCGTCGGGTGTGTCGTGCGCACCGACTGGGTTGTAGTACGCGACACCTTCGGTGTCGCCACTCTGATCGGCACCACGGCTACCCGGGCAGGCGATGGCGCAGGACGTCAGTTCCAGCCATCGAACATGCAGGGCGCCGCGGGGGACAACCCGCTTCTCGTTGTCCTGCCGTCCTCGCTCGGCTCCCTGCAGTCCGACCCGCGAGAACAGGTCGCGCTCCAACGCGATGAGGTCGCCAATCTCGCCTGGTCGATCGAGACGCAGGTAATGGGGCCGACCGGCCGAGGCATATCCCGGCCGTGGTTCCGCAGCCAGTTCGATCTGCCCCCGGCAACGTAACTATTCGGAAGTCCTGTGGTCCGGTTCACGTTTGCCCTGCTAGGCGCGGTCCAACCCGCCCCCAGCCACACGATTTCCGAATACGTAGCCGGCAACGACCGGCGACGATTACGAGCTGGTATGGCGGCTGGCCACGCCCGTGGCTGAAACGTGGACGCCGATGGTCGCGGTGCACGAGAACAACGGCCCGCGGCTGCTGCGCAAGGGACGACTGCTCGATACCGCGACCACGGATCTGCGCGCGGCCAAGAGCCAACTACTCGCAGACATTCACGATGTGCGTGAAGAAGAGGTCACCCGTGCCGGTATCCAGCTGCGCATCCTCGAGCACCACGTCCGTTGGCACGACGGCCGCGCATTCGTGTGGAGAGGCCGCGAAAAGCGGTCGTGGCGCGGCGAGGCAGCCTCCGGCCTTCGCTTCGACAGCGCAACCTCAAAAGCCTGAGCTATGAGGAAGTCTCCACGGTTTGAGGGGAACCCCGCTACACCGCAAACGGTCGTCTGCGATAGACCCCGGCACATCGCCGCCGTCCGTATCATCGCCGCAGGCAACGGAGCAACAAATCTCACCGCAGAATCAAGCTAACGCAATGACGCCGATTGAAGAGTTTTCGAGAGGCATGGACGTATGCAGCCGACGATCTGGCTGATTCCCCTGGGGCGTGCTGTCGGTGTTGTAAATCGAAGGTATGTTGGCCGGTCATGCCCCGATCTGGACTGCTGCGGTCTACGCTGCTGTGCCCGCTCGTTGCGCGGGCTCCAACGCGCGGTAGATCGTCGGCCGGGTCACGCCGAACTCGGCGGCGATCTCCGCCACTGTGTAGCGCCGTTTGCCGTCGTCGCCAAGTTCGTCATACATCTGCCGGGCCAGCTTGACCTGACGCGGGCCGAGCTTGGGCTTCTGGCCGCCGGTACGACCACGGGCCCGCGCCGCGGCCAGGCCGTCCATAGTGCGCTCGGACATCAGTGCGTGCTCGAACTCGGCGATCGCGCCAAGGATCTGGAAGAACATCCGGCCCACCGCGGTGGATGTATCGATGCCCTGGTCGAGCACCACCAGGTCCACACCGCGCTGCTGGAGCTCCGCGGACAGCCCGATCAGGTGCGCCACGGACCGGCCGAGCCGGTCGAGCTTGGTCACGGCCAGCTGGTCGCCCTCGCGTAGGACGAGTAGCGCCTTGTCGAGTTCGGGGCGGCGGGCGAGCTTGCCGCTCACCGTGTCGAGGTAGATATGGCCCGGGTCGCATCCTGCCGCGAACAGCGCGTCGTGCTGCGCCTCTGGGTGCTGGTTTCGAGTTGACACTCTCGCGTAACCGACCCTCATGGGATTGAGTGTATCAGAAAGGGATATTAGCGTTACATAGCTGCGGACACGTCAAGCTTTACAGTTTCTTCCTGCGGAAACCACCGTGGCCAGCGGAGTGTCTGCAGACGATCGTCTGCGGACACCGGCCGTGGGTCACGTACTTCCGCGATTTTGGCCCGCGGGCCTGCCGCTGCCGTTCGGCGAGCATGGCGGTTGCGTACGGCCTTCTAGAGCCGCCGGAATCGTCACGCTGGCGGCGCGCCCTGTCCGTGCCAAAGAGGTGTGCAGCGCGGGGCTGATCTTCGCGGCGGCTTCGCCTCCCGGGCGGCAAACCGGCCCGCGGTGCTGCCTGTCACACAGCGTGAGCGTCAGAGAAGGCCCAAAGACCCCATACAGCAACATATCGCTTAATACACGGGTGATCCGTGTCGCTCCCGTGTTCTCGCGTCACACGCTGGGATGGTGCTGAGATGAGCAGCTTCCCGTGTCTTGCGCGTTTCGTATCGGGGTCTGGCCAGGTCCGTTTCCGGCTGGGTGAGCGGCTGGTGGACCGGTATCTGGAGTTCGTGGCGGGCCGGTGCCGGCCGGACACGCTGCGGGCGGTGGCGTTCGACCTGAAAGCGTTCTTCACCGTGGTGGCGAAGGACCCGGTGGAGGTCACCGCGGCGGATGTGTTCGAGTTCCTGGCGTATCAGCGGGGCGACCGGACGGTGGTGCGGCTGGCGGACCGGGAGCCGGGGCTGTCGGCGCGGACGATCGCCCGGCGCCTGTCGTCGGTGTCGGGACTGTATGCGTACCTGGTCGCCCGGGGGGATACGCCGGTGCAGGCCAACCCGGTGCCGCGCGGCCTGCTGACCCGGCGGGCGGGCGGGTCGAACCGGTCGCGGACCGCTTACATCGCGCAAAAGCCGGCTCGGCCCGCTGGTTGCGGGCCGTGCCGGAGGGGCGACGCCGTCGCCCTTGGGGCTCACTCGGGGTCGCCGACAGCGCTAATTGCGACTTCCGCAAAGTCCTTATCCGCGAGGATCGGGGTGGCGCCGTACCTGCCCGCCAAGTACCTGCGGCCGATCGCCTCATCGACGCGCGGGCTCAGGTCAGAAAGCGCGTACAGCCTGCTTGCGCCATCGTGACTCTTCTCGGTGAACCAGACCTGGTCGCGGCCGAGAACGCGCTCCTCGCCGGAGTCGCCGAGCAGCGATGCCTCGTGTGAGTTGAAGATGAGCTGCGCTCCTCTGGGGTTGGTTTCCGAGTCCTGGAACAGTCGCACTAGCTGCCTGACAAGAGCAGGGTGCAGGCCGGCCTCGATCTCATCGACCAACAGGACGCTGCCGCTGGCGAGCGCGTGGACCACCGGGCCGGCGAGCCCGAACCACACCATCGTGCCATGCGATTCCTCGTCAGCGCCGAACTCGACGGTTCCGGCCGGTCCGCGATGGCTCAGTACAACTCCCGGCTCAAGGATGCTGGCCTCGGAGTCCTTGTCTTCAAGCTCGTCCTCTCGTCCCTGGGTGATCGTCGTGGCACGCTTGATGCGTTCGAGAAGCTCAGCGTCGGCTTCGCGGACTCGCGCGTCGGTGATTCCGAGGTTCGCGGCCTGCAGCAGGCCGAGAACCTGATCGTGGTGCTGCTCGTGCAGAAGCATGCCCGCGGTGTAGGCCCAGCGGCGTCCACGGCTTGAGGCCTCAGCCAGCAGCAGATTGTCTGCGAACCATCGCCGAAGGGGTGCCAGGTCTGGATGGTTCGCGGCGGCCGCCGCAGAAAGCAGCAGGGAATTCGGCCGAAGGATTCCGAGGACCGCGCGCCCCTTGGCGCGGTTGCGCTGCCCAAGCATGACATCGGGCCCCTCACGGCGGAACACAAGCGCAGCCTTGCCGCGTGGATAGCGGTATGCCCACTCCTCAAGAACCTGGGCGTCATCGATGACGAAGCCGTACTGGTGCCAGACTCCATGAAGGATCAGGTCTACCTCAAAACGCGACGAACCCTTCTCCTTGCCAGGATCCAGGCGGAACGCGCTACGAGGCATCCCGCGCTCCGGGTCACCGTGGCTAAAGGAGTACAGCACATGCCGGCGCATGTCGCTCATGGCGCGGAGCACGTTGCTCTTCCCCGAGGCGTTCGCCCCGAAGATGCCAGCGGCCGGGAGGACCTGGACGGGACGGCCACCCTCGTGCCACGTCACCGAGCGCGGCACGCCCTCATCGGCAAGGCCCGTCGCGAGCATCGGCAGTTCCAGCCCGTCCCGGAACGAGCGCACGTTCTCAGCCCGGAACGCCAGCAGCCTGGAAACACTCACAGAGGTCTGATCATCGGCCATGAAGCTGTTCATTACAGAAATCCTCAATTAAGCAACTAACACTGTCGTTCGGTCAAGCTCAGACGGGCTACTCGCTCGGCTGTGCCCATGTAAAGTCGCGGTGCGCGTGCCCCGCGCCGCTCAGGCACGTGCACGCGGACACTCGCCGGAACGAGCGGCCCGCGGCGCTTCTGCACGATAGCTGCCCGGGCTGGCAGTATTTAATCCGTCCGGCTGACACGCACGACTAGATCCTTTGACAAGCTCCGGAATGCCTCAGGTGCTCGTCACCGGGGCCTTGTCGCAGGGAAATCCTCAGTTAAAGCAGCACAACGCTCCGCGCAGGGAACGAGATGAGCAGCGGGTTGATTTCGGGCAGTTCGACCGGCACGCCGTGCGTGCCCGGAAGCACCGCAAGCCTGCCATCTCCCAGAGCCGCGGCACCCGCGGCCCCATGCTCGAGCGTGACCTCATTCCGGTCCCTTGCAGCACCAGGGCCGGAGCGGAGACGGCGGCGAGCTTGGCCAGGTCGATCTCCGGTTCGGAGTCGATCATCGTCATCGTCTTGGCATAGACGACGTCAAAGTGCTCAGGCCCGTCCGGTGACACCGGTCATACCCCTGCCGGAGGAAGTCCTTCGCTTCCTCACTGTGCAGCAGCTGGTCAAGGTCGCTGCCTGCACCCGCCCGGACAACGTTGTCGGACCAGAGTAGGAACATCGGATCAACCGGCAGAAGAGGAAGGTCGGCTCCCTGATCTCAGGAGACGGCAGCGCAGATCTGCCCATTCTGTATGTCTGAGTTGACAGTGGCGACGACTGCGGCGACCGCGCCGAACGGCGGCTATTCGCGCGCTGAGCCCAGTCCAGGGCCGGTTACGCAACGTAAGCGAGGCAGTCGAGCAATGGCACGCGTGCCGGATACGCGCATGTCGTCATCGTTGACCCTGCCCCGGTAGGCAGCGGCCGGGCAGCAGGTCCAGTCGATCACGTCCGGTGCCGATCCGCCCAGCAACGGCGATCACCGAGGGAGTCTGTACTGCCGAGCATGGTCATTTGCTGTGCCGGGGATTGAGGCCCAGATCACCCTCCCCATGGCGTCGTGCTGACAGTGGCCCGGCAGACCCGGATTGCGTGCAGTTAGATGACATGCATCGGCAGGTCGGCGTAAAGCGTCTGACCTGGCGCGGTGGCTGTTCGCACGGCGAGGACCTCCCCAGCTCAGACGCGTCACAATTGATTCGTAAGCCATCCTGTTGCTTGGTCTTGTCACGAAGCATGAGCGTGGGATGGCCGCCACCGGTATCAAGGCGACACGCCGGGCACGCCAGATCCGGGGGACTTGGGCAAGCTCAAGGAGGGTCCGGTGGCCGCGCCGCCTGGGTAGGCCCTGATGCCCGGTGGCGGGGTTCGATGAGGCCCGGCGGCGGCTACGGTTGGAAGCCATGATGCCGGAACCTCGAAGTGGGGAACGCGCCCTGCGGAGCAAGTTCATGTTGATCTTTCGCGGGGGTGCTGTCGCGCGGCACGATCTGTCGCCCTCGGAGCTTCAGGCCCACGTCGAGAAGTGGTATCGCTGGTCCGATGAGCTGGCCCGGCAGGGCCGGCGCAACGCCGGAACCGCGCTCGACAACCCGGGGGCCGCGGTCCGGGGCCACGAGCGCGTGGTCACTGACGGCCCCTACGCCGAGTCGAAGGATCTGGTGACCGGCAGCATGATCTTCGAGGCCGCGTCCCTGGAGGACGCCGTCGACGTGGCGCGCACGTGTCCGATATACGAGTTCGGCGGTTCCGTCGAGGTGCGGCCGGTCCAGGATCCTCGGATCTGAGGCTTGTGGACGAACGGGCCGCCGCGGTGTCATCTACGGAGCTGGTCGAAGACCTGTTCCGGAAGGAGTACGCGCACCTGGTCAGCGCGCTGACCCGGGTCTTGGGCCCGTCCAACGTCCCGCTCGCCGAGGACGTTGTTCACGACGCGCTGGTCAGTGCCATGCACGCCTGGCGCTTCGGGTTGCCGCGCGACCCGAAGGCGTGGATCATCCGGGCCGCCCATAACCGGGCGATCGACATCATCCGCCGAGAACAGCGCCACCGCTCGTTCCTGCCAGAGCTGGCGACGACGACGGCGCTGGCCGGCACGATCGAGGCGGCACTGGCCCCAGCCGCCGAGAGCGCCGGCCAGTTGGCGATGATGTTCGCGGTTTGCGACCCCGGCCTGAACCGCGAGACGCACGTGACACTGATCCTGCGGTGGCTGTGCGGTCTGTCGCCCAAGGAGATTGGCCAGGCGTTCCTGGTCGATACGCAGACCATCGACCGACGGCTGCACCGGGGGCGCGACCGTCTGCGCCAGCTGGGCCGGCTGCCCGACGTGGACGACTTGCCTGACATCGGCGCCCGGCGGGATTCCGTGCTGCGATCGCTGTATCTGCTGTTCAACGAGGGCTACCACGGCAGCAACCCGCAGGACCCGGTACGTCCGTTCCTGTGCGAGGACGCGCTGCGGCTGACCGAGCTGCTGCTGGACGCCAAGGCGACGGCGCATCCGGACGTGCACGCCCTGGCCGCGCTGTTCTGCTTCGACGCCGCTCGCCTGCCGGCCCGCCTCGACGAGCACGGTGTGTTCGTCCCCCTCGAGGACCAGGACCGGAGCCGCTGGGATCGGGCGCGGATCGAGCGCGGTCTGCTGCACCTCGCCCGCTCGGCCACCGGGGATCACATGTCCCGCTGGCATCTGGAGGCCGGCATCGCCTGTGAGCACGCGATAGCGCCGTCGATCCAGAAGACCGACTGGGACCGGATTATCGGCTTCTACCAGGTCCTCGCCCAGCAGGCCTGGAGCCCGATCGTGGCACTGAACCGCGCGCTGGCGGTGGCCGAACGGGACGGCATCGACGCGGGCCGCCGCGAGCTGATCGCCTTGGCCGGGCAGCGGAAGCTGTCCCGGTATCCCTTCTACTGGGCGGCCCGGGCTGACCTGGAACGGCGGGCCGGCTGCCACACCGCGGCCCGCGAATACTACGAGCAGGCCATTGCGCTGGCCCGGAGCCCGGCCGAGCGCGTGTCTTTCGAGCGGCGGATCGAGAGCCTGGAAATCTCCTAGCACGTACCCGGTTTCGGCGCCCCGCCATTCGTCCTCCTGAAGATCACCTGATGAGACCAGGAGAGACCGGTGCCGCAGACGTCAACGGACCTCGTGAAGGCCCTCTGCCGACGGTGGGCGGTGAGTTCGCTAAGCGGCCCCGACACGCCCCCGATGAGTGGCGGGCCGTGGTCGAGGAGTGGCCCCAGCTCACCGCCGAACCCGCGCCGAGCGGTGCTTGCGATCGGATCCGCGTCTAGCCCGGCGGCGCTTGGACCTCCCCGGAATCTCGTAGCCGCGTCCGGTTTCGGCCGGTCCTGTTCGTCTTCCTTACGTAGCTCACAAACGACACAGAAGGAGCACCGCGATGCGCAAGATCATCAATTCCGCCTTCGTCTCACTCGACGGCGTCACCGCAGACCCAAGCTCCTGGGCGATCTTCGACCCTGGCGCAGCGGAGGAAGCCGTTCAGGCGCTACACGCGCTCGGCGGCATGCTCATGGGACGAGGCACCTACGAGTACTTCGCTGAAGTCATGCCCAAACAGACCGGGCCATACGCAGACGCGATCAACGCGATTCGCAAGTACGTGTTCTCCTCGACGCTGGAGAACGCTGACTGGAACAACTCCACGCTCATCCGCGACGACGCCGTCACCGCCGTGACCGAGCTCAAGCAAGAAGATGGTGGTGATCTCATGATGTACGGATACGGCCGGCTCAGCCAAACCCTGCTCGCCCACCACCTGGTCGATGAAGTCCGGTTCTCGATCCACCCGGTGCTAGCCGGCGGGGAAGCGGCTGGCGGTGGCAACGGCAAGACGCTCCCGCTGAAGCTTCTCGGCGCAACCCCAGCGCCGAGCGGCGTCGTCGCGCTCACCTACCAGCCTGCCTCCAGCTGAGCGGCAAGGCCCGGCGCGCCCACAAGCGCGCCGGGCCTCAACCACAGCCGTGCACAGGACAGCATCGACCAGCTGCGCCCGCCTCGGCCAGGAGCAGTTCGAACAAGCCCAGGCCGAGGCCATGGCGCTCAGCTCCGACGAGGCCCTCAACCTGGCCTCCGGGAATAGTCTCCCGGCCTGAGCTCCCCGCGTGGCACAAGGGCTCGCTAGGCGTGCGATTAATCACTAATCGATCATGCCCCAATGCGGTACAGGCGTGACAGCCGCCTCACTCCCGGCTAAGGCAGATTACGCAGCGCAAAGCAAGCAACCCGCCTCCAATCTCCAGTCGCTGATTCGGCGTGGCTGGCAACTCTGCTGCTGACACATACTGTATAACCGCGCGCAGATCATCTGCAAAAGAATGCTCTGGGCAACGTACTCCATATCAACCAAATCCGGGCGACGCCGGGCGCGCATAGCAACCCGATCTGCACAGCTGGACCGATGATCGCTGAGGATCCGCCAACCGCGCAGAACGGCGGCTCGGTGAGCGTTCTCCCCGACCTTCCTCGTCACTCAGTGTGATGCCTAGATTGGCGTGCCTGTGGGTCGACGTCAGGACAATTCAGTGTGACTGGTCCACCTGAGGCCTCCGCTGGTCGTCGCCCGAAGTACCCGTCGATGCGGCATCCGGCTGCGGAGACAACTACAGCACGCCGGAACTGGCGCACGACATGGGGCATGAGCATGGCCGCCGCAGCAATTATGGTCTTATTTGGAGTAGGCAATAGAGGGTCGTCCTGGATCCTCAGTGTGAAGGTTCCTCGCTGCTGTCTCGATGTATTCGAAGACCGAGCCGTCGGGGTCAACACCAGAGATTTAAGGCACGCTGGGCTCCATGAGGCTGTGATCTGGGATTTTGCGCTGGTTTGGACGCGGGCGGGGCTCCCGGTAGGGGTTGGGTGTCGATGTCCACCCCTTTCCAGGAGCCCTTGTGCTTTCTTATCTGCCTGACGTTGCTGATGCAAGCGGGATCGTTGCCTGCCAGGATGCGGGCACGCCTGCGGGGACTGTGGTGGTGCGGGCGTCTGGCCTGCGGGTTCGCGGGGGGACGGTCATGGCGGGGGATGCTCAGCCGTCGGCCGGCGAGGCGGCGGTGTTCTGCCGCCCGGTGGTGGCGGCCCCGGCCGTGGTCCGCCGGGACGGGAGCGTGCTGGCGGGCGCCTGGCTTCCTGATCTGGTGCGGCTGGGCGAGCTGGAGCGTCATCTCGGGGACGGGGTGATCGAGTCGGTCGCGGACGCCGCGATCGCGGAAGGGCGGCTGAGGAAGCGGGAGCGGCGGCGGATCATGTCGTATCCGCTGGTGATCCGGCTGATGATCGCGATGACCCTGATGCCGGACGGGTCGTATGGCGAGGCGCTGGCCCGCTTGGCGGGGCTGCTGGCGGACGTCCCGTTCGCCCGGGAATGGCACGTCCCGACGGGGAAGGTGGTCACGGAATGGCGGCTGCTGGTGCCGGCGGAGGTGATGGAGTCCGTGTTCTGGGAGGCGGCCGGGCCGCTGATCGGGGATGACGAGCCGTCGGCGGTGCTGCTGGCCGGGATGACGGTGTGCGCGGCCGACGGGATGCTGGTGAACCTGGCGGACACCCCGGCGAACCGGGCGATGTTCGGCTGCACGGGCACTGCGGAGCAGGACGGCGAGGCCGCTGCGCCGTTCCCGCAGCTGCGGATCGTGGCGCTGACCGCCCGCGCCGGCCGCGCCATGCTCGGCGCGATCCTCGGGAGCACGCGGGCCGGGGAGCAGACGCTGCTGAAGCGGCTGGCGCGCCGCCGCCCGGACCTGTTCGCCGGCCGCGTCGTCTGCTTCGACCGGAATTTCCCCGGCCATGAGCTGATCACGGCGATCCTGGACGCGGGCGGGCACGTCGTCGCCCGGGTGAGCGCCACGGTCGCGCTGCCGCTGGAGCCCGGTGGCGGCTGGCTGCCCGACGGGTCCCGCCGGACCTGGCTGAACGCCCCGTCCGGGAAGAAAGAAGACCGGCTCCCGGTCCGCGCCGCCGAGCACAACGCGGTCCTGGCCCGCGGCGGCGGGACGGAAGAGGTCTCGGAGACCTGCACCGTGATCACCACCTTGCTGGATCCCCAGGCCGCGCCCGCGGACCAGGTACGGGACACGTACCTGACCAGGTGGAGCGCATCGGAGACCACCTTCGGCGAGGACAAGGCGACCATCGCCGGCGCCGGGGACCGCACCTCCGGCCCGGTGCTGCGGTCCGGGTCCCCGCGGCTGGTCATCTCCGAAGCCTGGGCCTGGCTGACCGCCACCCAGCTGGTCCGCGCCAGCGCCGCCGCCGCGCTGCGCAGCAAGACGGCCGCCGCCCGCGCGCTGCGCCGCCAGAGCCATGCCCGGGTCACCGCGGACGAGGAATCCTTCACCGCCGTCTGGCGCCACGCGGTCCGCTCCATGACATCATCCCAGGTCACCGCCTCATCGTCGCTGGAAGCGCTCGCCGCCGCAGCCGAGGCCGCCGCCCGCGCCGCCCTGCACACCCTGAACGTCCCAGGGCGGCAGCGCCACTCAGAACGCGCTCAGAAAGCCCGCCCGAAATTCCGGCACGCCACCGCGAACAAGCAGACCGTCACCGGGAAACCGCAGGTCACAATATTCGCGCCCGGCTTCTCATAACCCGCGGCTGAAGCCGGAACCGTCAGGAAGGACAAAACCCGCCCCGCCCGCCGGGGCCGCGGACCGTGGAACCGCGCGCCGTCCCCGCCGCGACACGCGGGCCAGAACTATGCCCGCACTCCCGCGGCGGCACCACGCAACCAGACTCAAAGACCGAAACGGAGCACGATAGCGGCAATAACCCGGAACACCGCAAACACCTAAAGTCCCTGGTGTTGGCCGTCGGGGTGGCGGACGACGAGACGGGGACCATTCGGTGCTGCTGACGGGCCTTCGATGATCTGGCCCCAGCGTCCTCGATGGCCGTGATGACTGGTGGGAGCTCGCTGACCAGGATTGTCGCTACCCGGTCCTGATATGCGGCGGTGTTTCCGGCGAGCAGCAGGAACGGGCCGACCCGGGCGAGCCGCACGTCGCGGAACATGAAACGGCAAACGTCGGCTGCACCAGTGAGTTCCCGCACATAAAACAAGGGATGGTCGCGTCGAGGTCGGAGATGTACACGCGGGCCAGGACTGCGATGATGTTGGTCATGTCCCTGGGCAACCTGCCTACGACGGCAGGTATGCCTCCGCCGCATCGTCGCGCTCGGATTGAGGATGGACCACTTGTGGCCTACCCAGCTGATTCGCTGCGGCGCGGATCGATGCCCGCTTGCGCGGTTCAGGTCAGCGGCGGCGGGTGGTGGTGTAGAGCACTCCGGTCCTGTGGGCCAGTGTGGGACCGACGCGGGAGGCTTCCTGGATCAGGTCGTCGGCTGATTCATCGCCGAGGCTATGGCGAACCTCGTCGAGGTTGGCGATCCAGGTGTCGTACATGCGCTGCAGGTCCTCGCGCCAATGCGGGATTTCGGCAATCGGCGCCCAGTCCGGAACGGCCGCCGGATGCCCGGGGTCCTTGCTCTCATCGGCGGTGAAGATGAACCGGGCTCCCGGGCGGAGGACGCGTGTCATCTCAGCGAACACCGCGACTCGATCGATTGCGAAGAAGACCGCATCGGCGCAGACAGCGGCATGGACGCTGCCGGATTCCAGGCCGGTGGCGGCAAGGTCGCCGACCGCGAACGAGGCGCGCTGCGCCGGCACGAATTCCGGCGCGCGGGCGGTAGCCTCGCGAACTGCGACCGGCGACCAGTCCACGCCGGTCAGCTGTGCGCCTGTCGCGCGCGCCAGCCACAGGCCGACACCACCGCGGCCGCAGGCCAGGTCCAGGAGACGCTGACCTGCGCCGACCCGCAACCCGGAGACGAAACGGCCAAGAGTCCACCAGGTGGTCACGCCATAGGGCTGCAGCTCGCCGGGATAATCAGCCCCGTAGGCCTCGCGGGCCAGACGCCACATCAGCTTGCTATTCGCCGTGGTCCCGTGGGCACGATCGAATGCCTCCGGCGTTATCCCTGGACGGACGGGGACAACAGCGCCGCGCAGCTGGCCGTCTGTCATGGCGCGGCGCCTTCCCCTTGATCCGGTGGGAGTATTTCAGCACGGTCGTGCGTGAGCGACAAGGCGCGAAGCTCATAACTACCGAGTCCGGCGGTGCCAGCTGGACCTCGACTCGGGCCGGGAACCGCGACGCATCACGCGGACACCAACGTCCGGGCAGCCGCCACCGATCTGGCACGCTGGCCGGCGCCCGCTCCTCATGACACCGGCCAGAACCTGCAGCTGGAAAGAGCAAGCCCGCCCGGAACCGGGTACTGGCCAGCCCTCGAGCGAAACACAACGCCAGCCCGGCACCGCATCCGGGCACAGCCGATCTGTGGCCGCAACCCTCAGCGACCTGCAGCATCCGGCGCGCTGACTGGCGCAACCACATCCTCCACCAGGCCCGCCGGCCAGGACAGCCCGGCCCGAGCTGGCCCCACAGCCCGCGTTGCGCCATACGCCGAACCGGGCATCTCCGATGCCGGACCTGAGCCAGGCCGATGACCTTGCCGGCGCCGGCCGCCCGCACCTCGGCCGCCAGGACGCCGTCCACTGTCATTCATCACTGGAGGCTTGCCATCGGCTATCGCGCAGCGCGTCGGCGATGCTGCGAGCGTAGTGAGTTGCGATCATCGTTAAAAATAACGTAGAATGTTATCTATGACGCTACACGACATGTGCGCGGACATCGCCGCGCTGCTCAACCCGTTGCCGGCTCCCGTCGAGGGCGGCGACGAGTCCGACGACGAGTCCTACGCCCACGCGGCCGAGGCGGCCTGGCAGGAACGGGAGGAAACGGCGAGGGCCTGCGCATGTCCTGGTCCGAGGAGGACATCGACCCCCTGCTGTCCACCCTCACCTTCCTGCGGAACCGCAGGCTGCAGCTGGAAGCGGACATGCGGCTGCTGATCGCCTACGGCCGCTGCTTCACCCACCCCCGGCCCTACAAGCTCATCGACCTGGCGAACGCCGCGGGCATGTCCATCTCCGGGATCCGCACCGCCTACGACAACGACGAGATCGACCAGGCCGCCGAGATCCTCCAGCGCCCGCCGACCGCCCCGCCGCAGCCAGCCGGCGACCGGTAACGGCTTGCATCACGACGGGCCGCAGGTCGCTGTGCCGACCTTCTGGCGGGTTCTCACTGATGGCCCACAGTGGTGGTGAAAGTAGTCCTCAAGGCCTGCCGGAGCGGCTGGACGTCGGGCCCGGGCCGGGCCGGGCCGGATCGGGCTGCAGCCGGCCACCGCCGGGTACAGCACCGGTTCCTGCGTCGAGCTCACTGCCGGCCAGGCCAGGGCGGTCGCCTTGGCCCTGCCCGGGCTCGCTGGCAGCGCGGTACGCGCCGGCGCGGGGTGGACGCAAGCGGTACCTGCCGGGTGTGCGTGCTGCGGTGGTGCGGGCACCTCGTTTCCGGTGAGTGATCAGCAAAGGAGGCATGTGGATGGCGGCCGGGAAGCAGCGGGAGAAGGCGTGGTCGCTGGCTGCGGCAGCCCGCGCGGCGCGGGAGGCCCGGATCGCGGCCGTCCGGTACATGCGGGAGGCTGCCATCGAGCGGGAGTGGCACGCGGCCGCGCTGGCCTACGGCCACCAGGCGCGGGCCGCCCGCAGCGGCAACCCGGATGGGGCCCGTGCCCTGCTCTTCGCCACCATGGGCTACCCGCCTCCGTACCCTGATGGCTGGGACCAGGCCAGCGCGATGATGCTGGCTGATGAGGCCCGGTACCTGGCCGGCGCGGACCTGTACGTGCTCACTCCGCAGATGCTCGATGTGGTAATCGCCGCGGCTCAGTCGCTGACCTTCGCTGACCTGGCCCTGCTCCGGGAGGACGACCTGCCCAGCCCGTCCGGGGCCGTGGTCCTGCCCCGCCCGCTGGTCACCCGGAACCCGTCCGGCAGCCTGCTCCGGGAGACCGCCTTCACCTGGCGGTCGCCGTCCCAGGTGCCCCTGCCCGGCGGCATGGGCTTTGGCCGGGCCGGGCTGCCGGCGGTGCGGATGTCGGGCTACACCACCGCCGCCCGGCCCAGCCCCGGTTTCATGCAGGCGGCCCGCGCGCAGCGCGTGGCCCTGCCGCCGATGCTGCTGGAGGTCATCTGGTCCCTGCCGCTGCACCCGGCCACCCCCGGCCAGGCAGACGATTACGACCGTCTCGCCGCCGCGCTGCGGGGCCTCAACGCCGCGTACTGGCAAGACGAGGCACGCAACCGGGAAGCAGGGGACCAGAGCCAGGCGGCTGGTGAGTACGCTTCGGGCGCCATCTTGGACCAGGACCAGGACGGCACGCTCGGCTCCCGGTTCCTGTACGCGTTCTGGCGGCTGTGCGAGCAGCAGATCGGTACTGTGCAGGCCGCCCCGCCCGGTCACAGCGCCCAGGTGACCGCCGCCAGGGCCGGAGTGAATCCGGACGTGCGGGTGGTCGCGCTGCGCCGCGCCGGGTCTTCCGGCCGTCCCGCCGCCCAGGCCGGGCCGCACCAGTGGCACCACCACTGGGTAGTGCGGATGCATAAGGTCCGGCAGTGGTACCCGAGCCTGCAGCAGCACAAGGTGATCTACCGCGGGCCTTACGTCAAGGGAGATATGGCCAAGCCGCTGCTCGCCGGGGAAGTGGTGCGAGGACTCGTCAGGTAGGCGGCTGCCTGGAACCAGCCCGGGCAAGCCGACCGCAGAGACCTGCCGGTCCGCCAGACATGAACCTACCGCTCCCAGCCAGGCGGGAACGGGGAGGTAACCAGCAGTCGGGAAAGGCTGAAATGGCCGGCGT
The DNA here is from genome assembly GCA_963744575.1 of uncultured Actinomycetota bacterium. GTDB lineage: Bacteria > Actinomycetota > Actinomycetes > Streptosporangiales > Streptosporangiaceae > Palsa-504. Next base: position 15,766 of record CAVUUF010000009.1, on the reverse strand, counting down.
CACCGGACTGCCCGCTGGCGGCACCGGATCGGCGCTCGTCCTTTCCGGACGGTCCCGGTAGTAAGTCCGCGGACTGCGGAATCGTCTCACTCGCTGGCCGGTAAGGGCGATTATGTCAACCCGGACGCTAGCCGGGCACTCGTACCTGCAGGCAGGCTGACGCTCCGACGGAGGCGGGTAATGCGACGCCGCGGAGCAGCCGCCAGGCCGGCGCTTCTCTTTTGCGCTAAGACACTGATCAGGCGGCTCGGGTCGGCGCCTCTCTTGCCAGGCATCGCTCGTTCGAGTGTGCTTGGCGGGTGAGTGAGCCGCCAGACCGCAGTCGGCCGGAGAGGACAGCCGGGCAGCTGGTGCGGTCCGTGACCAGCGCCGTCCTCCTCGCCGCAGATGAACTGCCGTGGTGCGAGCACGGCCGCCCTGATGACGGGTTCGGGTACTGGTGCTCGCTGCGGCCGGACGTGGTCATGTGCGCATTCTGCTTCGGTGCCGTCCAGGCGATGGCGGCAGCAAAGGTTTCCGGTGCAGCGTGCGCGGCGGTCCGGCGCCGGACAAGGACCGCGACGTCTCTGTGGTCGCCAAGGCGGCGTATTGGCTGGGCGTTTACTTCTTCTTGTGCTGGCGGTGCTGCGCTGCCGATGCTGTCGGATAGCCGTCACCGGGCCGGGGTCACGCTCCTGCTCGAGTGCAGCGGCCTGAGAGACGGCCGTATCCGTAGCGGCGCCGGTCTGCGCGGATCCACGGCGGTAACGGCGTGTTCCGGGAGTTGCTTGCCAGCCCGCTGATAGCCGCCCGATGGCGAGGTGAAGGGCGACATCGACCGTGCGGATCCTGGACGAACGGCAACGCCGGTTCCTGGCCCCCGTGGGCCCCGCCCGGTGCAGGCAGGTAGCGGCCCTGCTCATGTGACTTAACCGGCCGCCAGCGCCGGGAGAGTGACGCCCGAACCGAAGGGTCTGCGCGTGCGTCTAATCCGCCCGGCACACCTTCTCACCTACGCAGAATCAGCGATCGGCCACCAGGGGAAGCGCAGGTTGTGCCGCCGGTTCGGGCAGTGATCCGGCGAGTCCGAACCGCGGGTAAAGCTCGTCGATGTGGAAGCGGGTGATGGCCCGGATCTTCGGGCCGGCCATAGTGAGTACGAACAGTCCTGCCGGGGTGGCGGCCGGCTGGGCACGGTCGCTGAGGTAACTGGCCAGGGCGGGCTGGGTGTTGGCACCGGTGGGCACCAGGTGCACGAGGCGGTCGCCGCGGAAGTCGAAGCTGGCGCGCAGGAAGGACCGGGTGGCGGCAACGCCGCGGTACTGGTGCGGCGCCGGGGGCATGGACAGCCAGGCGTCATCGGTAAGCAACGCGACCACGGCGTCGATGTCGGCGGCGATGTACGCGTCGGCGACGGGCCAGGGCGCGTTCAGTGACCGACCCTGGACGCGATGCCCGCGTGTGGCCGGCTTGGTCGCGGTGCTGGTCCAGCGCGGCGCGGGCACGTTGCAGGGTTCCCTTGACCGCGGTCTGGCTGGTGCCCAGCATGCTGGCCACCTCGTCGGTGGCAAAGCCGAGCACGTCGCGCAGCACGAGCGTAGCCGCCTGGCGCGGTGGCATGCGCTGCAGGCCGGCGACGAAGGCAAGCTCGATCGCCTCGCTGGCCTGGTAACGGGCACCGGGGCCCGGTGCGGTGTCGGCGATGCCTTCCAGCAGGACGTCGGGGTAGGGCTGCAGCCAGGTGATGTCGTCGCGCCGGGTGGGTTCGGGTGGCTGGAACGGCGGGACCGGCTCGGCCGGGATCCGGCGGCGGGCGGCGCGCAGCGCGTTGAGGCACTGATTGGTCGCGATGCGGTACAGCCACGAGCGCACCGATGCCCGCTCCTGGAATCCGGCCAGCCCGCGCCAGGCCGCCAGCAGCGTCTCCTGCAGCACGTCCTCTGCATCGGTCAGCGAGCCGAGCATCCGGTAGCAGTGCACCTGCAGCTCGCGCCGGTACGGGTCGGTAAGCTCCCGGAACGCCTGCTCATCGCCGGCACGGGCGCGCTGCAGCCTGGCCTGCTCCACCACCCCAGCATGCCATTTCCCCCACTTGTTCTGGCCGCGTTCCGTTCCCGGCGGCCGCGGTGTCTGCACAGGCAGCACGACACGCACGGTTCCCGATCGCGAAAGGACATCATCATGACCCAGATCACCAGCCCCGCGCTGCGCACCGCGCTGGCCTATTACCAGGCCTGGACCAGTCACGACCTGGACAAGGCAATGAGCTATATCGCCGACGACATCATCTGCGACGCGCCAGCCGGCCGGCTGGAGGGCGCAGCTGCCTACCGGGGCTTCATGGGCCCGTTCGTGCAGATCCTCACCGGCTCCAAACTGCTCGCCGCCTTCGGCGACGAGCAGACCGCGCTGATCATGTACGACACCGAAACCGTGCCCGTCAAGAGCGCACCCGGCGCCGAATGCGTCACCGTTACCGACGGAAAGATCACCTACAGCCGGTTCATCTTTGACAGGGCCCCGTTCGACGCGGCCCGGCGGACCGGGGAAGATGCACACGCCGTCACGAGGCTAGCGGCCGGGGATGGCCCGCTCAGTGAGCTTCTTGCATCCTCGTCTGTGCAGGCCATCGGCTGTTTGACAGATTGAGGGGAGTTCCTTGCCGCTGGCTGGCCGGGGGGCCTGGCCGGGCAAGGCGGTACGGGTCCGGTCGATGGCTGCCGGTAACGATCCGGGCAGGTGATGGTCACGTTACGGCAGCGGCTGGTGATAGACCCGTGAACGGAAGCGGCTCCTGGTACACGGGTGGTGTCTGATCACCGTTTCCAGGAGCCTTGCATGACTGTATATCAGGGGACGTCGTTCACGCCCGAGCTCACCGCGGCGGGTATGCCCTGTTCCGCGCCGGGGTGAAGGTCAGCGCCGGGACCTGCGAGGATCTCGCGGAGTCGCTGCGGCGGCGGCACCAGAAGAACGGGACGCGGTGGCGGCTGCTGGGCCCGCTGGCGCAGGCGGTGCTGGTCATCGCGTTCCTGCGGACGAATCTTACCTACGCGGAGCTGGCCGCCGGGTTCGGGATCTCGGAGTCCACGTGCTGGCGGGACGTCCGGGAGGGGATCAGCGTGCTCGCGGACCGGGGACGGCGGATCAGCCTGGCCGATGTCGCGAGGCTGGCAGCCAAGATGGGCTGGGACTACCTCATCGTGGACGGCGTCCACGTGCCCGCGGTGACCTTCGGGCGGAAAACCGGAGGCCAGCGAGCCTTCTACTCGGGAAAGCACAAGCGACACGGGCTGAACGTGCAGACTGTCTGCTCCCCGGACGGGGAGCTTCTCTGGGCGGCCGCGCCGCTGCCCGGCGCCACCGTCGATGTCACCGCCGCGCGGAAGGCCGGGATCGCCGCGATGCTGCTGTCCGTGATCGGCGTGCTCGCTGACCTGGGGTATCTCGGCCGGGACCAGGAGGTGATCACCGGCCGGCGCAAGCCGCGGGGAAGAAGCTGACCGCGGCGCAGCGGGCCGCGAACCGGCTGCAGGCCCAGCTGCGCTGCGTCGGCGAGCGCGGCAACGCCCGGCTCAAATACTGGAAAGTCCTGGCCACAGAGCTGCGCTGCCAGCCGGGGGCTGCACCGCCGTGGTGAAGGCGGTCCTGGCCCTGCACTACATGGAGCACGACCCGTTCGCCGCCCTGCGCGCCGCGTAACCCGGCCCGGTCGTTACCAGGCCGCAACGCTCCCACCGCCGGTACGCCCGTATTCGACAGGCACGCGAAAAACTCCCCGAACCAGGGAAAGAACCAAGGCCGGACCTGTCAAACCGGTGCACGGCCTGCGAAAACCCAGGATGCAAGAAGCTCAGTGTCCGGGGGTGCCCCTCCACCGTCAAGGGGCACCCGAAGATCCTTTCAAGACCGCTTCGCCGAAAGCATCTTCGGGACCCGCCCCTTGAGCGCCGGAGCCTAATGGGAGGTACCGGGTCGACCACAGGGCAGACTCGGATCCGGTAGCGGCCGGCGAGTGAGCACTCCCGGAGCCTGGGCGGACTGTCCAGCCCTATGCAGAGACCGTGCCCTCGCCTGGCCGTGAGGAGAGCAGTACCACTGAAGGGGTGTCGTGCCCGCCTGCGGCGTGAGCACTGATCCATTAGGCCGTTGGTGTTCTCCTCCCGCTGCCGCGGCTGTTAATTGATGTGACGGATCGAGGGGAGGCTGGTGTGCTGTTCGCCGGCGATGACTGGGCTGAAGATCATCACGACATCGAGGTGCAAGACGAGCAGGGCCGGGTGCTGGGCCGGGCGCGGCTCCCGGAGGGGATCGCCGGGATCACCCGCTTCCACGCGCTGATCGGCCAGTTCGCTGGGCCGGATACCGAGCCGGGTGAGGTGGCGGTCGGCATCGAGACCGACCGGGGCCTGTGGGTGATGGCGCTGCGCGCGGCGGGCTATACGGTCTACGCGATCAACCCGCGGCAGGTGGCCCGGTACCGGGAACGGCACGTCACCTCCGGGGCCAAAAGCGATAAGGCCGACGCGCACACCATGGCGGACATGGTGCGCACCGACTCCCATCAGCTGCGGCCGGTGGCCGGTGACAGCGCCGAGGCCCAGGCCATCAAGGTGGCCGCCCGCGTCCACCAGACGCTGATCTGGGAGCGGACCCGGCAGGTGCAGCGGCTGCGGCACCAGCTGCGGGAGTACTTCCCCGCCGCGCTGGAGGCCTTCGAGGACCTGGATGCGCCTGATGCGCTGGAGCTGCTGGCCAAGGCCCCCGGCCCGGCCCGGGCCGCCAGGCTGACCCGGGCGCAGGTGGCCGCTGCGCTCAAGCGCGCCCGTCGCCGCGACATCGCCGGCAAGACCGACGCCATCCTGGCCGCGCTGCGCGCCGGGCAGCTGGACCAGCCGCAGCCGGTTGCCGCCGTCTACGCCGCCACCGTCAGCTCCCTGACGGTGATCATCGCAGCCCTCAACGGCGAGATCGCCAAGATGGAACAGCAGGTGACAGCGTGCTTTCGCCGCCATCCGGACGCCGCCATCTACCTGAGCCAGCCCGGCACCGGCGAGATCGTCGGCGCCCGGGAACTGGGCGAGTTCGGCGACGACCCGCACCGCTACGCCAGCGCCAAGGCGCGGAAGAACTACGCCGCCAGCAGCCCTATCACCCGCCAGTCCGGCAAGAAGAAGATCGTGCTGGCCCGGTTCATCCGCAACGACCGGCTCGCCGACGCCCTGCACCGGCAGGCGCAAAGCGCCCTGAGAGCCTCACCCGGCGCCCGCGCCTGCTACGACGAGCAACGCGACCGCGGCCTGGACCACGACGCCGCGCTGCGGGCCCTGTCCAACCGGCTGGCCGGGATCTTGCACGGCTGCCTCAAGACCGGCACCCTCTACGACGAAGCGACCGCCTGGTCACACCGCGCGAAAATTCCGAGTGCCGCTTGACAATCAAAGTCCAGGGGTGTCTCTACGGACACTCCGGTCAGAAGACAAGGGCCAGGCAGGAGCCTGCCCGGACCGGACGCGGGCCATCCCCTGCAACGTGCGGGTCAGTCACGACGGAGGCAAACAGGACGTGCCCGCTACGTGCCCGATCGGACGGTCAACGCCGGGGAATTACGGTCACTACCGGACAGCCCGGTATGCCGACTCACCTGCGAATACCTAGGTCGCTAGAGCCCGGCCAACGTCCTCCTAAGCAGTAGGTCACTCACTCAACCCCTCGGAGCTGCACGGCGTGCTGTATCCCGATTGGCTGAGTGGACGATTGACAGGGCCGCTATCCGCCGGGCCGACGGTACCCCGCCCCTTGCGCCTTGCGCATGGCCTCGACTCCTTCTTCCACGCTCAGCAGCGGGGTGGTCTTGAACGCCTTCGCAGCCCCTCCTGCCGCGACGGCCATCGCGAACGCGGCGGCATCGATGTTCTCAGGCATCTCGACAACGCCGACGATGTCATACTCGCCGAAGGCCAGCCACGCATGCTCGAACTTCCCGCCCAGCTTCTCGACAATCGGCCGGACTGCCTCAAGCCGGTTCTGCGGCTGCTTGACCATGGCAGCCCACGCATCAGGCGTGTATGCCAATTGAATGAGATAGGAGGGCACGCTGAACTCCCTTCTGCCGGGCTTGATCCACCCGGCCGTCGGTCATCGTGCTGTACCGACGAGGATCTCACAACTGCCACGCGGCGGCCATACAGCAGCGGCAATGAGGTTGTGGTCGCCGCCGCCCGCACACCCCTCGGCGCGTCTCTCGCCGACCGCTAGCTTCCCGGTTCGCTGACACCGAGGTAAAGGGCCTCGGACCGGACGCAAGATGCGCGGGGATATACGCGGGATGATCTTGCTTGACCGTCCATCCCCGAATAGCAACATGGCAGGTCGCAGCGGTGACAGGCCGAGAATCACCAACGCTCTTGAAAACCATTAGGGCGTTGACGCGTCCTCGTGGGTTCGAATCCCACGCCCTCCGCTCGACCTTCGAAAACTGGCTCTGACCTGGGACTATGCTCCGTCGCCTCACATCGCAGGCTCGTCGCCGACCGCAGCCAGATGCAGCCAATTGCCACCGTATGCGGCCGGTCGGCGAGCTGAGCGAGGACGACCAGGAGCTGCTCAAGCTGGTTGCCTGGGATGGCCTGACACCTGCGCAGGTCGCGGTCGCCACCGGCTGCAGCGAAGGCGCCGCCAGGACCAGGCTGCACCGCGCCCGTAACCGTCTCGCCGCCCAGATCGGCGCCGATCAGGCACCGGAACGGCCGTTGCGCCGGAGGCGAAACCGGGCCAGGTCCGGATGGGGGCGAACAACCAGGTCACGACGACGGAGGTGCGCGATGGCTGACGACCGGCTCCTGTTCGATGATCCGCTGCTGGCGACGCTGCGGGACGCGCGTCGGCGGCCGACGCCGACCTTTCCGCGACGTCCCCGCGGGCGCTGGCACTGTTCGAGCACGCCAGGCCTGCAGTTGCGCAGACCACACCGGCACCGCTCGCCGGTCCGGTCAACGCGAGGGCGAGTGCGGGTGCCGACCCTGAGCCAGGCGATGCTCGCGCAGGTCCCCATATATCTGGACCGCGATGAGCGCTACCCCGACCACCAGCAGCGTGATGATGAGAATGACCACGCCCGCAGCCTCCGCTGCGGTGCTGTGCACCACCGCACCAACGACAACCAGGATCAGCCCCAGGCTGCCGCCGACCCCCCACAGCACGATTGTCCGCCCCATCCCCTTATCGACACTCGCCTCCCCCAGGCGCCGCGCCAGCTTGGCCAGCCCCCGCTGATCGGCAAGCTCAGCTTCCACCTCGCGCAACTGGCGCCTCTCATCCTCCGACATCGGCATGATCAGCACCTCCGATCTACATGCACTCACTAGCTTGCGCTACAAACCCGGCTACCACCTGAACGGACACGCAAACCAGTTCGCCGCGCCCCAGGAGCGGAAGCCGCTCGGCGACCTGTAACTCATCGATCGAGCCTTGACGAGATGGCAGACGATCGAGTGCCGTTCGGCCGCGACTGCTGCCAGTACTGCTGCCAAGCCGCTGGACAACGCCTGTCCCGGGTCAAGGCGGCACCGCTGCGCGGCACCGCTGGCCCGGCGTCAGCGGCGGGCTTGGCCTTGGGAGGCCCGCCCGCCGCACGCCGGGCCAGATACCGGGAGGGCGAGCAGATCAAAGCGGCTCACCACGCCCGGCCGGTAACCGCGCGTGGCCGTCTTCCGCGACGTATCACTGGCCCGGTCACGGGCGGCGGCTTCAAGGCGGCTTTCGACGTCGCCGCGCGATCGCTACCGTGCCCCTGAGTCGGCGTCTGCAAGGGGACGCGAGGGAAGTGACTGGGTGAAGCTCCGTCAGAACTGGGCCTTGAGTTCGTCGATCTCGTGCACCCGCTCCTGGAGCTGGGCGTATGCCGGGTTTTCCCGGATACGACCGACGGTCCAGCGCAAGACCTCCGCGCGGCTGTTCGCGATGCCCGCGGTGATCAGGGTGTCCACGGTTGCCAGATCGGCTGGCCCGAGCCGGGTCATGACTGCGGTGAGTTCCTCGCTCACTTCCTCCGGTGTCGTAGCCCGCCCCCCGCGGCCTCCGATCCGGAGGGCGGGGCCATGCGCCGTGGCCGCCCCGTCCGGTCTGTCCGGGCGGAACTCGACCCACCCGATGAAGCGGGGGATCTCGTCGCGCACCTTCATGATCACCGCGCGGTTGGCCTCCTCGAATGCCTTCAGGGTCTCCTGGTCGGCCTCCTTGCCCTCCGGTCGCGCGGCCAGGCTGATGAAGGCCCGGATTGCGGTCTCGCCCGGCTCGACCTGCGGATCGTCGCCGTATTCCAGCACCTGAACCCGATCGATCGCGCCCTCGGGGAAGGCGGATCTCAGTTGCTCCTCGATGCGGTCCGCCGCTGTTTTCTCCATGTCACCCTCCGTACGTTGCCCGTCTTCTCTGGATTGCACATAGAAGCAGTGTAACACATGTTATTCGCGTGACGACCGGAAGACGATTGTGAGACCAGGTTGCCGTCAGCCGGTATGCGGGTGGAAGTGTGAGTGTCCTCCCCCCAACCCGCCGTAGGAGGATCTGTGACTCCCGGAACCCGTCAAGACCGTCTGTGGCCGCAGGGCAACCGCCCCGGTAGAGCTGCATGGTTCGTGTACACGCGAAGACGGCCTTGACCGAACCCGTCCGTCACCAGGTTCGGCAGCAGTCGGGTTCGGGGGAGGGGTCTGGGCAGGGCTGATCCAGCGGAAGCTCGGATGGCGGCGCCGGGTACCGGTCGCGCAGCGCCGGCCACCAGTCGGCCTCCAGCCGCTCCTCAAAAGCCCTGCTGTCCAGCGCCCCGACGATGTAGCCGCCGACGCCGGCCTCATCCTCAGCGACGAAGGCCAGCGATGGTTCGAACAACCCGTAGGGAGCGGCGAAGACGTGGCCCAGGATCCGCGGATCATCGAACATCGACGTAGCGTCCTCGCCATCGTCACCTGTCTGCAAGCAGATCCGGTACAGGTCATCTAGATCACTGTCCCGGTACGGGCGAATACAAGCTTGCGACACATGCCCTAACCTACGCCCGTTCCGTCACATCTGTTGCGCGTGCCCAGGGCGAGCTCCACCTGGGCTGGGAACGCATCAATCCCGTCCGGCAGGGCACAGGTTCGGCGCAGTGCGGTATGTGGTGCGGCCCGATGTCGCGGTGGCGATGCCGACGTGGAGGTGGCGGGAACGCCGGTCGCGTTCTGGCGCGACTTCACCGCTCACGTCTGCCCGGCACAGGCGGCACTCATATCGCGGCGGCGCCGCGCCGTCATCAAGCGCGGCGCCTGCGGCTCCGCGGGCCCGGCGTCAGCGCCGCCGCTCTGCCTTGGCGTCGGCTGGCAGCTGTAGGGAGAGCCCGCGTTAGAACTCGCTCTTGAGCCGGTCGATGTCGCGGGTGTGCTCCCGCAGCTGCTCGTAGGCCGGTCGTTCGCGGATGCGGGTCAGGGCCCAGCGGATGGCCTCCGCGCGGTTGTTCGCGATGCCCGCGGCGATCAGCGTGTCCACGATCTCCAGCTCCGGCGTCTTGAGCCGGACCATCACGTGGGTGAACTCACTATCGGCGGCCTCCCGGCCGTTTTCGACGAACCGGACGTTACCGGCCGTCCGCTTGCCGTTGTCGTCTTCGTGCATCACCTCGATGTACCGGATCTCGGGCCACCGCTCCAGCAGGTCGTTCCGGAACTGGTTGAGCGCGGGGCCGACGGCCAGCTTGAAAGTCCTGGCCGCCTTGGCCACCTTGCGGGGATCGGGATGCGGATCTCGCACGCGGTCGGCGGGATCTGTGAAGACGAGCCTGGGCATCAGCTGGTCCGGCTCCAGCCACGGCGCGTCGTCGTGTTGCAGCAACTCGACGCGGCGTATCCAGCCAGCGAAGAGCTCGTTCGCCGCGATTTCGAGCTCGTGCTGGATGTGGTCTCTCTCCCTCTGCTCCATCCGCCCTCCCTAAGACTGAGTAACTCAGATTATTCAACTTCCTAGGACAAGTCCACTTCACGTAAGATCCGACAAGCTGACGGCCTGGCGCAGGGCCGGGATGGCCCGCTGAGTGTCCGTGTCCGCCCCTCCAGCCTCAGCGTGACTGTGGCCGCAGGGTAATGAGCACAGGTAGATCGTGCCTGGTGGACGTACATCACGCGAAGGCACGCTGACCCTGGAGACCTGCGGCCACTCCGGTCAGAAGAAGGGCGTCGCTGGCGCCATCACCTGGGCAGCGTGGCTACGGTAACGCTCCCGGCGTCCATGCCGTGCGCTGCCCCTGACCCCGGGCGAGTAGTCTCTGCGGCATGGAACTGCCCCCATTCAGCGTGGCCGAGGCCGCGACCCGGTGGCAGTTCGCGCCGATTGTGACGGGTTTCGCCGTGGCGGCCGCCGGCCTGTACCTGTGGGGAGTGCTGCGGGTGCGGCGGCGCCACCCGGCGCGTCCGTGGCCGGCGTACCGGACCGCGCTGTTCCTCGGCGGCCTGGCCGTCGTCGTGATCGCCACCCAGAGCGGCATCGGCAGCTACGACGACGCGCTGTTCTATGACCACATGGTGCAGCACCTGCTGCTCCTCATGGTCGCGCCGCCCCTGCTCGTGGTCGGCCAGCCGGCCACGCTGCTGCTGCACGCGAGCCGTAACCCGCTGCACACCTGGGCCAAGAAGGCGTTGCGCTCGCGCGTGATGGCCGCGATCACCTGGCCTCCGTTCGGCGTCGCGCTCTACGTCGGCGTCATCGTCGGCACGCACCTCACCGGCTTTATGAACCTGGTGGAGGCCAACAGCGCGGTGCACGACGCCGAGCACGCGCTCTACCTGGTGGCCGGCTACCTGTACTTCCTGCCGCTGATCGGGCGGGAGCCGATCCGGTGGAGGGTTTCCTACCCGACCCGGATCTTCCTGCTCTTCATTGCGATGCCGGTGGACGCCTTCACCGGGCTGGTCCTCGGCTCGGAGGGCAGCAACCCGGTTCCCAGCCTGGCGGATCAGCGCCCGGCGTGGGCGCCGAATCCGCTCACCGATGTGCACATCGGTGGCGCGGTGATGTGGGTGGGCGGTGCCGGAATCATGTTCGGGCTGATGATGGCGGTGTTCTTCGCCTGGAGCCGGGAAAAGCGCGACGACGGCGGCCTGGGCTGGCTCGAGGCCGCGCGCCGCTCGAACTTCGCCACGCTGGTCAGCGCGCATCAGGATGCCGACATCGGTCACGGCCGGGAGCCGGACGCCCCGGCTCATGCCGCCGCATCCGGCCCGGCCCCGTCCGGCCCTTCCCCGTCTGGCCTGGCGCAGGTCGGCCGGTCCGCGGCCAGCGGTACGGAAAGCGTCGATAACGACGAGGCGCTCGCCGCCTACAACGCCTTCCTGGCTCGCATCAACAAGCCCCAGGACCGGTGACGCGACACGCCGGTAGCGCTTTCTAGGCAAATCTAGGGTCCAGGCTAGATCTGGCCATAGAGTCCGATGCATGGATCCGGTGCGCAATCCCTACGCTCCTGGTGCTGGGCAGCGACCGCCCGAGCTCACCGGGCGTGACCGGGAGATCAGCCAGTTCGAGGTGGTGCTCGAGCGGGTGGCCCGCGGCCGCCCGGAGCGCAGCATGGTGCTCACCGGGCTGCGCGGGGTCGGCAAGACGGTGCTGCTGAACACGTTCAGGTCGATGGCCTTGCAGCGGCTGTGGGGCACCGGGAAGATCGAGGCCCGGCCGGATCAGTCGATCCGGCGCCCCGTCGCGGCCGCGATGCACATGGCCGTGCGGGAGCTCGCGCCCCGGCACCGCGCCCCAGATCGGGTCGAGTACTTCCTCGGTGTCCTCAAGGCCTTCGCGCAGCGCGACCCCAAGGCGCCCAAGGGGGCATCGGTCACCGCCGCATTCGGCATCGACGTGCCCCTCCAGCGCGGCCGGGCCGACTCTGGTGACCTCGAGGTCGACCTCACCGAGTTGTTCGCCGAGGCCGCCTCGGTCGCTGGCGACCTCGGCGTCGGTATCGCCCTGTTCGTGGACGAGATGCAGGACATCCCGTCGGCCGATGTATCCGCACTGTGCGCCGCCTGCCATGAACTGTCGCAGACTGGCGGGCCGCTCATCGTCGTCGGCGCCGGCCTGCCGCATCTGCCGGCCGTGCTCTCGGCCAGCAAGAGCTACTCGGAACGGCTGTTCCGGTACGCGCGGATCGACCGCCTCGAGCGGGAAGCCGCCGACCTGGCCCTGATCGCCCCGGCCGAACGGGAAGGCGTGACCTTCACCGCCGACGCGCTCGACGCGCTGTACGCCGCCGCCGACGGCTATCCCTACTTCGTGCAGGCCTACGGCAAGGTCACCTGGGACGTGGCCGCGGCGAGCCCGATGACGGCGGCCGACGTGAGCGTGGCCGCTCCCGAGGCGGAGAGCGAACTGGCCGTCGGGTTCTTCGGCAGCAGGTACGAGCGGGCGACGCTCGCCGAGCGGCAGTACATGCGGGCGATGGCCGCGACCGGGGACGACCCGGTGCCCACCTCGGTGGTGGCCGACGAACTCGGGCGTAAGCCGTCCAGCTTGTCTCCCGCCCGGGACGGGCTGATCAAGAAGGGGCTCATCTACAGCTCCGAGCGCGGCCTGATCGCGTTCACCGTCCCGCATTTCGGCAAGTTCCTGCGCTCGCAGCCCGCCTGAGCGGGCCAGTTCTACACGACTATCGGGCTGTCTAGCCAGCTTCCTAGACTTTCCTAGAGAACGGCAGACTTCCGGGACCAGGCCAAGACCTCCCCAGTGCCGGCGTCGAGGATCGCTGCGCGCACCATACCTGGCCGTGCACGCGCCGGACAGCATGTCAGCAAGCAGCGCGATCTGGACCTCACGGATGGCGGTAGGCATTCCTCAGCCACCGATCGTCATCATGGCGTGGAACAAGCCGGGCGGCCGGCTGGGTCTACTACCGGGCGCCTAACTCGTGGCACTATCAGGTATGCAGGTCAGGCACCCAGAGGAGGTGGCTCGGTGCGGAGCACGATGATGGATCTCCCGCTGACGATCACATCGATCATGCGGTACGGGACGTCCGTATTCGGCGAGCGGGAGGTGATCACCTGGACCGGGGACGGGACCAGACGTCGTACTTACGCCGAAGCCGGCCGCCGGGCGGCCCGGCTGGCCAACGCCCTGCGCCGGCTCGGGATCGACGCGGACCAGCGGGTCGCCACCTTCATGTGGAACAACGCCGAGCACCTGGAGGCCTATATGGCGGTACCCTCCATGGGCGCAGTGCTGCACACGCTGAACATCCGGCTGGCGACGGGCGAGATCGGCTACATCGCCACCCACGCGGAGGACAGCGTGGTCATCGTGGACGCGTCGCTGGTCCCCAGGCTTGCCGAGATCCTGCCGCACGCGCCCACGGTCAAACACGTGATCGTGACCGGCGGCCCGCTCGCCGACACGCCCGGGACTGACCAGCTGACCGGCGTCGGCCTGCACCGCTACGAGGAACTGCTCGACGCCGAGACCGACTCGTTCGACTGGCCTGCGCTCGACGAGCGCTCGGCCGCAGCCATGTGCTACACCAGCGGAACCACCGGGAACCCGAAGGGCGTCGTCTACAGCCACTGCTCCAGTTACCTGCACTCGATGGGCGCCTGCCTGGGGAATGCCTTCGCCCTTTCCGAACGAGACCGCGTGTTGCCCGTGGTGCCGATGTTCCACGCCAATGCATGGGGCCTGCCCTATGCCAGCCTGCTGTGCGGTGCCGCCCTGATCATGCCGGACCGTGACCTGCAGCCGGCCACGCTGATCCGGCTCATCGGCGACGAGCGCGTCACCGTGGCCGGTGGGGTGCCGACCATCTGGGCGGGGGTGCTGACGCACATGCGAGCCGAGGGCGGCGACCTGTCCTCGCTGCGCCTGGTGGTCGCCGGCGGTTCGGCGGTGCCGCACGCGATGCAGGTCAGGTACGAAACGGAGCTTGGCGCCCGGCTGCTGCAGGCCTGGGGCATGACCGAGACCTCACCGCTGGCCAGCGTGGCGTGGCCGCCGCCCGGCGTCAGCAAGGAGGAAGAGTGGTCGTATCGGGACAGCCAGGGTCGGCTGTTCTGCACCGTAGAGGGGCGGCTGGCCGGGGACGGCGGGTCGCTGCTGCCGACCGACGGCGAGGCGGTCGGCGAGATCGAAGTCCGCGGTCCGTGGATCACCGGCTCCTACTACAAGGACGACGACCCGGCCAAATTCCACGACGGCTGGCTACGGACCGGCGATGTCGGGACCATGGACGAGCAGGGCTTCATCCGGCTGACGGATCGGGCCAAGGACGTGATCAAGTCCGGCGGCGAATGGATCTCCTCGATGGAGCTGGAGAACGTTCTGATGGCCCACCCCGACGTGACCGAGGCCGCGGTGATCGGGGTCGCCGATGAGAAGTGGGGGGAACGGCCGCTTGCCGCGGTGGTGCTGCGGTCCGGCGCGGACGTGACCGCGGAGAAACTGCGGGCCTTCATGACCGAGCAGATCCCGCGCTGGCAACTCCCCGAGCGCTGGTGCTTCGTGACCGAGGTACCAAAAACCAGCGTGGGCAAATTCTCCAAACGACAGATGCGGGAGGCGTACCAGCGCGGCGACTACGAGATCATCGAGGTGCGCTGAGCGCTGAAGGCGCAGGTGCTTTGCCGGCGTCAGGGGTGTACCGGTACGCTATGGCCCACCGCACGATTGGTGCGGATGGAGGATTCGCCTAGTCCGGTCTATGGCGCCGCACTGCTAATGCGGTTGGGCCTAACGGCCCTCCGGGGTTCAAATCCCCGATCCTCCGCAGCTCACAGGCCCTCACCCGTAACATGCAAGGGCAGGGCCTGACTCGTGGGGCGGCCGAAGGTTGCAATTTGGGTTGCAGTTGCGCTCATCCTTGGCCCCACAGCGCCTCGCTCATCCGCTCGCTCGCGTCTTTCATCTGGAGCGTGGCTACGTGGGTGTAGCGCTCGGTTGTCGTCACCCTGGTGTGGCCAAGCACCTCTTGAACGACGCGGATGTGCACACCTTGCCCGATCAGTAGCGTCGCAGCTGTATGCCGGGCGTCGCGGACCCGGGCGTCGCGGACCCGGCCTGCCTCAGCAGGGTCTTCCAGGACCGCCAGTCCTCGGTACAGTCGATCGGACCGCCATCTTGAGTGGCGAAGACCAGATCGTAATCCGTCCAGGCATCTCCCGCCCTCAGCCGCTCGGCTGCCTGCCGCTTGCGGTGCTCTTTAAGAAGTTCCAGGAGCGGAGGCGGGCACTGGAGCGTGAGCTTGCCTTTGCCCTTGCGCTGCCGAAAGACGATGCCCCCGCCAACGCGCTTGGGGCATTTGTCCGGGTGAACCGTGCAGTCGGCCGGGCAAGGACGCTTGTAGCACGTGTGGCCTTTCCTCGTACAGCCCGGCTCGCAGGCCAGAAATCCCTTACCGCAGGAGCGAGCGCAGCTCAGCGGCCTCGGCAAGCAGCCGGTCGTCCGGGATTTTCTCGTCCGACGGCTGGGCCGAGAGCGGGAACGGCTGGCCCGGGCGGGGATCATCGGTGTAGCGGGGGACCAGATGAGTGTGCAGATGCGGCAGCGAATTACCCAGCGTCTCGTAGTTCATCTTCAGCGGCTCATACCTGGTGATCAGCGCGCGGGCCACGGCCAGGACCTCGGCCCAGTACCCGGCCGCCTCGGCCTCGTCCAGCTCGGTGGGCTCGTTGACGTGCCGACCCCGCCAGATCACCAGGGTGTAGCCGCGCTGCACATCGGCGCGCTGCAGGTAGGCGTCGGAATACTTGCCCTCGAAGATGCGGATGCCGTACCGGTC
>CAVUUF010000008.1:0-190115 GCA_963744575.1 uncultured Actinomycetota bacterium | reverse complement strand
GCTCGGCGCCGTCATCGGCGGGAAGGGCGAGCGCAGCAAGGTGCCGCTGGCCCGCAAGCTCGTCCCCTTGCTTCGCGAGGGGATGCTGCTGCTGGCCGACCGGGCCTACGACGCGGCGGAGCTGCTGAAGGAGGCCGCCGCGACCGGGGCGCACGTCCTGGTCCGCGGCAGCGCCGCCCGCAAGCCCCCGGTCCTGGAGGTCTTGCCCGACGGGTCCTGCCTGTCCCGGATCGACGGTCTCGGGGTACGGATCATCGAGGCCGGCCTGGACGTGCACGGCGCCGACGGGACCCGGCTCGGGGACGGCTACCGGCTGATCACCACCTTGCTGGACTGGCGCCGCTACCCGGCCGGGGAACTGGTCCGCCTCTATCATGAGCGGTGGGAGATCGAGGTCGCCTACCTCGCGCTGCGGCACACCCTGCTCGGCGGGTACGTGCTCCGCTCCCGCGACCGGGCCGGCGCCGAGCAGGAACTATGGGCGTTGCTGGCCGTCTACCAGGCGCTGCGCATGGCAATGGTGACCACCACCGGAACCGTCCCGGGCACCGACCCGGACCGGGCCAGCCCAGCCAACCCAGGATGACACAACCTCACCTTGTTGGGGGTGAAGGCCAGGCGCGGCCCGGTGCGCCGACGAAGGCTGGGTAGCGGTGACGAGCACTAGGGCGCCGAGATGCCAGCCGTTGTGTGCGGCCATAGACGACGCGTCCCCTCTGTGTCAGGATCAGGTGAGACACCAGGGGCAACCGTTACTGGTGGAACTTGAGGGCTAGACGGGATCACCGCGGTGTTCAGCTCTGACCTGGCTCGGGCGACCCAGACCGCGGCAGAGGCGTTCGGCGGCTCTGTGGTCCCGGTGCTGTATGACTGGCGGCTGCGCGAGTGCGACTACGGGGAGCGCAACGGCATGCCGGTGGCCGAGCTGCACGCTGACTGCCGCGAGCACCTGGATCAGCCCTATCCGGGCGGGGAAAGCTGGCGGCAGGCCGTCGCCCGTATTGGCCGGTTCCTGAATGATTTGCCGTTGCGCTGGCAGGGGCAGCGGGTGCTGGTCGTTGGGCATGTCGCCACCCGGTGGGGGCTGGACCACTACCTCGGCGACGTTCGTCTGGAAGACCTCATCGAGCAGGACTTCGCCTGGCAGGAAGGATGGGAGTACCAACTCGGCTAGCGGTCGCGAGTGAAGGCGACCGCTGCTGCCAGGAGAGTTCTCCGGCTCTTGAGGACGCGATTGTCCTTGCCCACGAATCTGAGCTATTGCCACCGCTTCTGAGCCATCTGCGGGTTTCTGCCATCTGAGTTGAGCCCTCGATGTCCTGTTCAAGCGAGGGCTTCGATGTCCGCGAGCGCTCACCGGCCAGCCGAGGACCGCATCTCGCCTGCGGGCATCGGGTCGTGACCCCAGCCGCCGAAGGCACGTAGGTTGGGCGTGTGGACCGGCGGATATTCGGGGTCGAGACGGAATACGGAGTCACCTGTACCTTCCGCGGGCAGCAGCGCCTGTCACCAGATGAGACAGCGCGCTACCTGTTCCGGCGCGTGGTGTCCTTGGGCCGCAGCAGCAACGTCTTCCTGCGCAACGGAGCCCGCCTGTATCTCAGCGGGGGCAGTCATCCTGAGTACGCGACCCCGGAGTGCGACAACGTGCTGGACCTGGTGGCGCACGACAAGGCCGGGGAGCGGATCCTGGAGGGGCTGCTGACGGACGCCGGGCGGCGGCTGCGCGAGCAAGGGATCGCCGGGGACATCTACCTGTTCAAGAACAACACCGACTCCGCCGGGAACTCCTACGGCTGCCACGAGAACTACCTGGTGGACCGGCACGGGGATTTCGAGCGGCTGACGAACATCCTGACGCCGTTCCTGGTCACCCGGCAGATCATCTGCGGCGCCGGGAAGGTGCTGGCGACCCCGCCGGGCGCAACTTACTGTCTCAGCCAGCGCGCCGGGCACATCTGGGACGTTGCGTCCTCGGCCAGCACCCGGTCCCGGGCGGTCATCGACACCGAGGACAAGCCGCACGCCGACGCCGCGCGGTTCCGCCGCCTGCGCGTCACCGTCGGCGACTCCAACATGAGCGAGACCACCACGCTGCTCAAGGTCGGGGCCACCGACCTGGTGCTGCGGATGATCGAGGCCGGGGCGATCATGCCGGACCTGACCCTGGACAACCCGATCCGGGCGATCCGCGAGGTCAGCCACGACATGACCGGCCGCAGCCGGGTCCGGCTGGCCAACGGGCGCCAGATGAGCGCGCTGCAGATCTAGTACGAGTACCTGACCAGGGCCAGAGACTTCACGGACAGCAACGGGCCGAACCCGGTCACCGGGCGGGTGACAGAGATGTGGCAGCGGGTGCTCGGGGCGATCGAGACCGGGAACCTGGACAAGATCGCCCGGGAGATCGACTGGGTGACCAAGTACCAGCTGATCGAACGGTACCGGGCCAGGCACGACCTGCCGCTGTCGGCGCCGCGGATCGCCCGGCTGGACCTCGCCTACCACGACCTGCGCCGCGACCGCGGCCTGTATTACCAGCTGCAGCGCAACGGCGCCGTCCATCGTGACCCGTGACCTGGACATCTTCGAGGCCAAGTCGATCCCGCCGCAGACCACCCGGGCCAAGCTGCGCCGGTGCCGCCGGAAAGCATCGACCGGATCTTGCGTAATGCTGTTCACGGGCCGTCCGCCGGGTTCTCCCAAGGTCAGGCCTTCCTTGTACTCACCGGCGAAGACCTGCGGCGGTTCTGGGCTGTCGCCAGCGAGGCAATCAGCCCGTCTGCGCAGACCGCCCCCTTGGTGATCGTGCCGCTGTCCTCGAAACGGGTCTACCTGGACCGGTACGCCCAGCCGGACAAGGGGTGGACCGATCGGGACGAGAGCCAGCGGACGCTGTCGACGAGGGCGGCGAGCTGGGCCAGCCCCGGCTGCGGCTCGAGCAGCTCCTCCGGTTCGTCTCGGTTGCGCATCACGTCCAAGAGCCGACGCAGCTCGGGAAGCCCAGCCTGCCGCTGCGCTCGATGTGAGCCAGCGGCTCGCGGGCCCGGGCCGGCTGCTTTTCGAGGACGCCCTGAGCGGCCACTGATTGCACGACCACGGCGCTGACGTTGTGCGCGGAGGCAAGAGCGGGCAACAGCTAAGCAGGGGTCAGGGGTCCGGTCCTTAGTCGTGTGGTTGGACGGCGTGGCACGCAGGGCTTGTAGGAATCCGGCGCGACACCCTAGCCTGAGTCTCAGAGAGTCTAGAGAAGCCGTCGATACGCTGCTGACGCCGGTACAGGGAGGGTGGCAAGATGTCTGAGCACGTGGTGAACGACCTCGACAAGCTCAAGGGGATCGGCCCCAGGTACAAAGAGATGCTCAAGAGCATTGGCGTCGATTCGATCAAGGAACTGCGTCACCGCAACCCGGCGCACCTGAAGCAGATGATCGAAGAACGGCATGGACCGGTTGTGGGCCTGTCGGAGCACGAGACGCAGACCTGGATCGACGAAGCAAAAGCTTACCAGGAGTAGCTCGACCAGTTGAGGATGTCCCAAGTTCATCGGAGCTCGGTCCTCGGACGTGCCCATGTTTTGCATCCGAAGGCCAGTGCTCCGTGGACCAGACGTGGAGCGGGTAAAAGATCTGCTCCTAATCCTCACGGCTGAGCACACCGTCGACCTACGGACTCCGGAGCCGTGAGCGTGTCTGTCACGGGTCCGTGGCCAACCGCTCCCATTGATTGCGCGGGCTGTAGCGAAAGGCTCCCAGCCCAGGGCGGGTCCGAGAGCCTCTGCTCAGCTCAGGCTCTACTGCTGCGACCGCTGCTCTGCTTCAGCCGCGCTCGCCTCCGCCCGGGCCTTCTCTGCCTCAGCCTCCTTGGCAGCCACGTCACGCAGCGCGGCGGCCTTGTCCTGCTGGGCGTCGCCTTCTCGCTTCAACGACTCATCCCCGGTTACAGCCCCGACCGCTTCCTTGGCTCGGCCCTTCACGTCTTCCACGGCGCCTTCGACGCCTGCCTTAGGTCCAGACTCATTGGCCACGATGATCTCCCATGTTTCCCGCGGGGTAGTGTTCGCCCCGTCTTCGGTTACCGTCCGCTACCCCGGCGACCTAAGGCACAAACGCCGTAGGCCGTGTCCAGACGACGCTGGCTGAGCCGTTCCACTGGAGTTGACCTCTGACCTGGAAGTATCGAGGTCAGCACCGACCATGAAGTGAACTCCTAAGCAACCGCTCACATGCCCGTTGCGTGGGAGCGCTTGCGGCGCGCCGTTGACTTTGGGGACCTCTACTGGCTCAGGGGCCGACGGCGTGGGCCAGGCCGGAGGCCAGGCGCGAAACGCGCGCGGCGAACCTCCAGCGACACCGCTGCGGATAGTAGACCGGCCCAGTATTTGAGATGTATCGTAACGCCGTGGATCAGGTGACCCGGAACGACATCGCTGCCGCAGTAGCAGCGCATCACGAACTTGGCCGCGCCTATGACGGCGCGGTCGCAGAAGGCCTGATCGATCGGATCGGCGCGGAGATCGACAAGAGAGTAGACGCCAGGCTGCGCGCTGGCTCGTCAGTTCCTCGCTCACCGGCGCGGATGCCGTCGCGCTGATGCTCACCAGCAACGTCGCCTTGGCGTTGCGCCGCGTCGGACTTGACCGGCCAGTAATCGACCACGGGATCATGCTGGAGCGGATAATCCACGCCGACCCGTCGGGAGCCCCGGTGGAAGACATCCACGAGCTGGGCCCAGCGAATGACCGGTATGCGCCTAATCTCGGCATCACGCGCGGCGCCCTGATGTCAGCCCTGTCCAGCGCCACGCGTGCGCAGATCCGCTACTCAACGACCATTGTCGCGGTGGACCAGCTCCGAAGGACCGCAGGTCCTGCTTTCACCTGACCGTGCCATTAGCCGCGGACGCTAACGGTCAACCCTGACCACTTAGGGTAAATCAAACTGGCAGGTCGGACTGTTGGGCGACCCAAACCAGGTCCTTACAAGCTGGTCATCTGATGACAGCGCTGGCACCCGACGGGCAGCCGCCCAGATGTAGCGACACCTGAGGCTCAACCGTGCCAGTGCGCTCCCGTCATCTGGGCAGCGGCCCGGCAGTGGCTGGGTTCTGCTCCCCTTAGCAGGGCGAGGAGGAGGACTAGCAGCCCGGCGACGAAAGCCCCGCCGTTAGGCAGCATGACGCCAATGATCACGAGCAGCGCGCCGGTAACGGTGAATACGGACCGGCAGCGGGTCCTCATGGCGCGTGCGAGACGTGTGATGCCGATGATGGTCAGCAGGGCGCCGGTACGCACCCACCATCGGATCGGCCTGGGTCGTGCGAGCCCGGTGAAGGCAAGGGCGTTGTATCTGTCGGCTGGGCTGCCGGGCGGGCTCCAGACCATCAGGCTCCGGCGATGTGACCGCATTCTCATCACAGCCTCCTATCCCACTGGAAGGCCAAGGCCGCTTTACTCAGCGTGGACCCAACAGTACGCTCCCGGCTCTTCGTGGTCGAAGGCTGCCTGGGTGACCGTGCACCGGACCCGGCGCTTGCCCCCGGCCAAGAGCTATCGTATGGTTTCACCATGATTACCGATAAACCGGACAACCCCGATGACGGGGTGTCACCGATCGCGTTCTACCTGGACCGGGGGTTGGGGGTGCCGACCTACCTGCAGTTCGTGCACCAGGTCGACTATGCGCTGCGACTCGGCTTCCTGCGCGCGGGCGACCAGTTGCCGAGGATCAAGGACGTGACCCGCTCGCTGGCGGTGAACCCGGACACGGTGATGAAGGCATACCGCGAGCTTGAGTTGCGCGGCATCGCGGCCGGCCGCCCCGGCGTCGGCACGTTCATCACGCAGACACCAGACGTCGTCGGCCTCAAGCAGATGGCCACGCTGCAGAAGAAGCTCACCACGTGGCTGGCCGAGGCGGCCGCGGCCGGCGTGGACGAGCTTGGCATGAAGGCGCTGTTCACCGTGGCGCTGCGGGATTTTAGCGACGGCGGGGGCACCGCGTCCCGCCTTCCCGGCCGCCCTGAACCGCGCCGGGAAGGCGGGGCGGCATGAACGTCATCGAGACGGACGGCCTCGGCAAGCGTTACCGGCAGACCTGGGCATTGCGGGACTGCCATCTCACCCTCGCCGCCGGCCACGTGGCTGCCCTTGTCGGACCCAACGGCGCGGGCAAGACCACCCTGCTGCGCATCCTTGCCGGTGTAGCCACCCCGACGGCGGGCACGGCAACCGTACTTGGCTATATACCTGGCAGCCAGCAAGCCCGCGACGCGGTGTCCGCCGTCGACCAGACGGTGCCGCTCTACCGCCACCTGCGGGTCCGCGACCTGCTCGCCGCCGCACGGGCACTGAACGACCAGTGGGACACCGATCTCGCCGTACAACGCCTGTCCTCGTTGAACCTAACGACGTCCTGCAAAGTCAGGAAGCTCTCTGGCGGCCAGCAAGCCCAACTCGCGCTCACCCTCGCCCTCGCACGCCGCCCCCGGCTGCTGTTGCTGGACGAGCCGCTGGCCAGCCTGGACCCGCTGGCCCGGCAGGAGGTGCTGGGCTGGCTGATGACCTGCGTGGCCGAGGACGGTCTGTCCGTCGTGTTCTCCTCGCACGTCATCGCGGAACTTGAACGCGTCGCGACGTACCTGGTGGTGCTGTCCCAAGGACAGGTGCAGGTCGCCGCGACGGTCGACAGCCTGCTTGATTCGCATCTGGCGCTGACCGGCCCGGCCGCGGAGGCCGGCCACCTGGCTGGCCAAGTGCCCGTCATCACCGCACAACGGGCCGGGCGGCAGGCCCGAGTGCTGGCCAGGACCGACGCGGCGCCGCCCGGCTGGGCGGCCCGCCCGGTCACGATGGAGGAACTCGTGCTCGGTTACCTGCGGGAGCCGTCCGCCCGCGTGCTGCCCCGACTGGAGGTGGCGCGATGACCGCGCTGATGATCAAGGCGATCAATGTGCCGAGGATGACGCGGGTCACCTGGTATAAACACCGGGCCTCGGTGCTCGGAATCCCCGGACTGTTCCTGCTGGCCGCCGCACTGCTGTTCATCGACAGTGTGCTGCAGCGCCACTGGATCAGCTCGCACCACTTCACCTACTGCCTGGCCTATGCGGACAATGCCACCTCGAGCCGGTGCCTGACGCAGAACTCGCCGTACTTGCTGGGGGCCTTCGCGGTGTTCGTCAACTATTGGCGGACGGAAGGCACCGTGCTGGCGGTATTCCTGCTGGCTGCGGCGACAGGCCTGTTCGCCGGAGTGCCGTGGGTGGCCCGCGAGTTCGAGGGCGGCGGCTTCCGGTTCACCTGGACCCAGAGTGTCAGTCCGCTTCGCTGGCTGCTCGGCACGTTCGGACCGCTCACCCTGCTCGCCGAGATGACCGCCGCGATCTGCGGTGTCGCCGCGCACTGGTGGTTTCAGGTGGCGCAGTATCGGCTTGACGGCGGAACCACCCCGTGGGGCTGGGAATCACTCGAGATGACCCCGCTGTCCATGGTGAGCTGGACCCTGCTGGCTATGGCGCTCGCCCTGCTGCTCGGCGTGACCATCCGCCGCGTCCTGCCGGCCATGATCGCCTTCGCCGTGACGTTCGGCGGGTGCCTGGTGCTCGCCCAGACATGGCTGCCCGAGTTCCTGTTGCGCGTCGGCGACATCCCTCTGCAGCTCAACTATTCCACCCAGGAGTATCCCACCGGGGGCAGCTACATCGCGCAGACGTGGTTCGCCCGTCCGGGAGGGCCCAGGCTCAACCCGATGACCGTGTACGCGCAGATGTATGCCACCCCGCAGCCGCTCCACCCGGTTCGCTGGCTCACGCAGCATCATCTCACTGAATGGATCGCCTACCAGCCGCACAGCCACCTGGTCTGGCTCGCGCTCGCCCGCAACGGCCTCCTCGTCGCGGTCGCCACCCTCGCCGTCCTCGCCTCGGTCTGGTGGCTCCGCAAGCACCCGGCCGAATGAAATACGGGGGCGTTCAGGTGCTCTCGCGGAGCGCGTTGGTGACCTCGGCGAGCAGGTCTTGCAGCTGGTGCAGTTTGTCCGCGCCGACCCGGCTGGTGAGTTCCTGGTCGAGGTGGTCCAGGATGCGCGCGCAGGCGTCGGCTTCGTCCCATCCGCGTTCGGTGAAACAGACCAGGGTGGCCCGCCTGTTGGCGGGGTCGGGCCGCCGTTCCACGTAGCCGTGCTGTTCGAGGTAGTCCACCAGGTAGCCGACGGACTGGTTGGTGAGCTTGGCCCGCTCGGCCAGCTCGCCGATCCGCGCTCCGCCGGGTCCCAGGTTCTGGAAGATGGCCATGTGGGCGGGGCGGACGTCGTCGAATCCTATCTGCTCCAGGCGGGCTTGCACGTACTCCATGACCCGGTGGTGGCCGGTCCGCATGAGCATGGCCAGGTCGTTCCCGGCCCGCAGCCGGGCGGTATGGGCCGAAGTCCGGCCGCGTGAGGTCATGCGACCATACTGCCAGAGACCTGGTTATCAAAGGTTCCTGGTGCCAGGCTTCTGGCGCACGCAGCCCCATGATGATCTTGCTTCTCAACAGACGGAACGGCCTGCCTGTCACGCACGGGCCACAGGTGCGAGCAGCCGCGGCGTGTACTTCGTGATCCGCCCGCACCTGCTATCTGTGCACAAACGTGTGGATGACTTGTGCGCAACGGCGCCGAACCTGTGCGTACGCGGTGGAAATGCTGGGGATTCCGCTGCCCGGCCACAGCAAGGATGGGCTCTTTACCTGGGAGAACGCAAATCACAGCCTGTGCATGCAGATTAGAACTGGAATTATCCACACGCCACGCCGCAATAAATGATAAATGGTTCAAACGTTTACCGTACGTTTATCCCGTTGTAATTCGGCATCGGGATCGTGATAACTCTGAAACCCAGAGATGTGAGCCCGCGCTTTTGAAAGGGAACTCAAGCGCGACGGCGGCACATCCCCGGGGGACAGACTAGGCTCTCGCTGACCGCAGGCCGACAGGTCCGGTACCGACCCGTCACGGCGGCCAGCCAGCCCGCAGTCGGCCGCGCCGGTGCGATCGAGCCTGGCCTGCCCGGGATGCGCAGCGGCCGTAGCGTTGCCGTCCCCCGGGCCGGTTACCTGCAGATGTAGACGTTAATCCCCGCTTCAACGGGAGGCTTGACATGAAGATCACGATCCGGCAACACGATGCCAGCGTGCCGCAGGCAGACGGCTGGTCCCAGATGGGCGACTGGCTGCCCGAACCCGGCGACGATAACCGTACAAAGCCGCCCGGCGATGGCCACGCCGAACCAGACGGCACCGATGATCCCAGGCCAGAAGCTCTCGTTCAAGCCGATGCCCGGGAAGCTCTGACGCCGGCCGCAGTCATGACGCCAGCTCAGGAAACGGGACCTGAACAGCCTGTGATCAGTCGTGACCTGGCCCCGGCGGAACCATCGGCGGTCGTGCCGCGCAACCGGCCCCGGCCGTTGGAGGTGGCCCAGTGCTCCCTGTGCGGCATTGCCCTTCCGCTCGCCCTGTTGGTTCCCGACGGCGGTCAGGCGTGCGCCGACATTCGCTGGTACTGCAAGGACGCGGTGTCGTGCACGGACCGCTGGACGACAGTCCGTCCGCCGGGACGCGCACACATGCCGGCAGCCTCTGACTATGCTCCATCAGGTGCCGGGAACGCGGCACACGACGGAGCGTCGGCGGAGCGACTTGGCAGCAGGTTCCGGGCGGCACGGTCCGCCGTGTAACGGGCCCGCAGCCGGGTGCGGAGCGGATCGCGGGAGCTCACCTGCGAACGCCGCGCAAATGAGGGTGTTCGGGCGGGTAGGGCTCATGGAAGCTCGTAACGTGAGAGCCCCGACTCGCTGGGATTGAGCCGACACGCCGACGAGGCGGGAATGCGTGTAATAACCGGCTTTGACCCGTAGTTTCTGGACATGCTCATTAATCATGATCCGTCACGGTATGAGGCGCTGGCCGCGCCGATCGCTTCGCTTAGCCAGTATGAGAGCCGACCGCTCCAGCGTCGGCACGTAATGAATATGCACAGAGAGTCCGCGGATAGTGGCCTGCCTGCCGCGCCGCCCAGGACGTGGGGCGAAGAGGACACTCCTGTGTACTGGCAGACCGTTCAGGCAATGGCTTCAGGCAGGTGGCGGCGGGGCCGATAATGCCCGGTCTTGCCGTATGGGGTTGCCACTTGAATCTTGGCTAGGGACGTAACGCTCATTCGACACGGTGTCGACGTATTGGTCTCCCCGTGTGGGTCGATTCATGCCTCAGAAGGCCCGGCCAGACCCCACGTGGCCCGCACAGCGTTCCGGCGTGCGTTCTCATGGCCGGCGATGCTGAACAGACGGCTTGCGTCACGGTGCTGATGCGGCCCAGGTCGAGACGCGGCCAGCGGCACGCTCCAGTCCGACGGCATGCCGTCAGGCTCCGCGTGCGTGCGACAATGAGGTCGTGCGATGTCCCGTCGTAGCCGACCCGAATGATCGGCCGTAATGAGGATATGGTCGCGTCGGCGGAGGTCTTCGGCGACGCCATTCACACGCTGTGCGCTTTCCCGTCCAGCGCCTCCGGGGCTCGTTCCGTAGCGTGAGGGGCTGGTTTGCGCCGCTGATGCTGGCCGCCGCGCGGGGTCGGCGGCGTCCAGTGCGATGGCTGCTGCCTGCGCTGGGCATCACGCTCGCGGCGGCATTCGCCGTTGGCGTGGCGGCACAGTCCCAAGTTGCGGGCGACCAGAGCGCCCGATCGGTGCTCGACAAGGCATCACCCCTAGACCGGGAGGTCCGCGTTACCTGGCAGGGACCAGTCAGCCGCAGCGTGGCGGACCAGGCACGGGGACTGTTGCACGGGCTTGGCCCGGGGGCGCCGACCGAGGTGATGCTGCTGAACCCGGTACGCCTCGGAGGAGTGGTGGTGCGCCCGGCCGCGATTGCCCCATTGAGCCGCTGGCTTCCTGCCACTGCGCTGGCTCGGCTGGGGCCCTGCCGCCCGACCCGCTGCCCGGTGCTGCTCGCCGGCGGCGGCCCGGTCCCTTCGACCATGGCTGCTATCGGCGTCCGCATCCAGGTCGTCGGCTCGTCGCCGCTACGCTCGGCGGTCCCCCTCGGGTTCGTGCCGTCAACCGCGGATGCCGGGCCGGTGCTCGTCACCTGGGACGTCGCCGGATTGGAATCGCTGCCAGGACTGAGCGGCCTGTACCGCACGCATAGCTGGCTGGCGCCGCTTACGATTACGCGGCTGCGGGGGTGGCAGCTTGCCGACACCGAGGACCAGCTGGCCCGGTCGCAGGCCCAATTGCTGCTGAGCGGGAGCCAGTTCAGCCTGAGCGCGCCGTTCACCGCATTGGACGAAGCCCGGGCCCAGGCGAGCGTGGCGCCGCAACGGCTGCTGCTCGCCGGCGGAGGCGCGATCGCAGCGCTGGCGCTGTTCCTCGTCCTCGCCGGCGGTGGACTTCGCCGTGATCAGCGGGCCGAGCTTGATCGGCTCCGCATCGCCGGTGCCCATATGCACCACTGCGCCCTGTTCGTCGCGGTGGAATCCGGGTGGCTGTGCGCAGCCGCGCTGGGCGCCGGCGCTGCCGTAGGTATTGGGGGCGCGGCGCTGCTGGCGAATGGCCAGGGGGAGCCAGCTGGCGCAATCCTCATGCACAGCGTGATCACCCCCGCAGGGCTGCTTACGCTGGGGATCGGCTGGCTTGCGGCAACCGCGCTGCTCGGCGCGCTGGTGCTGGTGCGCAGCGCGAGGCTGACCGACGTGCTGGCGGTTGGCGCGGCGGCGGCGCTGGTAGCGGCGTTGGCTGGGGGCACCGGCGGCGATAACGCGCTGGCGCTGCTGCTCGCGCCGCTTTGCTGTCTGGCCGTCGGGGTGCTGACGTTCCGCGCCGCGGGGGCAGTACTACGGGGAGCGGAGCGCGTGGCGCGCAGCGGCCCGGTGCTCCCGCGCCTCGCGCTCGTCAACCTCGCCCGCTCCCCCGGGGTACCGGCGCTTGTCATCGCGTTCATCGCCGTCACGACTGGTCTCGGCGGCTTCGCCCTCGCCTACCGGTCGACGCTGATCCGCAGCGCGGCAGATCAGTCGGCGGATCGCGTCCCGCTCGACGCGCTTGTCTCGCCGGGGCCGGATTTCAACACCCCGCTCGAGGTGGCTCCGCTTCAGCGCTGGCAGGCGCTCGCGTCCGGCACCGTGCTGCCCGTCCGCCGGACCGACGCGAACTACACGAGTGGCGGGGGGACTGTGACGGTTCCCGCGCTCGGCATACCCGCGGGCGGACTGATCCAGATCCGCGGCTGGCGGGAGAGCGACGGCTCGGCCCCATTGACAGCGCTGGCCCGGCGCCTCCAGCCGGTAGGCCCGGTCCGGGTGGCTGGACCGGTGCTGCCGGCGGACACGAAGTGGCTGTCGCTGCGAGCTTCCTCGCCGGGCCTCGCGGTCGACGTGACCGCGGATCTGCGCGATCCCCAAGGAGCGATCCGACAGGTCGGGCTGGGAACAGCCGACGCTGGCGTCACCTTCCTGCGTGCCCCCGTGCCCCGCGGACGGTGGGAGCTGGAGGCTCTGGAGCTCGACGAACCCACCGGTCTCGCCATCACGAACGGCCACCAGAACGGCGAGAACCCGGCGGCCGCAACTCAGTCTTCCACCCGCGTTGCGCTCGGGCCGCTACTCGCGTTGCCAGCCAGCGGGCGATCGCTTATACGCGTCCCGCTCGGCGCCTGGCGTGGGGCGGGCGCGGCGACAACAACCGCGCCCGCCAGCAGCAGCGCCGTCACGATAGTCGGCTTCGCCGCCAGCGGAACGCCGGGCGTGCTACGGCCGGCGCAGCCAACCGACACGCACCCGGTCCCGGTGCTGGCCGATCCGCAGACTGCCGCGTCCGCGGCGCCCGGTGGGCGCATCGCCCTGACAATCGACGGCCTCCCGGTGATCGCGCGCGTGGTCGGGGCCCTTGACCGCTTCCCGACGCTTCCGTCCGACTCGGCCGGCTTCGTCATCGCCGACGAGACGACGCTCGCGGCGGCCCTGGATGCCCAGCTTCCCGGTCAAGGCCGGCCCGACGAGTTGTGGATCAGCACCGGGAACCTCGCGCGGCTGCGCGCCGCGCTCGGGAGCGGGGCGCTTGCCCAGCTCGATTCCTCGTTCCGAGCCGACCTCGATCATCAGTTGCGGGACGCTCCGGTTGCGCGCGGAGTGCTCGGAACGCTGATCGCGGCGACGGCACTGTCCGTGGTGCTGGCGGTCGTCGGGCTGCTGACCATGCTGCTCGGAGGAGCCCGCGACCGACGGGTCGAGTCAGACCTCGAGGAGCAAGGCGTCGGCCGGCGGGGACTCCGGGCCGAGCTGCGAGTCCGGCTCGTGCTCGTTTGCGTGCTGGGTGTGGCCGTGGGCCTCGGGATCGCTGCGCTGCTGACGCGACTGGCTGTCGCGAGCGTTCGCGCCGCGGGCGCTGTCGCCGATCCACGCCCGCCGGTGGTGACCGTCGTGCCGTGGACGGCGCTCGCGGCCTGGAGTGCGGGCACCTTCGCGCTACTTGCGCTCGCGAGCTGGCTGGCGACCCGGGCGCTGATCGGAAGCAGGCGAGCCGGCCGGCTGTCGCGATCACCCGCAGAACGTGGCGGAGAGCCGCGGGAAAGCGTCGTCCGATGAGCGAAGCGGTCGTCGAACTGCGCGATGTGTTCTGCGTACACCGCACGAATGAGGGGGACGCGGCGGCGCTCCAGGGGACGAACCTAGAGCTGGCCCGCGGCGAAGTGCTGTGCGTGCTCGGCCCGAGCGGCGCCGGGAAGAGCACGCTCCTGCGCGTAGTCGCCGGGTTCCAGCAGCCGTCGGCCGGGGTGGTCCGCGTGCTAGGCCGCGACATCGGCCGGATGCCACCGCGCTCCCGGTCGCGGCTCCGGCACGAGCTAGTAGGGTTCCTCGGGCAGCACGCCGAGAAAGCGCTGACCCCGGACCTTCGCATGCGTGACGCTATCGGGCTGCCACTCGCGCTGCGGGGAATGCCGCGACGGGAGCGTCGCCCCCGAGTCGATGAACTACTCCAGGCCGCGGCGTTGGCCGATCGGGCTGACGCGTTTCCCGGGGAGCTGTCCGGTGGCGAGCGCCAGCGGTTTGCGCTGTGCGCCGCGCTCGCCCACCGGCCGGCACTGCTGCTTGCCGATGAGCCGACCGGCGAGCTCGACGACGTCAGCGCGGACGCGGTCCGCGCGCTGATCGTCGAGCTCTCCCGCACCAACGGCACGAGCGTCATCCTCGTGACCCACGATCCGGCAACCGCCGAGGTCGCCGACCGCACGCTCCGGATAAGGGACGGGCGGATCATCGGCGACCGGCGTGGCGGGGAGGAGGCGCTCGTGGTCAAGGACGGCTGGCTGCGGCTTCCCCCCGATCTGCTCATTCAGGCCGGTATCGGGCGCCGCGCCCTGGTGCAGCCGACCCCGGGCGGGGTGACCGTGACCAGGGCGGTCAGCGATTCCGGCCCGGCCGCAGCGGCAGCAGCCAAATCCTGGCCGCAGCCGACGGCACGCGGGGTCCCGGTCCGGGTCGAGCTTCGCTCCGCGGTGCGCAGCTACGGGCACGGGCCAACCCGGCGCCACGTGCTCGGCGGGCTCACGCACGATTTCGCGCCCGGCCAGATGACCGCCATCACGGGTCGCTCGGGGGCAGGGAAGACGACGCTGCTGAAACTGGTGGCCGGGCTTGACCGCCCAAGTTCGGGCCAGGTCATGGTCGACGGGCACTCGCTTGGCGACGGCAACGCCGAGCAACTCGCGAGCCTGCGCCGGCAGCGGATCGGGTACCTCTCGCAGGAGCCCGCACCGATCGGGTTCCTGAGCGCAGAGGAAAATGCCGTGCTCATACTGCGGATACGTGGCTGGGACGCTAACGCCGCCGCCGGGCGTGCGGCTGAGGCGCTGATGCGGGCCGGGCTCGCCGACCTGACCCGCCAGCGCGTCCACCGGCTCTCGGCTGGGGAAGCCCAGCGCCTGGCGCTGGCCCGGGCGCTGGCGAGTGCGCGGGGGTTGCTGATCGTGGACGAGCCGACCTCGAGGCAGGACGAGAACAACGCCCGGGCCGTCGCGGCTCTGCTGGCGGCCGCCGCTCACGAAGAGGGCCAGACAGTGATCTGCGCAACGCACGACCCCGTTGTGATCTGCCACGCAGACAACGTTGTCGCGCTAGAATCGCCCGGATAGCAGCCGCGGCTGCGCCTCGGGCGTGATCTTATTTCCCTTCTGCACCCTTCTGCACCCTTCTGCGGCGACCTGCGTCGACCCTTGATTGCTTCGTTACCTACGGTTGCCGTCCGCGAGACAGGACTTTGGCATGCTCTTCCAATGCCAGGACGGCCGCCAAGGTGTGCTCACGGTGATGTTCACCCGCCCGGGACACCGACAGGAATCGACGCCCAGCCCGGTTCGGCCGCCGTAAGGAGACTTGGTCAAATCGTCCATCCCTCGGCTGCCGCAGGGGGGCTGAAGCCCGAAGCGGGCCAGCTAGCTTGCTTCACGGCAGCCGGAATTCTCCGATCAACGAGAGGAAGATGAAGATTATGAGACGGACCACTGCGATCGCAGCCCTGGCCGTGATCGCCTTGGCGGCTGCCGGCTGCAGCAGCAGCGGCAGCTCGTCCGCCGGCAGCGGCAGCTCGGCTACCAGCAGCGGTAGCGCGTCCGGCAGCACGGTCGACGTCTACTCGAGCCTGCCGATGCAGGGAGCCTCGAGCGCGCAGACCATCCCGCTGGTCAACGGGATCAAGCTCGCGCTCGCTCAGGCCAACGGCAAGGCCGGTCAGTGGACGGTGAACTACCAGGTACTCGACGACTCAACCGCCGCGGCTGCCAAGTGGGACCCGGGCCAGACGGCGGCGAACGCGCGCAAGGTGGCCTCGGATTCGAAGGCTGTCGTCTACATCGGCGAGTTCAACTCCGGTGCCAGCGAGGTGTCGATCCCGATCCTCAACGAGGCGGGCATACCGCAGGTGAGCCCGGCCAACACCTACGTCGGCCTGACCACCAGCCTGCCGGGCAGCGCCCCCGGTGAGCCGCAGAAGTACTACCCGACCGGGAAGCGGACCTACCTGCGGATCGTGCCGATCGACTCGATCCAGGCCGCCGCGGACCTGATCGCGATGAAGGACGCGGGCTGCACCAAGGTGGCCGTGGCCAACGACAAGGAGGCTTACGGAACCGGCCTGGCCACCCTCCTCGAGCTGGAGAAGGGCTACTACGGGGTCACGATCGTCAGCAACACCGGGATCGACCCGACCGCGCCCAACTTCCGCTCCTACGCCTCGACGGTCCAGGGCCAGGGAGCCGACTGCTTCTTCTTCGCCGGCATCGTCTCCAACGGCGCCGTCCAGATCACCAAGGACGTCCACTCGGCGCTCCCCACCGCCAAGATCTTCGGCGGCGACGGGGTGTGCACGAGCTCCTACACCGCCGCGTCGAAGGGCGGTGTCCCGGCCGCGATCGACCCGCTGATCCAGTGCACGGTCGCGACGCAGGACCTGGCCGCGTATCCGGGCGGCAGGGCGTTCCTGGCCGCGTACCAGGCCAAGTACGGCGTTTCCAGCCCCGACCCGTACGCGATCTACGGCTACGCGGTGATGCAACTCGCGCTCAATACGATCAAGAACCTCGGCGCGAAGGGCAATGACAAGTCCGCCGTGCTGGCGGCCCTGTTCGCGGACAAGTCGGTTCAGTCAGTGCTGGGCACCTACGGATTCAACGCCAACGGTGACACGACGCTGAAGTCCTACGGCCTGTACAAGGTCGGATCCAACGGCGAGCCCGTCTTCTTCAAGACGGTCACACCTACGAAGACGGTTAGTTAAAGGCCACAATGGGGTGGTGGGGGGCTAACCGCTCCCCACCACCTCTGTGAGGTGCCATCAGCACGCCGCTCGATACTCCGCACGGAGCCATGGAAACCACAACCGTTTCTCCGCCAAGCCGGCCCGCCACGCCGGTACGCCCGCTGGCGGCGGTTCGCCGCTACGCCGGCCAGTGGGGCCTGATCGCGGCGCTCGCGGCGCTGCCGGTCTACTACGGCGTCCACGATCTGGTGTTCGGCTACCAGGTCACTGTTGCGGGCCACCCGGTGGTCCACCACGACCTGTCGAACCTGGGCTACGACTTCGCC
Organism: uncultured Actinomycetota bacterium; assembly: GCA_963744575.1. Lineage (GTDB taxonomy): Bacteria > Actinomycetota > Actinomycetes > Streptosporangiales > Streptosporangiaceae > Palsa-504. The sequence continues at coordinate 172,999 of CAVUUF010000008.1, read as the reverse complement.
CAGGGCCTGTCCAACGGCGCTATCTGGGCCCTGATCGCGATCGGGTACACGCTGGTCTACGGAATCATCGAGCTGATCAACTTCGCGCACGGCGACGTATTCATGATCGGCTCCTTCACCGCCGTGGGCCTGTGGAGCATGTTCGGGCTCACTCCCGGCATGGGCGCCGCCGCGCTGACCGGCTTCCTGCTGCTGACGCTGATCATCACGATGATCGTGACGGGATCCCTGAACGTCCTGATCGAGCGGGTCGCCTACCGGCCGCTGCGCAGCGCGCCCAAGCTCGCGGCGCTGATCACCGCGGTCGGCTTCTCGTTCATCCTGCAGAACGTCGGCCTGCTCTGGCGCGGGGGCTCCCCGCAGAGCGTGCCCGACCTGATCGGCGTGCAGCAGACCGTGTTCACCATCGGCGGCGTGCCGATCCAGCGCGGCTACATCCTCGTATTCGCGGTGATGATCCCGCTCGTGTTCGCGCTGAGCTGGTTCATCAACTCCACTCGCGCGGGGCGGGCGATGCGGGCCACCGCCCAGGACCCGGAGGCCGCCCGGCTGATGGGCATCAACGTCAACGCCACGATCTCGCTGACGTTCCTGCTCGGCGGCATGCTGGCCGGCGCGGCGGGCCTCGTGTACGCGCTCTACGAGACCAACGTGTGGTACTTCCAGGGCTTCAAAGCCGGCTTGATCGCGTTCACAGCCGCGGTGATGGGCGGCATCGGCAACGTACGCGGCGCGGTGCTCGGCGGCCTCATCATCGGCGTCATCCAGGCGCTGGCCGATGCGCGGATGGGCCCGCAATGGACCGAGGCAGTCGTGTTCGGCTACCTGATCGTGATCATGGTCCTTCGCCCGCGCGGGCTGCTCGGCGAGGAGACGAGGGAGGCCGGATGAGCGGGTTCCTGGGGCGGCTGCGGGAGCGGCAGGCCGCGGCGGTGGAGCGGCTGCCTCCCTGGTGGAACCGCGCGCTGGCCGGAGCGCTCATCGTGGTCGGGATCGTGCTGCCGTTCTTCTTCCCGCCGGACAGCGGCTTCATGAACGGGACCATCATCGCCGTGGCTTACGCGGTCATGTCGCTCGGCCTCAACATCGTGGTGGGATTTGCCGGACTGCTCGATCTGGGCTACGTCGCCTTCTACGCGCTCGGCGCGTACTCGCTGGGATGGTTCGGCTCCGGGTTCTTCTTCAAGCTGCACATCCACGTGCTGGTCTCGCCGGTCGCGAGCACGCTGCCGGGGGTCCACCTCAACTTCGTGCTGATCCTGATCGCCGCCGCGCTCATCTGCGCGGCGGCGGGGATACTCATCGGCCTGCCGACGCTGCGCCTGCGCGGCGACTACATCGCGATCGTCACGCTCGCGTTCGGGGAGATCATCGGCACGCTCGCCGTCAACGGCCAGAGCATCCCGGTCGGCGGCGGCATGACGCTGACCGCCGGCAACCTCGGCATCAGCGCCGTCGATGCGCCGTACTTCCCGGGCGCCGGGTCGTTCGGCCTGCTGAACCTGAGGCCGTGGTACTGGCTGATCTTCGCAATCCTGCTCCTGGTCCTGTTCGTCAACCTGCGGCTGCGCGAGTCGCGGCTCGGCCGGGCCTGGATCGCGTTGCGCGAGGACGAGGTCGCGGCGGTGTCGATGGGAATTCCGCTGGTGAAAACGAAGCTGCTCGCCTACTCGGTCGGCGCTGCGTTCGGCGGCATGGCGGGCGCGTTCTTCGGTACCTACTACACCGAGGTCAACGCCAGCCAGTTCGCGTTCGGGTTCTCGATCTTCATCCTCGCGATGGTGATCATCGGCGGGCTCGGCTCGATCTGGGGCGCGGTCGTCGGAGGGCTGGCCCTCGGCTACATCAACAACTACCTGATCCCTGACGTGCTGAACGATCTGCCTAGCAAGTTCGGCCTGCACTTCCAGCTGACCCAGGTGGAGTTCGGGATCTTCGGATTCCTGCTGGTGATCATGATGGTGCTGCGACCGCAGGGCCTGATCCCGGAACGGCGACGCCGGCTCGAACTCACGGCCGAGATCGCGGCGGAGGACGCGCAGCTCGCGGAGGCGCCGGGCGGCGCCGGAGGCGCGGCGTGAACCCGGCCGAGGGCCCCGCTCCGCCCGCTGGCCCCGCTCCGTCCGCTCTGCTCGCCCCGGCCGTCCTGCGCGCGGAGCGCATCACGAAGGAGTTCGGGGGACTGCGTGCCGTCGACGACGTCTCGGTCGACCTTCCGGAGCACTCCATCGTCTCGCTGATCGGGCCGAACGGCGCCGGGAAGACGACCCTGTTTAACATGCTGACCGGGCTGTACCGGCCCACCCGGGGCCGGATTGTCCTCGGCGCCCGGGACATCACGCGGTCCCGGCCGGATGTGATCACCGGGTACGGTGTCGCGCGGACCTTCCAGAACATCCGCCTGTTCGGCGCGATGACGGCCGTCGAGAACGTGATGATCGGACATCACGCCCGGATGCGGGCGGGATTGTTCGGATCGATCTTCCGTCCGCCCTGGGTCCGCCGTGAGGAACGGGCAACACAGGAGCGTGCCCGCGAGTTGCTGGCGTACGTCGGACTGCCCCGCACCGTATTCGACCGGCTCGCCGCGCAGCTGTCCTACGGCGACCAGCGGCGGGTGGAACTCGCGCGGGCGCTGGCGGCCGAGCCGAATGTCCTGCTGCTCGACGAGCCGACCGCTGGCATGAACCCGCGCGAGTCGGCGGAGCTGACGACCTTCATGCGCAGGCTGCGTGACGAGAAGAAGCTGACCATCCTGCTGATCGAACACGACATGAAGGTCGTGATGGGGGTCTCCGAGCGCGTCACGGTGCTCGACCACGGCAGGAAGATCGCCGAGGGAGAGCCGGCCGTGGTCCGGACGGACCCGCGGGTGATCGAGGCCTATCTCGGAAAGCAGGACTGATGGCGCTGCTCGAGGTCACCGACCTGCATACCCGCTACGGCTCGATCGAGGCGCTCAAAGGCATCTCGCTGACGGTAGCTGCGGGCGAGGTGGTGACGCTGATCGGCTCCAACGGGGCCGGGAAGACGACAAGCCTGCGCTCGATATCGGGCCTCACCCCGGCCAGCGCGGGGAAGATCGTGTTCGCCGGAGAGGAGATCACGCGCGTGCCGGCGCACGAGATCGTCGGCCGCGGAATCGCCCTTGCGCCGGAGGGCCGCCACTGCTTCCCCCGCATGACGGTGCGCGAGAACCTGGACCTAGGCGCCCATCGGCGGCGCGGTCCAGAGATCGCCGAAGACATCGCCCGGGTCTACGAGCTGTTCCCTCAGCTCAAGGAGCGCTCGCGGCAGAAGGCCGGCACGATGTCGGGCGGCGAGCAGCAGATGCTCGCGATCGGCCGCGCCCTGATGGCCCGGCCCAAGCTGCTGATGCTCGACGAGCCGTCACTTGGCATCGCGCCGCTCCTGGTACGGCGGATCTACGAGACTATCGGCGAGATTAACCGCTCCGGGGTCGCGATCCTCCTGGTGGAGCAGAACGCCAATTACGCGCTCGACGCCGCCGCCCGCGGCTACGTGTTCGAGACCGGACGGATAGCCTTGGCCAACGAGTCGGTCAGGCTTCGTGACGACCCTGAGGTTCAGAAAGCGTACCTTGGCACATGACTGAAAACGGAGCGTGATAACTATCGGAACTATCGGCGCCAAGGCGCTGTATCTCTTGTTCTTGTGGCTTATCTCGGCCGCCGCCGCGTCGTGGATGTCGGAGCGCAAGGGCTACGGCGAGCGGGTTGGGTTGACACTAGGCCTGCTGCTGTCGGCCGTGGGGCTGCTGGTCGTCTTGCTGCTGCCCGCGCATCCTGGCTCCAAGTGGCGGGTCAACGGCTGGCTACCGCGCTGGCGACGCCCGCTTTGAATGACACGGCTACGGGTGTCTAGCGCACGCCACTACGGCAAAGTCTTTGATGAGATAGCGGCTGAGTATGACCGCAACCGTCCGATGTATCCCGACGAACTCGTTGACCAAGCTTGTCAGGTCGCTGGTATCGGGGACGGTGATCAGGTGCTTGAGATCGGATGTGGGAGCGGTCAGCTAACGCGCAGTCTCGTCGCCCGGGGGCTGCGCGTCACAGCACTCGAACCCGGCACGAACCTCATAGCACTAGCCAGGCAAAACCTGGAAGGCGCTGGAGCGGTAGAGTTCATGAACGCTCGATTTGAGGATGCATCGTGCTCCCATGAGCGCTTCCGGGCCGTTTTCTCGGCCTCCGCGCTGCATTGGGTCGATCCCAAGGTTAGTTGGCGCAAAATCGCTGACCTGCTAGTTCCCGGCGGAACACTCGCGCTCATCTCCTACTTCGGACTTGCGGGGGAACGTAGCAAGCACGATCAAGAAGCAATGCTGGCTGCCATGAGAAAGGCCGCACCTGACATTGCCGCTGATTGGCCAGCCTATAGGGATCTCGACGCCACGCTCGCGGGGGTGAAACAGCGCCGGGAAAATGTCTCAGCGGTGTGGGCCTGGCTCGGCAGCTATGACGTGGCGCAAGACTACGCCAGCCGTCTGTTCAGTGATGTCCAGGTAGCGGTGGTACCGAAACTCATCGAGCAGACTGCTGACGAACTCAACGCTGTCCTCCGCACGATGTCGTTTCACGCCCGGCTCTCACCGGACCAGCGTCGAGCCCTCGAGCATGAGAACGCGGCTATCTATGAGCGACTCGGGCGACCGATTCGGGCCAGCGTGGTCACCACCCTCGTCACGGCACGACGCAGCACAACCCACTGACACGGCGGCCAGGGGAGGGCGCCCCGCCGGGTGTGGATTCCCGGAGGTGCCGGATCCAGAATTGTGTTAGGCGCCGGCCGGGTTAATTCCGTGATCAGCGTCCGCAGCCAGCAAGGAGGCACGATGGCGTGGGACTTCGAGACCGATCCTGAGTACCAGGCTCAGCTCGACTGGGCCGACGAGTTCGTGCGGAATGAGGTCGAGCCGCTCGACCTGGTGTGGCGCGGGAGGCAGTTCACGCCGCCGGACGACCGCCTGCGCCGGGTCATCAACCCGCTGAAGGAGGAGGTCCGCAAGCGCAGGCTGTGGGCCACCCACCTCGGCCCCGAACTCGGCGGCGAGGGACACGGGCAGCTCAAGCTGTCGTTGCTGAACGAAATCCTCGGCCGCTCCTCGTGGGCCCCGGTCAATCATTGACCGCCGTCCGGCGGGTCATGCACGCCACGTTACCGCTGGCGGGATGCATGTCCGGGGCTGGGGCGGGTAGATCATTTGCCTGCAATCAAATCTGACTGACCGGTTGGGAACAGGGTGATGGCGACTGTGACTCAGGTAACGCTCACCTGTGATGTGTGCGGCAACGCGAAGGACGTCAAGACCTGGACGTTCGCGCTGGACGGCAAGGCATACCAGATTGACCTCTGCCGGAAGGACGGTAACTCCCTGGGCCGGGTCGCAGCGAGGTACATCGCGAAGGCCCGGAAGGTCACCGCCAAGCCGAGCCGACGGCAGCGCCGTGGCAAGCCGCGCTCCCAGGCGGCCACCGCAGGCAGCGGTAACGGGGCCGTACAGCAGCAGAAAGGTATCTATGTCTACGGGATCCTCCCCGCAGACATCGAGGTGGCAGGGGACATGCCCGGCGTCGGGAATCATCCTGGCCTGCTGCGCGACGTCCACTTCGACGGCCTAGCTGCCTTGATCAGCGAAGTGGACTTGCCCGGGAGGCTGGAGTCGCCCGGCGATCTGAGGACCCACCGGGAGATCCTGGACGCTACCGCCGCCGAAGTGCCCGTCCTGCCGCTGCGCTTCGGGACCGTCCTGGCCAGTGAGGACGCGGTGGTCGAGGAGTTGCTCACGGCCCATCACGACGAGTTCACCGCGGCTCTCGATCGGCTTGAGGGCCACGCAGAATTCCAGGTCAAGGGCCGCTACGTCGAGGACGCGGTCCTGCGTGAGGTCGTGTCGGAGAACGAGCAGGCAGCGCGGCTGCGGGATACGATCCAGGGCCGTGACCCTGACGCTGCCCGGGACGCCAGGATCGAGCTAGCCCAGCTCACCAGCCAGGCCACCACGGCCATGCGGGCGCAGGACACCGGGGCCCTGAAGCAGGCCATGGAGGAGCTTTGCCTGGCCAGCGTGGTGCAAGAACCAACCCATGAGCTGGACGCGGTCCATGTCGCGTTCCTCGCGGCGGTCGACCGGGAACGCGACATAGAGCAGGTTATCGAGAATCTGGCCGGTGGGTGGGAAGGGCGGATCGACGTTCAGCTGCTGGGGCCCATGGCCGCGTACCACTTCACTGAGATCGCGCAGCCGGATGGCTCGCCGGGGCGGCAGCGCAGCAGCTGAGCTGGGAGCACGCGGGTCAACTCGGATGGGCTGTCGTCCAGCGTTCCGTGCACGACTTGACGTCCGTGCAGTACCAGCGGGTGTCCGTGCTCGCACGGTCGCCATCCGGGATCAGCAGGCCCAGCGGACGCGCGATGCGGTTGCCGCCGTGGGCCTGGGCCTGGGCATCTACGGTATCCGCAGGAAGTTCGCCACCTACCTGCGCACGGCGCAGATGAGCGCCCGTGCCTGCACGGTGGTCGAGGGGCTCGGCGTCGGCGGTTACGTCGCACGCGGAGTGGTGTTATGCATCGCCGGCGCGTCCCGGGAACCGATCCGTGCGCCGAATCGTCACACCCTTACGCACCAACCAGCTCGAGCAGCAGACGCGGGCGGTTCACATGTCTCTGGCGCATCGCCGGGCGGTGGTAGCCGGCCTGGTGACCGGGGCCTTGCTTGTCCCGGGATTGTCAGCCGACCCGACTGATGCCGCGTTCGCGAGCGCGGTCACCTCCTCTCCTTCTCCCTCCGCGACCGCGGTCGGCACGAGTTCGGCCCCCGGCGCCTCCAGCACGCCAAGCCCGTCGCCGTCGGCATCCGCATCGCCTTCCACCTCACCATCCACGTCCGCGCCAGCGCCCACCGCCAGCGCCAGCGCCAGCCCAACGCCATCCGCATCGGCCACCCCGACACCCACGCCCACTCCGACTCGCTCCACCTCGGCGACCCCCACGCCCACTCCGACTCGCTCCACCTCGGCGACCCCCACGCCCACGCCGACTCGCTCCACCTCGGCGACCCCCACGCCCACGCCGACTCGCTCCACCTCGGCGACCCCCACGCCCACGCCGACTCGCTCCACCTCGGCGACCCCCACGCCCAGCGCGAGCCCGACTGGCTCCAGCCCCAAGCCGACGGCCAGTCCAACCCGCTCGAGCTCGCACACCCCCATGCCCAGCGCGAGCCCAACCCGTTCGGTATCTCCCATGGCGAGTGCCAGCAGGACGCGCCCGGCATCCCCCAGGCCGTCAGCCACGCCCTCGCCCCTCGGCCCTACGCCGAACCTGATCGGCGCCAGCAGCACGGTCATCGGTGCCGGGAACGCGGCGAGCCTGTTCCCGACCATTCCCCCGGGCGACCCGCCCGGATCTATCCCGGAGCTGAACGTCGCCAGCACCGCGGTCATCGGCGCCGGGAACGCGTCGGGTCTCTTCCCGGCCATCGTGCCCGCCCCCGCACCGAGCCCCGCCCCCGTCCCCGTCCCCGTCCCCGTCCCCGTCCCCGGAACGACTCACCCGGCCGCCGGGCGCAGCGCCAGCCCGGCCGGCCAGGTGGCGGACGCCTCCGCCAGTCCCGCTGGGACGTCGGTGCTGACCGCCCAGGTACTGGGGCTCATCGCCCTGGCGCTTGCCTTCCTGCTGGCGACGACCCGGTGGTCCCGGCACCGGCGTACCAGGAAATGAGGACCGTTCGGCCCACAGGACAGTGGCGATCTCGGGGGGATGGCCAGTTCGAAGCGTAAGCCAGGCGGAACAGGCCGGTGAACATCTCGGGCGTCGCCGGTGCCGGGCCCGAGAGGTGCCTTAGCCAGCATCGCTTCCCTCTCTGGGCACGCCGTTTCGCTACTAGACTGGGCGGGTCGCCGAGGCCGGACGGGTGCTGGCGGCCGCATTCGGCTTGCGGAGGAGGATCGGGCCATGACTGAGCGCATACCGGCGCCGGGAGACGCCGACGACAAACATGGCGGCGTGCCTGACATGTCGCACACCGCCGAGTTCGCCAAGATGCGGGCCGTGATGCGCGCGTCGGAAAAGCACCGCGAAGGCGGGGTGGACCCTGACCTTGAGGTCGCGGACGCAGATCCCGACCCCGGCACCTGAGCCCGGGCCGTCGGGCCAGGACATCATCGCGGCGATCGGCTGGCACGGGCCGGGCAACACGCAGAACAACGGCTTCTATGAGTCGACCGACAGCGGCGTGCACTTCGCCAAGGTCACCCGCGGCACGCCAGTCCGAGCGGTATCAAATCCCTGCCGCTGACCGCTGACGGAATCGTCGGCCCGCTGACCGCGAGCGTCCTGGGTCCCTGATCTGGCGGCTTACGCGTGTACCTGCGGGTGTCGTTCGCTCCAGGGCGCGGCCTGCTCGAGCTGGCTGGCGACCCGGATGAGGATGTCCTCCCGCCCGTAGGCGGCCACCAGTTGCACGCCGACCGGAAGGCCGGCGGGCGTCCAGTGCAGCGGGAGGCTGACAGCCGGCTGGCCGGTCATGTTGAACTGCGCGGTGTAGGGGATGAAGCTGACGATCCGCTTCCCCTCCTGCTGCGGCCCGGCCGCGGTGAACCAGCCCAGCTCGGGCGGGGGCGCGCCCAGGGTGGGTGTCACGAGCAGATCGTGGTCGTTCCACCAGTCCGCCATGCGGCGCGCCCACATCCCGAACCACACCCGGCTCTGCAGGTAGGCCACCGCACTGAGTTCCCGGCCGGCCTGCCGGTAGGCGGCGTTGCGCGGTTCGATCTCGTCCTCGCCGATCGGGCGGCCGAGTAGCCCTTCGAAGCCCTGGAACATCGTCTCGGCGTCCGCCGCGATGATCGTGTTGAAGCGCCGGGTGAACCCCGGCTCGAACATGGCCGCAGGCGCGGACTGGTCGACGTGGTGGCCGAGCGACTCCAGCAGCCGCGCGGCGCCGGCCACCGCGGCGCGGCACTGCGGATCGTCGAGATACCCCTCGGCGCCCGGCCGGTCGAGCATCCCGATCCGCAGCCGGCCCGGATCGGCGCCAACCTCCCGCACCAGCGGACGCGGCAGCGGCGGCGCGTAGTACGGCTCGCCCGTCATGCGCGTGCTGATCACATCGAGCACCCCGGCCGCGTCCCGCACGGTCCGCGTGACCGCCCCGTCGGCTACCCCGCCGGCCCACGCCTCCCCGGTAAGCGGGCCCTGGCTCACCCGCCCGCGGGTCGGCTTGAGCCCGACCAGACCGCACTCGCTGGCCGGGACGCGGATGGAGCCGCCGCCGTCGTTGGCGTGCGCGACCGGCACCAGCCCGGCCGCCACCGCGGCGGCCGACCCTCCTGACGAGCCACCGGTCGAATGACCGGGATCCCACGGGTTGCGGGCCGGGGAAAAGCTGCGCGGCTCGGTGGTGACCGTGGTGCCCAGCTCCGGCACGTTGGTACGGCCGAGCGGGACGAAGCCGGCCGCCCGGAACTGCTCAGCCAGGTAGGACGTCACCGGCCACGCCACTGCACGCAGCAGCCCCAGGCCGAACGCCGTGGGCTCACCCGCGACCGTGCAGCCCAGATCCTTGTACAGGATCGGCACGCCGCGGAACGGCCCGTCGGGCAGGTCGCCGTCGGCCTCCACCCGTGCCGCATCGAACCGCGTCCGGATCACGGCATCCAGTTGCGGGTTGACCGCCTCGATCGCGGCGATGGCCGCCTCGGCCAGCTCCTTGGGACTCACCTCACCACGGCGGACAAGATCAGCTTGTGCGGTGGCATCCAGCCATGTCGTCTCGGCCATGCCGCCCACGCTACGTGTGCGCGCCGCGGGGCACGATATCGCGGTCAGCGGCCGGGGAAGAGGTTTCCGGATTGGTGGACCGGGGTTCCGCCGAGGACGGTGGCCAGAACCCGGATGCCGGGGATCTGCCCGGGTTCTGTCTCGAGCGGGTTCTTGTCCAGGACGACGAAGTCGGCGAGCTTACCCGGTTCGAGCGAGCCGACCTCTCGCTCGCGGTAGCAGGCGTAGGCGGCGCGGGTGGTGTACAGGGCGAGCGCGTCGCGGGCCGGCAGGCGCTCGGCCGGGCCGAGCAGGCGGCCGTCGCTGGTGTGGCGCATGATGGCGTCGCGGATGCCGATGAGGGGATCGGCGGTGATGACGGGTGCATCGGAGGATCCCGCGACGGTGAGGCCAAGCATGCACTCGGCAGGCCCGGCGCCTGCTGCCATGGTCACGAAGATGGCGTCCTCGACCAGGAGTTCCATTACCCTGCCTCCAGATCTGAGCGTAGCCAGATCCGGGTTCTCAGCTCAGCGGCCAGCCGACGTCACACCCCGATCCTTAGCAATTCACCCTGGCTATCGTCGGCGGTCTCCGGTGACCGCCCCGGCGGGACATAGCCCGCACACGGACAGCGTCGCCACATTTTCACCGAATCCAGCCGGACCGTGCAGGATCCTCGCCTGTGGTGAGATACGGCGGTATGCGCACACCTAACGCACATTCGTGCCGTCGGCAACGACATGCAGTGCCATTCCCAGAGCATATTGGTCCCGACGGACAGCCAGGAGACGAAGTAGGCGAATGCGATCACGAAGGCGACAGCCGCATATCCAGCACCGCCGTGCAGGGAGGCCAACGCGGAAGCGACGGCCAGAATGGCTGGCGTAATGAACCCGGATGCGCCCCACCTGACCGCGTTGTTCGCGGGCCCGCGGGCCGGCTTGCGCGGCCGCCGGGCCGGGGCCAGTCCGGCCGGGATGTCAGCGGTCAGCGCAGCCAGCTCCGCGTGCGTGCGTGAGCCGAGCGCCTGGCCGATCCGCTCGTCGAACTCGTCCTTGGTCAGCCGGCCTTGTACGAACGCGACCTTGAGCGTGTCGATCATGTGCTCGCGGTCGGCGTACGGCACGCGCAGGTGGCCGCGGCCCGCAGCCGCCGCGTTTTCGTATCCCGGCCCTGTCATCACGGCACCTCCCGGCAGGAGGATCAAAGGACAGCGTAACCCGGCCACCCTCCGGCGGCCTACCCAGCGCCGTGGGCGTCACAGACGTACATTCCCGCCGAAAGCCGGACGAGTGGTGTCATGCTGATACTTTCATGCCCATTCGGGGACGCGGCGCTCATCGTCGCAGCGTGGTGACGGCGATAAGGGTGCCACCGAAGGTCACAGTTTGACCTGCATCGGATAACGTTTACATGATTGCACCCGGATGGCAGCGCTCTGTGGCTAAAGTTTGCGCTCCGCTATCCGGAGGTGTACTACCGGCCCCGGCCGGCGTAGCTGGTTTCCCCGGCTTCGCTGAATGCTTTATCAGCCCGCGCTGAGGCCCGGCCGCTATCAGGACGGCTAGTGAGGCCTCATGAACGGTCCAGCTAATGATTTCATATCGGCCTGCTCGGCGTGTCGTCCGGCCAGGATGGAATCTACACGGTAAAACGGGGAGCGATTGCCAGGCGTTAGAGAATTACGCGGCCAACCCCGCGGAATATCTGATTGCCGGACCACTGGGCCGTCGGCGCTGTCGGCTTGCACGCCTTACTCGTCTGCTGGAGGTATTCCGAACATGGTTCGAAGGGCGATCCCGCCGTGGACAGCTCTGTGGGCAATCACGGTCGCGGTAGCCGTCGCGCCGCTCACGCTTGCGGCCGGCCCGGCATCAGCCCAGCCGTCCGCCTCCGGCGCGGCCGCCTCCCCGCGTTCCGATGCGGCCGGGTGCCGGGCCGGTGACCTGCGTATCAGCGTGCCGTCCGCCATCCCGGGGGATCCGGCCGACGGGATGGGCAAGCAGGCATGGAACGTGGTGTTCCTGAACAGCGCTCGCACCGCGTGCTCGCTGCGCGGATGGCCACGACTGGTGGTCCGGGCGACGGCCGGCAAAACGGTTGCCACCGGGACCAGCGACGTGAGGTTCAGCAATCTGGCGGTGGTCCCGGAGGCGCGGATCGTCCTGCGGCCGGGCCAGAGCGCCGTGGTAACGGCGATGTCCCCGGCTACCCCGTCTGGATGCGTCGACAGGTGGGCGCTCGGGCTGACTCTGCCGGGAGCAGGCCATGCGGTGACTGTCCCCCAGCCAGCCGGCTCCCACGTGCCCTGCGTGGGCGGACAGTTGCAGTTGTCCCCGTTTTACGCCATGCAGACCTTGACCCGTGAGATCAAGGGCCTGAAGGCCTCGTCGGCTCCGCCGCCATTCGCGGTGACCAGCGCCGCCGAGCCTGCCGCGTGCGGGACGGCCCAGCTCCGGGCGGGCGTCTCCGGCACCGTATCCGATGGCGCTGGCTCGGTCATCGAACTCCAGCTCAGCAACGGCGGCGGCACCTGCGCACTCCCGGCAAGCTGGCCGACGGTGCGGGTGCGTGAGGCCGGCAGCGGCGGCCAGGTGGCCAAGCTCCTGGCCAATACGACCGCACTCGAAGCAGGAAAGGCATTGCTGACCACCTATCAGCGCGGCACGGCCCAGAAGACCGCGCTGACCCTGCGGCCGGGACAGTCGGTGTCCATCGCCGTGCTGGCGGCGGGAAACGGAACCCGGTCCTGCCGCCGGGTGACGTCGGTGACCGTCTATCCGTCCACGGTTGCGCTCGGCGCGGGCCGCACCGTTCGGCTCACCGCGCCGGTGAGCCTTTGCGGATCGGCGCGCATCCTGTCCTACCTCCCGAGTCGTCCCGGTCGCGCGGCCATGACGATCGCGCGCCGTGTGCTCCCGGCGGCGAAAGCCGATCTGCTCGGGCTCACGGCCAACAGCGGCTCCTCCGGCTTCTACTACGGGACCGATAGCTCCGCCCCGTTCGCGTGCGGCAACGGTCCCTACCGGGAGCCGGCCGGTGACTGCGCCAACGGCACCGACGGCCTCTACGGGGAGTACATCGGGGAGCTTGGCTCGTACCTGAACTGGAAGGGCTGCACCACCAGCGGGCTCAACTGGGTTCAGGCGAACTACAACATGGCGAACGACAATCTCGTCAAGTACCACGCGGGCCTCGGCGCCGCGGCGTACTGGTTCGCGGCCGGGCCCGGCCGCGATCCGCACTACAACGGCACGGTGGCGGAGGCGACGGCCTGGGGCGTGGCCCAGGCCAAGCAGGTCATCGCCGCTCTGCGTGGTTCTTTCTTCGGCTTCCGCTACATCTTCATGGACATCGAGAACAACGGCGTGGCGCCGGACGGAAACGGATGGAATACCGTCTGGAACGGCCCGTGCGGTAACAGTATCAAGGCGTGGTTCATCGACGCGCATGTGGACTACGCGACCTTCACCGGCTTCAGGAACTACCTCGATGCCCACTCCCCCTACCTGGCCGGCGTCTATTCCGCGGGCGGACGCTCGTACGGCTCGTGGAGCGGCATCTTCGGCGGCGAGCTGATCCAGCACACGGCCGAATGGACCTTCGACAACGAGCAGGCCTGGCTCAGGTTCCCGTGGGGCTTCTCAGATTCCGGCGCCGACGCCTGGTGGTTCGGCCGTGCTCCGGCCGCATGCCACTTGATGTGGCAGTGGTCGGGCGGCAACGGCGTCCTCAACGGCTACGGCGACTTCGATCAGGCATCGGGTGCCAACAACGCCAACCCGTCGTGCTAGGACCGGGTGGTCACCAGGCGATGAAGGACCCGCGGGGCGTGCTGAAGTTGTAGGCCGGCACGTGCAGGTTCATCCGGGTGAAATGACCATTGTCGATCCGGCCCTGGACGCCCTGGGGAACGCCACCGCAGGCGACGAGCAGGTGCCAGCCCGAGGGATCGGTCCACAGCGCGCCGCACCACTGGCCCATCCCTGACTCGGCGACCGACGGTGTCACGGCGCCGAGCGCCTGCCCGGTGCGCGCCGAGAACTCCACCACCTCGGCCGCCGGGTTCGCCGGCTCGCCCGAAACCATGGTGGTGAACACCTTCGACCCGTCCGGGGTGATTAGCGGGCCGATAAGACCGCGGAAGCTGCCGAACCGTGCTGCCTGGGAAACGACGAGACGGGAGGACATCAGGTCAGTGCCCGGTGCCGCGGTGTCGAGCAGCCGCAGGCCCGACTGCCGCGCGGCGCTTGAGGCGTCCGACCAGTCGAACGCGAGCCAGCGGTCACCCGCCCAGGACAGGCTGGTCGCGGACCCGTGGCCGGAGGCCTTCCAGGTACGGACCTCGCCGGTCGCCAGCGAGACGACCTCGATGCGGCCGTTGCTGGCTGTGCCGGTCGCGATCGCAAGCATGGTGCCGTCGGCAGACACCGCGAACGTGTCGCCGTAGGCCACCGCGAGCACCGGGAGCAGCGACAGCGGGCCCGGCCGGCCTCCGGGCTCCAGGCGGAGCTCGTAGAACCGGGTGACAGAGGACTGCCCGGAACCCGCGCCCTCGGCGGCGAGGATGAACGTACGGTCATCGCCCGCGGCAGCGACGCCTGCGAAGCGCATGCCACCGGGCGGCGGGTGCACCACGCCGAGGACCTGGCCGGTGAAGGCGTCCGTAACCGTTGCGGGCACGTCGAGCTTCTGGAAGGCGAGCGTGACGAAATAGGGCGCGTCCGCCGGGCCCGCACTGGCGGCGGGCAGGCGTCCGGCCGGATACCAGGTCGCGCCCGGCGACCCGGTGGCTGCCTCCGGGTGCCCGGCCGCGGCCGGGTCGGCCGAGCTCGCGCACGCCGCGACGGCGAACACGGCGGCGGCGGCGAGGCCCATCGCGGCATGGCGCGCCATCCGGCGCGCACGCCGCCGGATGACCTCGCCGCCGGGGGCGGGCAGGCTGCCCGCCGGCCTTTTCCAGGCTTCAGACTGCTCGCGCAGTTCCTCGCGCATCGCGCCTCCTCCGGATAAGCCCTGTATTTCTCGCTGCATGCGCCGTACCCGCCGCGAGCCGGGGCCGAACAACATCGGCCCGCTCGACGCACCACTTTTCATTCCATTAGTGGTATTAAACCCTGACCAGGTACCGGGATCTCATCCTGTCATCTGGTGATCGCGGGCCGGCTCCCTGGCGCGGGCCCAATTCGCGTCCTGTGCCGCCCGGAAACAGCCACGATGTCGCATTAATGTCGTAATAGCAGCAGCAATGCCACATTGTTGCTATTAGCCCGGATCTTATTAGCCTGGGCCGGGCGGCTAGTGAGCGGTGGCGACCTGGACCAGCTTGATCGCCATGATGACGATCGCGAGGACTATGTAGCCGCGGAGGGTGAGAAGCCCGACCTTGCGCGCGACGCTGAGGGGAGGCCGCGCGAGCGTGTCGAGGCGGGGCGTGCGCCAAGCGGTGCGCCGTTCCCGCAGGGCCTCGCGCCACTGGGGGCGGCTCATCCCGGGCGGTCGCTGGTTACCGTCCGGGTCCAGGCTGACCGGCTGGTGCCGGGACGGCCGCAGCCGCCACAGGATCGCTCCCGCGGTCAACCCGATGATCGTGCAGACGGCGAAGGCGTAGGTGCACTGTCTCAGCGTGACGTCCGGGTAGAAGGTCGTGACCAGCGGGGCGAGGGAGAAGGTGGTCACGACCCAGACGATGACGCCCCCCACCACGTTCTGCGCGGTGCTGTTGGTCCACGGGCCCAGCACCGGTTTGTCGTTGGCCAGCAGGATCAGAAAGATCAGGGCGGAGGGTAGCAGGATGCCGTTGAGCCCCTCGACTCCGTCGATGACCACGCCGAGGTGGTTGCCCCAGGCCAGCGTCACGACGGCCGCCAGTCCCACCATCACGGCGTACAGGCCGTAGAACCAGGGAGCCTGCTTCGGCTTCCAGTGCAGGGAGTGCCGCATCTTCGGGTACACGTCGCCCAGCGTGTAGGTGGTGGTCAGGGCGGTCAGGTTGGCGCCGATCAGCGAGCCGTCGAGCGCGGCCAGGGCCAGCAGGGCGCCGGCGCCGTGGCCGACGTGCCGCTGCAGGTCAGAAAAGGTGGTGCTCAGGTCGGCGAAGTTACCGAACGCCCTGGTATGCGCCAGCCCGAAAGCGCAGGTGGCCATCAGCACGACGGCGCCGGCCACCTCGATGAGCACGCCCGCGCCCGTGTCCAGGCGCTCATAGTTCAGCCAGCGCGGGGTGATGCGCTTGTCCACCACGTTGGACTGCTGGAAGAACAGCTGCCACGGCTCGACGGTGGTTCCGACCACGGCGACGACCAGCAGGAGTATGGTCGCGTTCAGGCCGCCGGGCAGGCTCGGGACCGCGCCCGAGACGGTCGAGGTCACGCTGGTATGAGCGAAGTAGGCCATCGGGAACGTCACGAAGTTGGCGACCACCAGCACGATCAGGAAGCGCTCCCAGTACCGGTACGTCCCGCCGGCCATGACCGCGAAAAGCAGCGCCGCGGACAGGACCACGGCCCAGAGCCCGGGCAGGCCGAAGAACGAGAGCGACTGCTCGACGCCGATGAACTCCACCATGACGGTGACCGCGTTGATGACGAACAGGTCGGCGACGGAGAAGGTACCCCAGAATTTCCCGAACCTGGCGAAGATCAGCCTTCCGTGCCCCACCCCGGAGACCGCGCCGAGGCGCACCACCATCTCCTGGCAGAAGAACAGGATCGGGAACAGCAGCACGAGGGTCCACAGCAGCCTCATGCCGTAGTCCTGGCCCATCTGGGCGTACACCTGGACGCCGCCGGCGTCGTTCCCGCCGCCCATGACGATCAGGCCGGGGCCGGCAATGATCAGGAGCGTCCGGAGCTTCTTCCGCCACGACCGGGTGCGGCCGGTCTCGCTCCGCTTGAGCGTGCCGAGCGCGCCGACGATGTCTCCGGCATGCTGCGGGTCGAGCACCGCGGGACCGGCGGATCCGGGCGCCGGATTCTGGTGACTCGTCATTTCCCGGGATGCGGCCGGGGAATGAGAGTCGTCTCACCGGGCACCGCCTGGCCGGCCGCCAGGACCGCTCCGGACACGATCGCGTGATCAGGCGAAAGGTGGCAGACGGGATCGGTGCGGGCGGCATCGCCAGTGAGCTGGAAGGCCTGGCAGCGGCAGCCGCCGAAGTCGAGCTCGCGGCGCTCGCAGCTCCGGCAGGGCTCTGGCATCCAGGCTGTTCCGCGGAAGCGCCGGAACAGGGCGGACTGCTCCCAGATCCAGGCTAGCGAGTGCTCCCGCACGCTGGCCCGGGGCAGCGGCAGGGCGTGCGCGGTCGGGCAGGGCAGCACATCGCCGTTGGGCACCACGGTGAGCTGCCGCCGGCCCAGCCGCCCATGCAGGGTTTGGGATACCGGCTGTAGTAATCCGGGAGGACGTAGATGATCTCCATCCGTCCCCGCAGGCGCTGGTGCGCCGCGCGCACCACCGCCTCGGCGCGTTCGAGCTGAGCCTGGCTGGGCAGGAGTCCGCTCCGGTTGCGCCAGGCCCAGCCGTAGTACTGCGTGTTAGCCAGCTCGATGCGGTCAGTCTCCAGTTCCTCGGCTAGATCGAGGATGCGGGCGATGCGGTCGATGTTGTGCCGGTGCAGGACCACGTTCAGCGTGAGCGGCCAGCCCAGCTTCTTGACCAGCCGGGCGGCCGCCATCTTCCGCTCGAAGGACGGCGTGCCCGCGATCCGGTCGGACCGGGCCGCCTCGTCGGCCTGGACGCTGATCTGCACGTGGTCCAGACCCGCGGCGCGGAGTTGCTCCGCGCGGCGAGGTGAGAGGCCGGCCGCGCTGGTGATGAGGTTCGTATACAGGCCCAGGTCGCTGGCGCTTTGCACGATCGGGACGATGTCCCGGCGCAGCAGCGGCTCCCCGCCGGACAGGTGAAGCTGCAGGACGCCAAGCTCCCTGGCCTCGGCCAGCACCCGCTGCCATTCCGAGGTGGTCAGTTCCTCCCGGTAGGCGGCGAGGTTGACCGGGTTGGAGCAGTACGGGCAGTGCAGCGGGCAGGCGTAGGTGAGTTCGGCCAGCAATCCGAACGGCCTATCCACAGCTCACCTCCACACATCGTCTGGCGGCGAGGCGGTCGAGGAAGAGCCGCACCTCCTCGTCGTCCACACGGTCGTATCGTTCGCCAAGCTCCGCCACGATCTCGGTCATCGTCCGTCTCCCGTCGCACAGGCCCAGGATGCTCGCGCCGGTACCGTTCAGTACCGTGACCGCCTCGGGTGTCAGCAGGACGTGCCGCTCGCGCGCCGGGTCGAACGCCAGCCGGACGTGCCGCGCCAGGCGAGGGCGATCCCCCCCGCTAGCGGTCGGCATAGGCCCGGTCGATGGCGTCGAGGATGCTCCACAGGACGTCGCACTTGAAGGACAAGGCCGCTACCGCGGCGGCTTGCTCATCCGGTGTCCGGCAGTACTGGGTGACCACCTCCAGGGCGTGTTCGGCGTCGCGTGGCGCCTGGGTCAGGCGGGCCCGGAAGTAGGCCAGCCCCGGGCGGTCGATCCAGGGATAGTGGCGTTCGAACGCGGCCAGCCGTTCGGCCATCAGGTCCGGCGCGAACAGCTCGGTCAGCGAGGAGGCCACCGCCTCGACCCACGGCCGGGTGCGCGCGAAGGTGAGGTAGGCGTCGACGGCGAACCGCACCCCGGGGACGACGTACCGCTCATCCAGGACCTCCTCCCGGGTCAGCCCCACCGCCTCGGCCAGGCGCAGCCACGCCTCGATGCCGCCATCGGTGCCCGCCGCGCCGTCGTGGTCGAGGATGCGCTGGATCCAGCGGCGGCGTACCTCGCGATCCGGGCAGTTGGCGAGGATGGCGGCGTCCTTGCGCGGCAGGTTCACCTGGTAGTAGAAGCGGTTGGCCACCCAGCCCTGGAACTGGTGACGATCCAGGCCTCCCTCGTTCATCTTCTGGTGGAAGGGGTGCCGGTCGTGGTATCGGCGGGATTGCGCGCGCAGCGCGGTCACGAGGGTGTCAGTTTCCAGTACCGTCATCATGGCTCTCAGATCTTCAGTTCCAGCCCGTCCGCGGCGATTTCCATGCCGTGCTGCTCGACGATGCGCCGCTCCGGGCCGTCCTCGAGCAGGACCGGGTTGGTGTTGTTGATGTGGATGTAGATCTTGCGCTCGATGGGGAGCGGGGACAGCACTTCGAGGCTGCCGTCGCGACCGCTGATCGGCAGGTGCCCCATCTGGCGCGCCGTCTTGCCGGCTAGGCCCAGCCGGATGAGCTCGTCGTCATGCCAGCAGGTCCCGTCGATGAGCAGGCAGGCGCAGTCGCCGAGTTCGGCCCGCACCGCGGGCGTGAGCTCCTGCACGCCGGGCAGGTAGACCAGCGCCCGGCCACCGCGCTCGTCGGTGAGGCGGTAGCCCACCACCCGCCCGCCCTGCGCCGCGCCGGGCGCGAAGCGCGGCCGCTTCGTGGTAGGGACGTCGAACGCCCGGTACGACAGGCCATCCCCCAGCGGTATGCCGGCCCCGGGCACCACCGGCTGCCACGTGACCGGACAGTAGGCCTCGAGCGTCCGGAGCAGCGAAGTCCCGGCGCAGAGCGTGTCGTGCACGGCCTCCGTGGCGTGCACGGCCAGGCCGCCTCCCTCCCGGAGCAGCAGCAGGCCGAGCGTGTGATCGAGTTCGGCGTCGGTGAGCAGCACGGCCTGGAAGGGGACGGATCTGTCGCCTGCGGGGTGCAGGGCCGGGCAGGACTCGATCTGGGCGTGGATGTCGGGCGAGGCATTGAGCAGGAACCATCGCCGGTAGTCCGGGCTCACGGCGATCGAGGACTGGGTGCGTGAACGCGCGGGTCGGGAGCCGTCGCGCACCGCCCGGCACGGGGGGCAGGTGCAATTCCACTGCGGGAATCCCCCGCCCGCGGCCGATCCCAGCACCCGCACCCACATCCGGATCTGTGGTCCCTTCGATATCGGGCCGGTCGGGGCGCCGGACCGCCTCGCCCGGCGCCCCTTACCCGTCAGTCCCAGTCCTCGTCCTGCCAGGTGCCCATGTAGGCGGTCGCCTCAGCGGACACCCGGATCTCCTCAAAGCCGGGAGTCTCCCATTCGTGTCCGTGGGGCCGAGGAACGAAGCGTTCCCGGTCCATAGCTGTCACCTCCTTTCCTGTTCTGGCCCTATCCCTATTCCGGCAGGGCGAATGCGAAGAGCGCGGCTCCGTGGGGTGCCCCGAGCATTCCGGGGTTGAACCCCTCGATCCAGCCGCCCCACCCGCTCGGCACGGCGATGTACTGCCGTCCGCCGACGCTGTAGGTGGTCGGGCTGCTGTGGTGGCCGCTGCCGCACTGGAACTGCCACAGCAGCTCCCCGGTGCGGGCGTTGAGCGCGTTTAGCTCCCCGGTCGGCTCACCGGCGAACACCAGGTCGCCGGCCGTGGCCAGCACCGACGAGCACATCGGCACCTCGTTGCGCCAGCGCCACGCCTCGCGGCCGGTGGCCGGATCAAAGGCGCTCACCGACCCGGCAACGTCCTGGATATCCACGGCGACGCCCGCTCCCCAGTACGGGATGCCCTCCTTGAACTCGCGGCGGCGCCGGGTGGCCGTCGCGCCGACGTCCTGCACCGGGCAGTACAGCAGCCCCGTCTTCGGGCTGTAGGCCGCATGCGTCCATTCTTTGCCGCCGGCCGGGCCCGGCCAGAAGTGAACCGGCTCCCCCTCCTTGTCGGGGTACACCTTCGGCGTGACCTTGCCGTCGGGGGTAATCTCGCCCCAGGTGATCCGGTCCACGAACGGGAACACCCGGATCAGCTGGCCGTCGGTGCGGTCCAGGATGAAGCAGTACCCGTTCTTGTCGAAGTGGGCCATCGCCTTGCGGCCGTCCAGGTCGAACAGGATGTGCTCGGAGATGCTGTCGTAGTCCCACACGTCGTGCGGGTTGTACTGGTAGTGGAACCGGATCTGGCCGGCGTCGGGATCGACGGCGACCATGCTGTCGGTGAACAGGTTGTCACCCGGCCGCACCTCCCCGTCGAAGTCCGGTGCCGGGTTGCCGGTCCCCACGTACAGCAGGTTGAGCTCCGGGTCGTAGGTGCCGGTGAGCCAGCAGTTCGCCCCGCCCCGCGCCCAGGCCTCACCGTCGGCAGGCCAGGTATCGGAGCCGGGCTCACCGGGCTTGGGCACGGTGTAGCAGCGCCAGCGGTGCTCGCCGGTCTCGATGTCGAAGGCGTCGAGGTGGCCGCGCACGCCGAACTCCCCGCCGGAGCTGCCCACGATGACCTTGTCCTTGATGACCAGCGGCGCGAGCGTGGCGCTTTCCCCGGCCCGCACGTCGCCGTACGTCTTGTCCCACACCCGCTCGCCGGTGGCGGCGTCGAGCGCGATCACGTGGGCGTTCTGGGTAACGCAGAAGACCTTCCCGTGCGCCACCGCGACCCCGCGGTTGACGTTGCCGCAGCACAGTGAGACGTCGAACGGGATCGCGTGCTTGTACCGCCACAGTTCCTGGCCGGTCCGGGCGTCCAGGGCCCAAGCCCAGCCGTCCCAGCCGGTGACGTACATGACCCCGTCCACGACGATCGGCGCGGCCTCGAACGCGTACGTCGTCGCGCCCGCCTGCAAGCCGATCGCACCGCACTGGAACACCCACGCTGGCTTGAGCCGCCCGACGTTCTCGGTGTTGATCTGCTCCAGCGCGCTGTACCGTTGCCCGTCGTAAGCGCCGTAGTAGGTGAGCCAGTTCTGGGGCTCGGATCGGGCCCGCAGAATGCGCTCGTAGGTGACGTTCCTGGCCACCGGCGGCGCGGACCCGGGTATGTAGGCCAACGATGAGTTGCTGACGGCATGCCCTGCGTCTACGTATGGTTCTGCCGTTTCTGTCATGTCCTGTCTCCTTCGCGCGGTCCTGGCGGGTCCAGACGGCCGGGCTACGGCCGGGGCTGCGGCGGGCGGTCCAAGCGCGCCTCAGGCGGAGCGTCACCCATCACGACGATCGCCCCGGTCAGGCCCCGGCCCTCGTCGTTGCCGGTCGGCGAGCTGAACCAGTAGTAGCCCGGTCCGTCGAGGTTGAGGGTGGCCGTTCCTCGGGAATGGTTCACCAGCCAGATGAACTGGTTGTCGCCGTTGCTCGGCAGGAGCGCGCAGTGCGTGTTCAGGTCGTCGTTGATGAGCTCGAGCTCGAGCGTGCCTTCGTGCGGCATGATCAGGACCGCGGGATCCCAGGCCAGCTCATCGGGCTGGATGCGGACCTGGGCATGCATGTGACCGTCGGGTCCCTCTTCGGCGCGCCCGACGTTCCCGGTCGTGAGCAGCCGGCCAATCGTGGCCCTGTTCTGCTTGTCCAGACCGAGCTCGCTCAGCAAAGCGGATCGCTCCCCGGCGGGGGTTGCCATCGACTTCACCTCCTCTTAACGTTGCCTACTGAAACGTGCGCGTCCCGCTGTGCCTGCGCGGCTTTGCGGCCATCAGGCGACCTCGGGTTTGAGGATGACCTTCGTGTAGCCATCCACGCGCTGGTCGAACTTCTGGTACGCGACCGGCGCCTCGTCCAGCGGCAGCTCGTGGGACACCACGAAACTGGGCCTGGCCCGGCCGTCGGTGATCATGTCACGCAGCTGACGGTTGTACCGCTTGACGTTCGCCTGCCCGGCCCCCAGGCGCAGGCCCTTCTCGAACAGCTTGCCGACCGCGACGAGCAGCCTGCCCTGCCTGGCGTTCTCGTCGACCCCGCCGGGGTCGGAGGGCACGTACAGGCCGGGCACGCCGAGCGCGCCGGTCGGCCGCACCGTCTGCACCAGCTGGTTGAGCACCGCGGCCGGCTCTTCGCGGTCGCCGGTGCGGGCCGCGGCCTGGTAGCCGACCGCGTCGACCCCCTTGTCGGTACCCTCCCCTCCGGTCTGATCCTTGATCTGCTGAACCGGGTCGCCCGCGGCGAAGTCGACGGCGATGGCCCCGATCTGGCTGGCCTTGGCGAGCCGCTCGGGTACGCGGTCGACCACGAAAACGCGCGACGCGCCGCGGAGCAGGGCCGAGTAAGCGGCCATCAGGCCGACCGGCCCGGCGCCGTAGACCGCGACGGTCTCCCCCGGGCAGACGCCCGCGAGCTCACAGCCGTGGTATCCGGTGGGGAAGATGTCGGCGAGCATCGCGTAGTCCGACTCGTGCTCGGTGCCCGCGGGCAACGTCAGGCAATTGAAGTCCGCGTACGGGACCCGCAGGTACTCCGCCTGCCCGCCGGGATACGGCCCCATGGCGACGTAGCCGTACGCTCCGCCCGCGAAGCCCGACGGGTTGACCGTGAGGCAGAAGCCGGTGAAGCCTGCCTGGCAGTTCTTGCAGAAGCCGCAGGCCACGTTGAACGGCATCACGACGCGGTCGCCTTCCTCCAGCGCGGTGACGCCGCCGCCGACCTCCTCGATGACGCCGAGGTTCTCGTGGCCGAACACGATGCCCGGTTCCGCTGCGGTCCGGCCCTCGTACATGTGCAGGTCGGAACCGCAGATGCAGGCGGAGGTGATCCGCACGATCACGTCGTTCGGCTGCTCGATGCGGGGGTCGCGGACCTCTTCCACCGCGACCTCGAAAGGCTTCCGGTAGACCACCGCCCGCACCCGCGCGTCACCTCACTCCCGCGGTGGTGTCCCGCTTCCACCCGTGGACCGCCGGCCGCCGGCGGGCTAGCCTGCTACTAGGCGAAGGCGCGACATAACTGAATAATGTCGTTGCGTCCGCTAACGATCCTGGAACGCTTCTCCCCGCCGCCCAAGGGAGATGGGATGAACGGCGCAAAAGGTCCGACGAACGGTGCCCCACTCGCAACGAACGGGACCGCGCTGTCTGGCGACAGCCTCAGGAAGATCACTGCCGCCAGGGAACGGTTCGCCGCCGGAGCAAACAGCGTCCGCGGAGTCCGGCCCGAAATCCTCATGTCGTGGTACCGGTGCCGCGAGGAATACGAGGTCGACCCCGGCCTGGAACGGGCGCCCGCCGCGGCCGAGGTGAGCAAGCACTCGATCGAGCACGACGTGGTGTTCGCCGAGCTCGGTGGCCTGGCCACCTGTGCCGCCGGGGAAATCGACGGCTTCGACGGCCTGGTCACCGTGGCCGATTCCGACGGGCGGATCCTGGCCTCCTGGGGCAGCCGGCGGATCCTTCGGCTGGCGGCGGACAGCAACCTTGCCGCCTGGTCGACCTGGTCGGAATGGGCGAGCGGTACCAACGGCATGGGAACCGCCCTGGAAAGCCACCGCCCGGTCATGGTCAGGGGCCCGGAACACTGGTGCCGGGGGTTCCAGGCGTGGCGGTGCGCCGGCGTCGCCATCCGCAATGTCGTCACCCACGACCCGCTCGCCGTGCTCAACGTCTCGTGCTGGAAGACACCCCTGCCCGATGCCGTGCTGCCGTGGCTCCGCAAGGTCGCCGCGGCCACCGAGGCCAAGCTGCGGCAGCGGGCACACCATAGCGGCACTCTCCTGGCGGCCGCCTTCGCTGACGCCCGGATGACGCCTGCGACGCCGCTCGCCGCGGTAGATCCCGCCGGGAACGTGGTGCTCGCCAACAGCGAGGCCGCCGCGCTGATGGGCACCCCGGCGGACACCCCGGCCTACGCTCCGGCGCAACGGTGGACCCCGCAGCTCCCCGCCCTTCCGCGGCTGGCCCGCCGGGTGACCGAACGCGCCCGCCAGGACCCCGGCTGGAGCGGATCAACGCAGGTCTACGTGCCCTTCCTCGACACCCCCATCCCGGTCGCGGTCCGGCCGGTCTTCACCGGGCCTCAGGTGATAGGCGCGCTGCTCGCCTTCGGGTCTCCCGGTGGGCCCGACTCCGGGGTGTCCCTGGCCGAGCCCGGCCCCGATTCCCCTCAGCCCCGCCCGTTTCCCGACCGGGTCGTAGCCCTGCGGGATGACCGATGGGTTCTCCTGGCCCCCCGCGAGATCCGCTTCGCCGAGGCCGACCACAACAATGTCTGGCTGGCGACCGACCAAGGACGGCTGCTGGCCGCCACCCGGGGCCTTGACCGGCTCGAGCAAGAACTCGATAGCAAGGGATTCTTCCGGGTGCACCGGCGATTCCTCGTCAACCTGGGCCGGGTGAGAGAAATCGAGCCGGGCTTCAAGGGAACGCTGTTTCTCGCCACCGACACACGCACGCACGAGACCATCCCGGTCGCCCGGCGCCACATACCGTACGTGCGCCAGGCGCTCGGCTTGTAACAGCGCCCAGGGCCGCAGCCCGGCGCAGCCACCTCATGATCCCGGAGCGGGTCGCCCGCGGCCGGGGCGGCGCCACCACCGGGGCCGCGGGGCGGCCGGACCGGGTTGGTCCGGCCGGGGCTGCGCCACGGGCCGCGGATGCGCCTCGCGCCAGCGAGCGACCATCGTTTCCTCATCGACGAGCCGCAGGTAGACCGGCGGCCCGGTGGGGATCCGGCGCCACTCCAGAATGCGCCGGTTGAGCTCCCGGGCGA
The DNA here is from genome assembly GCA_963744575.1 of uncultured Actinomycetota bacterium. GTDB lineage: Bacteria > Actinomycetota > Actinomycetes > Streptosporangiales > Streptosporangiaceae > Palsa-504. The sequence goes on along the minus strand of CAVUUF010000008.1, from coordinate 147,775 downwards.
CCTCACGGACTTCGCGCTCGGAGCGCAGGTCCTGCACCGTCCCAGTGAGCCGCTCGATTTCCCGGCGCAGCCGCAGCGGGGTGGGCAGGAGTTCCTCGGCCGACACGCCCTCCCGGCGCAGGTAATCCCGCAGCCAGGCCTGGCCGTCATCGGCCCCTCCCCAGCGGGGCAGCGGCTTGCCCGCTCCGGGCAGGTTGTCGAAGGCGCCCCGCTTCGCCGCCTCGTTGATCTGCTGGTCAACCCACGAGGCGAAGGTGACCTCCGGCGGCTTGCGTTCCGTCATTCAGATGGGCCCTCACGGTCATGATAGGTCAGAGACCGGCCAGCGCCAGCGGAAGGGAGCCCGAGATCGAACGGATGGCACGCGAGGAGAACCGGGTGGTGATCAGGGTCCGACCCTACGCCACCTTCGCCACCCCGCCGCGCCACGTCTACAAATCCGAGGACATCGACACGCTGACCCACTTCACCGGCAGCAGCCAGCCGTGGTGATCGTCAGCAAAGATCCCGAACGGGCCGGGTGTCAGCCCGCTCACCACTTTGACCTAGTTCCCCGAGCCGGCCGGTATGGGCACCGTGGCGCCGGCGGGGCTGCCGGTGTCCTTTCGGCAGGTATGCAGTGAATCTAAATCTTTTCTAAAGCAAATGATCTGCACATATGCAGATGCTATCCAGCGAACGGTCAGAACCATCGGTGATATTAATGACGGCCCTTCCCGGTGCCAGGTGTGCAGGCCGTGCCGGGTTGGGCCTCCAGAGCGCGCCCCGCCGGCCATGGACGGCGGGGCGCCCTCGGCCATTCCGGCCATCTGCCTGCCGACCGCCCGCGGGCGTCCGGTTGGCGGGGAGCGCCGCGGCTCCGGCTACTGCTGATTGACGTAGGCCTGCTGGGAGATCGGGTGGTCCGGGCCGAGGACCAGCGGGGTGTTCGCGGCCTCCGCCGTCTGCTTCTGGGCGGCCAGTCGCGAGCCCGGGGTCGCGTAGAGCACGTGCACGGAGGCGTTCCCGCTGCCGCGTGCGGCCACCGGCGCCACCGCGGTGGGGTTGCCCTGCTCGTCGGTGACCCAGAGCTGGAAGTCGTCGTATTTGAACAGCTGGATGTCGACGATCGGCGTTGGATAGTGATGCACCCGGCCGGCTGCTGGTTGGTGGCGGGCGCGCTGGCCGGCTGCTGGCCGGCGGCGGGAGCCTGGCCCGGGAGCACGCCGGTGTGGAAGGTGGGTTGCAGCGGCACGCCGGCGTTGAAGATCGAATCGGTCCACTTGGCCACGCCGGGCGAGCTGATGATCCGCGGGCCGCTGGTCATGCTCGGCTACTACGGCAACGAGGCGGCCACCCGGGCCACCATCGAGCCGGACGGCTGGATGCACACCGGCGACATCGCCACCCGGGACGAGGAGGGCCACTACTTCGTCGTCGACCGCAAGAAGGACCTGATCCTCACCGGCGGGTTCAACGTCTACCCGGCCGAGATCGAACGCGTGGTCGCCGCCCATCCCGCGGTGGCCATGGTCGCCGTCGGCTCGGTGCCCGACGACACCAAGGGCGAGCTGGCCCGCGCCTACGTGGTGCTCCGGCCCGGCGGCACCGCCACCGAGGCCGAGATCATCGCGCACTGCCGCCCGCACCTGGCCGCCTACAAGCTGCCCCGCTCGGTCCGGTTCGTGCCCGACCTGCCCAAGACCTCCACCGGCAAGGTGATGCGCCGGGAGCTGAAGACCCTCGACGGCTGAGGTCATCCGGCGGCTAGACTCCGGCCCGTGAAGCCAGCCGCCAGGAAAGCCGGGCGGATAGCCGCCGGTGCGCTGATCGCCGTCGTGCTCGGCCTGGCCAGCGCGTGCGGCGGCCAGGCGCGGCCGGCGGTCAGCACGCCGACGCCGGCCACGACGCAGCCGAGCCGCACAGCGCAGCTGAGGCAGGCGACGTCCCCGGCCCGGCCCGCGGCCAGCGCCTCCGCCCGGCCCGCCGCCACAGTCGGGAGCCTGGGCCGTTACCAGGTCGGCGAGCGGCAGCTGGCCTTCACCGAGCCCGCGCACACCGGCGTGGCGGGCGAGGACCTCGGCCCGCGCACACTGGCCACCGTGGTCTGGTATCCGCTGGCCGGGCCGCGCCCGGCCGCCGGGCCGCTTCCGCTGATCATGTTCGCGCCCGGGTTCATGCAGTGCGGCGGCCGGTACTCGGCGCTGCTGAGGTCCTGGGCCAGCGCCGGCTACGTGGTCGCGGCGGTGGACTTCCCGCGCACCAGCTGCCAGGTCGCCGACCCCTACGAGGCGGACCTGGTGAACCAGCCCAGGGACGTCAGCTACGCCCTGAGCAGGCTGCTCGAGCTGAGCGCCGAGCCGGGCGAGGTGTTCCACGGCCTGCTCGACCGGCACGAGGTCGGCGCGGCCGGCCAGTCCGACGGCGGCGACACGGTGGCCGCGCTGGCCGCCAACGGCTGCTGCACCGACCACCGGCTGACCGCCGTGGCGGTGCTCTCCGGGGCGGAGTGGCCGCTGATGCCGGGGCCGTACTTCGCGCACGGCGCGCCGCCGATGCTGTTCGTGCAGGGCAGCGCCGACACCATCAACCCGCCGGGGACCAGCCTGCAGCTGTACCGCGCGGACGGCGAGCGCGCCCGGTACTACCTGGACCTGTTCGGCCTGGACCACATGACCCCGTACACGGGCACGAACCCGGCCGAGCAGCTGGTGGCCCGGGTCACGCTGGCGTTCTACAACCGGTACCTGCTCGGCCGGGCCGGAGCGCTGGCGGCCATGACCCGGGAGGGCAACGCCAGCGGCGCCGCCCTGGTCAGCGGGGGTTCGCCCCCGCCCTGACGCCGGTGAGGCACGCGCGGGCGCCGGGGCACGCGCCCTGCCCGTTCGGTACAAAAGGATTCCGAGCTGGAGGGAGGCCGGGCATGAGCGTTCCCGTGGTGCTGATCCCGGGCGCGGGCGGCCGGGGCTGGAGCTGGCACCTGGTCGAGGCCGGCCTGCGGGAACGCGGCTACGACGCGTTCGCGGTGGACCTGCCGGCCGACGACGAGGGCCAGGGCCTGCCCGCCTACGCCGACGCCGTGGTCGGTGCCATCGGCGAACATGCCTCGCCTCGGCCCGCTCGCGCGCAGCGCGTCGAGCACCAGTTCGGCGGCGAGCGCGCCGGTGTCGGTCACGCCGCCGTAGACCGGGCCGAGCGACCCGGTGATGTCGTCGGAGAGCAGCTCGAGCCGGGCCAGGAACGCGTCGGCGTCCGCCGCGCCGAGCCGTGACCGCACCTCGTGTTCCACCGCAAGACCCAGTCCGGGCACGTGCGTCTCCTCAAGGGACACGGGCTGGCGGCGGGCAGCCGAAGCGATCGTCGATGGCGACGATAGCCGTACCGGTCCGCCGCACGCTAGCTACCGGCCGGGGAGCTTGGCCCCCATCAGCCGTCTCAGCCGCAGGATCTCGGTGTCCCGCGCGTCGAGCACCGGCTCGATGATGTTCATCGCGGCGTGTACGGCGGTCTCCACGTCGCCGGAAACGCCGTAGCGCAGGAAACTGCGCCCCAGCGCGCGGCGGAGCCGCTCCGACGTGACGGTCAGCAAATCGGCCGCCTCTTTGCGCCCGTTACCGGCACGGGTCTGGCGCGAATTCGGCCGGGGACCGCGGGCCGGCGCCGCGTATCCCGGCGGCCCGGCGACGGCCTTATGTCAGGGCTGTCCGGCACCGCGAACAACGGCGTCATCGCCCCCGGCTGCGGCTGAGCCGGGGCGGTACGCCGCCGTTTTGGTAGGGTCGGCTCCGGGAGCATTGGCGTGACCTTCCTGGCAACGGATTGTCTTCTCAGCGCTAATGCTCCCCCTTTGTTGCGCTCATGACACAGATGTCCAGGTCGCACGGCGTGTCATCAATACTCCGCAGGGTGCCTTCCGGCTCTTTCGGGACATATTCCGACGACAATTCCTATCGAATATTTGTGCGTACGAACGAGCTCACGCGGTCACCAAACCAGGCTCCTCGCGCCGGGAGATTTCCACCTGCGGGCGGGAAAGCCAGATCGCCCATTCGGCGCTTATCTCGCCCGCGGTGGTGAGCAACGGACGCCGGGTGCGAGCTCCTCGTCGGCCAGCGCCGCCATGCCGGGGCTATTCCTCGCCGAACAGGCTGCCGCGCGCGCCGTGCGTGGACTCGGACTTGAACTCGGTGTACTGGTACGGGTTGTCCAGCACTTCGGTGGACGGCAGGTCCGGGTTCATCCCCGCCGCCCAGGCCTCCTCGCCGAGCTCGGCACGCAGGTAATCCACGGTGGCCTCGACGGCGCGCCGCACCGCGCCGAGGTCGGCGCCGGCCAGCTTGTGCTCGTGCTTGACCACCCGCCCGTCCACCAGGACGGTGTGCACGTCGCCGCGCTGGGCCTGGAAGGCGACGTGGCCGTAGGGATTCACCAGCGGGAACGAGACCGGCGAGCTGTCGTTCTTGATCAGCACCACGTCGGCCTTGGAGCCCGGCTGGAGGCGGCCCAGGTCGTCCCGGCCCAGGGCGCGGGCGCCGCCCCGGGTGGCCCAGTCAACGACGTGCTCGGCGCGCAGCGCGTGGTGGGTCACGGTCTCGCCCTTCATGTGCGCCTCGAGGTGCTCGCGGGCCCGGTCGGCGCCCAGGGTGGTGCGCATGGCCGAGAACAGGTCGCCACTCCACCAGACGCTGGTGTCCATGGACAGCGCGACCGGGATGCCGTGGCGGCGGACCTGCCAGGTGGGCGGGTAACCCTGCCCCGCGCTCTGCTCGGATTCCGTCGACACCGAGATGGTTCCTCCGGTGGCGGCGATGCGCTGGTAGGAGTCGGCGCTCAGGGTGGCCGCGTGCACGTAGACCGTCTCCGGGGCCATGAACCCGTGCTCGTGCATGAGCCGGATGCCGTCGTCGTTGGTGGCGCCCCACACGCCGGCGTGGGTAGTGACGGCCAGGCCGAGCTCGCGGGCCACCTCGAACGCCGCCTTCTCCGGGAAGGCCGGATCGCCGGTGACGTCGAAGGCGATCTGGAACCGGAGCATGTCATCGGCGGAGTGCCGGCTGAAGAACGACCGGAAGGCGGGATCGGCGGTCCACTCCCAGGGACCGGCCTGAATGTTCCCGTAGGCGAGGACGAACCGCCCGGGCACCGCGCGCAGCGCGTCAATGGCGGCCTCGGCGTGGTCGGGGGTGTGCAGATTGTGCGACCAGTCCACCGTGGTGGTCACGCCCGCCTCGAGGGACTCCCAGGCCGAGACGAGGTTGCCCGCGTGGATGTCCTCGGGGCGGAACTTCCGGCCGTGTTCCAGGTAGTTCCAGACGAAGTACTGGGTCAAGGTCCAGTCCGCGCCGTAGGCGCGCATCGCCGTCTGCCACATGTGCCGGTGGGTGTCGATCATCCCCGGCATCACGATGCCGCCGCTCGCGTCGATCTCGAGCGCGCCCTCGGGGGCCTGCAGGCGCGGCCCGACCGCGGCGATCCTGTCCCCCTCGACCAGCACGTCCGCGTCGGTCAGGACGGTGTGCGCGTCGTCCATGGTGAGCACCGCGCCGCCGCGCAGCACGACCGGACGTCGGGCCGACTGGGTTGCCGCTTCCGCGTCAGGGTTCGCCATCGAAACCTCCGAAGATAGAGAATCTTGCCGGTCTAGGCTAGTGCCTACCGCATGCATGGACGGCTGTCCGTAGGACGGACACTCTGAGCGTCGAGAGGACTTTAGCGCGATGACGGTGGACCGGCAGCGGCCGGACGACGAGGCGGCCGGGGCGCCGGCGGCGAGCGGACCGCTGGCCGGGCTGCTGGTGGCGGACTTCTCCCGGATCCTGGCCGGGCCGTACGCGACGATGCTGCTGGCCGACATGGGGGCGGAGGTCGTCAAGGTCGAGGGCCCGGGCGGGGACGACACCCGCACCTGGCAGCCGCCGGTCCGGGACGGCATCTCGACCTATTACCTGAGCGTCAACCGCAACAAGCGCTCGGTCGCTCTTAACCTGCGTGACCCCGACGACCTGGCCCTGGCCACCGAGCTCGCGCGGCGCGCCGACGTCCTCATCGAGAACTTCAAGCCGGGCGGCCTGGCCCGGTTCGGCCTGGACTACGAGGCCGTCTCGGCCGCCAACCCGGCCGTGGTATACGCCTCGATCAGCGGGTTCGGCAGCGGCCCGAAGGGGGCGCCGCTGCCCGGCTACGACCTGATCGTGCAGGCCGTCTCCGGCCTGATGAGCGTGACCGGGGATCCGGACGGCGAGCCGTACCGGGCCGGGGTGGCCGTGTTCGACGTGATCTCCGGGCTGCACACCACCATCGGGGTCCTGGCCGCGCTCAACCACCGGCACCAGGCCGGCCGCGGGCAGCACATAGAGATCAGCCTGCTGGCCTCGGCCATGTCCGGCCTGGTCAACCAGACCGGCGCCTTCGTGGCCGGGGGGGTGGTCCCGTTCCGGATGGGCAACAGCCACCCCAGCCTGTTCCCCTACGAGCCGCTCCCCTGCGCCGACGGCGAGCTGATCATCACCGCGGGCAACGATGTGCAGTTCCGCAAGCTGGCGCAGGTCCTGGGCGTCCCCGAGCTGCCCGACGACCCGCGGTTCGGCCGCAACGAGGACCGCACGGCCAACCGCGACGAGCTGCGGCCGCTGCTGGTCGAGCGGCTGCAGACCCGGCCCAAGATGGAGTGGTTCCGCGAGCTGACCGGGGCCGGGGTGCCCTGCGGGCCGATCAACACCATCGACCAGGGGGTGGCGTTCGCCACCGAGGTGGGGCTCGAGCCGGTGGTCACCGCGGGACCGGGCGACGACGCGATGCCGTCGGTCCGCCACCCGATCACCTTCTCCGCGACCCCGGCCAGCTACCGGCTGCCGCCGCCGGCCCTGGACCAGCACGGCGCCGAGATCCGCCGCTGGCTGGCCGAACCAGAAGAATTGAGGCCGAACGGCATGGGTTCGAGCATTGGTCCCGCCCGCGACGGGAAGGCGGGCGGATGAGCGAGGGCCCCGGTGGGCAGTCCTTCCCCACCTCGCTCGGCACCTCGTCGGCCGACCAGATCAGGCTGCTCGGCCAGGACCTGACCGCGGACCTGATGGGGAAGGTCAGTTTCGGCGAGCTCGCCTTCTGGCTGGTCACGCTGCGCCGGCCCACGCCGTCCGAGACCCGGGTGTTCGAGGCCGTGCTGGTGGCGCTGGCCGACCACGGGTTCACCCCGACCGCCATCGCCGCGCGGCTCACCTACCTGTCCGCGCCGGACTCGCTGCAGGGGGCGCTGGCCGCCGGGCTGCTCGGCGGCGGGTCCCGGTTCCTTGGCGTCACCGAGGACTGCGGCCGCTACCTGCACGACGTGCTGGAGACCCTGGGGGGCGAGCTGCCGTCTTCGGATGAAGGCTGGGACGCGGTCGCGCTCGAGGCGGTCCGTCAGACCCGGGCGGCCAGGCGCTTCGTGCCGGGGCTCGGGCACCCGGTGCACAAGGTGACCGATCCCCGGACGCCGGTGCTGATCGAGATCGCCGAGCAGGAGGGGCTGCGCGGCCCGCACCTGCGGCTGTTCGAGGCCATCGGCCGGGTGCACGAGCAGGTGCTCGGCCGCAGGCTCCCGCTGAACGGGGCAGGCGTCTGCGGCGCCGCGCTCGCCGACCTCGGCCTGCCGGTCGAGCTGCTGCGCGGCTTCGCCCTGCTGGCCAGGGCGGCCGGGCTGCTCGGGCAGATCGCCGAGGAGCGCCGCCGCCCGATCGGCATGGACATGTACATGACCGTGGACCGCAACGCGGTCTACGTCGAACCTTCGGACCACGCCGACTGAGGAGGAGTGCCGCATGGCCACCGTCGCCGCGGTCATCGCCTCGACCCATCACCCGTTCTACTACCGCGCCAGCACCTCGACCGGGGCGGACCGGCCGCCCTTCGCCGACGAGTGGGTGGCCAAGATCGAGGCGTTCCGCCAGAGGCTCACCCGGGCCGAGCCCGACGTCCTGGTCATGGTGGGCAGCGATCACTTCCACCAGCTGTGGCTGGACAACATGCCGCAGTTCCTGGTAGGCAAGGCGGCGTTCTTCGACGCGAACTGGTACAACGAGGAACGCGAGTTCGGCCTGCCGCGGATGCGGCTGGCGGGCGAGGAGGACCTGGCCGCCTACCTGCTGCGCGAGGGCCTGGACGCCGGGTTCGACCTGGCTTTCAGCAACGAGCTGCGCATCGACCACTCCGTGACCTGCCCGATCATCACCCTGCGGCCGCAGGCCGACCTGCCGGTGGTGCCGGTCTACACCAACATCTTCGCGCCGCCGCTGCCGCGGCCTTCGCGGTTCGTGGAGCTTGGCCGGGCGCTGCGGCGGATGGTCGAGGCGTGGCCGTCGGACAAGCGGGTGGCCATCATCGGCACCGGGCACCTGTCGCTGGAGCTGGGCGGCCCGCGGCAGTTCGGCCCGCACGGCCCCGACCCGGAGTTCGACCGCAAGGCGGTGGCCTGGATCGCCAACGGCGACGTCGACGGCTGCCTGGCCGAGGTCACGCTGGAGAGCCTGCACGCCCCGGGCAACGCCACCCACGGGTTCATGGACTTCATGCTGATGATGGGGGCGGCCGGCGACGGCGTGAAGGCCGACTACACCGACACGCTGGACCTGTTCCACACCATGGAGGCGTACTTCACCTGGTACCCGGAGGGAGCGGCGTCCTCGTGAGCAAGTACCTGCTGAACAAGTTCCTGTACACGGTGGACCGCGACCCGGAGCTGGTCGAGCGCTACCGGTCCGATCCGGCCGGCACCGTGGAGTGGTGGGAACGGGAGATGGCCAACACCGTGCTCAACTGCACGGCCGGAGAGAAGTCGACCTGGCTCGCGTTCGAGGAACCGGAGCGCCGGGCGCTGCGCGAGCACGACCACGTGGCGCTGTTCGGCCTGGGCGCCCATCCGTTCCTGACCCTGACCCTGTTCATCGCGATGTTCGAGCGCGACCACGGACCGCTGGAATACCAGCTGGCCTACGCCCGGGCGATGGACCACATCACCCTCCCCTACCCCGACATCGCCACCTAGCGGGTACCCCGCTACTCGGTCAGCCGCGCGGTCCAGGCGCGCCATTTCGCGACCGCGGCGGCGCGGCCTTGGCTGGCCGCCAGGCCCCAGCCGTCGGCCGTCGCCACCGAGGCGTCTTTGGTCTCATAGGGCACGCGTCAGGCCCGTTCGGTATGGAAATCCCGAACGGGCCCGGTGTCCGCCCCGCCGGCGGTGACCAGCGGCGGCGGGCATGTCAGGATGACGGCATGACAGACCCGCGTGCGGGACAGCCCGCTGCCGCCGAAGACCTCGTGGACGTGGCCAAGCTGGTGACCGCCTACTACGCGGTGCACCCCGACCCCGGCGATGCCGCGCAGCGGGTGTCGTTCGGCACCTCGGGGCACCGGGGGTCGGCGTTCACCGCGACGTTCAACGAGGACCACATCCTGGCCACCACCCAGGCGATCTGCGAGTACCGGGCGGCCCAGGGCATCGACGGGCCGCTGTACCTGGGCGCCGACACGCACGCACTGTCCGAGCCGGCGCAGGTCAGCGCGCTGGAGGTGGTCGCGGCCAACGGCGTGCTCGTGATGCTCGACACCCGGGGCGGGTACACGCCGACGCCCGCGGTGTCCCGCGCGATCCTGGCACAGAACAGCTCCCCGGGACCGCGGGCCGACGGCATCGTGATCACCCCGTCGCACAACCCGCCACCGGACGGCGGGTTCAAGTACAACCCGCCGGACGGCGGGCCGGCCGGCACCGACATCACCAGGCAGATTCAGGACCGGGCCAACGAGCTGCTCGCGGACGGGCTCAAGGGCGTCCGCCGGGTCTCCTACGCCGCGGCCTTGGCGGCCGACACCACCGGCAAGTTCGACTTCCTCGACGCCTACGTGTCGGCGCTGGGGCAGGTCGTGGACCTGGCCGCGGTCAGCGCGTCCGGGGTCAGCATCGGCGCCGATCCGCTCGGCGGGGCCAGCGTGGCCTACTGGGGCGAGATCGGCGACCGCTACGGCCTGGACCTGACCGTGGTCAACCCCCTGGTCGACCCCACGTTCCGGTTCATGACGCTGGACTGGGACGGCAAGATCCGGATGGACTGCTCGTCGCCGTCCGCCATGGCCAGCCTGATCCGCCGCCAGCACGAGTTCACCATCGCGACCGGGAACGACACCGACGCCGACCGGCACGGCATCGTGACGCCGGACGGCGGGCTGATGAACCCCAACCACTATCTCGCGGTGGCCATCGACTACCTGTACCGGCACCGGGACGGCTGGCCGTCCGCGGCCGAGGTCGGCAAGACCCTGGTCAGCTCCTCGATGATCGACCGGGTGACGGAGGGCCTGGGCCGGCGGCTGCTCGAGGTCCCGGTCGGGTTCAAGTGGTTCGTGCCGGGGCTGCTGGATGGTTCGGTGGCGTTCGGCGGCGAGGAGAGCGCCGGGGCGTCGTTCCTGCAGCGCGACGGTTCGGTCTGGACCACGGACAAGGACGGGATCATCCTGGCCCTGCTCGCCTCGGAAATCACCGCGGTGACCGGGCAGTCGCCGTCGGCGCTGTACCGCGGCCTGACCTCGCGGCACGGGGACCCGGCCTACGCGCGCATCGACTCCCCCGCCACCCGGAAGCAGAAGGCGTCGCTGGCCCGCCTGTCACCGTCGCAGGTGTCGGCCCACGAGCTGGCCGGCGAGGAGATCACCGCGGCGCTGACCACCGCCCCGGGCAACGGCGCCCCGATCGGCGGGCTCAAGGTGGTCACCGCGTCCGGCTGGTTCGCCGCCCGCCCGTCCGGCACCGAGGACGTCTACAAGCTGTACGCCGAGTCCTTCCGTGGCCCCGAGCACCTGGCCGCCATCCAGGAGCAGGCCCGCGAGATCATCGCCGCCGCCATCGGCTGACGCTCGCGGTTCGTCCTCCACACGAACCACACATGGTCTCCACCGGGGTGTCATCGCGGCGGGTTGGGCTAGGCGGGTGGATCTTGCCGGGCGGGATCGGCTCGTGACGAGCGGCTGGTCACCCCGCCTGACGAGCTTGCCGCGGTACTGGCCGACGAGGGCGCCCCGCCTGGCGCCCCCCCGTGCTCAGCTCCCGGTACGCGACCCGGACGGGCGAGTCAGCGCCCGCCGGCCGGCGGAGGGGCGGGCGGGGACGGGCACGGCGACCGGTGGTACCGCGGCACCGCCCGGCAGCTGACCCAGGCGGCACCGGCCGGCAGCTGACCCAGGCGGCACCGGCCGGGCCGCGCAGTTCTCCTCACTCGAGTGCCATGACCTCACTGAGACCGAACCGGAGAAGCTGCAGGAGCTCATCCAGCTGTGGTGGGCTCAGGCCGGCCAGTACAAGCGGATGGCCTTCATGCGCGACTGAGGCCCGGCGCGGCACCTTCGATGGATGACCGGTTTCGGCGCCGGCGACGGCGTGGTTACGGCGCGGCGCGGTCGGTCTCGGGGGGTTGCTGCGCCTCGGCGGCCAGGCTGATGTCTTCCTCCCGGTAGAGCAGCCGGTGCAGGCCGGCCGCGAGCACGCCCCCGATCAGCGGTGCCACGATGAACAGCCACACCTGGCTGAGGGCAGTGCCGCCGACGACCAGGGCCGGGCCCAGGCTGCGGGCCGGGTTCACCGACGTGCCGGTGACCGGGATGCCGACGAGGTGGACCACGGTCAGGGTCAGCCCGATGGCGATGGCCGCAGTGGGCGCGTCGGCGGTGGCCGAGGTCACCCGCAGCACGATGAACACGAACAGGGCGGTCATGATGACCTCGAAGAGGAACGCCCCGCCCACGCCGATGTCAATGTCCGACAGGCTGCCATAACCGTCGGCGCCCAGGCCGGTGATGCTGCGGTGGTAGAGGGGCGAGGTACTGAACGTGCCCCACAGCACCAGCGCGCCGACGATCCCGCCGGCGAACTGGGCGATCCAGTAGCCGACCGCATCGGCCAGCGCGATGCGGCCGGTGAGCAGGGCCCCGACCGTGATCGCCGGGTTGACGTGGCTGCCGGATATCGGCCCGATGAAGTACACCAGCGCCAGCAGGGTCAGGCCGAACGCCAGCGCGGTGGCCACCACCCCGGCCGCGACGCTGGTGCCGGCGAACTTGAAGCCGAACATCAGCGTGGCCACGCCGACGGCGAAGAACACCAGGATCGCCGTGCCGAGGAACTCAACCGCGAGCTTCCTGATCATTGTGCGACCATAACGATCCGGAGCGGCCCGCGTCGTCACCCCGCGAGAGTGAGGCGGCCCGGCCGATGGCGGCACGACGGCATCAGCGGCTTCAGTTTGTGACCTTCTCGCCCCGCGAATAGGATCCGCCCGACGGCCGGGGCGGCACCTGCTTGATCTCGACGAGTTCCAGGCCGAGGGCACGCACCCGGTCCAGCACGGCGTGCAGGCCACGCGCCAGGCCGCGCCCTGGAAAGGTGACGCACTGGCCACCATAATTCGGCCGCGCCGAAGATGGAAGCCTCGTCGCCGTCACAGGCCGCAAATCACCCTTGCCAAGCGCAACGAACCGATCATCGGACCGCGCTGATACGGCTGGATCATCCCGGCCGGGTGAGGCGCGCGGTCACCGGCGCAGTCATGCTGGCCACGTCCGGATGAAAACGGAGGCGGATCATGTCCGGAACTGCCTGGTTCACCACGCTCGGGATCATCTACGTGGTCCTGCTGTTCACGCTTGCCGTCCTCAGTTTCCGCAAAGGCCACTGGGTTCTCGGGCTTATCGGCTTCATCTTCCCGGTGCTGTGGATAGTCGGAGCCATCTTGCCCGGCAGGCGCTATCGCTAGGGAAGGGCGCGTACATGGAACTTGACGAAGCTGACGCCGGGCTGCCCGCGGCTTTCGCCCTGGCCAGGTCATGGCAGGCGACACTGTTCCTCGGCGTCATCACGTTGATACTGGGGCTGATCGTGAGCTTCCACCCGAGCACCTCGCTCAACGTCATCGCCGTCCTGATCGGCCTGCTCCTGATCATCTCCGGGATCTTCCATCTGGTCCGGGTATTCGGCATCGGCGAGGCGCACCGGATATGGCTGGCCATCTCCGGTCTGCTGCTCGTGGTAGTCGGGGTAGTGCTGATCCGCCACCTGCACCTCACCGTGGCGCTCATCGGCCTGGTGGTCGGCATCAGCTGGATCGTCGAAGGGCTGTCCGCGATAGCGGCGGGCTTCGCCGGACGCCCCGGCGAGGGACGCGGCTGGTGGATCGCGTTCGGATTCATCAGCCTGATCGCCGGGATCGTGGTCGCGGCCGTGCCAGTGGAGTCGGTCACGGCGCTCGCCGTCCTGGTCGGGATCTGGTTCATCGTCCTGGGCCTGCTCGAGATCATCGCCGCCTTCACGCTGCGGCGCGCCATCAGCAAGTCCCAGGTCACGATGGCACCGCGGGCCGATGAGGAAGCCACGGCGCTATAACCGGAGGCGGTGTGTCACCCCTCACGGAGGATCCCGGGACCGCCCGGCGAGGACTGGACTTGGACACGGTCCAGGGACAAAGGAGAGATGTGACATGGCAATCGGACCGGTACAGCTCATCGTGCTCGGGTTCAACCACCCGCACTTTCACGGTGAGGTCATTGCCGAACTGGAACGGCTGCGGGCAAGCGACACGGTACGCGTCATCGACGCGCTGGCCGTCTACAAGGATGCGGAAGGCGAACTCGAGGTCGAGCATCTCAGCAACCTGACTCAGGATGAAGCCATCGAGCTCGGCACCAAGATCGGCGCGCTCATCGGCCTCGGCATCGAGGGGGAAGAGGGCGCGATCGCCGGCGCGGAGGCCGGGGGCGAGTTGGCGGCGGAAGAGGGCGTCAACGTCTTCGGTGACGTCGACGAGTGGGACGTGCTCGAGGACATCCCCAACGACTCCGCGGCCGCGCTCATCCTGCTCGAGCACCACTGGGCCGTGCCGCTGCGGGACGCCATCGCCCGGGCGGGCGGCTTCCGCATCAGCGACGGCTTCATCAGCCCGCTCGACCTGGTCGGGATCGGGCTCATGACGGGCGAGGAAGCCAGGGAACTGCACGCCATGGAGACGGCCGGCGCGGCCAAGTAACAGCAAGGAGGATCGAGATGTTCGGAGCTCGCAGGGTCGCCCGCCGCACGTCGCGACGGACGGCGCGGCGCGTCTCGCGCCGCAGGTAACGCACGCCCGGACGGTGCCTGATCGCGGCCGCGGACCGGCTGGCTGCGGGGTTCGGGCACCGTCCGGGGCTGGCCCGTCCGCGGCTGCAGCCTTCCCTTCCGCCGCCATCGGACTGGCCATCAGGGCCGGATGGTCCCGATGGCGCGCAACCCGGCAGGACGGCGCGGCCGGGAAAGTCGCGGGCTTAGCTGGCCGGGTCGGGGGTGGTGGCGACCGGCGGCGGGCTGCTGGCCGGGACGAGTTCGGCCTGGCGGGCCAGGAAGCGGAGCCGGGCGGCGCGCGCATCCCAGGCGTAGATGACCGCGGTGCCGGCGATGAGGTCGTGCAGGGCGCGGTGCTCACGCTGCACGAGGATGCCGAGGAACCCCAGGCCGAAAAGGAGAAAGCTGAGCGGGAAGACCAGCGCGCGCACGACGCCCTGCCGCGGCTCCACGGCGGTGCCGTCAGCCCGGACGACGCGGATGCCGAGTACGGCCATGCCGAAGGTCCGGCCGCTCACCGCCCACGAGTAGCCGAAGTACGCGAACTGCCACGCGACGAAGAGGATCGCCACGAGGATGTCGGACCGGTTCCAGCTGATGTCACGGCCGGTCACCACGCGTGCGATGTAGGAGATGCCCGCCAAGGCGAGGGAGAACACGGCGCTGCTCACGGCCAGGTCGATGGCGTAGGCCGTGAACCGCGACACCGAGCCCGCGTAGCGTCCCTGATAGCTCACCAGGGCCTGAGGGCTGCTCATGGCTCGGCCGGGGCGGGAATCGTGACCGGATAGGCCGGGAGCAACGCCGGAGGCGCCAGCGGCGCGGGGTGCTTGCGGCGGAGCAGGCGCTGAACCCGGCGGTCGACGAACTGGTCGAGGCCGACCACCTGGCTGCGCACGGCGTCAAGGGCCTCGCTTCCCATGCCGCCGGACGACCTGGCGATCACGGCACCGAGGTCGGTCCTCGCCACCAGGGCGTCCATGTCGACCTTGCTCAGCAGGTCGTTGACGTCGACGCGGTCGAGCAATGGCTTGAGATCCACCTGGGCCAGCAGGGCGTTCACGTCCACCTGGTCGAGCAGGGCGTTCACGTCCACTTTCGTCACGATCGCATCGACGTCGACGCGGCTGACCAGCGCGTTCAGGTCGATGCAGGCGGCGAGCTCGTTGACGTCGAGCGCATTGAGCACAAGATCGAGGACGCGCTCGGTGACCTGCTGGGCCAGCACCTCAGCCGGATCGGACACTCGCCTGCCTACTGACCGCAGCCGGTCGCGCGGATTCACGACAGTAAGTATCCCCCGGCGGCCGAATCCGCAAAATCACTCGCCGCGGGTGAGGGGCTGCCCGGCCCAGGCAGCACACTCATCCAGGGGGCCGGGGCGGCCAGCTTCACCATCGACCAGGAGCTGGATAAGCTCGAGGGGGTTATCACCGCGCACCGCTAGGGGCAGCGATGGACGGCATGGTAAGGATTCCCGGCGCGACCTTCCTGATGGGCTCCGACCGGCACTACCCGGAGGAGGCTCCGGCGCACAAGGCCACGGTCGGCGGGTTCTGGATGGACGCCGGCCCGGTCACCAACCGGGAGTTCGACCGGTTCGCCCGCAAGACCCGGCACGTCACCATGGCCGAGCGGGCGCCCGATCCGGCGGATTACCCGGGCGCCCGGCCGGAACTGCTTGTCCCGTTCTCGAGCGTGTTCGTGGCGCCGCCGCACCAGGTCAGCCTGGCCGATCCGGACAACTGGTGGCGGCCGATGCCCGGCGCGGACTGGCGGCATCCGCTCGGCCCCGGCAGCTCCATCCGCAACAAGCCCGACCATCCGGTCGTCCACGTCGCCTGGGCCGACGCGGCCGCCTACGCCGCCTGGGCGGGTAAGGAGATCCCTACCGAGGCCGAATGGGAACTGGCCGCGCGCGGCGGTCTCGACGGTGCCGAATTCGCCTGGGGAGATGAGCTGAAGCCGGACGGGCAGTGGATGGCGAACACCTGGCAGGGCGAGTTCCCGGTGCAGAACACGCAGGACGACGGGTACGAGCGGACCTCCCCGGTCGGCGCGTTCCCGGCCAACGGCTACGGCCTGTACGACATGATCGGCAACGTCTGGGAGTGGACCTCGGACTGGTACGCCGGCCATGCCGTCAGCGCTCCCGCCTGCTGCGGCGGCACCGGACGTCCGGACGGACGTGAGCAGAGCGTCGACAAGCGCGATCCGGCGCGCATCCCTCGCAAGGTCATGAAGGGCGGCTCGCACCTGTGCGCGCCCAGCTACTGCCGCCGCTACCGGCCCGCCGCCCGGATGGCCCAGCCCATCGACACGTCAACCTCCCACCTGGGCTTTCGCTGCGTCGTCCGGGACACCGCGGTCGGCTGAGCCTGGCGCAGGCCGCGGATCCCTTTGCCTGGATCCAGGCATGGGAGCGGGGCTGGGCGGGGGGCGGGCTGACTTGCGGCGTTTAGATCGGGTCGGCGTAGGCGCGGTCGACTGGGACGATGCGGACTCCGAGCGGCAGCAGCGTGATCGGGATGATCTTGAAGCTGGCGAGGCCGAGCGGGATGCCGATGATCGTCAGGCAGAGCAGGACGCCCGCGACCAGATGTCCCACGGCCAGCCACCAGCCGAACAAGATGACCCAGATCACGTTGCCGATCAGCGAGGCCACGCCGGCGTGCGGACGCCGGTCGATCGTCCGGCCGAACGGCCAGAGCACGTAGCCGGCGATCCGGAAGGCGGCGATCCCGAACGGGATCGTGATGATCAGCACGAAAGCCACCAGCCCGGCGAGGACGTAGGCGATGGCCATCCACAGGCCTTCGAGGATCAGCCAGATCACGTTCAGGATCACCCGGAGCATGGTTCCTCCCGTCTTCGAGTCTAGAAGATCGCGATCGGGTTGACCGGCGAGCCGGTCCCGGTGCGCAGTCTCAGCGGCGCGATCACGCACAGGAACGACCAGCGGCGCAGGTCGTCGCAGAAGGCGGCGAGATCTTCGAGGTGCAGGTAATCGAGCAGGTGCAGGCCCAGCGCGTTGATCGCCAGCACGTGCACGGGAAACTCGACGCCGTCGACGGCACTGGCGGCGGTGTCGTTGTTGCCGTCACTGCCGAGCACCGCGATCTGCCGTTCGGCGAGGAACTCGAGCGCCAGGGGGTGCAGGCCGGCCCGGGCCTGGGCGGCATCCCACGGTCCGAGTTCGCTGCGGCGGCGGCGGTGCCCCACCCTGACGAACAGCAGATCGCCCTGGCCGATGCGCTCGTCCTGGGCGGTCTCGGCCGCGGCGAGGTCATCGGCGGTGACATGATCGCCAGGCTCCAGCCAGGGCACGCCCCGTAGCCGCGGGATGTCGAGCAGCAGGCCGCGGCCGGCTATCCCGTGGCCGGCCACGTCGATGGACAGCTCGGTCGCCCCGTTGGGGGTGACCGCGTCCGCCGGGACGTCGTTGTAGAGCAGGCCGTCATAGAGCACGTGGCAGAGGGCGTCGATGTGGCTGTCGGCGTTGCCGTGGATGTTCATGGCCACACGGTCCGTGGCGAAGGACAACCCGGGCCGGCCCTGGCGCCCTGAGCTGGTCATCTGGTGCAGGACGGGCTGCGGGTTGTCGGCGGTCGGATGACTCTCCATCGGCGCGGCCAGCGAGACCGTGTGGCCGCGCCAGACGTCGCTGGCCGCGGCGACCAGGTTGGCCTCGGAGATGTGGTTGAGCGCTCCGCGGCGGTCGTCAGGTCCCCACCTGGACATCCGCTTCAGCCGCTGATAGAGCCCCTGGAATTCACCGGAGCTGAGCTCGGTCACGATACCGTGCGGAGCTGACGGACCGAGCCGGGGCCGTGGTCGAGCATGTAGTCGAGGTTGATCGCGGCGCTGATCAGCGAGAGGTGGCTGAAGGCCTGCGGGAAGTTGCCAAGCTGCTCGCCGGTGCTGCTGATCTCCTCCGAGTACAGGCCGAGGTGGTTGGCGTAGGTGTGCATCTTCTCGAAGACCAGCCTGGCCTCGTCCAGCCGCCCGGCCCGGGCCAGCGCGTCGACATACCAGAACGTGCACAGCGAGAAGGTGCCCTCGTCGCCCTTGAGCCCGTCCGGGGAGGCGGCCGGGTTGTACCGGTAGACCAGGCTGTCGGAGACCAGCTCGCGGTCCATCGCCTTCAGGGTGGATAGCCACATCGGGTCGCTCGGGGAAATGAACCCCTGCAGCGGCATCATCAGCAGCGAGGAATCGAGCACCTCGGTGTCATAGTGCTGGGTGAACGCGCCGAGCTTGGGGTTCCAGCCGCGTTCCATGATCTGGGCGTAGACCGCGTCCCGCTCGGTCATCCACCGGGTGATGTCGGCCGGGCGGCCGCGCGCGGTGGCCAGCCGGATCGCGCGGTCCAGCGCGACCCAGGTCTGGAACCGGCCGTAGGTGAAGTTCTTCCGGCCGCCGCGGGTCTCCCAGATGCCCTCGTCGGGCTGGTCCCAGTGCTCGCACAGCCAGTCGGTAATGTCCGTCACCGCCTGCCAGCCCCGGTGCGCCATCTGCACTCCGTGCTGATCAGCGAGGAACATCGCGTCGGCGGCCTCGCCGTAGATGTCCAGCTGCAGCTGGTCGGCCGCGCCGTTGCCGATCCGCACCGGCCGCGAGCCGCGCCAGCCCTCGAAATGCTCCAGCGTCTCCTCGACCAGGTTCGAGGTGCCGTCCACCCGGTACATGATCTTCAGCGGCCCGGACCCCTGACCCGCCTGTTCCAGGGCGCGTTGCCGCAGCCAGGTGCCGAACGCGGCCGCCTCCTCCGCGTAGCCCAGGCCGAGCAGCGCGTAGATCGAGAATGACCCGTCCCGCACCCAGGTGTACCTGTAGTCCCAGTTGCGCTCCCCGCCGACCTGCTCGGGTAGCGCGGTGGTCGGCGCCGCGACCAGGGCGCCGGTCGGCGCGTAGGTCATCAGCTTCAGCGTGATCGCCGAGCGGGCGACCATCTCCCGCCACCGCCCCCGGTAGCTCGAGTGGTGCAGCCACTCGCGCCAGAACCGTTCGGTCTCCTCCTGCAGCCGCAGCGTCTGCCCGGGTGTGACCAGGTGCGGCGCCTCGCCCATCGATTCCAGCACCATCCCGCCGGACTCGCCCTCGCGGAACGTCCGGGTCCACCGCAGGCCGTCACCGGCACGCTCCAGCGCGATCCCCGATCCTGTTATCGAGGATCCTTCGGGAGCGATACCGTGCAGGGTCAGCTCCTGGTCGCCGGAGGTGAACACCACGCCGTACTCGGAGATCTCCAGCTTGTGCGGCTTGCGACCGTAGTCAAAGCGAGGCTGGATCTCGATCGCGAACCGCATCACGCCGCGGACCACCCGGATACTGCGCACCAGCCGGTGCCGCCCGGTGGCCGGGCCATGGATGACCGGCATGAAGTCGTGCACCTCGCCGACCCCGTCCGGGGTCATGAACCGCGTGATCAAGATCGCGGTGTCCGGCAGGTACAGCTGCTTGCTGACATAGTTGTCGCGGTCCGGCGCGATCCGGTAGAAGCCGCCGCGCCCGGCGTCGAGCAGGGACGCGAACACGCTCGGCGAATCGAACCGGGGGCAGCAGAACCAGTCCAGCACCCCGTCCGTGCTGACCAGCGCCGCCGTCTGCAGGTCACCGATGAGCCCATGGTCGCCGATATTCGGATAACGAGCCACGATTGTCCTCCTTCGGGCTCGGCCACACGCCCACGATTGCGGCGCGGACCGGCCGGCACATCACCCGGCGCGAATGATGCGCGACGGGAAGGACTCCCGCGATCACCCCGAACGGATGATTCCTCTAGCCGTCCGACTGAGCAAAAGTTATGGTCAGGTCGCAAGCAAAGGATGGTGCCATGAGCAATGGCGAGCGCCGCAGCGGCGGGCCGCAGTTCCAGGCGGCTCCCCTGATCACCAGCGCGGCAATGGTGGGAGCGGGTACCTTGATCGTCCTGGCCGGCCTGGCCGTGGGTGGCGGCCACCTGGTGTCGGCCACCCGCAAGTGGGTCAACGAGATGGAAGTGGCCCCGAGCGAACTGGCCAGGATCAAGTGGAGCCAGGCCAGGGCCGCGATGTCCGCCGGGGCGCAGGCCTGGCAGAACGGGACGCAGGCGGTCCCCGCGCCACCCAGCCCGTGAGGCGATGACGGCGCGAGCGAAGGCAGAACCCGGCTTCGTTCGGCCCTCATAAGAGGCCAGCCGCCCCCGGGCCCGCACCTGTCGCGGGCCGGGGGTTACGGCTGTCCCGCGTCGTCCGCGGGCGAGGCCTGCCCGCGTAGCCGCCGGACCTCGATGACCTCGACGCCGTACGTCTCGAGCCGGGCGAGCAGTCCCTTCAGCGCCGCTTGATCTTGCAGCGGACCGTGCACGACCGTCTCGACCGGCTCGACCGAGGCGGTGAGCCGTTCAAAGTCGAGCAGGGCCTCGGGCGGGAGGAGGCCGGCCACCCGGATTTCGTAGTAAGACGATGGCACCGTAGCCCCTAGCAGGTAGGAATCATTTGGCCAGGTACTCCTACGGTCCCGCGACCAGGCCCCGGGCGCCCCACTCATGACGGGTGAAATTTCGTCACCCTGGTGAGATAGTCAAGGGGTGATGACTTCTCACCCCGCCAAGAGGGAGAAGTAGTTTAGCCAGGGGGCTAGCCCGGAGGTGGGGAAAATGAGGATTCCGAGTCCTGACGCGCGCGGGGCCGCCCGAAACCGGGAACGCGGGGATACCGGAGACCCTGTCCTGGCGTCCAAGGTCACCATGCCCGACCTGCCGGGCTGGGCGGTCACCCGCCCGCGGATCGAGAAGCTCCTCGCCGAGGGCGCGCGAGGCCCGCTGACCTCGGTGACCGGACCGCCCGGCGCCGGCAAGACCATGGCCATCGCGGCGTGGGCCGCCTCGACCAGCTACCGGTGCGCCCTGGCCTGGGTCAACATCGACGACTATGACAACCGGCCCAGGGTGTTCTGGTCCTATGTCGCCGCGGCCCTGCGCCGGGCGGGCGTCAGCGTGCCGCGGGTCGCGCCCGGGCCGGGCCGGGTGGCCGTGGATCACATGTTCCTCGTCCGGCTGGCGTCGGTGCTGGCCGCACAGGACCCGCCGGTGGTGCTGGTCCTCGACGATCTCCACGTACTCACCGAGCCGGTCATCCTGGAGGGACTCGGCTACGTACTGCGGAACGCCCGCCCGGGCCTGCATCTGATGGTCGCGTCGCGGGTGGACCCGCTGCTGCCGTTGCACCGGTACCGGCTGGCCGGGCAGCTAACCGAGATACGGGCCGATGACCTGGCCTTCAGCATGCAGGAGTCGGGCTTGCTGCTGGCGCATCACGGCATCACCCTGCCGACGCCGGTGCTGGAACGCATCACCGGGCGAACGGAGGGCTGGGCCGCGGGCATGCGCCTGGCCGCGCTTTCCCTGCAAGGCCGCCCCGATCCCGAGCAGTTCGCCAAGGAACTCGAGACCGGAGACAGCGCCCTGACCAGCTACCTGGTGGACGAGGTGCTCAACGCCCAGCCCGCTGCGGTGCGCGACATGCTGCTGCGGACCAGCATCCTGGACAGCGTCAGCGCCGATCTGGCCGGCGAGCTGACCGACGACCTGAAGGCGGCCGAGGTGCTGCCCGTGCTGGCGCGGGCGAACGCGTTCGTCCGCCCGCTCGGGCACGGGTGGTATCGCTACCACTCGCTGTTCGCCGCGGTACTGCGCCTCAAGCTCAAGCTCGAGTGCCGCGGGCAGGTGCCCGACCTGTACCGGCGCGCGGCCCGGTGGTGCCAGTCCAACGACAGGCTCGGCGAGGCCGTACGATACGCCGCGGAGTCCGGTGACTGGCCGTTCGCCGCCGGGATGGTCGTGGACGAGTTCGCCGTCGGTCACCTCATCGAGCTGCGCAGTCGTCAGCCGCTGGCCGAGCTGTTTCAGGGCATGTCGCCGGATCCGGGCTGGACGCAACCACAGCCGTTGCTGGTGCTGGCGGCGACGGAGCTGTGCCGGGGAGCGACGCAGGCCAGCGTGGCGCCGCTCCAGGCCGCGGAGGGCATCCTCGAACACCTGCCGGCGGATGACCAGATCCCGGCCCGGCTGGCCGCGGCGCTGATCCGGCTGGCGCGGGCCCGCCGCACCGGGGACTTCGAGGTGGCGAAGGCCGCGGCCGGGCGTGCGGAGGCCCTGCTGGCCGGGCTGCCCGGGGAGGTGCACGTTCAGCACCCGGAGGTTCGGGCCCAGGTGATGACGGGCCGTGGGGTGGTGGAAACGTGGGCGGGGCATTTCGACGCCGCGGCCGACCTCTTCGCCGAAGCCGTGGCCGCCTGCGTGCCGCGGACGGCGCACGAGCGGGCCGGCTGCTTCGGCTATCTCGCCCTGGTGGAGGTCCTGAAGGGCAGGCTGAGCCGCGCCGTCGAGCGGGCCGGCCAGGCGGCCGAAGCGATGAGCAGCGGCGGCGATGACCTCGCCGAGCACGTCATCCCGGCTGCGAGCGTCGCGCTGGCCTGGGTATATCTGCAGCAGGGCGATACCCAGGAGGCGCATGCCCAGCTGAAGCTGGCCGAGGCCGCGCTGCGGATCTGCCCGGACAAGCTGGTCAGCGCGTTCGCCTGTGCGGTGGCGGCGCAGCGGCGCCTGGCCGTCGGCCAGGCCACGGCCGCGGCGGAGATGATCCTGCCGGGCCGGTCAGGACTGGTCACCGTCGCCGCCCGGCTGGCTCGAACTCAGGCTGGCGATCCTCGAGTCCCGGGCCCGGGTGGCCGCCGGCGACGTCCCGGCGGCTGTGGCCGCGGCGCAGCGCGCCGAGCCGGAGTCGCTACCCGACGCCGCGGCCGCGCTGGCCCACGCGTGGCTGGCGGCCGGAGACCAGCAGGCGGCCCGGGACGTGCTCGACGCGGTGAGCGGCGTGGGCGCGGAATCTCAGCGGCTCGCGACGGCACTGGCCGAGGCCCGGCTCGGCTACGGCGCCGGGGACGGCGTGCGCGGCCGCCGCTGCCTGGAGCGCGCGCTGCGGCTGGCCAAGCCGGAGCAGGTCAGGCTGCCCTTCGCGATCGAGCGGACCTGGCTGCGGCCGGTCCTGCGGCGCGACCCCGAACTGGTCCAGGGCTACCGCGAGCTGCTCGAACCTACCGTGATAACCCTCGGCCCGGCCTCGCCGGAGAAGCCGCTCCCGGACAGCGAGGCGGCACCGCCGCTGGTCGTCGAGCGGCTCAGCGCGCGCGAGCGGGAGGTGCTCCAGCACGCGTCGGGAATGCTCAGCACGGCCGAGATCGCCGCCGAGATGTACCTCTCGGTGAACACGGTCAAGACCCACCTCAGGAGCATCTACCGCAAGCTGTCGGCGTCTCATCGCAGCGAGGCGGTCCGCCGCGCGCGGCAACTCCAGCTGATCTGACGAACCTCGTGTTTCACCCGTAGCGGGTGGGGCGCGGCGGCGGCTCCGTTGGTGGACTGGGTCGTTGACGTAGTCGGCCCTTCAAGGAAAAGAGAGAGCACATCATGTCTGATCTGATCGCGATCGGATACCCCGACGAGGCCACTGCCGACGAGGCAGCCGCCGAGGCGCGGCGGCTGGCCCAGGACCTCATCATCCAGCCCGACGCGATCGCGGTAATCGTGCGGGACAAGGAAGGCAGGTACCACACGCACACCAGCCACCACCTGGTCGGCGGCGGGGCGACCTGGGGCATGTTCTGGGGGCTGCTATTCGGCCTGCTGTTCTTCATCCCGGTGTTCGGAATGGCGGTCGGTGCCGGGATGGGCGCGCTGATGGGCAAGATCACCAAGTCCGGCATCGACAAGCAGTTCCAGGACCAGGTGCGCGGCCTGCTGCAGCCGGGAACCTCGGCGCTGTTCCTCATGGTGGAGAAGGTCACGCCGGACAAGGCCATCGAGGCGATGAGCAGGTACGGCGGCACCGTGCTCAAGACCTCGCTGTCCAAGGAAGGCGAGGCGGAGCTTCAGGAAGCCCTGCACGGCGGAGGCGCCGCCTGAGCACGACGCCAGTCATCCCATGCCGGCCGGTCCGCCCGAGACTGACCATTCGCAGGATCATGACACCGGCATCCGGGCCCGGCTGACCGGACCGGGGGGCCGCGGCCGTACCGGCTCGTCACAGCGTGGTGGCCGGTACGGCCTGCTGCTTGCGGTACTCGTCGGGACCTACCTGCTCAACGCGTTCAGCGGCGCGAAGGTGGCCACCGAGATCCAGGTTGTCCTGTTCGCCGCGGTCTTGCTGATAGCGCTGCGCACGTCGCTGCTGCCTCGCCCGTGGCCGGGGGTCGTCGCTGCCGTCACGGTGGTCGGCTCCGCCGTGACGTTCTGGACGTCGCTGACCGATACCCGGACCGGAAAGGCGACCGAGGATCTGTGGAAGTCCCTGCTGCTGCTGATGGCCGTGATCATGGTCCTGCGCCGGGTCCTGGCCAAGCCCGAGGTCACGATCCAGAGCATCTACGGCGCCCTGAGCGCCTACCTGATGGTCGGGCTGATGTTCGCCTCCGGCTACGCCGCGATGGAGCAGCTGAGCGAGACCACCTTCTTCGCCAGCAACCAGCCCGCCAATACCCAGACGTTCCAGTACTTCAGCTTCACCACCTTGACCACCCTCGGCTACGGGGACTTCACCGCGGCCGAGAGCGGCGGCCGCTCCATCGCGGTCCTGGAGGCGCTGACCGGCCAGGTGTTCATGGCCACGCTGGTGGCCCGGCTGGTCTCCGCGTACCGCGGCCCGGCGCGGTCGGGCCCGGCCGGACCCCGTGACCGTGGGCTACCTGAGGACGTTGACCGCCCTAGAGACGACGAGGATCGCGACTAGCAGCGAGATCGCCGGCCAGTACCGCCAGCGCCATCGGCCAGCGGCTCTCACGCCGGCCTTTTCCGGGGCCTGGGCTAGCCGCGCGGGCGGAATCTGGCTCGTCATGTGTCAGCTGACCAGCAGGTAAATGCTCTTGCCTGTCAGCCACAGGCCGAGCAGCAGGCAGACCGCGATGACCACCTGATCCTGGTGGGAGTCCAGCCAGTCCCGTAGCTTTCTCAGCCTGGCATCGGCCCTGGCCCCGGCGAAGGTCGCGTACAGCTCCAGGTACAGGTAGCCCGAGGTGGCCAGCAGGCAGAAGAACACCAGGGCCAGGTAGCTGCCCGCGGTGGTGAGCTTCGCCTGGGCAACCGTCGCGGCGGCGGCCGCCACCAGCGTCCAGGGCTGCAGGAACGCGGCGAGGCCGGCCACGCTCAGCAGCGAGAGCCGGTCCAGCCGGTCCATCCAGGCCGGCGGCTTCCTGGGGCGGCCCATCCGCCGCCGCTGGCGCGCCGCGATCAGGATCAGCACGACGCCCAGGGCCAGCTTGACGGCGAGGACGGCGGCCGACGGGACGGTCTGCGGCTGGGGCGGGTTGTTCCCGGTGGCCAGGAACACCGCCGCGATCACCACGACCAGGCAGGCCAGCCAGCCGAGGATGAACGCCAGGCCTTTCCAGATGCCCTTCTCGGCGCTCAGCACCAGGATGAAGGCCGTCAGCGGGAACGGCTCCAGGGCGATACCGAGCCCGATGAGCAGCAGGTCAAGTACCACGCCCCTCCGCTCTATTTCTCCGCCGAGCCCACCCCCGGCGTCCGGAGATTACAGGCCGGGTTCGGCGGTTATCCGTCCGGCTTTCACCGCGTCGACCAGGGCCCGGTGGTCACGTGCGTTCTGATCGGCGTAGGCCGAGGCGAACTTGGCGATGGCCCGGTCGAAGGCGTCCGAGCCGCCCAGGTAGGCGGCGATGGCGATGCGGTCCCCGGACCGCGCGTGTGCCCGGGCCAGCGTCCAGCCGCACAGCGCGGCGTACATCTGCAGTCCCTCCGGGCGCAAGGCCGCGATTTCGACGGAGAATTTCCAGTCCCGCAGCTGCCGCACGTAGAAGTCCCTGGGCTGCTCGTCCAGTCCCGCCTCAACGCGCTGCCAGCCCAGGAAGATGTCGCTCGACGCCTGCATCAGCCGCTGGCCGGCCACCACCCGCTGGCCCTGGTTGGCATACTTGCTAGCGCCGACGAACCGGCTGAGCACCGACGCTTCTGCCTCCTTGACCTGCAAGAACAGCGGATCGGTCTCGTCGCGGCCGAGCATGAGGATGATCCAGCAGCGCGTTCCGACGCTGCCCACCCCCACGACCTTCCTGGCCATGTCACAGAACTGGAACTGCTGAAACAGGTACTTGCGGTCGGTCTCCAGTGTGCGCTGGTACTTGGCGATCAAGACCTTCAGTTCCGTTTCGATGGTCGTCCGGTCGAGTTCCTCCGAGACCAGCTCGTCGACGGGGACCAGGAGCGGCGGGTCGGAGACGATACGCGGGCGGCCATCGACGATCCGGGTCAGCTTCGCCAGCTCCTCCATGCTGTCCCTGGTTCGCGCCTTGGCCAGGCCCTTGTCCAGGTACTTGCGCTGCCGCGCCCGGAGCTGGGCATCGAACTGCGAACGCAGCTCGGTGATGTCGGCGGCGGCGTACCAGACGTCCAGGTTGGTCATGGCGGCGAATTCGCGCATGGCCTGCCGGTAGCGGGAGACGCTGGCCAGGACGATATCGCGGCGCTGCTTGGCCGCGAAGTTGTTGTCCCGCGCGGCCACCTCCAGGCTGGCCGCCAGCCGCTTGACGTCCCATTCCCACGGGCCGGGCAGCGTCTCGTCGAAGTCGTTGACGTCGAACATCAGGCGCCGTTCGGCCGAGCCGAACAGGCCGAAGTTGGACAGGTGCGCGTCGCCGCAGGCCTGCACGGCCAGCCCGGACACCGGCGTGGTGGCCAGGTCACTGGCCATCGGCAGGGCCGCGCCGCGGTAGTAGGTGAACGGCGAGACCATCATCCGCCCCCACCGGATCGGTATCAGCTCGGGCACCCGCGTCTTCGCCTGCTCCTCGAGAAGGGCGATCGGATCCGGCCGGTGCTTGGGCGGGTCGAACACCGCGTGGCTGTCCCGCGGCACCTGGGCCCGCGCCGCCTTGCCCCGGGCTGCGCGTTCGACGGGAGTGAGCTTAACCACCTCGGTATCGAGCTGATAGCGGCCCAGGACTCGCACCGGGGCTTCTACCGTCTGTGCAGCCATGATCGGCTCCTCTCACGCTATCTACCCGACGATGCCGCAGCGGGCTGCCGGCCGCCTCACCCGGTGTGGATGAGGCGGCCGGGGCTCCGTTCGGGCTTATCCTCGTCTTGCCCGATCCGCTCTTCGCATGACCGCTCGTGGAGGCTTCCCGCAGTGACAGTCGAGGGGAACGCGCCCGAGCCGCCGGCGGCGTCTGCCGACGACGCGTCCGCGCCGCCCGGGGACGGGGCACGTTCCGAACCACCCGGCGGCCGAGCCCGCCGATCGCGGCGCCCCCTCACGCGAGCGCAGATCGCGCAGTTCGTTCAGGCCGTCAGGGACAGTGACCAGGCGACCGTAAACGAGATGGTGCTGCGGCTGAGCCGCGCCCGGCCGTGGCTGGCTCCGCTGGCCTTCGCCATCGGCGCCTTCGCGATGCTCTTCGAAGGCGTGAAGCTGCTGTTCACGAACTGGCGGCTGACCCTGATCCAGGTGCTGCCCGCGATGTGGATCTGGGCCGCGATGTACGACCTGAAGCTTCATGTGCTGCACGGCAATACGTTGCGCGAGCTGACCGGGCCAGCCGTAGTGATCCCGCTGGTACTCGCCGTGGCCGCGATCACCGCGGCGAGCTTCTACCTGAACGCCGTGTTCGCCTTCGCGATCGTCCAGCCGGGCCGTCCGCAGATCCGGCCGGCGTTCACCCAGGCCCGCGCGCACCTGCCCATCGTGCTGGGATCGGGCTTCGTGGTCGGCATCCTGCTCGGCCTGTCGACCGTGGTCGTGGTCCGCTGGGGGGTGTTCTGGTTCGGGTTCTCGCTCAGCATCGTCGTGGGCATCATGATGCTCTGCTACGTCGCAGTGCCGTCCCGGCTCATCGGCATGAAGACCACCTTCTCCAAACGCGACAAGCTGGCGGCAAGCGTCGTCGGCGGGGCGGTCGGAGCGGTGATCTGCACGCCTCCCTACGCCCTGGGCCGCGTCGGGCTGCTCATGATCGGGTCGAGCACAGCCGCCATCTTCGCCTTCGGCATCATCTTCTTCACCGTGGGGCTGACGTTGCAGGCGGGCGCGACAGGCGCGGTGAAGACGGTCAAGATGAGCGCCAAGCTCGTCTCCAGCCGGGAGCCTTCCAGCGATGACGCCGTGCCAGCGAGTTCCTCCGTAGCGGATGACGCCCGGGCGACGTGACCGGCGGATCATTACCCGTGAGCCCGGTGGCCTGGCGGCTGACCGTGACATACGCGGAAGGACTGACATGCGGTGTTCTACGAAGGGGCTTCGGCTTTCGGCGGCCATTCTTGTCGCTGGCTGCCTGGCGGCCGGGTGCGGAAGCAGCGCCTCGAGCGCGATAAGCAGTTTGACCAGCCGGGCCGCAACGGTCACCGGCACTCCGGCCGATACCAGTACCCCCGCCCCCAGCGTGACCAGCACCCCGACCCCGACCGCGACGGCCACCCCGACCCCGACCCCGACCCCGACGGCCACCGCGACCGCCACCGCGACCGTGACGGCCACCGCCGCGCCGTCGACTCCGGCGACGGCCACCTCACCGGGCGCTGCCGGTTCCGGCTCGGGTAGCAAACTTCTCTGGCTGTGGATACTGCTGGGCGTCGTCGTCCTGGCCGGCCTGATCGGATTGATCGTCGCCGCGGCGCGGCGCCGCTCGGCGACCGCGGCCGGCTGGCGGTCCCGGCTCATCGATACGTACGCGAAGGGCTCGGCGCTGCACGACGCGATGAGCGTCGCGGAAACGCCCGGTGAGTTCGCTTCCGTCAACGCGGCGGCCCGCTGGGCCGACATCCAGCGGCGCGCCGACGATCTCACGCAGACGCTGTACGGGCTGCGCGAGGCGGTCCCGGACGACAACGACAGCGCCAGGGTGGCGGACACGCTCGCTTCGCTGCAGGCGGTCCGTTCGGCCATGGAGGCCGAACGGGCACCCGGCGGCGCCGGCCCCCAGCAGGCCGAAGTCGTCCGCAGCCGGCTGTACTCCTTCGGGCTGTCGCTCCGTGCGCTCCGCGAGGGCCGAGGGGATTATCCCTGACCCGGCACGGGAGGCGACGGCCTGGCGGTTCACCCGTAACGGGCTGAACCGCCACCCCGGCGCCCGCCTCGGATTCAATGGATGTGGCGCTCTACCGGTTCTTTCCGGGTAGAGCGCCGCATCCACGGAAAACAGAATCGCTCGTCAGGTGCCGAACAGCTTGGCCTTGGCGGCGGCGAATTCGTCGTCGGTCAGGACCCCCTGCTGGTGCAGTGCCGCAAGCTGGTTCAGCTGGTCGATCATGGGTGACGATGCCAGGGCCTGGGCCGGGGGCGGTGCCTGCTGGTATGCCTGCTGAGGCGGGGGTTGCTGGTATGGCTGCTGCTGTTCGAGATCGCTGAGGCGCGCGTCCTGGTCCGCCTCCTGCTGTGCCTGCGCCTCCTGCTGCCGGGCAACATGCTTCCCGGCCATGTACGCGCCGCCGCCAACCGCGGCCGCGCGTAGCAATGGGCGTCGTCTGAACATCACTGCCTCCTTGCTGGGTCAAGCCCGGCTAGATGTCATCCGGGACGGAAAGGCCGAGCGCCACCATGAGCTCGGGCGCAGCCGCGACGATCCTGGGGCCGCCGACCTGCGGGGCGATGGCAATCAGCACGCCGACGAGGTCCGCCGGCGTGGCCCCGGCGTCCAGCGCGTTGGCGACCTGCCAGACATACGAGGCCGGAGGGGCGTCGAGCGCGATAAGCGCGGCCAGCTTGACCAGGGCGTAGCTACGTGGGTCCAGCCCGCTCCGGGCCTGCCATTCGGCCCGCAGTTCCAGGCCCGTGGTCAGAAGATCGTGGTCGCCTCGGGACAGGCCACCCAGGTTCTCCTTGGTGGTGTCGTCGACTTCTGCCTTGGTCGGTGTGGTCATGGTCAGGATCCCTTTCTTCATGCAGGTGGTGTGATATTGACCGAGCGGATAAGGATCAGGTCTGAGCTGCGCTCTTGGCTTCCTCGACGGGCCTGCCGATCAGCTCGATGAGGCCGAGGACGACCAGCAGGAGGACGACGAGCAGGATGACGACCAGCAGGGTGGGCTGGCCCCAGAAGACGAAGATCAGGGCGAACAGGGCCACGGCCCCGATGCGCAGAACCCGGCGGTGCAGGTACGTCCACTCCCCCACCGGGCCGGTGGATACCCCGCGGCGCTCGCCGAAGTTCCGGATCCAGTCCAACCCCGACTTCAGGCCCGAGCGGATCTGGATCGCCATGCGCGAGGGGCCGGTGATGAACGCCCCGATGGCGACAACCAGCCCGACCGCCAGCACGACGCGCAGGGTCACCTTGATGAAGTGAACGAACGCGTCGAACGCGGCGGCGGCGGCATCGGCGGGCAGCACGCTGGAGGGAACGCTGCTGAGATAGATGCTCCGGGCGATGAGCAGGCCGATGGCCAGGACCAGCATGGACGCGGCCAGGCCGAGGCCGGCTCCGATCAGGGCACGCCGACGGCCCCGGGCGACGTACACCCCGGCGCCGAGCAGCAGCAGCGTCAGCACGATCAGCACGATCCGGGTCGCCTTGACCAGCCGGTAGTAGGACTGGGCTTTCCCGAGGTCCTTCGCCTGGAACAGCGCTACGGTCGGGCTGACCGGCGGGATCTGGCTGGCCAGCTTGAACCCGTGCGCGATCAGGTCCTGCTTGGCCACGACGATCAGCGGACCCAGGTTGAGAACGATCTGGCCGTTCTGCACGCTGACGGCACCGCCGCCCTGCCCGGAGAGCACCTTGACCAGCGCCTGGTGCGCGACGGTATTCACCTGCACCCAGGCGGTGGCCATGGCCTGGCTGGAGATGGCCGTGTGCACGGTGCTGTGGATGAAGCCGGTCACCGAGCTGGCGATCTGCGGGCCGAAGCTCTTGAGCAGCGTGCTGATCCGGGTCAGCCCCTTGTTGTCGAGCTGCGTGGCGGCCTGGTTGACCGTCCCGGTTATGTTGAGCCGGCTGGTTATCTGGTTCGTGATCTTGTCGGTCAGGACGTTCTGGATCGCCGGGTCGTGGATCAGCGGCTCGACCGTCGCCACCCACCGGCCGGTGTCGGAGACCTCGAGGGCGGCCCAGCTGCCCAGGACGGCGGGCACGGCGACGATACAGGCGAGGACGATGAGCACGGCGGACACGATGGCGCGCCAGCTGAAGTGCCGACGGCGAGCCGGGGCCTGGCTGTTGAGCCCGGCCGTCTCGGCGCGCAGGCGCTCAAGCTCGGCTCGCTCGTCCTGGCTCAGCTCGCTGGTCTCGGCGGCCGGGGCTGGCTTGCCGTCGGCCGATCCGAGGTCGTGGTCCTGGCTCATGAGATCCGGTCCAGTAGGTGCTCGCCGACCCGGATGGCACTGGCCATGGCGGTGAGGGCGGGGTTCACCGCTCCGATGACCTCGGCGTCGGACTTTGCGTGCACCAGGCACGGGTAGCCGTCGCACCAGGTGCACCGGATACACGTGCTCCGCTTCCCCGAAGGCGCCAGCGTATGGGCCAGCGTGCCGCCGCCCGCGCCGCTGCCCACGATTATCACGTCATAGTGCTCGCTCACGAATCCATGGTCGAAGCGGCCGGGCAGGCGGGGCATCACCCGTGGGAGGTGATCGCGGCGATCACCGGGCCGGGAAGGTCAGGACCGTCTTAATGTCGTCGGGCTGGCGGGTGTAGGCGTCGGACCACTGATCGAGGGGCACCTCGCGGGTGATGAGGTCGGCGAGCCAGCCCGGGTCGGCCTGGGCGAGAGCCTGCGCGGCGAGTTCGTAGTGCTGCCGGTTGGCGTTGACCGAGCCGAACACGACCGAGTTCTGCAAGACGATGTTGCGGTTGAGGAGCCCGGGATCGACCGAGGTCTCGGCGCCGGCCGCCGAGACTCCGGTGAGGCAGATAATACGGTGCCGGACGTGCTGAGGGCCGACTTCGAACAGCATCTGGACGTGGCCGGTGCACTCGATGACGATGTTGGCCTCGGCGGCCGCTTCGCCGAGGCTTCCCCGCGGCACGTAGGTCGCGCCCAGGCGGCGGGCCATCTCCGGCTTGCGGCCCTCGGTGACCAGGTTGAGCACGTAGGTCTGGTAGCCGCGCTGGATGGACAGCAGGGCGGCGAGCAGCCCGATGGGCCCGGCCCCGGTGATCAGGACCTGCTCCGGGGCCCACGGCGCCCGGGCGCCGATCTTCTCGATGTGGTCCCAGGCCTTGGCCACCACGGTGGTCGGCTCGAGCAGGACGCCGCGGGTCCCGAGGGCCGGATCCACCGGCACCAGGTACTCCGGGTGGATGCGGTAACGCTCGGACGCGTAACCATGGCGGCCCATGATCCCCCGTTCGGTGTACCGGCCGTTCATGCACATGTCCCAGTGCCCGGCCGCACAGGCCGGGCACGGCACGGGGTCACGCCGCCGGACGATGCCGACCACAAGATCCCCGGCGCTGAACCCGGATCCCGGGGCCACGTCGATCACCTGGCCGAGTGATTCATGCCCGATGACGAGCCGGTCCTCGCCCGGCGGCGCCGAGCCGTACTCGCCGTTGATGATCTCCAGATCGGTGCCGCAGATGCCGATGGCCTGCGTCTGGACCAGGACCGGCCCGTCCTCGCCGGGTGGTTCAAGCATGTCCGTGAGCGCGACGGAGCCTGGCTGCCCGGGAATGACCGTGACGGCGCGCATACCCTCACCCTTTACCTGATCGACATGCCGGCTGAGGCGGCGGTGGTCAAGGATCGTCCTGGTTCTCGGCGCACCAGTCCGTTGCCCGCTCGGTGAGGAGCCTCTTGTGCCTCAGCCGGGCAAGCATCCGCGATCGCCCGCCATCTGCCTGCTCCACCCAGCGCAGGTCGAGGCCGCGAGTCCGCCGGGCAAAGGCCAGGAAGAGCGCGTCGAGGCCCGGATCGGAGCCGGCCAGGTCGCGTTCGATACCTCGAAGGATCCGCAGCTGACGGCGACGCAGGCTCACGAGGGCATGCTCGCTTCCGCCGCGCGCGGCTGCCTCCCCCAGCGCGGGTGAAAGTCCCGGCGGCTCCGGGCCGGCCAGACCACCCGGCACGGATGAGGTCCGGTCAGCCGCGGGCAAACGAGTATTGCTGCATCAGGCCGCGACGGGAGGCAGCCGATGACCAACGTCACTCTGGCGCGGGTGGAGTTCGCGTTCGTGACGATCAATCACTTCTTCTTCGTCCCGATCACGATCGGTCTGGCGTTCCTGACCGCGCTGCTGCAGACGGCGTGGGTTCGCACTAACCGGGACGAGTACCTGCGGCTGACCAGGTTCTTCGGCACGCTGCTGGTCATCAACGTGGCGATCGGCGTGGTGACCGGGCTGGTCCAGGAGTTCCAGTTCGGGATGAACTGGGGGGCGTACTCGCGGCTGGTCGGCAACGTCTTCGGCGCCCCGCTGGCCATGGAGGGGCTGGCCGCGTTCTTCCTGGAATCGACGTTCCTGGGGCTGTGGCTGTTCGGCTGGGACAAGCTGCCCCGCCGGATCCACCTGCTGACGATCTGGGCGGTCTCGCTGGGCAGCGCCCTGTCCGCGGCGTTCATCATGGCGGCCAACTCCTGGATGCAGCACCCGGTCGGCTACGCCATGGTCAACGGCAAGCCGCAGCTGAACGACATCTGGGCGGTGTTCACCAACCCGGTGTTTCTGTGGGGGTACACGAAGGTCCTGTTCGCCGCGCTGACCACCGGCGCGATGGTGATGCTGGCGGTCTCCGCGTGGCAGCTGCGGCACGGCGGCGAGCGGGACGTGTTCACCCGCTCGGCGCGGCTGGCGCTGGTGGTGCTGGTCCCGGCGATCTTGTTCACCATGCTGGTGGGCGATGAGCTGGGCGTGATCGAGGCCCGGTATCAGCCGATGAAGATCGCGGCCGCGGAGGCGCAGTGGACCACCTGCCAGCCGTGCTCGTTCTCGCTGTTCCAGATCGGCGGCGGCAACAACGACCAGACGCCGACCGAGATCATCGCGATCCCGCACCTGCTGTCGCTGCTGGCCACCAACCACTGGAACGGGCAGGTGGTCGGGCTGACCCCGCTGCAGCAGCAGTACAACAAGTCAGTACGGGCCGGGCTACTACGTGCCGAACGTGTTCATCCAGTACTGGGCGATGCGGGCGATGGCCTACCTCGGTGTCCTGGTCTTCCTCATCGCGGCGTGGGGGCTGTGGCTGATCCGACGAAAAAAGCTCGCGACGTCCCGGGTGTTCTTGTGGGTGGCGGTGTGGGGGGCCGTGTTGCCGTTCCTCATGAACACGGCGGGCTGGTTCCTGACCGAGAGCGGCCGGCAGCCGTGGATCGTGCAGGGCATCATGCTCACCAAGAACGGGATCTCCCCGACGCTCAGCACCACCTGGCTGTGGATCAGCCTGATCGCGTTCATCCTGCTGTACGGCACGCTGGGGACCGTCGACCTGCTGCTGATGCTGCGGTACTCCCGCGAGCAGCTCCCGCCCCCCCGTGCCGAAGCCGACGCCGACGCGCCGGCGCCGGCCGTCCTGTATTGAGGTCGTGATGAGCAGTCTCGTCCCGTTCTGGTACATCGTCATCGCCATCTTGTGGACCGGGTTCTTCGTCCTGGAGGGGTTCGACTTCGGCGTCGGCATGCTGCACGCCGTGATCGGCGCCGACGAGGCCGGACGCCGGGCGGCGATCAACACCATCGGGCCGCTGTGGGACGGCAACGAGGTCTGGCTGATCGTGGCCGGGGCGGGCATGTTCGCCGCGTTCCCCGGCTGGTACGCGACGATGTTCTCGGCCTACAACCTCGCGCTGGTGCTGTTGCTGGCCGCCCTGATCGTGCGCGGGGTGGCGTTCGAGTACCGGGGCAAGCGCGACGCGGCCCGCTGGCGCCGCACCTGGGACGTGCTGATGACCACCGGCAGCGTGCTGGCCCCGCTGCTGATCGGCGTGGCCCTGGCCGGGCTGCTGCACGGGCTGCCCATCAACTCGGACCAGAACTTCACCGGGTCGTTCTGGGTCCTGCTGCAGCCCTACGCCCTGTGGACGGGCGTCACCTTGGTCCTGCTGTGCCTGCTGCACGGCGCGACGTTCCTGTGCCTGAAGACCACCGGCGACATGCGCGAGCGGTCCTGGCAGGCGGCCCGCCGGGTGGCCCCGGTCACCTGCGCGTTCGTAATCGGCTTCATCATCTGGACGCACGTGGTCGCGGGCAAGGCGTTCTGGCTCAACGTGATCGAGCTGCTGGCCATCCTGGCCGTCCTGGCCGCGGTCTGGCTGGTCTGGGACCACCACGAGGGCTTCGCCTTCGCCGCGACCGCGGTCACGATCGCGTCCTGCATCATCACGGTCTTCGCCGACCTGTACCCCAACGTGATGGTCTCCTCCACCAACAAGGCCTACAACCTCACCGTGCACAACACGGCGTCGAATCCGTACTCGCTCAAGGTGATGACCGTGGTCGTGATCATCCTGCTGCCGGTGGTGCTCGCCTACCAGACCTGGAGCTACTACGTATTCCGGCGCCGCGTCAGCAAGCAGGAATTCCAGCCGCCCGGGCCATCGTCCGCAGCCGCGGCCAGGCCGGAGCCGGCACCGCGGCCCACCTCTCCCCCGGCGGCGCCAGGGAGCTGAGCGCCGCGGAACGGCCAGGATCTAATGGCACCGATCAATCAGGAGGCCTGACATGTCTGACAAAGTTGACGCGCTGGTGATCTTCGGCGCCACCGGGGACCTGGCCAAGATCGAGACCTTCCCCGCGCTGGTGGGCCTGGTCAAGCGCGGCAGCCCGGGTCGGACATCCGTCCCTACGACCGGCTGATCGGCGCGGCGCTGGACGGGGACCGGTGGCTGTTCGCCCGGCAGGACACCGTCGAGGCCGCCTGGCGGATCGTCGACCCGGTGCTGCGCGACGTGGTGCCGGTGCATCCCTACGCCCGGGGCAGCTGGGGTCCCAAGGAGGCGGACCGGCTGCTGGCAGACAGCGAGACCTGGCACGACCCGGCAGGCTGACACCCCAGCCCGCAACGCGACGTGAGACAGCGAGATCGAACGAAAGGTCGGGTGCGCCATGGCCGAGGCGTCCGGTTCCCGCCGGGTGGTGATCGTCGGCGGCGGCTTCGCGGGGCTGTTCGCCGCCCGGATGCTGGCGCGTGCGCCGGTCCAGGTCACGCTCATCGACCGGGCCGAGCATCACCTGTTCCAGCCGCTGCTGTACCAGTGCGCGACCGGCATCTTGTCCGAGGGGAAGATCGCCGCGCCGCTGCGCCAGCTGCTGGCCAGGCACCGCAACGTCGAATTCGTCGTCGCCGAGGCGACCGGCCTCGACGCGGAACAGCAGCGGGTGCTGGCCCGGCGCCCGCTGGGCGAGCAGATCGAGTTCGGCTACGACTACCTCATCCTGGCGGCCGGCGTCCGGCAGTCCTACTTCGGGCATGACGAGTACGCTCCGATCGCGCCCGGGATGAAAACCATCGAGGACGCGCTGAAGATCCGGCGGCGGGTGTTCGGCGCGTTCGAGATGGCCGAGTCCGCCGACGACCCGGCCGAACGGGCCCGCTGGCTCACCTTCGCCCTGGTCGGCGCAGGCCCGACCGGCGTGGAACTGGCCGGGCAGATCCGCGAGCTCGCCACCAAGACGCTGCGGAGTGAGTATCGGCACATCAAGCCGGAGGACGCCCGGGTCCTGCTGTTCGACGGCGGGAGCGCGCCGCTGGCGATGTTCGGCCCGAAACTGTCCGGCATGGCCGCCAGGCAGCTGGGCAAGCTGGGGGTCGAGCTGCACATGGGCTCGATCGTCACCCATGTGGACCCAGCCGGCCTGGAGGTCAAGGATCACGACGGCAAGGTAACCCGGCACGTGTGCGGCAACGTGCTGTGGACCGCGGGGGTGGAGGCACCGCCGCTGGCTACCGCGGTGGCCAAGGCCACCGGCGCGCAGCAGGACCGGGCCGGGCGGATCGCGGTCGGAAAGGACCTGGCCATTCCCGGTCATCCGGAGATCCTGGTCACCGGGGACGTGATGAGCCTGGACAAGCTGCCCGGGGTGGCCGAGGTCGCCATGCAGACCGGGCTGTATGCCGGGCGCAAGGTCAGCCACCTGGCTCGGGGACAGAGCTTCGACAAGCCGTTCAAGTACCGCGATCTGGGCTCGGCCGCCTATATCTCCCGTGGGAAAGCGGTCGTCTCAGCCTTCAAGCTGAACTTCGGCGGCTTCCTCGGCTGGTGGGTCTGGCTGTTCATCCATATCGGCTTCCTCACCGGCTACCGCAACCGGGTCGGAGCGGTCCTGGGCTGGTGGTTCGCATTCACCCGCGACATCCGCCGGGAACGGACCTTCACCATCGACGACATGCCGCTTACGGCGGTCCAGCTGTACGGCAGCGGCCTCGGCGCCCCCGCCGCTACCGCTCCGGTCGCGCCGGCCGAGCCGGGCGACGCCGGAACCGGGTGATCGGACGCCTCATCAGCTACGCGGGGCAGCAGATGGGCCTGCCGTCGCGGCCGACCCGGGCGTGGCCGCCGGGCTTGCCCCGGCCTGTGTGGACGCCGCCCCAGGCTCTGCCGCCGGGGCTGGCGCGAGCCTGGCCGCGCCGACGTAGGCCACCACGACCGCCACGATGACCAGCGGCATCACGGCCAGGCCGTCCGAGGCCAGCAGGAGCGTCGCCAGCAGCACCGACGTCAGCGGAAGGCTGAGCATGACCACGGACATCGCCCCGATGGCCGGGGCCACGCCCGCGACCAGCGGCAAGCCCGGCAGATGCGACATGGCCACGCCCCCGACCGCGCCGATGAACAGCGCCGGGAAAACAGGGCCGCCCCGGAAGCTGCTCAGTGACACGCCGTAGGCCAGGCTCTTGCACACCAGCAGTAGCAGAAGCGCTCCGACGGTGTACGACGCACTGTGCGAAATCAACGGTCCCAGCGCGTCCTGCCCGGAGAAGAGGACCTCGGAGGTGTCCTTCCCCGCACCCTCGGCGTACGCGATGGCGAGACCCGCCACGACCAGGCCTGCGACCAGGGCGGCGACCACCGGCGAGCGAAGCGAAAACGGCTGCAGCCGTAGCCCCAGCCACCGGATGCCGGAGCCGACCAGAACCGCGGCCAGCCCGATGACAATGGCCCACCCGAACTCCGCTATGGTCGGCGAGCCGAAGTGCGGCAGGCCCGGGACGGACAGGGAGAAGGTGCCCAGCCCGGTCCAGGCATCCAGCCCGACGAAGATGAGCGAGCCGATGCCCGCGGCCAGCAGGCCGGGCACGAGCACGAGGCCCAGCATCGGGCCGCCCAACCCGGACGCCTCCATCAGCAGGAACGCGCCGATAATGGGCGAACCAAGCAGCGTGCTGATCGCGGCGAAGCTACCCGCCGAAGCCAGAACGGCGGCGGCCTGGTCAGGTACGTCACGGCGGGCGGCCCGCACGGCCACCATGACCAGGCCGCCGCCGATGGCGATCAGCGGCGCCTCGGGTCCGAGCACGGCGCCGAAGACCAGGGTAGCCAGGGCCGCCAGTATGACGCCGGGCAGCTGCACGGGGGGCAGCGGGCCGTGAACCTTGAATCCCTCCGCCGGGTGCGCGCCGCCGGTGCCCGGCAGGTACCGGATGGCCAGGCCGGTCAGCACGCCGCCTGCCGCCAGCACGGGTAGCGGCCACCAGATCGGCTCGCCGTGGAAGCCCAGGCCCTGGGGAAGGTGGGTGAAGATCTCCGGCTGGAGGTGGCTGACCAGCGCGAGGAAACCGTAGGCGGCGGCGGAGACCGGCACGCCGAGAATCGCCGCGAGGATCAGTAGCCGCAGGTAATCGCGGCTGCGCAGGAGCGCGCGCGGATCCGAGGGCATGCTCACCTGTCCATCGTGAGCCGGTCCGGCCAGCGGCGACTCACCTGCCACGGGTGACTGCCGGACGGCTTCACGTAGGCCTTGACACACGTCAGCCAGATCCGGTCCTCGGCGTCTGGGTCGGCCGGGCCGACGCCACCACCAGTGACTTCGATGCCGGTGAACCAGCGACGCAGCACTTCCGGACGTGATCGACCGGGAACGATCTCATCTCGACGGCCTGGGTGAGCAGCCGGTATCTCCCGTCTGGCTGGAGTTCGTACACCTCGATCCGCCACTCGAACACCGTGCCGTCCGCCGTGGACACGCGTATCAGCAGGTAGTTTTCCCCGAACTGCTGGACGAGCTTCGGCACGCCGGTCATCCTCGCGAGGTGCCCGACGGTGGCGATGTCGAAGACGAACACGCCGCCGGCGTTGAGGTGCTCGTGGACGCAGCCGAAGAAGCGCTCCCAGCCCGCGAAGCTGAGCAGGTGATTGACGCCCTGGTAGGCACAGACGACGGCGTTGAACCTGGTGTCGAGCCTGAAACGCGTCATGTCGGCCTGGTAGAGCGGAGTTCCCGCGGGGAGCTTGTCCCGGGCGACGGCCAGCATGCCGGGGGAAATGTCCAGGCCGCTCACCTGGTACCGGCGGGCCAGCGGCGCGGTCACGGCGCCGGTGCCGCAGGCGACGTCGAGCAGGGTCGCGGCGCGGCCGTGACGCCGCTGGATCAGCTCGCGGATGAACGCGGCCTCCGTCTCACAGTCGCCGGTCACGGCGTCGTAGTGCGGGGCCAGCAGATCGTAGCTCGCCGTCATTACGACGGTTCTACGCCAGCCGGGCGCAGCGGCCATCACTCCTGGCGGGTGATGACGCCGATGCCGCCCGTGGCCAGCATCGGAAGACGTAGGCCAGCCATCTGCCATAGCTTAAGGAGACGCGCAGTGAGGCCGGTTGATCGGCGGTTGCTGCGGCAGGCGGGGGCGGCGCGCGGCTACCTGGCCGTCACGATCGCGCTCGGCCTGGCGGGCGCGGCCCTGATCCTGCTGCAGGCGGACCTGCTGTCGCGGGCCCTGGCGGAGGCGGCGCGCGGCACCGGGATCGGCGCGCTGTCCGGGGTGCTCGCCTGGCTCGGGGTGGTGCTGGCCGGACGGGCGGCGGCGGCGGCCGGCGGCGAGGCGGCCGCCCTGCACGCGGCGGCCGTGGTGCAGTCGGGGCTGCGGCGACGGCTCAGCGCCCACGTGCTGCGGCTGGGCCCGCTGTGGATCGGCGGCCAGCAGGCCGGGGAGATCACCACCTTGTCCACCAGGGGCCTGGACGGGCTTGACGCCTACTTCGCCCGCTACCTGCCGCGCCTGGTGCTTGCCGTGGTGGTTCCGCTGGCGGTGCTGGCCAGGGTGGCGTTCGCGGACTGGATCTCCGCGGTGATCATCGCGATCACGCTGCCGCTGATCCCGGTGTTCGCGGTGCTGATCGGATGGCACACCCGGGCGCAGAGCCAGCGGCAGTGGCGGCTGCTGGCCCGGCTCGGCGGACACTTCCTCGACGTGGTGGAGGGCCTGCCGACCTTGAAGCTGTTCGGCCGGGCCAAGCCGCAGGCCGATGTGATCAGGCAGGTGACCGACGCGTATCGCCGGTCCACCATGACGACGCTGCGGGTGGCGTTCTTGTCCGCCCTGGTCCTCGAGCTCGCCGCGGCGGTGGCGACTGCGCTGGTCGCTGTGGAGATGGGCCTGCGGC
Source organism: uncultured Actinomycetota bacterium (assembly GCA_963744575.1). Lineage (GTDB taxonomy): Bacteria > Actinomycetota > Actinomycetes > Streptosporangiales > Streptosporangiaceae > Palsa-504. The sequence goes on along the minus strand of CAVUUF010000008.1, from coordinate 107,155 downwards.
TGCTGGCCGGTCACGTCGGCTACCAGACGGCGCTGCTGGTCCTGCTGCTCACCCCCGAGGCCTACCTGCCGTTGCGCAACGCCGGCGCCGAATTCCACGCCAGCACGGAGGGCTCGACCGCCGCGCGGCGCGCCTTCGAGATCCTCGATACCCCGCCGCCCGGCTCCCCGCCTCCGGGGCGTACCGTCGACGTCGACCTGAGCCGCGAGGACATCGTGCTGCGGGCGGTCAGCGTCGGCTATCCCGGCCGGGGGCGGCGCGCGCTGGACGACATCAACCTCACCATCAGGCCCGGCGAGCACATCGTGCTGACCGGCCCGAGCGGAGCGGGCAAAAGCACGCTGCTGGCCGTGCTGCTCGGTTTCGTCACGCCCGCCGGCGGAACCGTCAGGGCCGGCGGCGCGGACCTGGCTCAGCTTCCGGCCGATCGCCGTCTGGCGCAGATCGCCTGGGTCCCGCAGCAGCCGCACCTGTTCGCCACCACCGTGGCCGGCAACATCGCGCTGGGCGCGCCCGGCGCGCGGCGCGCGGACATCGCGGCGGCCGCGCGGCTGGCCGGGGCGGATGACTTCATCCGGCGGCTGCCGCGTGGCTACGACACCCCCCTGACCGAGGGGGCCCGCAGCCTGTCGGCCGGCCAGCGGCAGAAGATCGCCCTGGCCCGGGCGTTCCTGCGGCGCGCCCCGGTGCTGCTGCTCGACGAGCCCACCGCCTACCTCGACCCGGCCAGCGCGGACCGGGTCATGACCGTGATCGAGACCCAGATGGCCGACCGCACCGTGGTCCTGATCACGCACCAGCCGCCCGCGGCGAGCCAGGCCGGCCGTATCCTGGCGCTGGACCAGGGCGGGCTCGCGAGGCTGGCGGTGACGCCATGACCGCAGGTCCCGGGCCGGGCCGGCGCGATCCGCTGCTGCGGCTGCTGAGGCTGGCCCGGCCCTGGCGGGGCCGGCTGCTGCTCGCGGTCGCCGCGGGGGCCGCCGCCGCGGGCTGCGGCGTCGCGCTGCTGGCGGTCTCCGGGTTCCTGCTCGCCCGCGCGTCGCAGCATCCCGGCATCCTGGCCATCTCGGCGGCCGTGGTCGCGGTCCGCGCGCTGAGCGCCGGCCGCGGGGTGTCCCGCTATGTCGAGCGGCTGGCCGGGCACGACACCGCGTTCCGGATCCTGGCCGACGTCCGGGTCGGCATCTACCGGCGGCTGGAACGGCTGGCCCCGGCCGGGCTGGCCGCGTTCTCCTCCGGCGACCTGCTCGCCCGGCTGATCAGTGATGTCGACGCCACGCAGGACCTGTTCATCCGGGGCGTCGCCCCGCCGCTGGCCGCGGTGCTGGTCGGCGCCGGGGCGGTCGTCGCCTGCCTGCTGATCCTGGCGCCCGGCGGGGCGCTGCTGGCCGCCGGGCTGCTGGCCGCCGGAATCGGCATCCCGGTGTTCGCCGCCGTGGCCGCGCGCGGCGCCGCGCGGCGCCTGGCCCCGGCCCGGGGCCGGCTGGCGGCGACGTTTACCGACCTGCTCGCGGGCGCGGCCGAACTGCACGCCTACGGCGCCCAGGAGCAGGCGCTGGCCCCGGTGACGGCGGCCGACGCCGACCTGAGCAGGCAGGCCCGCCGCAACGCGGCGGTGTCCGGCCTCAGCGCGGGCCTGAGTTCGGCGGTGGCCGGGCTTACCCTGTGGGGCGTCCTGCTGCTCGGGGTGGCGGCCACCGGAGATGGCGCGCTGACCAGGGTCCCGCTGGCCGTGCTCACGCTGACCGCGCTTGCCTCCTTCGAGGTCGTCACCGCCCTGCCCGCCGCGGCGATCCAGCTCGGGCAGGCCCGCACGTCGGGCCGCCGGATCGCGGCGGTGCTGGACGCGCCCGACCCCATCCGCGAGTGTCCCGCGCCCCGGCCGGTGCCGGACGGCCCGATCTGGGTCAGGCTGCGCGGCGTGCAGGTCCGGTACGCCCCCGGCGGCCCGGCCGCTCTCGACGGCATCGACCTGGACCTGACACCGGGACACCGGGTCGTCCTGGTCGGCCCGAACGGGGCGGGGAAGTCCACGGTCGCCAGCGTGCTGCTCCGCTTCGTCGACCCGGCCGCCGGCACGGTCACGCTGAACGGCCACGACCTGGCCAGCTACGCCGCGGACGATGTCCGGACCAGGATCGGCGGCTGCCCGCAGGACCCGCATATCTTCGACGCGACCCTGCGGGAGAACGTGAAGCTGGCCAAGCCGGAGGCTACCGACGAGCAGCTCGCCGACGTGGCCGCCCGGGTCGGCCTGCTGGACTGGATCGAGTCGCTGCCGCTCGGCTGGGACACGCCGGCCGGCGCTCGCGGCGGCGCGCTGTCCGGCGGCCAGCGCCAGCGGCTGGCCCTCGCCCGCGCCCTGCTCGCCGACCCCGCGCTGCTGATCCTCGACGAGCCCACGGCCCACCTCGACGCCGAGGACCGCCGCGCGCTGACCGCAGACCTGCTCACCGCGACGGCCGGGCGCGCGACGCTGCTCATCACCCACGACCTCGAGGCGCTCGATCAGCTCGACGAGGTGATCGAGCTGCGGGACGGGAAGGTCGCCGACCGTCGCGGCCAGGCCGGGCTGATCCCGGTAAATGGTAAACCATCTGCTCATTGACCCGTCGGCAAACTTGCCATTGCCGGGCCACTGCACGAAGCTTGGTGTCACGTTGTGAGAAGAGAAGAGGCACCGGAGACTCTACGTGCTCATCGAGACGAAGCTTCATGCTCCCGTCGCGCGAAAGGAATGGGTGCAGCGGCAGGAGCTGATCCAGTACCTGGCCGACGCCAGGGTCAGGCTTGCCCTGGTTGACGCGCCTGCTGGATTCGGGAAGACCACGCTGGTAGCGCAGTGGCGCTCCAGCCCGGTCGAACGGCCGGCCGTTCGCCTGGGTCTCGCTCGACCGCGGCGACAACGACCCCAGCAGGCTGTGGTGGCATGTGGTGTGCGCCCTGCACCTGGCCAGCGCGGATTTCGAGAGCGAGAAGATCCTGCGCGCGCTGCACGCCCAGGCCCCGGACTTCGACGGAACCGTGCTGCCGATGCTCGTCAACGAGCTGGCCTCGCTCGGCGAACAGGTCGTGCTCGTGCTCGACGATTATCACCTGATCAAGGAACGTGACTGCCACGACCAGGTGGCGTTCCTGCTCGCCCACCTTCCGCCGACGGCCGGCGTCGTCATCATCACTCGCGCCGATCCCCCATTGGAGCTGGCCCGGATGCGCGCCGCCGGCGAGATGGCGGAGATCCGGGCCCGCGAGCTGCGGTTCGATCGTGCCCAGGCGGCCACCCTGGTCAGGAACGTCGCCGCGCTCGAGCTGGGCGATCATGACGTGGCGGACCTGGTTGAACGGACCGAAGGATGGCCGGCCGGACTGTACCTGGCGGCACTGTCCCTGCGCGGGAACTCGTCACCAAGCGCATTCGTCCGCCAGTTCACCGGCAACAACCGTTTCATCGTCGACTTCCTGGTCGACGACGTGCTCAGCAAACAGCCGGCCGAAGTACGCCAGTTCCTCACCCGCACCTCCATTCTCCGCCGGTTCTGCGCGCCGCTCTGCGACGCGGTCAGCGGCGTACCCGATGCGGCCGCGGTTCTCGAGGTGCTCGAGCGCGAGAACCTGTTCCTGGTGCCGCTCGACGAGAGCCGGGAGTGGTTCCGCTATCACCATCTCTTCGCCCAGGTCCTGCGCGGCCAGCTGGCCAGGACCGAACCGGACGTCGTGCCCGCCCTGCACGAGCGGGCCAGCGCCTGGCACCGGGTGTCGGGATCACCGGACGAAGCGATCGAGCACGCGCTGGCCGCCGGCAACGTGGAGGCGGCCACCGACCTGATCGCACGCCACCACATCGGCTACATCGATACCGGCCAGATCGCCACCGTCCACCGCTGGCTGCGCCTGCTCGGTGACGGCCAGATCGCCACCAGCCCGCTCGCGGCGCACGCCGCGGCGTGGACCGCCGCGTTGTCCGGAGACCCGCATGGCGTACGGCGGCTGCTGCCGGTCATCGAGGCGGCGGGTGAGACCGGCCCGCTCCCGGACGGCATGCGGTCATTCGCGTTCTCGGCCGCGCTGTTGCAGGGGACGTTCGGATTCGACGGGCTCGGGCCGATGCGCGAGGCCGGCCTGCAGGCGACCAACCTGGAAACCGACCCGGCATCGCCCTGGTACGCGCTGGCTCACGGCACGTTCGGCGCCGCGCTCTACTGGTCCGGCGAGTACGAGCTGGCCGCCGTGCACGCGGAAGAGGCCCTGCTGAGCAAGACGGCCATTTCGATGGTGTCCATGCTGAGCTCGACCGTCATGGCCCTGCTCGCGGTCGAGGCCGGGCTCACCCAGGCTGACGAGCTGGCGCGCGCGGCGCATGACATCGCGACCGACCCCGGTCTCGGCCTGGGTCATACCGCGCAGAGTTCCTACGCCCACCTGGCCATGGGGGCGGTGCTCGCGGCGCAGGGGAAGCTGCAGGAAGCCCGGAGCGAGCTGGAGCACGCGCTGCGGGTGCGGCAGAGGTGGATAGGGCTCAGCCCATGGCCGACCGTCGAGATCATGCTCACGCTGGCGCCGGTGCTGGCCGACCTGGGTGACCCCGCCGAGGGCGCCGCCCTGCTCGGCCAGGCCAGGCAGGTGCTCAAATCCCTGCCGGACGGCGCGGACGCCCTGCTGGCCAGGCTGACCCAGCTGGAGCGGCGGCTCGCGCACCGGCCGCCGGTGACGCCGGGAGAGCCCATTACCGAGCGGGAACTGGAGGTGCTGCGGCTGCTCCAGGGCACGCTCTCGCTGCGGGACATCGGCCGCGAGCTGTACCTCTCGCCGAACACGATCAAGACCCACACGCGTGCGCTGTACCGCAAGCTCGGTGTTTCCGACCGGCAGGACGCGGTGGCCAGGGCCCGCACCCTGGGTCTCATCTGAGGACGGCGCGGAAAACGCCCGGAATCACCCAGGTGAACAACGCGGCCGGGTGACGCGAACTCACCCCCCGAGGGGGCAGAGTCGGCAGTCGAGGACCGTAGTAGCAACGCAGGGACGACGACCTCGACGGATCCCGGAGGATGCCCTGCCCATGAACGTGCCGAGCGATGCCCCTCGCCGCTACCGGATCGTTTTCCGCGGCGAATGCGGCCACGCGTTCGCGGACGTATTCAGCAACGTCACGATCGAGTCCCGTGATGGCTATACCTGCGTGCTGGCCGCGGTGCGGGATCAGTCGGAGTTCTACGGGCTGCTCGACAGGTTCCAGGATCTGGCCCTGCTGCCGGTCAGCATCAACGAACTCGGCCCCGGTGACCTGGGCGGGACGGCGGGTTTGCGCGCGTCCGGTCAGATCAGCTGAAGCCCCCGGGCCCGGCGGACCGCCTCGCCGCGGTGAGCCGATGCCAGCTTGCGGGGTGTCAGAGGTGGCTGAAGCCGCCCGATTCCTCCTTGGTCATGGACACCGTGACCGGGTGCTTGCCGAAGTGGGCCACGGCGTCGCGGAAGTCATCCAGCAGTATGGCGGCCATGTCCTGGCTGACCCCCAGGCGGACCAGGATGCGCTGGACCGGGATGTCGGAGACGGTTCCGGTGAGGGTATAGGCAGGCACCTGCCAGCCGCGGGCCCGCAGCCGGTCGGCCAGGTCGAACAGGGTGTACCCGGGATCCTCGCCGTCGCGGATCCGCCAGGTGACCGTCGGGATGCCGGTAGCCGGGTTGCTGTCGCAGAGCAGCTCGAACGGGCCGAGCTTGACGACCTCCGCCGCGAAGTACCGCCCGATCTCATACGACGCCATGTGGATCTTCTTGTAGCCCTCGAAGCCGAGACGCAGGAAGTTGTAGTAGCTGGCGATGATCTGCCCGGCCGGGCGGGAGAAGTTGATCTGGAACACCGGCATGTCGCCGCCGAGGTAGTTGACGTGGAAGATGAGGTCGTCGGGGAGCTCGGCGACGTCCCGGAACACGACCCAGCCCACGCCGAGCGGAGCCAGGCCGAACTTGTGCCCCGAGGCGCTGATCGACTTGACCCGCGGCAGCCGGAAGTCGAAGGCGACCTCGGGCGCGCAGAACGGGGCGAGGAAGCCGCCGCTGGCCGCGTCGACGTGAATGTCGACGTCCAGGCCGGTGTCGGCCTGCAGCTTGTCCAGGGCCTGGGACATGGCTTCCACCGGCTCGTAGGCGCCGGTGTAGGTGACGCCGAGCGTCGGCACGACCATGATCGTGTTCTCGTCCACCCGCTCGAGCATCGAGTCGGGGTCCATCAGGTAGCGGCCCGGCGTCATCGGGACCTCGCGCATCTCGATGTCCCAGTAGCGGGCGAACTTGTGCCACACCACCTGCACCGGGCCGCACACCATGTTCGGGTTGTCCACGGACTTGCCCGCGGCCCGCCGCTTGGCCCGCCACCGCCACTTGGCCGCCATCCCGGCCAGCATGCAGGCCTCGGACGAGCCGATGGCCGAGGTGCCGACGGTGTTAGCCGCGTCGGGCGCGTTCCACAGGTCGGCCATCATGTGCACGCAGCGCCGCTCGATCTCGGCGGACTGCGGGTACTCGTCCCGGTCGATCATGTTCTTGTTGACCGACAGCGCCATCAGCGCCAGGGCCTCGGGTTCCTCCCAAGTCTGGCAGAACGTGGCCAGGTTCTGCCGGGCGTTGCCGTCGAGTATCAGCTCATCCGCCACCAGCTGGAACGCGTCCCGCGCCAGGGTCTGCTCCCGGGGGAACCTGTACTTCGGGACGGGCCTGGTCATATCGCGCCCGGCGAACACGCAGTCCGTCAACTGCTCGCTGACAATATCCCGTTCGTGCAACGGCATGATTCACATCTCCCCTGGTAAGCACTGAGTTCCGATCCTCGGTGACGGCTTCGCGGCCGTCATCACCCGCCGCGGATGATTGCCTGGTTGCGCCCCGGTGCCTATAAAGGCCGCGTGGTCTGCCGTAAGTAAGCGAAGGTGGGGTAGCGATGGGCGCCGAACGTGACCGGGTAGCTGGCTTCGGCCGGCTGGAGGACGGCCTCCGTCAGGCCGGCGACTGGTACCGGTGGGGGCCGTACGTCAGCGAGCGGCAGTGGGGCACGGTCCGCGAGGACTACAGCGCCGACGGCGAGGCCTGGGACTACCTGCCGCACGATCACGCCAGGTCCCGTGCCTACCGCTGGGGCGAGGACGGCCTGGCCGGGTTCTGCGACGTGGAGCAGCGGCTCTGCCTGGGCCTGGCCCTGTGGAACGGCCGCGACCCGATCCTGAAGGAGCGCGCCTTCGGGCTGACCGGGGCGCAGGGCAACCACGGCGAGGATGTCAAGGAGTACTGGTGGTACCTGGACGCCGTCCCCAGCCACGCCTGGAACCGGTGGCGGTACCACTATCCGCAAGGCCCGTTCCCGTACCAGGACCTGATCAGTACCAACGGCTCGCGCAACAAGTTCCAGCCCGAGTACGAGCTGATCGACACCGGGGTGTTCGACGAGGACCGTTACTGGATCGTCGAGGTGCGCTACGCCAAGGCCGGCCCGGACGACCTGCTGATGGCGATCTCGGTCACCAACGCGGGCCCGGAGACGCAGACCTTGCACGTGCTGCCGACGGCCTGGTTCCGCAACACCTGGTCCTGGGACGTGGACGCGCCTCGCCCCGCCATGGCGGCCGCGGGCGATACGTCGGTCCGGATCGACCATCCGTTCCTCGGCCAGCTCGAGCTGGTCGCGGGCACCGGAACGGACAGCCGGGTGCCTGAGGCGCTGTTCTGTGAGAACGAGACCAACGTGACCCGGTTGTTCGGCTCGGCGCCGGCCACGCCGTACCCGAAGGACGGCATCAACGACTACGTGATCTTCGGGGCGCCCACCGTCAACCCGGACCGTACCGGCACCAAGTGCGCCTTCTGGTACAAGGTCACCGGGCCGGCCGGCCAGACGACCGAACTGCGGCTCCGGCTCCGCCCGGCGCCCGCGGGGCCGGACAGCACGGGCGCCGACGCCCTGGGCGCCGGGTTCAGCCAGGTGATGGCGGCGCGGCGGGCCGAGGCCGACGAGTTCTACGCCGAGCTGACGCCGCCCACGGCCAGCGCCGATGAGGCGATGGTCATGCGCCAGGCGTTCGCCGGGCTGCTGTGGAGCAAGCAGCTGTTCTACTACGACGTGACCCGCTGGCTGGACGGCGACCCGGCCCAGCCGGCCCCGCCGCCGCAGCGGCAGACCGGGCGGAACTCCAAGTGGCGCAACTTCAACGCGTTCGACCTCATGTCGATGCCGGACAAGTGGGAGTACCCCTGGTTTGCCGCGTGGGATCTGGCGTTCCACTGCGTGGCGCTGGCGCACGTGGACCCGGCGTTCGCCAAGTACCAGCTGATCCTGCTGTGCCGGGAGTGGTTCCAGCACCCGAACGGGGCCCTGCCCGCCTACGAGTGGGACTTCGGCGACGTGAACCCGCCGGTGCAGGCGTGGGCGGCGCTCGAGGTGTTCGCCATCGACGGGGCCCGTGACCTGGACTTCCTGTCCCGGGTCTTTGACAAGCTGCTGGTCAACTTCACCTGGTGGGTCAACCTCGAGGACCGGGAGGGCAACAACGTCTTCGAGGGCGGCTTCCTGGGCCTGGACAACATCGGCCCGCTGGACCGCTCGCACCTGCCGGTTGGCGGCGTCCTGGAGCAATCGGACGCCACCGGGTGGATGGGCGCCTACGCGATCGCCCTGGGCGCCATGGCCAGCGTGCTGAACCGCGCGGGCCAGCGGCCGGCCTCGGACCTGGTGCTGAAGTTCCTCGAGCATTTCGCCGGCATCCGCGACGCGCTGGCCAGCCAGGGCCTGTGGGACGAGACCGACGGGCTCTACTACGACCGGCTCGTCACCCCGTCCGGGGACGTCGTGCCGGTCAAGGTCCGGTCCATGGTCGGCATCATCCCCGCGCTCGCCGCCGTGGTCATCGACGAAGACGACCTGCGGCGCGCGCTGGTGCTCGGTAAGGGGTTCGCGGACTTCCTCAGCCGGGAGGGCCTGTCCGACCCGGACAAGCTGCGCGAGATCGGCCTGCTCCGCGGGCAGCCCGGCGACCAGCGGCTGCTGCTCAGCCTGGCCGGTCCCGGTCACCTGGAGCGGCTGCTGGCCAAGCTGTTCGACGAGACCGAGTTCCTGTCCCCGCACGGCCTGCGCGCCCTGTCGGCCTACCACCGCGAGCATCCCTACCAGCTCACCGTGGAGGGCCTCACGGCGAGCATCGACTACGAGCCCGCCGAGTCCACCACGGCGATGTTCGGCGGGAACTCCAACTGGCGCGGCCCGATCTGGTTCCCGCTGAACTACCTGGTCGTCAGCGCCCTGGAGCGGTACTACCGGTTCTTCGGCGACCAGTTCACCGTCGAGTACCCCACCGGCTCGGGCCAGCAGCTGACCCTGGACAAGGTGGCCGCCGACCTGCAGGACCGGCTGATCTCCCTGTTCACCAACGGCCCGGACGGGCGGCGGCCCATCTTCGGCGGGACCGAGAAGCTGCAAACCGATCCCGCCTGGCACGACAACCTGATCTTCAGCGAGTACTTCCACGGCGACAACGGCGCCGCCATCGGCGCCTTCCACCAGACCGGCTGGACCGGCCTGATCGCCGACGTGATCCGCCGCCGGCACGGCCAGGTCGCCTCCGTCGGAGAGGTCATCCGCGGGATCAGCGGCCCGGCCAGGGAAACCGGGCCGAAGGAGGGCGGACAGTGACCGCCGTGGCGGTCCCCGGGGACACCGGCGCGCTGCCCGGGAGCCGGTTCCCGCTGGGCGCGACGGTCACCGCGACCGGGACGAACTTCGCCGTGGCCTCCGGTGCCGCCGACGGGATGCTGCTCTGCCTGTTCGACGAGAACGGCGCCGAGACCCGGATCCCGCTCCAGGACCGCGACGCCGACGTCTGGCACGTCTTCGTCCCGGGTGCCGGGCCCGGGCAGGCCTACGGATACCGGGCCGCCGGGCCCTACGATCCGGCCCGGGGGATCCGCTGTAATCCGGCCAAGCTTCTGCTCGACCCGTACGCGCGGGCGCTGACCGGGACGGTCAGGTTCGGACCCGAGGTGCTCGGCGGCCCGCCCGGCGATCAGGATGAGCCGAACGAGGCCGACTCCGCGCCTTTCGTCCCGCGCAGCCTGGTCGTGGCCGACGAGCCGTTCCGGTGGCGCGACGGCGACCGCCCGGACCACGGGTACGCGGACACGATCATCTACGAGGTGCACGTCAAGGGCTTCACCATGGGCCACCCGGAGGTGCCGCCTGAGCTGCGCGGGACCTACGCGGGCCTGGCTCACGAGGCGGCCATCGCGCACCTGAAGGCCCTGGGCATAACCGCCGTGGAACTGCTGCCGGTGCACGAGAGCGTCCCCGAGGCGTTCCTGGTGCAGCGGGGGCTCACCAACTACTGGGGTTACAACACGATCGGCTACTTCGCGCCGCACCAGGGGTATTCGGCCGCGGTCCGGGCCCGGCGCCCCGGCGGTCAGGTGGCCGAGTTCAAGGCGATGGTGGACGCGCTGCACGCGGCGGGGATCGAGGTCCTGCTCGACGTGGTGTTCAACCACACCTGCGAGGGCGGCGCGGACGGCCCGACGCTGTGCTTCCGCGGCCTGGACAACCCCGCATACTACCGGCTCGACCCGGACGACCCGAGCCGGTACGTCGACACCACCGGCTGCGGCAACTCGCTGAACGCCGGCGACCCGCAGACCCTCCAGCTCATCATGGACTCGCTGCGGTACTGGGTTACCGAGATGCACGTAGACGGGTACCGGTTCGACCTGGCGCCCACTCTGGCCCGGCAGGAGGGCGAGTTCGGCACCCGTTCGGCCTTCTTCGATCTGGTCGCTCAGGACCCGGTGGTGTCGCGGGTCAAGCTGATCGCCGAGCCCTGGGACGTCGGGCAGATGGACAGCTACGACCTCGGCCGGTTCCCGGCGGCCTGGCGCGAGTGGAATGGCCGGTACCGCGACACCATGCGTGACTTCTGGCGCAGCCACCCGGTCGGCCTGCGGGAGTTCGCCACCCGGTTCTGCGGGTCCGCGGATATGTACGGCCGGGGGCGGCGCCGCCCGACCGCGTCGGTGAACCTGATCACGGTCCACGACGGCTTTACGCTGCGCGACCTGGTCAGCTACAACGACAAGCACAACGAGGCCAACGGCGAGGCCAACCGCGACGGTACCGACGACAACCGGTCCTGGAACTGCGGCGCCGAAGGCCCGGTCGACGATCCGGCCGTGCTCGACCTGCGCGCCCGCCAGTCCCGGGCCATGCTCACCACGTTGCTGCTGTCCTTCGGCATCCCGATGCTGCTCGGCGGTGACGAGATGGGGCGGACCCAGCTGGGCAACAACAACGCCTACTGCCAGGACAACGAGATCACCTGGATGGACTGGCCGCCTCCAGACCTCGGTCTGCTGGAGTTCACCAGGCGGCTGATCGCCTTGCGCAAGGTGCACCCGGTGTTCCGCCGCAACCGTTTCCTGGCCGGAGCCGAGGCGGCCGACCTGCGCTGGTTCACCCCGGCCGCCGCCTTTCTGACCGACGCCGACTGGTCGGACCGCAGCGCCCTGGCCGTTGCGCTGTACCTGGACGGATCCGATGCCCCGGACCGGGCCGCCGACGGCACCTGGCTGACCGACGACGACTTCCTGGTGCTGGTGAACGCCTGGTGGGAGCCCCTGGACTTCGTCCTCCCGGCCGCCCGGCCGCAGGCACTATGGCGGGTCGAGCTCGACAGCTACGATCTCGCGTCCCGGCCGGGGCCGGCGGAGCGCAAGGCCGGCGACACCGTCCCGGTCGGGCCCCGTTCGGTGGTCGTGCTGTCGAACCCGAGGGAGGCACGAGCGGAAAGCCAGGGCGGATAACCCACCCCGTTCGGCCCAATCCGACCCACTGGCCCCTTGACCGCCGACCGCTCAGCCGTTGAGCCCCGACATCCGGTTTCGGCGGGTTGGCGGAGGGAAGCCCGCGCGTACAGGGCATGATGACCATGAGGGAAGGACCTCCGGCTCCTTTACGCGCGTACCAGGGGCGAAGTAGCGTCGGAGACGTTCCCTGCGCAGCGCGAAACCAGGAGGGCATATACATGACCGGACAGGAAACGGCGTGGCAAGCCGCGGAGTCGGCCGCGGCGGTGCTGGCCCCGGATGCCGATGTGCTCGCGTCGGTGGACGCCGCGGGACTGGGCGCCTCGACGTTCGCGGTATTCCGGCGCGCCGCCACCAGGCCCAGCGCCACGGCGTCCGCGGCGCTGCGCTACTGGACCAGCATGGCCATGGCCGGGCCGGTCGCCGCGGCCCGCTGGATGGGCCTGCAGGCACCGCCTCCGGTCCCCGTACCGGACCGCGATAAGCGCTTCGCGGACCCGACGTGGGCCGACAACCCGGCCTTCTTCGCCATCCGGCAGGCTCACCTGGCCACGACCCGGCTGGTCAGCGATCTGCTCGAGGCCGGTTCCGGCCACGCGACCGACGACGCCAAGGCCGCGCTCGCGACCGGCTTCCTGCTGGACGCGCTCGCGCCGACCAACTTCCTTTTCACTAACCCGACCGCGCTGAAGCGGGCGTTCGAGACCGCCGGGGCCAGCGTGGCCGCCGGGACCAGCCACTTCGTCGACGACTTGCTCAACAACGGCGGCCGGCCGCGCCAGGTCGACACCCGGCCGTTCCGGGTCGGCGAGAACCTCGCCGCCACCCCGGGCAAGGTCGTGTTCAAGAACGACCTGATGGAGCTCATCCAGTACGCGCCGCAGACACCCCAGGTCCGTTCGGTCCCGGTGCTGGCCAGCCCGCCGTGGATCAACAAGTACTACGTGATGGACCTGGCGCCCGGCCGCAGCTTCCTGGAGTGGGCCGTGCAGCACGAGCGCACCGTGTTCGCCATCTCCTACCGAAACCCGGACGCCTCCATGGGCGGCACCACCCTGGACGATTACCTCATCAACGGCCCGCGGGAGGCGCTCGACGTCATCTCCGAGATCACCGGCGCGCCCAAGATCGACATCATCGGCCTGTGCCTCGGCGGCGCGCTGACCGCCATGCTGGCGGCCTACCTCACGGAGAAGGGCGACGACCGGATCGGCTCCATCACGTTGCTCAACACCCTGCTGGACTACAGCGAGCCCGGCGTGCTCGGCGCCTTCACCGACGAGAAGACGGTCCGCCGGCTGGAGAAGCAGATGGCGGGCAAGGGCGTCCTGGAGGGGAGCCAGATGGCGGGCACCTTCGACATGCTGCGCGCCAACGACCTGATCTTCAGCTACGTGGTCTCCAACTGGCTGATGGGGCAGGAACCGTCGGCGTTCGACATCCTGGCCTGGAACGGCGACAGCACCCGCATGCCGTCGGCCATGCATTCCTTCTACCTGCGCTCGCTGTACATGCGCAACGAGCTGGCCAAGGGCGAGCTCGAGCTGGTAGGTCAGCAGCTCTCGCTATCCTCGGTGAAGAACGACACGTACGTGGTCGGCGCGATCAACGACCACATCGTGCCCTGGCACGGGTCGTACAAGACCGGCGGGCTGATGGGCGGCCCGGTCCGCTACGTGCTGTCCAGCGGGGGGCACATCGCCGGCATCGTCAACCCGCCCGGGCCGAAGGCCTGGCACGAGGCGGCGGACTACGCCGCCCCCGACCCGGAGACCTGGCGCCGTTCCAACAGCAAGCACCGCGGCTCGTGGTGGGAGGACTGGACCGCCTGGTCCGACGCCCGCGCGGGCGAGCACATCGAGCCGCCGCACATGGGCAGCAGACAGCACCCGGCCATCGCGGACGCTCCAGGCGAGTACGTGTTCGGCTGACCGCGGCCACCTGCCCAGCGGTACGACACCGACCGGAGGTTAGAGAACATGACAGACATGACTGGGCAGGTCGCGCTGGTGACCGGGGGGATCCGCGGCATCGGGCTGGCGATCTGCGAGCGGCTGATGAACCGCGGCGTGCGCGTCGCGGCGGGGTACTCATCCGACCGGGAGGCCGCGCAGCAATTCGCCGACAAGTACGCCGACTACGGGGTGAGCATCCACCAGGGCAACATCGGCTCCAACGAGGACTGCGTGCGGACCATCGGCGAGGTGCTGGACCGGCACGGGCAGCTGGACATCCTGGTCAACAACGCCGGCATCACGGTGGACAAGACGGTCCGCAAGATGACCCCGGAGGAGTGGGACCACGTCATCCACGTCAACCTGTCCGGCGCGTTCTACCTGTCCAAGGCGATCCTGCAGCACATGCTGGATCGCGGCTACGGCCGGATCATCAATATCTCCTCGGTGATCGGCTCGGCCGGGGGGTTCGGGCAGGCCAACTACGCCTCGGCCAAGTCCGGGCTGTTCGGCCTGACGATGAGCCTGGCGCTGGAGACGGCGTTGAAGGGGCTGACGGTCAACGCGGTCACGCCCGGGTACATCACCACCGAGATGACCGCGGCGGTGCCGCCGAACGTGATGGAGAAGCTCGTCGCCCGCATCCCGGTGGGCCGGCTGGGCGAGCCGAACGAGGTCGCCCGGGTGGTGGAGTTCCTCGCCGACCCGGAGTCGGCGTACATCACCGGGCAGGTATACCCGGTCAACGGCGGCCTGTACATGTAAGCGTCCCGTGCATGCACTGCTTGGCATCCTCCCTACCCCGGCCCGAGCCGCGTCGGACGCGGGCCAGCTTGCGCGCCAGGCGCCGCATGCGTTGGCGCTCCCGGCTGGTCAGGCCGGGCACGCACAGCAACTCACCGGTTGACAAGGCCGCGCTGACGGTCACGCCGCGGTCGACGCCGATGACCTGTCCGTTACCCGGAGCAGGAACCGGCTCTGGGATCGCGGCGAAGGTGACATGCCAGCGCCCGGCCCGTGAGCGCGGCGGTGCTGCACCGGCGATCCCCGCCATGGCTGCGAAGCTACCGGCCGAGGGAAGGAGTGATATCACCCACGTGGGGTGAGGCGGCGCAGGATGGCCGGGTCGCCGGTGATGGTCAGGCCACCGTCCTGCGCCTACGCTGGGGTGAGGTGAGCCGGGAGCAGCCCGAGGATGAGGCTGGGTCCGCGGTCAACGGCTCGACCCGGCTGCTCGGCGGGACGCTGGCCGCGGCCGGGGCCGTCCTGGCCGTCCTGTTCCTGCCGGCCCAGCCGCCCAGCCCCGTGGTGAAACGCCCAGCTCGGTTAGGGTGTCTACCAAAATCACCAGCTAGCCCGCGGGAGCCGCCACATGTCGACGACGAACCATCAGGTACGGCTGGCCGCCCGGCCGTCCGGGCTGCCCCGGGCCACCGACTGGTCGCTGACGGCCGAGGCCGTGCCAGAACCCGGTCCCGGGCAGTTCGTGGTGGCGGTCTCGCACATCTCCCTCGACCCGGCCATGCGGGGCTGGATGAACGACGTGAAGTCCTACGTGCCGCCGGTGGAGATCGGCGCGGTCATGCGGGCCGGCGCGGTGGGCCGGGTCGTCGCCTCGGAGCAGCCGGGCTTCGCGGTGGGCGACGAGGTGCACGGGGTGTTCGGCGTGCAGGAGTACGCGGTCTCGGACGGCCAGGGCGTGATCAAGATCGACACCTCGCTGGCCGGGCCCTCGGTCTACCTGGGCGCGCTGGGGATGACCGGGCTCACCGCCTACTTCGGCCTGCTGGACACCGGGAAGCTGAAAGAGGGCGACACGGTCGTCGTCTCAGGCGCGGCCGGCGCGGTGGGCAGCATGGCCGGCCAGATCGCCAGGATTAAGGGCGCCCGGGTCATCGGCATCGCCGGCGGGCCGGAGAAATGCCGCTGGCTGACCGGGGAGCTGGGCTTCGCCGCGGCGATCGACTACCGGGCCGGGAACGTGCGCAGGGCGCTGCGCGAGCACGCGCCGCGCGGCGTCAACGTGTACTTCGACAACGTGGGCGGGGAGATCCTCGACGACGTGCTGACCTGCCTGGCCCGCGGCGCCCGCGTCGTCATCTGCGGCGCGATATCCCAGTACAACGAGACCCAGGTGCGGGGCCCGGCGAACTACATGATGCTGCTGGTGGCGCGGGCCTCCATGGCCGGCTTCCTGGTCTTCGACTTCGCCGACCGGTACCCGCAGGCCATGGCCGAACTGGCCGGGTGGCTGCGGGAGGGGAAGATCGTCTCCCGCGAGCACGTCGTGCACGGCGGCGTCGGCGACTTTCCCGAGACCCTGCTGATGCTGTTCGACGGGGTGAACACCGGCAAGCTGGTGCTAGCGCTAGACGGGAGCTGACCGCCGGTCAAGGCCGGTGAGGAGGGCCTCGATGAGAACCACGGCGCGGTCGATGTCGGGCTGGCGGTCGGCGATCACGTCGGAGTAGAGGAAGCTCTCGCTGATCCGCAGGATCGCGTAGGCCAGCGTCGGGGTGTCCAGGCTGGCATCGAAGCAGCCGCGGCCGCGCTCAGCGTCGATGAGCCGCTCCAGGGTGCGCGCCATGCCCCGGTGCACGGTGCTGCGGGCGCCGGTGAGCAGCCGCAGCGCCGTCTCCGGGTCGGACTCCAGGAAGACCCGCAGCGGGCGGTCCCTGGCGATGGCGCGCAACACGCCGCCGATCACCGCGACCAGCCGCTCGGTACCCGCCAGCCCCGCGGTGGCCTGCAACTGGCCGGTCAGCAGGCGGCGGGCCCGCCACCAGAGCAGCTCGTCGAGCAGGTGCTCCCGGTTGCCGGCCCGCCGGTACAGCGTGGCCCGGGCCACGCCGAGGCGCCGGGCCAGCAAGCGCATGTCGAGACGCCGGCCAGCCACGAACGTGTCCGCGGCCGCGGCGAAGATCTCGGCCGGGATCCCCGGGGGCACCGCCGCTCCGTCGGGCAGCACTGCGCGGGCATCGTCAGTGCTGGCCATTGGCGGTGCGCTTGTCGGCCGCCTCGACCAGCAGCGCGAGCTCCTCGGGCAGGTAGCCGGCCAGCGTGTCGATGTCGGGGACCAGCTCCCGGCAGCTGACCAGGCCGAAGTGCAGCTGGCCGAGGTAGCCGATCACGGTGACGTTCAGGCCCTGGCCGTCGGTGACGACAGATACCGGATAGTGGGCTATCAGCCTGGCTCCGGCCAGGTAAACCGGGACGTTCGGGCCGGGGACGTTGGAGATGGTGAGGTTGAACGGCGGCAGCCGGTGCAGCAGCCCGGTGGCGAACACCACCCGGGCCGCCCGCGCGGTCAGCGCCGGCACGGCGAAGTCACTGATCTGGTTGACCAGGCCCTGCGGGATCACCGCCTGCTGCGCCTTGGCCACCTGCGTGGCGGAGTGGACGATCTGCAGCCGCAGGCCCGGTTCGGTGACGCTGGTGGGCAGCGGGGCCAGCATGGCCGACACCCTGTTGCCCAGCGATCCCTTGCTGGCCGGGTCCCGCACCGACACCGGGATCATCGCGACCAGCGGCTGGTCGGGCAGCGCGTCGTGGTCGATAAGCCAGCGCCGCAGCGCCCCCGCGCACATTGCCATCACCACGTCGTTGACCGACACGTCGAAGGCGTTCTTCACCTTCTTGACGGTGTCCAGGTCCACGCTGCGGAACGCGAACCTGCGGTGCGGCGTGATAGGCCGGTTGAACGGCGTCGCCGGCGCGCGGCCCGCCCTGGTGGCGATCACCGAGCCATCGCCGCGGTTCAGCCCGAGCATCTCGCCGACCAGCGTGTTCACCGGCGGAGCCAGGGTGGGAAGCAGCCGTATCAGCTGGTTCGTCATCTGAACGGTCTGGACCGGGCGCCAGGCCAGCCGCGCAGCCGCCTTCGCGGCCAGGACCGGCAGGCCCGGCGGCCTTTCCGGCCGGAACGGCTCGGCCGGCGGCAGCTCACGTCCCTCCGGGACCAGGTTGAACAGGACGGTCAGCAGCTCGGTGCCCGAGACCCCGTTGATCGCGGCGTGGTGGATCTTGGTGTAGACGGCGGCCCGCTTCCTGGCCAGCCCGGTGATCAGGTAGATCTCCCACAGCGGGCGGGTGCGGTCGAGCGGGCGGGCGTGCAGCCGGCTGACCTGTTCGGTCAGCTGGGCGTCGGAGCCCGGGCGCGGCAGGGCGATCTCGCGGACGTGGTACTCGATGTCGAAGTCGGCGTCATCGATCCAGTAGGGCTGGTCGAGACCGAACGGCACGTTCAGCAGCTTGCGCCGGAGCACCGGCACCAGCGGCAGCCTTCCGGTCATGACCTCGGTGAGCCGGGCCAGGGTGAGCGGCTCGGGCGCGGTGTCGGGATCGAGCACGCTCAGCCCGCCGACGTGGCCGGTGGTGTTCGCGGTCTCCAGCGCCAGGAAGGAGGCATCAAGTCCGGTGAGCTGCTGCATTTCCGTTCCTCCCTACGAGGCGAAATGCTGGCCAAGCCAGTCCCGTAGCGTGCCGATGACATTATCCGGAACCTCGAGCTGGGGGGTGTGCCCGACTCCAGGCAGCATAACCGTCTCCCAGCGCGGGTTGCGGGCGGCCGCCTGGCGGATGGCCGCCGCCGGCACCAGCCGGTCCGCCTCACCCCCGATGAGCAGGACCGGGACCTGCACCGCGGCCATCATCTCCCGGTAACGCCGCCGCTGGCCGACCACGCGCATCAGCGACCGTGACGCCGCCAGGAAGGCGGCGTCCGTGTGGTCCCGGTCCTGGCGTTCGGTGGCCAGCGCGACCGATGCGGCGAGCATGGCCGGGTCGGCCCGGGACGGGTCGGCGAAGCAGAGCTCGACGACGCGCTGCACGGCCTGCCCTGGCGGCCGGCGCGCCATCACGCTCCGGACGTAGAGCTCGCCGAGGCCGGGCAGTGCGGACAGCAGGAACTGGCCGCCCACCTGCCGGTCCGGGGCCCGGGGCGGCAGCGGCAGCGCGGGATCGATGAGCACGAGCCCCCGGATCGTTTCCGGCGCGGCGGTGGCGTGCAGGATGGAGATCAGCCCGCCCATGGAGTTCCCGACCAGGATCACCGGCGTGCCGGTGACCTCACGCACGAACTGACCGAGCAGCGCGGCGTTGCGCTGGACCGTGGCGGTGAAGCGGCCGCCCGGAGTCAGCCCGAACCCGTGCAGGTCCAGCGCGACCGCGCGGCGATCCTCCGCCAGCCGCGGCCCGACCAGGCACCAGTTCAGGTGGGATCCGCCCAGGCCGTGCACGAACACGATCGGCGTCTTCGCCTGGCGTCCCGGGGAACCGAATTCGATCCAGTGCACCGGGCCGTCGAGATCGGTGACGTAACCGCGCGCTCCCCATGGCGCCGCGAACGCCCACGGGGCCGGCTTCGCCGGGGCGGCCGTGCTCACCGGGGGTAAAAGGGCCGCAGGGCCAGCGGCGGCCGGAACGGGACCCGCTGGCCCGCCGGGGCGGCCAGCCGGTCGGCGATCAGCCAGAGCGTCGCCGGGTCGACGCCGAACCCGACGTGGCTGCAGCGGACCTCCACGTTC
Source organism: uncultured Actinomycetota bacterium (assembly GCA_963744575.1). Classification (GTDB taxonomy): domain Bacteria; phylum Actinomycetota; class Actinomycetes; order Streptosporangiales; family Streptosporangiaceae; genus Palsa-504. Next base: position 87,843 of record CAVUUF010000008.1, on the reverse strand, counting down.
TGATGCAGCGGCGTCTCCGGCTCGACGCAGGTCTGCCAGGCCACGACGCCGTCCAGGCGGGAGTAGACCGCCGTGGACGGCACGCGGATGGGCCGGGACCGCAGCTCCGCAGTGGGCAGCTTCTGGCCCGGGGCGTGCAGGAAGCTGAGCCGCTGATAGGGACCATGGGCGTGGCTCTGGCTCGGGTGCGTCAGCGCATACGGGCTACCGAGGGTAATGACCCGACGGACCTGGCGCGGGTGACGGCGTGCCATCTCCCTGGCGTAGATGCCGCCCAGGCTCCAGCCGATCAGGGAAACGGGACGCCCGGTCCGTTCGGCATGATCGAGAAGAGCCCGGGGCAGGCCGGCCAGCACCGCCTCGGTCGGTCCGTGGTTACGGCCGAGGTCCCAGCCGCGGACCTGGTACCCGAGCCAGCGCAGGAAGGCCCGCAGCGGCGCGGTGCTCGCGTCGCCCGCCAGCAGGCCGGGGAAGACCAGCACCCCGTGGCCGTCGCCGCGCGGGGCCGCGGCCAGCCCGGGCGCGGCCAGCAGCAGGGCCGCCAGGTCGGCCAGCCCGCGGATGGGCTCGGTCAGCAGCAGCCCGGCCGGTGGTCCCGCGGCATCACCGGGGTCCGCGGCCGCGGCGTCACCCGGGTCCCCGGACCCGGGCCGAACGAGGTACATCACTGTTCCCTCCGCTCACGTGGCTTGCCCGCACGCCTAGGCAAGGTGGTGATACACACTTAATATATGTCTCACTGAGCGGATTCTGCTGTAGTCATTCTGGGGGCGGGATGAGCTTCAACCTGGCGACCATCCTGACCGAGACGGCCCTGGCCGCGCCGGACGCTCCGGTCTGCCGCTTCGGCGGGGCCGCGACCAGCTACCGCGAGCTCGACGAGCAGTCGGGCCGCCTCGCGGCCGGGCTGCAGGCGGCCGGGCTGCCGCCGGGCGCGGTGGTGGCGTTGCAGCTGCCGAACATCCCGCCGTTCCTCGCCGCCTACTTCGGGGCGCTCAAGGCCGGCCTGGTGGTGCTGCCGCTGAACCCGCTGCTGATGGCGCCGGAGCTGGAGTACCACCTGGCCGACTCGGCGGCTTCGCTGCTCATCGGGTTCGAGGGCATGCACGCCGAGGCGGCCAAGGCCTGCGAGACGACCGGGGTGCCGCTGTACCTGGTCAGCATGGGAACGGACCCGCTGCCCGACGGCGCCCGGCCGGTCAGCGAGCTGTTCGGCGCCGCGCCGCTGGACGAGCCGGGCGGGGTCCCGCGCGCCCCGGACGACACCGCCGTGCTCGTCTACACCAGCGGCACCACGGGCAGGCCGAAGGGGGCCGAGCTCACCCACTTCCAGCTGTACATGAACAGCACGATCGCCGGCGGGCTGTTCGGCGTGCGCAGCGACGACGTGGTGCTCGCGGTGCTGCCGTTCTTCCACGTGTTCGGGCTGTCGTCGGTGATCAACGTGTTCATCCGGCACGGCGGCTGCCTGTCCATCCTGCCGCGGTTCCAGCCCGCCGCGGTGCTGGACGCGCTCGAGGCCGACCGGTGCACGGTCATCGGCGGCGTGCCGACCATGCTGCACGCCCTGGCGCAGCTGGACATCACCGGCCGGGACCTGTCGGCGCTGCGCGTGGCGGTGTCCGGCGGCGCATCGCTGCCCGAGGACATCATGCGCACCTTCGAGGAGAAGTACCGCATCGAGGTGCTCGAGGGCTACGGGATGACCGAGACCGCGAGCTCCTGCTCGTTCAACCGGCCAGGCGACCGGAAAGTGCTGTCCATCGGCAAGCCGCTATGGGGCGTGCGGATGCGGGTGGCCGATCCCGCGGGCCGGCCGTTGCCGCCCGGGCGCGAGCACGTCGGCGAGATCCTCATCCGCGGCCACAACGTGATGAAGGGCTATCTCGGGCGCCCGGAGGCTACCGCGGAGACGCTCGGCGACGGCTGGCTGCACTCGGGCGACCTGGGGTACGTGGACTCCGACGGTTTTTACTTCATCGTCGACCGGGCCAAGGACCTGGTGATCCGCGGCGGGTACAACGTCTACCCGCGGGAGATCGAGGAGGTCCTGTACGCCCACCCCGCGGTGCTCGAGGCGGCCGTGATCGGCAAGCCGGACGAGCGGCTCGGCGAGGAGGTCGTCGCGGTGGTGGCGCTCCGCCCCGGGGCATCGGCCACCGCCGAGGAGATCATCGCCTACACCCGGGAGCGGCTGGCGGCCTACAAGTACCCGCGGGAAGTGCGGTTCATGGCCGAGCTGCCCAAGGGCCCCTCAGGGAAGATCCTCAAAGCCGCCCTCCGGGACAGCTGAGCGAGGCCAGGGGCCTAGGCTGGTACTTGCCAGCAAGGAGGTCCTGACATGCAGGCAACCAACGGCGACCGGATCTGCATCCACGGCAACATCGTCGGGCATCCGGATAAGAGCGGCGAGATCGTCGAGGTGCACGGCGACCAGGGCGAGCCGCCCTACCTGGTGAGATTCGACGACGGCCATACCCGGCTGATCTTTCCCGGACCCGACGCGGTGATCGAGCGCCCGGCGTCCTGATCCCGGGAGGCGCCGGTTACGTGGTGACCCGGTAGAGCCGCTCGAGTTCGGCGATCCGCCGCTCGCAGTCGGCGACGATCTGGCGGGTGATCTCGGCGGCCGGCCGTATCCGCTCGAAGGAGCCGACGACCTGGCCGACGTAGAAGGACTCGAGGCGAAGCGCGCCCTCGTGGCCCGCCTGCGCCGCCGCGTCGATCCGCTGCCACGCCTCGTTGACCAGCATCGGCTGCAGCGGCATGGGCAGCGGCGCGGGGCTGCCGGGCCGCTCCCACTCCTCGTGCCAGGCGCTGCGCAGCTGGCGGGCGGGCTTGCCGGTCCTGGTCGGCGAGCGCAGCGTGTCGGAGCTGGTCGCGGCCAGGAACTTCGCCTTGAGAGCCCGGCCCAGGATGGGCCGTCTTCCTGGTGTGAGAGGCCGGCTGCTGGGCAGTGAGGCTAGCCGTGAAACGCTACGTCGTTACGGTGAGTGTGGTCGGGATATTGATTGCGCTGGCGCCGGCGGCGCAGGCCAGCGCCTTCGGGCCGGTGAGCGGGCCAGCGGCGGGCGCCGCGCCCGGCGGCCCGGGCGCCCAGTCGTATATGGACACGTCCAGAAAGGACTGCTTCGGCACGGCCACCCGCACCGCGTCCAAGGTGTGGTACACCGTCGCGGACGGCGTGCTGTCCGACGTGTACAGTCCCACGATCGAGAACTCCGACGACGGGACGCTGCAGTACATCGTCACCGACGGCAGCAGCTTCACCGCCCTGCAGCAGCGGGACATGACCTACACCGTCAGCTCCCCCGATCCCAGCGCCATGGTCTGCGAGGTGACCAGCACCGACGCCGCGCACGGCTTCAAGCTGGTGACCGACTACCTCACCGACCCCGGCCGGGACAGCGTGGTGATGCGGACCCGCCTGCTGCCGCTGCCCGGGGGCTCCGTCGCCGGCCTGAAGGTCTACACCCGCTGGGACGCCACCATCGACAACACCGGCGGCGGGGGCGCGAAGAACCAGGGCGCCAACACCGCGACGACCGACCCGGCCACCACCGCCCTGGTCTCCGCCGACACCACCGCGCCCAGCGGCCCGTTCGCGGCCCAGGTCACTGGCGCGCTGCTGGCCAGCCGGCCGTTCCTGGCCACCTCCAGCGGCTTCGTGGGGACGCCGAGCGACGGGCTGGCCCAGCTCGACACCGACCACCGGCTGGTCAGCGACTACCAGACCGCAGCCGACGGCAACGTGGTGCAGACCGCCCAAGTGGACGCGACGCCGGGCCAGCCGTTCACGCTCGCGCTGGGGTTCGGCGCCGACGCCACGGCGGCGATCAGGGCGGCCCGGGCGAGTGCCTCAGCTCCGTTCGGCCAGATCCTGGACGATTATGTGAGCGGGTGGCGCGCCTATGACCGGACCCTCCGCCCGCCACCCGCCTCGGCGCCCGCGCGGACGCGGGCGATGTGCTGGCTGTCGGCGAACGTGCTGAAGGCGGACGAGGACAAGACGTATCCGGGCGCGTTCGTGGCCTCGCCCACCGACCCGTGGGGCCAGTCCGTGCCCGCGACGACGACGCATCCCGGGTGGACCTACCGCGAGGTGTTCGCCCGGGACAGCTACGAGACCTTCACCGGGCTGCTGGCGGACGGGGACGTGCCGAGCGCCCGGGCGATGGTCAGGTTCCTGTTCGACCGGACCCAGCAGCCCGACGGGAGCTTCCCGCGCAACTCGCTGATCGACGGGGCAGTGGCGCCGGACACGTTCGGGCTGTTCGAGATCGACGAGGATGCCTATCCGCTGCTGATGGCGTGGGAGGGCGGTTTCGCCGGGGACGTGGCGTTCTACCGTTCGCATATCCGCCCCGATGCCGACTTCGTCGTGAACCACGGGCCCGCCTACGGAGTGGAGCGCTGGGAGGAGCATCCGGGCTACTCGCCGTCGACGATCGCGGCGGAGATCGCCGGGCTGGTGGCGGCCTCGCACCTGGCGCTAGCCGCGGGCGATCCATCGCGGGCCGCCTTGTACCTGGCCACCGCGGACGATTACCAGCGGAACGTGAAGAAGTGGACGGTGACCACTAACGGCCCGTACGGGACCGGCCGCTACTTCATCCGGTTGTCCGTGTCGGGGAACCCGGACACGGCGGAGACCTATGACCTGGGCAACGGCAGCCTGCCGCAGGTGGATCAGCGTCGTGTCGTCGACGCGGGGTTCCTCGAGCTAACCCGGCTGGGCGAGTTGCCGGCGTCTGACCCGGACGTGCTGGCGTCGCTGAAGGTGACCGATTCGGGCATCGAGAGCTCGACGTCCTCCGGGCCGGGGTGGCACCGGTACGGGATCAAGGCCAGCGGCGCCACCGACGGCTACGGCGACTGCTACGTCCCCGACCCGACGTCCTGCTCCCCGTCCGGGGCGCCGTGGTTCCCCACGGCCAAGGGGTCCGGGCACCCGTGGCCGCTGCTCGACGGCGAGCGGGCCGAGCAGGATCTGCAGACCGGTTCTGCTGGCGCCGCGGGGGCGCTGCTGCAGACGATGCAGAACATGACGTCCGGTCTCGGGATGGTCCCCGAGCAGGCCTGGGAAGATCCCGCCGTGGCGGCCTCGCCGTACGGTTCGGATCCGGCGACGGCGTTGATCGGGTTCGTGAATGGCAAGCCGGCTGGTTCGGCCTCTCCGCTGATCTGGGCGCAGGCGCAGTACCTGCGGCTGGTCAGGGACCTGGCTGCTGGTTCCGTGACCGACCAGCCGGGTATCGTCGCCGACCGCTATGTGCGGAACGGGCCGCCGGCGGCGCTGGCGCTCTCGGCATCGGCGGCGGTGGCCGGGAGCCAGGCCGTGGTCAGCGGCGTCACGGCGGCCGGAGCGACCGTGGTGATCGCGGCGGCCGGGCCGGGGCAGTCCGGCCCGGCGACTGACGTGGTTAGCGTCGCCGCCGGGGCCGACGGGCATTTCCTGGCCACCGTTCCCATCGCGTCGTTGGGGTCGACCGTGATAACGGCGACGGCCGCGCGTGGCGTGCACGCGACCGGATGGGCTCAAGTGACCAAAGATGCCGGGCGCAAGCCCCGTCCTTCAGGGCGGGGTTAGCCCGGAAACTGCTTTAACCGGGCGTCTTTGCTGCTCGATGTACTGGCGGATGATACTCAGCGGCGCGCCGCCGCAGGACGCGGCGAAGTAGGACGGCGACCAGAAATGGCCATGCATGATGTGCCGGTTCACGCGGCCGGTGAACTCCGACCGCAGCCGCCGCGCGGAGACGCCCTTGAGACTGTTTACCAGCGTGGAGACGGAGACCTTCGGCGGGTACTCAACCAGCAGGTGCACGTGGTCGTCTTCTCCGTTGAACTCGCGCAGCTCGGCACCGAAGTCGCCGCAGACCTTCCGTACGGTGTCCTCGCAGCAGGCGAGCATGTCCGCGTCGAGCACACCACGCCGGTATTTTGTCACGAAGACCAAATGAACGTGGAGCGCGGAAACCACATGCCTGCCACGGCGGCAATCCTCCGGAAATGTCATAGGCCAACGGTATGGTCAGTGTCATGCAGGTCAGGTACCGGTACCGCATCTACCCGATGCCGGGGCAGCAGCAAGCCCTGGCGCGGGCGTTCGGGTGCGCCCGGGTGGTCTACAACGACTGCCTGCGCATCCGCGACGCGGCCCGCGCGGCGGGGGAGAAGATCTCCGACACCGAAGTGCAGCGCCGGGTCGTCACCGTGGCCAGGCAAACGCCAGAGCGGGCATGGCTTGGCGAGGTCGCGTCGGTGGCGCTGGTGCAAGCATGCCAGGACGCGCGGCGCGCCTACCGGAACTGGTTCGATTCCCTGTCCGGCCAGCGCAAAGGCCGCAAGATCGGGCGCCCGGCGTTCCGCCGCAAGCACCACCGCCAGTCAATCCGGCTCACCCGGAACGGATTCGCCCTGCACGGCAGGCGGCTGTACGTGGCCAAGGTCGGGGACATCAAGGTGGAGTGGTCCCGGGACCTGCCGTCCGTCCCGTCGTCAGTCACCGTGATCATGGAGACGGACGGCCGTTACTACGCCTCGTTCGTGGCCGAGCGCGAGGCCACGCCGCTACCCGCCTGCGACGACGAGGTCGGCATCGACTTGGGCCTAGCCAGCCTGGTCATCACCTCAGACGGAGAGCCGCCGATCCCCAACCCGCGGTTCCTGCGGGCGAGGGAACGCAAACTCGCCCGCGCGCAGCAGGCACTATCCCGCAAGCAGAAAGGTTCCTCGAACCGGGCCAAGGCCCGCAAGCGGGTCGCGGCCCTGCACCGCAAGGTGCGGGAAACCCGGCTCGACCACGCGCACAAGACAGCTCTGGAGCTGGTCCGCGACAACCAAGCGGTCTACGCCGAGGACTTGTGCGTGTCCGGCCTGGCCCGGACCCGGCTAGCTAAATCCGTCTACGACGCTGGCTGGTCCCAGTTGCTGCGGCTGGTCGAGGAAAAGGCGGTGCAGTACGGGCGTACGTTCGCCAAGGTCGGCCGGTTCGAGGCCACCAGCCAGGTGTGCTCGGCCTGCGGCGTGAAAGACGGACCGAAGCCACTCAGTGTCCGTCAGTGGACGTGCCCGGCGTGCGGGACTGTCCACGACCGCGACGTGAACGCGGCAAGGAACGTCCTCGCCCTGGGGCGCAGGGAGAGGCTAAACGCCTGTGGAGGCGACGTAAGACCAGGGCATGCCCTGGCTGATGCCGGTGAAGCAGGAACCCACCGGAGCACGGCGTGAGCCGCGCTGGAGGAATCCCCGTCGTTCACGGCGGGGAGGACGTCAAAGTGAAGTCCTCGTAATCGCGTCCAGGGCGCCCAGCCGGGCTTGCTCCTAGGCGTCTTGCCGGGCCGACGTTCCCGGGCGTCTTTGCGCGAGCTGGCCGGGGACGGCTAACCCGCACATCACCATGACGCCCCGAGCAGGACACCCTCGTGGGCGAGGAGCCGCTGCTTGCGATCCACGCCTCCGGCGTAGCCCCGCATGCCGCCGGCCGCGCCGATGACCCGGTGGCAGGGGCGGACGATGGCCAGCGGGTTCGCCCCGATGGCGGCGCCGAGCGCCTGGACCCGGTCGCGCGGGACACCGAGCTGCGCGGCGAGCTGGCCGTAGCTGATCGTGGTCCCGTACCTGATCGAGTCCAGCGCCCGCCAGACCCGCTGCTGGAAGTCGGTCCCGCGTGGCGCGAGCTCGAGCCTGAACTGGCTGAGCTCCCCGGCGAAGTACGCCGTGAGCTGGCGGATCACTTCGGCGAACGCTCCAGGGTCGCGGTTCCAGTCGTCCCGTACGGTCGGCACGCCGCGCTGCCCGTCCATCGACACCGAGGTCAGGGCCACGCCGCCGACGGTCTTCCGGCCCACCAGCAGCAGCTCGCCCACCGGGCTTTCCATCGTCGTGTAAACGCTCATGCCACCAGGCTAGGAACGGGCAGCGAGGCAAGCTGGCGGGTTTCGGACAGGGAGATTGCCCCGGGCCGCGGGCGCCGGGCTGGCACCTGGGCCGTTCGGGATAAATATCTGGCTGGCTGGCTGGGTGGGTGGGTGGGTGGGTGGGTGGGTCAGTCGGGTGGGGGCGCGTCGCGGAGCCGGCCTCGCCCCCGGCGCACCGTGTCCCGCAGGTCCTCGGCCAGGTTCTCAAGCGCGGGCAGCGCCGCGACCAGCGCGGCCTGCTGCGCGTCGGGCAGGCCGGTGACCGATTCGGTGATCACGGCGCTGCGCTGCGCGGTGATCCGCTCGTAAACGCCGCGCCCTTTCTCCGTGACCTCGACCCGGGCCGCGCGGAAATCATCCGGATCGCGCAGCCGCTTTATCAGGTCATAAGAATCCAGCATGCCGATGACGCGGGAAAGCATCGTCGGATTGATGCCTTCGAGTTCGGTGAGTTCGGCCAGGCTGAGCGGCCCGCGGGTAGTGGTTATCCCGAGCACGGAGGCCTGGGTGGGGGTCAGTCCTTCCTCCCGGGAAGCGGCGTTGAGCTGCCGCCCGAGCTTCAGGACGACACGCCTCAAGCGGATGACCGTGTCACTGTCCATGCGCAGCGCTCCCCGTTCCCTTCCTCGAAGGAGTGCATTATAGGATTTCGCGGGCCGAGCTGAATGCTGTTGCGCGGCGCGGCTCACGGAACCAGGTCCAGGGCGGCGCGGATGATGCTGTCGGTGTCGATGCCGTTGTAGCGGTACAGGTCCTCGATCGCCCCGGACTGGCCGAACTGCGCCACGCCCAGCGCGGCGTGCGGCACCCGGTTGACCGTGGCCAGGAACGACAGCGTGTGCGGGTGCCCGTCCAGGACGGTGACCAGCGGGGTGGCCCGGGCCGCGGGGAACGCCTGCTCGAGGATCCACGGCTCCCCCGGCGGCGATCCCTGGGCCAGGCCCTGGCGGGCGCGCAGCGCGCGGAACACCAGCCCGGGGCTGGTGACGCAGACCACGTTGGCGGGCACCCCGGCCTGGCCGAGCCGTTCGGCCGCGGCCAGCGCCTCGGGGACGACCGCGCCCATCGCGGCGATGGTGACCTTCGGATCCCCGGCCCGGCGCAGCGGGTAGGCGCCGGCCACGACCTGGCGGCGGCGGCGTTCCCTGGCCGCGGGGTCGGCCGGCATCGCGGCCAGCGTCTGGCTGACCGGCCGGGTGGACAGCCGCAGGTAGGCCGAGCTGCCGTCGGGGCGGCCGAGCCGGGCCAGGCTGGCCAGCAGGCACCATTCCGTGTCGACCGCGAACGCGGGCTCATACGAGACGCAGCCGGGTTGCTCGATGCCGATGGACGGGGTGGTGATCGACTGGTGCGCACCGCCCTCGGGCGCCAGGGTCACCCCGGACGGCGTGCCGGCCAGGATCGACTGACCGCCCGCGTAGATGCCGAACGACCATGGCTCCAGCGCCCGCTCCACGAACGGGTCGTACAGCACGCCGATCGGGAACAGCGGCTGGCCCCAGCGGCTCCAGGTGGCGCCGAGCTCGCCCAGCAGGCCGACCAGGTTGGTCTCGGCGATGCCGAGCTCGATGTGCTGCCCGGTCGGCTTCTCCCGCCAGTGCAGGATGGTCTCGGTGTCGTCGGCGAACCAGTCGGTCCGCTCCCGGGCCGACCACACGCCGACCTTGTTCACCCAGCCGCCCAGGTTGGTGCTCGAGCTGACGTCCGGGCTGACCGTCACCACCCGGGCGGCCGCCTCGGGCGCCGCGCGGGTCAGGTCGAGCAGGGCCCGGCCCAGGGCCGCCTGGGTGGTGGCCGTCCCGGTCGGCGTGCGGCCCAGGTCGAGCGGGACCGGCGGCGGGGCCTGCCAGGGCGGAGGCGGGCGGCGGAGCCGCCGCGCGGTCTGCTCGCACAGCGAGGCCGCGGCGCTGTCCGGCGCGGCCCGGCGCCACGGCTGCTCGGTGTCGGCGCCGAGCTGCGTCGCGAGCTCCTTCAGCTGGGCCTCGGTCAGCAGCGCCGAATGATTCTGCGGGTGCCCCTCGATGGCCAGCCCGTAGCCCTTGATCGTGTAGGCCAGGATGATCGTGGGCCGGCTGTCGTCGATGGCCCGGTAGGCCTCGTCCAGCGAGCTGAGGTCGTGGCCGCCCAGGTTGCGGACCGCGCGGGCCAGCGCCTGATCGTCAAGGTCGGCGACGAGCCGGGCGATCGCCTCGTCGCCGGCCGGCAGGCGGCGGCGCAGCTCGTCCGGGTGGCAGCGGAGCAGCCGCTGGTATTCGGGGTTGGGCATGGCGTCGATCCGGCGCCGCAGCACCTCCCCGCCCGGCCGGGCGAACAGTTCCCCGAGCAGCCGGCCGTACTTCAGCGTGATGACCTGCCAGCCCGCCGCGGTGAACATGCCCCGCAGCCGGTCCGCGGCGATCAGCGGGACCACGCGGTCCAGCGACTGGCGGTTCACGTCGACGACCCAGACGATCTCGCCGAGTTCGGCCACGCCGGGGTCGACGACGGCTTCCCAGACCGCTCCCTCGTCGAGCTCGGCGTCGCCGAGCAGCGAGTACTGGCGGCCGGGGGACTCGGTGCCGGAGTACCGGCTCAGGTACCGGCGCGCCACCGCGCCCCAGATGGGGGCGGTCGCGCCGATGCCGACCGAGCCGGTGGAGTAGTCGACGGGATCGGGATCCTTGACCCGGCTGGGATAGCTCTGCAGACCGCGATAAGCCCGCAACGTGGGCAGGTATGCCTCATCGAGCGCGCCGAGCAGGTAGTTGATCGCGTGCAGCACCGGCGAGGCGTGCGGCTTGACCGATACCCGGTCCTGCGGCCGCAGGTGCCGGAACCACAGCGAGGTCATGATCGAGACCATCGAGGCGGACGACGCCTGGTGGCCGCCGACCTTCAGCCCGCCCGGATTGGGCCGGACCCGGTTCGCATGGTGGACGATCGCGGTGGACAGCCAGAGCACCTGGTGCTCCAGTTCTTCGAGGGCGGCGAGGCTGCCCGCTTCCTGCTTCAGCTCGGTCATGGCTGCATGACAACACGACGGCCGCCCGGGCACAAGCCGCGGGGCGTCACGTGACGGGCAGCCAGAAGCACCGTTCCTCGCCGTAGTCGGCGAAGCCGGCCCGGAGCAGGATCGGCCCCGAGGCCAGGGCCCGGCCCTTGGCCATGACGAGGGTGGCGCCGTGCGCACGGGCCAGGCGGAGCCGTTCGGTGAGCACGGCGCGGTAGCTGCCGTGGCCCCGGGAGGCCGGCAGCGTGATCGCGCCCCACAGCAGCGCTACTTCCCCGGTCAGCGTGCAGCCGCCGGTCGAGACCGGCTCGTCGTCGACGATGGCGACCACGCGGAAGCTGGACCAGGTGGCCAGGTCCTGGCGTACCTGCTCGAGCTGGCGGGCGATCCCGGCCTCGTCCGGCTGGACGCTCCCCCAGCCCTGGACGCTGACCGCCGACGCGGCGCGGAAGGTGCGCTCGTCCCGGACGAGCTCGACGGCCACGCCGCTGGGCCGGTTGGGCTGCGCGAGGTCACCGCCCAGTTCACGGGCCAGCACCTGCATGGCGTCGATCAGCCCGGCGCCCCGGGCGCGCAGCGCCTCCCCGGTGCCGGCCGGCTGGCTCGCCGCCGAGACCCACCAGGCCACCCCGGGCAGGCCCCAGCCGCGCACCCGCGCGGCCACCTCGTCGATGACCTCGCCGATCGGACGCGCCGTCCGCGACCAGCTGACCTGCGCGGCGCCGACGGCGGGACCCAGCGCCCAGTCAGGGTGCCGGACGAGCCGGTAGTCACCGGTCCGGACCTCGATGGCGCCTTCTGGCACGAACTCCATCGCGGCCGCCGCGTCGAGCACGCGCTGCGCTGTCCACGAGCTCATGACCTGACCTCCACTGCTCGACTGCGGACCCGGTACCTCTTTTTTAGACCTCTAAGTGACCGGCAGCCAGTAGCAGCGCTCCTCGCCGTAGTCGGCGAACCCGGCCCGGAGCAGGATCGGGCCCGAGGTGTCGACGCGGCCCTTCACCAGGGCCAGCGCCGCGCCGTGCGCGTGGGCCAGCCGCAGCCGTTCGGCCAGCACGGCCCGGTAGGCACCGCGCCGCCGGAACTCGCGCAGGGTGACCGCACCCCACAGCTGGGCGATGGTCTGCCGGGCCACGTCGCCGCGCAGCGTGCATCCGCCGGACGAGGCGGGCTGGCCGTCGACACAGGCGAGCACGCGGAAGCTGGACCAGGTGGCCAGGTCGTCGATGACCTCAGCGAGCTCGCGGTCGAGCGCGGCCCCGGTGGGCTGCTTCCGGCCCCAGCCGCGCACGGTGACCATGGCCGCCGCGCGGAACGTGCGCTCGTCACGCGCCAGTTCGACGGTCACGTCGTCTGGCACGTTCAGGTCGGGCGGGTCGTCACCCAGCTCGCGGGCCAGGACGTGCACCGCGTCGATCTGCTTGCCGCCCCGGGCGCGCAGGGTCTGCTCGGTGTCCGGCGGCAGGGTCTGCGACGAGACCCACCAGGCCACCCCGGGCAGGCGCCAGCCGCGCACCCGCGCGGTCACCTCGTCGATGACCGGCCCGGCCGTTCCCCGGGCCCGGCTCGACTGCGACCGGGTGACCTCAGCGGCGGGGAGGGTGGGATCCAGCGCCCAGTCCGGGTAGCGGACGAGCCGGTAGTCGCCGGTCAGCACCTCGATGACGCCGTCCGGTCGCCACTCCATCGCGATCGCCGCGTCGTGTACCTGCCGCGGTGTCCATGAGTTCAACGGAACCTCCTCACGTGCCGCGGCCGGGCACCGCTCCGGCCCCTTCTTTTTACCGAACGAACCGGGCGCGTGCCCCGGTTACCGCGCCTGCCGCGTTCGGAGTTGCCGCGCCCGCCGCGGTCTCACCACGGCGCTGACCGCGGCCGCCAGGGCCAGGGCGAAGGCGGCGGCCAGCGCGATTACCGGGCGGCCGGTTCCGGCGCTGGCCAGTACCGCGCCGGCCAGGGCGGCCCCGGCCGCCGCCCCGCCGTTCATGATCGAGTTGATCCAGGCCTGGGTCTCGGTGCCGCCGCCGGGGGGCGCCGCGTCGGCCGCCCGGCCGAACAGGGTGGCCAGCGTCGCTCCCAGGCACAGCCCGGCCAGCGGGGCGGCCACGGCGAGCAGTGGCGCGTCCAAGCCGGCCGCGGTCAGCAGCGCCAGGCCGCCTGCGTAGCCGGCCAGCAGCCGGGGCAGGCGCGCCGGCGTGGCGCGGGCGCCGAGCAGCAGGCTGCCCAGGACGCTGCCGAGGGACACCTCGGCCAGCAGCGGACCCGCCGCCCACAGGGCGTGGTGATACCGGACGTAGCCGGTCAGCGCCACCTCGGTCGCGCTGAGCGCCGCGTTGGCCAGCGCCGCGGTCACCAGCAGCCCGCGCAGCGCGGCCGAACGCAACGGTGAGCGCCGCTGGTGCGGGTCTTGATGGGCTCTCGGGGCCCGGGCCGGCGGCCCCGGGCCCCGAGAACGACCACGGCCGCGCCGGTCAGCGCGAGCAGCACCGCCAGCGCCGCGGCCGGGGCGATGCCGGTGGCCAGGACGCTGGCCAGCACCGGCCCGGTGATGTAAGCCAGGTCGAACACCGCGGCATCCAGCGCGAACGCGGTCCGCGCCAGCCGGGGCCGGCCTGCGCCGACCACAGGCTGCGCAGGCCGGGGCTGAGCGGCGGGTTGACCAGGCCGGCCACCGCCCCGGCGCCGATCAGGACCCCGGCGGGCGCTTGGACGAAGGCGCTGGCCAGCAGGGCGAACAGGGCCAGTGCGTAGCCGGGCGCGCAGGCCGCGGCGACCGGGATGAGCCCGCGCCGGTCGGCCAGGCGGCCGCGCGCCGGGCCGGTCACGGCCTGGGCCAGCGTGTAGCCGGCCACTACCAGCCCCGCCACCGCCATCGACGCGCGCTCCGCCGCGACCAGCAGCAGGGTGAGGCTGACCATGCCCTGCGGCAGCCGGGCGCAGGCGTCCGCGACCGCGAGCCTGCGCAGCGCCGGCTCGGCGAACAGTCCCCGGTAGGACGCGGCGGCCGAAGCGGTGCTCACCAGCGGTCAGGGGCGCCGGAAGAAGGTCATGTCACGCACGTGTAGCGAATCTAGCACCGGGGCGCCAGGCGGTCGCTGAGCTGCTCGGGGATCCGGGCACGAAGAACTACGATAGATCGTAGATCGAGTGCGCGAGGGGATGCCAGTGCGATTCATCCAGTACTACCTCGACTGCCTGTCGCAGGCCTCCTACCTGATCGGCGACGAGACCACCGGCCGGGCGGCCGTTGTGGACCCCAGACGGGACATCCAGGAGTACCTCGATGACACCGCCGCCGCGGGGTTGCGCATCGAGTTCGTCATCGAGACCCACGTGCACGCCGACTTCCTGTCCGGGCACCTGGAGCTGGCCGCGGCGACCGGCGCCACCATCGTCTACGGGGACGCCGCGGACGTGCACTTCCCGCACCGCAAGGTCGCCGACGGGGAGCGCATCCAGCTCGGGGAGGTCAGCCTGGAGTTCCGGGCCACCCCCGGTCATACCCCCGAATCGATGTGCATCGTGGTGTGGGAGACACCAGGCGCGGACACCCCGTACGGGGTGCTGACCGGAGACACCCTGTTCATCGGGGACGTCGGCCGCCCCGACCTGCTCTCCGCCCAGGGTCAGAGTCCCGACGACATGGCCCGCCAGCTCTTCCGGTCACTGCACACGCGCGTGCTGACCCTGCCCGACGCCACCCGGGTGTACCCGGCCCACGGGGCCGGGTCCGCGTGCGGGAAGAATCTCTCCACCGAGAGGGCATCGACCATCGGCGAGCAGCGCCGCAGCAATTACGCGCTGCGGCTCGGGACCGCCGGGGAATTCGTGCAGGCGGTCACCGAGGGCCAGCCGCCCCCGCCGGGCTACTTCGCGCGGGTGGCCGAGCTGAACCGGGAATCCCACGAGCTGGCCCACGTCGAGGAGCCGGCGCTGCTGTCGCTGGAGGAGGTGCTCCGGCTCCAGGCGGACGGCGCGGCGGTGCTCGACGTCCGCTCGCCCGAGGAGTTCGCCCGCGGCCACCTGCGCGGGTCGGTCAACGTCGGGCTCGACGGCCGCTTCGCCGAGTATGCCGCGCAGGTGGTCCGCGGCGACATCGTCGTGGCTTGCGATCCTGGCCGCGCCCGCGACGCCCGGATGCGCCTGGCCCGGGTAGGCCTGGACTCGGTGATCGGGGCGCTGGACCAGCCCGGGGCCGCCTTCGTCCAGCATCCCGAGGTCACCGCGACCGCCAGCCGCCTGACGGCCAGCCAGCTGGCCGACGTGCGGACCGCCGTCCCCGGCCTGGTCCTGCTGGACGTGCGCGGCCCCGGCGAGCGGGCCGAGGGTGCCATCTCCGGCAGCGTCCACATCCCGCTCGGCCAGCTGCGGGACCGGGCCGGCGAACTCGACCCGGCGCGTCCGGTCGTCACCTACTGCGCCGGCGGCTACCGGTCCTCCATCGCGGCCAGCCTGCTCCGGGCTTCGGGCTTCGCCGACGTGTCCGACCTCATCGGCGGCTATCAGGCGTGGCAGGCGGCCTGAGCTTGGCTGCGGGCATCAGGGACGGCGCCGGTCGGTGGCGCTGGCCACGTTCGCGACGATCACCGCGAACGGCGGGATCACCAGCGCCACCGCCGAGACGATGATCGCCGCGAGCACCGAGTAGCGGTCGATCAGCGCCCAGGACAGCACGAACAGGCCGATACAGGTGCCCATCAGCGCGAAATACCAGCGTTTGTCGGAGCGGGTGGGCTGCGGGCCGGCCGGTCCGTTCGGGTCACTATCGCCCGTCATGAGACGGGCCCTGCCCTGCCGCCCTCGCGCCAAACACCTCGGCCCGGCCGGCGCGGCGTGCGGGCTCGCCGCGGCCTGGCTGGTTATGTTCAGATGCATGTTCGACGAGAGCGCTCTGCTTGACGCGCTGAACGAGCAGCAGCGGCGGGCGGTGACGCACCAGGGCGGCCCGCTGCTGGTGCTGGCCGGGGCGGGCACCGGGAAGACGCGGACGCTGGTGGCCCGGGCCGCCTGGCTGCGCGGCGGCCAGGGCATCCCGGCCGGCCGGATCCTGCTGCTGACCTTCACCCGGCGCGCGGCCAGCGACATGCTCGCCCGGGGCGCCGTCGGATCGGGGTCGGATGGGCGCATCTGCGGCGGGACGTTCCACGCCATCGCGCACAAGATCATCCGGCAGCACGCCGAGTCCTTCTCGCTGCCGCCGCAGTTCACCATCCTGGACCCGGGCGACACGGCGGATCTGCTGGACGTGCTGCGACCGGACCACGGCCTGGCCGATTCCGGCCAGCGGGCGCCGCGCGCGGCGGCGTGCGCGGACATCTACACCCGGTGCGTGAACACCGGACGACCGGTCAGCGAGATGGTGACGGCCAGCTTCCCGTGGTGCGCGCCGTTTACCAGCCAGCTGGCCGCGCTGTTCCGGGCCTACACGGCGCGCAAGCGGGCCCGGAGCCTGCTGGACTTCGACGACCTGCTGCTGCTGTGGCAGGCGGCGCTGGCCGACCCGGTGGCCGGGCCGGTGCTGCGCGGCATGTTCGACGCGGTTCTGGTCGACGAGTACCAGGACGTCAACGCGGTCCAGGCCAGCATCGTGCGGCTGCTCCAGCCGGACGGCAAGCAGCTGACCTGCGTCGGCGACGACGCGCAGGCCATATACGGGTTCCGCGGCGCCGACCCGGCGCATCTGCGCCAGCTCACCGCCGACTTCCCCGGCCTCGAGGTCGTCCGGCTCGGCCGCAACTACCGGTCCCGGCAGGGCGTCCTCGACCTGGCCAACCTCATCCGGCCGTCCGCTCCGGGGGGGCTCGGGGGGTCGTCCCCCCCGGAGCGAGCAGAGCGCCCGGCCTGGACCTGACGCTGACCGGCGACCGCGGCCGGGGAACGGCGCCGCTGCTGGTCCGCTGCCACGACGAGGTCACCCAGGCCCGGGAGATCTGCGCCCGGGTGCTGGACGCGCACGAGGACGGCGCCGCGCTGCGTGACCAGGCCGTGCTGGTCCGCGCCGCGCATCACAGCGACATCCTGGAGATCGAGCTTGGCGCGCGCAAGATCCCGTACGTGAAGTTCGGCGGGCTGCGGTTTACCGACACCGCCCACGTCAAGGACTTCCTCGCCGCCGCGCGGATCCTGGTCAACCCCGCCGACGACCTGGCCTGGTTCCGGCTGTTGCGGCTGCACGAGGGCATCGGCCCGGTGCATGCCCGCCACGTCCTCGACGTGCTGACCCCTGGCCCGGACGGCTGGGAGCGGGCCATCGCGGCGGCACCGGCCCGGTCCCGGCGCGCCCTGGCCGTCACCCTGGGCCGTCTGGCCGACGCCGCGGGCGCGGCTTCGGTGCTGGCGACCGCCACGGCGCTGCTGGCGCTGCTTGACCCGCTGATCCGCGCCCGGTACGCCGACGCCGCGGTCCGGATCAGCGACCTCGAGCGGCTCGCCGACGCGGCCACAGCCCAGCCGTCGCTGCACGACGTGCTGGCCGAGCTGGCCCTGGATCCCCCGGTCTCCTCGTCCGACCTGGCCGGGCCGCCCCGGCTGGACGAGGACTACCTGACCATCTCCACTATCCACGCCGCCAAGGGCCTGGAATGGCCGATCGTGCACCTGCCGCATCTGGTCGACGGCGCGCTGCCCAGCGACATGGCGCTCGGCGACCCGGGCGGCCTGGCCGAGGAGCACCGGCTGTTCTACGTGGCGCTCACCCGGGCCCGCGACCACCTGTACCTGTACGCGCCGCAGCGGCTGCACCTCCATCGCCGGGGCCGCGATGACCGGCACGGGTTCGGCCAGCTGACCCGCTTCCTGCCGCCGGAGGCGCTGGCCGTCTGCGACAGCGCCACCGCCGCCCCGCTGACGCCGGTCCTGCCGACGGCCGGGTCCCTGGGCACCAAGGTCGACGCGGCCCTCGGCTCCTTGTGGGACGGCTGACGATTCCGGGCCGGGCGCTCGACTGGTTCCGCTTTACTGGTTTCCGCTGCCGCGCGCCGACGGCTGGCCGGCCGGCTCCGGTGCGCGGGCGGCAGGCGGCTGGCCCGTCGGCTCCGGCGCACGGCGGCTCTGACGTGCGGCTGGTCTCTCGCCAGCCACGTTAGCCCCATCAGTAGCGCTAATACGATAATCAGTACGACCAGCATTCGCTACACGGCGGAAAGTCGAGCTTTTACGGAAAAACGCTTTTGCACAGCAGCAACGATGTGGCATCGATGCTGCTATAGCGACATCGATGCCACGTCGATGCTGTTTTCGAGCGGGTCCGGCGGCGAGGCCGGGCCTCCGCGATGGGGGTGGCGGGGCGGGTGGAGCTGACGGGGTATCTGGGACGGGTTGGCCGGGCCGCTACCGTCCGGATGGGATTAGGACAGGTTCCCGGGAGCGCTCCGCGGGGTGGGGGACGCGGAAGTGCCTTACGGGGCGGGGGACCCGGAAGTGGGGTGCGCGGGGGTGCCTTGGGGGGCGGGGTGCGCGGGGGTGCCTTGGGGAGTGGCGCGCTCGATGGCGGGCCAGCCGGTGTCGGTCTCGCGCTCGGCCCGCTCGGCCTTGCCGCCGCCGCGCAGGCCGAACAGGCGCTTGGCGTAGAGCAGGTAGACGGCGATGGCGACGTTGATGACCAGCGCCACGATCTTCAGCGCGGTGACGCCCTTGGTCAGCTCCCACACCTCGTAGGGGATGAACACGATCGTGGCCACGAACGTCAGGTACTCGGCCCAGCGCTTGCCCAGCCAGAGCCCGGCCGCCTCGACGCCCTCTAGCAGCGCGTAGGCGGCGATGGCAGCGCCGGCCAGGTACAGGTTCTCGATCCTGACCGCGAACAGGTACTGCAGGTCATGGATGATGCCGTGGCGGCTGGTCGCCATCGGGCCGCCGGCGCCACCCTGCAGGTCATTGAGGACGCGGGTGAACTCCGCGTTCAGCGCGGCGCGGTCGCTCGCGAACAGCAGGACCGCGGCGGCGAGCGCGGCCAGGATCAGGAAGTGAAATGCGCGGTCGATGGCGATCAGCCGCAGCACGTAGCGGTCGCGCAGCGGCTTGCCGCGCAACGGCAGGGCGATCTCGTCACGGGCGGGCGGGTACTTAAGGGCCGGGTGATCGGGTGGGGGCAGCGCCAGCCACGAGTCACAGCGCAGGCACCGGTACCAGCGCAGGCCACCGGACTCGCGGGCGAACAGTTCATCTTCGGGGCGTAGCGCGGCCGCGTCCATGCCCAGGATCTCGTGGCCATGCAGCCCGCAGTCGATCAGCTCGTAGCGCAGCTTCGGACGGAAGCGGCGCGGCTTCTCGGTCCCCGGCGCCGCCACGTGCGCCGCGGGCGGCGTATTGGCGTCCGTCATCCCTGAAACCTACCCGCAGCCGGCCCGGGCGAACGTGCGCGCGGCAGGCGGGCTCCGGGCGCCATGACACCGTCGCGACGCGTTCGCGAGGGCGGGCTGTCCGGTGCGCCCCGTCCGCCTCACTCGTCCCGCCCGCCTCACCCGCGGCCCCTTATCCGGGCGGCAGGCCGCCCGGCGACGACAACGGTGTGACCCGGCGCCCCGGCTGAAGGCCACCGGGCGGCCCACCGTCTCCTGCTGGGTCACCAGCTCAAGCCGGTTGCCGAACGGGTCATCGAAGGCGATGAACTCGCGCACCCGCCGCGACCTGGCTTCGGCGGCCGACCCGCGGTGCACGCTGATGCCGGACCGCTCGAGCTCGGTCTCTGCAGCGTCGAGCGCGGCCGAGTCGGCCACGGTGAAGCCCAAGGCGATGACCCCGGACAGTCACCCTGCTGTCGGCCGGGGAGATCGCCTCATGGCGCGCTGTCAGCGGCGAGCTGCTCCCCCGGCTCTGGCAGCACCTGCGGCGCCGGGCCGGCGCCGGGCCGGACGCGGGCGAGGAACAAGGCTAGCACCAGGCAGGCCACCATCGGCGTCCACCAGGCCCACGGGTTGCGCCACTGGATCTGCGAGAAGAACGTGAGCATTACGGCGACGCACCCGGTCGGGAGGAGGCGCGACCAGTCCCTGGCGGCGGCGGCGAGCGCCACCGCCAGCGGCGGCCACAGGTAATAGCACACCATCACCGGCTCGAACACCGACCGCAGCGCGAGCGTCACCGCGGTCCACCAGAGCAGCTCTGCCAGCATCTGGCCGCCCCACGGGCCGGCCGACCGCAGGATCCGTGCCGCCCGCCAGCGGCGGGCCACCACCAGCGCGCATCCACAGGCCGCCACGATGGCCAGGATCCTGGCGGGCCCGGCCGCCACCTGGTTCTCGGCCATATGCGGGTAGAGGGACAGCCACGGCGTGGGATGGTCCACGAGCGGGGAGTTGGGCTGGCTGGTGACCGCGCGGATGGTCGCCGTCCAGTTGGCCGCCGCCGCGGCGGCCAGCAGCAGCACGGGCGGCGCGGCCGCCCGGGTGAGGTAGCCGGCCAGCCTTCTCGGCTCGACGACGGCGACCAGCAGCGGGACCGCCAGCAGGACGAGCGGCTGCACGGCCACCGCGGCGCCGGCCAGCCAGGCGGACCGCCTGGTCTTCGCGTCGGCCAGCGCCAGGATCGCGTACATCAGCAGCCCGGTGGCGACGGCGTCTTCCGGGTGGCCCCAGCGGATGGTGACGCTCCACAGGGCGGTGGCGCTCGCGGCGGCGAGCCAGAAGCGCTTGGGCCGCGTCGCGCCGAGCCGTTCCGCGATCGCGTCGGCGGCGAACAGGGCCACGGCCGAGACCGCCACCTGGTAGGGCCCGGCGAACAGCCAGACGGCCGGATAGGCGCCGTGCGCCGCCGGGAGGCTCAGCCGGAGCCCGGTCACGTCGATGACGACGGCGGCGGGGACCAGGATGAGGGCCGTTCCCGGCAGCGAGACCAGCTGGGTGGGCCAGGTATACAGGCCGGCCAGGTTCAGGTGCGCGAGCCGCTGGGCCGCGATCAGCGTCCCCCATAGGTCATCGGGCAGCGCCCAGGCGGTCTTGCCGTAGTAGCGCGGGCCCCACATCGTGCCCGCCATCCCGGCGACGGTCATCGCGATGGCGGCGAGCAGCGGGAACAGTCTCCTGGCCGGCCACGGCGCCCTGTCCCCGCTCATAGGCCCACGCTAGCGGTGATCGGGCGGTCCTGGCCCTGCTCTGGCGGCGCGAGCACCGCGGACGCTAGCCGGCCGCCGTGGTCAGCCACGTTCCCTCCCCGGCACGACCAGGCCCGATTCGTAGGCGGCGACCACGGCCTCTGATGCTGCGGTTCCGCGACGCCTGACACCGCGCTCAGGCCACGATCACGTAGATGCCGTTGGCGATCAGCCAGAACCCGAGGATCATGCTGCCGACGATGATCACCTGGTCGGTGTGGGTGTCGATCCGGGTCCGGAACCGGGCTAGGAGCGCCTGACTCTCACCGGGCCTGAACACAGCGTAGATCTCCATGGCGAGGTAGGACGCCGAGGCCAGCACGCAGTACAGGAACAGCGCGAGGAAGCTCGCCCAGCTGGACAGCTTGGCCTCCACCACGGTGGCGGCGCCCGCGCCGATCAGGACCCAGGGCTGCAGCGTCGGGGCCAGGGCCATGGCGAACCACGGGGACATGTTGTCCACGTGCTGCTGCCACTTGGGCGGCTTCTTCGGCCGTCCCCGGGCCCGGATGTGCCGGACCGCGATCATTACCAGGACCACGCCGATCGCGATCTTCACCGCCAGCGCGGCCAGGGAGGGTGCCGTGGCCGGCCTGGGCGGGTTGTTGCCGGTAGCCAGCACGGTGATGGTGACCACGATGGCCAGGGACACCAGCCAGCCGAACACGAACGCCGCCCCTTTGCGGGCGCCGCGCCTGGACGGCAGCACGACCAGGAACGCCGTCAGCGGCAGCGGGTCGAGGGCCACCACCACGCCGATCAGGACAAGATTAAGGACCATGGCCGTCCCCCGGTCTCCGTGATCCGACCACGGTTACGCCTCCCGGTCCGCTGTTCGAGTGTACCGCCAGCATGCCTGCCGGACGTGTCGGCGTCCTCACCCTCCCGGCGGTTATGTCGTCACACCGGGCGAGCGCCGAAGCGGGTCACCACGGTGGCGGCGACTTGCACGGCGAACCGGGCCGCGCCGGCCAGGTCCGCGGCGGAGCCGGCCAGGTCCGCGGCGGAGCCGACCAGGTCCGCGGCAGAGCCGGCCAGGTCCGCGGCGGAGCCGGCGGGCGAGGGCGCTGGGCGGGCACTGGCCAGCCATTTGCTCATGAAGGCGCCGCAGAAGGCGTCGCCAGCGCCAGTGGTGTCCACGGCGCGCACCGGGGACGCGGGGATCAGGACCGGGGTCTCGCCGGGGATGGCCAGCACGCAGCCCGCGCCGCCGAGTTTCACCACGACGACGCCGTAGTGCCGCCTCAGCCGGGCCGCCATGGCCAGTGGCCGGGTTTCGCCGGTGAGCACCGCGGCCTCGTCGCGGTTCGGGAAGCAGAGCGCGGCGCCTTCGGTCCAGCGCAGGAACGCGGCCGGCTTCATCCGGGCCAGGAACGCCGCCGAACCCGGGTCGATGGTGACGGCCAGCCCGCGGGCCCGGGCCTGCCCGAGCAGCCAGAGCGCCACCTCGAGCAGCGGCGGCTCGCAGAACGTGTACCCGGTCAGGTGCAGCGCCGCCGCGCCGTCGAGCAGGGCGGCCGGGATGTCCGAGCGGCGCAGCCGCAGGTTCGCGCCCCGGTCGGTGACCATGGTCCGCTCGCCGTCCGGCGCGACCATGACCACGATCGACCCGGTCTCGGCTTCGGAGTCGGCGGCCAGGTGCGCGCGTACCCCCGCGCGGGCCAGTTCGCGCCGGTGGTACGCCACGTCACGGGCGCCGGCCCGGCCGGCGAACTCCACGTCGACGCCGAGATGTGCCATCCAGGCGGCCTGGTTGGCCGCGGCGCCGCCGGGGCGGAGCAGGACCGTGGCCGGAGTGTCGCTGCCCGGCGCGACGCCGTCGAGCGGCTTCACCAGCATGTCGTTGATCACGTCCCCGCAGACCAGGACGCGGTGGGTGGTGGGGACGCGGGGGGTCGCGAGTGGGTCAGGGGACAACGGGCAGGGCGGATCGTCCGGACCAGGCGGCCGCGATCCGGGCGGCGAGGTCGATGTTTCCCCGGGCGATGTCCAGGTTGACCTGGACGCTGGCCCCGCCGGTGACCCGCTGGATCCAGTCGAGCAGGAAGGGGCTGACCGCCTTGCCCCGGATGTCCCGCGCGGCCGCGGCGGCCAGCGCGTCGGTCAGCGCGGCGTCGAGCACCTGCGGGTCCAGTTGCCTGCCGGGCGGCACCGGGTTGGCGACGAGCAGCGCGGACTGCTCGCCGAACGCCTCCCTGGCCGCCATGATGCTGGCGATCTCCTCCGGGGAGTCGGCACGCCAGTCCAGATCGCAGCCGGAATCGGAGAGCCAGAACGCCGGGAAGCGCGAGGTCCGGTAGCCGACGACGGCGACGCCGAGCGTCTCGAGCCGCTCCAGCGTGGCCGGGATGTCCAGGATGGACTTCACCCCGGCCGAGACCACCGTGACCGGCGTCCGGGATAGCACGGTCAGGTCGGCCGACTCGTCGAAGGTCTCGCCCGCGCCGCGGTGCACGCCGCCGAGGCCACCGGTGGCGAACACCCGGATGCCTGCCCGGGCGGCCAGCGCGGACGTGGCCGCCACGGTGGTGCCGCCGGTCACCTTCCTGGCCACCGCGATGGCGATGTCACGGCTGCTGACCTTGACCACCGATTCGTCCGTGGCGATGCGGTCGAGCTCGTCCGGGGTCAGGCCGATCTTCGGCACCCCGTCGATGAGCGCGATCGTGGCCGCGGTCACGCCGTGGCGGCCGAGGATCGCCTCGAACTCCTGGGCCGCGGCCCGGTTACCCGGGCGCGGCAGGCCGTGCGAGATGATCGTGGACTCCAGCGCGACCACCGGCGAGCCGGCCGCCAGCGCGGCGGCGACCGACGGGGACACCTCTACCAGGGAAGACACGCGACGATTCTAATAACCGTCGGCGCCGACGACGTTGCGCAGCGGCTGGCCCGCCGCGTAGCGGGCGAGCTGGTCGCCGACGATGGCCATGGCCCGCTGGAGGGCATCGGTGGAGGCCCCGGCCACGTGCGGGGTGAGCAGCAGCCCGGGCGCGGACCACAGCGGGTGCCCGGGCGGGAGCGGCTCGGGGTCGGTGACGTCCAGCGCGGCGCGCAGCCGGCCGGACCGCAGCTCCGCGAGCAGCGGTCACCCCGTCGGGCAGGCCGCCCATCAGGGCAACCGAATCCGGCCCGGGAAGCCAGACCTGAATCGTCATGACCGCGAGGCTACCTGGCGGGTCCGGACGCTCGTCCCGGTCCGTTCGGGCCGAACCTTGACTACGCTCCGTTACATAGCCGCACCGGAGCCCTGCAAGGCACGCTGCCACGACTCGGGCAACGTGATCCGCCGGATCCGGGGTGACCACGTCTCGGACCGGTGGCTATCGTACCGTTATTGGGTGTCTGGGCTAAATGGACCAAGTGACCATCTTGTCCCACCGGTAACCGTCTTGCGCGGATCTTGGTGACGACCCAGATCGTGCGCAGGTGGGCGGTGGTGGCCGTCGGCCTGGCCGTGCTCTGCGGGCTGCCGGTGATCGCCAGCGCGCTACCGGTGAGCGTGCCCGCGCTGACCGCCAGCCAGCTCCGCGGGCGCATCCTGGCCTCGGCGGGCGAGTCCTTCGCCGGCTACGCGGAGAGCAACGCGACGTTCGGGCTGCCGTCACTGCCGGGCCTGACCAGCCTGACCTCGCTGCTCGACGGCGTGACGAAGATGCGGGTCTGGCAGGCGACGCCGACCCGGTGGCGGGTCGACGTGCTCTCCGACGCGGGCGAGCGCGACACCTACGAGCTCGGCGGCTGCCGTTCCTACATCTGGGATTCCGCCGATCAGCTGCTCACCGAGGTCCGCGGCCGGCAGACGTTCCGGCTGCCGCGCCCAGCCGACCTGGTGCCGGCGGCCCTGGCGGTGCGGCTGCTGTCGGTGGCGGGCCGGCAGGCCAGGTTCAGTGTCATCGCGTCGCTGCGGGTCGCCGGCCAGAGCGCGGCCGGGCTGCGGATGACGCCCGCCGACCCGGCCTCCACCGTCGGGCACGTCGACATCTGGGCCGACCCGTCGAGCGGGCTGCCGCTGATGGTCGAGATCTTCACCCGCGGTTCGGCCGTCCCGGCGCTGATGAGCCAGTTCTTCCAGGTCAGCCGGTGGCACCCGGATCCGGAGGTGCTGACTCCGGTGCGCGCCTCCGGCACCGGGTTCACCATGACCAGCCCAGGCAACCTGGCCGGAGCGCTCAGTGACCTGGGGCTGGTGGCCCTGCCCGCCGAGCTGGCGGGACGCGTGCGGCAGCCGGTGCTGCCCGGGTTGGAGGAGATCGGGATCTACGGGGGCGGGCTGGCCACGTTCGTCGTGCTCAGCATCCGCGGCCCGGCCGGCCAGAACCTGGTCCATGACGCCGTCTCGGCCGGCGGCGCGCCGCTGGACATCGCGGGCGGGACCGGGGCCGAGATCGGCGCGCCGCTGATCAACGCGGTCATCGTCCGGCCGCCCGGCTTCTTCGTCACCTTCTTGCTGGCCGGGACGGTCAGCGCGGAGCTGCTCGAGCAGGCGGCGACCGCGCTGACCCAGCAGGTGTCCTTGTCATGATCGTCACCAGGGCTCTGACCAAGCGCTACGGCGCCGTCACCGCGGTGCGGTCGGTGGACCTCGAGGTACGGGCCGGCGACCGGTACGGCCTGCTCGGCCCGAACGGATCGGGCAAGACCACGCTGGTCCGCATGCTGCTCGGCCTGGTCTACGCGACCGGCGGCCAGATCGAGGTGCTGGGCCGGCCGATCCCCCGGCACGCGCGCGAGGTGCTGCCGCAAATCGGCGCGCTGATCGAGGAACCCGCCGCCTACCCGCACCTGTCCGGCCGGGCCAACCTGGCGCTGCTCGACGCGGCCGGGCCGGGCGGGAAGGCCGCCCGGCGCACCCGGGGCAAGCGGATCGGCGAGGCGCTGGAGCAGGTCGGGCTGGCCCGGGTGGACCGCCGGCCGGTCAGGACCTACTCGCTGGGCATGCGGCAGCGCCTCGGCCTGGCCGCGGCGCTGATCCGCCGGCCGCGGCTGCTCATCCTGGACGAGCCGGGCAACGGCCTGGACCCGCGCGGGATCCGCGACCTGCGAGAGCTCATCATCGGGCTGAACGAGACGGGCGTGACCGTGTTCCTCTCCAGTCACCTGCTGGCCGAGGTCGAGCTGCTATGCACCAGGGTCGGGGTGCTGGACTCCGGGCGCCTCGTGCTGCAGGACGACCTGGCCGCCCTGCGCGCCCCGACCGGCCGGATCTTGGTGGACACCCCCGACGCGGACCGGGCGGCCGCGCTGCTCGACGGCCAGGTGGAGCAGCGCGACGGGCAGCAGCTGCTGGTCCGGTCGGCGGACGCGGCCGCGCTCAACGCTCGGCTGGTCGGGGCCGGGCTGCGGGTCAGCGCGATCGGCCCGCACCAGCGCACGCTGGAGGAGATCGTGCTCTCGGTGACCGGCACGGGCTCGGACCAGATCTCGTGATCAGGGTCGAGCTGGTCAAGCTGCTGCGGCGGCCGCGCACCTGGATCAGCGTCACGCTGACCTGCGCGCTGCCGTTCATGGTGGCCGTCTTCATCACGATCACCCACCTGACCCCGCCGCCCGGACAGGGCAGCGCGTTCCTGTCCGCCGTGCTGCAGGACGGCGCGCTGTACCCGGCGGCCGCGCTCGCGCTCGTGCTGCCGGTGTTCCTGCCGGTCGCGACCGCGGTCGTGGCGGGCGACTCGATCGCGGGCGAGGCCGCCACGGGCACCCTGCGCTATCTGCTGGTGCGCCCGGTCGGGCGGACCCGGCTGCTGGTCGCCAAGCTCGTCTCCGTGGTCGCGTACGTGCTGCTCGTGGTGCTGGCGGTCACCTTCACGGCCTACGCCACCGGGGTCTTCCTGCTCGGCCCGTCCCGGGCCGCGGCCGTCGGGCAGCCGCCCGCGGGCGGCGTCGTGGTCGGTCCCGCCGGTGCCGGGACCGGGCTGGCCGGGCAGGCACCGACCGCGGGGCAGGCGGCCGGGGGCGCCGTGACGTCGCTGTCCGGCGCGCCGCTCAGCCTCCTCCAGCTCACCGAACGGATCGCGGGAGCGATCGCCTTCATTACCGTGTCCATGCTCGGCGTGGCCGCGATCGCGCTGTTCCTGTCCACCATCACCGATTCGGCCCTCGGCGCGGCGCTGGGCGCGCTGGCCGCGCTGGTGGCCAGCGAGGTACTCGTCGCCCTCAACGCGGCCACCGTGGTCCAGCCCTACCTGCCCACGCGGTACTGGCTGGCCTGGATCGACTTCTTCCGCCAGCCTGTCTTCTGGCGGGATATCCAGCGGGGGTTCGCGATCCAGGCGGTGTACGTCGTGGTATTCCTCGCCGCCGCCTGGGCGAATTTCTCCACCAAGGACATCACGGCCTAGCGGCTCGGCCGGTCTTACGAGCGAGAACCGCCGAGGGCTTGCAGGGAGCGGCAGTCAGACGGGCGGGGTGGCGTGAGTGCCGGGGTACGCAGGGTACGCAGGACGATACCGACGACCAGGGGGTCGGTAGGAAGCTGACCGTGCCCGACGGACACGCCCGGGCAGATGGATTGCAGCTGGACGTTTACCGCGCCGGGCAGCCGGGCCGAGTCCGGGGGCTGGACCACCCGGTCATCGGTGGTCCACAGGGACAGCCACGGCGGGCGGGTGGCCGAACCGGTGCCCTGCAGGCGGTCCAGCATGGAGCTGCCGGGCACCAGTTCCTCGCACGCGGCCGGGCAGGCGTCGGGCAGGTCGGCCGCGCCGACGGCGGCGAGGTCGGCGCCGTGCAGCGGGGAGCCCAGGGTGATGATCCGGCGCGCCTTGGTCACGCCGTCGTAGTCGACGTCCCACAGCCAGGCCACCACGCCCCCGGCGGAGTAGCCGATCACGGTCACCGGGCCCGAGCCCGCCGCCAGCGCCTGGTTCACGTACCCGTTCAGCACGTTCGCCTGGACCTGCAAGTCGCCGGTGCCGTCGCCGGCCAGCCGGACCACGACGGCGCGGACGCCCGCGGCCATGATCCGGCCGGCCAGCTGGTCAAGCGCGGCGGTGCCGCCACCGTAGCCCGGTACGAGCAGCACGTCACCCGGCCGGTTGCCGTCCGGGCCGGGAACGGCGGGCTGGCCGGCCAGCGCGCGCACCGCGCCGGTGACGCCGGCGGCCACCACGACCAGGGCCAGGACGGCCACGAGCACCCGCCGCCGACGGCTCAGGCCGCCCCACCAGGCGATCGCATGCACTCCCCCATGGTGCGCCGGGCCCGTCGCCGCGTTCAAACGGGCGCGGGGCACGCGCCCAGCTCGTTCGGGATAAAAAAGCGCGGGTGCGGACCGTCAGGTGGCTGCCGGCCTGGCCCTTCCGCACGCGGACCTGGGCGGGGATGCGCTGCCTGAGCTCGGCGACGTGACTGACGATGCCGACCATGCGCCCGCCTTCGCGCAGGCCGTCGAGCACCGTCATCACCTCCTCCAGGGTGTCCTCGTCCAGGCTGCCGAAGCCCTCGTCGACGAACAGCGCCTCGATCCGGGTGCCGCCCGCCTCGGCCGTGACCACGTTGGCCAGGCCCAGGGCCAGGGCCAGGCTGGCCAGGAACGTCTCACCGCCGGACAACGTGCTGGTGTCGCGGTCCACCCCGGTCCAGCCGTCGCAGGCGAGCAGGCCGAGACCGGACCGGCCCGCGCCGCGCCGGGCGTCGGTGTGCACCAGCGAGTACCGGCCGGAGGTCATCTTGAGCAGCCGCTCGCTGGCGGCGGCCGCCACCTCCTCCAGCCGGGCGGCGAGCACGAACGAGGACAGCGTCATCCGCAGCGTGTTGGCGCCGCCGCCGGCCGTCAGGTCCGCCAGCCTGCGGGCCTCGGCGGCGGTGGCGGCCAGCGGCTCGAGCGCCGCGAGGCGCGCGGTGAGCGCGGGGGCAAGGGCGCCGAGTTGTTCGGCCTTGTGCGTGGCGCGGTCGCCGGCGGCCACGGCGTCGTCGTGGGCCTTGCCGGCTGCTTCGACCGCAGCCTGCGCGCCGGTCACGTCGGCGGGCGGATCGAGGGCCACGTCGAGGTCGGGATCGGCGAGCAGCTCGGCGACGGCCCGGGCCGAGGCCTCGTGCTCGCGGATGGCCTGGTCGGCCGCGGCCCGCCAGGCGGCGTCCCGCACGGCGTGGCGTACCGCGTCCAGGCCGTCGAAACCGGCGTCCGCCGCGGCCTGGGCAGCCAGGTCCGCGGCGCGCGCGGCGTCCGCGGCGGCGCGGGCGGTGCTGTCGGTTGCGTCGGCGGCGGCGGTCAGCGCACCGGCGGCCTGCCGGGCGGCGCTCAGCGCCGTGCCGAGGTCGGGGTGGCCGTCGAGCTGGGCCAGCAGCGACTCGCGGTGTCCGGCTGAGCGCTGCTGGGCGTCGGCGGCCTGGCGGAGCTCGGCCTCGCGGTGCCCGGTCAGCTCGACCAGGCGTTTCCCGGTATCCGCGATGGCCGTCTCGAGCGCGTCGAGCCTGGCCTGGACGTCGGCGAGCTGTCCCGCGGCGCGGGTCAGCTTCCTGGCCCGGGCCGCCAGGTCGCGCGCGGTGGCGTCCAGCCTGGACGCCTCGGCCCGGTCCACGGCGGCGGCGAAGCCAGCCTGCTCGAGCCGGGCCGACAGGTGGGCGACACGTTCGTCGGCGGCGCCCAGCTTGGCCCCGATCACCTCGGCCGAGTCCTGAGCGGCCTTCGCCTCGGCGTCGGCCGCTTCTTCCTGCTCGCGGGTCACCCGCTCGCCGCGGAGCTCGCACAGCTCGGGGTGGTCGAGCGAGCCGCAGACCGGGCACGGCACGCCGTCGACCAGGGTGGCGGCCAGCTCGGCGCGCATGCCGTCGATGCGCGCCTCGCGCAGCCGGGTCGCGGCGGAGACCAGG
The DNA here is from genome assembly GCA_963744575.1 of uncultured Actinomycetota bacterium. Taxonomy (GTDB): domain Bacteria; phylum Actinomycetota; class Actinomycetes; order Streptosporangiales; family Streptosporangiaceae; genus Palsa-504. The sequence goes on along the minus strand of CAVUUF010000008.1, from coordinate 58,028 downwards.
CTGGCCGCCTCGAGCTTGGCGTCGACATAGGCCCGCTCCTGGCGGCTCTTGTCGGCCTGGGCTTCGACCAGGGCGCTCGCGTCGTCCGCGGCGCGGCGGTAGCGGTCGGCATCGGCCCGGGCCAGGGGCAGCTGCCGGCCCGCCTCGGCGGCCTGGTCGCGCTCGCGGGTCAGCGCGGGGCGCTGCTCGAGCTGGTCCGCGGCCTCGCGCCCGGCCGCGCCGATCCGGGCGGCCAGCGTGGTCGCGGAGGTCCTGGCTGCGGCGGCGGCTTGATCCTCGTCGTCCGCCTGCCTGGACGCCGACCGCAGCGCCTCCAGGTGGCCGAACCTCGCGACGTGCTGCTGGGCCGCCGCCCGCAGCGCGGCGGAGTCCGCGCCGGGGGCGGCGCAGGCCGCGCGCCTCGCCCGCTCCTCGGCGGCGCGGGCCCGGGCGAGCACGGCGGCGGTCCGCTCGGCCTCGGCCAGGGCCGGGGCGACCTCGGCGGCCCGGGCCGCGGCGGCGAGTTCGGCGCGCTGTTCGGGTACGCCGGCTTCGGCCCGGGTCAGCTGGTCGCGGGTGCGCAGCGCGGCCTGGCGGCGGCGCTGCCGGTCGGCCAGCCGGGCCGTCTCGCGCTGCAGGTCCAGGGCTCGGTCCAGGTCACGGCGGTAGCCGTCGACCTGGCTCGCGCTGGCCGCGGCCTCGGCGGCGGCCGCCTCGGCGAGCCGCGCCGCCCACCGGCCGGCGCGGGCTCTGCTAGTTCCGGGGGGGACGACCCCCCCGGGCCCTCCCGGGGCTCGGCGCCGAGGTGTACTCCGGCGGCCTGGGCGACGCGGGCGGCCAGCGCCCTGATCTCGCTTTCCGCCTCCTCGACCGAGCGGGCGGTGATCCGGCGGCGATCTGCGAGCCAGTCCTCCACCGCGTGGAACCGGTCGGTGCCGAACAGCCGCTGCAGCAGCCTGGCCCGGTCGCCGGCGTCGGCGTGCAGGAACCTGGCGAACTCGCCCTGCGGCAGCAGCACGACCTGGAAGAACTGGTCGGCGGACATCCCCATCAGGTCGGCGATCTCAGCGTCCGCCTCCCCCACCCGGGTGGAGACGGCGTGCCAGGACGAGCCGGTGAGCTCCTCGAGCAGCACCCGGGCCTGCTCGGTGGTGGTGCCGCTGCCGCGGCGCTTGGCGCGTTCCTGCTCCGGCTTGCGGGTGATGCGCATCCGCCGGCCGCCGAGGGTCGCCTCGAGCTGGACCTCGGTGGACGTGCCCGGGGCCGCGTGGTCCGAGCGGAGCCTGCGGGTCTTGCCGCGTTCGCCGGGCACCCTGCCGTACAGGGCGAACCCGATGGCGTCGAGCAGCGTGGTCTTCCCCGCGCCGGTCTCGCCGTGCAGCAGGAACAGGCCGGAGCAGGCCAGGTCGTCGAAGCTTACCTCCACGGTGCCGCCGAACGCGCCGAACGCGGTCACGCGCAGCCGGTGCGGGCGCATCAGCCGGCCGCCTCTTCGGCTTCCCGGGTCCGGACGGCGGCGAAGGCGCTGGCGAGCAGGCGTTCCTCGCCCGGCGTGGGCGGGGCGTTGCTGACGTGCCCGACGAACTCGGCGGCGACGGCCAGGTCGTCGCGGCCCGCGGTCCTGGCCCGGTAGCCGCGGCCGTCGGGCGCCGCGCCCTCGGGCTCGAAGGTGAGCACCAGGACGTGCGGGAAACGGGCGCGCAGAGCGTCCATCGCCCCCTCCGGACGGCTCGGGTCGGTGAGCGTGACCGACACGAAGTCGTCCTCATACCGGGTGCAGGCGGCCGAGGCGAGCAGGTCGCCGAGCCGCCCGCGAAGCACGCTGAGACGGCGGTAGACGGGCGCTGGCACGTGCGTGACGTGCGCGTTCCCCGCGTCGTCCAGGTCGACAAGCCAGCTGCCCTTGCGGTGGGACGCCTCGGAGAACGAGTACGGCAGCGGGGAGCCGCTGTAACGCAGGTGCGGGGCCACGGTCTGCTGGCCGTGCAGGTGACCGAGGGCCACGTAACCGAAGCCCGCGAACAGGTCCGCGGGCACCTGGCCGACACCGCCGACGGCGATGTCGCGCTCGGACTCGCTGGGCGCTCCCCCGGTGACCCAGGCGTGGGCCATGACCACGCGGCGCTTGATGCCGCGGGCTCCGGCGTCAGCCCGGATGCAGGCGACCGCGTGCCCGAGCACGCCGGCGTGTCCCCGCGGGACGTCGGCGCCGCCGGTTTCCGGGAGTTCGTCCCGCACGGCGTCCGGCTCGAGGTACGGGATCCCGTATACGGCCACCGGCCCGTGACCGTCCTCGAGCACGGCCGGCCGGGCCAGCGCGCCGGGCCGGGTGCGCAGGTGCACGCCGGCCTTCTCCAGCAGGCCGCTGCCGAAGCCGAGCCGGCGGGCCGAGTCGTGGTTGCCGCTGACCAGGACGACCTGCGCCCCGGTGTCGTGCAGCCTGAGCAGGGCGTCCTCGCACAGCTCGACGGCGTTGACCGGCGGCACCGCACGGTCGTAGACGTCCCCGGCGACCAGGACCGCGTCCACCTTCTCGGCGCGGGTCACCTCCACCAGGTGATCGAGGAATGCTGACTGCGCCGCCCGGAGGTCCGCGCGATGCAGCGACCGGCCGAGGTGCCAGTCCGAGGTGTGCAGCAGTCGCATGGCCCGGACCTTAGCGGAGAGCACCGACATTACGTGCGGGTATGCGCGTCCCTGGCGGCGAGCCAGCTGCCGACCTCAGCCTTCCACCGCTGCTTGTCCGCCTCGGGCGCGAAGCAGGCGTCGAACGAGTTCCGCGCCAGCGCGGCCAGTCTGGCGTCGCCGTAGCCGAACGTGTCCCGCACCGCGGCCAGGTTGTCGTCCACGTACCCGCCGAAGTAGGCCGGGTCGTCGCTGTTCACGGTGGCCATCAGGCCCGCGTCCAGCATGGCGGGCAGCACGTGCTCGCCGAGCGTGCCGGTCACCCGCAGCGCCACGTTGGACAGCGGGCACACGGTCAGCGGGATCTGCTCGTCGCGCAGCCGGACGACCAGCCCGGGATCCTCCATGGACCGCACCCCGTGGTCGACGCGCTCGACGTGGAGCTTGTCCAGCGCCTCGGTCACGTAGTCCGGGCCGCCCTCCTCGCCGGCGTGCGCCACCAGCCGCAGCCCTTCGGCCGCCGCGAGCCGGAACACGTCCGCGAACGGCGCCGGCGGGTAGCCGACCTCGGCGGAGTCCAGCCCGACCCCGATGAACTGGTCACGGAACGGCAGCGCGGCCCGCAGCATCGCGTCGGCGGCACCGGCGCCCAGGTCACGCAGGAAGCACAGGATCAGGCCGGCCGAGATGCCGTGGCCCCGGGCACCGTCGGCGAGCGCCGCCGTCAGCCCGCCGAACACCTCCTCGAGCGGCACCCCGTTGGCCAGGTGGGTCTGCGGGTCGACGAAGATCTCCGCCCGGCGTACCCCGGCCGCCGCGGCCCGGGCCAGGTAGGCGCGGCCCAGGTCGTAGAAGTCCGCCTCGACCTTCAGCACGCGCAGGTTCTGGTAGTACAGGTCGAGGAAGGACCGCAGGCTATGGAACTGGTACTGGGCGCGTAGTTCGTCCACATCGAGCGTCGGCATCCAGGTGCCGTTGCGCCTGGCGAGCTCGACCAGAAGCTCGGGCTCGAGCGTGCCCTCGATGTGAACATGCAGCTCGGCAACCGGCAGCATGGCTCCTCAGCCGCCGGAACGGATGTCGGTGTCGTCGTCGTCCACCACGTGGACCGCGGCCTCCTCGGCGGTGGCGGCCCCGTCGTCGACGCCGATGTCACGGGCGACAAGATCTTCCTCGTCGTCCGGGTGGGCGCCCTCGTCCTCGGCCACCAGCCGGCCCGCGCGGGGATCCGCGCCGTCGTCGAGCAGGAGCCCGTCGAGGTACTCCTCGGCCTCATCGTCGTCGTCCCGGTCTTCGGGCAGGTCGTCGTCCTGGCCGGACTCCGACGCGGCGTCCGGCTCCTCCTCGGCGAGCAGCCGGTCCAGCGACTCCCGCTGGCCGGCATCCGAACCGCGCCTGATCTCGGCCGACCACCGCTCCGGCGGTGCGACGCCGCGGTCAAGCGGATCGCTCCCGGGTTCGCCCGGCTCCCCGGTCAGCGAGTCGGCAGGCTCCTGTATCGAGTAATCCTCGAGGTCAGCGGATTCGTGGCGGCGCTCTTCTGACATCCTCTGCTCCTCTCCCCGGTGGACGGGTTCAATCATGCCGCAGCGTCAAAACCGCCCGGCGCCGGCCTCGTGGTGGCGACGATGAGTCTGGAGCGGTTCGTTCGTCTTACCCTCGGACGGCGCTGACGGTGGGCGGAGGTATCTTGTTCGCCCCGGCCGCGGCATTGCCGGTAGGTTCGTGGTACGGGGAGTGACTGGGTTTGCGGTCGGTACGGGAGGATGGATGTCACAGGTCAACGGGATCGGGGGGCCGCCGTCGATCCTCGTGGAAGGCTTGACCAAGTCGTTCGGCGAGGTACACGCCCTGCGCGGCATCGACTTGTCGGTGCCGCGCGGGACCGTGCTCGGAGTGCTCGGGCCGAACGGGGCGGGCAAGACCACGGCGGTGCGGATCCTCACCACCTTGCTGCAGCCCGACGAGGGGCGGGCGCTGGTCGAGGGATATGACGTGGTGCGGGACGCGGCCGCGGTTCGCCGGTCGATCGGGCTGGCCGGCCAGTCGGCCGCCATCCAGGAGGAGCTCACCGGCCGGGAGAACCTGGAGATCATCGGGCGGCTTTACCACCTGAGCTGGTCCCAGTCCCGCAGCCGGGCCACCGAGTTGCTCGAGCAGTTCGGCCTGAGCGACGCGGCCGACCGGGCGGCCAAGACCTACTCCGGCGGCATGCAGCGGCGGCTGGACCTGGCCGCCAGCCTGGTCGGCCAGCCCAAGGTGCTGTTCCTCGACGAGCCGACCACCGGCCTGGACCCGCGGTCCAGGCTGGGAATGTGGGACATCATCCGGTCGCTGGTCGCCGACGGGACCACGCTCCTGCTCACCACCCAGTACCTCGACGAGGCCGACGAACTGGCCGACGAGATCGTGGTCATCGACCACGGCCTGGTCATCGCGGCGGGCACGGCCGAGGAGCTGAAGGGCCGGGTCGGCGGCGACGTGGTCGAGTTCACCGTGCCGGACCGCAGCCGGATCGGCGACGCGGTCGCCGCGATCACCAAGATCGGCGAGAGCGACCCGCTGGCCGACCCCGAGACCGGCGTGGTCAGCATCAAGGTCGGCAGCCGGGGCTCGGACGCGCTGATCGAGGCGGTCCGGACACTGGACACGGCGGGCGTCGAGACCCGCGGGCTCGCGTTGCGGCGGCCGTCGCTCGACGACGTGTTCCTGGCCCTGACCGGGCACGCGGCCGAGGAAGAGGAGCCGGGCGGACGCCGCCGCGGCCGCCGGGGCGGGGCCCGCGGCGGGGCTCGCGGCGGTCGGCGGAGCAAGGACATGGAAAGGACGGCATCATGACCGCGGTTGTCGAGAGGGCCAGCGCGCCCGGCGCGCCCGCCGTGCCCGGCCCGGGTGTCAGATTTCGCTGGGCGATAACCGACACGCTCACCATCACCCGGCGCAACCTGCTGGTCTGGATGCGAGTGCCGGCGTACCTGGTGTTCACCGTGATCCAGCCGGTGATGTTCGTGCTGATGTTCCGGTACGTCTTTGGCGGCGCGATCCCGGTGAACGTCCCCGGCGGCTACGTCAACTTCCTGATACCCGGGATCGTCGCGCAGACGGCGGCGTTCGCCTCGTTCGGCACGGCCATCGCGCTGGCCATGGAGCTGAAGAAGGGCGTGATCGACCGGCTGCGGTCGATGCCGATGGCCCGCTCGGCGGTGCTGGCCGGACGGCTGGTGGCCGACACCGGCCGGATGACGGTCACGATCCTGATCATCATCGGAGTGGGCTACGCGGTCGGGTTCCGGTTCCTCAACGGCTTCGTCCCGGCCGTGGCCATGATCCTGCTGGCGATCGTGTTCGGCGTGGCCATCTGCTGCATCTCCGCCTTTACCGGCCTGGCCATCGGGGACGAGGAATCGGTGCAGGCGTTCGGGCTGATCTGGCTGTTCCCGCTCACGTTCCTGTCCTCGGCGTTCGTGCCGATCTCGACGATGCCGGGCTGGCTGCAGGCCTTCGCCAACAACCAGCCGGTCACGTACGTCGTCGACACCATGCGCGCGCTGGCCCTCGGCGGCCCGGTTGCGGCGAGCCTGTGGAAGAGCCTGGCCTGGCTGGCCGGGATATTCCTGGTGTTCGTGCCGCTGGCGGTGCGGGCGTACCGGCGGGCCAGCTAGCGCCGGCCGCCGACCCGGACCGGGACGTGATCGCACGGGCACCCGGGAAGGCATCGTCAGGCCTGGCTCGCGCTGGCCGGCCGGAACGTGGCCGCGAAGACCTGGAAATAGTGATAGTAAGCGTTCCAGCTGCTGACCGGAGTCGACCAGTAAAGCGCGTAGGCATGATGAGCGTTCGCCAGGATATTCCGGTTCAGGACCTCGACCATAACGCCGTTCCTGTTGTAGGTGAATTCCCAGTCGGCCGCCTTTTCCGCCTGCGTGTAGCGGACCGCCCGCAGCAGGATAAGGTGATAGTCGGGGTAGCTGCCCTGGCGAGTTGCCGCTTGCTGCTGCCAGTCGGCCAGCGGATTGGCCTTGGGCTGGTCGGACTGGTCAATGAGCAGGAATATGCCGCTGTTGGCGGGGTCCCGGATATAGACATAGTGGCCGACATGCGATATCTGCCAGCCGCGCGGCACACCGATCGAGAAGCCGGTGGAATTGGTGAACCGGTAATATCCGGCTGGCAGCGCGCTCGAGCTGGCGCCCGGCGTGGCCGCCGGCGGCGGGGTCGCCGACGGCGGGGCCGACGTGACCGGCGTGACCGAGGACGCGGCCGGTGCCGGGGCGGTAGAGACGGGTGCGGACGAGGTGGCCGGGGCGGTCCGGCTTGCTCCGGTCGCGGCCTGGTGGCCTGGCGTGCGGCCGAGGGCCAGCGCGAGGCCCGTGGCGATCACCGCGGCCGCCGCGACGACGGTCAGCGCGGCCAGTCGCGCGCGGAAACGACGCCGAGCGCGTGGCGGCGGCCGGCCTGCCTGCGGCGATGGCGCCGTTTGCCGCGGTGGCTCGGCCTGCTGCGGGGCGGGAGCGTTCTCGCTCTCGGTCACGATCCGGCGCAGCATCTGCTCGGCCTCATCGACGTCGAGGCGGGTGGCCGGGTCCTTGCGCAGCAACCCCGCGATCACCGGCCCGAGCGGGCCGACCCGGGACGGCGGATCGAGTTCGTCGGACACCACGGCGGTCAGGCTCGCGAGCACGCCATCGCGCTCGAACGGAGGATGGCCCTCGACCGCGGCGTACAGCGAAGCGCCCAGCGCCCACAGATCCGCGGCGGCGCCCGCACGCCCGCCGCGGGCGCACTCCGGCGCGAGGTAGGACGGCGAGCCGAGCAGCACCCCCGACACGGTCAGGGCCGGGCTGTCGGCGGCCTTCGCGATGCCGAAGTCGGCCAGCACCACCCGCCCCCCGGGCCCCAGCAGGATGTTGGCTGGTTTCACATCACGGTGGACGACCCCCGCTTCGTGCACGGCCCGGAGGGCAGCCAGGACGCTCAGGCCGACCCGGGCGGCCTCGGCGGGAGGCATCGGCCCGTCCGCGCCGACGACGTCACGCAGCGAGCGGAACGGCACGAGTTCCATGACTATGGACGGCCGGTCGTCCTCCTCGATGATGTCGTAGACGCCGACGACGTTCGGATGACGGAGGCGCGCAGCCAGTTGCGCTTCGCGCACCGCCCGGCGCCGCGCCGTCTCCCGTTCGGCCGCGTCCATCTGCGGCGGCCAGACGATCTCCTTCACCGCCACGTCCCGGTTCAGCAGTTCGTCGCGCGCCTTCCAGACAGCACCCATCCCGCCGTGGCCGATAACGGCACCGAGCCGGTACCGGCCGGCCAGAAGTCGCCCTGACTCGCCCGTTGTCATCGCCACCCGCTACCCCGTCAGCGCGCGAGCTAACGGGCCAGGAGCCGAAGCCGCTGATCACTAAAGCGAGCGCTGTGAAAGCAGTGGCACGTGGTGCCTGGTTGGTACCCAGGTCGATGCCCAGCAGCGCGCTCACAGGAGGATGTCGAGCATCATCGGGGTGGTGGGGCGCGCGCTGCCGCCGGCCGACTCGGCGGTGAGGGCGAGGTGATCGCCCGGGCGCAGCCCGGACGCCACGACCGGGCCGGTCATCGTGGCCGAGGGAAGCATGGCCAGCCGCCGGTCCCCGGCCGGGCCGATCAGCCAGAGCTCGTAGCCGCGGGAGACGGGCAGCGCGCGCAGGCCGGACGCGGTGAACACCAGCGCGCCCATAGCGTGCGACATCACGATCGTGACGGTGCCGCCGCCCCGCACCGCCCCGGTCATCATGGTGGCGTCCCGCGCGGTCAGCACCGCGGCGATCTGCTGGCCGCTGGCCTGATCCCGGCTGAGCTGGTCGTGCATGCTGCCGTTGCTGACGCCCAGCACCGCCGCGGCGCCGACCACGACGGCGGCGGCCGCGGCGGCCACCGTCACGGTCAGCCGCCGCGGCAGCGTCCGCAACCTGGGCCGCCCGGGCCGGGCGCCGGGCGCGGTGACCGCGGGCGGGTGCTGCCTGGTCTGGGCGGCGGCCCCCAGCACGCGCTCCTTCAGGGCGGACGGCGGCGGGACGGCGGCGGCGGCGGCCAGGCGGGCGGTGGCCTCGCGCAGGCTGGCGACCTCCCGCGCGCACTCCTCGCATCCGGCCAGGTGGCGATCGAACCTGGCCCGGTCCGGCGCCGAGATCGCGTCCATCGCGTATGGCCCCGCGAGAGTATGCGCCTCACGCTTGCGCCTCATTGTGCCACCCCCAGGCAGTCTCGCAGCCGGATCAGCGCGTCCCGCATCCTGGTCTTGATCGTCCCGGCCGGCACGCCGAGCAGGCTGGCGACCTGGCCGTAGGTGTAGCCGCCGTAGTAGGCCAGAGTGACCGACTCGCGCTGCAGTTCGGTGAGCGAACCCAGGCAGCGGCGGACCCGCTCGCGCTCGAGGCTCGACTCGACGGCCTCGGCCACCTCGTCGAACGGGATGTCGGCCGCCGCGGCGCGGCGTTCCCGGTCGGACTCCTTCTGGGCCGAACGGACCCGGTCGACCGCCCGGCGGTGCGCCAGCGTCATCACCCAGGCGATCGCGCTGCCCCGTTCGGCGTCGAATCTGGCCGCGGTCCGCCACAGCTCGAGCAGCACGTCCTGGGTGACCTCCTCGGCCTGGGCCGGGTCGCGGACCACCCGCCTGACGATGCCGAACACCGACGCGGCGACCTGGTTGTAGACCGCGTTCGAAGGCGGCCGCGTCGCCGCGCGCCACCAGCCGGATGCACGCCGCGAGATCCCTGGTGACGCCGGGTTCAGCCGCTTGATTGGCCGGATCCATCACGATTGTTATTCGTAGCAGGATTCGCCAGGGATTGCCGCCCGCGACCAAACCCGGGCGGCGACCGCGCCGAATAACAGGTATGAGCATGAGCGGGAGGGACCGGCGGACCGCGGGCCTGGGCGCCGTCGCGGGGGTGCTGGCCGCGGGTGCGGCGCTGGGCACCGGGCAGTTCGTGGCCGGGCTGACCGGCGCCAGCGGGTCGCCGGTGGTGGCGGTGGGCGAGCTGCAGATCGATTTCACGCCGCCATGGCTGAAGAACTTCGCCATCACCGAGTTCGGCTCGGACGACAAGCTCGTCCTGGTCGGCGGGATCCTGGTGGTGCTGGCCGTCTTCGCCGCCGTCATCGGCGCGGCCGCCACCCGGCGGATGGCCTACGGGCTGGCCGGCGTCGCGGTGTTCGCGGTGGTCGGGCTGACCGCCGCGGCAACCCGGCCCACCGCCACGTTCGCCAGCCTGCTGCCGACCCTGGCCGCGACCGTGGCGGCGGCGACCGTGCTCCTGGTGCTCATTCCCCTGATCAGGCCGTCGGCCGTCACGGCACGTCCGGCGGTCTCGTACGATCCCGTGACCGGTCCGCCCGCGGACGCCGCGGACAAGGAGCCGGAGGACCGGGGTGAGCCCGAGACGGCCGGCCCGCAGGCGGCCGAACCGCGGCGGCGGAGCTTCCTGGTGGCCGGCGCGGCGACCGCGGGCATCGCGGCCGGGGCCGGGCTCGCGGGCCGGCTGCTGGCCGAGCGGAGCAGCGTGGCCAGCGCGCAGAAGGCGCTGCGCATCCCCCGGCCCCGGGTCACCACGCAGCCCCTGCCGCCCGGCGTCGACCTGCACCTACCGGGGCTCTCGCCGTTCGTCACGTCCAACCCGGACTTCTACCGGGTGGACACCGCGCTGGTGCTGCCGCAGGTCGACCCGTCGAGCTGGCAGCTGCGGATCCACGGCATGGTGAACCGCGAGGTCACCCTCACCTTCGACGACCTGATCAGGCGGCCGCTGATCGAGGACTACATCACCCTGTGCTGCGTGTCCAACCCGGTGGGCGGCCCGTACATCGGCAACGCCAGGTGGCTGGGGGCCAGCCTGGCCGCGGTGCTGAGGGAGGCCGGGATCAAGGCCGGGGCGGACCAGTTGCTGTGCACGTCGGTGGACGGGTTCACCTCGGGCACCCCGGTGCCGACGGTGATGGACGGCCGGGACGCGCTGCTTGCGGTGGCGATGAACGGCCAGCCGCTGCCGGTCGCGCACGGCTTCCCGGCCCGCATAGTGGTGCCGGGGCTCTACGGCTACGTGTCCGCGACCAAGTGGGTCACGGACATCAACGTGACCACGTTCGCGGGCAACTACGCGTTCTGGGCCCAGCGCGGCTGGTCCCAGCAGGCCCCGGTCAAGACCGAATGCCGCATCGACGTGCCGAACGGCGTGAGCACCCTCAAGGCCGGGACCACGGCGGTGGCCGGCGTGGCCTGGGCGCAGCACAAGGGCATCGAGGCCGTCCAGGTGCGGGTGGACCGCGGGCCGTGGCAGGAGGCCCGGCTGGCCGCCGTGCCCGGCATCGACACCTGGCGGCAGTGGGTCTGGGAATGGGACGCCGCGCAAGGCGGCCACACGCTCGAGGCCCGGGCCACCGACAAGACCGGCTACACCCAGACCAGCGTCCAGGCGCAGCCCGAGCCCAACGGGGCCAGCGGCTACCCCTCGGTGTCCGTCACCGTGGGCTAGCGGGACCCTGAGGATCTCAGCGGCCGCAGCGCCTCGGCGTAGCGGGCCAGTTCGTCCAGCATGGTGGCGACGGCCTGCTCCATGATCTCGTTCGGCTTCAGCCGCCCGTCCTCGTCGAGCTTCTCGCGGACGAAGGGGATGTTCACCGAGTCGGTGACCGGCACCAGCCGAACCCCGGACATGACCTGCTTGAGCATCTGCGTGGCCCGGGTGCCGCCCGAGACGCCGCCGTAGCTGACGATGCCCGCGGGCTTGTCCCGCCACTCCTGGTTCAGGTAGTCCAGGGCGTTCTTGGTCGCCGCGTTGAACCCGTAGTTGTACTCCGGGATCACGAAGACGAACGCGCCGGACCGCGCCACGATCGCGGACCAGTCCTTGGTGTGCTGGTGGACGTACTGATGCAGCCGGGGATGGTTCGGCTCGTCGAACATCGGCAGGTTGATCTCGGCCAGGTCGGTCACCACGACCTCGAAGTCGCCCCGCGCCCGGGCCCGGTCGGTGATCCAGCCGGCGACGGCCGGGCCCACCCGGCCCGGGCGCGTGCTGCCGATGATGACCTGGAGCACGGGCTTGGCCACGACGCCTACCTCCGGAGTTCTAAGTGCAGGCATACCTTACCGGTCCGGGCCGGCGGGTTTCGGAACGCCGACCCGGGGTTACCTTGGTGGGTAGGGGATTCGCCGCGAGGTAAAGCGAGCCGAGTGATGACTGTTCCGATGCCAAATCAGAGGCCAGAGCCTGAGGTCAGGCGCAAGGTCGACGCCCGGACGCTGTGGTCGGGCGGCGCGGCGACCGCGATCGTCGCCGCGCTGATCGCCCTGGTCGGCATCCTGGTCTCCCGGTGGCTGCTCAAGGTACCCATCCTGTCCCCGGCCCGGGAGGGTGCGTGGGGTAACGCGTCCACGGTGGGGTACACGCTGGCGGCCGCCGCCATCGCGCTGGCCGCGACCGGGCTGATGCACCTGCTGCTGCTCGCCGCCCCGTATCCGCGGGTCTTCTTCGGCTGGATCATCGGGCTGGCCACCGTGGTCGCCGTGGTCTACCCGTTCAGCACGACGGCGCCCACGTCGCAGAAGCTCGCCACCGCCGTGGTCAGCCTGATCCTCGGCATCGCCATCGGGACCCTGATCAGCGAGGTCTCCAGGCGCGCCGGGCGCCGGGTGGTGCGCTACGCGCCGCCCCCGGCATATCCGCCGTCGCGCATGCCGGGCGACGGCGGATACCGCTGACGCGGCCTAGGCCGCTGGTCCTAGGTCGTTAGCTAGGGAAATGAAATTAGGGGGCTCGGCTGTTAACCTGACTGCGCGGACGAGGGGCAGGAAATGCGGTCAGGGAGGACAGGAAACACGGCTGGGACGAGCGCTTCGGACCACGGGTGGCTGAGACGGCTGGCGGGTTACTGCTGGCGTTACCGGCGGACGGTGCTCATCGCGCTGGGCGGTGCGCTGGTGGCCACCATCGCGACCGCGGCGATCCCGCTGATGCAGCGGCAGATCATCGACAACGTGATCCTGGCCGGCCGGCAGTCCATCTGGCCGCTGGCCGGGCTGCTCGTCGTCGCGGCCGCGGTCAACTTCGCCGGCATCTACCTGCGCCGCTACCACGGCGGCAAGCTCTCCCTGGATGTCCAGTACGACCTGCGCACGGAGCTGTTCGGCTCGCTGGCCCGGCTGGACGGCGCGCGGCAGGATGAGATCCACACCGGGCAGCTGGTCGGCCGGTCCATCTCCGACCTGAACATGGTGCAGAGCATCCTGTCCATGGTGCCGATCACGCTGGCGAACCTGGCGCTGTTCGTGCTGTCCATCGGCATCATGGTGGCGCTCTCGCCGACGCTGACGATCGTGACCGTGCTGGTCGCGCCGGCCCTGTGGATGATCGCGCTCGCCTCCCGGCGCAAGCTGTTCCCGGCCAGCTGGCACGCGCAGCAGCAGTCCGGCGAGGTGGCCGGCGTGGTGGACGAGGCCATCGGCGGGGTCCGGGTGGTCAAGGGGTTCGGCCAGGAGCAGCAGGAGCAGGACCGGCTCGAGGCGGTGAGCGAGAGCCTGTTCGCCTCCCGGCTGCGGATGATCCGGCTGACGGCCAGGTACAACCCGGCGCTGACCGCGATCCCGTCGCTGGGCATGGTCGGCGTGCTCGCGCTCGGCGGCTGGCTGGCCATCCGCGGCTCGATCACGCTGGGCACGTTCCTCGCGTTCTCGTCCTACCTGGCGCTGATGACCGGCCCGGTGCGCACCCTCACCATGATGGTCACCATCGGGCAGGAGGCACGGGCCAGCGTCATCCGCGTGTTCGACATCATCGACTCGCGGCCCGTGATCACCGACAAGCCGGACGCGATCGACCTGCCGGCCGGCGCGGCCGGCCTCAGCTTCGACGACGTGCGATTCGGCTACGTGCTGTCCGAGCCGGTGCTGCGCGGCCTGTCGCTGCGGGTCGAGCCGGGCGAGACGGTCGCCGTGGTGGGCGCGTCCGGCTCGGGCAAGTCCACCCTGGCCCTGCTGCTGGCCCGCTTCTATGACCCGCAGGCCGGCGCGGTCCGGGTCGGCGGGTACGACGTGGCCGACGTGACCAGGGACTCGCTGCGGGACGCCATCGGACTGGTCCCGGAGGACAGCTTCCTGTTCTCCGACACGGTGCGAGCCAACATCGCCTACGGCCGTCCCGACGCCACCGACGATCAGGTCATCGCCGCCGCCAGGGCCGCTCAGGCGGACGAGTTCATCGCCCGGCTGCCGCAGGGCTACGACACCGCGGTGGGCGAGCAGGGCCTTACCCTCTCCGGCGGGCAGCGGCAGCGGGTGGCGCTGGCCCGGGCGCTGGTCACCGACCCCCGGCTGCTGGTGCTCGACGACGCCACCTCGGCCATCGACCCGCGGCTCGAGGCCGAGATCCATGCCGCGCTGCACGAGATCATGCGCGGCCGCACCACGCTGATCATCGCGCACCGCCGGTCCACGCTGAACCTGGCCGACCGGATCGTGGTGCTGGACGCCGGCCGGGTCGCCGACACCGGCACGCACGACGAACTCGAGGAGCGCTGCCCGCTGTACCGGCAGCTCATTGTGAGCGGCGAGCCAGGCGAAGCGGGGGGGCCCGGGGGGGTCGTCCTTCCCCAAGGGGGGTCCGGGGGGATGGGTCCCCCCGGGAGAGGAGCCAGCAGAGCCCGCACCGTGGAGGACGTGTTCGAGGACCGGGCGATGGCCGCGGCGGCCGCCTCCGGCGCCGGCCGGCCCCGGCGCCGGGCGGCCGGTGCCACGCCGGGCCCGGGCGCCGGGCACATCACCGGGATGTTCGCCAGCCTGCCGCCGTCAGCCGAACTGATCGCCCAGGTCGAGGCGCTGCCGCCGGCCAAGGACAAGCCCTCGGTGGACCTGGCCCGGGCGCGGACCGGGGACCGGCACTTCACGCTGCGCCGGCTGCTGCGGCCGCTGGCCGCCGCGCTGGTCATCGGGCTGGTGCTGGACGGCCTGGACGCGGTGGCCGGGCTGGCGCTGCCCGCGCTGGTCAGGAACGGCATCGACAACGGGGTGCAGACCAAGGTCTTCCACGCGGTCGCGCTGGTCGCCCTCGTCGGGCTGGCCATCGTGCTGGCCGACTGGGTGGTCAACATCTTCGAGACCATGGTGGTCGGGCGGAACGGCGAACGGCTGCTGTACATCCTGCGGGTCAAGATGTTCGCCCAGCTCCAGCGCCTCGGCCTGGACTTCTACGAGCGCGAGCTGTCCGGCCGGATCATGACCAGGATGACCACCGACGTGGACGCGCTGTCCTCGTTCCTGCAGACCGGGCTGGTCACCATGGTGAGTTCGGTGCTCACGTTCGTCGGGGTGCTCGCCGCGCTGCTCATCATCAACCTGCGGCTCGGCCTGGCGGTGCTGTGCATCTTCCCGGTGCTGGTCGTCGCCACGCTGGTGTTCCGGTCCAAGTCGGCGACCGCGTACGCCGAGTCGCGAGAGCGGGTCGCCATGGTCAACGCCGACTTCGCGGAGAACCTGGCCGGGCTGCGGGTGACCCAGGCGTTCCGCCGCGAGCAGGTCAACCGGGACCGGTTCGGCGGGCTGAGCGAGAGGTTCCGGGTGTCCCGGCTGCGCGCGCAGCGCTACATCGCGATCTACTTCCCGTTCGTGCAGACCCTGTCCACCGCGGCCGGGGCGGTCGTGCTGATCATCGCGACCGGGCAGGTACGCAGCGGGGCGCTGACCGCGGGCGCGCTGATCGCCTACCTGCTCTACATCGACATGGTGTTCTCCCCGGTCCAGCAGCTCTCCCAGGTCTTCGACGGCTACCAGCAGGCCATGGTCGGACTGCACCGGATCACCGACCTGCTCCGGCTGGGCACCTCCACGCCGCCCGCCCCGCGCCCGGTCCTCCCGGCCCGCCTGCGCGGCCGGATCGAGCTGCGGGACGTGGACTTCAGCTACGGGGCCGGATCCGGCGGACACGGTGAGCCGAACGCGCTGTCCGGGATCAGCCTCACCATCCAGCCCGGCGAGACCGTGGCCCTGGTCGGCCAGACCGGGGCCGGCAAGTCCACGCTGGTGAAGCTCATCGCCCGGTTCTACGACGCGACCGGCGGGCAAGTCCTGGTGGACGGCACCGACGTCCGCGACTACGACCTGGCCAGCTACCGGCACCAGCTCGGCATCGTCCCGCAGGAGTCCTACCTGTTCGCCGGCCCGGTCCGGGACTCGATCGCCTACGCCAGGCCGGACGCCAGCGACGCCGAGGTCGAGGCGGCGGCGCGGGCGACCGGCGCGCACGACATGATTAGCCGGCTGCCCGGCGGCTACGGCTACCTGATCTCAGAACGCGGCCGCAACCTGTCGGCTGGCCAGCGCCAGCTCATCGCGCTGGCCCGGGCGCAGCTGGCCGACCCCGCCATCCTGCTGCTCGACGAGGCCACCGCGGCGCTGGACCTGGCCGCGGAGGCCGCGGTGAACCACGCGATCAGCGAGCTGACCGCGGCGCGCACCACGATCGTGGTCGCGCACCGGCTGACCACGGCCGCCCGCGCGGACCGGATCGTGGTCCTGGATCAGGGCGCCATCGTCGAGGCGGGCTCGCACGAGGAGCTCCTGGCCGCCGACGGCACCTACGCCGCCCTGTGGGATGCCTTCACCGGCGAATCCGAGCTCGTGGCGTAGGGCACGCAGTAGGCCCGTTCGGGATAATGCCCTGGGGTGAGCGGATGTATGGGCTGCTGTACCGGGTGGTGCTGCGGCGGGTGCCGGCCGAGACGGCGCACCTGCTGGCGTTCGGGCTGATCCGTGCGCTCGCCGTGGTGCCGGGGGCGGCGTGGCTGCTGGGGCGGTGGCTCGGGCCGCGCGACCCGGTGCTGCGGGTGCGGGCGCTGGGGCTGGAGTTTCCCGGGCCGCTCGGGCTGGCCGCCGGGTTCGACAAGGACGCTCGCGGGTCGCGGGGGCTGGCCGCGCTCGGGTTCGGGTTCGTGGAGGTCGGGACGGTGACCGCGCGGGCGCAGCCGGGGAACCCGCAGCCGCGGATGTTCCGGCTGACCGCGGACCGGGCGCTGGTCAACCGGATGGGGTTCAACAACCGCGGGGCCGCGGCCGTGGCGGATTCGCTGCGCCGTGCGCGGCGGCCCGGGGGTCCGGTGGTGGGGGTGAACATCGGCAAGACGCGGGCGGTGCCGGAGGCGGAGGCGGCCGCGGACTACGCGGCCAGTGCGCGGACGGTGGCCGGGGTGGCCGACTACGTGGTGGTCAACGTCA
Source organism: uncultured Actinomycetota bacterium (assembly GCA_963744575.1). Classification (GTDB taxonomy): domain Bacteria; phylum Actinomycetota; class Actinomycetes; order Streptosporangiales; family Streptosporangiaceae; genus Palsa-504. The sequence goes on along the minus strand of CAVUUF010000008.1, from coordinate 41,179 downwards.
GCTCGCCGAACACGCCCGGGCTGCGCGACCTGCAGGCCGCGCAGCGGCTCCGGCCGGTGCTGGTGGCGGTGCGCGCGGCGCTGGACGCCGCGGCTCCGGCCGCTGCGGCCCCAGCCGGCGGTCGGCGCGTGCCGCTGCTGGTCAAGATCGCGCCGGAGCTGGCCGACGCGGACGTGGACGCGGTCGCGGACCTGGCGCTCGAGCTGGGGCTGGACGGGATCATCGCGACCAACACCACGATCTCGCGGGACGGGCTGATCAGCCCCGCCGCCGAGGTGGCCGCGGCCGGGGCGGGCGGCCTGTCTGGGCCGCCGCTGCGGGCCCGGTCGCTCGCGGTGTTGCGTCGCCTGCGAGCCCGGGCCGGGGACCGGCTGGTGCTGATCGCGGCCGGCGGGATCGAGACCCCGGACGACGCCTGGGAGCGGCTGCGGGCCGGGGCCACGCTGGTGCAGGCCTACACCGGGTTCATCTACGGCGGCCCGCTGTGGCCGCGGCGGATGCACGCCGGGCTGGCGCGGCGGGTCCGGGCGGCCGGGCTTTCCTCGGTCGAGTTTGCGCCGGCCGGGGCTGGCCGCTGAGCGGGGCGTCGAGCAGGCTCAGCGCGAACCTCTCACAGGGTTATGTCGAGGCGCTGGTAGGGCGCCTGGCAGGGTTGGCCCGCGGCGACCCAGATGCGGCGGGCGGTCAAGTCCATCAGCACGGAGGCGATGGTGGCGCCCTGCTCGCGCGGGTGGTCCGCCGGGTCGGGGTGGGCGCAGACGCTGTTCGGATAGTCGGCGTGGTCGGCCAGCAGGACGCGGAAGTCGTCGAGGGTTTCCGCGGCTTTCCCGTTTGCTCCGGCCCGCAGCCGCTGCAGCCGGACGGCGCTGCTCGGCATGACCCACAGGGCCAGGTCGGCCGGGTCCATCCGCGGGGCCAGGAAGTGGTTGGTGTGCAGCAGCAGGCCGTCCTCGGGGCACAGCGGATACAGCCGGGTGAAGTCGCCCGGCGCGGCCTCGATGTCGAGGGCGGCGCCGCTGGCGTGGGCGACCAGGTAGTTGGCTGACGAGGAGCGCAGGCCGGCCGCGAGCACTCCGAGGGCTTCGGTGACCGTGGCGCAGTTGAGGATGGCCCGCAGCAGCACGTGGTAAGGCAGCCCGGGCTCGCCTGCGTCGGCGTCGGTCACCAGGGCGTTGGTGACCAGGCCCAGGCCTGCGGCGTTCATCCCGGTCTTGGCCAGCAGGCCGGCCTCGACCACCGTGACGAAATCCGGGCCGTCGGCCGGCTGAGCCTCCAGCACGACCAGTGTCTCGGCCGAGTCCAGCAGCCAGTCCCAGTTCTGGCCGATGATCACGGGGCTTTCCTGGCCCGGCGCGGGGACACGGGCGAAGGCGCTGCACTCGTGCGGAGCTCTCGGCGCGTTACGCGCCTTGGCCGAGTACATGACCTCGGTGCGCACGTTGATCGCCAGCACGTCAGTCAGGTCGAGGCCCGCGCCGTCTGCGATGCCGCGCATCTCCTCCAGGTAGGCCGGGCGGAACTTGCCGACGGGCGCCTCGAACCGGGCGGCCTCGCGCCGGACGGTGGCCCAGTCCCACCCCGCGTAGTGCGCGAAGGCCTGATGATAGCCCTGGACCGACCGCCGCACGCGCTCCGCGGCCTGGCGGCCGTACTGCTGTCCCCGCTGGTAGCTGGGGCCTTCGACGCGCACGTGCTGGATGGTCATCCGCGCTCCCTATTGGGTTGTCCGGGTTCCACGGTACGGCTTAGCCTGATCAGGGTGGCGCCTCACCGACAATGGAGCCGGGCCGGAGCCGGCCTGAGACGGTGGCTGGTCTGGGTCTGGGAGCACGTTCCGTTCGTCCGCCGCCGGGGCGGCCCGGGACTGGCCGGCGTGCGCGAGCCCCGGCGGCCTCGTCCGCCGTTCCGGCCGCCGCAGGCGATGGCCGCGGAACCCGAGAGCGCTTCGGTGCTGACCCTCACCCGGTCGCGCCGGCGGTGGCGTGCCTGGCGGCGGTCGCCGCACGCCGGGCCCGTTTAGGGTGCGTCCGGGTCGATGATGCCGGCCGCCTGCGCGACCTCGCGGTAGGCGGCGGCCAGCGTGTCCAGGGGCGCGTGCGCGTTGCGGCCGCTGGGGTTCGGCACCACCCAGAGCTGGGCGCCGTTCAGGTCGCCTGGCTGGCGCCCGGCGACGGCCCGGGGCGAGGCGAAGGCGGTCCGGTAGGCGGTGACGCCCAGCACGGCGACCACGCGCGGGCGGAACCGGCGGACCTTCCCGGCGAGGTTCCTGGCGCCTTCGGCCAGTTCGGCCGGGCCGACTTCGGCGGCGCTTGCCGTGGCCCCGGCGACCAGGCTGGTGATGCCGACGCCGCGGCCGAGGAGGTAGTCGCGGTCGCGGGCGGTGAGCCCGGCCGATGCGTCGATCAGGTGATCGGTGATGCCGGCCCGCAGCAGCGCCGGGTAGAACCGGTTGCCCCGGGGCGCGAAGTGCCCCTGCACGGCGACGCTGCGCAGGCCCGGGTTGATCCCGGCGAACAGCAGGCGCACGCCCTCGGCGATCAGATCCGGGAGGGTGCCGCCGGTGAACGACTTAAGTTCGGCCCGGGTGAAGCTCAACGGGTCCTCCCCTTAGTCGTCTACGCGGCTCGTTATGCGGCTCGGCGAGTAGTCGTTATGCGGCTCGGCGACCGGCGGAATTCTCAGGACAAGATATGGCACACTGAAATTCGCCGCCGTCCGGGTACGTATGAGGATCCCGGGCGCTAGCCGGCTCCACGCCCGGACCGGCTCACGACTACACCGAGGGCGCCGGCGTGATGCACATCGCTGAACTGAGCAGGCCCGGGCGCGACGGGCGGACGGGTCGCTGACCGTGCGCCACGGCCAGACGACCGACGATCGGCGCGATCCGGCTGCGTTCGTGGCGGCGAGCCCGCGGGGACGGCACGCCCGGCCACCCGAGCGAGCCGCCCGGAAGCCGGACCGGGACGCCAGCCAGCCGGACCAGGATGCCGACCGACCGAAGCGGGACCGGGCCGCCGGCCGGCCGGGGAATTCCTGGCGGCAGCTGATGCTGATCGTGCTGGCGGCGATCGTCCTCATGCTGCTCATCAAGGCCTTCGTCGTGCAGGTGTACCGGATCCCTTCGGCCTCGATGGAGAACACGCTGCGCACCGGCGACCGGGTGCTGGTGAACAAGCTGGTCTACCACGTCCGCGGCATCGCCCGCGGCGACATCGTGGTGTTCAGCGGACAGGACTCGTGGGGCAGCACCACGGGCGCGCCCGATCCCGCCCCGCCGCGCGACCCGGTACTGCGGGTCGTGGACAACGTGCTGTCCGACATCGGGGTGTACAGCACGCAGACGTACTACATCAAGCGGGTGATCGGCCTGCCGGGCGACCGCGTGGCCTGCTGCACGGACGGCGAGATCACGGTCAACGGGACCCCGCTGGACGAGACGTCCTACCTGTTCCCGGGCGCGAGCCCGTCGCTGGAGCAATTCAACGTGGTCGTCCCGCCCGGGCGCCTCTGGGTCATGGGTGACAACCGGGCGATTTCCGACGACTCCCGGGGACACATGTTCAGCGACTCTCCCGACCAGGGGACCGTTCCCGAGGACGAGGTGGCAGGAAGGGCCTTCCTGGTCATCTGGCCGCCCTCGCAATTCGGCGACCTGCCGATCCCCGCCACGTTCCAGCAGGCTGCGCTGCACGCGGGGGCCGCCGGCGCTCCCGTGCTCCAGATCGCCGGGGCGGCGGCCGGCGCGGTGGCGACCGTACCAGCGATGCCGGCGGCCGGATGCGCGGCGGCCGTGCTCGGTGTCCCGGTGCTCGCCCGGCGGATCAGGGCCGCGCGGCGGGGATCACGGCGTGATTGCGCAGGTGCTCGTAGATAACGCTGGTGCGGACGTCGGCCACCTCGGGCCGTTCGGTCAGCCTGTCGATGACGAACGCGTACAGATGCTGGTTGTCGGCCACGGCGACGTGGAGCAGGAAATCCTCGCTGCCGGAGACGACGAAGACGCCCACGGTGTCGGGCAGGCGCGCGGCCCAGTCGCGGAAGGCCTCGATGTTGCGCCGGGACGGCGGCCGTATCCGGACGGCGATCAGCGCCTGGACCGGTCGGCCGATGGCGGCGAGATCCACGTCGAGCAGGGCGCCGTGGATGACGCCGCGCTGTCGTAGCGACCGGGTCCGGTCGAGCGCCGTGGTGGGGGCGACACCGACCGCCGCGGCTACATCCCGGTTGGTCCGCCGTGCATCACGCTGCAGTTCGGCCAGGATGGCCGCATCTAGTTCGTCCAGGTGAGCCATATCGCCATGGTAGCTGAATTAAATTCGGCTATATAGATTTATTTGTGCATTATTATCTAGAATTTTCTTATGAACACGTATGAAGTACAAGGTGAGACGCGACAAGCTGCGCATGGATACGCCCCGGACGAGATGAACACGGGCCAACGCACCGGAGCGGCGAAGCTGAAGTGGGTCGTGATCGTCGACCAGTCGCTCTCCCCCGGCCAGGCCGTCAACGCGGCCGTCTGCGTGTCGGCGGCGACCGTGCCCGCGGTACCCGGGCTGCTGGGCCCTGGGGGCCCCGACGCCTCGGATCACTGGCATCCGGGCCTGCCGTGGGCGGGCTGCTCGATCCTCGCCGCCGGTTCGGCCCAGCTTGGCGCGATCCGTCGGCAGGCGGTCGAGCGGCAACTGCTCGCGGCCGACATGCCCGCCGCGGCCCAGGCCACCCGGGTATACGACGACTATCTCCGGGAGCTCACCATGACCGATCCCGGTGACCTGGCCGTGCTCGCCGTCAGCCTGATCGGGCCGCGGAATCAGGTGACCAAGCTGGTTCGGCATCTGGAATTGCTGCCCTGAGCGCCGGTGCAGCGATACTCGGTGCCGTCGCTCACCGCACGCGGGCGCGTCGCCCGCGCGCATGGCCCGCCGCCGGCGCCCCGCCATCCCTATCATCCCCGTCAGTCTCGTTCTGCATCTCCTGTCCCATGCCCCGCTAGCCTCGTGGATCCCATTAACATTGCTGGCCCTGTTAGCATCGCTGGGGCCTGTTAGCATCGCTGGCCCTGTTAGCACCGCTGGCCCCGCCAGTCCCGGCCGTCGGTCCGGAGCGGGGCTGCCGCCGCGCCCGGAAACGACATGGATGTGGCAGTGATGTCTAGAGCAGCATGGATGCCACAGTGATGTTGTTTGGGCGGGATTCCAGCGGGCTGGCCGGGCGGGGGCGGGAGGCCGCGGGCGGGTCGCCAGCCGGCCTGGCACCGGCTCCGTGGAACTGCCGCGGCACCCAGGCCCGCTACTCCTCCGGATCGGGCGGCTCGTCGCCGGCGGCCAGTACGTCAGCGCGCGGGGGCGCGGTGGAGCCGCGGACCTGGAGGGTCGGGGCGAGGAGGTGGACCTCGGCGGGACGGGCCGGGTCGGCCACCCGGGCCAGCAGGGTGCGGGCGGCGAGCCGGCCGACGTCAAAGCCGGCGCTGTCCACGCTGGTAAGCCAGATCGACCGCAGCCGGGCCAGGTAGGAGTTGTCGTAGCCGACGAGCGAGAGGCCGCCGGGCATGCCGACCTTCATCTCCGAGGCGGCCGACTGCGCGCCCAGGCAGGTCATGTCGTCCACGGCGAAGATCGCGGTCGGCGGCTTGTCGCTGCTAAGCAGGCGTACGGTGGCGCGGTAGCCGCCGTCCTCGGTGAAGTCGCCGGGCTCGACCCTGATGTACTCGCCGAGGCCGCAGGCCCGCATGGTGTCCTCATAGCCCTGCTGGCGCAGCTTCGCGATGACGTTGCTGGTCCCGGAGATGCGCCCGGAGATGTGCGCGATCCGGCGGTGGCCGAGTTCGATCAGGTGACGAGTGGCCAGCGCGGCGCCGGCCAGGTCGTCGTTGGCGACGGCGTCCACCCGCGGCAGGTCGATGTCGCGCCAGGCCACCGTGACCGTGGGGACGGTGCTGGCGATCTCGGCGATGACCGGCGAGTCGGCCTGCGTGCCGGCCAGGATGAAGCCGTCGGCCTCGAGCTGGAGGAAGCCGCGCAGCGCCGAGTCGTCCATGCGCCGCTCGAGCCGGCCGCCGCCGCTGAGCACCAGGTGCCGCCCGTCCGCCTCCAGGACGGAGATGAGACCGTCGAGAAGATCGAAGAACCAGGGGCGGCGGACGTCGTTGAGCAGCACCCCGATGGCCCGGCCGCGTCCCTCGCGCAGGGTCCGGGCCGCCGCGTTCGGCCGGTAGCCCAGTTCCGCGATCGACCGTTCCACGGCCGCCCGCCGGTCGGGACTGACCTTAGCCGAGCCGCGGAGCACGAGCGAGACCAGGGACTTGGAGACGCCCGCGTGTTCGGCCACGTCACGGATGGTGGGACGGGGAACGGACTGCTCGCCACCTACCGTCATCCGGGGCCTCTCGTCGCCTGTGTTGGAACGATCTACTGACCGGGAGCATAGCTCATCGGTCGGCCTCACGGCCTGACGTGCGCGCACAAGCCCATGCATGTCAGGGAGGACCTCGATCTGGGCCTTGACAGGAGACGCTCACGCGGCGATTCTTACCATGTTGGAACGATCCATAGATTTCCAACGATCGTCCAATAGGGTTTGCGGCGCGGAGGTCGAGCAATGAGCATCAGCAGCACGTCACGAATGATGGAGTACGACCCGTTCAGCCAGGAGTTCCAGGCCGACCCGTTCCCGGTCTACCGGTGGATGCGCGACGAGACCCCGGTGTTCTACAGCGAGAAGTGGAACTGGTGGGCGCTGTCCCGGTTCGAAGACGTCCGGGCCGCGGCGACGGACCCGCAGACGTTCCTGTCCTACGAGGGCATCGACATCGACGACACCGCCAAGGACCAGAGCGGCCCCGGGTTCCTGCCGGATATCGACAACCCGCGGCACGACCAGATCCGCCGGATGATCCAGCCGCAGCTGCTGCCCAACCGCATCGCCGAGCGGGAGGACGCGGTCCGCGCGGTGGTGCGCGGCCTGATCGACGCGTGGCGGCACCGCGGCACCGTGGACCTGGCCCAGGAGCTGGCCTGGCCGACGCCCAACGAGGTGTTCTTCGACCTGCTCGGCCTGCCCGCCGCCCGCGAGCAGGGCCGGGCGCAGCTCAACCAGTGGGTGCACGAACTCAAGGACCGCAGGCCCGGCGACTCCCGGCTCACCCCGGTGGCCAAGGCCGCCACGGCCGGCATCCAGGCCTACTTCACCGACCTGCTGCACGAGCGGCGCGCCCGGCCGCGCGCGGACCTGGTCACCCACATCGTCACCGCCGAGATCGACGGGATGCCGTTCGCCGAGGCGGACTTCGGGCCGGCCTTCGAGGTCCTGGGCCTGATGATGGTGCTGTTCCTGGGCGGCGTGGAGAGCACCGCCGGGCTCATCGGGACGCTGTTCAAGCTGCTCGCCGAGAACCCGGACCAGCGGGCCCGGCTGCGGGAGAACCCGGCCTTGATCCCGGACGCGGTCGAGGAGGCGATCCGCCTCGCCACTCCTTTGCAACTTGTCGGCCGAACGACCAGCCGCAAGGTCACCCTGCACGGTGTCACGATTCCGGCCGGCGGCCGGGTGGTGCTGGTCTACGGGGCGGCGAACCGCGACGAGCGGCGCTTCGGCGACCCGGACCGGTTCGACGTGACCCGCGGCCGGTTCCGCCACCTCGGATTCGGGGAAGGCATGCACGGCTGCCTCGGCGCGCCGCTGGCTCGCCTGGAGGCGAAGGTCGCCCTGGAGGAAGGGCTGCCCGCGCTCGGCGACTATACGATCGCCGCGCCGCCGGAGCGCTACCGGACCACGCCGAACATGTACGTGTGGGACCACCTGCACCTGTCGTTCCCGGCCGCCGCCGGGCCCGGGCACGTGGAGCCGGGGCACCAGCCGCACGTGCAGACCGTGCAGCATCACACCACCAGCGTCACCGTGCTCACCCGGGAGTTCGAGGCCGACGTCCGGGTCGAGGGCAAGGAGGAGGTGGCGGACGGGGTGGTGGCGCTGACCCTGCGGCAGGTCGCGGACAGCCCGCTGCCGCCGTGGTCGCCGGGCGCGCACGTCGACCTGATCCTGGACGGGGCGCCGACCCGGCAGTACTCGCTGTGCGGCGCCCCGGCCGACCACCACCTGTGGCGGCTGGGCGTCCTGCGCGACGAGATGGGCGGCGGCGGCTCCCGCTTCGTGCACGACCGGCTGCGGGCCGGCGACACGGTCCGGGTCCGCGGCCCGCGGAACAACTTCGAGCTGGCGAGCTCGCCGCGCTACCTGTTCATCGCGGGCGGGATCGGCATCACCCCGATCTTGCCGATGATGGCCGCCGCCACGTCGGCGGGAGCGGACTGGCGGCTGCTGTACGGCGGCCGCCGCCGGGCCTCGATGGCCTTCCTGGACGAGCTCGCCCGCTACGGCGACCGGGTCACGGTGGCACCGCAGGACGAGACCGGGCTGCTCGACCTGGACTCGGTGCTCGGCACCCCGCAGCCGGACACGCTGGTGTACTGCTGCGGCCCCGAACCCCTGCTGGCCGCCGTCGAGGAACGCTGCCTGGCCTGGCCGTCCCGGTCGCTGCGCGTGGAGCGGTTCAGCGCCCGGCCGCTGACCGCGCCGGTCCGGGCCGAGGCCTTCGAGGTGGAACTGGCCCGCAGCGAACTCAGCCTGACGATCCCGCCGGACCGCTCGATTCTCGACGTGGTCGAGGAGGCCGGGGTGGGGGTCCTGTCGTCGTGCGCCGAGGGCACCTGCGGCACCTGCGAGACCGCCGTGCTCGGCGGCCTGCCCGACCACCGGGACTCCGTGCTCACCGAGGAGGAGCGCCGGGCCGGGGACTGCATGATGATCTGCGTGTCCCGCTCCTGCACGGCCCGGCTCGTGCTGGACCTGTAGCGCAGCCTTCGGGTCGCCGCTGGCTGCGACCGTGCGGCAGGGCAGCGACGTCGCGCGACGTACCTGACCTCCGGGAACGCTCCATCCATGGCACGCCGCCAGTTATCAGATCCCCGCGGGCACTGGCTGGTTGCCTTGCCAGCGCACGAGCACCGTCTGGTGCTTGATCTGGGCGCCGCTTCCCGGGTCGATCTTGAAGCCGCCGAACAGCGTCGACGTGTCCAGATCGCTCGCCGCGGCCCAGAGACCGTCGCGGGCTGTGCCCCCGGCGAGCCTCGCGCAATGCGTGGCGATGATCGCTCCGGCGGCCGCCTGGACCGCAGGGTAGTCCGGCGGTACGCCGCCACGGCGGAGATACGCGCCGACGAAGTCCCCCTCGGCCGGTCCCAGCGCGATTTCCGCCTTGCCGCCCGGGAACCACTGAGCGATGCCGAAGATCCCCTCGGGGTCATCGACCGCGCGGCCGAAGTCCCGCACGCCCGCCGCGACCGCGCACACCCGGCGGGGCGGGTGCGGCAAATGCGGCGCCCGACGGACCAGTTCGGCGTCCTGCTCGAAAACGCCGACGCTGAGCAGATTCCATTCCGCTGCCATGCCAGCCGGCGGGATCTGATCGTCAGGCGTGGCGCGCACCGCGGGGATGCCGAGATCACGCGCCATCCGCTCGGCCCCGTCAGCTACCTGGCGCCCGAAGCTGCCGGGCCCGTGGACGATGCACAGGTCGCGCGGGCCGCCTGGCTCGCTGGCCAGCCGCAGCAGGAACGGCTCCGCGTACCGGCTGGTCGGCGTCAACACGGAGACGATGTGGCCGGGGTGCGCCTCCTCGACATCATCACCGGAACCGCCCTGATTCCACAGGACCCGGCCCGACTCGGCGGCCACGCGCCCCGCGGCCCGCATCAGCTGCGTGGAGTACGGCCCGAGCAGGATGTCGCAGCGGGCGGCCACGCCGGGCAGGACCATCTCGAGGGCGTGCCGGTCGCTGCGGTCATCTTCGATCAGCAGGTCGGCCTGCCCGTCCAGGGACTGCCACGCTTCCAGGCCGCGGGCCGCCTGACGGCCGAACCGCGCGAACCTGCCGGACAGGGACAGACAGGCCCCGATGCGCAGCGGCCTGTCCATGTCGCCTCACTGTAACCTCACACCGACGGGAGCGGACATGAGAGGTCACTCCGGATGACATACGTCGGCATTGATACCACCAGGCCCAACGTGGCCCGGGTCTACGATTGCCTTCTCGGCGGCATCGAGGCACACGCCGCAGATCGCAAGCTGGCAGCCGGCCTGCTGCGGATCTACCCGTCACTCGGCATCGCGGCCCTGGAGAACCGGTACTTCCTCGCCCGCGCCGTCACCTGGGCGGTCCGGCAGGGGGTGACCCAGTTCGTCGACCTCGGCGCCGGGCCGCCGGTGCAAAAGGCCAGGGCTGGGGTTCTCGAAGACATCCACTTGACGGCCCAGGCGGTGACCCGGTCAGCGCGGGTGGCCTACGTCGATGACGACCCCGTGGTCCTCGCGCATTCCAAGGCGTTCCGGGCACCTGCCCGCGGCGTCGCGGTGACTGCGGCCGACCTGACCGACCCGGACTCGGTGCTCGCGGATCTAGGCCTCCGCGCGGTCATCGACCTGGCCCAGCCCGTTTGCTTTATCTTCGGCCTGGTACTCAGCCTCATCCCGGCCACGCAGGCTCGCGCCGTGGTGACCGGCTATATGCGGCTGGCCGCGCCGGGCAGCTACGTCGTGATCTCAACCGGACGGTGCGACGACCAGACGCTATGGGCGCAGCTCAGCCAGGCTTATACGGCTGCGGACGTGTACAACCACATGCTTGCCGAGAGCCGGGGGTTCCTCGACGGCCTCGAGCTCGTTCCCCCGGGGCTCGTCGCGGTACAGAGCTGGCGAGGCGGCTGGACTGACGCGCCGGCGACGTCACCGGGACCGGTCTACATGCTGGGCGGTCTGGCCAGGAAACCGGTCCCGGTCTAGCCAGGAGGTTCCGTGGCCTCTCCTGCTTGTGCTGGCGTGCCTGCGCCGGGGCGGAAGGCGATGCATGATTGGCTATGCCAGATCTGCCAGAAGGTCATCGACTCCTCTGCTCACAGATCCACGGCCTCGGCGCGAATGTGATCATCCCGAGGCTTGAGCCCACTCCGCGCGACGACGTTGACTCCGACGCCCAGGAGATCTTCAAGATCCTGAAACAAGCCGACGTGATCGAGAAGGGAGATGCCGTCCAGAATGTCGGTGCTTGAGGGCAGACTCTAAATCATCACGAGGGCCCGGCGACCGGCCCCCGTCACGACCGATGGGAGATGCATTGCGAGCGAAAATCTTCTTCATCACTCTGGCCGTAGACGATCTCGGCCGGTCAGTCGCCTTCTACCGTGACGGCTTGGGCTGGCCGACCGAGGGCATCGTCGGGCAGGAGTTCCACGACGAGGTTACCGGCGCCGATGGAACCATCGCTTTCTTCAATCTCGACGGAGGCCTGCTGCTCGGCTTGTACGAACGGACCAACCTCGCCAAGGACGCCAGCCTGCCGCCCGGCCCGCCTAGCTCCACCGAGTTCAGCCTGGGCCTCCCCGCTGAATCACAGGCAGACGTCGACAAGCTGCTCCGGCAAGTCGAAGCCGCCGGGGGCACGCTGACCGCGCCCGCTCATATGCGCCCGTTCGGCGTCTACTCCGGGTACTTCACCGATCCCGATGGTCATCTCTTCGAGATCGCGTGGAACTCCAACGAGTAGAACCGGAGCGGCGCCGCTGACCACGCGATGCGTCTGGACTCTTCCATATCAGTTCTGGTCACGCGCGTGAGTCACGGTGCTCTGGTCTTGCGCTTCAGGTTAGGCGACGGTGGTGCAGACGGTTTCCGAGCCGCCGGCGGCTGTGCGCGGCCGGAGATGGCGTTCCGGGTCCAGGTCTGTCAGTTGATGACCGGGCAGCCACGGCGCCTGCGCGCAGGACCCGTAGAGATGGCGGCGCCTCGGCCGGATCCGGGGAACCTGGCCGCGGCGCCGCGGTTTCGGCGGCCGCGCAAGTCACCTGGCCTGCATCGGACGCCGGTACAGCCTCCTGGCCCACAGGTAGGACAGCGCGGCGATGCCGACGCCCCAGCCGATCGCCATGATCGCGTTGTCCCCGATCCCGCCGCCGACCAGCAGCCCGCGGACGGTCTGAATCACCGGGGTGAACGGCTGGTACTCGGCGAACCACCGCAGCCCGACGGGCATCGTGTGGGTCGGGACGAAGCCGCTGCCAAGGAATGGCAGGACCATCAGGAACATCGGCAGGTTGCTGGCGGTCTCCGCGCTGCCACTGACCAGGCCCAGCGCCACCGAGAGCCAGGTGATCGCGAAAGTGATCAGGATCAGCAGGCCGGCCACCGCGAGCCAGGACAGCGGGTCAGCGCTGGTCCGGAAGCCCATGGCCACGGCGACGCCGATCACGAGGGCGATGCTGAACAAGGACTGGATCATGCTGCCGAGTACGTGGCCGGTCAGCACCGAGACCCGGGCGATCGCCATGGTGCGGAACCGGGCGATGATCCCGCTGCTCATGTCCATGGCGACCGAGACCGCGGTGGAGGTGGCCGCGGTGCCCAGGGTGAGCAGGGCGATCCCTGGCGTCACATAGCGCAGGTAGACGGCGCGGCCGTCGCCCAGGTGGCCGAGGCCTGCGCCGAGCGTGCTGCCGAAGACGTACACGAACAGCAGCAGGAATATTACCGGGACCATGATGATCATCAATGTCATCGCCGGGTAGCGCTGCAGGTGCTTGAGGTTGCGCCGGAGCATCGTCGCGGAGTCGGCGACCGCGTAGGACAAGGTAGTCATCGCTGGCTGGCTTTCTGCGGGTCGGGGTGGCCGGTCAAGGCGAAGAAGACGTCGTTGAGGTCGGGTGTGTGGATCGACAGGCGCTCGGCCTTGACCGACGCGTTGTCGAGCCGGTCGAGCAGCGCGCGCAGCGCCGGGATGTCGCCGTCGCTTGGTACCTGCAGGGACAGGCTCTCGTCGTCGCGCGAGGTCACGACGAGGACGCGCTCGGCCGACTCCAGCTCGTCTAGGTTCTCGAACTGCAGCCGGATATGTCCGCCGGGGATCTGGCGCTTGAGCTCCTCGGCGGTGCCCTCGGCGACGATGCGCCCGTGGTCGAGGACCGCGATCCGGTCGGAAAGCTGATCGGCCTCCTCCAGGTACTGGGTGGTGAGGAAGATCGTCACGCCCTGGGCGGCCAGGTCACGGATGGTCCGCCACATGTTCCGGCGGCTGCGCGGGTCCAGGCCGGCGGTGGGCTCGTCCAGGAAGATCAGCCGCGGGCTGCCGACCAGCGTCATGGCGAGGTCGAGCCGGCGCTGCATGCCACCCGAGTAGGTCGCGGCCGTCTTCCTGGCGGCATCGGTCAGGTCGAACTGATCGAGCAGCGCGGCGGCCCGGCACCGTCCCTCGGCCCGGCCCAGGTGATGCAGGTCGGCCATGAGCAGGAGGTTCTCCTCGCCGGTCAGGAGGTTGTCGACCGCCGAGAACTGGCCGGTCACGCCGATCGCGGCGCGGACCGAGTTGGCCTCGGCCGCGACGTCGTGGCCCGCGACCTGTGCCTCCCCGCCGTCAGCGGGGATCAGGGTGGACAGGATGTGCACCGTCGTGGTCTTGCCAGCGCCGTTCGGCCCGAGCAGGGCAAAGATCGTCCCTTCCTGGACAGTCAGATCGATGCCATCGAGCACGACCTTGTCGCCGAAGGACTTCTGCAGCCCGGTTACCGAGATCGCCGACCTGGCCGCGGATGTCGTGGTCATCGGGGTTCCTTTCGGGGGCGTGAAGAGAGGGTTCAAGACCGCCGGATCACGATGTCACCGAAGCTCGTCCGCGCGTGGACCTCGAGGACCTCGTCGGTCGGCCCGGGGCTGTCGGCCGTATCCATGGAGTTGCGGACGGCGCCGAGACGGGTGTAGGCGTCGATCTTGGCGGCGGTGCCCGCGTGGACGCCGAACTGGATCTCGCCCATGCTCGTCTTGAGCGACGCCGAGCCGCGGGTGAGGTCATCGACGCGGATCGCGCCGTTCGCGCTGCTGGCAGTGACGTCGGCGCCGGCGCTGCCGATCTCGATCGTGCCGTTGGCCGCGCTTACCCGCACGTCGCTGGTGACCGTGCCCACCCAGGTGTCGCCGTTGGAGTTCTTGATCACCGCGGACCCGTCGACGTGGCTGACGCGCAGCCGGCCAGATCCGGTGGTGATCTCGGCGTGGCCGGAGACGTGGTCGACAGCGATCGCGCCTGCGCCGGCTTGCAGGTCGACCGGTCCGGCCTCCTCAACGTCAATGCTGCCCGCCCCGATCTTGGCCTGGCACTTGCCGAGCTGGCCCGAGAAACGCAGCGCGCCTATCCCGGCCTCGGCCTCAATCTGCGAGCTGGCCGGCAGCTCGACGGTCACGTCGACAGACCCGACCTTGCGAAGGCCAAGGCTGCGCTGCCTGGGCCCCTTGATCAGCAGGCCGGCGGCGGTGTACTCGACCTTGGTCTGCTCGGCGGCCTTGACATCCGGCTCATGTGAGCTGGTGCTTGGGCGGACCTCAACGACGGTGTCGCTGCGCTCGCTCGCGAGCACGCGGACATCGCCTGCCGCTATATCGATCGTCACCGGGATCGGCTCGGGGGTGCTGAAAGTAGACATGGTGATTTCTCCTCAGGGATTCGGATGGGTCTTGGTGGGGATCTGACGTGGTGGTGCGCGGGCGCTTAGCGCACCCAGCCGGTGAAGCGCTCGTCACCACGAGCGCTGCGCCGTTCCGCACCGCGGGCTGAGTCGTCGGATTCGAGCGCGGCCGCGGCCGCGCGGGTGAGCCAGCTGTTGACTGACAGTCCGGCCCGGTCAGCGGCCTGCTCGATCCGGCCCTTGAGGCTCTCGCCCAGCCGGAAGCTGATGCGGGCGGTTGCTCCTTCGTCGGTATCCGTCGGCACTGGGGGCAGAGCTGCTGGCGCCGGGGTAACCGGCTCGGCGAAGAAGTCGGGTAGCGCAGGCGTCACGACGAAGCTCGGCTCGCGCCCGCGCAGGCGAACGTGGACCGAACCGGGCGCGAGGTCGCGCGTGATCTCGTCGGCCGCCGCGGAAAGCGCCTCGAGCAGCGCCAGCCGGGCCGCCGACTCCAGCGGGGCGGCCAGACGCTCGGCGAGCTCGCGAGCCTCCGTTCCCGCCATCTCGGCGGCTGCGGCCAGCTCCTGGCGGAGCGTCGCGACATACGGTTCTAGTTCCATGACGCCAGTATGGCACCATTATGGCGTCAGCACAAGTCTTAATGATGCCATTGTGGTGCCATCATGGCTCCACAGTGGCACCCCCGGGACTGGCGGATCAGTCCTCACGGGGTGTCAGGTGCCCGGATGCCGCCGCCGACGGTGCAGGAGGCGGCGCTCGTCCTCGTCGTAGCCGCCCCAGATTCCGTAGTCCTGGCGAGTGTCCAGCGCGAAGGCCAGGCAGCGCTGCCGGACCGGGCAGCGGGCGCAGATCGCCTTGGCCCGCTGGGCCTGGACGAGGGCCGGGCCGGCCTTGCCGATCGGGAAGAACAGCTCGGGATCGCAGCAGCGGCAGGCCGCCGACTCACGCCAGGAGGTGCCGTGGTAGCTGGCGGCCGGAGCGGTCACAGGAGCCGCCCTATGGCCGAAGCGGCGGTAACCGCATCGCCATCGGGCAGCCGGGCCCCGACAGCCGCTGCGAGCCGCGGGGTGGCCCCGGCCCCGGCCAGGACCAGCGGGGCGGCCCGGGCCAGCGCAGGCACCGACAGATCGGACACCAGCCGGTCAAGGATCGCCTGCGCAGCCGGCTCGTCGAAGGCATCCAGGGCCTCCCGCAGTGTCCCGGCCAGCTCGCTTGCGGTCGCGGGCAGACGGCCTGGCCGCAGCAGGCCGTAGCGCCTTTCCCAGGCCCGCAGCACGTGATCGCTGACGCCGAGACGCTGGCTCAGCTCGCCGATACGCAGGACAGGCGCGCTCTCGGAGATATCCACCAAGACATTGTACAGTAATTAAACAGATCTTTGACAAAGGTTAGGCAAAAGGGTTACCGTGATCTCTCGGCCAGCGCTTAGGGGGGCGCCATGAGACTGCAGAAGACCGTTGTCACTGACAAACCGCTCGGGAAGGTCTTCGGCTATCTCAGTGACTTCACCACGACGGCCGAGTGGGATCCCGGCACCGTGACCACGGTGAAGCTGCGAGGCGACGGCGGGGCCGGGACGACGTATCTCAACACCTCCGAGTTCTTGGGCCGCAAGACCGAGCTGCGCTACGTCGTGCAGGAGCTCGTGCCTGGCGAGCGGATACGGCTCCGCGGCGAGAACGAGAGTGTCACCTCGATCGATACCATGACCTTCCGGCAGATCCCGGCCGGCACCGAGGTGACCTATACCGCCGAGTTCGGCTTCAAGGGAGCGGCTCGCTATCTCGCCCCGCTCTTCCGGCCCGCCCTGGCCCGGCTCGGGAACAGGGCCGAAGCCGGCCTGCGCCAGGCTCTGAGCGGGCTTTGACGGCACTACGACGGCCGTCACCGTTGGCGATCACGTATCGGCCGCGCCCGGTGGAGCCGGGCTATGCGATGGAGCCCTCAAGTCCGGATGCCGTAAAAGGCCGCCGCGCTCAGGCCCGGCGCTCGGCGCCTTCGATGGGGCAGGCGTGGCCGATCCGGCCCGCGACTGCGGCGGCCCGGCGGCTCCGCAACGGTCCCAGGCCCCCGCGCGTCCGCTTACCCCCGCCCCTCCGGCCGGTAATCGGCAGCCGGTTAGGGTTCGTCGTCGCCGAGGATGTCATCGACGGTGACGTTAACCGTGACGCTGTGCAGGCCTATCTGGTCGCGCAGGGTGGCGGTCACCTGCCGCTGGATGTCGCGGGCGACTTGGTGGACCGGGTTGTCGAAGGTGACCGCGACGGCCAGGTCGACGACCGCGGTGCGGCCGAGCACCCCCACGGCGGCGTTCGGGTGATGGTGCCCGAAGGTGGCCTTCTCGGCGAGCGCGGCGGGCCTGCGCTGGGTACTGCGGCCCAGCGCGACCCGGACCCCGGGGATCATCCGGGCGCTGTCTCTGGCCAGCGCCGCGACGATCCGAGCGGCGATCCGGACCGCGCCAATCTCGGTGATCTGCAGGGTGCACCAGACATCGCGGACCAGCCCGCGGATCCGGCTCATCACCGCCACGGCCAGCTCGGGCGGCGCGGGCACCGGGGCTGCGGCCAGGTCGGTGACCGGGTCCCACAAGGCGGTGAATTCGCCCAGGGCGGCCTGGCAGTGCACGCAGTCCCGCTGGTGAGCGTCCCGGTCGGCACCCCGGCCCGCGGCGGCCTGCTCAAGCAGCAGGTCGACCTCGGCGCCGCACGGCAACGCGGCGGCGCTCAGCAACTGCCGGGTCGGCTGGCTGCCTGGCGGCGGGTGGTTCACCGGGCCGCTCACCTCCATTCCTCCAACTGCTGGCCCAGCGCGCGGCGGGCGCGGAACAGGTGGCTGCGGATGGCCGGCTCGGTGCTGCCGGTTACGGCCGCCACTTCAGCGTAGGACAGTCCCTCGAAATGGTGAAGGACGATCACCGCCCGCTGGCTGAACGGCAACGACAGCAGCGCGTCGGTGACCGCGTCCACGGCCAGGTTATGCTCGGCCTGCTCGGCGGGTTCCCCCGCCGGGTCGGCCAGTTCGGGGACCAGTTCCAGGGAGCCGTCGTGACAGCCGCGGGTGACCTTATTCAGCGCCCGGCGGGTGACGATCTGGTACAGCCAGGTTGAGAACGACGACCGGGCCTTGAACCGGTCCAGGTTCTCCCACGCGGCGATCAGTGCTTCCTGCGCGACGTCCTGGGCGTCGTGGTGATGGCCGGTCAGCCGCAGCGCCACCCGGTAGGCCATGGCCGAGTGCCGCTGCACCAGCAGCTCGTAGGCATCCAGGTACCCTTCCTGGGCCCGGGCCACCAGGTAGGCGTCCCCAACTCCGGCCCGGACCTCCTGCGCCGCTGCCGTCACCGTCCGCTCCCCTTGCCGTGGCCCGGGTGCCCGGGCCGCACTCGCATACCCGGACGGGGCTGGAGCATTCCGGCCAGAGCACGGCAGGTTGAACGATCTGGCCAGAAAGGTTGCGAGGAATTCTCCCGCGTGGTGTCTAACTAGGTGTCAGCCCGGGAAGACGTACCCGGGCTTAGCCAGTTTTAGTAATCATTCCGAGGAGCATGCCTGATGACGCAGCCTGCCACACCCACGATCAGAGAGAACCCAGCGACCGCGACCACGAACGCCAGCCCGCCCACCCGCAACCGGCTGGCCACCGGCGAAGGCCAGATCACCGTGGCCGAGGGCGTGGTGCAGAAGATCGCCGGCAAGGCCTGCCGGGAAATCGCCGGGGTGCACGCCATGGGCACCAGCGGCAGCCGCGCGTTCGGGTCGTTCCGTGAGCGCATCCCGGGCAGCACCGGCCCGAACGTGGCCCAGGGCGTCGGCGTGGAGGTCGGCGAGACCGAAGCCGCGATCGACCTGGACATCGTGGTCGACTACGGCGTGTCCATCGCCGAGCTGGGCCGCAGCATCCAGCGCAACGTCAAGCAGAGCGTCGAGCGGATGACCGGCCTGCGCGTGGTCGAGGTCAACATCGCCGTCGACGACGTCTACCTCCCCACCGACGACGACCAGGACACGAGCGCCTCGCGGGTGTCATGACCCTCCCCCCGCACGACACCGCGCCCGCGCCGGGTCTCGCCCGGTGGACGTGACGATCGCCGGCATCGATGATCCTCCCGGGCCGCGGTCGGCCGGCGTCCCCGCCGCGGGCCGCCGGCCTGGCCGGATCCGGGGCTGCCGCCGGCCTCCCGTCTTCCCCGCGAATCTGGATGTGAGTGATGAACCGTACTGCGCTTGCCACCATCACCGGGCTGGTCCTGGGCCTGGCCCTGGTGTTCGGTAACTTCGGCGACATGCTGATCGTGGCCCTGTTCGGCGTGATCGGCTACGGCGCCGCCAAGGTCCTCGACGGCGACATCGACGCGCAAGGGTGGCTGTCGCGCAGCCGCCGCAGCCGGTGACCGCCGTCGCCGAGACCAGCCCGGCGCCGCAAGCTAGCCCGGCGCTGCAGGCCGGCCGGACCGAGCTGGGCCGGATCAGCGTCGCCGACGGGGTGGTCACCAAGGTCGCCGCCCGGGCCGCGGCCGAGAACCCCGATGCCGGCGCCGCGGTGGCCCGGGTGCTGGGCCGTGCCATGCCCGGCATGGTTCCCGGCGTGCGCGGCACCGACCTGGGCGCGCTGCCGAAGACCACGGTGCAGGTCGACGGCGCCACGGCATTCGTGACCCTGGAGATCGCCGTCCGCTGGCCCGCCCCCGTCGCCGAGGTCACCGGCCAGGTGCGCAGCCACGTCCGCGACCGGATCCGCCAGCTGGCCGGCCTGGAAGCCGTCGAGGTCCACATCATCGTGGCCGACCTGGCCACCGACGTCACCCCGCCGCCCCGCGTCAGGTAACGGAGGAACCCCGCATGCGCCTGCTCAACCGGCCGCTGGCCTTCATCCTCGCCGCCGCCCTGATTGCCGCCTGCGTGATGGTCACCGCCGAGGTCATCGGATTCGCCGCCCACCACCGCCCGCTGCTGGTGCACTGGAGCACCTGGTACCACTGGGCCCGCAGGACCCGCTGGGACGCCTTCGTCATCCAGGTCTGGTCCGGCATACTGATCGCCGTGGGCCTGATCATCCTGGCCGCCGAGCTCAAGCCCCGCCGCGTCACCCGGCTCCCGCTGCGATCCGCCAACGACGCCACCGACACCGCTGTCACCCGCCGCGGCCTGGCCGGGACGCTGCGCGCGGCCGCCACCGGGATAGACGGGATCTCCAGCGCCACCGTCAAGGTCCGCCGTCGCCGCGCCCGCGTCACCGCGGCCTCGGCCGCCCGCGGCCGGGCCCCCCAGCGCCCTGACCGAGCCGCTCACCCGGGCCCTCCATGGCTGCGTAGATCAGCTAGACCTGTACTACCCGCCGCGGCTCAAAGTCCGCATCGTCCCGAAGAGCCGCTACGGACCAGGGCACCACTGTCCTGCAGCCCGTTGCCCTGACCGATTCGCTGACCAGGGAAATCAGCGCCTACCATGGCGTCGGTGCTGAGGCCTGCCGCTGTCAGCCTTCCGATTTCAGGCGGCTTTGCGAGTCCACGTGAGTCCACCACCGGCCATCTGACTAGGTCGTATAAGGCGTTGGCCCTCCGGACGTCCACGATTGACCCCACGCATCCAGGGCTGCTATTAGCACTGCGTTAGCAAGGTCGACGGGGTGCCAGTTGATGCACCCGCTGGTGCGGTCGTCGCGGTCGGCTCGGCCTGAACGAACCTTGACAACTCAACAGCGTGATCCGCGTGCCGGTGCGACAATCCGCGGGCGGCCAGAGTAACGGCTCCGAAGCAGGTAGGAGTTCAGGATCGTGACAGCTGGCCTGGCGGGCAACCTCAGCCGGTTATCGGTCGTCCTGGGCGGTAAGCACGCCGAGCAATCTGAGCCGTTCGAGCGCGATCGCGCGGGAGGGAATCTGGGTGGCTCCGGCTGCCCAGTCCCGCCAGACTGGCCAGCGGTACCGGTCGTAGTCTTCGTGGTCGAACTCGGCGTCGTCGAGGATCAGGTCCCGCACGATCTGCATCTGGTCGGGATGGCCTAGGCCTGGCCAGGGCAGGTAGTCGATGGTCCAGGACAGGCGCGGTGTGCCGCCGTGGGCGCAGTTCATCAGGTGAGCGTGGAAGGCGACCACGTCGCCCGGCTCGGTCTCCACCACCACGTGTGGCCACTCCCAGTGGCCGAAGCCGGAGATGGCGGGCTCGGCCGCGCGGTACTCGCACAGTCGCCGCTCGAAGTCGGGCAGGTGCGAGCCGGGCACTAGGCGCAGCGCGCCGGTGCTGGCGGTGCGAGGGTCGAGGTCTGCCCAGAAGGTCACCCCGCCGATGTCCGGGCCCTGGCGGGTGTGCCAGCTGGAATCGCCGGTAAAGCAGGTGGCGATTCCCACGCAGGGCACGGCCGGGCCGCCGAGCAGCTCGGCCGCGGACCCGAACGTGCGGGGGTCATCGGCGATCAGCGCTAGGCTGAACGGCGCGCGGCTGGCGGCCAGCGGGAGATAATCGCCGCTGATGCCGCCCAGGTCGTTGGGTTCGGTGGCGATCTGGCCGAAGGCGTCGGCCAGCGCGCCGGTCACCTCCTGGCGGAGCGTGGCCGCCTCGGCCGGGCTGAGCAGGCCGCGCAGCGTGACGTAACCGAACGTGCGGAAATGCAGGATCTGCTGGTGGGAAAGCATGACGAGGCTCCTTGTCGGCTCGGCTGGTTAGGGACTGGGGCGAGCCGGACAGGAGGAGCA
Source organism: uncultured Actinomycetota bacterium (assembly GCA_963744575.1). Taxonomy (GTDB): domain Bacteria; phylum Actinomycetota; class Actinomycetes; order Streptosporangiales; family Streptosporangiaceae; genus Palsa-504. The sequence goes on along the minus strand of CAVUUF010000008.1, from coordinate 19,978 downwards.
CGGGCAGATCAGTTTCAAACCCAGGTGCGCATACGGCTCAGGGTACTCTCATGGCGCCCGGCCAGAGCCAATGCCGTCACCGCCTCCGAGCGTGCTGTGGTCTGTGCTTGGCGCGGTCGCGAGCATCCCATCCGGCGGGCCTGGTCCTCACACGCCGACCGGCACGATGAAGGGCTGGCGCTGATGCCCCGGGCAGACCTGGCCGACAGCCAGGTCATCCGCTTCACTCATCCGGCGCAAGCCCGATGCTGGCTAAAACGGTTTGGCCAGGCAAGCCCAGACACGCCCAACTGAGAAAGCCCACACCAGGACGGTGACGATGACGGTGATCAGGTCGGCGGCCGCGACGTGGAGGAGTACGAATGAATGTGGCAATCCTGATAGTGGCCACTGCCGGGATTCTCCCCTGCTGGAGGAACGGCTCGCGAGCGCCGGACTAGGCCGCCAAAGCTTGCTCGCAGCGGAACGGCCCGCGCGCCTACAATCGCTGCAAGCAGACGGGAGCCGTCATGAGTGCTGAGACTCAGACCGCGATAGGCCAGACCAGCGAGAGCAGCTGCTGGTGCTGCGGCCAGCCCAGATCCGAGGACACCCTGGTCCGCCTGGGCAGCCATCCCGAGGTCGGTGTCTGCATCAGCTGTGTCCATTTCCTGCGGCGGCGGGCCAGGGACCAGCAGGCCACGGTGATGCGCCAGACACTGCGCGGGGCCGCCGAGTCCATCCGCGGGCACGTCATGGCGCGAGGCTGGCACCAGCGCCCGCTGATCGGGCCTGCGCTGCAGTGGCTCAACCGTCACCTGCCCTGGTAGCCAGGACGCTGGAGCTGGGTGCATGCATCTGACAATCCTGGCCGAGCCCGCCTGTCCGAACGCGCCTGTCCTGAAAGACCGGCTCGCGGTGGTCTTGGACGGCCGGGCGGGTGTCTCGGTGTCACATCAGGTGATCTCCGACGAAGGCGAGGCAGCACGCTGTGCCCGTCCCCGTGCCCATCGGGAGTATCGTCGCTGGCCACCTGCAGCATCGCTCAGTCGTGGTGAGCTCGAACTCACGATCGACGGATCATGAGTAGCCTGGTCCAATGCTCCGGGCGCGCTGCCTGCACGGATGCCACGGGACAGTACCGTCGTGGCGCTGGTTGCAACCGTTTTTGCGGGTGATCCGGTCCACGAACCGGTCCACGACTTACTACGGTCGCCAGCCGGTGCCAATTACGTAACGTTACTGTGGGCACCGAAGCTCGGGCGGCCGCGCTCAGCTGGTGAGGGCGATAGCCAGGTAGGCGATGGTGATGGCGAGGGCGAGCAGAGCCGGTGCCATCGCCTTGCCGCTGTCCGCTGCACGCCGGTGGGCGATCAGTGCGCCGAGGAGCAGCAGGGCCATTGCGGCCGCGGCGGCCACGCCGAGCGGGTGCCACCACAGGCCGATCAGGATGCCTGCGGCGGCGGCGAGTTCGGCTACGCCGATGAGCCGGTAGCGGGGCCAGGAGATGCCGAAGTGCGCGGCGGACTTGCGCATCTTGGGCTGGCCGGTCAGCTTGCCGGCTGCAGGGAGCAGGCAGGCCGCGGCGAGCAGCAGCGAGATGGTGACGAACATAGGAACCTCCTAGTGGAAGGCCGGCAGCGGGCCGGAGGATCGGGGTGAGCAACCGGGGGAACCGTGGCCAGACTCCCGCACATGACGGTGGTGGGCATGGGCCAGGGCAGGCGCGGCAACCGGTAGCGGGTCTCGGCCGCGGCGATAACGCGGTCGGGGAGGACGATGACGGTCAGCGCCGGGTTGGCCATCAGGGCCCGCAACACTGCGGGCGGTGCCTCGTCGGCCAGGCGGACGTCGATCCACCCGGCGTCCTGCTGGGTTCCGGGTCCGCCGGGGGTGTGGGTGCCGGCTGTGCTGCTGATCCGGACCAAGGCCAGGCCGTGGCGGCGGCAAAATTCCGTCAGTGCAGGGTCGGGTTGCCGTGCGGTCAGCACGGCGGGGCGTCCGGCCAGGATGGCGTCCAGCCGGACCGGCGGGCCGTCCCCGGCGGAGACCAGCGGGTTGGGGATCAGGCCGCCGGCCCGCAGCGCGGGGGGAATGCCGGACGGGAGGAGGCGCCGCGGGGATGGCTGCAGGGCGCCGGCCGCCAGGCGCGGGGTGGCCGTGGAGCCCATGGCCTGGCAGATGCGGTCGCTGCGGACCGCGGCGGCCAGGGCGATCCGGCGGACGGCGGCGGCGCGGTCCTGCCCGCCGGTCATCGCCCAGCCGACCCGGACGGCCTTTTTCACCAGGGCTGTGGCGTGCGGGCGGCGTTCGCTGTCGTAGGTGTCGAGCAGGTCTTCCCCGGCCCGGCCGGGGAGCACGTACGCGAGCTTCCAGGCCAGGTTGTCGGCGTCGCGCAGCCCGCCCGCCAGGCCCTGCCCGATGAACGGCGGGGTGAGGTGGGCGGCGTCACCCAGCAGGAAGATCCGCCCGCTGCGGAAGCGGGATGCCATCTGGGCGCGGAAGGTGTAGGTCGCGCTGCGGATGATCTGCAGGCCGTCCAGGTCGCTGCGCCCGGTCCAGGGCCGCAGCAGCCGGCCGAGGGCGGCCGGGGTGATCAGGCCGGCTTCGTCCTCGCCGTCGCGCAGCCGGAACTCCCAGCGGTACCAGTCGCCGGTGACCTGCATGAAGGTGGCGGCGCGGGCCGGGTCGCAGATCTGCTCGACGCCGTCCCAGGTGTCCAGGCCGACGCTGACGCGGATATCGACCACGAGCCAGCGTTCGGTGAAGCCGAGGTCCTCCATGGTGATCCCGGCCAGCTGGCGGATCGTGCTGTTGGCGCCGTCGCAGCCCAGCACGACCGGCCCGGTGAATGTCTGCGTTTCCCCGGCGACGCGGGCGTGCACTCGGACTGGGGCCACGCCGACGGGGCCTTGGGTGCCTTCCAGCCCGGTCACCTCGGCGCCGCGGCGGAAGTCGATCAGCGGGTGCCGCTCGATCCGGGAGAGCATCAGTGCTTCCAGGATGCGGGCGCCGGCGGATCATGCCCATGCGCCTCGTGCGGTTTCCGGTGCTCGCGGGGTAGGTCGCGTCTTGCGGGCGACGCCGCCGTGCTCCCACATGATCTTGTGGTCGTCGGGGTCGGGGACCGAGGCCCAGTCGGGGGCGGGGCCGCCGGGCCAGGGGAGGATGGTTGGGCCCAGGTCCGGGCGCCAGGCCACGACGTCGCCTCGGCCCGGGTCTACGCGCAGATCGGCGTTTCCGAGGCCCAGGCCGTCCCGGGCACCGTGGCCGCACCCGCGAGACATCGAGCGGCACGCCGGCATCTCAACCCTGTGGGAACGCGGGCTACCGCTTCCCGACGGTGTAGGTCAGGTGGGTCACCCGGGATGATGCGTCCGTGCGGCCCTGGTCGAGGGCGAGGCGGGCCGGGTCCACGCGGTCGAACAGGCGGATGCCGGTGCCGAACAGCACGGGCGCGAGGGTAATCGAGAACTCGTCGATCAGGCCGGTGTCCAGGTACTCCTGGATCGTCTCGGCGCCGCCGGCGATGCGGACGTCGCGGTCGCCGGCGGCCTCGCGGGCCTGGTCGAGGGCGCTGGAGATGCCGTCGTTGACGAAGTGGAAGGTCGTGCCGCCCGGCCGCTCCCACGGCTCGCGCCTGGTGTGGGTGACGACGAACACCGGGGTGTGGAACGGCGCCTCCTCCGGCCATGCCAGCTCGCCGGCGTCGAACATCCGCTTGCCCATGACGCTCACGCCGGTGCGCTCGTACGTCGCCCGAGCGATGTCGTTGTCGAGTCCTTCCTCGCCGCCCTCGCCGAGCTTGAGGTTCTCCCGGAACCACCGCTGCGGGAACAGCCACGCCTGCAGCTCCGACCACTTCGTCATCCAGCGCTGGACCCTCGGGTCGTTCTGACCTTCGGGCGAGAAGACGTCCTCGACGGGTACGGCCTCCGGCGCCATGAAGCCGTCGAGCGACATCGTCACGCTGAAGAACACCTTCCCGGCCATCAGCCCTCCGCTCCCTTCGGTGTGGTCTCGTTCCGGGCGGTCTCGTTCCAGGTGAGTTCGGCGACGTAGGCCGCCAGGTTGCGCAGGGTCTGCTCGCCGCCCTCGATCGCGTGGTACTTCTCCACCGCCTCGTCACGGAGTTCGACCTCGCGGAGCACCCGCAGGTGCTTGGACGCCTGCGGCTGGCTCATCCCCAGGTCCCGCGCCAGCTCGCTCACGGGCCGCTCGCCGTCCCGCAGCAGCGCCAGGATCTCCCGCCGCTGCGGCTCGGCAATCGCGTTGAACGCGTCCGAGGTCGTCGCCGCTCGTGCCATGGCGCCATCATATGCCTATATCGGAATGTGTCAACGGCTGTGTGACCAAAGACAGGCTCGGACTGTGCGGCACGTGGAAGACCGCAGGAAGGTCCGTCGCCCATGCTGTGTGAGCAGCCGGGACGAACGGCACACAGACACAACAGAGCAGTTCAAGGGACGTCGACGCGGCCGCCACCGCCTTGCTTCGGTTCGCCGGCAACGTCGACACCGATAGGCACGGTGAACCCGCCGTGCTGGGTGTCATCACCAGTGCGGGTTACGCCGGCCGGCGGGAGGACGGCGTCCACGTCATCCCGATCACCGCGCCCTCAACCGTCGGACCGGCCGAGACGCAGTGGCCGACCGTGACTGGACGTGACTGGATCAGAGCCGAGCTGCCCAGGGGATGGATCGGCGCCAGCTGGCGGGTCGAGCGATGAATGACCAAGTGCGCAGCTGATCGCGCTTGAGTTCAAGAACGCCGCGAACAACCAGCTGCTCTGGGAACTCACCGGCGACCCGCAGCTGTCCGCAAGCGGATCCCCCAGCGAGACACCGTCAGGCGCGGGCGTCCGGGCGGCTGACCTGCGGCAATGCCGTCTCACATAGGTAGTCCGCGAAAATGTCCGGTGAGGGGAGGCTAAACGGTCCGCTGCCGGGGTGGGAGAACTCATCGGCTACATCAGATGCTCAACCGTCCTGCAACACATCACCACCAGCGCGAGATCCTCACCGGTCTCGGCGTCGCCGCAGACCTGATCTACCTTGACAAGAGACTCACCGGCATTAACCGCGCCCGGCCTGGACCGGCCCTCGCCGCCGTGCGCGCCGGCGACACCCTTGTGATCCCCAAGCTCGACCGGCTCGCCCGCTCCGTCCCTGACGCCCGCGACATCGGCGACACCCTGCGGGTTCTCGGCCGGAACATGGCGCTGCTGGTGCTGCCGTGGGTCCTGGTGTGGACGCTGGCACCTCACCATCACCTCGATGCCACTGCGGTGACCATTTTGGTATCGGTGACCATTCCGCTGGCTGGGTTGTGGCTTGCATGGGCGGCCTTCCGTAAGGCCAGCAAATCCGGCCCGGCGGATAGCGGGGCCGGGAGCGGGATCATCACTGCCGGGCCGGGCTCGGTGGTCGCCGACCGTGGGGGGATTGCTGTTGGCCCGGGCTCGGTGGTCGCCGACCGTGAGGGAACGGCTATCGGTCAGATCGTGTATTAGACGCGCCGGGGGGTGACCGGGAAGCCGGTGCGGCTGGCTGATCCGCCGCCACTGCTGGCCGGGCGGGAGGACCTGCTCGCCGAGCTGGACACCCGTCTGACCGGTGGCGATGATTCCGGGCCGCGGACGGTGGCCTTGTCCGGCTTGGGCGGAGCAGGAAAGACTTCGGTGGCGCTGGCGTACGCGCACCGTCACCTGGCTGAGGTCGGGGTGGCCTGGCGGTTCGCGGCGGAGGACCCGACGGTGCTGGCGGCCGAGTTCGCCGAGTTGGCGGCCCAGCTCGGGGCCCGCGATGATGCCGACACGCGGGACCCGGTGGCGTCGGTGCACGGGACTCTTGCCGCTTACCCGGAGCAGTGGTTGCTGATCTTCGACAATGCGTCGGACCGGGCGGCGGTGGAGCGGTTTTTGCCGCCGGCGGGCCGGGGGCGGGTACTGGTCACCAGCCGGAATCCCAGCTGGCCTCCTGGCCAGGTGCTGGACGTGCCGGTGCTGGGTACCGAGGTGGCCGCGAGTTTCCTGGTTACCCGCACCAGCGACCGGGGCGAGCAGGCTGCCACCGAGCTTGCGGTCGAGTTGGGCGGGCTGCCGCTGGCGCTGGAGCAGGCCGCCGCCTACATCCAGGCCAGCGGGGGCAACCTGACCGGCTACCTGGAGTCGCTTCGGCAGCGGCGGCCGGACATGCTGGCCCGCGGCGAGCCCACCGGTTATGACAGCACGGTTGCGGCCACCTGGGCGCTGGCATTTGAGAAGCTGGAGCAGTCCGCGCCGCAAGCGGCTGGCTTGTTGCGGTTGCTGGCTTCTGTGCGCCGGAAGCGGTCCCGGTGCGGCTGCTGCTGCACGGTCGACGCGGACTGACCAAAGGGCTGCGCCGACAGGTGGCGAAAGTGCCGAAGCGGCTAGAGGACCCGGTGGCTACCAGCGACGCAATCGCCGCGCTTCGCCGGTATTCGCTGGTCACCCTGGCCAGAGAGGGGGTCGGTGTCGGTGCACCGGCTGGTACAGGCGGTCACCGCCGATCAGATGCCCCCGGGGCTGCGTGAAGCGTGGCGGATGGCGGCTGCGGCCCTGATTGAGGCCGCGATCCCGGCCGACACCAGCCTGCCGGAGTCCTGGCCCGCCTGCGCGGCGTTGCTGCCGCACGCCCAGGCAGCCTTGGCCGACGACAACTACGGCATGGAACAGCTCGCCAATTACGTCAGCTACCAAGGCAGTTACGCTGCCGCGCTGGAACTCCGGCAGTGAGTCCTCGATGCACGGGAACGGTCACTTGGCCCCGAGCACCCGGACACCCTGGCCGCCCGCGCCAACCAGGCCTACTCGACCGGGGAGGCGGGGGATGCGGCCGGGGCCCGCGACCAATTCGCCGCGCTGCTGCCCCTCATGGAGCGGGTGCTGGGCGCCGAGCACCCGGACACCCTGATCACCCGCGGCAACCTCGCCCGCTGGACCGGGGAGGCGGGCGATGCGGCCGGGGCCCGCGACGAGTACGCCGCGCTGCTGCCCCTCATCGAACGGGTGCTGGGCGCCGAGCACCCGGACACCCTGACCACCCGCGACAGCCTCGCCGGCTGGGTCGTCCTGGTGTCCGGGGTGGTCGGGCTCATCGCCCTCAAGCTGGACGTAGCCACCTCGACCTCCTTCATCAATTTCGGTGCCTTCAGCGCGTTCACGTGCGTGAACCTCTGCGTGATCGCCATGTTTATCCGCCAGCGGCGCGAGCACGGCCCATCGCAGCGGTTCGTGCCCAATGTCGTCTTCCCGGCGATCGGCGCCGTCGTCGACGTGTACCTCCTCCTGCATCTCGACGGCAAGGCCAAGCTGCTCGGGGTCATCTGGCTGACCTGTGGCGTGCTCTACCTCGCCTACCTGACCCGAGGGTTCCGGCGCCCGCCACCGGAGATGGAGTTTGCCGAGGACTGACCCGGTGTCTCGCCCTTCTTCGGCGGAGCACCATCGCGTTCCCGATGGCGGTCACAGTGTGATCTGTGCCGCTGAGGTCCGCCTCGGTCCAGGCGGGTTCGCTGGGCCGAAGTTACGCGCTTGTATTATATGAACCCCAGCTGAACTGGGTGTTCACGGTTTTTGGGCGGCCAGCCGGGCTTCCGCGTCTTCACGCTGCCGCAATGTGAGCCAGGCCAGGCGCGGCAGCGTCCTCGGGGCGGTGGAGACCGACTCAGGGTGAAGTGAGCGTGTGCTCACTTCACGTACGCGACGGGCATAACGTCCGGAGGCTTCTCGACTGGCTCGCTGACGTACAGGGAACGGATGCCGTCGATGTAGCGCCGACACCGCTCGGTAAGGCCGGCGGCGGTCTGCATGCGGCCCTTGGTGACGAGGATGCCCAGGTCTGCGCCCTTGAAGCGGTATTCGCCCGGGGCGTACACGCGCAAGAAGAAGCACTCATCCTCGCTGGCCACCTGGTGCCAGTCATGCGACATCCGGAGAAAGGTCAGCTCGCCGTCCTTGCTGAGCTGGTAGGTGCCCGTGCGCGGGGCGCTGAGGATGCGCTCGACGGAGTTGTTCGGCTCCTTCATGATCAGTTGTGCCCAGACGTCCTCCGATGCCAGATCGCGCCACCTCTGGTTGATCTCCGCGACGTCGATGATGTAGTCGACGTCCATGTACTCAAGCAGGTGGAAGAGGAAGAGCGGGATGTCGGCGTAGGCGCCAGCAGTGACGTTGGTCATCGACGACACGCCGGAAATGCGGGGGTTCAGCTCGCCGAGGTAGACCTCGTCGGTGTCGAGGTCGACGAGCACGTCGACCTCGAAGAAGCCCTTGTAACCCTCCTGCCCGAGCCGGCCACCGAGCCGCCGGACGAGTTCGATCGCCTTGGCACGGTGCGCATCCGACAGCGCCTCGGGGAAGAGGTCGTTGCCGCACCACCCTCCCTTGTACGGGGTCAGCTCGGGATAGCCCGTAAGGTCGATCATGAACGGCCCGACGACCGTCCCGTGCCGGGTCAGCACGGCCTCCACCGCGACGGCCTTGTTGTTGATCCGCTTCATCACTTTCGCCTGCTGGCCGGCGATGTCCCCGGCGTGGGATGCCCAGTCTGACTCCGAGGCGACGAAGAAGGTGGTCTTCCCTGAGTCCCCGTACGGAGTCTGCACGACGAGGTCGGTGCCGAGTCCCGCATCGACGGCGACGCGGACCAGCGTGCCCCACGACCCGACCTCCACGAGCACGTTCGGCACGCTCAGGGCACCGGCTTCGTTGCCGAGTACCGTCGTCACGATCTTGGAATCCAGGCGCCGGCGCAGCGCGTGGGACGGCAGGACGATCTCATACCCCAGCTCCGCGCAGATCCGCTCTGTCTCCTCGTCGAAGAACAGCATGGCCACCTTCGGGCGGCCGCCGCGGGAGGCGAGGAAGGCCTGCACCTCCGGATCCCGGAGCAGGTAATTGTTGATCTCCTCGCTGCTCTCGAACTCCACGTACGGCTTGTGCTTCGGGCTGAACACTCGCGGGTGACCACCGTCCCAGGAGTCGAAGTAGACAACGTAGGTGAAGTTGCGCACCCAGCGGTCGATACCGAGCAGGTTGAATGCGGTCGGCCCGAAAAAGTAGACCGGTGTGGCGTTCGTGCGGAAGAAACCGCGGATCTCGGAGATCCCGTTGAGCCGGCGCCCGGCGGCCCGGATACGGTGCGACGACTCGCTCATGAGTTCCTCAGGCAAGAGGGAGGATCGCCCACAGCCTAACTCCATCCCGGCTGCCGTCATAATACGACCTGCCGATCCGGCCGCGGGAGAGGCCCGCCGCTACTCCCGGGGACATGCCGCCGATTCTCGATCAGAGGCGTGAAGACCACCGACATTACCGAGCGCAGCGCCCACGGCATCCTCAACCGCCTGGCCGGCGCCGCTCCTGCCGAAAACCTCATCCACGATGGTGGGAGCCGATGCGTGGGTGTGGCCGATGTGGCCGATGTTGTTCGCGAGCGGGAACTGCAGCAGGAAGAGCCAGAGCTCGCCGGTGGCCAGCAGGGCACTCGATCCCGGCCGTAGCGCCCATCGGCGTGATCCCCTCCTGCTGTCTGCTGGCAGGCACCTGCCCGGCGGCCGGCAGCCGCCGCCGGGACCTGCCCGCGGCCGGGCCGGTGAGGGTTTCCGTGCCGTCGATGAACGCCCGGGCCAGGTCGGACAGGCGGCGGTTGCTGGTCCTGGCGCGGTCACACAGCAGGCTGAACGCCTGGTCCATGTCCACCCCGAGGCGCTCGGCGAGCTTGCCCTTGGCCTGCTCGATGACGACCCGGCTGTTCAGCGCGGTCTGCAACTGCTCATTGAGGGTATCGCTATGGCGCATGCTGCGCTCGTGCAGCAAGCTGATGGTGGCCACGTCGGCCAGGCCCTGGCCGACCCGGATGTCCGCGGGGGCCAGGGTGCCCGCCTCGGCGCGGAACAGGTTCAGCGCGCCGATGACCTGCTCCCGCAGCCGCATCGGCAGCGCCTGCACGGCCGCGAACCCGGCCTGCCGGGCGGCCGGAACGAACCGCGGCCAGCGCCTCGCCGCGGCAGCCAGGTCCGCGGCGGCGACGGGCCGGCCAGACCGGAAGCAATCCAGGCACGGCCCCTGATCGTTTTGCAGCTGGAACAGCTCAACCAGCCGGGCGGCCTCGCTGGAGGCCGCCACCACCACCCGCAGCTCACCCCCCGGGTCAGCCAGCAGCAGCCCCGCCGCAGAGACATCCAGCAGCTGCACGCTGCGGTCAGTCAGCACGTGCAGGAAGTCGATCACGTCGAAGCCGGCCACCATCGTGTCAGTCAGCTCCACGAACGTCGCCGACAGCAGCTCTCCGTCCATCTCCGCTCACTCTCGGGGCAGCACAACATAATCCGCCGGGTACGCGGCAAGCGGTGCGCGCACTGGCGATTGCCGAGGCTCTCGGGCCCCGCCATCCTTCGATAAGTCTGGGTCACGACGCAGCCGTAGGCAGCGCCATGATGTCGCGGCCCAAATCGGCTAACTGCCGGGTATGAGCGTAAGCATAGCCGGATAAAAGCCCCCCGCGTTGCCGCGCCGGGCTGCCCGGTGAACATCCCCGTATCGGGCCGACCGCGCGGCCGCGGGGCAGCAGCCGCCCTCACCTCTCCGGCCTGCCTTCGCCGGTCAGGGTGACTCCCCGGGGCCCGTGTTCGCGACCTGCATGGCGGCGCGCGATAGCACGGGCGCCCGCCGCGAGCACGGCCGCGGCCCTTGCGGCGTCTGTGATGCCCGGCTCCCCGCGGAACGCGACGGCGACCTGAGCGTCGCATGCGCGGGTACTCCGCCCGGCGCTGACCATGGGGACCCTGTCCTGCCTGAGCGGCAGGGAAGGGTCCCGGCCAGCGGCTAGAAGTAGTGCCTGCGTCCGCCGACCGCGTGACCGGCCATCCCCAGGAGCGCCAGGATCGCGCCGATCACGACGACGATGATGCCGATCGTCCAGAGAATGGCGATCCCGGAGACGAAGCCGATAATCAGGAGAATGACGCCGAAAATTATCACAGGGGGCTCCTAGCAGCTGGTAGCCGCCGTCCGGGACGGGGGCAGGGCAATAGCCGGATGTTGATCTTCTGGACGCTGCTCACGGTGGCCTGCCTGCCGCTGGCTAGTCCGGGGCGGCGGACGCGTCGGCGGGGACGTCGCTGGCGGGGGTGTCGGGGGCATGCGCGTTTGCCGCTTGTGCGGGCGGGGCGGCCTGCGGGGAGGAGGATCGGCGCCCGAGCAGGTGCCATTTGCTGCGCTGGCCGCCGGCGGCATCGCCGCCGGGATCGCGGCCGCCGCCGGCCGGGCCGGTACCCAGCGTGCTGGCGGTGTAGGCGCGGGCGGTGTCGCGCTGGCCGAGCAGGTCGTCGCGGTCCTGGATGACGGCGGCGGTCTCGCGGCGGGACTGGGTGAGCCCGCGGCGGGCCTGGCGGCCGCGGCGGGAGGTGCGGCGCGCGCCGGCCAGCAGCAGGCTCAGCCCGAGCAGGCCGAGTGCCCCGACCACGATGCCGTACAGGAACAGCGTCCCGGCGGAGCCGGTCAGGTGGTAGCCGAACACCCCGAAGGGGTGAGTGAGCCCATGCCCGCTGCCGCTATTGGACAAGACGCCGGCCGCGCCGGCGACCACCGCCGCGACCAGGACGACGAGCCCGGTAATGATGATCATGATGTACTCCAGGGATCTGAGTTACTAACTGACGCGGCCCGGCGCGCCGGCACGTGTGTGCCGTTTGCGGGGCGCCGTGCTGGCGGTGCTCAGCGGTGCGCGAACCGGCGGGACCCGCCGGACCGGGCGCTGATCAGGTGGAAGACGAGCAGCAGGACGGCCGCGCCGGCGATGGCGGTCAGCCAGGTGGACAGGTTGAAGAACCCGTGCAGGGTGTGGACGTGGAACAGGCGGGTGGGGGCCCAGCCGCCGCCCAGCGCCCCGGCGACGCCGATCACGCAGGTCAAGATGAGGCCCTGTGATCGCCTGCCGGGAATCAGCATATTGGCGAGCCGGCGGCCCCGATGGCGAGACCGATCACAGCGACCAGCCACAGCGGGACGGCCTTGGCCAGGATGCCGCCGACCACGAAGGCGGCGAACAAGGCCACCGCGATCGCGTAGGGAGTCATCGCCACCAGCCGCCGCTCGCCCGGCGCGGCAGGCACCTGATCCGGCGCGGCTGATTGCCCGGAACGGTCCGCTGCAAGCCAGGATGCGGTCAGCCAGGCACCTCGAGCAGGAATAGTGCTCGTCTCGAAATAACGCGCACATAGCCACGCGTGATCACGCCGTCGGCCAGGCTCGCGAGGACGGCCGGGATCATCCAGTACAGGCCACCGCCGGCTTTTCAGAAGGAAACCGAGCCCGGCAATGCCGACGAGCACGGCGGTCAGCATGTTGGGGAGGCCCGCTCGATGTAACGGGCAACGCCGCTGTCGGGATCGTGCCCGGCGCGCCGGCTGCCTTGCGTGCGCGGTTTACTCGGCGATGGCCTTTTTCGTGGCGTGGAAGGCCTCGAGCGCCTCGCCGGGGGTGTCGTAGCAGGCGCCGGGGCCGAGGGCGGCGCTGATGCCGTAGCGGTCAAGCTGCCCGCGCACCGGGCCGAGGACGCTGCTGACGGAGAGGCGGATGTGTCGTTTGCGGAGGTGTTCGATGACGCGGGTGAGGACCGCCGACGCGGTGTAGTCGACGTCGCCGATGGCCGCGCCGTCGAGAACCATCCACCGCAGCGGGCTTCCCTGCGCGGCCAGGGCCGTGACGTCGTCGATGAGGCGGGAGGCGTTGGCGTAGTACAGGCTGGTGCCGAACCGGTAGATGACCAGTCCTGGCTCGGTCCGCGCGCGGGCAGGACCGGGGCAGGCTGCCAGTGCCCGGCCGGTGACTTCACCAGTACGCTGTTGCGTGGGTTGTAGCTGTGGCGCAGATGGTCGATGACCGAGGCGGCGACGGCAAGCACGATGCCTTCCTCGACCCCCAGGGGCACGACCGCGGCGGTGGTGAGCAGGGCAATGGCGAACTCGTGGCGCCGGCAGGCCAGGATGCGCCGCATCCCGGCGACGTCGATGAGCCTGGCGGCGATGAGGAAGACGATCGCCGCCAGGGCGGCGATGGGCAGGCTGGCCAGCGGCCCGGTGAGCAGCAGCAGGACGAGGAGCACCGCCGCGCTGGTGGTGAGCTGGGTCAGCTGGCTGCGCCCGCCCGCGCTGTCGGCCACCTGTGTCTGGGTCGGGCTGCCGTTGACGACGAAGGCGCCGGAGAGCGCGGCGGCCACGTTGGCGGCGCCCAGGCCGGTCAGGTCGGTGTCCTGGCTGAATGCCTCCTCGTACTTCCCGGCGTACGCGCGTGAGGTCGCCGCGCTCTGCGCCAGGATGACCACGAATATCGATGCTGCGGTGCCGGTGAGCGTGGCGGTGTCATGCCGGCCGAGCGCGGGCAGCGCCAGGTGCGGCAGTCCGCGCGGGACGGGTCCGAGCACGGCCACGCCGTGCCCGGCCAGGTCCGGCCGCGCGGCTCGCGATGATCGCGGCGATCACGGCGATCAGCAGGCCCGGGATCCTGCGGTCGACCCAGCGGGCAGCCAGCACGATCACGATGACTCCGGCCGCCACCGCCACGTCTGTCCCGTGTACCTGCGGCAGCGCCCGCACGATATCCAGGAGCCTGGCCGGGGTGCTCTTGCCCGTGGCCGTCACCCCGAGCATGTCGGGGAGCTGCCCGGCGGCCACCTGGATGCCGACGCCGGTGAGGAACCCGATCAGGACGGTGCGGGACAGGAAATTCGCCAGGAACCCGAGCCGGGCCAGCCGGGCCAGCAGCAGCAGCCCGCCCGCGAGCCGGGCCGCGAGTCCGGCCAGCCGGACGTATTGCGGCGAGCCAGCGGCCGCCAGCCCGGCGAGGGCCGCGCCGAGGATGGCCGCGGTGGCGGAGTCCGCGCCGACGACGAGATGGCGCGATGAACCGAAGATGGCGAAGACGGCCATCGGCAGCAGCAGGTGTACAGGCCGGTTACCACCGGCATCCCGGCGATCTTCGCGTACCCCAGAGGTACAGGGATGCTCACGGCGGCCAAGGTGATACCGGCCAGCACGTCGGCCGCTACCTGAGACCGGCGTATGGGCAGCAGCCCGCCCATCACCGGCAGCGCCCGCAGCCGTGCTCGCAGGGAGCGCCCGCCCGAACCTGGCACTGTCACCTCCGGTGCTTGCCGTGGCCACGCCGGGCCGGCGACGTGTCCTGCTGTCACCAGAGCGCTCTGCAGGCGTGACTAACAGCCGCCGCCGCAGCTAGCGCTGGCCGCGTGTCTTACCCGCTAGCCGGGGGCAGCTAGCCGGCAGTTCGCCTGCCATCCATCATGTATTCACTTCGTGTCCATTTCTAGGTCGGCTGGACGTTGCCTGCGGTCGATAATTTCCGCCGCGGGAAGCGCGACCGGCCGCGGGTAACGCGGCCGGCGGCATGAGCGGCGGGGTGATGCGGTAGCTGACATCCAGTCCGGGACTTGATCGCGGCGCTGGATGAGGCATCGCTGAGCAGGTTCGCCTGCGGGCGGTGCTGGCCTCGGGGATGAGGTTCTTCACCGACGCCCACGACCTGTTCGTCATCGGGATCGCCTCGGCGCTGATCACCCAGGACTGACACCTGAGCTCGGGCCAGCTGGCCGCGCTGAACAGCATCATGCTGGCGGCTGCGTTCCTCGGTGCGCTGGTGTTCGGGCGCTACGCGGACATGGTCGGCCGCAAGCGGGTGTACTGGCTGGTGGCGGCGATCATGATCGCTTGGGCGCTGGGATCGGCGCTGTCCGGCTCGTTCTGGGTGCTGATCGGGTTCCGTTTCGTGCTTGGCATCGGTGTTGCCGGCGACTACCCGGTCAGCGCGGTCATGGTGAGCGAGTACGCGAACCGGAAGGACCGCGGCAAGCTCGTCGGGATGGTGTTCGGCACCCAGGCGCTCGAGCTCATCGTCGGGCCGCTGATCGCGCTGGCCCTGCTCGGCTCCGGCGTCAGCGGCGAGCGGATCCTCCAGCAAGCATCGGCGTCCTCGGAAATCCCAGGACGCAGCTTCACCTCGATGGTCACTCCGTCCGGGGACGTTGCCCTGTGGCCAGGCTGACAGCCGATGTGGCGAGGACTGTGGCGGCGATGGGTATGGCTGCCTCGTCGATGGCGAAGGTCGGGCTGTGGTGTGGTCCGGAGGTTCCGTCGGCTCGGCGGCGCCCCCGTTGAAGTGGCAGCCGGGGACCCGGGCATAGAGGGCCGAGATGTCATCAGCGGGCGGGATCGGTGCCGTGGGGGACACGACGGTCGCTCGTGGGACGAATTGCTGCGCATTGTCGCGGATCACAGTGGCAACGTCGGGATCGTTGCGGAGCGGATCGATGAGCGGTACCACCTCCGGGACGATTGCCACGCCGAACTCGTCAGCGGTCTGCGGCGAGGCGATCGAGCCGGCGCCGCGCCTCGCCCCGTTGCAGGGGCTCGAACCACCGCAGGCCGCCTTCCAGCTCGGCCCGGGTCGTCACGACCTTGACCGCCGTCCCGGCGCGAATCACCCCGAGGGTCAGACGCACGGGGTGCCGTCGGTGGTGAGCCCCTCGACGACGGCGTCGAGGCGGTCGGCCAAGCGGGACACAGCTAACAGGACGTTGCCGCGCCTCGGGTTGTCCGCCGGGTGTCCCTCTGGGCCGTGCCGACCATGCTTGGCAGGTCAATGCCGGCGAACGACACGCCGCCCTCTGGCGCCCAGCAGGCCCGGCGGCGCGGGTCCGGCCAGATGGACGCCGGGCGGTGATCACAGGCGCAGCGCGACTGTCGTGGTGACCCCGCCGTGCGGTTCGCCAGCGGTGAGCCTGCCCGCGCGGCCGGTGTGACCGCCGCCCTGGCTGAGGCCGCGATGGGATCCGGCTGGCATTGCACGCGGGCAGACTCCCTGGGCGGTCGCAGCGAGTGCCGGGTGAGTCCGCGAGATGTCGCCGGTGACGGGTAAGGCCGCTGGGGCCTGCCCGCAGTCCCTGGGGGCCACGCCTGCCGGACGGTCGAAGGCGGCGAGGTCGGTGGGGCGGTGCGGCGCGATGAACGCGCCGCCCGGTAGTAGCTCCCCGGTGTCTTCGAAGATCACGACGCCATTGCAGAGCAGGCTCCAGCCCTGCTCGGGGTGGCTGACAATGGTGTGCGCCGCTTCGCGGTCCGGAGCCGACGGCGCCGGGCAGGGCGGTGTGTGCGGGCACATATCAGTGCCTGTGGCAGTTCATCGTGCGTATTTTCGGTTGGTGTTAGCGTGCCGCAGCTCATGCTGCGATAAGACGTTTTCAGTCAATCCTGGTGGCGGCCCGACGGAAATGGCCAATCCGGACAAGGCCCATCACCAGGGCCCCGGCGCCGGCCTGATCGCCGCGCGCGGCTGGCGGATCACCGCCGCCACGGCGGCGAGCAACCTCACCTTGTGGCTCGTGCTGCTGGCGTGCCTGCGCGGCATGGGCCTGTCCCAGGCCCAGGTGTCCTGGCAGACCTCCCTGGCGGCCTTCGCGTTCGTCCGGCTGCTGACGGTGCTGCCCGTCACCCCCGGCGGCCTCGGCATCACCGAACTCGGATTGATCGCCGCCCTGGCCGCCGGCGCCGGCCACCGGGCCAGCGCGCAGGTGATAGCCGCCGTGCTGCTGTACGAGGCCGTCACCTACCTGCCCCCTATCCCCCTCGGCGCGATCGCCTGACTGACCTGGCGGCACGCTGGACCGGCATGCCGATGTCACGGAACCGGGCGGAGATGATCCCGAGGTCCGGCGGACTGACTCCAGCCCCTTTCGCTCTCAGCCCGCGCGGGGTAGCGTCAAGTCAGACGCTCGTCCGGGCTTGTGGCGTACCGCCTGGCCTGGCAACCGCCGCTCGGGACCCCGGCGGCACATCATCTAGACGATGTGCCTTCCAGGAGTCCCGGTCATGAGATCCGCCGAAGCAGGAACCGTCCCGGGTACCTTGGCGTGCCGGCGGGCATGCGCGCGGCATCACCCGCTGGGCCGCTGCGCGCGGGCAGCGTGCGGCCCATGCGGCCCGGCCCGGACTCTGCGCGGCCCGCGCCGGGAAGTGCCCGGCCATGGCCGGCCACGACTGCCTCAGACAGCGGCCGTCGCTGTGTCCGTGAGGAGCCCGCGCCTTCACCACCGGCCTCGCCGTTACGGCGTGGACCTTAGTCTTTCCGCCTGCCTGGCATCGGAGCACACCAGATGAATTCCCCCGAGCTCCAGCACGCAGGGCCGCTGGCTATCAACATGAACCAGCCGGGCTCCTTCCTCCATTGGTCGATCTTCACGGTGTCAGTGGCGAACCTGGTCCTGATCGCGGTGATGGTCATTATCTTCGGCGCCGCCCTGCTGCTCCCGTTCCCGCGGGGAGTCCGCGAGGAGCCCGCCGCGGCCGCCGGCGACGCCGCGGACAGCGGCACGGCAGGCACCCCGGCCGCGGACGACGGCACCGCGGGTATGTGGACGGCCCGGGTCCGGCGCCGCGCGCTGAAGTCGCTGCCGCCGGACAAGCTACTGCCCGACCGGCAGCCCGCTTACGTGGCGTCCTGGGTGTACGTGTTCGGCGTCGGGTCCCTGGCCGCGCTCGGGGTGGCGATCGTGTCCGGGTTCGGCCTGGCCCTCGGCGGCCCCGACTGGTGGCATTACAACCCGCTCGGGCACTTCTTCAACAGCTTGCACCTGTGGAGCGTGGAGCTGTTCATGGCGCTGCTGGTCATCCACCTGTGGGGCAAGTTCTGGATGGCCGCCTGGCGCGGCCGCCGGACTCTGACCTGGATCACCGGCGTGGTCGCGTTCGTGGCCTCGGTCCTGGAGTGCTTCACCGGCTATGTGTCGCAGCAGAATTTCGACTCCCAGTGGATCTCCACCAGCGGCAAGGACGCGTTCAACTCCGTCGGGGTCGGCGCGTTCTTCAACGTGATGAATACCGGGCAGATGCTGATGTGGCATATCGTGCTCCTCCCGATCGTGCTGATCGCGCTGGTCGGCGCGCACGTGCTGCTGGTCCGGGTGCGCGGGGTGTCGCACCCGATCGACACGGACGCCGCCGGCGCCGTGGGACGGGGACGGCTGCGCCGGCGCTCCGTCGCAGCGGCCAGCGCCGCTGCCTGGCGCGGTCCTAACCGGCGTTACGACATCCTGAAGGAAGGCACCATCGCCTCGGTGATCGTGCTGGCGCTCACCCTGGCCCTGGCCGGGGTGCTGTCCTCCCCGGACGTCCCGCCGGTCACCGTGGCCACCTGGGCCAGGCTGGCGCCCGCCGACTTCCTGGCCACCGCCGCTACCGAGCTGGACGGAACCAGCAAGACCGCGACCTACGGCCCGCCCTACAACGACACCAGCGGCGCCGCCCAGCGGCTGCTGTTCTCCCCGGCCACCATCGCCGGCGTCACGCAGCCAGTCGACGCGGCGCAGGACTTCGTCCTGGGGCCGCTGGGCTCGCTCGCGACGGCCGACCCGGCCATCGCCGCCCCGCTGGCCGCCTACCGGGCGGCCTCCCCCGCCCAGCAGCTGAAGTGGGCCAGCGCCTATACCGCCGCCGTGGCGAAGGTGAAGTTCGCCAATGGCGGCCCGGTCGTCCCCGCGGCTGGCGACGGGCCAGTCCCGGCGCTGATGGCCAGCGAGCTGACCCTCGCGCGCAGCGGCGCGCTGGACACCGACCTGTTGTCCCAGCAGCCGTTCTACGGCACGAACTTCACCAAGCCGCTGCTGTTCATCGAGGACGGGGCCTACTTCGCCGGCCAGGCCCAGGCGATGGGCCTGACCGGCAGCCAGTGGGGCGTGATGAACGAGACCGGCAGTTACCCCGGCCAGCCCTGGCTGTGGCTGTATCAGCTCTGGTACCAGGTGCCGGGCTGGACCAACTCAGCCAACATCGACATGATCGCGATCTACATGACCGGCCTGGCCACGATCTTGCTGCTGCTCGTCCCGTTCATCCCCGGCCTGCGCGACATCCCCCGGCTGATCCCGGTGCACCGCCTGATCTGGCGGTCCTGGTACCGCTCCGATCCGGGGCCGGCGGCGCGGACGCACCCAGGCCAGCCGGCAAGACCCCGGCGGGCCACTCGCAGTGACAGGTGGCGCCCATCACCACAGCGAGCTCGCCCGCCCTGGCCCGCCGGGATAGCCACGCTTGGTCGTTAGGGGCGCGCGGGAGCCGGCCGGGGCGCTGGCGGGCCCGGACCGGGTCTGATTCGGAGGATTGCACCGGGTGAGGTGACTTTGGTCGGCGAAACCGGCCTGCACCGCAGCTTCGCTGCCACGCGAGCCAGCCCACCGCGAGCAGGAAGACCGCGGCACGGTGGTGTCCGTCGGCGGCGAGCCGGGCGCCGAGTACGTCGGTGCCGGCGATGAAGGTGAAGTACCCGAATCCGAGGCCGGGGTCGGCGAGATCGACGGCCATCGCCGCGCGGAAGGCCAGCAGCCGCCATGCATGCAGCACGACCAGCGCGGTGAAGGCGACGCCGGCGACCCACATGAGGAAGACCGAGATGGCATAGGCGTGGTGATTGCGCATCGTGATCGACACGATGGCGCTGGCCATGACCAGCGCGAATTAGCGCCGATTTTCACTAAGCGAATCGGCCCCCAGTCTGGGGTCATACCCGCTGGCAGCTGGGACGAGGTGGTTCCGCCGGGCGTGGCGATCACGCTCGGTCGCGCTCGTCGTCCATGACCACTGAGGCACCGATACTGATCTTCTTCACCACGAACTACATGGGTACGGGCTACGTTGCCACTCCGTCTACGCGGGCGGTCAATGGCGGCGTCATCCGCGAGAAGCCCGAGGAGTCAGCGGGACACCCCCCAGCTATGCGGAGGCCCGCTGCGAAGCCTGACGCAAAGCGCCTGCACAACGACGTTGCGCGTACATCCTCGGCAGCGTTTCCCTCAGTCAGTCGGGGTCGGTTCCTGGCCGCGAAAATCGGCGTTAGCCGGGGCTGAGTGTCCGGATAGCCTCGCGCGCTCTGCCGCTGTGATCGTCACCCGGGGGCTCGGCGCGCTTAGTA